>DASXHL010000041.1:0-20085 GCA_036488555.1 Rhizomicrobium sp.
TGTCCTTCACGTCGCCAGCCGCGAACACGCCCGGCACGCTGGTGCGAGTGGAGTCTGGCGCGGTGCGAATGTAGCCGTCCCCGTCGAGATCGAGTTGCCCGTAAAAAAGCTCCGTGGCCGGAACGTGGCCAATGGCAACGAAGAAGCCGTCCACATCCAGGGTGCGTTGCTCGCCGGTATCAAGATTGCGAATTTTGAGGCCCGTTACCGAACGCGGGTTGTCGTTACCGAGAACCTCGTCCACCGCCGAATCATAAATGATTTCAATTTTCGGATTGGCCGCCAGCCGCATCTGGTTGGTTTTGTCCGCACGCAGCACGGCGCGACGATGGATCAGCGTAACCTTGTCCGCGAAGTTGGTGAGGAACAGCGCTTCTTCGGCCGCTGTGTTGCCGCCGCCCACCACAGCTACGCGTTTGCCGCGGAAGAAAAAGCCGTCACAGGTGGCGCAGGCAGAGACGCCAAAGCCTTTGAATTTTTCTTCGGACGGCAATCCCAGCCAGCGTGCCTGCGCGCCGGTGGCGATGATGAGCGCTTCGGCGGAGTAGCGATCGCCGGAATCGCCAACAAGTGTGAAGGGGCGGCGGGCAAGATCGACCGCGCTGATGATGTCAGGGATGATTTTTGTGCCGACATGCGCGGCTTGACCCTGCATCTGGTCCATCAGCCAGGGGCCCTGAATGGCTTCGGCAAAGCCGGGATAGTTCTCCACCTCGGTCGTGATGGTGAGCTGACCCCCGGGCTGGATGCCCGAAATCAGCGTCGGCTCCAGCATGGCGCGGGCGGCATAGATGGCGGCGGTGCAGCCGGCGGGGCCACTTCCCAGGATAATGACTTTGGAGTGCTTGGTGGTCATGGATGGCTCTGCGGCTTTCGCGGGTCTGGCCATGTCATATCGTAATGGCAAGGTCATCCGTCAAGACGGAACTAAAGCCAAGCGGTGCATAAGGCTATCAATGTGCCAATTTCGAGCAAACTTCTGCCTGGCGCGTCACGATTTGAGAAATATTATTGCTCCGTTTCCGGCCCCGCGTTATAGCACCTCGCCCCACCAACAGGACGATGTTTTGGATACCCGCAAGCTGGACGCTATTGACCTGCGCATCCTTGCAGAGCTGCAGGCCGACGGCCGCATCACCAATGTCGAACTGTCGCGCCGCGCCAAGATCACTGCGCCGCCCTGCCTGCGCCGCATCCGCGCGCTGGAGAAGTCGGGCTTCATCAAAGGCTATCACGCCGAACTCGATGGCAAGGCGCTGGGCTTTGAAGTCACCGGCTTCGTCTTTGTCGGCCTTGCCAGCCAGAAGGATGCCGATCTCAAGCATTTCGAGGAAAGCGCGCGGCGCTGGCCGGAAGTGCGGGAGTGCCACATGTTGTCGGGCGAGGTGGACTTCATTCTCAAATGTGTCGCCCGCGATCTTTCGGCTTTCCAGTCCTTCATCACCGACACGGTGACGGCGGAGAAGAATGTCGCCAGCGTGAAAAGCTCGCTGGTGATCCATGCCTCCAAGCAGGAGCCGGGCTATCCCATTACGGTGCCCGCTTAAAGGGCGGTTTCTCCCCTTCTGCCGCCTCACGGAAATGGCTACGCTCCCGCCAACGAAATTTTCTGGGGAGTGTGGGATGATCAAGCGCGCAATTCTGTTCCTGGCGGGTGCAGCCCTTGCCGTGTCGGCAATGGCCGCGGTGGCCGCGCCGGCCGTCACGGCCAAGATGAAAGCGGCTGTCGCCGATCCCGGCCGTCCCGCAGCCGATACCGCCCGCGACGAAAATCGCAAGCCGGCGCAGATGCTGGCCTTTGCCGGCATCACGCCGGGCAAGGTGGTGGTCGATATGCTGCCGGGCGCCGGTTATTTTACCCGCATCTTCGCCAAGGCGGTGGAACCGGGCGGCCGTGTTTATGCCTATTTTGGCATCCAGTATGATGCCCGGCTGAAAGGCCAGAACAAGGATCCGGACAACCAGTTCGCGGACCTCAAGGCGATGTATCCGGATCTGGGCGTGATCCACGGACCCTTGCCGCAATTCGTTACGCCGGAGCCGGTCGATATCGTGTGGACATCCGACAATTATCACGACATGCACAACAAGGCCTACGCCATGGACGTGAACGAGGTGAACAAGGCGGTCTTCAAGTCGCTGAAGCCAGGCGGCTATTACGTCATCATCGATCACAAGGCGGCGGATACGACGGGTGACGACGTCACCGAGACGCTCCACCGCATCAAGGAAGCCACCGTCAAGAAGGAAGTGGAAGCGGCGGGATTCAAGCTGGTGGCGGAAGGCCATGATCTCGACAATCCGTCCGATGACGGCACCAAGCGGGTATTCGAGAATGACGTCCGCGGCAAGACCAGCCAGTTCATGCTCAAATTCCAGAAGCCGCGTCATTGACTTCACGATTGAAGCTTCTGTTCTGCTGTGCCGCGGCGGCTGTCGCGGCACAGTGCTTTTGCGCAGCGGCCCAGCCGGTGACACGTCTCAAGGCCAGGCTCGTTGCCTTTGATGGCGCGGTGATGACCCTGGAGCCGGTGTCGCCGGCGGTACCGCCCGCGTCCGGCAAGCAGCCGGCAACCCCTGACGCCCCAAAGCCCGCGCCGCTTACCGTCTCTGTCACGCCCGCGACGCGCTATGTCGGCTCCGGCAAGGCTTCGTTGGGCGACATCAAGACCGGCGATTATGCGGGTGCGGCCTTCGCCGTGCCGTCCGATGATCGATTGCTTGCCCAGGAAGTGTTTCTTTATGCCGATGCACTGCGTGGCACTGGCGAGGGCCGCTTCCCCGAGAGCGAGCGGGTGATCATCAATGGCACGGTTAGCGGGGTAAAACCTGGCACGCCGCAAGACACACGGGGTGGCAGTTTGACGCTGCATTATCATGGCTCGGTTCTGACCGGCCTTGGCCGCGGCAAGACGCTGTGCGAAGGCAGGGCCTCGCCCGCGGCCTATGCCAGCGCGTTGGCATGTGAATCCGATGCAATAATCGAGGTCCCGCCGGGTACGCCGGTTTCCTCGCTGACCGAGGGCGACAAAAGCCTTTTGGTGCCGGACAGCATGGTGACAGTCGCCATCGCCAAGACGGAAGACGGAAAAAGCATTACCCCGGGGGTAATCATCGAAAAGGCGCCCCCGCCGCCCGTGGAAAAACCGCCTACGTCACCCTAAATTCAAGCGCGTACCCTCGGAGGATAGCATGTCCCGTTTCCTGGCCTGTGTGTGCGGCGCGTTGCTGATCTCAACACCTCTTCTGGCGCAGCCCGCGCCCAAGTTCGGCAAGTGGGGTGTGGACCTGACCTCGCTCGATCCGGCGGCGAAGCCCGGCGACAATTTCTTCCTGCATGTGAATGGCGGCTGGCTGAAAAGCGCACAGATTCCAGCCGACCGTTCCTCCACGGGCTCGTTCCAGGATCTGCAGATCCTGAGCGAAGAGCGGCTCAAGACCATCGTTGCCGATCTGGAGAAGACGCCCGAGCAGCAACTGTCGGGGGAAGAGCGCAAGCTGCGTGACCTGTATGACGCCTTCGTGGACACGTCCGCCATCGAGGCACGTGGTCTTCAGCCGGTGAAGGCCGATCTCGACTATCTGGAAAATCTCAAAACGCCGGACGATGTCGCCCATGCGATGGGCTCGATCCGGCTGTCCACCCAGAGCATCTACAATATCGGCGTCGGCGTGGACGACAAGAATCCGGATAACTATTCGGTCAATCTGAGCCAGTCGGGGCTGGGCATGCCCGATCGCGACTATTATCTCTCCAACGACCCGCAAATCGTGAAGACGCGCGAGGCCTACCGCAAATATCTGGCCGACATGATGGCGCTGGCAGGCCTGAGCGATCCCCAGGCGCGCGCCGACCGGGTGCTGGCGGTCGAGACCGAGATCGCGAAAGTGTCCTGGACCCGCGCCGACCGCCGCGACGAGGACAAAGTCTACAATCCGATGCCGGTATCGGCGCTGAAGACGCTCGCGCCCGATTTCGCATGGGATGCCTTCCTCTCCGAAGGCCATATCCCGCTGACGCGGCCTGACGGCAGCGAACGCTATGTGATCGTGGCGGAAAAGACCGCCTTTGGCCCGCTCGCCACCATCTTCAAGAACACGCCGGTCTCGACCTGGAGCGACTATCTGGTGGTGCATTACCTGCACACCTTTGCGGCCTATCTGCCCAAGCGCTTCGACGATCTGGACTTCTCCTTCTATGGCACGGTGCTGACGGGGCGCACCCAGCAACTCGACAGAAAGACCCGCGCCATGCATCTGCTCGATCAGCAGATGGGCGAGGCGCTGGGCAAGCTGTATGTCGCCCGTTATTTCCCGCCCGAATCCAAGGCCAAGGCCGATCTCCTGGTTTCCAATCTGCTGAAGGCCTATGAGGCCGACATCCAGACGCTGGACTGGATGAGCCCGGCGACCCGCACCAAGGCGCTGGAGAAAATCCACCAGTTCACGCCCAAGATCGGCTATCCGACCAAATGGCGTGATTATTCCGCCCTCTCGGTGGAGCGCAACGATCCGGTGGGCAATGCCCAGCGTGCGGGAATCTTTGAATGGAACCGCGACGTCACCCGCATCAACCAGCCGGTGGACAAGACCGAATGGGGCATGACGCCCTCCACCATCAACGCCTATTACAATCCCTCCTTCAATGAGATCGTGTTTCCGGCCGCCATCCTGCAGCCGCCCTTCTTCGATCCCAATGCCGACGATGCGGTGAATTACGGCGCCATCGGCGCGGTGATCGGCCATGAGATCAGCCATGGCTTTGACGACCAGGGCAGCAAGTATGACGGCAAGGGCGTGTTCCAGGACTGGTGGACCAAGGAGGACCGCGCCAATTTCGACGCCCGGACCGCGGCGTTGGTGAAGCAGTATGACGGCTATTACCCGCTGCCCGAGACCGATCCCAAGTTGCATGTGATCGGCGCCAATACGCTGGGCGAGAACATCGCCGACAATGCGGGCCTGGCCATCGCGCTGAAGGCCTATCACCTGTCGCTGAACGGCAAGCCGGCGCCGGTGATCGACGGTTATACCGGCGATCAGCGTTTTTATCTTTCCTATGGCCAGGTGTGGCGCACCAAGATGCGCGACAGCGCGACGCGCACCCAGACCATGTCCAATGAGCATACGGTGGCGGAGTTCCGCGTCATCGGCACCACGCGCAACCAGGATGCCTGGTACGACAGTTTCGGTGTGAAGCCGGGTGATAAATATTATCTGACCCCTGCCGAGCGTGTTCATCTGTGGTGAATCTGAACCGCGAATGAACGTTTAGCGCCTGCAAGCGTAATATAAAGGCGGCGTCGGCTATCCCCCTGGGTTAGACTTGCGACGTTATGCATGGACGCCCTCAAATGATCGAAGCTTTCATCAACCGCATCGCCACGGCCGCGCCGCCGCATGATGTACACGGTACATTTCTGGCCTTCGGCCGGGTGATGCTGCAGCATGACAGGCGGCGGCTTGCCCTGTTCGACCGCATGGCCGAACGCAGCGGCATCGCCCACCGCTATTCCTTCTTCGAGCCTGCGCCTGATGGCGCAGCAGTGGATGCGGACGGTTTCTACCGGTCGGGCGCTTTTCCCGACACGGCGGCGCGCATGAAGAAGTTCGAAGCCTTCGCGCCCGATCTGGCGGTCCAGGCGGTGGAAAAGCTTTTGGCGGATGAAGATCGTTCCCGCATCACCCACATCATTGTCACCAGCTGCACCGGCTTTTCCGCGCCGGGTATCGATTTGGCGCTGATCGAACGTCTGGGCCTCAAGCCCTCGGTCGAGCGCACAATGGTCGGCTTCATGGGCTGCTATGCCGCGATCAACGGGTTGAAGCTGGCGCGCCATATCGTGCGCTCGGAGCCCCGGGCGCGGGTTCTGGCGGTCAATCTGGAGCTTTGCACCCTGCATCTGCACGAGACCGACAATCTGGAGGAGATCCTGTCCTTCCTCCTGTTCGCCGATGGCTGCGCCGCCGCGCTTGTCACCGCCGAGCCCAAGGGTGTGGAGATTTCCTCCTTCCATGCCGCGCTGGTGCCCGGCACGCGCGAGCTGATCCGCTGGCATATCGGCCGCCAGGGCTTCGACATGGTGCTGTCGGGGGGGGTGCCCGGCGCGATCCGCAATGCGTTGACCGTATCGCGCGACGAGATACTGGACGGCGCCAATGATATTGAGCTGTGGGCGGTGCATCCGGGCGGACGCTCTGTATTGGATGCGGTGGAAGAAGCCTTCGCGCTGGAGCCAGCCGCACTCGAGGCTTCGCGCTCGGTGCTGAACGATTATGGCAACATGTCGTCGGGCACGGTGATGTTCGTGCTGGACCGCATCATGCGCGGTGCGCAATCCGGCCAGCGCGGCTGCGCCATGTCCTTCGGCCCGGGGCTGGTGGCCGAAAGCATGATGTTCCGCATGGCCGCCTGACCTGGCCATGGGCCGCGTCCTGACCTCGGAGATTCTGGACGTTCTTCCGCCAGACGATCCACGTGCGCTGCGGTCGCGCCGCGACCTGATGTTGATCAACGCCGTGATGTGCCAGAGCACTATCATGGCGCAAGCCCTGTCGGCTTTTCCGGTGCCGAAATTGATTGCCGATCTTGGCGGCGGCGACGCACGCTTTCTGTTGCGGGTGGCGCGGCGCCTGGCCAGGCGTTGGCCGGGCGTGACGGTGATGATCGCCGACCGCCGCGCCATCGTCAGTGTGGAGACGCGGGCCTGCTTCGCGCGCCTTGGTTGGCGCTGCGATAATCTCACCGGTGATGTGCTTGAAACCCTGCCTCTGATCAAACCGGATATCGTCACCGCCAACCTGTTCCTGCATCATCTGGATGATGCAGCGCTTGGGAAGTTGCTCGCTCTGGTGGCGCGCCAGGCGAAAGGGTTTGTCGCCTGCGAACCCAGACGTTCGGCTTTCGCGCTTCTGGGCGCGCGCATGGTGTTCGCGCTGGGCGCCAATGACGTGACCTGCCATGACGCGGTAGCGAGCGTGCGCGCCGGCTTTAGGGGCCGCGAACTCTCTCATCTGTGGCCGCAGGATGCGAACTGGCGGCTCGGTGAGCACGGCGTTTTTCCTTTCACGCATCTGTTCCATGCCCATGCGTTATGATGCCGTCATCATAGGCGCCGGTCCCGCCGGTTCGGCGGCGGCGCGGCTTCTGGCCGGGGCCGGCTGGTCGGTCGCGCTGGTCGAGAAGACGGCATTTCCCCGTCGCAAGGTGTGTGGCGAATTCATTTCCGCGACGACCATGCCGGTGCTGGAGGACTGCGGCATCGCAATGCCCTTTGCCATTGCTGCAGGGCCGCCAGTGACCCGGGTGGGCGTCTATGCCGGCAATACGACGCTGAGCGCACGCCGCGAGCAGAGCTGGGGCAGGGCCCTGGGGCGCGAGCATCTGGATGTGATGCTGCGCGATGCGGCGCTGGCGGCAGGAGCCAGGCTGTTCCAGCCGGTAGAGGTCACTGGCCTGGTGCGCCAACCCGACGGATATCTCTGCACGCTGGAGGACGGATACGAACTCAACGCGGGCATCGTGATCGCGGCTTGCGGCTCCTGGAATGCCAGGGGCATTTTCGCGGTTGAGGATTCCGCGCCCAGTCCGTCCGATCTCTTCGCCTTCAAGGCGCATTTCACGCAAGGCGCCCTGCCGGCCGGGCTGATGCCGTTGCTGGCTTTCCCGGGCGGCTATGGCGGCCTGGTCGAGAGTGACGCGGGACGGACCTCGCTTTCCTGCTGCATCCGCCGGGACGCGCTGACCCGCGTCCGGCAACGGTTTGGCGGCAAGGCGGCGTCGGCGGTGCTGGCACATATTCTGGAGACCACAAAAGGCGCGCGCCTGGCGCTGGAACATGCGACGCTGGATGGTCATTTTCTTTCCACGGGGCCGATCCATCCCGGCATCCGTTTGCGCGAGCAGGATGGCATCTATTTCACCGGCAATATCGCGGGTGAGGCTCATCCCGTAATCGCCGAAGGCATCAGCATGGCGATCCAGTCTTCCGGCCTTCTGGCGCAACTGCTGATCGTTCGTCGCGGCGAATGCTATGCGGCTGCGTGGAAGCGCCGCTTTGGCCCTCGTATCCGGGCGGCATCGGTCTTCGCCCAGCTTGCCATGCGCGCGCCCACGCGCGCGGCCGCTCTCGCCTTGCTGCGTGTTGCCCCCGGCCTGATGGGCCTGGGCGCGCGGCTTTCGGGGAAAATGCCTATTTCAGCTTGAGCAGGTCTTTGCGCAGAGACGGCGCCGAAGTGTTGGGCGACAGCCAGATGCCGAAAAAGTCTTTTGTGAAGCCTTCGCCGCTGATGCTGCCGGTCGGCTGACCGTTGTGAGAGAACATCACGGGCTTGCCCGGCACATAAAGCGCCACCAGCCGGTCGCCGCTCTTTACCGGCGGATAGACCTTGTCGAGTTCAGGCGTCAGTCGCGCGACCTCGGTGTCGCTGATCGCGGGATCGACATTCTTCATCTCCTTGATGGTGCGCTCCACCAGATCGTCGGTATCGAAACCCATGCCATAGGTGATCTCCATGGCGAAGGGCGCATCCATCGACCAGGTCGGTGCGTCGGTCCAGAGCCGGGCGTTATAGGCCTTGATGAAAAGGAAATTCATATGGCCTTCGCCATAGGGCTTGTCCGCCTTGATGACATTGGCAAGTTCGGGCGGTGCGGCCAGCGCCGGCAGGGCGGCGGCCGACAAAAGTGCAAGCGCGAACAGCGGGATTTTGCGGTCCATTGCCTTCCAACCGTTAGTCTTTTTTGTTCTAGTAGCTCAAAAAAGGGGAGACGTCATGGGTCTGAAGCACATGCTCGCGAGCGGCTTTTTGCTGGTTCCGGCGATTGCCTGGGCGCAGGCGCCTGATCCGTTGAAAGGTGATCTCGCGCGGCCGGGCACGCCGCTGCAACCTCCTGCCGTCAAGATGCCCGGCGGACCGGAGCACGACCGATGAGACGCTTTCTTCCTCTTCTTCTCGCCACGCTGCTTCTGCCATTATTTTTGGGATCTGGGCCGGCCTTCGCCGCCAAATACTTCATGTATGTCGGCGCCTATACGCAAGGATCGTCCAAGGGCATCTATGCCTGGAGCTTCGACAGCAAGAGCGGCAGCCTCAAGCCGCTGGGCCTGATGGCGGAAAGCCCGCAGGCCGCGCATCTGTGGATCGCGCCCAATGGCAAGACCCTTTACACCGTGAATTGGGAAAATGACGGCGGCGTCAGCGCCTATCACATCGACCAGCACACCGGCGCGCTGAGTTTCCTCAACAAGACCTCTTCGCATGGCGCCCAACCCAATCAGGTGGTGGTGGACCCGTCGGGCCGCGTGGCGGTGACGGTGAACTACACCAGCGGCACGCTCGCCGCCTACAAGCTCGAGCCGGACGGCAAGCTGGGTGAGGCCTTTTATGTCGACCAGCATACCGGCAAACCGCTCTCGCCCAAGCAGCCCGGCCCCAAACAGCACGGCATCCAGTTCAGCAAGGACAACAAGGTCATGTTCATCACCGACCTGGGGCTGGACCGGGTCTACAGCTATCATTTTGACGCCGGTGTGCCTTCGATCGCACCTTTCGACCCGCCATATGTGCAGACGCACGCCGGCGCGGGGCCGCGCCGCATCCAGATGTCACCGGACGGCAAGTTCCTTTACGTGGACCATGAGACCGATTCCGAAGTCGGCGTCTATGCCATCAATGGCGGGGCCTTGAAGGAGATACAGGTGATCGGCACGGTGCCGGTGGATGCCAAGGGCCACAACACCACCGCCGAGCTGGTGATCGCCGCTGACGGCAAGTTCCTTTACGTCGGCAATCGCGGCCATGACAGCGTTTCGATCTTCGCCATCGACAAGAAGACCGGGATGCTGACCCTGAAAGAGAATGTGCCCTCAGGCGGAAAGACCCCGCGCAACGTTCGCATCGATCCCACCGGCAACTGGTTCTTCGCCGCCAATGAGAATGGCGGCAATGTCACCGAATTCCGGATCGACCGCACATCCGGTCATCTGACGCCCACCGGCGTCACGGGTGCGATCAACACGCCGGGCGGGATCTATTTTCTGAAGGCGAAATAGGCCACCGCTCGCCCAAGCTGGCTTAGCCTTTCTTGGCGAGAAACGAGCCTAGAAAAGCTTGCCCCTCTTCGAGCGTAGCGAGGGAGGCGCGGCGTTCGCTCGTGCACGTTCCGCGCACCCTCGCTCACTACTGCCCCGGCACCTTCAGGAATTCCTCCGGCTTCAGCGCATGGGTGGTGAAGCGCGCTTCCGCCACCGAGCCCTTGAAATAGTTCACATGGTTCATGCGCACGCCTACCATCATGTGGCCGGGCCCATGCGGCGTGAAGGCGACATCGCCTTCATTTTCCAGCACGCCGTTCACATAAGAGCGATAGGTCTTGCCGTCATAGGTTTGTTCGACCGCGTACCACTGATTGATGGGGTGCAGCTTTTTCGGATCGATCAGGGCCTTGTTGCCGGCAGGGCTGTTGACGAAGGCGTCCAGATACCACTGATCCTTCACCACCCGGACCTCGAACATGAAGCGCGGATTGGGATCGGCGGTGCCGCCCGGATTGGCGTCCAGCCCGGTCTTGGGATCGGTTTCGGCGATATGCATCCAGCGCTGCTGGAAGTCTCCGCCCTCGGGCCGGAAGATCGCCTCGATGGTGAAGGTCTTGGCGCCTACCAGCGGACGGGCGGAGAAGAACAGACCTGTGTCCTTGCCGTTGAACTGCACCGCCTTGCCGACCGGCGAATCCACGATCTGCGGGCTGCCTTCGACCTTGGGCGTCAGGCCGCCGATATGCGACAGGTTGTCGAATTTCCAGACAGTCTGGTCCTGCGCGCTTTGTCCCAGCGTCGGGGCGCCGCTGGCAGAAAAGGCGATGATGCCCAAAACCGCGGCAATTTTGATGCTGCACCTGCTCATGACGTGTCCCCAACCTTTTATCATTTTCGTGGCGACGTTGACGCCTATCGCCCGCCGCTGCAATCTCCCTGGCAAATAAAAAACCTCGGTGGGGAGAGCCTTTATGAAAGCATTGACAGTCGCCCTGACGGCGCTGGGCGTGACTTTGATGGCGACGGCAGCGCTGGCGCAATATGCGGGCGAGAACGGTCCCCCGCGCGTGGTCTGGGCGGCGCACAAGATAAAAGAGACGCCGTACCTGCCGCCCAACAAGCCGATCTGGCATATCGCCGACATCCTGAAAGCGCACAAGGGCCAGGCGAGCTGGGACCAGCCGGTGCTTTTGACCCGCGACTATGACGGTCATTACATTTCGCTGGCGCCGGGTGAGAAGACCAAGTGCCTGTTCTATGCCGACGATCGCACCTTTGGCTGGATCTATAGCGGCCAGATGAAGATCACCATCGACGGGCAGGAGCCTTTCACCGCCACCAAGGGCTTCATGTTCGACGTGCCCGGCCGTCTGTCCTACTGCTTCGAGAATACCGGTACCGAGCCGGTGGTGTTCTATCGCAACACGCCGGCCGGCCAGGTGCCATCCTATTATGAAAGCGAGACGCCGACCCCGATCAAGGGATATCGCTATGAAAAGGACCTCAGCAAATCCACCGGCGGGTATGAAGGCGTCAACCAGCCCTATCTGGACTTCAATGCCTATGCCGCGGGCGGCGGCAAGAGCCGCGACTTTGCGTTCGACGGCCACACCGCCGCGCACATCATCCGGGCCAAGGGTATCGACACGCTGCCGTCGGACAAAAGCTGGGGCCATTTCCACGAGAACATGGTCGAAGCCTGGGTGGTTGTCGAAAGCAAGCTGGATGTGCTGATCTCTGGCGTGGGTCTGGTGCATGGCGATACCGGGGATGTAATCAACGCCAATGAAGGACGCTGGCATCGCGCCACCTGTGCGCCGGGCGCCGGCACCTGCACGCGCTGGGCGATGACCCCCCGCAACAAGGAAGGCCAGCTTCATTACTTCCAGGTCGACCAGCCGCCGGGTAACTGATTTTCAAACCAAAGGATTTTCATAATGGATCGCCGTCAACTGCTCGCCCGGCTGGGCGCGGTTTCCTGTTTCGCCCTGCCGTTCCAGGCAAAGGCGCAGGCGCTGCGCAAGAAGGTCAAGATCACCGATGTGAAGGTGATGATCGTGCGCGGGCCGACATGGGACTGGAACCTGATCAAGATCGAAACCGATGCCGGCGTTCATGGCATCGGCGAGGCCTATTGGGGCCCGGGCGTGAAGGACATGATCGTCAAGCGCCTGAAGGACGATCTGATCGGCGAAGACCCGCTGAATGTGGTCAAGCTCTACACCAAGTGCCTGCTGTTCAATGGCGGTTATGGCGCCATTGCGGGCATTACGGTGCAGGCGGCTTCGGGCCTTGAGATCGCGCTGTGGGATCTGGCGGGTAAGCTGCTTGGCGTGCCGGTGTGCGATCTTCTGGGCGGGCGCTTCCGCGACAAGGTGCGCTTCTATCGTACCCTGTCGTCGCCGCCCGACAAGGATCCGGCGCTTCCGGAATCCTGGCGCAAACAGGCGCATGACGCGCTGGCCAACAATCCCTTCGGCTTCACCGCCTTCAAGTTCCAGGGCGACAGTGTGCCGACGACGGCCGATCCGAATTTCTCGGAGCCCGGCCACGACCGCTATACCAACCAGCTCACCAACAAGGACATACGCCGCCTGGTCGAGCGCATGGAGCTGGTGCGCAAGGAGATCGGGCCCGACATCGACATGGCGGTGGAGTGCCACTGGAAATACTCGGTCAACGATGTGATCCAGTATTGCAACGCGCTGGAGCCGATCAAGCCGATGTGGGTGGAAGACCCCACCCCGCCGGAGAATGTCGAGACCATGGAGCGGGTGTCGCGCGCCACCAATGTGCCGATCTGCACCGGCGAGAATCTCTATGGCCTGTCGCAGTTCGCGCCGCTGATCCTGCGCCAGGCCTGCGCCGGTGTGCATATCGACATTCCGAAATCGGGCGGGCTGTTCGAGGCCAAGCGGATTTCCGATTTCGCCGACCTGTATGGCATCTGGACCGCCTGCCACAATCCGGCCAGCGCGGTGGGCACCATTGCCAGCGCCCATGCCGCGGCCTCGGTGCGCAACTTCCGCGTCCATGAACTGGCGGGCGGACGCGATCCCTGGACCTTCGAGATGGTCACCCATGAAGGGCCCTTCTTCAAGGACGGCTATTTCGTCATCCAGGACAAGCCGGGCCTGGGCGTGGACCTGAATCCGGATATCGTGAAGGCGCATCTTGCGCCGGATGAACAGTGGTGGGGGTAAGAGAATTGGGGGAGTGCGACGCCGCGCCTCCCTCGCTACGCTCAAAGAGGGGCAAGCTTTTCTAGGCTCGGTTCTCGCCAAGAAAAGCTAAGCCAGCTTGGGCGAGCGGCCGGGCGAACTATGCAATAGCCGCAAGCATGGGCAAGCGGCGAAAGGGGAGATGTACGATGCGCAAGATTTTGATCACGGTTCTGATGGGTGCGGGCTTGGTGGCGCCAGCCTTTGCCCAGTCCAATGGCGCGTATCAGTTCACGCCCAAAAGCGAACAGAAATTCACGCCCGCGCCGGGCGGGCTCTACAGCACGTCCAACCTGGCGCAGCACAACAACGCCATCGCCCTGGTCACCCAGCGCGACAAGAGCGGGGAGGCGGAAATGCATGCCGACTGGGAAGACCACATTTTCGTCCAGGACGGCGAAGCGCAATTGACCCTGGGTGGCACGGTGGAGAAGCCGCACCCGACCACCAAGGGTGAGATCCGGGGCGCGTCCATCACCGGCGGCAAGACCATGACGGTCCATGCGGGCGATTACATCTTCGTGCCTGCCAACCTGCCGCACCGCATGGTGCTGGCGCCCGGAAAATCCATCCGCTACGCCGTGGTCAAGACCCATCCCTGACGGCTTCAAGGAGGCCCTGTCATGCTGAAGACATTGAAGCCGATGCTGGCGGGCGTTCTGGCGCTCACCATCGCCACGCCCGCACTCGCTCCGGCTCAGGCGCAAGTCAAGCAGACCCGCGAGCAGATGCTGTTCTATACCGGCCAGTGGAAGGGGGATCGTTTCCCCGATGGCCGTCCCAAAGTGTCCGACGATCTGCTCAAGCGTGTGCTGGATGTCTCGATCGAGGACCTGTGGGACTATCTGCGCGACAAGGGCTACAACTGCCAGTTCGACACCGGCTTCCAGATGCTGCATCCGGACAAGCCGTTCGCCGGCCGAGCCTTGACCGCGCAATACATGCCGCTGCGCCGTGACATGTATGAGGCGATCTCCGCAGAAGGAAAGCGTGAGGGGCGGGTCAGCGGCAACAACAGCTGGCCGATCGCGGAGCTGCAGATCGGCGACATGTATATCGCCGACGGCTTCGGCAAGATCGTGGAAGGCACACTGATCGGCTCCAACCTGGGTTCGGGCATCGCCGCTCATTCCCATACCGGCTTTGTCTTTGATGCGGGCATCCGCGACGCGGAGGAAAACCGCGAGCTCGAGAACATGAACGGGCTCTATCGCGCCTATGATCCCTCCGCCTGGAAGGACATGACGCTGACTTCGATCAATGCGCCGATCCGCATCGGCCGCGCCACCGTTCTGCCGGGTGATCTGGTGCTGGCCAAGCGCGAAGGCGTCATCTTCATTCCCGCCTTCCTGGCCGAGGACGCGGTCTCCCATGCCGAGTTCATCAATCTGGAAGACGCCTTCAACTTCGATCTGAACCGTCAGGGCAAGAATGGCGGCTCGTTCGAGGGCGGCTGGAACGCGGCCAAATACGACGCCTTCGCGAAGTGGATCGACGCCAATTCCGACAAGCTCAAGATGAGCCGCGCGGAATTCGACGCGATTCTCAGTGAGCGGCGCGGCCGCCAGGAAGGCGTGCCCGGCGCTCCGGCAAAGAAATAGGCCTCAGTCCGGATCACGCTTTTCCCGGCCGTCCCAGTCCTGCCCCGTCCAATCCTGATCCTGGGCGCCGTCAAATTCCGGCAACAGCGCAATCAGGGCGAAGAACAGCGCCAGGCCGGCGGCGACTTTCAGGATATCGCTGAGGCGTGGGTGCGGCTGGTTCATTTCCCGCCGCATGGCCTCGTCGGGGGGAAGTCGCCAGCCCACCGGCATGGCCTCTTTCACGTCGCAGCGCACCGTATCGCCGGCGCGATTGAAGCAGATCGGCGCGCACAGGGCGGGCGTCGAGAAAAGCAGGGCCAGGGCGAAAAGCACGGCGCGCATGGTTTACGGATTTTCGCGCTTTGGGTGCGTTCAGGCAAGCCGGTATGGCATCGGTCTCAAAGACTTGCCCAGCCCGTCGGATTCGTGTCAGTGAAGGCTTCCAGAACAATAACGACGCCGGGTCATGATTCCTGCGGACGCCTACCGCGCCTTGCTTGACGAGGCTGTGGCCTTGCATCGTCAGGGGCGATTGGGCGAGGCGGAACAGCGTTACCGCCGGCTGCTCGATTTCGATCTGCTGCACCTCTTCGGCATTCTCCGGGCACAGCAGGGCCATCACCAGGAAGCCCTGGACCTGATGGGCGCGGCGCTGCAGGCCGACAACCGGTCCCCCGCGGCGCTCGCGAACCGGGGCGACGTTCTCATCACACTTTCGCGCCATGCCGAGGCAGTGGCGCATTATGAAGCGGCCCTGAATCTGACACCGGACAATCCAGCCCTTTTAAACCAGCGGGGCGTGGCGCTGCTGCGTATGGGGCGGCACCAGGAGGCCCTCGACAGTTTCGATACCGCACTCGCCATTGCGCCAAATCATGTCGAGCCCCTGATAAATCGCGGCAGTGCGCTCCATGAATTGGAGCGATTTTCTGAGGCGTTGGAAAATTTCGACCGCGCGCTGGCGCTCGCGGCCGACAGTGTGTCCGCGCGCGAGTGGCGCGGCACGAGTTTGACGCGATTGGGGCGGATTGCGGACGCATTGGCGGATTTCGACCGCGCGCTTGCACTGGATGCGGGCAACGCCTCCGTCCTCACCAACCGCGGCATTGCCTTGCGAGAGGTGCTGCGTACCAATGAGGCTCTGGCGGATTTCATCCGGGCCATGGCTTTGGACCCTACCTGTGTCAACGCGTTCTGGAATGCCGGCGTCACCCATCTGCTGATGGGCAACTTCGCCGAAGGCTGGCCCCTGTATGAATGGCGCAAGAGGCTGCCGGAGCCGATCGATGCCGATACCTATCCGGCGCCCCAATGGCAGGGAGAGGATCTGGCCGGCAAGACCCTGTTCCTGCACAGCGGCCAGGGGCTGGGCGATACCATCCAGTTCTTCCGCTTCGCGCTGATGGCGGACAGGTTGGGCGCGAGAGTCATTCTTTCCGCGCAGGATTGTCTGCGTCGTCTGCTGGAGACGGCGGCGCCGCAGATCACGTTTATGGCCGAACGCAGCATGCCGGCGGCGTTCGATTTTCATGCTCCGCTGATGAGCCTGCCGCTGGCCTTTGGCGTTACGCTCGACGGCATTCCGGCGCCCGTGCCCTATCTGCGCGCGGAACCGGAGCGGGCGGCTTCCTGGCGGGCGCGGCTGGGGACGGGTGGTTTTCGCGTCGGCATCGCCTGGCAAGGCAAGCCGGGCGTGATCGATGAAGGCCGTTCCATCGCCCTGCGGGAATTTGCGCCGTTGGCCGCCATACCGGGCGTGCGGCTGATCAGCCTGCAGAAGGGCCTTGGCAGCGGGCAGCTGGCCGATGCGGATTTTGCAACTGAGACCTTGGGCGCGGATTTCGATTCCGGACCCGACGCCTTTCTCGATAGCGCCGCGGTGATGCAGAGCCTGGATCTGGTCATAACCTCCGACACGGCGATTGCACATCTGGCTGGCGCGCTGGGGCGGCCGGCCTGGGTGGCGCTCAAATACCTGCCGGAATGGCGTTGGATGCTGAGCCGCCCGGACAGTCCCTGGTATCCGACCCTTCGCCTGTTCCGGCAACAGGCGCCGGGCGATTGGGGCGGCGTCTTTGCCACCATGGCGCGCGAGCTTCAGGGTCAGTCGCCCAGCGCATAGGCAACAAAGGCGGTTCCTTTGGGGCCGTGGGGATCGCGGCTGCCGCTTGTGCCGATCACGACATACTGCTTGCCGCCCGCTATGTAGGTGAGGGGCGTGGAGTCGCCGGAATAGGGCAGGGTCGCGTCCCACAACAGCTTGCCGGTTTTGCTGTCGAAGGCGTGCAGTTTGTGATCGAACAGCGTCGCGCCGATCAGAAAGAGCCCGCTGGCGGTGGCGACGCCGCCACCATAATTCTCGCTGCCGGTGTCTTTCATACCCTTGGCCGCCAACGCGGGGTATTCGCCAAAAGGAATGCGCCAGGCGAATTGCCCGGTCTTGAGATCGATGGCGGTCAGATGGCCCCAGGGCGCGGCGGTGGCGGGATAGCCATCCGGGTCCTTGAACTTGTTGTAGCCACTGAAGGTGAAAGGGGACTGTTTGCCCGGAAAAACGGGGCTGTCGGATCCTTGTTGCCCTGGTCCCTTGCGGTCGACCAACGCGGTCGTCCACATCACATTCTCGGTATTGACGAAGAGATATTCCAGTTTGGGATCAAACGTCATCCCGCCCCATTCACTGCCGCCGGAGAAGCCTGGCGCCTCCACTGTCTCCTGCTTGTAGGCGGGCGGGGTGAAAGCGCCACCATTGAAGAAAGTGGCGAATTTCTCCCGCGCCCATTTGTTGGCTTCGGAGGTGCGCTGGGTGAGTTCGTCGGCCGAAACCGTCTGATGCGACAGGGGCGGGGGCAGGCGCGGGCGCGGCTGGGTGGGCCAGGCGGTGTCGCCCGGCGCGGTCGCCGCCGGCACCGGCATTTCGTCGATGGGAAACAGGCTGTGGCCGGTTTCGCGGTCGAAGATATAGACGTAACTGGTTTTGTTGGTGGCGGCGACGGCGTCGATCTTCCTGCCGTGCCGGGTCACCGTCACCAGCACGGGTGGGGCGGCGAAATCGTCATCCCATTCGTCATGATGCACCGCCTGGAAGTACCAGCGCAGCTTTCCGGTCTTCGCGTCGATCGCCAGCATGCTGTCGGCATAGAGATTCTTGCCCGGCCGGCCGCCGGCATAGAAATCATCGGCCGCCGAGCCGGTGGCGGCAAACAGAAGTCCGCGCTTCTCATCGATCACCATGCCGGGCCAGGCATTGGCGCCGCCGGCGGTCTTCCATGCATCCTTGGCCCAGGTTTCGGCATTCAATTCGCCGGGATGGGGAATCGTGTGGAAGGTCCAGACCAGCTTGCCGGTCCGCACGTCCCAGGCGCGGATGTCGCCGGGCGAAGCCGGCGATTCCTCGGCGACCTCGCCGCAGGTGAAGAACATGTCGTGCCAGATCACCACCGCGCCACCCATGCGCACGTAATTGACGGACGCGTCCCCGCGCAGATTGTCGGTCAGGTCTATGCGGCCATGATCGCCGAAATCCGGATCGGGCTGGCCGGTGGCGGGATCGAGCGAATAGACGAAGTTGGCTGTGGTCACCAGCAGGCGATTGATCTTGCCGTCACTCCACCAGCTTTCGCCGCGGGAATTGAACGCCCCGCGGCGGCCGCGCGGATTGGGGGTATAGGTCCATTTCACCTGGCCAGTGGTCGCATCCAGCGCAAAGACCTTGCCCAGGCCTGTGCCATAGAGCGTGCCGTCTACCACAATGGGCGTGTTCTCCAGCTCGCTGTTGGAGCCCAGGTCGTAGCGCCAGACCTCGTGCAGGCGGGCTACATTCTTCGCTGTGATCTGGGTGAGCCTCGAATAATGCGTGCCGCCGGGATCGCCATTGTAGTACCGGGAGTCGCTGTTCTGGGCGCCGGCTGGCGACGCTGCGGCCAGCAGCAAAAAGACACAGCAGATCCGGTTCAAGTCTTCCCCCCGCCATTCTTTGTCTTTTGCCAGACTATAGCAGGAACATTGCGGCGCGGACGGATTAAACTGGCGTGGTTTTGGGGAGATTCGGTCATGACGCGCCTTTGGCTTTTTGCCGTCACGATGCTGCTGCTGGGTGCGGGTGGGGCGTTCGCCCAAGCCCCGGTTCAGCCGCAGCAGGCGCCCAACTCCACCACCCTGTGCCCCATCACCCATGATTGCCGCCCGGCGGGAGCCGGTACGCAGACCCGGCCGGTCGTCCCGCCGACCATGCCGGTCCCCGGTACCATCCAGTGCCCGCCTGGAACCTACCAGATCCCCAACACCAACAAGTGCCGGGTCAAGTAGCGCTCGATGCAAGAGGATGACGACCGCCGCCAGCGCGAGAACATGATCGCGGCCGTCTTTGTCGTTGCACTTGTGGTGTTCAGCGTCTGGCTGCTGCACAAATATCAGCAGTATCGCGCAACGTCCGACTGCGTTTTGTCAGGACGTCACAATTGCTCGTCCACCGACAGCGAAGGGCAATAGCTGCTCGTGACATGTGTCGGCGGGACTTCCGACGCGTAGCACAAGTAAAGTTTCCGCTGACAAAATTACGGCGCCAGGCTGCACGCGCCGAACTGTCGAAAAAATATTGTCCCATGGTGATACAGCCAAACCTTGACAGCGTAAGGGATATTGCGTGTTGCACCGCTCGCATGTAAGCGGACGGCGGCGTATCGGTTCAGGCGGGGACCAAGCCTTTTCAGGTGCCGGTTCAGGGGTTGGGGTTTGGGCAAGGTCGTGACCAACGATGGCGGCGGCAGAGCGCGCGTGCGCGGCTGTGTGCTTGCCTCGGCGAGTGTTCTGTCTCTGGCCGTGATGTGCGCGGCCGCCAAGGCCCAGCCCAGCGGTGGTTCGGTGGTGGCGGGTTCGGCGCAGATCTCATCGTCCGGCGCCACCACGCTGATCAATCAGAGCACTTCCAAGGCCATCATCAACTGGCAGTCCTTCTCGGTCGCGCCGGGCAGCACGGTTCAGTTCAATCAACCCAGCGCCAGCGCCGTCACCCTCAATCGTGTCACCGGCACCAGCGCATCGGTCATCGACGGCGCCATCCGCGCCAATGGTCAGGTGTGGCTGCTCAATCCCAATGGCCTGCTGTTCGGCAATGGCGCCACCATCAATGTGGCCGGCCTGCTTGCCACCACATCGGACATCAACGACCAGGATTTCCTGTCCGGCCGCTACAGTTTCAGCAGCACGGGCGGCAAGGGCGCGATCACCAATGCGGGCACC
>DASXHL010000045.1:0-14375 GCA_036488555.1 Rhizomicrobium sp.
GGTGCCCGCATTGGTGATCGCGCCCTTGCCGCCCGTGCTGCTGAAACTGTAGCGGCCGGACAGGAAATCCTGGTCGTTGATGTCCGATGTGGTGGCAAGCAGGCCGGCCACATTGATGGTGGCGCCATTGCCGAACAGCAGACCATTGGGATTGAGCAGCCACACCTGGCCATTGGCGCGGATGGCGCCGTCGATGACCGATGCGCTGGTGCCGGTGACACGGTTGAGGGTGATGGCGCTGGCGCTGGGCTGATTGAACTGAACCGTGCTGCCCTGACCCACCGAGAAGGACTGCCAGTTGATGATGGCCTTGGGGGTGCTCTGATTGATCAGCGTGGTGGCGCCGGACGATGAGATCTGCGCCGAACCCGCCACCACCGAACCGCCGCTGGGCTGGGCCTTGGCGGCCGCGCACATCACGGCCAGAGACAGAATACTCGCCGAGGCAAGCACACAGCCGCGCACGCGCGCTCTGCCGCCGCCATCGTTGGTTACGACCTTGCCCAAACCCCAACCCTCGGGACCAGCCGTACAAGTGGCTTTTGCCCCTACCTAAAAAAGGTACCCCTTTACGCCGCTTACAATGTAGCCGACGTCACACGCACTATGCCTTACGAAGGTGAGGTTTGGCTGTATCACTACAAGACAAAATTTTCTGACACTGCGCCGAAGCGCGATTAAACACCTGACCAACAAGGGAACTTACAGGGCCAGTTGTAGAAAACCCCCTTAGCCTGGACTATTCTCGCCCCCGAAGACGGGGTGTGGGTGGGCGTGTCTGTAATTAGCAAACAGAGACAATGTCTTATGGCATTGTTGGTCGCCGGCCCATGGAGCTGGGGGATGTCTGCCGCCTTGGGCCAGGTGATGGATATCAGCCCGGACGGCAGGACCACGACATATAAGGGTCCGGTTGTGGTCTCGGCCGACGGGACCTACCCTTTGGCACCTTCCGCTGGTTCGGCTCAAGCTCCCTCACTCGTCGCTGCCGCCATACAGGCCTCCGCCAGCCGCCACGCCCTGAGCCGGGCGCTGATCGAAGCCGTGGCCTGGCAGGAATCCCATATGCAGCAGAATGCCCTGTCGCCGAAGGGCGCGCGCGGCGTGATGCAGTTGATGCCCGCAACCGCCCGCAAGCTGCAGGTCAATCCCGACAATCTTTCCACCAATGTGGATGGCGGCGCGGCCTATCTCGCCCAGATGCTCGACCGCTTCAACGGCGACATCGTCAAGACGCTTGCCGCCTATAACGCCGGACCCGAAGCGGTCGAACGCTATCACGGCGTGCCGCCCTATCCCGAAACCCAGGCCTATGTGAGCGCGGTGCTGAATCGCCTCGCCGAAGGCGTAGAGCCCGACAGCGCAGAAGAAAAGGTGCATCCATGAAACGTCTATTGGCCGGCGCGATGCTGGCCGCGATGGCAGCATCCTCCGCCCAGGCGCAGGTGGTGAACCAGGACCCTGCCGGGTCTTCGCCGCTGGTTGCGGCGATGGAATGGATTCAAGGGACTTTGCTGGGCAATGTCGCCACCGCCGCCGCGGTGATCGCCGTCGCCGTTGTCGGCTTCATGATGCTGACCGGCCGCATCGAATGGCGGCGCGGTCTGACCGTGGTGATCGGCTGCTTCATCATCTTCGGCGCGGTGGCCATCGTGTCGGGCATCCGGTCTCTGGCGGGGGGCCTGCACTAAAGATGGCGCGGCTCAACTCCGATCCGGTGTTCAGCGCCCTGACGCGACCCCAGATGATGGGCGGCGTCACTTACGGCTATGCGGTGTTCAACCTGATCGTGACACTTGAGCTGTTCCTGCTGACACGCTCCTTCTGGTCTTTCGCGGTGGCTTGTGTGCTGCATGTGGTCGGCTATTTGGGCTGCCTGCGCGATCCGCGCTTCTTCGATATCTGGGGCGCCAAGCTGCGCCACTGTCCCCGGGTGAAGAATTACTGGTTCTGGCGCATGAACTCCTATCGCCCATGATGATGCAATTCCTCCGCAACCGCGCGGCGCGGACCCTTGCTCCGAATGAAGCGGCGGTGGGAGACAGGCTGCCCTATCTGGGGCATCTGGATGAGGTCACGCTGAAGACCCGTGACGGCCTGTTGGTGCAGACCATCCATCTGCGCGGCTTTCCCTTCGAGACATCGTCCGACGACGAGCTGAACTATCGCAAGGCGATGCGCGAGACCTTGCTGCGTGGCGCAGCCAGTTCGCGGCTTGCGATCTATCACCATGTCGTGCGCCGGCGCGTGAATACCGAGTTCGACAGCGCCCCCGATAATGCCTTCTGCCGCCGGCTGGATGATGCCTGGCGCGCCCGGCTGGCGCGACGCCAGCTTTATGTGAACGATATTTTCCTCACCCTGGTGCGCCGGCCGCTTCAGGGCGGCGCCGGCTTCATCGAGAAGCTGTTGAAAAAGCCGGGCGAGGATGCGGCGCTGCTGGAACGCGAGCTGCGCCAGCTGCACGCCACCCGCGAGACCTTCCTGGCGACGCTTGCGCCTTACGGCCCGCGCACGCTGTCGCTCTATCAGGGCCCGACCGGACTTTGCTCCGAACCGGCGGAATTCCTGTCGCTTTTGACCAACGGCGTGGCGCGCCGGGTGCTGGCGCCGTCGGGCGACATGGGCCAGACCTTGGCCACACGGCGGCTGTCCTTCGGCTTCGATGCCATGGAATATGGTGCGGCCGGCCATGATCGCGCGGCCTATGGCGCCATGATCTCGCTCAAGGATTATCCCCTGCGTTCGCTCCCCGGCATGCTGGATGGCGTTCTGCGCCTGCCTTTCGAGATGGTGCTGACCGAAAGCTTCGCCTTCGTCGAACAGCAGACCGCTCTGTCGCGCATGAGCCAGGCGCTGCGCCGGCTGCGCGCCGCCGATCACGACGCCATCTCGCTTCGCGGCGAGCTCGCCGCCGCCAAGGATGACGTCGCGGCAGGCCGCGCCGCATACGGCGAACATCATCTCTCGATCCTGGCACGCACGCCCACCTTGGAGGCGCTGGATCAGGCGACCGCTGATGTGCAGGCCGCGCTGGCGGAAACCGGCGCCATCGCGGTACGCGAGGACATGAATCTGGAGCCCGCCTTCTGGGCGCAGTTCCCCGGCAATTTCAGACTGATCGCCCGCAAGGCGATGATCTCCACCGCCAATTTTGCCAGCCTCGCCAGCTTCCACAATCACCCGACCGGTCAGGTTGAGGGCAATCATTGGGGCGGGCCGATCACGGTTCTGGAGACCACGTCCTTTGGTCCCTATCACTTCAACTTTCATTCCGGCGATCTGGGCAACTTCACCATCATTGGGCCTTCCGGCTCGGGCAAGACGGCACTCCTGGCCTTCCTGCTCGCCCAGGCCGAGCGCATCGAGCCCCGCATCGCCTATTTCGACAAGGATCGCGGCGCGGAAGGTTTCATCCGCGCCATTGGCGGCGCTTACGATGTCATCTCACCCGGACAGCAGACCAGCTTCAATCCACTGATGCTGCCCGACAGTGGCGAGAACCGCGCCTTCCTTGCGGAATGGCTGTCGCGGCTGCTGTCGTCTTACGGCGCGCCGCTGACGGCGGAAGACCGCGTCATCATCGCCGACGCCATCGATGCCAATTATGCCGGAGATCCCAGCCATCGCCGGCTGCGTTATCTGCGCGAACTGTTTCGCGGCGCGCGCCGCCCCAGCGCCGGCGACCTGGCGGCACGGCTGGGCCAGTGGTGCGACGGCGGCGAGCATGCCTGGCTGTTCGACAATGAGGACGACGCGCTGGACGTGAGTTCTCGCATCCTGGGCTTCGACATGACGCGGCTGCTGAACTCGCCAACCACCCGCACACCCGCGATGATGTATCTGTTCCACCGCATTGAGCAGCGGCTGGACGGCACCCCCGCCATCATCGTGGTGGATGAAGGCTGGAAGGCGCTGGATGACGAGGTCTTTGTCGGCAAGATCAAGGACTGGGAAAAGACCATCCGCAAACGCAACGGCCTGGTTGGCTTCTGCACCCAGAATGCCGACGACGCGCTGGAAAGCCGCGTCGGGCCCGCCATCATCGAACAGTCAGCCACACAGATCTTCTTCCCCAATCCCAAGGCGCGCGCCGCCGATTACATCGAGGGCTTCGGCCTGTCCGAACATGAATTCGAGCTGGTGCGTACCCTGCCCGACACCTCGCGCTGCTTCCTGATCAAGCAGGCCGATCACAGCGTGGTGGCGCGGCTGGATCTGACCGGTCTGACCGGCGAGCTGCGCGTGCTGGCCGGCACCGAAGCCAGCGTGCGCCAGCTCGATGCCCTGCGCGAACGGCTGGGTGACGAACCCCAGGCCTGGCTCGACGCCTTCATGGCCGGCCGCGGAAGGAATGTGGCATGAGCGCCTGCTCCACCGTTACCGATCTGGGCGTGGTGCGCGATGTGCTCACCACGGTGGACTGCAACACCCGCAGCTTCGCGCGATTGGGTTATGAATCACTCGCCGCCGCCAATTCCCCCTTCCAGACTGCACTGACGGTGGCCTTGACCATCTATGTCGCGGTGATCGGCTATCGCTTGTTGTTCGGCGAAGGCGCGCGGCTGACCGACGGGCCGGTTATCGCGCTCAAGATCGGCGCGGTGCTGGCGCTGGTGACCAGCTGGAGCCTGTTCCAGACCCTGGTGTTCGACCTGGCCGAGCGCGCGCCCGTGGAAATCGCGGCCCTGATCTCCGCCCCCATGCGCGGCCATGCCCTGGCCGCCGATCCGGTCGCGGGCCTGCAGGCGTCTTACGACCAGCTTCGCGAAACCGCCAACGCCTTCGCCCATCCGCCCAAATCGGTGAGCGATCACGCCCAGGCCGACTATGCCACCGCGTCCCAGGCACTGAGCATGGCCGCCGACGGCCTCTTCATCGCCAGCGCCGGACTTATTGCAGTGGTCATGATTGCGATCGGGCTGCTGACTGCGACGGGACCCTTGTTCATCGCCACCTTTCTGTTCTTCGAGACCCGCGGTCTGTTCGTGGGCTGGGTGCGGGCGCTGGCGGCGGCGGCCTTTGGTCTGCTCAGCGGCTGGAGCCTGACGGTCCTGATGCTGCATGCGGTTGATCCATGGATGGAGGCGCTGTCGGACATCGGCGCCAACGGACTGTCGGACGCACGTACCGGCGTCACCGCCGCCATCATCGTGCTGGTCTTCTCCGCCGCCCAGATCGGCCTGCTGCTGGCCGGGATCATGATCGCACGCGGTTTCCGCCTGCCCACGCGCAGCCCACGCGTCGCGGGACAGACCTTTGCGCCGCAAACCACACAAGCACCCTTGCCATTGGACCTGATCTCGCGCCCCGCCCGGCTGGCCGCCCAGCTGGGCCGCCAGGAAGCGCCGGCGGTTTACGGCGAACGCGCCTCCGCCACCGCAACCAGCGTCACCTATGCCCGGCGCGAAGGTTCAGCGCCCGCGGCAGCACGGGAGACACGCATCGGCGATTCCTATCGCCGCCCCGCGGTGACGCGGGAGGGACGGCGCGCATGAAAAAAACCGTTGCCGCGATTCTTTCGGCAGCATTTTTCTTCGCGACCACCCCGTCGCAAGGCGCGTTGGTGCCGCGCCCCGGCTCGGGCGATCCGCGCATCTTCGTGGTCGATTACGATCCCACCCAGGTCGTGGAACTGCATGCCACCATGGGCTACCAGACCTTCATCGAATTCTCGCCCGACGAGCATATCGAGAATGTCGCGGTTGGCGACGCCACCGGCTGGCAGATCACCCCCAACCGCGCCGCCAATCTCCTGTTCATCAAGCCGATGGGCGAAGTGCCCACCACCAACATGACGGTAGTGACCAACTACCGCCATTACGCCTTTGAATTGAACGTGCGTCCCCATGCGCCGGCCGGCGACAAGAGCATCGTCTACACCCTGCGCTTCCAGTATCCGGAAGTGGCGATGGCGACGGTGGAGGCCAAGCCCACCGCGCCCGAGCCGCCGCCCATGCCCAAGGTGGTCAATTCCGCCTACAGCTATGACGGCTCGTCCAAGATCGTGCCGGCGCGCATCTTCGACGACGGCCGCGCCACCTACTTTGAATTCCATGAGGGCGAGGCCTATCCGGCCATCTTCTCGGTGGACGGCGAAAAGAACGAAGTGGTGGTCAATTCCTACATGCGCGATGGCTATGTCGTGGCCGATGTCGTGGCGCGCGGCTTTGTGCTGCGCCAGGGCAATGACGTGACCCATGTCTATAATGATGGTTTCCATGCCGCAGTGCCCGGCCCGCAAAGCCCCAAGCACCGCGCCAAAACCTGCTGGATCTGCCTATGAGCCATATCCCGCCCGACTATGCCAAGAGCCCGGTGTTCGACGCGGCCTCGCGCCCTCATCCAGGCCTAATGCGTCCCGGCTCGTCCTGGGGCATGGGCGCGGCCGTGGTGGGCGCCTGCGTACTGGGCGTGATCACTTTCATGTCGCTGAGCAGTCACCGCGTCGCGCGCCAGACGCCAGCGCCACAGGTTGCCGCCGTAGTGCCGCCTGCGCCGGTACTGCCCAAGCCCGCGCCGGTCGTAGCGGCACCGCCCGCCCCCGCAATTATTCAGGTGGCGGCGCCGGTCCAAACCACGCCGCAGGTCACCTCCGATCCGCACGCGCCCGCCATGGTGGTGGATTTCAGCCAGGCGCCCGCCGCCGGCACGGTCACCACCACGACCGTGGCGCAAGGCACGCCGCCGGGCGCGACGAAAGAAACCGCCGGTGACGACAAGCTGTCGGCGGATGAACGCTTCTCGGCGCGTGTGTCGGGCTCCAATGTCGATGTCGCGCATGCCTCACGCATTCACGACCTGTCGCACACCGCGCCGCAGGGCACCGTGATCCCGGCTGTGCTGGAAACCGCGATCAATTCCGATCTGCCTGGGTTCGTGCGCGCCGTGGTCAGCCGGGACGTGCGCGGCTTTGACGGCACCACCATCCTGATCCCGCGCGGCTCCAAGCTGATCGGCCAGTATCGCAGCGGCGTGGCGCTGAGCCAGACCCGCGCCTTTGTGGTGTGGGCGCGCATCATCACGCCTGACGGCATCTCCATCGACATCGGTTCGCCTGGCACCGACCAGCTGGGCCGCGGTGGATTGGAAGGGGAAACCGACACCCATTTCTTCGAGCGCTTCGGCAGCGCCATCCTGTTGTCGGTAATGGGCGCCGGCCTTGAGAGGCTGGCAGAGTCCGGCGATAACAATAATACCGCCATCATCATCGGCTCCCAGCAGCAGGCCAGCCAGGTCGCCAGCATCGCGCTGCAGAAGCAGATCGACATTCCGGTCACCATCAAGGTGCCGCAAGGCACGCCGCTGCAGGTATTCGTCACCCGGGATCTGGATTTTGCCGGCGTATCGAAATGAGCATATTCAAATGACGGTGGGCGTCTATCTCGATACTTATCTCTCGGCGCTAGCGCCCTGGCTGACACGCGACGACATCACCGATCTTCTGATCAACCAGCCCGGCGAAGTGTGGATCGAAACCACCGGCGGCATGCTGACCCGTATCGCCGCGCCGCAAGTGACCGACCTGGTCTTGGGTCGGCTTGCCCGCCAGATCGCGGCCGCCAGCCATCAGGGCGTCAATCGCGAGCAGCCACTGCTGTCAGCCACGCTGCCCGATGGCGGGCGGGTGCAGATCATCGCCCCGCCGGCCACGCGCGGTGGCATGGCCATCGCCATTCGCAAGCATGTGATCGCCGACCTGTCGGTGGATGACCTGGCCCGCACGGGCCTGTTCGCTGAGGCGCAAACGGGCGGCCGCCGCGCCAGCCGCGATGACGAACTGGCGACGATGCTGAAAACGGGCGACAAGGCCGGATTTTTGAAAGAGGCCGTGCGCGCCAAGAAGACCATCGTGATCAGCGGCGGCACCTCCACCGGCAAGACCACCCTGCTCAACGCCCTGGTGCGCGAGATCAATACAAGCGAGCGGCTGATCGTCATCGAGGACGCGCCGGAAATCCGCCTCGACCATCCCAATGCCGTGGGCCTGATCGCGGTCCGGGGCGATCAGGGGGAGGCGCAGGTGGACGCTGACGATCTGTTGCGCGCGTCCTTGCGCATGCGGCCCGATCGCATCCTGCTGGGCGAGTTGCGCGGCAAGGAGGCTTTCGCCTTCCTGCGCGCCGTCAACAGCGGCCATCCCGGCTCGCTCACCACCGTGCATGCCGACACGCCGGAAGGCGCCATCGACCAGATTGCGCTTCTGGCCATGACCAGTGGGCTCGATCTGGGCTGGGACAAGATCCAAACCTATGTGCGGCGCGTGATCGATGTGATCGTGCAGCTGGAGCGCGCGAACGGAAAGCGGCGCGTCTGCGACATCAGCTTCCTGGCGGGCGACCATGCCATGCCGCCAGCGGCCAACGACTAACTAGGCGCCGGGAACGCCGAGCGACTTCGCCGCTTCCTGCAAAGCGGCCTGTGCCGCCGGCGTGCCGGCGAACGCCTTGCGCGCGTCCTGGTAAGCTTCGGCCGCCTTGTCGGATTCACCCAGGACCATGCGCGCCCGCATCAGCCGCACCCAACCGCCCGTATCTTGCGGGTTGGCTTTGAGTTCACCAGCGAGTTTGTCCACCATGGAATGGATCATCGCCTGGCGATCGGCAGCCGACATCTGGCCAGCGGCGGCGACTTGGTCGCTGCTTGGACCAGGTGCACCGGATTGGGGCGCCGGCGGCAGTCGCGAGGAAATGTCGATGTGCTGGTCCTTGGCCAGGTCCTCGACATAGTTCCGCACCTGTGCCGCCCAAGGCGCATCCGGCGGCGCGCTTTTGAGCAGGGCGACAAAATCATTCATCGCGCCCGCATGATCACCCTGCTGGTCACGATAAATGGCGAGGAAATAGCGCGCGCGCGGATCATTCGCGTCGCCCTTCTTCGCGCGGCGGAAGATGGCCGCGGCGTCATCGGAGACCTTGCCTTCCGACTGCACCATCGCTTCACCCTGCGCCGAAAGATATTCGGCATTGCCGGGATCGAGCGACACCGCATGACCATAAGCTTTCGCGGCATCGGCGGGGCGGCCGGTGCGCATATAGGACCAACCCAGCATCTGCCAGCCTTGCGCATCCTTGGGATTCTGCTGGAGGCGCGCTTCCAGCCCGGCGATCATGGCGGAGACATCCCCCATAGGGTGCTGGGCTTGCGCATCGGGTCCGGCGGCTGTTTGCGCTGGTCCGGCTGCCGACGTCACCGTGCTGGAGGTGAGTTCGGGATGGCCCATCAAGGCATAAAGCGCAGTGGCACAAACCGCGACGACAGCCACCAGACCGATCGCCACCCAGGGCATGGCATTCGCCGCCAAGGGCCGCGCCACGGCGGCGGTTTCGCGATCTTCCGCCAGGATGCGGCGCTTGATCTCGGCGCGCAGGGCATCGGCTTCCAGCTGGGCAATCAGGTTGCCGGCTTGCTGGCTGTCCAGCTCGACGAGCTGGCCCTTGAGAATGTCGAGCGTTTTGGCGCGGCTGGGGCGCTCGTCATAGCGACGTACCAGCGGAATGGTCAGTCCGGCCGCGGCCAGGGCGATCATCACCGTCAGGATAATCCAGAGCGTCATGCGGCATCTTCCTTCAGCAGCCGGTCGAGCCGTGCCTGTTCATCCGCCGTGAAAGCGGGAGCCGCGGCGGCCCGCCGGCGCCCGAGATATAGCGCCACCCCGATCCCGCCCGCCACCAACACCAGCAGCGGCCCCAGCCACAAGAGCAGGGTTTCAGCCTCGAATGGCGGCTTGAGCAGCACATAATCGCCATAGCGATTGGCCAGGAAGGCAATCGCCTGCTGGTCGGTATCCCCGGCTTTCAACCTCTGGCGCAGCAGCACGCGCAGGTCATGCGCCAGTTCAGCATCGGAATCGTCAATGGTCTGGTTCTGGCAGACCACGCAGCGCAGCTCCTGGCTGATGGCGCGCGCCCGCGCCTCCAGTTTGGGATCGGCCAGCTGCTCGCTCGGCAGAACTGCGAAAGCCGGCGTCGCGGCCAGCAAAAAGGCGAGAAGCAGCCGGACCCTCATGTCTCGGACCTGAGGCGCTGCAACAGCGGCTTCAGCGTGTTTTCCCAGTCGTCGGCATCGATGGGGCCGATGAACTTGTAGCGCACCCGCCCCCTGCCATCGACGACGAAGGTTTCCGGCACGCCCGCCACGCCCAGATCGATGCCGGTTCGCCCGCTCGCGTCATTGCCGGCCTTGATATAGGGATCGCCATTTTCGACGAGATAGCGCGCGCCATCGGCGGCATCGTCCTTCCAGTCCAGGCCCTGAATCACGACGCCCTGCTGTTTCAGCTGCAGCAGCATCTGATGTTCCTCCCGGCAGGCGACACACCAGGAGGCAAAGACATTGAGCAGCATCGGCTCGCCCTTGAAGTCGGCGCTCGCGAGGCCCTGATTGTTGCGCACCGCCGGCAGCGCAAAAGCCGGCAGAGGCTTGTCGATCAACACGGACGTGATGTGGGAGGGATCATGCCGTAAACCCAGCATGAAAGCCCCGATCACGGCAGCGAACAGCGCCACCGGCAAAATGAACAAAAGACGTTTCATGCCGATGCCTTGATCGCTTCAGTGCGCAATACCGGCCTGGCCGCACCCACCCGGAAACGGCGGTCACTGAGCGAAGCCGCGCCTCCCAGCGCCATCAGGAAACCGCCGGCCCAGATCCAATCCACTAGCGGATGGTCCCACAGCCGCACCACCAGTCCGCCGTCGGCGCTCTGTTCGCCGATGGAGATATAGACATTGCCCAGAAAGCCGGTGCCGATGCCCGCCTGGGTCGTGGTGGTCTGGCTGGCCGGAAACAGCCGTCGCTCCGACACCAGAACGCGGTTGCCGGAATGAGTCGTCACGGTAAAACGCGCCTGGGCGGCCTGATAATTGGGGCCGTTCGCCTCGCCGATGGAATTCAGTGTGTATTGCGCGCCAGCCAGCTCCACCGTCTGGCCCACCTTCATTGTCAGCACCTTGTTCGATTGCCAGGTCGTGACGGCGGTGACACCGATGGCGGTGATGCCAAGACCGGCATGAGCGCTTGTCATGCCCCAGACCGCCAGCGGCGTGGCGCGCAGGAAGCGTTTGAGATCGCCGCCCAACTTCCCATTATTAAGACTGGAGCTGATTTTCCAATAGCGCAGCGGAATGGCGACGGCGCCGGCGATCAGGAACAGGCCGAGCGCCAGACCGCCTGCTGCCAGAACTTGCGACAGGCCAAATGCCAGCACCCCAAGCACCAGCGCCAGCACCGCGAGGATGATCGGCCAGCGCAGCCGCGCCAGCACTTCGCGGCTGTCGTTGCGCTTCCAGTTGAGCATGGGCCCGAAACTGACCAGCAGCAGGAGCGGCACCACCACCGGCACGAAAGTCAGCTCGTAATAGGGCCGACCCACCGAAATGGAATGGCCGCCCGCAATCTCGACAAACACCGGATAGAAGGTGCCCAGGAACACGGTCGCGGTCGCTGCCAGCAGGAACAGGTTGTTGACCGCGATGCCGCCTTCGCGCGACAGGGGCTGGAACAGCGCGCCGCTTTTCATCGCTGGCGCGCGCCAGGCAAACAGCGCCAGCGCCGAGCCGGTGGCGAGCGCGATGATGCCCAGGATGTAGATGCCGCGCCGCGGATCGACCGCGAAGGCGTGCACACTGGTCAGGACGCCGGAGCGCACCAGGAAAGTGCCGACCAGGCTGAGCGAGAATGTCAGGATTGCCAGCAGGATCGTCCAGCTGATCAGGGCGCCACGACGCTCCAGCGCGATCGAGGAATGCAGTAGCGCCGTGCCCATCAGCCAGGGCATCAGGGATGCGTTCTCCACCGGGTCCCAGAACCACCAGCCACCCCAGCCCAAGGTGTAATAGGCCCAGATGCTGCCCATGGTGATGCCGGCTGTAAGACAGATCCATGACGCAAGTACGAAGGGCCTGATCCAGCGCGCCCAGCCCGCATCCACATGGCCTTCGATCAACCCCGCCATGGCGAAGGAAAAAGCCGAGGAGAAACCGACATAACCCAGATAGAGCATGGGCGGATGAAAGACGAGACCGGGATCCTGCAGCAGCGGGTTCAACTCGGTGCCATCCAGCGGCGCGGGAAAAAGCCGCAGGAAGGGATTCGAGGTGAAAAGCGAAAAGCCCAGAAAGGCCGCGCCGATGATGCCTTGCACCGCCAGCACCCGGGCCTGCAGGGTCTCGCGCAACCTGCTGCCGAACAGCGCCACCGCGCCCCCTTGCAGCGCCAGAATGAGAACCCACAGCAGCATGGAGCCTTCATGACTGCCCCAGGTGGCGGCGAACCGATAAATCGTCGGCTGGGCGGCATTGCTATGCTCCGCCACCAGGGCCATGGAAAAATCCTTGCCCACAAAGCCGGCCGCCAGGCTGCCAAAGGCAATGGCCACAAACAGTAGTTGCAGCAGGGCGGCGGCGCGTCCCAACCCCATCAGCGCCGGGTCAAGCCGGGCGGCGCCCCAGAGCGGGGCCAGCGATTGCACGATCGCCAGCACGAATGCCAGAACCAGCCCCAATTGTCCGATTTCGGCAGCCATTATTGCGATTGCTCGTCATACCCCTTGCACAACCCTAGCGTACCCAGCATGGCTATGAAATAATTAAATAATCCGGCCCTAAACAGGGTTTCGGATTGGGGTGAGGAGCGGTGCGCGTTAGCCGCATGAGCGGGTCCAGTGAACCCGCGAAAGCGACGAACGCCACGAGCTTCGCGAGTGGCTGGGGAAAATAGCGTGGCCGACAGTTTCCAGATCGCCATCATCGGCTCTGGGCCGGCGGGGATGAGTGCGGCCACGCGCGCGGCCGGGCGCGGGCTTTCGCACATCCTTCTGGAAAAGACCGACCATCTGTCGGACACCATCTATCGCTACCAGAAGGGCAAGCATGTGATGGCGACACCGGTCAGCCTCACCTTGCGCTCCGACTGCAGCTTCGCCGCGGGCAAGCGCGAAGCCATTCTGGAGAACTGGAACAAGGAAACCACCGGCGCCAAGGCCAATGTCCGTTACAAGGCGGAAGTGAAGTCGGTGACCGGCAAGAAGGGCGATTTCACCATCACCCTGACGAATGGCGACACGATCAAGGGCGAGGCCATCGTCCTGGCCATCGGCACCCAGGGAAATCCCAACCTGATGCGCTGCGAGGGGGCGAAGCTCCCCCATGTGCAGTACCAGCTGGACGACCCGCGCGAATATTTCGACGAGCACGTCTTCGTCGTCGGCGGCGGCGACGCCGGCATCGAAAACGCCCGGGGCCTCGCGGAAGACCCCGCCCAGAACAATGTCGTCACCCTGGTCAACCGTTCCAAGGATTTCTCCAAGGCCAAGGCCGCCAATGTCGAACTGTTGATGGAGGCGCAGAAGGCCGGGCGCATCTCCATCCTGGTGGAAGCCTCGCCTTCCAAGATCGAAGACGGCTGGATCACCATCGAGACGCCGGAGGGCGAAAGCAGGCTGCCCTGCAACCGCGTCATCGCCCGCATGGGATCGGCGGCGCCGCGCGGCTTTGTGGAGTCGGTGGGCGCGACCCCTGATCCGTCGGACCTGGATGAGAAAGGCCGCCCCAAGCTCAAAGGCGGCGTGCAGTTCACCAGCGAGGCGCGCGACGCCTTCCCCAGGCTTTCGCCCCAGTTCGAGACCACCGTGCCCGGCATCTATGCCATCGGCGCGCTGGCCGGCTATCCGCTGATCAAGCACTGCATGAACCAGGGCCATGACGTGGTGGAGTTCATCGCCGGCAACACCGAGCTGAAGCCGGCCGACGAACCCTTGCTGGAAGCCAGGCTCAAGGATCTGCCCATCAGGAAGAGCGTGGCGGACTGGATCGAATTCCTGCGCACCAGTGTCGAGATCCTCAAAGGCCTTTCGCCCCTGCAGATGCGCGAATTCCTGCTCGACTGCGATGTGCGCGTCTTCAAGGAAGACGATGTGATCTTCCAGCGCAATGCCATCGGGTCGTCGCTGTTCGGTATCGCCTCCGGTTCGGTGAAGGTCGAGGTGAACCCGAACGATTCTTCCATCACCATTCCCATCGGCCATGGCTCGATCTTCGGCGAAGTGGGCCTGATCTCCGGCCGCCGCCGCGGCGCCACCATCCGCGCGGGCAAGGACTGTATTGTGGTGGAAATCCCCCGCACCGCGGCCTTGAAGCTGATGGGCTCCAACGAGGAAGCCAAGAAGACCGTCAACCGCATCACCACCGAGCGCCACCTGCTACAGATCTTCGGCTCTGGCCTGCAGGCGGCCGACATCGCCGAAATCCTCAAGGTCGCCAAGGTTGAGGAAATCCGCCCCGGCCAGACCGTGATCAAGGAAGGCCAGGACGCCGGCGAGGAGTTCCTCGCCCGTCAGCCCCGCGCCCGCATCGACCGCGAGCCCGCCAAAGGCG
>DASXHL010000052.1:0-6205 GCA_036488555.1 Rhizomicrobium sp.
ATAGTCCTCGAAATTGGCGATCGGGCGCGAGGCGACGCCCGATGTCATCGCCGCCTTGGCGACCGCCGGCGCGATGCGCAGGATCAGGCGCGGATCGAACGGGCTCGGAATCAGCGATCCCGGACCAAAACCTTGCGTCTCGCCGCTGTCGAAGCCGGGTGCGATCGCATCCGACGGCGGGTCGCGCGCCAGCTGCGCGATCGCCTCGACCGCGGCGTGCTTCATCTCCTCGTTGATCGCGGTGGCGCCGACGTCGAGCGCACCGCGGAAGATGAAGGGGAAACAGAGGACGTTGTTGACTTGGTTCGGATAGTCGGAGCGGCCGGTCGCCACGATCACGTCGTCACGCACCTCCTGCGCCTCTTCCGGCGTGATCTCCGGATCGGGATTGGCCATGGCGAAAATGATGGGCGAGGCCGCCATGCTGCGCACCATGTCGGAGGTCAGCGCGCCCTTGGCGGAAAGGCCCAGGAACACATCGCAGCCCACCATGGCATCGGTCAGGCTGCGGGCCTTGGTCTCCACCGCATGCGCCGATTTCCACTGGTTCATGCCTTCGGTGCGGCCGCGATAGACCACGCCCTTGGTGTCGCAGAGGATTACATTCTCGGCTTTCACGCCCATGGACTTGATCAGCTCCAGGCAGGCGATCCCGGCGGCGCCGGCGCCGTTCACCACCACCTTCAGGTCTTCCAGCTTGCGCCCCGTAAGATGGGCGGCATTGATGATGCCGGCGGCGGAGATGATGGCGGTGCCGTGCTGGTCGTCATGGAACACCGGAATGTCCATCAATTCGCGCAGGCGCTGCTCGATGATGAAACAGTCGGGCGCCTTGATGTCTTCCAGATTGATGCCGCCAAAGGATGGCCCCAGATAGCGCACGGCATTGATGAACTCGTCCACATTCTTGGTGTCGACGCACAGATCGATGGAATTGACGTCGGCGAAGCGCTTGAACAGCACCGCCTTGCCTTCCATCACCGGCTTCGATGCCAGCGCGCCCAGATCGCCCAGGCCCAGAATGGCGGTGCCGTTGGAGATCACCGCCACCATGTTGCCCTTGGTGGTGTAGTCGTAAGCGGCTTCCGGATTTTCCGCGATCGCCAGCACTGGCACCGCAACGCCGGGCGAATAGGCCAGGCTGAGGTCGCGCTGGGTCGCCATCGGCTTGGTGGGCACCACCTCCAGCTTGCCCGGCTTGCTGCCGGCGTGAAAGGCAAGGGCTTCGTCGTCAGTGAAGGACGGGCGGCTCATCAGGGACCTGCTGGGATTGTTTTGGGTTTATGGATTTTCCACAGGATAACCACGCGTACGGCGATTGCATCAAGCTTGTGTGACGCAGGGTACGAGACAGTTCTGCTATGCTTGCTCGCATGAGCGAGATGGATTTCGGTATACAGGCTGAGACGGCCGTGGTGGCAGGCGATGCCACCCCCATGATGGCCCAATATCTCGCGCTGAAAGCGGCGCATGCGGACTATCTGCTGTTCTACCGCATGGGCGATTTCTATGAGCTGTTCTTCGCTGATGCAGCAAAGGCGGCCGAGGCGCTGGACATCGCGCTGACCAAGCGCGGCAAGCATCTGGGCGAAGACATTCCCATGTGCGGAGTGCCGGTGCATGCGGCGGAGTCCTATCTCGAGAAGCTGATCCGCAAGGGCCATCGCGTCGCGGTGTGCGAGCAGGTCGAAGACCCGGCCGAGGCCAAGAAGCGTGGCTCCAAATCGGTGGTCAAACGCGAGGTGGTGCGGCTGGTGACGCCCGGCACCCTGACGGAGGATGCGCTGCTGGAAGCACGCGCCTCCAACCTGCTTGCGGCACTGGGGCGGTCAGGTGCGGATTTCGCCATCGCCTCGGCGGACATGTCGACCGGCGAGTTCTCGGTCGCGGCTGTGGCGCGCGACGAGATCGCCACCGAACTGGCGCGATTGTCGCCGCGCGAATTGTTGCTTCCGGATTCGTTGCTGGTTCAGGAAGACTTCGCGCAACTGTTCAAATCGCAGGGACTTGCGCTGTCGCCCTTGCCGGTAAGCCGGTTTGATTCCGCCAGCGGCGAACGCGTGCTGAAGACCCATTACAACATGCTTTCGCTGGATGGCCTGGGTACTTTTTCCCGCGCGGAGCTTTCGGCGGCAGGCGCATTGATCGCTTATCTGGAATTGACCCAGAAGGGTGCCAAGGTCGCGCTGCAAAGAATTGCGCGGGTGTCGCCGTCCCATTTCATGGGCATCGATGCCGCCACCCGCCGCAATCTGGAGTTGACCCAGACGCTTGCTGGCCAGCGCAGCGGCTCGTTGTTGGCGCAGATGGATCGCACCGTGACGGCGTCGGGCGCACGGCTGCTGGCGGCGCGTCTGGCGGCGCCGCTTACCGATGTGAAGCTGATCGGCGCGCGCCACGACGCGGTCGAGGCTTTCGCGAAGGATTCCGAACTGCGCCGCCATGCCCGCGAGGCGTTGCGCGCCGCGCCCGACATCGCCCGCGCCCTGGGCCGGCTGTCGGTGGCGCGCGGCGGACCGCGCGATCTCGCCAACATTCGCGACGGGGTGAAGGCTGCGCGCGCCCTGCGCGACAGTTTGCGCAAAGAGGCGCTGGCTGGCGAAGCGCTGGAGGCCGTCGAGACGCTGACCGGGAACATCGCTGCCGTGTCGCGCCTCTCCGACCGGCTGGAATTCCTGCTGGTGGCTGAGCCGCCTTATCTTTCTCGCGATGGCGGCTTCATCAGGACGGGCGCGCATGCACCGCTGGATGAGATGCGCGCCCTGCGCGACGAATCCCGCCGCGTCATCGCCGGGCTGGAAGGCAAGTACCGCCAGCAGAGCGGTGTTGCCCAGCTCAAGATCAAGCACAATGGCGTCCTGGGCTATTTCATCGAAGTGACGCAACTGCATGCCGACAAGCTGATGGCAGACAAGGAGACGTTCCGTCATCGCCAGACCATGGCGGGTGCGGTGCGCTTTTCCACCGATGAGCTGGCATCGCTGGCCTCACGCATCGCCGAAGCGGGCGACAGCGCCCTCGCGCTTGAAGCCACGCTATTCGATGAAATGGTGACCCTGGTGCTGGAACATGGCGAGGCTTTGTCTGCCATCGCCGACGCGCTGGGCGTGCTCGACGTGGCCGCCAGCCTGGGCGAACTCGCTATCGCCGCGCGCTATGTGCGGCCGCGAATGGACAATGGCCTGTCATTTTCGATCACCCGCGGCCGTCATCCGGTGGTGGAAGCCGCGCTCCAGGCGGCAAATGCCGGCTCGTTCGTGCCCAATGACTGCGACTTGTCTCCCAACTCCAAGGGCCGGCTGTGGCTGGTCACCGGTCCCAACATGGCCGGCAAGTCGACCTTCCTGCGCCAAAATGCCCTGATCGCCATCATGGCCCAGACGGGAAGTTTCGTGCCGGCGGAAGCCGCCCATATCGGTATCGTCGATCGCCTGTTCAGCCGCGTGGGCGCGGGCGACGACCTGGCGGCGGGGCGTTCGACCTTCATGGTGGAGATGGTCGAGACCGCGGCCATCCTCAATCAGGCCTCGCCGCGCTCTCTTGTGATCCTGGACGAGATCGGGCGCGGCACCGCGACCTATGACGGTCTGGCCATCGCCTGGGCCGCGGCTGAGCATCTGCACGAAACCAACAAGAGCCGGGCCCTGTTCGCCACCCATTATCACGAGATGGTTGCGCTGGCCGAGCGGCTGAAGTCCATGGCCTGCTACACCATGAAGGTCAGGGAGTGGAACGACAGCATCGTCTTCCTGCACGAAGTGGTCTCGGGCGTGGCCGACCGGTCTTACGGCATCCATGTCGCCAAGCTGGCGGGCCTGCCCGATGCGGTGGTGGCCCGCGCCGAAGAGGTATTGCGCGCGCTGGAGGAGGGCCGTGAAGGCCACAAGCCGCTGGCCCGGATCGATGACCTGCCGCTGTTCGGCGCCTCGCCGCCCGCGCCAAAGACCAGTCAAGTGGAAGACGCGCTAAAGACCATCGAGCCCGATGCGCTGACGCCCAAGCAGGCACTCGAACTGCTCTACTCCCTCAAACAGAAATTGATTTCCTAACTCGCCCTGGACCGGCTCATGGCTGGCTGTGGTGAGGTTTGTGGCCCGATGCTATCTTTGAGTCATGAGCTATGACTTAGCCGTATTCGAGCCTGCCACGCCTCCGCCCAATCACGCGGGATTTCTCGCTTGGTTCAAAGAGCAGACGAAATGGCGGGAGGGCCACGGTTATAACGATCCAAACGTTACCACGCCTGCATTGCACAGCTGGTTATTGGAGATGATCAAAACGTTTCCGGCATTGAATGGACCGTACGCCTCCGAAGCCAACATCGACAATTTGAAGACGACGGACTACAGCATCGGCAAGACAATGATCTACGCAACGTTTGCATGGTCCGAGTTGGACGATGCACGTCGCACGATGTTCGCGCTGGCCAAAAAGCATCGTGTTGGCTTTTTCGACGTAAGCGCAGATGACGGCGAAGTTTGGTTACCTCGCAAAGATGACTATGTCCACGTTTTTGGAACGGGAAATTCCTCCCAGAAGCTCGGCAAAGCACGGGCATATATCTTCGAGGGCACAAAGACTGGCCCTTGAGCCCCTTGCCGGGATTGCGGGGTTAAGACAGCATCCCCTGCCATGAGCAGCCCCGCCGCATCCGCTTCTCGCGCGCCCCGCAAATTCCTGGTGGTCGTGGACAAGACGCCCGAGCACAGGATCGCGCTGCGCTTTGCCACCCGTCGCGCCCAGCATACGAACGGTCGCGTCACCCTGATGTGTCCCGCCCAGCTGCCCGACTTCCAGCAATGGCGCGGGGTTGAAGAGATCATGCGCGACGAGGCCCATGCCGAAGCCGAAAGCATGCTCTATGAGGCGGCCAAAACGGTGAACGAACTGTCTGGCATCCTGCCGGAACTCGTGATCCCTTACGGGCTCGCCACCGAATGCCTGTTCCAGCTTTTGAGAGACGACAAGGATATTTCAATCCTGGTGCTGGCCTCGGGCACCGGCAAGGAAGGCCCCGGTCCGCTGGTGTCCATGTTCTCGACCGCCGTTCAGGCCATTCCTGTCACGATTGTTCCCGGTAACTTTACGGATGAACAAATAGACGTGCTGGCGTGAGTCTGTTTGCGGAGAACAAGGCGGAGGCGTAAAAATCGGCCATGGGAAAGCTTCTGGTCGCCATCGCGGTCGGCATTGTCTTTGTGGTTTTGTGCCTGGGCCTCTACACCCTGTGGAAGGGCGGGGCGACTTCGGCCACATGGTCTAATAAACTCATGCGAATCAGGGTGTTAGCGCAGTTCGTCGCGATCATCATCATCATGGCTGTGCTGTATTTTTCGCAGCATTGATCAATCGCGGCCGGCCTTATATCTAGGCCGCCTTCATGAGCCCAAAAGAGCACACCATGGCCAAGACGCTGTACGACAAGATCTGGGATGCCCATCTGGTGTCTGCCCCCGAAGGCGAGACCCCGGTTCTCTATATCGACCGGCATCTTGTGCATGAGGTGACCAGCCCCCAGGCCTTCGAGGGCCTGCGCATGAGCGGCCGGAAAGTGCGCCGCCCCGAAATGACGCTGGCGGTGGCAGACCATAACGTGCCCACCAAGGACCGTGACAAGGGCATCACCGAGCCGGAATCCCGGCTGCAGGTCGAAACCCTGGAAAAGAACGCCAAGGATTTCGGCGTCGAATATTTCCCGATGAGCGATATCCGCCAGGGCATCGTGCACATCATCGGACCGGAACAGGGCTGGACCCTGCCGGGCACCACGATCGTCTGCGGCGACAGCCACACTTCCACGCATGGCGCGTTCGGGGCGCTGGCCTTCGGCATCGGTACGTCGGAAGTCGAGCATGTGCTGGCGACCCAGACCCTGCGCGCCCAGCATTCCAGGAACATGCGCGTCACCGTGAACGGCAAGCTGCCGGACGGCGTGACGGCGAAAGACATCGCCCTGGCGGTGATCGCCAAGATCGGCACCGCCGGCGGCACCGGCTATGTCATCGAATATGCCGGCGAGGCGATCCGCGCCCTGTCGATGGAAGGGCGCATGACCCTGTGCAATCTCACCATCGAGGGCGGCGCCCGCGCCGGCCTGATCGCGGTGGATGAGACCACCATCAATTACGTCAAGGGCAAACCGCGCGCGCCCAAGGGCGCGGCCTTCGAGATGGCGCAGCATCACTGGCGCAAGCTGGTCTCCGAT
>DASXHL010000029.1:0-9131 GCA_036488555.1 Rhizomicrobium sp.
CCTTGCGCCATTGTGGTCCACGCCACCGGCTCGCGGGCGAATGACGGAATCAGCAGCGGCTTTTTCAATGTGCTGGTGGTGGCGGAACCCGCCAAGCTGCTGGACTATGAAGTGGGGACCCTGGCCGACTATGCCGCCATGATGGCTCTGTCACAGCCGGCCTCCTTCGACAGCTGCCAGGAATTGCCCAGCATCTCGAACTTGTTGGTGCCGGGCTGCTCGGCGATCGCCCGGCGGATCACCGATGGCGACCTCGCCTATCTGCGCGGTCTCTACAAGATGCCGTCCGGCATAACTTTGTCCGTGCAATACAACCAGCTGGAATACCAGATGAAGAAAGTGCTGGTGACGGACAAAGGCGGGTGAGCGCCGTCACTTTTCGGGATACACGACCCGCAGATGCAACTCCTTGAGCTGCTTGGGATTGGCCGGGCTGGGCGCGTTCATCAGCAGGTCCTGGGCTTGCTGGGTCATGGGGAACATCGTGACCTCGCGCAGGTTTTCCTCGCCCGCCAGCAGCATCACGATGCGGTCGATGCCGGGCGCGGTGCCGCCATGCGGCGGGGCGCCATAGCGGAAGGCATTCAGCATGCCCTTGAACTTCTCTTCCGTTTCCTCGCGGGCATAGCCGGCGATCTCAAACGCTTTCAGCATCACGTCCGGGTCATGGTTGCGGATGGCGCCCGACGACAGCTCATAGCCGTTGCAAACGATGTCGTACTGATAGGCCTTGAGCCCCAGGATGGTCTCGGCGTCGTTCTTGTCCAGGGCGAGGAACTTCTCGCGGTCATACTGCGGCATCGAGAAGGGATTGTGCGAGAAGTCGATCTTCTTGTCGTCCTCATTCCACTCATACATGGGGAAATCGACGATCCAGCAGAACTTGTATTCGCCCTGCGGGATCAGGTTCAGTTCGCGGCCGATGCGGGTGCGCGCCATGCCAGCGAGGTTCGCAGCACGGTCGGCCTTGGCATCGGCGGAGAAGAACAGCGCGTCGCCCGCCTTGACCTTGGCGACGTTTGCCATATCGGCCAGCACGGCGGCCGGAATGAACTTGGCGATGGGACCCTTGCCCACCAGCGCGCCGCCCTCCTCCTCAAATTGGATATAACCCAATCCCGCCGCGCCTTCGCCGCGCGCCCATTCGTTCAACTTGTCGAAGAAGCTGCGCGGCTGGGGTGCGGCGCCGGGCGCAGGGATCGCGCGCACGGTCTTGTTCTTGAAGGCCTTGAATTCGACCTCGGTGCGGCCAAAGATTTCTGACACATCCACGATCTCGATGGGATTGCGCAGGTCGGGCTTGTCGGTACCGTATTTCAGCATCGCCTCGGCGTAAGGAATGCGCGGGAACTGACCGGCTGGCGTCACCTTTTTGCCTTCGCCGAATTCCTCGAACACGCCGGCCAGAACTGGCGCTACGGCGTTGAACACATCGTCCTGGGTGACGAAGCTCATCTCCAGGTCGAGCTGGTAGAATTCGCCCGGCGAGCGGTCGGCACGGCCGTCCTCGTCGCGAAAACAGGGCGCGATCTGGAAGTAGCGGTCGAAGCCCGACACCATGATCAGCTGCTTGAACTGCTGCGGCGCCTGGGGCAGCGCATAGAACTGGCCGGGATAGCGGCGCGACGGCACCAGGAAGTCGCGCGCCCCTTCCGGCGAAGACGCGGTCAGGATCGGCGTCTGGAATTCGGTGAAGCCCTGTTCGATCATCCGCCGGCGCAGGCTGGTCACGATGTTCGACCGCAGCATGATATTCTTGTGCAGCCGCTCGCGGCGCAGGTCGAGGAAGCGGTAGGTCAGCCGCGTCTCTTCCGGATAGTCCAGATCGCTGAACACCGGCAGCGGCAATTCCTGCGCCCGGCCCTGGACCGCGCAGCTCTCGATGCGCAGCTCGACCTCGCCCGTGGCAAGGTCCGGGTTCACCGTCTCCGGCGTGCGCGCCACCACCTGGCCAGTCAGCGTCAGCACCCATTCCGAGCGCGCCGCATCGACCGCGGCAAAGGCGGCCGCGTCCGGCTCGATCACGCACTGGGTGATGCCGTAATGGTCACGCAGATCGATGAAGATCAGCCCGCCGTGATCGCGCCGGCGGTTGACCCAGCCGGACAGGCGCACATTCGCGCCAACATCGCTCTTGCGAAGCTGGCCGCAGGTGTGGGTGCGATAGGCGTGCATCTCGAATTTTCCATACAAATCTTGGGGAAAGCACGGGTTTTGGCGGTTTATGGGGAGGCGGTCAAGGGCACAGCCTGCGCCCCTTCCCCGTGCCGATTTGGCTAGTGTCCCGATTCCGAAATTCGCACGATTTCGAAATCAAGTCCGGGCGAATTTCGGAATCGAAGGACACTAGCAACTTATTGATTCCTAGTGTCGTTTTGGTTTCGAAGTTCGCGAGAGCTTGATATCAACAACTGTGCGAACTTCGAAACCACGACACTAGTTTTTCCCGTCACAAAGCCCAGCTACGGTCCCCGGGTCTTAAGGGAATCACCATGAAATCCGCCTGCCTGTTCGCCGCTCTCCTGCTGGCCACGCCTGCTCTTGCCCAGACGCCTGCCAAACCCCAGCCGCACAACATCATCATCTTCGTGGCCGACGGATTGCGATATGGCAGCGTCACGCCACAGAACATGCCCAACATGTTCAAGCTGAAGAGCGAGGGCGTGGATTTCACCAACAGCCATTCGCTGTTTCCCACCGTCACCACGGTGAACGCGTCCGCCATCGCCACCGGCCACTACATCGGCGACACGGGCGACTTCGGCAACGCCATCTATACCGGCACGCCAATGATCAGCATGAACGGGGTTCCCCTCGCCGCCCTGGAAAATGACATGGTGCTGGCAGAGATGAACCAGCGCTTCGGCGGCAACTATCTGGGCGAAGACACACTGATAGCGCGCGTCCGCGCCCAAGGCTTCAGCACCGCGGTGATTGGCAAGCTGGGACCGGCCCGCATCCAGGATTCCACGGCCGCGCCGGACGGCAACCAGACGCTCTTGATCGACGACAATACCGGTCATGACGGCGGTTTCGGTCTTCCCGCCTGGTTTACCCGCGACATGAAAACGAACTTCGTGGACGCGGCCGCGCCGCGTACCTCTCTGCCTGACCTTGAGCAGGAAATCTGGCTGATGAAGGCCACCACCCGCATCGTGCTGCCGCACTTTGCGGAAGCCGGAAAGCCCTTCGCCATGCTGTTCTGGAGCCGCGATCCCGACATCACCCAGCATAACGCCACCGACAGCGTCGGCGAGTTCGATCCGGGCATCAATGGCCCCAGCGGCCTGGCGGCGGCTCGCAACGCCGACACTCAGTTGGGTGCACTGATGGCGGCGCTGAAGGAACAGGGGCTGGACAAGACCACCGATGTGTTCGTCACCGCCGACCATGGCTTCATCACCGTCAATCATGCCAGCGCCTCCAGCCCCTCGGCACATTTCGATCCCGTGCTGCCGCTGGTGGACGTGAGCTTCGGTTTTGTGGCGGTCGATCTGGCCTCCAGGCTGAACCTGCGGTTGTTCGATCCAGGCCGCGCCCTGATGCCGGTGGATTTCGGCAGCGGCAGCAAGATCTCAAGCGGCAGCCCCCTGTCGACCGGCGCGGGCTTTCTGGGCGATCCGCAAAACCCGGATGTGGTGGTCGTGCCCAATGGCGGCGCCGACCTGATCTATCTGCCGAAAGTCGATGGCAACGGGGCCAATGCCAAGGAACTCGCCGGGGAGATCGTGAAATTCCTTGCCAGCCAGGATTATGTCAGCGGCATCTTCGTCAATGACAGGCTGGGCAAATTCGCGGGCGCGCTGCCCATGAGTGATGTGAACCTGATGGGATCGGCGAGAACACCCCAACCTGCCATCATCGTCAATTTGCGCAGCGATGCCCGGACCTGCGCCGACAAGCTGCAATGCACGGTGGGCATCAACGACACGATTCTCAAGACTGGCCAGGGCAGCCATGGTTCGCTGTCGCGCGCGGAGACCCGCAATTTCATGGCCGCCATCGGGCCCGATTTCAAAACCGGCTTTGCCGATCCGGCACCCATCTCCAACGCCGACATCGCGCCGACCCTGGCCAAAATCACGGGCGTAGAACTGGCTCCCAAAGGCAAGCTCAAGGGCCGGGTGATCAGTGAGGCGCTGGTCGGTGGCGCGCCGGTGACGGTCCGGAAAGAGACCCTGCAATCCGATCCGGAAGGCGATGTCCGCACCATCCTCAATCGCGAACAGGTCGGCGATGCCGTCTATTTCGACGCCGCCGGCTTTGCCGGCAAGACCGTGGGGCTGACGCTTCCCTAGAAGACATCAGCCCCAAAAGGCTTACGCGACCTTGGCCGGCGCCGCAGAGCAACCGCCCTTGTAGGCCGCCAGGTCGACCAGGATGTTGCCAGTCTCCAGCAGGGTCTTCAGACCGGACAGCACGCGCGGCCAGCCGTTGGTGATGCCCTGCTCCATTGCCGAGCCGGGCTGAAGCTGGTCGTGGATCACATCCAGCCGCACCATGTCGCCTTGCAATTCTATCTTGAAGGTCACGCGCGAGGTTTCGGATTTGTCGCCGCGGTTTTCAGGCTTGACCCAGCTGATGACAAGCAGGCTGGGCGGCGCACTTTCCAGGATCTCGCCGGTCATATTCACACTGCCCGCCTCATCCAGATTGACCATGTCCCACTTCGATCCGGGCTTCCAGTCCGAGGTCATGGCTTTGCCCCAATACTGGCGGGTGAATTCCGGTGTGGTGATGGCGTTCCACACCTTTTGCGGCGTGCTCTTGATGTAAGTGACGTAAACGAAATCGCTCATTGGTCTTTCTCCTGTAGGGCTTGCTTGAGGTTGTGGAGCGCCTGGACACGGTCTTGTTCGAACTTGCCGATCCAGCGCGTGTAGATCTCGTTGATGGGGACGGGATTGAGGAAGTGCAGCTTTTCGCGGCCCCGCTTTGTGGTGGCGACCAGGTTGGCCTCCTCCAGCAAATTGAGGTGCTTGGTCACCGCCTGACGGCTCATGTCGTGGCCCTCGCAAAGTTCCTGGAGCGTCTGGCCGTTCTTGTGGCGCAACCGGTCCAGCAACTGCCGACGGCTGGCGTCGGCAAGGGCTTTGAACACTTTGTCTTCATCGCTGACCATGAAGGGATAATATGCAACCATTTAGTTGCATGTCAAGGGACAGGGACGCAATCGGAGAAAATCGGAGCGATTTTCCGGCAAATTGCGCGGCAACAAGAGACATAAATCCCCGTTTTCCGCCCGAATCCGCTATCACCGTCGGTTATGCGAATTGTTGAGACCAATGAGGCGCTCAAGGCTTTCGTGGCCGAACTGGCGCACACCCCCTACCTGGCGCTGGACACCGAATTCCTGCGCGACCAGACCTATTATCCCAAGCTGTGCCTGATCCAGGTCGCCGCCCCCGGCGTCGAGGGCATCATCGATCCCCTGGCCCATGGCCTGGATCTTGCGCCGTTCTATGACCTGATCCGGCGGCCGGACATCGTGAAGGTTCTGCACGCCGCGCGCCAGGACATCGAGATATTCTATCTGCAGGGCGGCGTGCTGCCCGATCCCCTGTTCGACACCCAGGTCGCGGCCATGGTGTGCGGCTTTGGCGATGCTGCATCGTATGAGACCCTGGCGCGCAAGATCGCCCATGTGGAGATCGACAAGTCGGCCCGCTTCACCGACTGGAGCCACCGGCCGCTTAGCAAGCGCCAGCTCGAATATGCCCTGGCCGATGTCACTCATCTGCGCGTGATTTATGAATGGATGAGGGCGAAGCTGGAAAAGACCGGCCGCGCCGCCTGGGTGGCCGAGGAAGTGGCGTCGCTGCAGGACCCAACGCTCTACAAGCTCGATCCCGACCAGGCCTGGAAGCGGCTCAAGCCCCGCACCACCAACAAGCGGTTCCTGGCTGTACTGGCGGCGCTGGCTGCCTGGCGGGAGCGCGAGGCGCAAAGTCGCGACATTCCCCGCGGGCGCGTGCTGAAGGACGAGGCCCTGACCGAAATCGCCGCCCACCCCCCGGAAACGCCGGAGGGGCTGGACCGCATCCGCGCCGTCCCAAAGGGCTTCGCCAATTCCAGGATGGGCAAGGGGCTCATGGAAGCCATTGCCCTTGGCGGTGAAGCGCCACCGCCCGATGGCGCGGTGGCCGAGCACAAGCAACGCCGCCGGCGGGAGCCCTCACCGGCAGTGGTGGACCTGCTCAAAACGCTCCTCAGGTTGCGGGCCGAGGAAGCCAGTGTGGCGCCACGCCTGATCGCCAATGCCGAAGATATCGAGAAGCTGGCGGCCCATGAGGATGACGATGTCGCCGCCTTGCATGGCTGGCGCAATGACGTGTTCGGCAAGGACGCCATCGCCATGCGCAAAGGGGAACTCGCCATCGCACTGGAAAAAGGCGAAGCTGTGGTGGTGGAGCTCGAGGGAGAAAACGAATGAAGAAGATCGCATTGGCGGCGGCGCTGCTGGCCCTTGGCGTGACGGCTGCTCAGGCCCAGACACCCCAGCCCGCGGACTGGACCACCCTCACCTTTACCGCCGACAGCAACAAGCCGGCCGATGTTACCTGGGACCGCATCGGCGGCCATGACTGGTGCGGCATTGCCAGGTTCCTGGACCTCAAGAGCTGCACCATCATGTCCGGCAAAGGCGAGCTGGGCTCGCTGCGCATGGTCGAGGTCGGCACCAACAAGATCGTGGAGATGGCGGTGGCGCGCACGCCGCTGTCCTACACCTATGCCCAGCCCTTCACGCCGATCTTCTACCACGGCACCATGGCGGTCGAGCCGGTGGACGCCACCCATTCCCGGATCGTCTATACCCTGATCTGGAACCAGACGGCGGTGGGCGACGCCGCGGCACAGAAGGCGGCACACGATAGCCGCCAGACGCGATTCCAGGCGGCGGTCGATAAAATGGCTGCGGCTGCCAACGCACCGTAAGCCCAATTGTCATTCCCGGCCGAGCATTGCATCAGCAATGCGAGGGCAAGGGAACCCAGGTGGAAAGATCGGACCTGATCTATCCACCTGGGTTCCTTTCCTCGCGCTCACTTGCGTTCACGCTCGCCGGGGATGACAGGTCGGTTTACGCCTCGTCCAAGTTCACAGAGCCGGTCGCCATTTCCGGCTCATTGGGATCGTAAGGGTCTTCATCCGCCGCCAACTCATCCGACGGATTGGGCACATCGAATCCTGAAGGCGGCATGGCCTCCAGGAAGCCGGCAGCCTTCAGCTCTTCCACGCCCGGCAGATGGGCCACGCTTTCCAGGCCGAACTGAACCAGGAAGGCTTCGGTGGTGCCATAGGTGACCGGCCGGCCCGGGGTGCGCTTGCGGCCGCGGATCTTGATCCAGCCGATCTCCATCAGCATGTCGATGGTACCCTTGGATATGGCGACGCCACGAATGTCCTCGATCTCCGCCCGGGTGACGGGCTGGTGATAGGCGATGATGGCAAGCGTCTCGATGGCCGCCTTGCTGAGACGCTTCTGCTCCGGCTGTTCCTTGCGCAGCAGGAAGGCCAGATCACTGGCGGTACGGAACTGATATTTTCCAGCAACACAGCAAAGGTTTACGCCACGTTTCTCATAAACCTCTTGAAGCGCTTTGAGCAGGCCCGGCACGTCCGCACCTTCCGGCAGAGATGTTGACAGTGACTTTTGGTCCAGCGGTTCGGAGGCGGCGAACAGCAGCGCCTCCACCATTCTCAGATGCTCAGGGTTGGCCTTTGACCGGTCCTGAGGGCTCTCGGCATCCATCTCGGTTTCGATCGTCTCAATCATCTGGGCTACGCTGCTCATGTCATGCTCCCTCGGCGGGGGCTTCCCGGGGCTGGTCCCGGTCCCGTACAAAAATCTCGGCAAACGGCGCCATCTGCTGAAGCTCGACCTTGCCGTCACGGGCCAGCTCCAGGCAGGCCAACAGCGTGGAGGCCATAGCGGAGCGGCGACGGGTCCCGCCGGACCATTCCATGGGCAAAAGCCGCGTCAGGGCGCTCCAGTCGGAGATCTTGCCCAGCATGCGCTCCAGACGTTCGCGCGCTTCCTCGATCTGCAGCACCGACACGACCTTCGGGCTGTAGGTCTTGCCGCCCATGTGCCGTACCCGGTCGGTGGCGTAGGCCGTCAACAGGTCGTAGAGCGTATCCTTGTAAGTCCTGAGCTTGACCACGTTGACCGGCTCGGGATCGCCGCGGCCGAAGACATCGCGGTCCAGCCGCTCGCGCCCCATCAGCCGGGTCGAAGCAGCGCGCATGGCGTCCAGCCGCTGCAGGCGCCAGCGCAGGCGGGTCGCCATCTCGTCGGCGGTGGGCTCTCCCTCCGGAGCCTTCTCCTGCGGCAGGATCAGGCGCGACTTCAGATAGGCGAGCCAGGCCGCCATCACCAGATAGTCCGCCGCCAGCTCCAGGTTCAGGCGTTTGGCGGATTCGATGAACTCCAGATACTGGTCGGCCAGCTTGAGAATGGAGATCTTGGCGATGTCCACCTTCTGGTTGCGGGCCAGTGTGAGCAGGAGGTCCAACGGACCTTCAAAGCCGTCAACCTGCACCAGCAGCGCCTGATCGTCGGCGACGATCGCGCTCCCGAGGGAGCCTTCGAATTCGTCGAAATTCTCGGCTTGCTCCGCCTCGGTCATGCGCCGGTTCCCAGCAGGCTGGCCAGACGCGCCTCGGCGGCGGCAGGCTCGAAGGATCGGGCAGATGGCGCCGAAAGATGGGCAAGCGCGTGCTCGCTGCGTTTCAGCGCCTGGCCCTTCAATTCTTTCACTTCCGACGCCACGTCCTTCATCTCGTCCATATCGCCATTGCAGTGGAGCACCAGATCGCAGCCCGCAAAGAAGGCCTGTTTGGCACGCACCGACAGGGGCCCATCGAGCGCCTTCATGGAGAGGTCGTCCGACATCAACAGCCCGTCAAATCCTATCTCACCGCGTATCACATCCCGAACGACTTTGGGGCTGGTGGTGGCAGGACGCTGTGGATCAATCGACTCATAGACGACATGGGCTGTCATCGCGATCGGGCAGTCGTCAAGGCTGCGGAAGGTGACGAAATCGCTGGCGGAAAGCTGGGCCGCCTTGGCGCTCACCCGGGGCAGCGCCAAATGGCTGTCGGCGCCGCTGCGGCCATGGCCGGGG
>DASXHL010000058.1:0-2461 GCA_036488555.1 Rhizomicrobium sp.
CCAGGGCAAGTTCGACGACAAGACCTGGAAGTTCGGCCATGCCTGGGATCCGCCGCCCGGCTCCAAGCTGTGGAATCCGGCGAAGATCAAGATGCTTCAGGGCGGCATGGTGACCGGCGGCACCGTGTTCAGTGCCACCGACCCGGAAACCTATTGCGCCATGGCCAATGCCGGCTACGACTTCATCTGGACCGAGCATCAGCATGACGCGCGGGACTGGCAGACCACCCAGCGCATGTGGGCCGCGTGCCCCTTTGCCAAGGCGGTGCCGGGCGTGCGCGTCGCCTATACCGACGAGCGCGAGGAACAGCATGCGCTGGACGCCGGCGCGCTGGTCTTGGTGGTGCCCACGGTGCGTTCCTATGAGGAAGCCATCAAGGCGCGTGACTGGGCCTATTTCCCGCCGCTCGGACGGCGCAGCAATGGCGGCGGCCAGGCCTTTGCCATGTATGCCAATGTGCCGGGCGGCTATCGCGCCACTATCAATGACAATCTGGTCCTGATCCTGATGATCGAGACCCTGGCGGGTCTTAAGGATGCCGACCGCATCGCCAAGATTCCCGGCGTAACCGCGGTGTTCGCGGCTTCCGGCGATCTGGGCAATCATTCGGGCTACAAGCAGAACGATCCCGACTATGAGCGCGAGATCAACATCGTGCACGATGCCGCCATCAAGGCGGGCGTGCGGCTCTGCGGACCTTATGCCTGGCGCGACCGTCCCGATTTCACCTGCTTCCAGGCGGGCAGCGAAACCGGCGCCATCGCGCGTGGCGTGAAGGCCGAACTGGGCAAGGACTGGAACACCCAGCCGGTGCCGGAAGTGGGCCCCTGGGCGAAGAAGAAGTAGCCCCCTTCCGGTCGTAGCTGGCCCGGGGGCCAGCTACGACCAGCTCCCCTATGCAAGCGCGCGGACGCGCGCGGGGGAGGGGCTGCTGCCGATAAACGTGAAAGGGCGCTGCATCCGCAGCGCCCTTTTTTTCATGGCCGGGCCTGGCGCATAGCGACAGTGTATGCGCGCCACCCAATCCTTATTTCGTCGTCGAGAAGCGGAATTCCGTCTTCTGGTAGAAGATCTGGCCGGGCTTCAATTCGGTGGTGGGGAAGGCCGCAATATTGGGCGCATTGGCGAAGTGCTGGGTTTCCAGACAGAAGGCGCCGCGCTTGATATATTGTGCCCCGCCCTTGCCGATGATGGGCTTGTTGTTGTTGGGCAGATAAAGCTGGATGCCCGGCTGGGTGGTCCACACATCCATCACCCGGCCCGAGGTGGGCTCGACGACATGGGCGGCTGGGCGCAATCTGCCCATGGGTCCCTGCACGATGAAGTTGATGTCATAGCCCGGCGTCGCCACGATCGCCGGATCCGGGCCATTGATGTCCTTGCCGATGGCTTTGGGCTTGGTGAAGTCAAAGCCGGTGCCCGACACTTTCATCACTTCGCCGGTCGCCATGTGGTTGGCGTCGGTGGGCGTCACCGCATCGGAGAAAACCTGCAGGCGGTGGTTCAGCACATCGCCGTTCCCAGCGCCCTTCAGGTTGAAATAGGAATGGTTGGTGGGATTGAGCACCGTCGGCTTGTCGGTCGTGGCGCGGTATTCGATGTTCAAGGCGTTGTCGGCCGTCAGCGTATAGATCACGGTGAAATCCAGATTGCCGGGAAAGCCCTGGTCGCCGTCCGCGCTGACCATGTGCAGGATCAGGGACGGCGACGGGCCGTCCAGCGGGGTCGCGCCATAGACGTGATAGGAAAAGCCGATCGGGCCGCCATGGATGTTGTTGGGCCCGGCATTGGCCTTCAAGTGATAGGTCTTGCCGTCCAGGGTGAACTGGGCGCCGCCGATGCGGTTGGCGAAGCGGCCGATCACCGCGCCGTAGGTCGTGCCGGTCTTGTAGCCATCCAGCGTGTCATAGCCCAGCACCACATCGGCCATCTTGCCGGCGCGGTCAGGCACAGTGAGGCTGACCAGATAGGCGCCGTAATTGGTGATGCGCGCGCTCATGCCATGGGCGTTGGTCAGGGTGTAGATGTCGACCTTCTGGTGATCGACGGTCTCGCCCCAGGGCGCCTTGTCGATCTTGGCTTGTGCCGGCAGCGCGGCCAGAAGGCCCGCGCACACAGAAGAGGCGGCAAAATATTTCATGGCGTTCTCTAGGTTCTTTTTTGTTGGCGCGGGAGGTTAGCGGCTGGTTCCCAAGCTGAACAGGGCGAAATGCTGTGCGCCTTTTCTCTGCAATCAGAGCGCGTGCAGCAGGCTTGCGGTGAGCAAAAGGCCTGCGGTCAGCGTCATCCAGAGGCCGAACAGGAAGATCGCCCCGCATAGGGCTGCTTCCACCCAATGCAAATGTTTGCCTTCCATCGCCTGCAGAATATTGGCGCGCCGGATGCCGTCATGGGTCGGGGGCAACGCGCGTCTGAGCACGACCAGATGCCGCGCTGCCATCAGTGCCAGTGCTGCGAGAT
>DASXHL010000009.1:0-22495 GCA_036488555.1 Rhizomicrobium sp.
TATAATGAGATCACGGTGGCGCCGCCCGGCACCCAGGGCGGGGTGAACTATTATGGTGGCAGCTATGACCCCAAGCTGCATCTGTTCGTGGCCAATGTGAACAACCTGTTCCAGCCCATGCGAGTGGTCAAAAAGGCCGACGGCACCTATGCCAACAATTATGGCGTGACCCGCTTCTGGGATCCCCAGAAGAAGCTGCCTTGCGGGCCGACCCCCTGGGGCCAGCTGGTAGCGGTAAACGTGGATACCGGCGACGTGGTTTACCGCAAAACCCTTGGCGTAACTGACAGTTTTCCGCCGCAATTTCAGGATACTGGTCGTCCGGGTCTGGGTGGAACCATCCTGACCGCCTCCGGCCTGACCTTTGTGGGCGCCACCGATGACTTCCGTTTCCGGGCTTTTGCCACCGCGACAGGTGACAAATTGTGGGAAGTGAAGTTAAAGGCATCTGTCACCGCCACGCCTGTCACCTATCTGGGTTCGGATAGGCGGCAGTATGTGGCGATGTCGGACACCGGCGGGTCCCAGACCGGGTCCGTGGTCACCAACGACGAGGTCATCGCCTTCGCGTTGCCCAAGAAGTAGTTTTTGGCCTGTTGGGGCAGAAGAGAGAGACGAAACGTGCGTTTGCTTGCTGTAGCTGTGTTGCTGGGCCTGGCCGCCACTCCGGCGCTGGCCGATGACGATTACAAGAGCCTGCCGGCTGGATCGGGCCGTGACGTGATGGTCCGGGTCTGCTCCCAGTGCCATTCCCCGGAAATTGCCGCCCAGCAGAGCCTGGATGCCCAGGGCTGGAAAGACCTGGTCAACCAGATGGCGAATAATGGCGCCCAGGCCTCTGACGCCGAATTCGACACCATCGCCAAGTATTTGACCGCCAGCTTCCCGCCGAAGCAGTAAGGCGACCTGTTCCACACGGCTCTCAGGCGCGCTAAAAGGCGTGCCTTCGATTTCCCATGTCTGCTGATAAGGAAAAAGATCAATGGAATTGCTGCGCTACGGCCCCAAGGGGCAGGAAAAGCCCGGTCTGTTGGACAAGGACGGCCAGATCCGCGATCTGTCAGGAATCGTGAAGGATATTGACGGTTCTGTGCTGGCCGACCTGTCGGCGATCCGCGCCGCCAATGTGGAAAGCCTGCCGGTGGTGGAAAAGGGCGTGCGCCTGGCCCAGCCCGTGGCCAATGTCGGCAAGTTCCTCTGCATCGGCCTGAACTATTCCGACCATGCCGCGGAATCGGGCATGCCGGAGCCCAGCGAGCCCATCATCTTCATGAAGGCGACCTCGGCCATCATCGGGCCTTTCGACGATGTCTATCTGCCGCCCACCTCCAAGAAGTCGGACTGGGAAGTGGAGCTGGGCGTGATCATCGGCAAGGAGGCACGCTACGTCTCCAAGGAGAAGGCGCTGGATTATGTCGCTGGCGCCTGCGTGGTGAACGACCTGTCGGAGCGCGAATATCAGCTCGAGCGCCTGGGCACCTGGGACAAGGGCAAGGGCTGCGACACCTTTGGTCCTTTCGGTCCCTATCTGGTGACCCTGGACGAGGTGGGCGACCTCAACAATCTGGGCCTGTGGCTGGACGTGAACGGCACCCGCATGCAGACCGGCAATACCGCCAGCCTGATCTTCGATGTGCCGACGCTTGTTTCCTACGTCAGTCAGTTCATGAGCCTGCAGCCGGGTGATGTGATCTCGACCGGCACGCCCCCGGGCGTGGGTATGGGCAAGAAGCCGCAAATCTGGCTCAAGGAAGGCGATGTGATCACGCTGGGCATCGACAAGCTGGGCGACCAGAAGCAGAACGTAAAAAGGACGCAGATCTAGACGTCTGCACGAAACAAAAAGGGCGCCGGAGAAATCCGGCGCCCTTTTTGTTGTTCTCAATTACGAGAATGTGAACTCCCCGAGCGCCTTTAGAACGACAATCCAATAGCTCTACGCTTGGGCGCAAGTTGAAGCACGGCAGCTTTGTAAGTCTGCCGGCGCAATGCATTCCTTTTAGGATCGTATTCGAGAACAGTTACGTCATCGCCGTTAGTGCTCTCGACGGTTTTTGGATCGGCATATCCGATGATCGAAACGCGATCCCCCAGCTTAAAAGTCATCGCAAAAACCTCACCTGGAACATAACAAGAACATTAGTGCGATTCGCATGAGAAGAGGAAGAAATCTGAGCGGCAGAAATAAAAAAGCGCCGGATTTCTCCGGCGCCCTTTTTCTTTGCGTTGCTTGCGCGACTAGTGATTGTCCCTGGGTATCCCCATGGTCTGGTCGATCTTCTGGTACTTGACCGCATCTTCCAGCACCATGCCGGTGCCCATCTGGCCGACATGCTCGCGCTGGATTTCCTGCCAGGGCGTCTGCGAGGCCGGATATTTGTAGCCGCCGGCCGCTTCCAGTTCTTTGCGGCGTTTGGCCAGCTCTTCGTCGCTGATCAGCATGTTGGCCGTTCCCTTGCGCAGGTCGATGCGCACGTGATCGCCGGTTTTCAGCAGCGCCAGACCGCCGCCGACCGCGGCTTCCGGTGAGGCATTGAGAATGGAGGGCGAGCCCGAGGTGCCTGACTGGCGGCCGTCGCCGACGCAAGGCAGCGCATTGATGCCGGCCTTCAGCAGCGACGCCGGCGGGCGCATGTTCACCACTTCGGCGGCGCCCGGATAACCCACGGGGCCTGCGCCGCGCATGATCAGGATGGTGTGCTCGGTGGCGCCTAGCGCCGGATCGTCGATGCGGTGGTGGTAATCCTCCGGCCCGTCGAACACCACGACCGGGCCTTCAAAGGCTTCAGGATCTTTCGGGTTCGACAGATAACGCTGGCGGAACTCTTCGCTGATCACGCTGGTCTTCATGATGGCGCTGTCGAACAGGTTGCCGGTCAGCACGATGAAGCCGGCATCCTTCTTGAGCGGCTTGTCGAAGGGCCAGATCACTTCCGGCAAATGGACTTTTTTTCCCTTGCAGTTCTCGCCGATGGTCTTGCCGTTGACGGTCAGCGCCTGTTCCTTGATCAGGCCCTGTTCCATCAGCATGTTCACGATGGCCGGCACGCCGCCGGCATGGTGGAAATCCTCGCTCAGATATTCGCCGGCCGGTTGCAGGTTCACCACCAGCGGCACCTTGTGCCCGACCCGCTGCCATTCCGCCAGCGGCACATCCACGCCCATATGGCGGGCGATGGCCGTGATGTGGATGGGCGCATTGGTCGAGCCGCCGATTGCCGAGTTGACCACGATGGCGTTGTGGAAGGCCTCTTTGGTCAAAATCCTGGATGGGCGCATGTCCTCCTTGACCATGTCGACGATGCGAAGGCCGGTGGCATAGGCCATCTGGCCGCGCTCGCGATAGGGCGCCGGGATCGAGCCCGAACCCGGCAACTGCATGCCCAGGGCCTCGGTCAGGTTGTTCATGGTCGAGGCGGTGCCCATGGTATTGCAATAGCCGACCGACGGCGCCGACGAGGCCACCAGCTCCATGAAGCCGCGATAATCCAGTTCGCCGCGCGCCATCATCTCGCGCGCCTTCCACACGATGGTGCCCGAGCCGGTGCGCTCGCCCTCGTGCCAGCCGTTCAGCATGGGGCCGACCGAGAAAGCGATAGCGGGAATGTCCAAGGTCGCCGCCGCCATCAGGCAGGCTGGCGTGGTCTTGTCGCAACCGATGGTCAGCACCACGCCGTCCAGCGGATAGCCATACAGGAGCTCGACCAGGCCCAGATAGGCCAGGTTGCGGTCCAGCGCCGCGCCCGGGCGCTTGCCGGTTTCCTGGATGGGATGGACCGGGAATTCCATGGCGATGCCGCCGGCTTCGCGGATGCCTTCGCGGATGCGCTTGGCCAGCTCGATATGATGCCGGTTGCAGGGCGACAAATCGCTGCCGGTCTGGGCAATGCCGATGATCGGCTTGCCGGATTGCAGTTCCTCGCGCGTCAGACCGAAATTCAGATAGCGCTCAAGATAGAGTGCGGTCATGTCCGGATTGCCGGGATTGTCGAACCAGGCGCGGCTGCGCAGGGTCTGGGGTGTCTTGCCGTCATATTTCTTTTGGTCTGACATGGATCGTTCCTGAAAATTGAAAGATCAGCCGGCGAACAGCGTTATGCCGCCGTCGACGCGAAGCACCTGGCCGTTGACGAAGCTTGCCTGTTCGCTGGCCAGAAAGGCGACGGCATTGGCGATTTCCACTGGCTTTGCATAACGTTCCAGCGACACGCCATCCATCATGGCGGGGTCGGTCGCACGGGTGGCGAGGAAGCGCGCCGTGGTGGTGGGGCCGGGGCTCACCGCATTGACGCGCACGCCATGCTTTTTCATCTCCAGCGCCAGCGAGCGGGTGTAGTGCAGGATCGCCGCCTTGGCGCAGCCATATACCACTTCGGGTGACACACCGACATGGCCGTTGAGAGAGCCGAAATTGATCACCGCGCCCTTGTTGCGCGCGGCCATGCCCGGCACCACCGCGCGGCACATCAGCATGGTGCCGAAGAAGTTGCGGTTCATCACCGCATGGGCGTCTTCCAGACTGATGTTGAGGGCGTCATTGGGATTGGGCTTGCCGCCTTTGGCCGCGATGTCGCCGCCAGCGCAGTTCACCAGGATGGATATGGGCCCGAGACCGGTTTCGACCGCCTTTACCATGGCAGCGATGTCATCCTCCCTGGTGATGTCGCCGGTGACAGCGACAACCCTGCTGCCGCCACGCTGCGACAGTTCGGCCGCCAGCGCCGTCAGGCTGGGGCTTTCGCCGAATGCCGCGGGCGCTTCTTCATTAATGTCGTGCAGCGCAACCGCGGCGCCATTGGCCAGCAAGGTCTCGGCAATCATGCGGCCCAGACCGCGCCCCGATCCCGTCACCAGCGCGACCTGGCCGGCGAAATCAAAGCTTTTGGGAATGTCAGGCTGGTTCAATTCCGCGTCTCCGCGAGAGGGGTGATCGGGGGTGGGGCTTTCGTCCGAAAGCCCTTGTTTTTTATCGGCTAATCTCGCACCGCTGCTTGCGCGAGACAGGCCGGATGCATTGACTTCCCGCAGGCCGAATTTAGTATACAACTCGCAAGCCGATGTGAAGCCTTAACGGCCGCGTCGCATCTCCCATGCCCCAGGTAAGGGACAGGATAACCAAGGGGCGAAACGTACATATGAAACCGACGCATACGCGCTATTGGGTGGTTGTCTTCGCCCTGGCGCTGGCGATGATCATGTATATCCAGCGAGTGGCGATTTCCGCCGCCATCGTGCCGATTGCCGCCGACCTGCATCTGAACAAGGCCCAGACCGGCGTCGTGCTGGGGGCCTTCGGCCTTTCCTATGCGCTGTTTGAAATCCCCATGGGGCTGCTCGGCGACAAGCTGGGCGTACGCTGGGTGCTGACCCAGGTCGTGCTGCTGTGGTCGATCTTTACTGCACTCACGGGAGCTGCCTGGAACATGGCGTCGCTGTGGGTGATCCGCTTTCTGTTCGGTGCGGGCGAAGCCGGCTGCTTTCCCAACCTGACCCGCATGCTGTCGGCCTGGCTGCCGCTGTCGGAGCGGGTAAAGGCGCAGGCCGTAATGTGGGCCTTCGGCCGCTGGGGCGGGGCGCTGGCGCCGCCGGTAGCGATCTTCGTCATCTCCATATTCGGCTGGCGGCTGGGATTTGTGGCGCTGGCCATGTTCGGCGTGGTCTGGGTCGCGCTGTTCCTGCCCTGGTTCCGCAACGATCCGGCAAAGCACAAATCCGTCAATGCGGCGGAGCTGGCGCTGCTGGAAGGCGGACGCGAGCTGGTGCTGCACGAGCGCGGCGTTGCCTGGTATCGCCTGCTGCTGCAGAAGGACATTTTCTTCCTGGGCCTGCAGTATTTCGGCTTCTCTTACACCTGGTATTTTTATGTCACCTGGCTGCCCACCTGGCTGCATGAGGCGCGTGGTCTTTCCATGGCGCAGGTCGGCCTTTACGCCACCTGGCCGCTGGCGGCCGGCGGGTTGGGTTCCATCGTTTCGGGCTTTTTGCCGCTTTCCATCCCGCGCAAGCTGGTGGCGATCGGCGGTTTCTTCACCACCGCGGTCCTCATCTTCATCATCCCCAACGTGCCCAGCGTGCCGGCGGCGATGGCGTTGATGGCGGTGGCGAGCTTTTCGTCCGATCTCACCATGCCGATTTCCTGGAACACCTGCGTGGAGATCGGCAAGGAATATACCGCGACCGTTTCTTCCACCATGAACATGCTGGGCAATTTCGCGGGTTTTGTTGCGCCGGTGGTTTTCGGATTCATCCTGCAATACACCCACGCCAACTACAGCATCGTGATGTATACCATGGCGGTCGCGGCCATCGTTTCTGGCGCCTGCTGGTTCTTCCTGGAGCCGGACGCGGAGCGCTGAATTTCTGAAGAAAGGCCAAGGAAAGGTTTAGTCACGTGAAGATCGATCTGACGGGCAGGACGGCGGTGATTGTGGGCGGCTCGGGCGGCCTGGGCGAAGCCATGGCGCACACGCTCTCCGATGCCGGCGCGAACATTGCGCTGGTGGGCCGCAATCAGGCCAAGCTGGACAAGGTGGCGGGTGACCTGAAGGCCAAGGGCGGCAAGGTTGAGAGCTTCACCGCCGACATGGTCAGCGAAAGCGATGTCGCCAAGCTGGCCAAGGACGTGAACGCCAAGTTCCAGAACCCGCAGATCCTGATCAACTCTGCCGGCATCAATATCAGGAAGTCGGTGACCGACTTTACGCTCAAGGAATTCCAGAGCGTGGTGGATTCAAGCCTGGTCACCACCTTCCTTGCTTGCAACGCGTTCGTGCCCGGGATGAAGGGCACCGGCTATGGCCGCATCATCAACCTGTCTTCCATGATGGCGCATATCTCGCTGCCCAACCGCACCGCCTATTCCGGCGGCAAGGCGGGCCTGCTCGGCTTCACCAAGTCGCTGGCGCTGGAGTTGGCGGGTGAGGGCATCACGGTGAATGCGATTTCGCCCGGCCCCTTCGCGACCGAGATGAACCTGCCGGTGATCAACGATCCGGAAGCCAACAAGCTGTTCCTCAGCAAGCTGCCGGTTGGACGTTGGGGCAAGGTGGAAGAGATCGGGGCGCTGGCCTGCTATCTGTGCAGCGACCTTGCCGGCTTTGTCACCGGCACCGACGTCATCATCGACGGCGGCTGGACTGCAGCCTGATACGGAGGTCTTCATGACGACGCGGCGTGATGTGATGTTGGGCGGAGCGGCGCTTGCCGCATCCGCCGCGATACCGGTAATGGCGGCGGATGCCCCGTCGCCGCTTGGCACCTCGCAGACGGCGCTGGGCCATTATCTGCGCGGTCTTCGCGCCAAGGGCGGCGGCAAGATCGATCCGATCGAGGTCGTGGATTATGTCCATGGTCTGGGCGGTGGCGGCGTGCAGTTTACCGTGCCGCTGGATGCCGATCTCAAGAAGCTGCGCGCCCGGCTGGACAAGAACCGCATGTTCATCCAGGGTGATCTGGATCTTCTCACCCGCCATATGGACGACCTGCCGGCCTTCGAGCAGGCGTTGAAGAACTACAAGACGTTGGGCGCGGATTGCGTGCGCGTGGTCTGCTTTGTCGGCCGCCGCTACGAGACCTTCAAAAGTCTGCAGGATTACAAGGACTGGCACGCAACCGCGATCAAGTCACTGGATGCGTGCTTGCTCATTGCCGAACGTGTCGGCATGCCGCTCGCCATGGAGAACCACAAGGATCGCGCGGTGGACGAGGAACTGACGATCCTGGAGAAATATTCCAGCGAACATCTGGGCGCCACCGTCGACTTCGGCAACAACATCGCCATGTGCGACGATCCGGTGGATGTGGTGAACAAGCTTGCGCCTTACGCCAAGACCACGCACATGAAGAACATGGCGGTGCAGAATTATGCCGACGGCTTCCTCTTGTCGGAGGTTCTGTTCGAGGACGGGTTCATGGATATTCCGGCCATGTGGGCGGTACTGAAGAAGGCCAATCCCGCGATCAAGCCGGTGCATGAGATGATCACCCGCGATCCGCTCAAGGTGGCGGTCTTGACCGACAAGTACTGGGTGACCTGGCCCGAGCGTCCGGCCAAGTTCCTGGCCGACACCATCCGGCTGGTGAACGCCAATCAGTCCAAGAAGCCGCTGCCGATGATCAGCACGCTCGCGCCAGAAGCCCAGGCGCAGGCAGAGGAAGATAACAACCGCAAGTGCTTTGCCTGGGGCCGTGCGGCACTAGCGTAAGGCTTTCGGTCGCTGCTCTGTCCGGAATTTCCTCTCCCTCAAAGGGAGAGGAAAACTACTGCACCGTAAAATGCATCAGCGTGGTCGAGGTGAAAGTCTCGCCGGGCTTGAGTTCAGTCGAGGGGAAGCTGGGTTTGTTGGGGCTGTCGGGATAGTGCTGCGTCTCCAGCGCAATTCCGTCCGTCGCCCGAAGGGTGGTGCCAGCACCGCTCACCGCTGCGCCGTTCAGGTTATTTGAGCTGTAGACCTGCACCCCCGGTTCGGTGGTGGAAAGCTCCAGCGTGCGACCGCTGACCGGATCGGTGACCCGCGCCGCCAGCTCCAGCGCGCCGGGCTTTGATTTCCGCAGGATGTAGTTGTGGTCGAAGCCGCGGCCGATCAGCATCTGCGGATCGCTGGAGCGCAAGTTTTTGCCGATAGGCGTAGGGGTGCGGAAATCGAATGGCGTGCCCGCCACACTCGCCACCGTGCCCAGCGGCACCTGATAGGCGTCGGTGGGCGTGATCTGGTCCGACATCAGGGTCATAACCTGGTTCTCCACGTTGCCAGAACCGCTGCCTGCCAGGTTGTAATAGGTGTGGTTGGTCAGGTTCACCACCGTGTCCTTGTCGGTGGTCGCCTTGTAATCGATGCGGAAGTCGTTGTTGTCGGTCAGCGTATAGGTAACGTCGATGGTGAGCGTACCGGGAAAGCCCTGGTCGCCGTCGGGCGAGACCAGCCGGAAGGTGACGCCAGCATCGCCCGCATGCTGGAAGGTGTTTTGAGCCGTCAGGGTGCGGGTGCTGTAGCCGGGACGCCCGCCATGCAGGGTGACGCCGTGCGCGTCCTGCGCCAGATCGTAATGCGCGCCGTCCAGGGTGAAGCCGTGGCCAATGCGATTGGCATAGCGGCCGGTGAACGCGCTCATCGGGCCGGTGGCCTCTATGCCGGCAAGATCCCTTTGGCACAGGATCACATTGGCCATCTTGCCGTCGCGGCCGGGCGCCTCCACGTCGCAGATGATGCCGCCCAGGTCCAGCACCTGGGCCCGCATGCCGTGATTGTTGGTCATGGTGAAGACATGGACCGTGGCGCCGTTTTTCGTCGTGCCATAGACGTCGGTCTTGATCGTCCCGGCCTTGGCCGTGCCGGCCAGAAGGCCCACCAGGAACAAGCCGCCAAGATGCGCTGCCGCCTTCATTTTTCCCCCGATTTGCTCTGTTTTCGCTGTGGATTTGGGCCTTTGTCCCTATAGTATCCGGCCCGCAGAAAAGACCAAGGGCAATTAGGGAGGGATCCGCGTGTTGGTGCGGTCCTGATTTCGCATGATTGAGACAGACGAGAAACCGCTGATTGTGGTGATGGGCGTGGCCGGCTCCGGCAAGACGACGCTGGCAAGCCAGTTGGCGGAAAAGCTGGGCGTGCCGTTCGTGGAAGGCGACTCGCTGCATCCCGCCGCCAATGTGAAGAAGATGGCAAGCGGCATTCCGCTGACCGATGAAGACCGCTGGCCCTGGCTGGACGCGATCGGCGAGCGTATGGAAGCGGAGCACGCCACCGGCCACGGCGTGGTGGTGGCCTGTTCGGCGCTCAAGCGCACCTATCGCGATCGCCTGCGCCGCCACGTCCACGCCAAGATGCATTTCATCCTGCTGGACGGGTCACGCCAGCTGATCAGCGACCGCATGAAAAAGCGCAAGGGTCATTTCATGCCGCCCGCGCTGCTCGACAGCCAGTTCGCCACCCTGGAAAAACCCGCGTCAGACGAGCATGCGGTAATTCTGGATATTTCCTGCTCGCCGGCCCAACTGGTAGAGGAAGCCATGAAATCGATCACGCCGGAAACGGCGTCATAACAGAAAGCGGCAATGGGGATGGGGCACCGGAAACATATCTTGCTTGCAGCGGCTGCGATTCTGTCTGCGGTGCCAGCTCTGGCTCAGCCGCCGGCGGCCGATCTGCCGAAATTTCCCACCCCGCCGCCTGTGGTCAGCGCCGAAAACAGCATCATCGGTCCTTCATACGCCGATGCGCCGGAAGCGACCGCCAACCCTGCGGTTCCCCAGGGCGATATTCGCGAATTCATCCTGTATTCCGAGGAGAGCAAGATCTATCCCGGCATTGTGCGCGTTGCGAACATGCAGCGTGATGCCCGCGGCAACTATATCGTTCCCACCAGTGGCCTGTCCGCGGCGGGCCGCTATGAACGCCATGTCTATGTCTACATCCCCAGGCAGTATGTGCCAGGTACGCCGGCGCCGTTCATGGTGGTGCAGGATGGCCATTCCTATGTGAAGCGCATGGCCAACATCATGGACAATATGATCGTCGCCAAGCGCCTGCCGCCGATGATATTGGTGCTCGCGGATTCCGGCGGCAGCGATGCGCAAGGCTCCGAACGCGGGCTGGAATACGACACCATCTCCGATCGTTATTCCAACTGGGTGGAAAGCGAACTGCTTCCGGCGGTATCGAAGAATTACGGCGTGACCTTCACCACCGATCCGGAAGGCCGCGCCACCATGGGCGGTTCTTCGGGCGGCGTCGCCGCCTTCACCATGGCCTGGTTCCATCCCGAGCGTTATCACAAGGTGCTGTCCTATTCGGGCACCTTCGTGAACCAGGCCTGGCCGCCAGATCCCAAGACGCCGCGCGGTGGATGGGAATATCACGATCACCTGATCGCCCAGGCCGCCAAAAAGCCCATCCGCGTCTGGATGGAGGTCGGCGAGAAGGACAATCGCTTCGATGTGCCGGAGGAGACCTGGCACAACTGGCCCTTGGCAAACAATCGCATGGCGGCGGTGTTCAAGAAAAAGGGCTATGACTACCATTATGCCTTCGCGTTGGGCGCGGGCCATGTCGACAATCGCGTGGTGATGCAGACCTTGCCCGCCGCGCTGGAATGGCTGTGGCGCGACTATCCCCGATGAATAAGCAACGAAAAGACGATCCGGAGAGAACGATGAAAAATCGCAAGCTGGCGCTCTCGCTTCTGGCCGGCGCCATGCTGGCCATCCTGCCGGCCGCGGCCCAGCCCGCATCCGATCCGGCATTGCCAAAATTTCCGACGCCGCCGCCCGCGACCGATGCAGCGACCAGCATCATCGGCCCCAATTATGCGGATGCGCCGGAATACAAGGTCGATCCCAGCGTGCCCCAGGGCGATGTGCGCGAATTCATCCTCTATTCGGAAGAGAGCAAGATCTATCCGGGCATTGTGCGCATCGAAGGTGCATTGGCCGACAAGCGCGATCCGTATGGCAACCGTCTCGCCTTCCCGGCGGAGCAGCTGTCAAAGCCCGGCCGTTATGAGCGCCATGTCTATGTCTATATCCCCAGGCAATACAAGCCGGGGACGCCCGCGCCCTTCATGGTGGTGCAGGACGGTCATTCCTACATCAACCGCATGGCGCCGGTGCTGGACAACATGATCGCCGCCCATCGCCTGCCGGCCATGATCATCGTGGCGGCGGATTCCGGCGGCAGCGACGCGCAAGGTTCCGAACGCGGGCTGGAATACGACACGCTGTCCGACCGCTATTCCAACTGGGTGGAGCAGGAACTGCTACCGGCGGTTTCCAAGAATTACGGCGTGACCTTCACCACCGATCCGGAGGGCCGCGCCACCATGGGCGGCTCCTCGGGCGCGATCTGCGCCTGGACCATGGCCTGGTACCATCCCGAGCGTTATCACAAGGTCCTGTCCTATTCGGGTACTTTCGTGAACCAGGCATCGCCGCAGGACCCCAAGACGCCGCGCGGGGGGTGGGAATATCACGAGACCATGATCCCCAAGACGGCCAAGAAGCCGATCCGCATCTGGATGGAAGTGGGTGAGAAGGACCTGCATTTCGACGATCCGGAAAAGACCTGGCACAACTGGCCGCTGGCCAACAACCGGATGGCGGCGGCCTTGAAGAAGAAGGGCTATGACTATCGCTATGTCTTCGCGATGGACGCCCATCACGTCGATCCCAGGGTGGTGAAGCAGACCCTGCCGGCGGCGCTGGAATGGCTGTGGCGGGACTATCCGAAATCCTGAGCCCGTCCGGGACGCCCGGTGGGAAATGACGGATTTTTCGGCCATCGCCCGGCTTGGTTGACAGCCGGGGGCAGAGGGGTGACGCTTATCCCAAGATGGCGATTTCGACCATCGCGAAGGGGATGGAAATGAAGCGCGCGCCTGTACGTGTCCTGGCCAGAATTACTTTGGTCAGCTTGGCCATCACGCCCGCATGGGCGCAACTCGCATCCCCGCCGCCCACCCATCCCGAGCCGCCAGCCGCGGTCAAGTTGATCGATCCCGGCCCCGCCGTGCCGGATTGGCTGTCCTACAATTACGACCGCGAGCGCACCGGCTGGAATCGCGGTGAGACGACGCTCTCGCCCAAGACGGTCGGCAAGATGAAGCTGTTGTGGAGCGCCCAGCTCACCACCGCCTCGCGCGCCCTGGTGCTGTCCACCCTGACAGCGCCGGTGGTCGCCTCAGGCGTCAGCACAGCGGATGGCGCCAAGGACCTGGTGTTCAGTTTCGGCATCGATGATGTGCTTTCCGCCGTCGACACCAATACGGGCAAGATCGTCTGGCAGAAGAGTTTCCCCAACAGCTTGCAACCGCTTCGCAAGCCGTCGATCAGCTGCTCCAACACCGAGCAGGCGACGCCGGCGATCGACAAGGCGCGTGGCGTGATCTACTTCACCGCCAGCGACGGCAAGCTGCGCGCCGTCAAACTGGCCGACGGTAGCGAGGCGATGACGCCGATCGACATGGTGCAGCCCTTCAGCCGCAACTGGAGCCTCAATGTGGTGGACAATGTGGTCTACACCACTGCGGGCCGCGGCTGCGGCGGCGGCGCCACCCAGCCGATGGAATTTGGCAATGTGTCGGCGGTCGATGTCTCCGATCCCTCCCATCCGCAACTGTCGCGCTTTTATACCGGCAAGGGCCGTCCCGCCGGTCCCTGGGGCGCCACCGGCGTGGCCTGGGGCCCGCAAGGCGCCTATGTCACCACCGCCGACGGCCCCAACAATCCGGGCAGCGGCATCTATGGCGACATGGTGCTGGCGATACGCCCGCATGCCTGGGGCCTGAGCGACAGCTTCACGCCCACGCACTGGCGTTACGTCAATGCGCGTGACCTTGACTTCGGCTCCGGTGGCCCGCTGCTCTTCTCTCTCGGCAAGCGCAACATCGTCGCCACCGCCTCGAAGGAATCGGTGATTTATCTGCTCGACGCCGACAATCTCGGCGGTTCCGACCACCAGACCGCGCTTTACCAGTCGCCGCGCATGGGCAATGACATCCAGGACTTCCAGGCCCAGGGCGTGTGGGGAAGCCTCGCCACCGCGCTCGATGACAAGGGCCAGCGCTGGATCTATACGCCGATGTGGGGTGCGCCAGCCAAGGCGGGGCCGAAATTCCCGATGAGTTATGGCGACGTCACCAATGGCAGCGTCATGGCCTTCACGGCTACCGACAATGACGGCAAGCTCACACTTCAGCCGCAATGGATGTCGCGTGACCTCAACATGGCCTCGCCGCCAGTTGTGGCGAACGGCATCGTCTATGCGCTGCAGACCGCCGAAAGCACCGTGCAGGTGCCCAAATCCATCTTCAATGCCGACGGCAGCAGGAAACCCTTCAATCCTGATCAGAATGCCGAGAACCGCATCATGATCCCGCACGCCACCATGACCCTGTTCGCCTTTGACGCGGCGACAGGCAAGGAATTGTGGTCCAGCAAGAAAGCAATGGACACGAACACTGTTCACTTCACCCAGCCGGTCGTCGCCCTGGGCAAGTTGTTCGTGGTGGACCATGCCGGCCATCTCTGGGCCTTTGGGCTGAAACGCTGACGTCACTCACCGCGCCCCATTTTGGGTAGGAATTTAACGTTTACGAAGATAAAAAGCGCAGTCCTTCATTGCGCCGCTCGCAATAGCCACATTGCGTCGATCGACCTGGGCAAAGCCGGTCTTTTCCAGTACCCGCGCGGCGGCGCGATTCTCGATCTGGATGGCCGCGGCCAGCCGCGTGAGCCCCAATGGTCCCAGGGCGTGGGTAACGATCGCCGCCACGGCTTCAACGGCAAAACCGAAGCCCCAGCGGTCGCGGCGCAACAGGAAGCCCAGTTCCGCCGAACCGTCACGGATCAGGCTCAGGTCCACGCTGCCGATAGCGTCGCTCCCTTCTATCACAGTCCAGTATTGGCAAAGCCCTTTGGCCATTACCGTCTGCTGCTCGCGGACGAGTTCCTCGACCACCGCCAGCCGGGTGATGGGCGGACGACTCCAGAAACACATCGCCTCGGTGTCGTTAAGAATCAGGAACAGGGCGGGGGCGTCATCCTGTTGCTGCGGCCTTAGCGTTAACCGTTCGGTTTTCAGGATCAATCCGGCCCCTCGCTCCAGCTCGGGGCGTTCGACGCTCTCGCAGGTCCACTGGACCTGCTCGTCCTGCTTCGCAGGACCGCGAGCTCACCCTGAAAAACCGAGAGGCGGCCGGCAGCTTTCGCGCCGTAACCGCCTCTCACTGCCCCCTTCAAACAGGACCTTTGGACCGGACCCCGACCGGTGCCAAACACTCGCGGGGTTTCCCCAAACCGTCCATCCGCGAGTGGTGTAACTGTGCCGGAGACTGCGTTTCGCGCAATGGTTTTGCGATGGCTCAATCCGCTTTGCGGCAACGATGTGGACTTTCCGCAACAATCATTACCGCTTCAGGGCGCGCGGAAGTGCTTCGACAGTTTCAGGCCCTGGCGCTGATAGTTGGAACCCAGGCCCTCGCCGTAACCTTCCGGGGGCGGATCGGTCAGGCGCTCGAACACCAGCCGGCCGATGACCTGGCCATGCTCCAGGATGAAAGGCACCTCGCGCGAGCGCACTTCCAGCACGCCCCGCGCCGATGGTGGCAGGCCCCGCTCATAGCCGAATCCGGGATCGAAGAAGCCGGCATAATGGACCCGAAACTCGCCCACCAGCGGGTTGAACGGTACCATTTCGGCCGCATGGTCCGGTGGGATTGCCACGCGCTCGCGGCTGACCAGGATGTAGAACTCGTCCGGATCCAGCACCATGTCGCCGCGCGCATTGGCCTCGATCGGTTCCCAATAGTCGGCCGGGTCCAGCGCGCCGACCTTGTCCACATCGATCAGGCCGGTGTGCTTCTTGGCGCGGAAGCCGATGCGCTTGCCAACATCGGCGCTGCCCCTGAGATCGATGGAAAGCGCCAGGCCGTCATCGATGTTCGGTTCTCCGTCCACCAGCGGGGCCTGATCATGCAGCCGGCGCAGGGCGGTGTCGCTGAAGCTGGGCGAGCCATGACGGATGCGCAACTGGTTGAGGCGCGAGCCCTTGCGCACCAGAACCGGGAAGGTCTGGGGACAGATCTCGGCATAAAGCGGGCCGCGATAACCGGCTTCCACACGGTCGAAAGACGGTGCGTAATCGGTAATGAGCCGGGTGAAGACGTCGATGCGTCCGGTCGAACTTTTGGGATTGGCGCCGCCGGAAATACGCGCGGAAAATTCCGCCCGCTCCAGGAGCGGCACGATGTAAACACAGCCCGCTTCCAGTACCGCGCCATCGGTCAGGTCCACCTCGTGCATGAAGACAGTCTTCAGCTTGTCCTCGACCGTGGCAGCAGGGCCGGGCAGGAAGCTGGCGCGCACCCGATAGGCGACAGGCCCGAGCCTGAGATCGATGCTGGCGGGCTGGATCTGGCCGGATGCGAAAGGCTCCGACGCGGTGATCTCGCGGCCCTGGTCCAACAGGCGCTTCAGCACATGGCTGGGCAGGATGCCGGTCGAAAAGCGGCCGTAGCTTTCGTCACCAGTTAAGGTCGGGGCGTGCAGGGTTTCCAGGTGGGCGGCCATCACAGGGTTATAAGGGGATGGGTGGTGTGGGTCACGGTTTCCGGACCGAGGAAGGCCCGGATATCCCCAATCGCTTCGGCCAGGCCACAGCGTTTCACCGGGGTTTTGTCGGGAAATGCAGTCAGGAGGCGGCTGGGTGTCGCCCCTTCCAGAATCACGAAGCAGCCCCGGTCTTCCGGCCCCCGGATGAGGCGCCCAAAGGCCTGTTTCAGGCGGAAGCGGGTGATCAGGTCGTCATAGCTCCGGCCGAATTTCGCCCGGCGGGCCTTGTGCAGGATGGTGGGCTTGGGCCAGGGCACCTTGTCGAACACCACCAGCCGCAAGGAACGGCCCGGCACGTCCACGCCATCCCTCAGGGCATCCGTACCAAGCAGGCAGGCATTTTCCTCGGCACGGAACAGGTCAACCAGCGCACCGGTGTCCAGCCGGTCCATATGCTGGGCGTAAAGGGCGAGGCCGGCATCCGCCAGCGGCTGGGCGATGCGCTGGCCCACATCGCGAAGCGCGCGCACCGCCGTGAACAGGCCCAACGCCCCGCCTCCGGATGCGAAGAACAGTTCGCGATATGCGGCCGCCAGCGCCTCGGCATCGCGCCGTGGCAAGTCGCCCACCACGAAGATGCGCGCCTGGTCTTCATACCGGAACGGCGAGCCGAAATGGGCGCGCCGCGCCGGCTGCGGCAGGTGGCCTGCGCCGGTGCGCACTTCGGCACTGGCCCAGTGATCATCGGTATTGCCGCCCGCATCGCGCAAGGTGGCCGACGTGATGAGCACGCCATGCGCCGGTTCCAGCACTGCCGCCGCCAGGGGTTTGGTGGGGTCGATCCAGTGGCGCTCCAACCCAACATCGGCGTCGCGGCCTTCTTCGCGCGTGATGGTGAACCAGTCGACGAATTCGTCGGCGATCTCGCCTTGCTCCAGCGCATCCAGCATCTGGATCCAGGCGGGGAGTACCGCCTTGCCACGCCGCTCCAGCCCGCGCGCCGCCGCATCCAATCTTGCCCTGGTGTAGGGCTCGAGCGTCGCAGTCTTGTCGTTCATTTTCTTGCGCAGCTGACGCGCCAGTCCGTTCAGCGGATCGGCGATGCGCTTGAGGCCCCGCGACAGAGCGCGCACCGTGTCCAGCAGGTCTTCGCCCATGGGATGCGGTTCGGCTTCCAGCGAATAGAAGGCGTCGGCGTCGGGGCTGCGGGCGCGGACATGTTGGTAGGCTGCCGCCAGAAAGAGTTCGCCTGGCCCGCGCGGCGCCGCACCCAGTCGCGTGGTCCAGCCTTCGCCGGCCAGAGCGGTCGCCGCCTGCACCGCTTCTTCCAGCAGTTTCTGGGCGGCTTCGTCGTCGGCAATCAGGTCGTTCAGCCGTTCTTCCAGCCCGCGTGCCCGGCTTCGGGCACGACCTTCCGGGCCACGGATCCAGCGGCGCAGCTCCGCCATCTCGCGGCCCGAAAGCAACGCAGAGAAACCGCTGTCGGCGGCGTCGAACAGATGATGGCCTTCGTCAAAGACATAGCGCAGGCGGTGCTCGCTGGGCGTGTCGGTGGTTTCGTCCTCGCCCAGCCAGTCGCGGGAGGCGTGATCCTGCGAGGCCTGAGCGATCACCAGCGCATGGTTGGCGACCACGATATTGGCGTGGCGGGCGCGTCGGATGGCGCGCTCGATGAAACAGACGCGGTAATGCGGGCAGGCGGCGTAGATGCATTCGCCGCGCCGGTCGGTGACGGCGGACAGCGGCATGTGTGCCGCCAGGAAGGCCGGAAAGCCCACACCGGACAGGTCTCCATCGGTGTGAGACTGTGCCCAGCGCGCGATCAGGCCCAGCACGACGGTGCGTTGTCCCGGCGCCAGGCCGGTGCGCTTGGCGGCTTCCTCGAAATTGAGCAGGCAGAGATAATTCTCGCGTCCCTTGCGCACCACCGCCTTCTCGGCGCGCTCCACCGGATCGGGCCACAGATGCGCGATCTCCTGCACGATTTGGCGCTGCAGGTTGCGGGTGTAGGTCGAGATCCAAAGGCCCGGGCCGTTCTTCTCCGCCCACAGGCTGGCAGGCGCCAGATAGCCCAGCGTCTTGCCGGTGCCGGTGCCGGCTTCCACCAGTGCCACGCGGGGCACGCCCGCCTGCTCGCGCGGACCAAAGGCGTAGGTGGTGGCGTCGACATAGGCGCCCTGTTCGGGGCGCATCACGCCCACCATTTGCGCCAGCCGCGCGCGCGCCTCCGCCGGCTCGACCGGCAGCGAGCCGGGTTGGCCCGCAGGCGCTTCGTCTTCCCACTGCGGCAGGCTCCGCCAGGCTTCCAGGCCCGCGATGGGAGAGCCATGCGGGCCCTCGCCGACCATCGGCTTCAACAGTGGCGCCCAGCGCCAGCCCGACCGTTCGAGCGTGCCAACCAGCGACGCAAGGCTTGCGCGCACATCCTCAGGCCAGCCCGACACTTCCTCCAGCAGGGTTCTCGCGATGGTGTGCAGCGCGCGCGCGCAGTCCTCGGGCGTGTGGGGCAGCGGCAAGCCCAACGCCCGTGCGAGACCCAGCGCGCCGGGCACAATCGGCATGCCGGGACGCACGAAAGCGAACAGTTCCAGCACGTCGAACAGCATGACATTGGCACGCGTGCCGAGTCGTCCAGCAACAAAAGCGGAATGCGCCACCAGGACATCGCCGGATTCGAAGAGGGGGCGCGCATCATGCAGAGCGATGCGTTCCGCTTCGCCATTGCCGCGCGCGATGGCCGCGCCGGGATGGGCGGGAACCAATGCAATAAGATCGGAAAGAGATTCCATGGGCGCGGGATATTGAAGCGCGCGAGTACAACTTCCAAGACACAAAATCTCGGGCGCCGCACATCGCGGCGCGACCAACCGCATCTTCCAGCTCCCTTCCCCCTTCGTGCGAAGTACGGGAAGGGGGAAGGTGTCGCAGCGAAGTGTCGGCAAAGCCGACCTGAGCTGCGACGGATGGGGGCAATCTTGTTAAGCCACTTCCGGATAAAGCTGGATCAACGCGGCGCGCGCCCTGACATGTTCACCCACGACGGTCTGGGCGGCATTGCGCAGTTTATGGCGATTCTCACCGTCACGCGCGGCCTGGGCAAAACGGCGCGCCGACTGGGTGGTGCCGGAAAGACCCAGGGCTCCGGCCGCGCCCACGATGTCCTGGGCCAGCCGCGCCGCATCCTCCCACTTTTCCTCGGCGCAAGCCTCCGCCAGCGCATTGATCAGCTGTTCGGCGGTGACGATGTAGCATTGCAGGATTTCCGTCAGCGTCTTGAGACCGACGGATTTCTCCAGGCTGCCGAAGGCGATGGGATCGATGGCGGCGATGGTTTCGGTTTCGCCCGGCGTCTGCGGCGCGTCGGCCGCCATGCGCACCTGCTCGATAGCGCGGTAGAACTGGCTGGCTTCGATCGGCCAGCGCAGCGCCGTGTCGGTTGCGGCGGGGGCGCGGTCGCCGCGCAACAGAATCGCGATCAGTGGCGACTTCACGCCGGGCGCGGCCGCCAGCATGTCGGCATCGCTGGCGCAGGCGATAATGGCGTCGAAATGTTCCCTGCCGGCGCGCTCAATCGCCTCCGCGATGCTGCCCGCGCGGATCACGCGATTGCCGAAGGGCTCGACCATGCCGCTCAGGCTGTCGCCGATCGCCGGCGTGCGCAGGAACATCAACAGCGAAAGTCCCGCCGGCGTGGGCCATTCGCTCTCGGCCTCGCAGCGCGGGGCCGTGACGGTCACGGCACCTGATACCGGCACGGTGAAGAAGAATTGCGCGCCTTCGCCGGGTTTGCTGGCGAAGCCGATGGCGCCGCCCGCCTGTTCGATCACGCGCTTGGCGACCGCCAGGCCGAGGCCCGCACCCTGTTCGCGCCGCGCATAGGAGGAATCGCCCGGCGTGAAGGGTCTGAACAGAAGTTGTGCGACTTCCGGCGCCACGCCATGGCCGGTATCTGTGACGGTGAAGCGCACCGACTGCCCGTCCTCGGTAATTTCCAGGCGGATGTCGACGAGCCCATGTTCGGTGAACTTCAGCGCATTGTCCGTGAGCTTGAGCAGCACCTGGCGCACCTTGCGCGGGTCGGTCGCCACCCGTGGCAGCCCGGGCGCCGAAGAGAGCGTCAGTTGCAGGCGTTTTTCCCAGGCGCGGGGCTGCGACAGCCGCACCACCGCACGTGCGGCCTGCAGCGGATCGCAATCCTCGTCTTCCAGCTGGTCGGTTTCGTCGCGGGTCAGCGTGATCACGTCGTCGATCAGGGTCTGAAGCCCGCGGCCTGCCTGCAGCATCACCTTGACATGGTCGGCCTGGTGCTTGGGCAGTTCTGCGCGTTCCAGAAGCTGCGCCATGCCGAGCAGCGCGTTGAGCGGCGTGCGCAGCTCATGGCTGATATTGGCGATGAAGGTGGCCTTGGCCATGGCGCTGGCCTGGGCGGCATCACGCGCGACCAGCGCCTCGCTCTTTTCGCGCTGCAGCCGGATGATCAGCCGGCCATTCTCGTTGCGCAGCAACACGCTTTCATCGAGCAATCGCGCCATGCCCTGGCAATAGCTGGCCAGCACGCCGGCGAAGAGTACGATCAGGACCGCGGTACAGTCGGCGTACAGCCCGCCCTCAAGCAGCAGAAGCGCGATCAGCGGCGTCAGTGCGAAAAGCGTATGCACCGCATAGGCTGGCCGATGCGCGGCCCGGGCTATGAATTCCGTCGCCGTCATGCCCAGGAAGGCGAGGCTGAGATAGGCCTGGGCGGGAAAGGAATCCGGTACGAACCAGAACAGCGCAGCCACACCCCAGCTGGCGCCGGAAATCGCCGAGACGAAGGTATAGCGCCGCGCCCAGAAATGCGGGTCGTCGCGGTCCTTTGGTCGGTTCTTGTAAGCGGTGGTGAGCTGTTCGGCGGCGATCACCACACCCAGCTGTATCAGAAGCGGCATCAGCACAAGGATGCCGGGGGCATGGCCCGCGATCACGGTAGCCGGTACGCACAGGACGGCGAAAGGCAGCGAAAGATAGTGACGGCCGAGCGCGTAAAGGATATCGATGCGGCCGGCGAAAACCGCGGCCGCGTCTTTGCCTTCTGGCGAGGTTTCCTCGGTCATTGCGCAAATCCTTGGCTCAGCTTAGCTTTCGCGCCCTTTCGAAACGCTTAAGCCTTGCCTAACAAAGAGTGAATTTTGCCGTGAATCCGCTGTCCCGACAGGCGCTTGCCGCCAAGGCCTGGCCCTTTGAAGAGGCTCGCAAGCTTTTGGCCCGCCTGGAGGCCCGCCAAAAGGCCGGTCAGCCGGTCAAAGGCGTGCTGTTCGAGACCGGCTACGGCCCCTCCGGTCTTCCCCATATCGGAACCTTTGGCGAGGTCGCCCGCACCAGCTGGGTGCGCCATGCCTTCGAGACCATCAGCGATATTCCTACCCACCTGATCGCCTTTTCCGACGACATGGACGGGTTGCGCAAAGTGCCGGAGAACCTGCCCCAGCCGGAGATGCTGATCGCCAATCTGGGCAAGCCGCTGACGTCCATTCCAGACCCGTTCGGCACGCATGAAAGCTTCGGCCATCACATGAATGCGCGGCTGCGCAGTTTTCTGGACCATTTCGGTTTTCGCTATGAATTCTATTCCTCGACCGCGACCTACAAGTCGGGACGTTTCGACGAGGCGCTGCTGCGCATTCTGGCAAACTACGAAAAGGTCATGGCGGTGATGCTGCCCACCCTTGGCGAGGAGCGGCAGCAGACCTATTCGCCTTTCCTGCCGATCAGCCCGCGGTCCGGCAAGGTGCTGCTCGCCAAGGTGGTCGACCGCGACGTCGCCAAGGGCACCATCACCTATGTCGAGGAAGATGGCAGCCTGGAGACCGTGCCGGTGACGGGCGGGCACTGCAAGCTGCAATGGAAGCCCGACATGGGCATGCGCTGGGCCGCGCTGGGCGTGGACTATGAGATGTACGGCAAGGACCATCTCGCCCAGGCGCCGCTCTACAGCGCCATTTGTAGAATCGCCGGCGGCGCGCCGCCCGAACAGTATATGTACGAGATGTTCCTGGACGCCGAAGGCCAGAAGATTTCCAAGTCCAAGGGCAATGGCATCAGCCTGGATGACTGGCTGCGCTATGGCTCGCCGGAAAGCCTGGCGCTGTTCATGTTCCAGAAGCCGCGCACCGCCAAGCGGCTTTATTTCGACGTGATCCCCAAGGCAGTGGATGAGTATATCGCCCATCTGGAGTCCTATCACGCGCCCGAAACCACGGAGGCGCAGCGGCTGGAAAATCCGGTCTGGCATATCCATGCCGGCAAGGTGCCGGCGGAGCGTTATCCGGTCAGCTTCGCGCTGCTGCTGAATCTGGTCTCGGCGTCCAACGCCCACAATCGCGAGGTGCTGTGGGGCTTCATCCGCGCCTATTCGCCGGAAAGCGTGTCGCCTGAAACCAATCCCGGCCTCGACCGGCTGGTGGATTTCGCGCT
>DASXHL010000036.1:0-58873 GCA_036488555.1 Rhizomicrobium sp.
GCCCGGTTTCGGTCTTGGCGCCATCCCAATGGATGGTGTTCTTGATGTCGGTGACAAAGGTGCCCGCCGGAATCGGATACATCTTGCCGGGGTCATAATGGGTGCTGGACGACACCCACCATGTTCCCGACACGACATAGATGTAGCGATCGGTGGTGTGGAAATGCGGCTTGGAATTGTGGCCGGGGTCCCACTTGATCAACACGCCATAAATGCCGGGCTTGGCCGGATCGCCGAACAAAGCGGCGGTGTGCTCGCCATTCTCGCCCTTCCAGGGAATATCCTTGCCGAACACCATCGGAATATGGGTGGGATCCGGCAAAGGCTGGCTGGTCTTGGGCGGGCCCTGATTGAGCAACTGCTCCTGGCTTTCCGCCAGTGCGGGTGTCGCCATCAGGCCCAGAAGCGACAGCGCGGCAACGAAATGGCGCATGAAGGCCTCCTTAGCGTGGCGGACCCTGGTCCTTGCCGTTCTCATCCACCTGCTGGGTGATGTTGGGGCCGGTGCCCGCCAGGATCAGCACCGCGGGTTCTTTCTCGCCCGTGCGCGCGCCGTCCCAGTGAATGCCCTTCAGCTTGTCGACCGCGACCGTGCCGGCATGCACCGGATAGGTGGTGCGCTCGTCATAGACCTTGCTGGTCGAGGTCCACCAGGTGCCCGACACGACATAGGCGAAACGTTCGTTGTTATGATAGTGCGGCTTGGAGAAATTGCCGGGCCACCAGATGTACTTCACCATGTATGGGCCGGGCTTGGCGGGATCGCCATACAGATAGCACATCTGCATCTTGCCTTCGGTGCCGGTGCACTTGATGTCCTTGGGCAGGGTCTCGCCGACACTGGCCGGATCGGGCGCCGGCCCGATCGGATCGTTGACGGTGGTGCCGACCTTGGGATCGTTCTGCGCCACGGCCACCAAACCGGCGGCGCCGATCCCGGCGCCCACGCACAAGGCCAGACCATACTTGATGACAGAACGCATGTTTCTCTCTCCCGATGGAAATTATCGGGAGATGATAGGCGTAACCTTGTAACAGCCGCAACGCGCGGATTCTCACAGGACGTTCATTCGCAAACGCAGCAAAAGCGCCTAGGCCACGCGCCTGCCCGCGAAAACAAGCCCGATCCCTGCCAGCACCGCCATCACGCCCGCGGCAGTCGGAATCCAGACCGTATGCTGCTCATGGGAATTGATCTCGAACACGCCCAGGTCCACCAGCGGCTTGGTTTCGGTCCAGGTGACATGGCTGATGATCAGGGCGGCGATGCCCAGCACGATCAGCACCACGCCCAACAGGGAAATTGGCTTCATCGGCATTTTCTCCACGCCTGAACGAAACGACCGGCGTGGGAGGAGGTTCCTGCGCAAGATCGCGGTCTACTTGTCCAGGCCGTTCAGCGGGCCGAAGCCGTTGATCAGCCCATCCAGGACACAGACGGGACTGACCATGGGCAGCGGCGCCGAGCCATGGGGCGCGGGCGCACTTGTGATGTAGGTGCAGGGTATGCGACCGGGCGTGTTCTTGGTGCGCATCTCCGCCTCGCGCCGCGCCGGGTCCTGGACATGGCTCTTGGGCTCGACCAGCGCATTGTCGTCGGGCCGGGTGAACGTGCCCGGGCAATGGGCGCGCTGCTCTGGCGTGAGGGTGGGATTCTCGGGCGCGCAGCCGAACAGCGCCTGGCCAAGACCCGTGACGTCCGGCGGCGCCACCGGCGGAGCATAAGATGGCATCACACCGGTGGTGACGCCGCCGCGTCGTGGCACGGATCTGGTGCGCGGGGCTACGGGCGCGATGACCGGCGTGGCCTTGCGGCTGGTGCTGATGATCATCTCCAGCAGGCGTTCCGGCGCCGACGCAACGGTGCTTCTGGGCGCCACCACCATGAAATGCAGGATGGCAAACAGCAGAAACGCATGCAGCAGCGCGACCAGCAAAAGGCTGAGCAGGCGCGGCGAGGCGTCGGGGCGCTTTACTGCGAGCATGCGCGCGCGATGTTGCGGTGGCCGTGTTGGCGGCGGCAATGGCGAAGGCGGGCGCGACCGATAACCTATTGTTTCAGTCTGTGTGCGCCGCTTTGCGGCCGACGCCGGAAAAAGGATAACGCGGATTCATCCTCCTTTTCCCATCTGTGCGCCGGTTGCCGTTTCGTGTGGCTATCGGGGCATAGGTACAAATACGCATGATTTTGCGGGATTCCCTTACAGATTGCCGACCCATCCCGGTGAGATACTTGGGTCCGAAGCCGCCGTGACGAGGGTGACCATGCTGAAGACTTGGAATATCGAACCGGTTCAGGTCGCCGCCATGGTGATCGAGCAGTTTCCCTATGAAGCAGAACAGATCGCGCTGGATTTTCTGGAAGGCGCGGCCAATGCCGGCAATCCGAACACGACCCTGTTCTGGACCGTCGTGCTGAACCATATCGAACAGATGCAGAAGAAGCTGTACGGCGAGTCTGGCTATGGTCCCGAGATCCGCTTCAACGCGGTGATGTGAGCGTCAAGGAAGCTTGTCACAAGCTTTCTTGGATGCCGAATTGCCGCGCGGAATGTTTTTCGTGATCGCCCGCGCAACATTATTCCAAACCGTATTGACAAGGCTTTTTCGGTAGCCGACTTTCTTTCGCGCGCGGACAGACAATGAAATATGTCCGCTTGCCAAAGCGGACATAGATCTTCTCTTCTCTATTCTTCTCTCCTCTCGCGAGCAGGAGACGAGCGGCGCGAAGCCCCCGAGCGACTGCGAGCGCTCTTCTCTGCCTCTGGCTTTTGGTGAGAATTGCGTCTTGAGCGCAGGCGCCAGACGTTCCCGCTGCGGTGACTCGTCAGAATGTTTTGCGTTCGCGATTCTCGTGTAGAGGGCGCGGCATACAACCGACAAATTTGTCAGCATCATTTACATAGTAAGGTTGGGTCGCCCGCCTCCGGATGTGCAAGCCTTTGATATTTTGAGGGCAAGTAACCATGGCACATGCCTTGCTTAACCATGGCAAGTCTTCAGGGGGCTGCCATGAAATCCTTCGCGACAATTGCTGGTGCTGCCGCGTTGCTGGCGTTCACGTCGCAGGCTCATGCCGATATCTTGACGCCCGGGAGCGACTTCCTTCTCACCATGCAGAACACGGCCGCGGGCCTGCAGCAGTCGGAACTGATAACCGTGAACGGGCTGCCGGATACTTTCGATTTTGGCAGTGTCCCGGTCAGCGTGACCGTGACGGACAGCCCAATCGGCGGCGGAGCCGAAAAAATCGCCCTGGTGATTTCCGCAGACCAGGACATCTTCCCGAGCGCGACGCCGGGCGCGGGTGGCTGGTTTATCGGCATCGGCCTCGGCGGCTCGTCTCCCATGCAACTGGACGAGCCCGTCACCCTCACATCCGCCTTCATGACGGCGACGATTCCCCCGCCGAACTCTTTTCCCATCTACTATGATTTCACCGGCCTCATTGCCGATCCCTCACCGTGGAATGGGGAGTTTCTCGGGAACGGCTATTTGGGTGGGTTCTTCAGCGCGACTGGCTACAACATCCAACAGGTCGAACTTGACCTGACTGTCGATCCCGTTCCCGAACCCCTCACCCTCTCACTCTTCGGCGCGGGGCTTGTGGGTGCGGCCGCACTCCTTCGTCGCAAACCGGCCAAGAAGGCCTGACCCTCTAAAGCCTCTTGAACATCTCGGTGGTGGGCGCCCAGGATCGGGTTTCGTAAAGTGCTCGCCCTGCTTCGGTGGCATGCAGTGTGGCAAAGCCTATGCCGCGCTGTCTCAATTCCTCTTCCGCGAGATTCATCAGGCGTTCGCCGATCTTCCTGCGCCGGTGTGATGGTTTCACATAGACGTTCAGGATATAGCCCCGTTTGTCTTCACTTGGGTGGAAGGGATGGGGCGCCCAGGGCAAGATCACCAGACCGATACCTGCGACCGGCACCTTTTCGTCCTCGGCGATGAAGCCGAAATAGGAGCCGTCCTCAAGATGCCGTATCAGCCAGTTCCGAAAATGCAGTGTCATGGTTTTGAGCACGTCTTCGGTCACGCCAAACGCATTCGCCTCGCGGAACATCTCCTCCCGATGACGGCATACAAGCTCAAGATCCAGGCCTGATACCGGTCGAGTGGTGATCATGCGTGCCTCACGCCAAATGCGTAAGCCGGCGATAGGACAAGGCCTCGGCGACATGAGGTTTTGAGATGGTCTCTGCGCCGGCAAGGTCGGCGATGGTGCGCGCCACTTTCAGCACCCGGTGATAGCCGCGCGCCGACAGCTTCATCCGCTCCGCCGCCTCGGTCAGAAGTTTTGCCCCCGCCGCATCGGGCTTGGCGATCTTGTCCAGCAATTCGCCTTCGGCTTCCGCATTGGTGCGGATGCCATTGTCGCCAAAACGCTCGCGCTGGATGGCGCGGGCGCGTCCCACCCGCGTGGCGACTTCGCGGCTTCCTTCGGCTGACGGCGGCAAGGCCAGATCAGCGGCCGAAACGCCTGCGACTTCCACATGCAGATCGATGCGGTCGAACAGCGGACCGGAAATGCGCGACTGGTAGTCGGTGGCGCATTTGGGCGCGCGCCCACAGCCTTGCGACGGATCGCTCAAATAACCGCAGCGGCACGGGTTCATCGCCGCCACCAATTGAAACCGTGCCGGGTAGCGCACATGGGCGTTGGCGCGGGCCACCACCGCCTCGCCGGTCTCGATCGGCTGGCGCAAACTGTCCAGCACACCGCGCTGGAATTCCGGCAGTTCGTCAAGAAAAAGCACGCCGAGATGCGCTAGTGAGACTTCACCCGGCTTCACTTTCAGCCCGCCACCCACCAGCGCCGCCATCGAGGCCGAGTGATGCGGATTGCGGAACGGCCGGGTGCGCGAGATCGCGCCGCCGTCCAGCGCGCCGGCCAGTGACTGAATCATGGAAATCTCCAGCGCCTCGCGGGCGTCAAGCGCCGGCAACAGCCCCGGCAGCCGCTGCGCCAGCATCGACTTGCCCGCGCCGGGCGGTCCGATCATCAGAAGGTTGTGTCCGCCAGCCGCGGCGATCTCCAGCGCGCGCTTGGCGCTTTCCTGGCCCTTCACGTCGCGCAGATCAGGCGCGGTGCGCGCAACATCGGCCACTTTCGGCTCCGGCGGCGAAAGCACGCTGGCGCCCTTCATGTGATTGACCAGCGCGATCAGCGACGGCGTCGCCAGTATCTCGATGCCACCGGCAAAGGCGGCTTCCGGCCCGTTGGCGGCGGGGCAGATCAGCCCGCGCCCCTGTTCGCTGGCGGCAAGGGCTGCGGGCAGCGCGCCGGCAACGGCCGTGACCGCCGCATCCAGCGACAGTTCGCCCAGCGCGACATAACCGGCCATCTCGCTGGCCGGGATCACGCCCATCGCCGCCAGCAGACCCAGCGCGATCGGCAGGTCGTAATGCGATCCCTCCTTGGGCAGGTCGGCGGGGGCCAGATTCACCGTGATGCGCTGATAGGGCAGCGCCAGCCCGATGGCCGAAAGTGCTGCGCGCACGCGCTCGCGGCTTTCGGTCACCGCCTTGTCGGCCAGGCCGACAATAGTGATCTGGCCATTGCCGCCTTCCGCGATATGGACCTGCACATCGACTTCACGCGCTTCAATCCCTTGAAACGCCACCGTATAGACATGCGCGACAGTCATTCAGCCCCCGAACCGGACGGAAAACTAGCGGTGTTTTCCCGGTGGCGTAAAGGGAGCCGGTTGCTGTGGCGCGCGCGCCCGAAAGCTCACCGGGTTTTGGGAGATGGCGCCAGGAACCGCGTGATCAGTATTTTCAAGACACCGATGGCTTTGTCCATGTTCATCTTCGGATCATGTATCGTGAGAGTCTTCATTCCGTCAAACACGCACATTAAAAGTGTTGCCGTAGATTCTGCATCAAGACACCGGTCGATCTGACCGCTTGCCTGCCCTTTGCGCAGATAGTCGGCAAGCATCTCCTGAATCTTTCGGCTGTTCTCCCGCATGATCTTTGCCACGGCGGGATTGCAGCCTGCTTCCTCCATCATGGCGAAGAAGAGGTTACTGTTCGCGCGGCCATGGGCCAAATTCGAAGTGTCCACCTCCGACAAGAGCGCCGTTATGGCGTCGGTGCCTTCCAGCATGCGGACATAACGCTCGGTTGCTATATCAAGACGCATCTTCGCTATGGCTTTGATGATGTCTTCTTTGCTGGCGAAATAGTGGTAGAGGTGGCCGGGGCTGATTTTCGCTTCTTTGCATATTTCCGAAGTGCTCGCGCCCTGAAAGCCGTCACGCGCAAAACAGCGCTGTGCGGCAATCAATATTTCTCGCCGCTTTTCCTCATGTTTTACCGGATTGACCTTGCGCATCGAGACATTCTGTAAACCAGATTGGCTTGTCAATCAAAGGCGCACCCAATAAAATAGAGTATTCTCTCTAATAATACTTGACGCGCCACCTGTCTCCAATAAGATAGACCGATCAGTCGATCTATTTAGAACCCCGATGAATCGGCCTGCTGAGCCATGCGCAAATTTGCGACGCCAGGCGGCCCTTCATATTCGCCGCTGCATTTTGCCCGGCGACGCTCATTCCGAGAGGAAATGGTCCCTATGGAGGAAAAAATGCAGGACACGGCCGATGTTTCGCAGATGCATTTTGCCGAGCCGATGCGGGGCCATCCGCGCTGGTTTATCGTCGTTGCGCCTCTGTTCAAGAACCGCTGGTTCATCGTTGGCCTCGTCCAAGGCGGGATGCTCGAACGCGCAAGCCCATCGTCTCAATGTATCGATGGGACATACCGGGCTTCCGACAACTCGCGGTTTTCCGACCACGGCCTGCAATTGCAGCGATGGCTTCGAGCGGACCGGATAATCGCCGCGAGCCTTTTTATAATGTCCATGCTTGCGCTGGTTGCTTGTGCCCACGCCCCCAAGGACCCCGAAGCTCGGGCGGCATATGAGCGGACCAACGATCCGGCGGAGCCGACCAATCGAAAGATCTTTGCCGGCAACCAGTTCGTGGATCACCATGCTGTTCAACCTGTCGCTCGCGGCTACGAGAACTATGTTCCGAGCCGTGTTCAGAAGAGCATCCACAACTTTGCCGACAACCTCTCGCAACCTGGTGTCGCTGTGAATGACATCCTTCAAGGAAACGTGTCCCGCGCCTGGAATACAGCCCAGCGTTTCGGGCTGAATACGACAATCGGTGGTCTGGGGCTTTTCGACGTGGCAACCGATTGGGACAGGCCGGGACACAGCGCGGACTTTGGGCAAACCCTGGGGGTATGGGGCGTTGGTTCGGGGCCCGCCGTTCAACTGCCGCTTCTCGGACCATCGAACGTGCGGGATAGCGTCGGCAAAATCGTGGACTTTGCCACCAAGCCCACGAACTACGTTCCGGGCGGCGCGGTTGCGACAGTAAGCATGGCAAGCACTGGACTCGGAGCGGTCGATTCCCGAGCGCAGTTGCTTCCCACCACGGACATGCTGGAGAAATCATCCCTGGATTATTACGCCGCGACGCGAAGCGTGGCGGCACAGCACCGAGCGGCATTGGTTTCCGATGGCAAACAGGGTCTTGTTGTCGACCCGCGAAACCCCACGACACCGCCCGTAATGTTTCCAGAAGTGTCCGGTGCGGCCGAAAATTAAACATCGGCTACGCGCGGACAGGCCCGCCAGGAAAGGCCATCTGCGCTCCCGGACTGAGCTATCGAGGCGCCGCGGCATTTTGCCTGGCGATGCCTCTGATTCCGCGAAGGAATGGTTGTCATGAAGAACGAGATGCAGAGCGGATTTGCGCTCATTGCCATTATCGCGGCCATTATCGCGGCCTGTGTCGCGCTTCCCTCTCCCGGTTTTGCCGCCGGGCTCAACAGGCAGCAGCCACCGGAATGGGACATCACCCTGGGCGCGGGCGCAGTGATGCGCCCGACATTCGAGGGCAGCGACCGCTATCTGGTGTCGCCGATCCCCTTCGTGCAGGTCACCTGGGACGATATGGTGTCCCTGGGCGTCGGCGGATTGAGCGCCTATTGGCATCATGACCATTTCAAGATCGGCGCCGGTCTTACCTTCGATCAGGGCCGCGATATAAAAAAGCCGAACATATTTGGCGAAGGCGATGATCGCCTCAAAGGCCTGGGCAAAATCGGCACCGCGCTGGGCGTTCGGGGGTTTGCTTCCTATCAGCTGGGGCCGGTCAATTTCGACGTCTCGGCCACAAAATTCACCGGCAGTCCGAACAATGGCGTTCTGGTCAATTTCGGGGCCCAGGCGCCGTTCAAAATCGCGTCGAAGCTTATGGTGGCGCCCCATATCAATACGACATGGGCGAACCAAAATTATATGGAGACTTTTTTCGGCGTGACGCCGATACAGTCACGCGCCTCTCTATTCCCGCAATATGCCGCCGGCGCGGGCGTCAAGGATGTCATGGGCGGCGTCAATGTCATCTATCATTTCAACCCGCACTGGTATGTCGCGGGGGATGCGAGCGTCACCCAGTTTCTGGACAGCGCCGCGAAAAGCCCGGTCAGTTTTTCCAATACCAACGTGATGGTCGCGACCATGGTCGGATATCATTTCTAGAGGCACCGGAGCGCCTCGCGCTCACCCGGCAAACGGATCGCGCAAGCCGCCCATGCGTGTCGTCGCAGGCGCCACGCCGATGGCACCGCCCAGACCGAAGGCCGGCATGTTGCGATAGATGTTTTCGCAATTCTCCGGCGTAAGGCGGTAGGTCTCATGCCAGATGCCGACGGCGGGGTTGTCCTTCACCTTGCGGTTGAACGCGGCCCAGGCAGGAAAATGTTCGCCCTCCCGGTCATGGGCATAGGCAAACAGCTTCTCCATGCTGTCCCAATATTGCAGGGTCATCACCACCCGGCCCGACAGGAAATTCCGCTGCCACAACAGTCCGGCTTCGGGCTTTCGGACCAGCTCGGCCTGCATGCGCGGCATCGCGGTGACAACCGGCCACCAATGAGCGACCGCCAACAGGTTGTTCACCCGCATGCCGATCAGAAACAGCGCGAAAGGTTTTTCGGGATGGGCCTGTTGCCGTCCTTTTATGATCGCATTGGGGATGACCGCCATAAGGCAATCATGCCCTACTCGGGCACCATGGTCACGCTGAGACAAATTGAGAGTCTGCCGGGATTTTCGAACTCCAATCGCCGCTGTATGATGCATCCGATACCACGTGTCAGCCTTCGCGATTTCGGAGCAACCGGCATGAGGATGAAAGCAGTCACTGGCCTTGTGGCGATCCTGGCCTCGGGATCGGTGCTTTCCCCCGCCTTTTCGCAAGAGCGGCAGGCGCCAGCGCAGCCATCTCCCGTCGCGCAAAGCCTGCCGGTCGAAAACGTGATCGTCACCGAACCAAGGCTGCGCACGGAAAAGGCGCTCGACAACTTCATCATAGATCATGCCGCACAAACGCGTCTGGTGGGCAAGATCGCGCGCTGGAAGACCGGCATCTGCCCGATCACCATAGGCCTTCCCGACAAGTTCAACCTCTACATCACCCAGCGCATCATTCGGGTGACGATGGGGGCTGGGGCCCCACTGGACAAGAACGAACCCTGCCGTCCCAATGTCGCGGTACTCGCCACGCCCCAGCCGCAGAAGCTTCTGGATTTTGTGCGGGCCAAGCGTCCGGCGCTGCTAGGCTTTCACTATCGCGCGCAGGCCCAGCAGATCGCCACCATGCGCCTGCCCATCCAGGCCTGGTACAGCACGGCGACGGAAGACTTTGACGGCCTCATCATGGCTGACTTGCCGAGTGGGGACCTCGGCTATGGCGTGATGAGCAGCATCGGCAATGTTCCGAGGCTTCGCGTGAGCGGTTCGCGCACTGGAAACGGGCTGAAAAGCGAGTTCAGCGCCGCCATTGTGGTCGTGGATACCAGCAAGATCGCCGGCCAGGAGATCGGCCCTCTGGCCGATTACATCGCCATGCTGGCGCTGTCTCAGGGACAGTATTACGACACCTGCCAGAACGTGCCGACCATCACCAATCTAATGTCGTCCGGTTGCGGCGCCGAAATGAAGCCGGCCGCGATGACCGATGTCGATCTCACTTATCTGCGCGGGCTCTACAGGATGGCGCCAGAAGGCGACTATATCGGCGAGCGCGCCTCCATCGCCTATGAGATGAAGAAGGATTTGGGCGGCTACTGACGCCTACTCAGGTGCGACAGTCACCTTAATGCCGTCGGTGGCGTCGCTGCAGATCACCTGGCAGGACAACCGCGAGGTGGGCTCCACCGCCAGCGCCATGTCCAGCATGTCGATCTCCGCTTCCGACGGCGCCGGCAGTTTCTCGTACCAGCCGTCCGTCACATAGACGTGGCAGGTGGCGCAGGCGCAGGCCCCGCCGCATTCCGCCGCGATGTCCAGGCCGCCGTCACGCAGGATCTCCATCACGCTCCAGCCGTCGCGGCCTTCCAGCGTGTGTTCTTTGCCCTGACGATCGACGGCGTGGATTTTCACGAGACACCCAATTTCTTTTGCAGGTTGGAAGACGAGGTCGTGTACTGGAAGCGCAGCTTCTCATTGGGACGGCAGACATGGAAAGCGGCCTGCGACATCAGGGCCGCCTCATGGAAGCCTGACAGGATCAGCTTCAGCTTGCCGGTATAGGTGTTGATGTCGCCGATGGCGAAGATGCCCGGGGTCTGGCTTTCAAAGCGCGCGGTGTCCACGGGGATCAGGTTTTCGTGCAGGTTGATGCCGAATTCCGCGATGGGGCCCAGCTTGATGGTCAGCCCGAAGAAGGGCAGGAACACATCGGCCTCATGGTGCCATTCGCTCTTGTCGGCGCCCTGAAGCGTCACGCCGGCCAGCTTGCCCGGCTCGCCATGCAGCGCCTTGACGCTGGCGACATGGAATTTGACCTTTCCCTGGCTCTCCAGCTCGCGCATCTGGTTGACACTGTGGGCGGCAGCGCGGAAGCCGTCGCGGTGATGGACCAGGGTCATGCTCTTGGCCAGCGGCGCCAGGTTGATCACCCAGTCCAGCGCGCTGTCGCCGCCACCGGCGATCAGGACGTTCTTGCCGCGGAAGGTCTCCATCTTGCGCACGGCGTAATGCACACCGATGCCGTCACCGGCATTCTCGAACTGCTCGATGCCGGCCACGGGCGGGCGCTTGGGCTGGAAGGAGCCCGCGCCGGCCGCCACCACCACCACGGGGGCGATGATCTCGGTGCCCGCATCGGTCTTGAGCTTCCAGCGGCCGTCGGCCTGCTTTTCCAGCGCCGTCGCCATCTCGCCGAAATGAAACTGCGGGTTGAAGGGCTTGACCTGCTCCAGAAGGCGGTTGACCAGCTCCTGGCCGGTGACGATGGGCAGGCCCGGAATGTCGTAGATCGGCTTTTCAGGATAAAGTTCAGTGCACTGGCCGCCCGGCCGGTCGAGAATGTCGATGAGGTGACACTTGAGGTCGAGAAGTCCCAGCTCAAACACGGCAAACAGGCCGATGGGGCCCGCGCCGATGATGGCAACATCCGTCTCGATAGGCTGAGCAGTCATTCCGTGTCCTTGGGATTTCACACCTGAATTAATGTACACGCGGATAAAACAACATTCTTATATGTAAAACTATCCTTGCCAACAACCCCGCCCAAAGCAGTGCTGCGATGCAAAATGACGCCCCCCTGAAGATGCCCGATGCCTGTGCCTCGCTTGGGGAATTGCGCGAGGCCATCGACATGCTGGACGCCCGGCTGGTGGCGCTGCTGGCGGTCCGGCAGGCTTATATAGAACGCGCCGCCCGGCTCAAGACCGACCGCGAGCAGGTCCGCGACGAGGCCCGTCTCGCCGACGTGCTGGCCAAGGTGATCGCAGAGGGCAAGCGCACCGGGCTTTCAGCCGGGATCGCGGAGCCGGTCTGGCGGACTTTGATTGATGTCTCGATTGCTCACGAATTCGAGGCTTTCGACAAAAAATGAACTCCCATCCGTTACAGCTCGAGTTGGCTTCGCCAACATCTCGCTATGACACCTTTCCCCTTCCTGGCGCTTCGCGCCGAAGGGGGGAGGAAGCTGGCGGATGCTGACGGTCGGGCTGCGAAATGCAGCCCTCGAGTTTGGTTGAATTCAGAGATGACGGCCAAGCTCGAGCGCCGCACATCGTGGGCCAGGACCATCGGTGGACACCAGCTCTCTCCGCCCGGCGCGCGCAGCGCATGACGGGGGAGATGTCGCAGCGAGGTATCGGCAAAGCCGACCCGAGCTGCGACGGATGGGGGTAATTGAACTAAGCCGCCAGATAATCCGCGATAAAGGCCTGGACCGCCTCGCCCTGCAGGCGCAGCGCCTCGATCATCTGGATAGCGCGGTCGGGGCTGGTGGCGGGATCGACCGGCTCGGCATTGGCGGCGACCTCTCCCATGGCAAAGGCGCCGACGCCGCGCGCCGCCCCCTTGATGGTGTGAGTGACCTCGCGCCATTTGCGCGCATCACGTTGTTCCAGAACGCCCAGAAGCCGGGTCACCATCTCGCTGACCTGGCCGTCGAACAGCTTGAGGATTTCGGAATTCAACGTCTTGTCGCCGCCGGTATAGCGGGCAAGGTGGGACAGATCGACTGGCGCATCAGTCATGGCGGACGCTCCCCGGAACAAGGCCGCCCATACTGTGCGCAGCGCGGCTAAAGCCGGGTTAATGCGCCAATTTTCGTGTAAAACACGTACTATTTGTGTTTAACTGCTAAAAAGGCTGCGGATTCAGGCTTAAAGCGAAAATGGTCAAGACATTCGGGCGCACCGTGCCCCTGGAAAAGCCGACCGCTCAGCCAGTCGCGCCGCCGACGCCGGCACCGGCGCCGATCCCCAAGTTCAAGCCCAGCCGGTTTGGGCGCCTGGCCCTTCTCGGCGGGGCGCTGTTGTCGCTGTTCTGGATCGGCGTCGCCTGTGCCTTCATCTGGGGCCTGCTCGGGCCGCAGGGGCTGAACCATCTGGCCCTGGCCGCGAAGGCGGCGTTCATTGCCGGCATCCTTTTGCCGCCGTTCCTGTTCGTCAGTATTGCGGCGACCCTGGCCCGCAGCGCGGCGATGACCGACGCCACCCGCACCTTGCTTGCCGCCAGCGAGCGGCTGTTCGCGGCGGACGAAACCGCCGCGAACAATGCGGCAAGGCTGGCGCGGGCGGTGCGCCGGGAGCTGGACGGTCTCAACACCGGCCTCGACGTCGCGTTCCAGCGTGTGCGCACCATCGAGGCGGTTCTGGAAAAACAGATTTCGACCCTCGACGATGCGGGGGCGCGTGCCCAGGTGCGCAGCGAAACCATTGCCGCCCGGCTCAACCTGGAAAATGCGCGCATCGAGGCCCTGGGCGATCAGCTCACCGAAGCCGCCGGCCGCGCCGGGGAAACGGTGGCGGGCCGCTCCGCGCAACTGAAAGCCACCATGGAATCCGCCGAAGGCACGTTGAAGATGGCGACCCAGTCGCTGGAGGTGCAGGCGGCCGGATTCCGCGCCGCCATAACCCTGGCCGCCGAGGCGCCGCTGGAGGCCGCCAAGTCGCTGGAGGCTCAGGCAAGCCGCATCCAGGACGTGGCCGATGCCGCCATGGGGCGCGCCGAATTCGTGCTGGCCCGGCATGAAAAGCATCGCGCTCAGATGGGCGATCTGGTCGAGCGGCTGAAAAGCGAAAGCGAGATTTTCGAGCAGGCCATGTCGCGGCAGCGCACGGGCATGGAAAACACCATCGCGGCCCTGGGCGGGGAAGCGCGCAAGTTCGAAACCGTGACCGGCGATGCCGAACGGCACCTGGAACTGATCATGGCCAACGCTGCGGCGCGCGCCAGCCAGCTGACCAATGCCTTTGCGCGTGAGGCCGACCGGTTGAAGGAAACGACCGACATGGCAAGCCAGGCGCTGGCGACACTGTCGGCCGCGATCCGTGATGCAGGGGATGGCGCCAAGACCCTGATTGGCGAAAGCTCGGCCCAGGCCAAGCATGACGCGCGCCTTCTGGTGGGCGAGGCGATGGCGGAATGCGAGCGGCTGCTGCGCGCCAGCGGAGAGATGAGCGCCGAGGCCAGCAAGATCCGTGTCCTGCTCGCGGAAACCACCAAGGAAGTGGAAAAGCATCTGATCCGTCTGCCCGGCCTGGCGCAGGAAGAGGCGCGCCGGGTGCGCCAGATGATGGCGACGGAAACCGAACAGATCCTGGACCTGTCGGCGCGCACCATGTCCACGCTGCACGCGCGGTCCACCGGCAAGATCACGTCGCCCGATACCGCCGCGCCGATGAAGTCTGCGGCCGAGCCCGAACCGGAAGGCCTGAAGGGGCTTGCCCGCAAGCTCACCGCCCGCAAGCCGGCGGACAGGCCGGCCCGCACCGGTGACGGCAAGAGCTGGGAGATGAAAACCCTCCTGGCCGCGGCCGAACAGGAAAGCGATATCCGCCTGCCCAAGGCCAGCGTGCCAGGCCTCGACACGGCGGCAACGCTCGGCGCGCTGGAACTGGCGCTAGCCGACATGGCGATCGATCTGTCGGCGCTGGACACCAGCGAGCCGAGTGAAGAGGACTGGAAGCGCTATCTCTCCGGCGACCGCGCCATTTTCGCGCGCCGGCTGTCGGCGACCATCGACGATTCCGCGGTGGGCCGCATCACCGCCCTCTACCGTGACAACAAGCGTTTCCATGACGCCGCCGATGCCTATCTGGCGGAATTCGAGACGCTGCTCACCCAGGCGCGCCAGGGCGATGGCGGCGGGCTGCTGACGTCCACGCTTCTGTCGGCCGATACGGGCAAGGTATATCTCGCCATCGCGTATGCGCTGGGAAGACTGTAACGCGGCATGATTACCGTCTTCGGTGAAGGCAGGGGGTTCCGGGTTGTCTGGCTGCTGGAGGAGATGGGACTAGCCTACCGGCTAAGGCCGGTGGACATGCTGGCCGGTGTCGAGAAAGACCCGGAATTTCTTGCCATCAATCCCGGCGGCTTCATACCCGCGATCCAGGATGGCGACATCACGATGGTCGAGTCCATCGCGATCATGGAGTATCTGATGGCCCGTTATGGGCCGACGCCGCTCGCACCTGCTCCGCGCGATCCGTCCTTCCCCGCCTATCAGCAATTCCTGCATCTGGGTGAAGCGGGTCTCGCGACTCCTGTTTTCTTTCTCGGCAATGCCCGCAATTTCGCACCCGAGGCCGATCGGCAGAACTGGAGTGCTGTCCACGCGCTGCGGGTGTTTGAAAGGCGGTTGCGCCTGGTGACACGGCAGCTGGCGCGCGCGCCCTATATGGCCGGTGACGCGTTCACGGCCGCCGATATCTCTGTGTTCTATGCGCTGCAGCTGGCCCAGAATTTCGGCGGCATCGCCCTTGGTGAGACAGAGCTGGTCTACCGGGACCGCCTCCGTGAACGGGACGCCTACAAGCGAGCCTTGGAAACATGCCAGGCCACCAAGGCATGGCTCGAGCAGGCGTCCGCTCACTGACCGCGCTTCAGCCGCGCGGCATAGAAACCATCCATGCCGCCCTTGTCCGCCAGATGGCAGGGCAGGGTGCGCAAATCGCCCTTCGGCGTGATCCATTCGCTGTGGCCAAACACATCGTCCGCCGTCACCGGCATGCGGGCGAATTCGGGGTGATTGGACAGAAAGGCCGCGATCTGTTCCTCGCCTTCCTCGCGCTCCAGCGAGCAGACGGCGAAGACCAGCATGCCGCCGGGTTCGACCAGTGATGCGCCGCTTTCCAGGATCTCATAGGCGGCAGCGGCGGAAACGGTGATATCGGCTGCTCCCTTGATCCAGGGCAGGTCGGGATGCCGCCGGATGGTGCCGGTGGCCGTGCAGGGTGCATCGATCAAGACCAGCGGCGCCTTGATATCGGCATCGCGCGCATCGGCTTCGATAATCTCGGCGTTGAGTTTGGTGCGTGCCAGATTTTCCCGGATGCGGTCCGCGCGCGCGCCGTCGATCTCGACCGCCGTGACATGCGCGCCGCGCGCCGCCAGTTGCAGGGTCTTGCCGCCGGGCGCGGCGCAAAGATCGATGACCTTCTTGGCGGCGACCTCGCCCAGCAACTCTACCGGCAGCGTGGCGGCCGCGTCCTGCACCCACCATGCGCCTTCGGCAAAGCCGGGCAGCTCTTCGACCCGGCCCTCCGCCGAAAGACGGCGCACGGAACCGAACAGGTTTTCGCTTTCCGGGGCGGCCGCGTCCGGCGATTTCAAAACGACGTCCAGCGAGGCTTGCTTCAGATGTGCCTCGGCAATGGCGCGCGTCGTCTCTTCGCCATATTGTCCAAGCCAGCGCGTCCACAGCCAGTCGGGCGTGCAGAGTCGCGCCGCATCGAGAGCGGCCACAACCGTCTCGCCTTCGCGTGCGACACGCCGGAGCACCGCGTTGATCAGCGGCTTGAAATGCACCGCCTTGTTGTCCTTGGCCGCCAGCTGGTTGGCCGCATCCACCGCGGCATGGGGCGCGACCTTCAGGATCAGAAGTTCGCAGGCGCCCAGCAGCAGGATCTCGCTCGCCGCACCCGCCTTGTGTGGGGCAAGCGGCTTGGTCATGAACTTGCGCAGCGCCGCATCCAGCAGACCCAGGTGGCGCAAGGTCTGGCTGGCCAGGGCGCGGGCAAAGCCGGCATCGCGTGGGGCAAGCCCCGCAAGCTGGTCCAGCCCCGCATCCAGCGGACGACGCTTCTGCAGCACGCCGGAAACAATGGTCAACGCGGCGCGGCGCGCGGGAAGGCCGGTGTCGGTCATGCTGGGTGTTTATGGCATGAGGCAAATCTTGTCATTCCCGCGAAAGCGGGAATCCATGCCGAAGCTTCGGTGCCACCGAAGATGGATGCCCGCTTTCGCGGGCATGACAACGGAAAGGATGTTTGGACCAGACAGGTCAGCCCCAGGGGCCACGCCTGACAGGCACAGCCACCCCGCCCGCCATTTCGCGCAGCCGCGCGACGCGTTCTTCGGTGGAAGGATGGCTGGCGAACAGGCCCGACAGACCGCCATGCAGCGGATTGATGATGAACATGTGCGCCGTGGCGGGATTGGCGTCGGCAGGATAATTGTCGATCCGCTGTGCGGCGGTCTCGATGCGCGACAGCGCGCTCGCCAGCCACATGGGGCGGCCGGTGATCTCCGCGCCAGCCTTGTCGGCATCGAACTCGCGCGAGCGCGAGATCGCCGCTTGCACCAGCATGGCGCCGATGGGCGCCAGCAGCATCACCAGCAGCACGCCGACAAAGCCCAGCGGATTGTTGCGGTCGCGCGCGCCGCCCATGAAGAAGGCCATGTTGGCCAGCATGGAAATCGCGCCCGCCATCACCGCGGTGATGGTCATGGTCAGGGTGTCGCGATGCTTCACATGCCCCAGCTCATGCGCCAGGACGCCGGCCAGTTCTTCCTGATTGACCTGGGACAGCAGGCCCGAGGTGACGCAGACCGCCGCATGCTCGGGGCTTCTGCCGGTGGCGAAGGCGTTGGGCTGGGGATTTTCGGTGATATAGACCCGCGGCATGGGAAGTCCGGCCTTTGCCGCCAGTTGCTGGACCAGGCGGTAAAGATCGGGTGCGCCCTGGGCGTCCACTTCGCGGGCGCCATACATCGACAGCAGCACCTTGTCGGAATTCCAGTAGGCGAACAGGTTGGTGGCCAGTGCAAAGGCCAACGCGATCGCCATGCCGTAAGTGCCGCCGATCGCCCCGCCCACCGCCAGGAACAGGGCAGTCAGGGCCGCCATCAGGACAGCGGTGCGCAGCGTATTCATCATTTCTCTCCAACCAACATATCTCAATGGTCGCGCGGGCAACGTCGGCACGCTGCTGCTACCGACCGCTGCGCTCGCCTGCCCGACGCTCCTAATGTAAGATCGGACAATGTCCGATCAAGCAACCGCCGAACAGATCGCCGCCCGCATCGCCGAAGCCGGTGCGCGCGCCAGGGCCGAAGCCGACGCCCGCCGGGAAAAGGAAGCTAAGGCCGAATTACCACCGGAAAATGGCGGCCCGAAAGGGCTCGAGCCGACGCGCTATGGCGACTGGGAGCGCAAGGGTATCGCCGTGGATTTCTAGGAATGTCCGGCAACCCGGAGCGGTTGCGATCAGCAGCCGCGCAGGGCCTGTCCGGCGCGACCACTTAAAAAGCTTCCGCGGTCATTTCTTCCAGCACCCGCCGCACATCCGGTGGCCAGGCTTCGATATGCGCGGCGAAGTCTTCCTGATGCCCGGCATAAAGCGCGCGCATCGCTTCTTCATAACCCGGCGCATTGCCCACCAATGCGGTGGCAAAGCGATAGGCGGCATCCCGTCGTGCCCGCTGTTGTGCGCGGGGATTGCGGCTTGCTTCCTCCACCAGCTTGCGCAGAGCCACCGATGCGCCTCCCGGCTGGGTCGCCAGCCAGTCCCAGTGGCGCGGCAGCAGGGTAACCTCACGCGCCACCACCCCCAGCTTCGGTCTGCCGGGCTTGGGCCCTTCCTCGCCGGGCGGAAAGCGGGGGTCGATATCCACCACCCGGCCGGTTTCGCGGTCGAGGATCAATGCAGCCGGCTGGTCGCGACAGGCGGTATAGACTTCGGGCAGGGAGCCAGATGCGAGAAGGTCAAAACCGGAAAATGCAGCATAGGTCATGACCCATATTTATCCGGGTAAAATAATAGAGTCAATATCGCCCGGGTAAAAGTAAATCGCCTGTTTCTCTTGATGCTTGGAGCCCCAGGGTTCATGTAAAGCGGGACCCTTCCGGACGCGTGCCATGTTCATCCAGACCGAATCCACCCCCAATCCCAACACCCTCAAATTCCTGCCTGGTCGGGATGTGATGGGAGAGGGTGCGGTGGCCGATTTCCCCAGCGTCGAACAGGCCGGCCGCTCGCCGCTGGCCAAGGCGCTTTTCGCCATTCCCGAAGTCGCCCGCGTTTTCTTCGGCTCGGACTTCATTTCGGTGACCAAGCGCGACGGCGACTGGAAGCATCTGAAGCCCACCATCCTGGGCGCGGTGATGGAGCACTTCACCCACGGCCTGCCGTTGATCGAAGGCGGCGCGGACGAGATGGAAGAGCATTACAGCGAGGACGACAGTGAAGTGGTCGAGCAGATCAAGGAGCTGATCGAGACCCGCGTGCGCCCCGCCGTAGCGGCCGATGGCGGCGATATCATCTTCAAGGGCTTTGATGGCGACAGCGGCATCGTCTCGCTGCACCTGCAGGGTTCCTGCGCCGGCTGCCCGTCCTCCACCATGACGCTCAAGAACGGCATCGAGAACATGCTGCGCCACTATGTGCCTGAAGTCACCGCGGTTGAAGCGGTCTAGATGAGCGCAGGGGGCTAGATGAAAGAAGACGGGGGCCATCTCGCCGAAGCCCATCACGCCGTCAGCGATGCGGCGCTGGATACGCTTTTCCGCGAAGCCCACACCACGCGCAAATGGCTGGACACCAAAGTCAGTCCGGCGCTGCTGATGGCGATCTACGATCTGATGCGCTGGGGGCCGACCAGCAGCAACATCACGCCGGCGCGCTTTGTCTTTGTGATGTCGCCGGAGGCCAAGGAGCGGCTCAAGCCGCATCTGAGCGCCGGCAATGTGCGTCAGACCATGGAAGCGCCGGTCACCGCCATTGTCGGCTATGACCTGGATTTTGCGCGCCATCTCCCCAGGCTTTATCGTGACAGTCCGCATGCGCAGAGCTGGTTCTCCGATGCGGAGGCCAACAAGGTGCACGCCCTGCGCAATGGCAGCCTGCAGGGCGGCTATTTTATTCTGGCGGCGCGCGCGCTGGGGCTGGATTGCGGGCCGATGAGCGGCTTCGACAATGCCGGCGTCGATGCGGAATTCTTCGCCGGTACCCAGATCAAGTCCAATTTCCTGTGCAATCTGGGCTATGGCGCGCCGGACGGCTTCCGCCCGCGCAATGAACGGCTTTCCTTCGACGAAGCCTGTCAGATTCTCTAGCGATGTTACTTGCTGTCGATACCGCGCTCGGCGCCTGTTCGGTGGCGCTGCTGGATGGCGACGAGATTCGCGCCCACACCTTTGAGCCCATGGAACGCGGTCATGCCGAGCGCCTGGCGCCGATGGTGGATGAAGCGATGAAATCGGCCGGGGCCGATTTCACGCAGCTCAAGCGTCTGGCCGTCACCACCGGACCTGGCACCTTCACCGGCCAGCGGGTCGGTCTCGCCTTCATGCGTGGCTTGCGGCTGGCGCTCAAAATTCCGCTGGTCGGGGTGACCACCCTGGAGGCGATGGCGGCCGCCGCGATGGCCGAAACCGAAGCGCCGCGCGCGGCCGCGATCCATGATGCGCGACGCGAAGAAGCCTATCTGTTGTTGAAGGATGGGGATGCGGTGGTTCAGCCGCCGGTGGTGCTGCCCTTTGTGGAAGCGGTGGCGCGCATCGGGGCCTTTGGCGCTTGCGCCATCGCGGGAACCGGCGCGATGCACGCACACGAAACCTTGGGCAACGATTTTCCGCTGTCGCACATCCGCCAACCCGATGCGCTATGGGTAGCGCGGCTGGCGCGGAACGTGTCAGCGCCGGAAGACGCACCGGGCCCGCTCTATCTGCGCGCGCCCGATGCCAAGCTGCCGGGTGGAAAAGCTCTTGTCTGAAGTTCTCCCCTTCGATCCCGCCACTGGCACCGCGCCGCTCGCGGCCCTGCACGCCCTCTGTTTCGAGCGTGCCTGGGACGCCGCAACGCTGTCGCAGATGCTGGCGGGGCCGGGCGCCTTTGTTTTTGTCCATGAAGACGGTTTTGTGCTTGCCCGCGCCGCGGCCGACGAAGCTGAGATCCTGACCCTGGCGGTAAGGCCCGAGGCGCGGGGCAAGGGTCTGGGCCGCGCATTGTTGCAAGCCGCCATCGGCAAGGCGCGCGAGCTGGGCGCGGCCACCATGTTCCTGGAAGTCGGCGCCGACAATCCCCACGCGCTTGCGCTCTATGCCGGATTGGGATTCGCCAAGGTAGGCATGCGCAAAGCCTATTATGAAGGCAGGGATGCGCTGGTGCTCAGGCTTCCGCTGGCCGCCGATTTCGCTTAACCTGATGGCCATGGGAAGGAATGTTGCGTGACGCGGATCGAGAAAGCCTGCGTTGACAAGGGCCTGAGAATGACCGACCAGCGGCGCGTGATCGCGCGCGTGCTGTCGGATTCGGCTGACCATCCGGACGCGGAGGAGCTTTATCGCCGCGCCTCCTCAATCGACCCGCACATCTCCATCGCCACGGTCTATCGCACCGTGAAGCTTTTCGAGGATGCCGGCATCCTGGAGCGTCACGATTTCCGCGACGGCCGCTCGCGCTATGAAGAGGTGCCGGAATCCCATCACGATCATCTGATCGATGTGGCGACCGGCAGTGTGATCGAATTCCGCAACGAGGACATTGAAAAACTCCAGCGCCGTGTGGCCGAGGAATTGGGCTTCGAGCTGATTGACCACCGGCTAGAGCTCTATGGCGTGCCCAAGGGGCGCAAGCCCCAATCTTCCTGATGATAACCGCCTGATGGTCGCCGCCTGATGGCCCGACTGCGCGCCTTCTTCGTTCTCACCGGGTTTCTTCTTCTCACGCTGTTGCTGATGCCGGTGCAATGGCTGCTGCTGAAGCTGGGCAGCCGCGCCGCCCGCACCTTGCCCTGGCGCTATCACCGCCTGGTTGCCGCCTTGTTCGGCATTCATATCCGTGTCGCGGGAAAGCCCGTCACCGGCGAAGGCGTGCTGATGGTCGCCAACCACACCAGCTGGGCCGATATCGTGATCTTTTCGGCGGTGACGCCGTTGTCCTTTGTTTCCAAGACGGAGGTCGGGACCTGGCCTTTGTTCGGCACGCTTGCCCGGCTGCAGCGCACGGTCTTTGTCGAGCGCGGCCGGCGCCACGCGACGGGCGAAACTCGCGACGAGATCCGCGAGCGGCTTTTGGCCGGCGACACGCTGCTTCTGTTCCCGGAGGGCACCAGCCATGACGGAAACCGGGTGCTGCCGTTCAAGAGTGCGCTGCTGGGCGCGGCGGAAGCCGTGCTCGCCAACGGCCAGCATGTGAAGGTGCAGCCGGTTTCGGCGGCCTTCACCGGCCTTCACGGCCTGCCGATGGGGCGCGAGAACCGGCCATTGTTTGCCTGGTATGGCGATATGGAGATGGTGCCACATCTGTGGGAAGCACTGAAGGCGGGACCGCTGGATGTGGTGGTCCAGTTCCATCCGCCGTTCAGCCTGGATGTGATGGATCGCAAGACTCTGGCCAAAAAGGCGCAGGAAGTGGTCCAGCACGGACTGGCCCAGGCGCTGGCCGGGAATGCCCAGCCTTGACTTTGTTTGCTGCCCGCTTGCAGGGGGTGAGCATGGCGGCGAAGCCATGCCAACGGCCTGTATTTTGGCCAAAGTATTGAATTAACGACCACGGGACCCGATAAACCGGCCTCCATGAAGAAGCTGTTCGTCAAGACCTATGGCTGCCAGATGAACGCCTATGATTCCGCCAAGATGGCGGATCTCCTGGCGCCGCTGGGCTATGCCGCGACGGACGCCCCCGATGATGCCGACATGGTGATCCTCAACACCTGTCACATCCGCGAAAAGGCGGCCGAGAAGGTCTATTCGGAACTGGGCCGGCTCAGGACGCTGAAAGCCGAAAAGGCGCGGGCAGGCGGACGCATGATTCTGGCGGTGGCGGGCTGCGTCGCCCAAGCCGAGGGCGAAGAGATCGTGGCGCGCCAGCCGGCGGTCGATCTGGTGGTGGGGCCGCAATCCTATCACCGGCTGCCGGAAATGATCGCGCGCGCGGCCCGCGAACAGGGCCATGTGCTGGAAACCGATTTTCCGGCGCTGGAGAAGTTCGATTCCCTTGCCGAGCCGTCGGCCAGTGGCATCAGCGCATTTCTGACGGTGCAGGAAGGTTGCGACAAGTTCTGCACCTTCTGTGTGGTGCCTTATACACGCGGGCCCGAACAGTCGCGCCCGCCGGAGGCGATTTTGCACGAGGCGCGTGCGCTGGCAAAAAAAGGCGCACGCGAGATCGTTCTGCTGGGCCAGAACGTCAATGCCTATGGTGGTGACGGCTGGAGTCTTGCCAGGCTGTGCGAGGCGATTGCGGGAATCGAGGGCATCGCCCGCATCCGCTACACCACCAGCCATCCCCGCGACATGGCCGACGACCTGATCGCCGCCCATCGCGACAATTCCAAACTGATGCCCTATCTGCACCTGCCGGTGCAGTCGGGATCGGATGCGGTGCTGGACGCCATGAATCGCCAGCATACCGGCGACGACTATCGCCGTCTGGTCGATCGCATCCGCGCTGCCCAGCCGGATATCGCCCTGACCTCGGATTTCATCGTCGGCTTTCCCGGCGAAAGCGATGCCGATTTCGAAGCCACGCTGAAGCTGGTGCGTGACATCGGTTATGCCACGGCCTTTTCTTTCAAATACTCCAAACGGCCGGGCACGCCGGCCTCCACCCTGCGCAAGCAGATACCCGAGGACGTCAAGACCGCGCGGCTGACGGCGCTGCAGAAGCTCTTGCTCGACCAGCAATACGCATTCGACGACTCCCAAATCGGCAAAACCCTGCCCGTGCTGTTTGAAAAGAACGGTCGCGGGGCGGGCCAGATCATGGGCCGCACGCCCTATCTGCAGCCGGTGCATGTCACCGCCGACGCAGGCCTGATCGGCCAGGTCCGTGATGTGGCGATCAAAAGCCGCACCGCCAACAGTCTGCATGGAGTGCTCGCTTGAACGCCAGGCGACGCGACACCACCACGCTGGAATTTCCCGACAACAAGCTTCTCGCCGCCCTGGGCGGACCGCATGCCCGCCATTTCGCCCGGCTGGAACAGAAGCTCAGCATCGGCATCGATATGCGCGGCAATCTGGTGGCGATCGACGGCAAGGAGCGCGAGCGCGCCGGCCAGATCCTGCGCGCGCTCTATACGCGCCTCGAAGCCGGCGAAAGCATCACCCAGGCCGAGGTGGATGCCGAGATCCGCTTCACCGACGGCGCGCGCGCCAATGCGCCTGGCGCCATCAAGACATCTTCGTCGCGCGCCGTGCGACCCCGCTCGCCGGCGCAAGGCCTCTATCTGGAGATGATGCGCCAATATCCGCTGGTGTTCGGCATCGGCCCGGCGGGCACCGGCAAGACCTATCTCGCCGCCGCCTTCGCCGCGCATATGTTGCATGAAAAGCGGGTGGACCGGCTGATCCTTTCGCGCCCGGCGCTGGAGGCCGGCGAGCGGCTGGGATTTCTGCCCGGCGATTTGAAAGAAAAGATCGATCCCTATCTGCGCCCGCTGTATGACGCGCTGTTCGATGTCCTGGGTGATGCCGCCGGCCGGCTGATGGAGCAGGGGGTGATCGAGGTCGCGCCACTCGCCTTCATGCGCGGCCGCACTTTGACACGGGCCTTTGTCATATTGGACGAGGCGCAGAACACCACCAGCGCGCAGATGAAAATGGTCCTGACCCGGCTGGGCGAAGACAGTCACATGGTGGTCACGGGCGATCCGTCACAAAGCGACCTGCCGGGCGGAGTGGCGGTGGGGCTGAACGAGGCGCTGGAATTTCTGGAAGGGATTGAAGGTGTTGGCATCGCCCGCTTCGCCGAAACCGATGTGGTGCGCCACGCCATAGTCGCGCGCATCGTGGCCGCCTATAATCGCCGCGGCAAATCATGAGCGGGATAACGCTGGTGGTTGAAGATGAGGGCTGGCGCGCGCATCGGGGCTTGCAGAAGCGGCTGAAGCTGGCGGCGGAAGCCGCCCGCAAGGCGGCGAAGCTGAAGGGCGACGTCACCATCCTGCTTTCGGGCGACAAGAAGCTCGCGACCCTCAATCACGATTTTCGCGGCAAGAACAAGCCGACCAATGTGCTGTCCTTTCCAGGTAGCGACGGCTATGCCGGCGACATCGCCATCGCCCATGGCGTGACGGCGGCGGAGGCCAAGGCGGCGAACAAGAAATTCGCCGACCATGCCACCCACCTGACGGTGCATGGCGTGCTGCACCTGGCGGGCTACGACCATGAGCGCCCGAAGGACGCGAAAGTGATGGAGCCGCTGGAAGTCAAGATCCTGGCGCGGCTGGGCGTCGCCGATCCCTATGTGATGCGGCCGCGATGAACGACCATCCGATCAAGCGGCTGATCCAGAAGATCACTGGCCAGGACGCGGAGGCGACCGCCATTCGCGAAAGCCTGGAGGAGGTGATCGAGGAAAGCGAGCGCGAGTCGCCCGACCTGTCGGCCCAGGAGCGGGTGCTGATGGGCAACCTTCTGCGTTTCGGCGATCTGAAGGTCGCCGATGTGATGGTGCCGCGCGCCGAGATTGTCGCGGTGGATGAAGGCATCAGCCTGGTCGAGCTGCTCAAGCTGTTCCGCGAGGCCCAGCATTCCAGGCTGCCCGTGTTCCGCGAGACGCTGGACGATCCTGTCGGTCTGATTCATGTAAAGGATGTTCTGGGCCTTCTGGAAGCCGAGCCTGACGGCGCCTATTGCGTCTCGCCCAATGCCAAGATCACCGCGCTGATGCGGCCTGTGCTGTTCGCGCCGCCTTCCATGCGTGCGCTGGATCTGTTGCTCAAGATGCAGGCCTCCCACACCCATCTGGCGCTGGTCATCGACGAATATGGCGGCACCGACGGACTTGTCTCCATCGAAGACATCATCGAGCAGATTGTGGGCGACATTGCCGACGAACATGATGAAGTCGCCGCCGCGCTGAAGCCCGATGGCAATGGCCTTATCGCCGATGCCCGCATGGATCTGGAGGATTTCAAGGACGAAACCGGCCACGACTTCCTGGTAGAAGACGGGGAGCCCGCCCCCGACATAGACAGCCTGGGCGGCCTGGTCGTGTCGCTGCTTGGCCGGGTGCCGCAGCGAGGCGAGATCATCACCCATCCCGATGGCAGCGAGTTTCAGGTGCTGGAAGCCGATCCGCGCCGCGTGCGCAAGTTGCGCGTCACCTTGCCCAAGGCGCTGAAGCCCGCATGACACAAATCGCGGTCTGGGTAAGGGGCCTCAGCGGTTGGCGCCGGCTGCTGTTTGCCTTTCTGATGGGGGCGTTCTCGGCATGCGCCTTCGCACCGCTGGAATTCTTTCCCGCGCTCCTGATCGGCTATGCGGCGCTGGTGCTTTTGATCGACGGCGCGGATGCAGGTGAAAAGCCCGTGCGCCGCGCCGCCGCCGTGGGCTGGGCCTTCTGTTTCGGCCAGTTCCTGATCGGCTGGCACTGGATCGGCTATGCCTTCCTGGTCGATCCCACCAATCATCTCTGGCAGATGCCGTTCTCTCTGCTTGGGCTGACGGCGGGGCTGGCGCTTTATGGCGCCCTGGCCTGTGGCGTCGCGGCGTATTTCTGGCGGGAAGGATCGGCCCGGATCTTCGTCTTTGCCATTTGCTGGGCGGCGGCAGAATGGTTGCGTGGCCACCTTTTCACGGGGTTTCCCTGGAACCTCTCGGCCTATGGCTGGGGCCTGTCGCTGGCGTTGCTCCAGTCGGCCAGTCTGATGGGGGCTTATGGCCTGTCTTTTCTGACGATTCTGTTGGGCGCCGCGCTGGCCGAGCCTTTTTCCGGGCGTTGGCGGTCCCCAGCATTAGTGGTGTTGATGTTTGCAGGCCTCTGGTTCTATGGCGTGTACAGGCTCGCAAGTACACCCATGCTGGACATCTCGGGTGTATCTGTGCGCATAGTACAACCTGATATTCCGCAGGCGGAAAAATACGTGCGCCGCCTGATGTTGCGTAATTGGCAGCGGTTGATCGACCTGAGCGCCCGCCCTGGCCAGCCCTCTGTGATCATCTGGCCGGAAGCGGCGACCGGCTTTGCGGTGGCGCGCGCGCCGGGCGCCCTGGATGAGATCGGCCTCTTCACCGCACGCGGCCAGACCATCATCACGGGATCCGATCGGGTGGTGGTCGGGACTCGAAATGTCACCGCCTATAACAGCCTCTATCTCTTCGGGCCGCACGGCGCGCCGGCTCAGGTCTATGACAAGTTCCACCTGGTGCCGTTTGGCGAATATGTGCCGTTTGCGCGGGTCCTGAACAGTATCGGCATCACCCAACTCACCGTCGGCGAGGGGTTCAGTTCGGGCGATGGCCCGCATGTGATGGCTGTCGCGGGCGCCCCCGCGATGACGCCGCTGATCTGCTATGAGGTGATCTTCCCCCATGCCGTGACCGACGTGCATGCCCCCCGCCCCGGATGGTTCGTTAACATCACCGATGATTCCTGGTTTGGTCCTTGGGCGGGACCTGAACAACATTTCTTAACGGCGCGCGTGCGCGCCATCGAGGAAGGCCTGCCGATCGCGCGTTCCGCCAATACCGGCATCAGTGCGATGATCGACGGCAACGGGCGCGTGCGGGCATCTCTTGGCCTGAACAGGTTGGGTGTGGTGGATGCGCGCCTTCCTGTTGCCCTGCGCCCGACGCCGTATGCGCGCTTCGGCGATCTTATTTTCCTGCTCTTTTTGGTTACTGCAGCGTTCGCCATCTTTTTGCGAAACCGCGTGTAAGTCCCGGTCCCTGCGGCGAAATTAATTGTTTCCGTTGTTCGATAGATGGGGCAAGTTCCGGCCCGGCAAAATGAACACATTGAGTAATATGCCAAAGAAGCAAGCCAATCCTATCGACGTGCAGGTCGGCAATCGCGTGCGTATCCGGCGCATGCTGATCGGCATGAGTCAGGAACGTCTCGGGGATCTGTTGGGACTGACCTTTCAACAAGTGCAGAAGTATGAGAAAGGCGTCAATCGCATCGGCGCCGGGCGGCTGTTTGAAGTCGCGCGCATTCTCAATGTCCCGGTCGATTTTTTCTACGAAGGTCTGAATGCGACTCAGCCAGGCGAGAGCAATACCGAAGTGGTCGCGCCGCCGGTGATGGAGTTCGTCTCCAGCGGCGAAGGGCTTCAGCTCAGCCTGGCCTTCATGAAGATCAAGGATGCCAAGGTGCGCAAGCGCGTGCTGGATCTGGTCAAGAGCCTGGCCGACGAAGAAGAGCAGAAGTAGATGCGGGGCGGTTCTTTTGCGCCGTGAGTTCGTCGCGCCATCGTTCGTGTACGTCTTGTACACGTCGCTTGGCGCTCCTGCTCACGTCGCAAAACTCCTCGCCCCGCCATAACCTATTCTGCTTCTGGGATTCGAAGTCTGCTTTTTCATCTCGAAACGCCCGTCCCGCGATTTCGGAGCCACCCAATGGCCCTTCAGCCTTTGGTTCGTGACGCTTTCTCTTCCAGCCCCGACATGCCTTCGCGCGATTTCAGCACGGCATAGACGTCTTCCGGCGTGATGCCGCTGGCCGCCCACAACACCGCGAGGTGATAAAGGACGTCCGCCGATTCCTTGGCGAGTTCGCTCTTGTCCGCCTTGATGGCGGCGATCACCGCCTCGGTGGCTTCCTCGCCCAGCTTCTTGGCGCACTTCTCCACGCCCGCCGCCAGAAGCTTGGCGGTGTAGGACTGGGCAGGATCGGCCCCCTTGCGGGCGGCGATGGTGGCGAAAAGTCGGTCTAGGCCTTCGGACATGGCCGACCTCATAGCATGGGCTGAGGGCGCAGAATACTCGGCAAAGGGGTGTCCAGGAATCTCGAGCGACGCATTCCGCGGCGCGACCATCAGCATCCGCCAGCTTTCTCCCCCCGCGAGCGGAGCGACGAGCGGGGGGAGATGTCGCAGCGAAGTGTTGCGGTAGCAACCTGAGTTGCGACAGAGGGGGGAATCAAAGCCCAATCCGCGCCCGGATATCGGCCGGAGTGGCACCCGCTTCTCTCAAGCATTCAAGCGACACCGCGCCTTCCCGTTTGGAGAATTTCCTGCCGTTCTCATCCAGCACCAGCGGATGATGGGCGTATTCGGGCTCCGGCAGTTTCAGCAGCGCCTGCAGCAGCCGCTGGATGTGGGTGGCGGGCAGCAGGTCTTCGCCGCGCGTCACCAGGCTGACGTTCTGATGGGCGTCATCCACCACCACGGCCAGATGGTAGGAGGTCGGCATATCCTTGCGCGCGATCACGATGTCGCCAAAACGGAAAGGATCGACCGCATAGCGCAGCCCCCGTTCAATATAGGTCAGCGGTCCGGTCAATGCGGCGGCCTTGGTCACATCCAGCCTGAGCGCATGATTTTCTCCCACCGCGACGCGACGCATGCCGTCCTCGCGCGACAGGACCTTGCAAGTGCCCGGATAGATCGGCCCATCGGGCCCATGCTGGGCCTCGCCTGCGCGCGCGATCTCCGCGGCGATTTCGGCGCGGGTGCAGAAGCAGGGATAGACAAGGTCTCGCGCCTTCAGGCTTACCAGTGCCTCGGCGTAAGCCCCCATGCGAGTGGACTGGCGCAGGCTGGGTTCGTCCCAGGACAGGCCCAGCCATTTCAGATCGTAGAAAATCGCCTGGATGAACTTGTCGCGTGTGCGCCCCTTGTCGATGTCTTCGATCCTGAGCAGAAAATCGTCGCCACTCTCGTATGCCGTTATGGCGGCATAGGCGTGGCCCAGATGCAGAAGGCCGGTTGGACTGGGCGCGAACCTTGTGACAATCATGGGACTCTGTTTTTCTGGTCGCGCGAATTGCCCGCGACTCCCCGCGGTAATCTAACGCATAAGACTGTGACATGGCACTTACTGGACCGACGCTGGCCGGACCCACCATGGCGCCCGCGAAGGCGCCCGCCACCCATCTGGTCGTGCTGGTGCACGGCTATGGCGCCGACGGTCAGGACCTGATCGGCCTGGCGCAGCATTGGCAGGGCCTTCTGCCCACGGTCGCCTTCGTCGCGCCCAATGCGCCGACGCGCGTGCCGGGCGGCCCCGGCTATCAGTGGTTTCCCATCTCCCGCATCGATCCGCATGAGATGCGCCAGGGCGTGGAGGTGGCCGCGCCCGCGCTGGACGAATATCTGGACGCCGAGTTGGCACGGCTGGGCCTGCCGCCCGAACGCCTGGCGCTGGTGGGCTTCAGCCAGGGCACCATGCTGTCCCTGTATCTGGGTCCGCGCCGCAAGGTGAGGCCTGCGGCCATCGTCGGATTTTCGGGTCTTCTGGCAGGGGCGCCCCCGGCGGATGGCGAAATTCCTCCCGTTTTCCTCACCCACGGCGACAATGACCAGGTCATTCCGCCCCAGGCCATGTTCGCGGCCGCGACCGAACTCGGCCGTGCGGGCGCCGCGGTGCAATGGCATCTGGCGCCCGGCATGGGCCACGGCATCGATCCCGAAGGCCTTGCCATTGCGGGACAGTTTCTCAGCCTGGCCTTCCAGGGCCGGCTGAAAAATGCGGGTGAGATACGCTCCGTCTACAAACCGTCACGACGAATCGGCTAAACTCTTGAGCAGGAAGGGGCTCGCGCCCTAAAGTTGGTCCTCGCGAAAGGAGACGTATCTTCACGATATTGGTCTTCACAGTGTGTGTGCCATGTTAGCCGCTGCTGCCGTACCCAGGGCGGCCGCGGCCTCTCACTGTCCGGCGCTGGTGCTGAACGCCGACCACCGCCCCCTGAGCTATTACCCGCTGTCGCTCTGGTCCTGGCAGGACACCATCAAGGCCGTGTTCCTGGAGCGGGTGACGATCCTGGAAGAATATGACCGCGTGGTGCGTTCGGCGCGCTTCGAGATGAAGCTGCCCTCGGTCGTGTCGCTCAAGACCTATATCAAGCCGGCGCGCAGGCCCGCTTTCACCCGGTTCAATGTTTTTCTGCGTGACCAGTTCGAATGCCAGTATTGCGGCGATCCCAAGGACCTGACCTTCGATCACGTCATTCCGCGCAGCAAGGGTGGGCGCACCACCTGGGAGAATGTCGTCACCGCCTGCAGCCCCTGCAATCTGACCAAAGGCGGGCGCATGCCGGCCCAGGCCAAGATGCATCCGCGCATCAAGCCGCATCAGCCCACGGTGGTCGAGCTGCGCGAGCATGGCCGCAGGTTTCCACCGAATTATCTGCACGAAAGCTGGGCGGACTATCTGTATTGGGATAGCGAGCTGGAGCCGTAGGGCACGGTCATTTTGCGTCCTGAGTTCGTCGCTCGTCGCTCATGGGCTATTTGCCTACATCGCTCCTCGCTCCTGCTCAGGCCGCAAAATTCCTCGCGCCCTAGATTCTCTCCGATAACTTGATCGCGATCCGGCACCCCGCCTTGATCGCTTCGCTGAGCAGCTTGTAGCCCGGCGCTTGCTCGGCGCCATGTTCCAGTGCGGTGTCGCGGTGCGCCGCTTCGTCGGCGCGGAATTCCTTCACCGTGGATTTGAGCGCGGGATCCTTGCCCTCCAGCGCGTCGATCTGCGCCGCATAATGTTCGTCGATCGCCTCTTCCACCGCCGCAGTGCAGGCGAAGGCGGCTTTCTCGCCCATCGCCGCCGTCGCCGCGCCAAGCGCGAAGCCGGCGACGCGCCACACCGGCTCCAGCGCCGTGGGCCGCACGCGGCGCTCGTTCACCAGCTTGTCAAAAGTCTTGAGGTGGCGCTGCTCCTGATCGGCCATGTGCTGGATGACTTCGACACTGGCGGCGGCATTCTTGCGGCGTTTCAGCACGGCAAGCTGGCCTTCGTAAATTCTGACCGCGCCATATTCGCCGGCATGATCCACCCGGATCATCGCCTCGATATCAGGCTGTGCGCCTGGCGCGGCTGGTTTGGGTTTACGCGGCATGTTTGCGGCTCAGCAGAATGGCGCCCGTTCCCGCGATCAGGAACGACAGCAGCGCATTGTATCCGGCCAGCGACAGGCCGAACAGGCTCCAGGTCACGGCATTGCAACTCACTTGCGGCGCGGGCGCACCGGAGCCCAGAACATAGGCATGCGCAACCGTGCAACCCTGCGGGCCTGGCAGAAAGCCCCACTGCAAACCCGCCTGATAGGCGCCGATCAGGCCTGAGAGGGTTATCAGCGCGACAACCAACCAGGCCAGTGCGCGCGTGTTGTTGCGCAAAAATGGAACAAGCACGATTCCGGTGATCGCTGCGGCGATATGTGGCCAGCGCTGCCAGTGACACATTTCACAGGGCGCAAGATGCACGAGATACTGAAAACCCAATGCACCCAGCAAAAGCGCCAAGGCGCCTGCGCCCATCAGCGTAGCAACATGGTCATCACGAATCATGACGGGAGAAAAAACTTTCGTTGCATGTGCGAACTGCGCTACAAATATCGCTGATCTGGAGAGCACAGGCAAATCACACGTGTTGTTCAAGAAATCGGCGCCTGCCCGTCTGGAGTTGCTCAAGATAGATGGACGCCTTCTCGAAGTGCGCGTTCGACTCAATCCCCGCGCCCGGCGCATGATCGTCAAGGTCAATCCTGCCACCGGCGAGGTGAGCGTCACTGCGCCCACGCGCCGTGGTCTTTCTGCTGCGCTGGATTTTGCGCGCGGCGAACGGGAATGGATTGCGCGCCAGCTCGCCAAGGTGCCGGGGCCGGTGGCATTGTCCACGGGCGCCACGCTTCCTTTCCGTGGCCGCGCCCATGAGATATCGGCCGCCGCGCGCGGCCCGGCACCGGTATGGGCGGAAGATGGCGTCATCTGGGTTCGGGGCGACGCCGCCCACGCGTCGCGCCGGGTGCTGGATTTCCTGAAGCGTGAAGCGCGCACGGTGTTTGAGGCTCGCGCGCTCCATCATTCGGCAAAGCTCGACGTCAAGCCGTCGCGCATCACGGTGCGTGACACGCTGAGTCGCTGGGGTTCCTGTTCCTCCGCGCGGGCGCTGTCATTTTCCTGGCGGCTGATCATGGCGCCCGATTTTGTTCTTGATTATGTCGTGGCGCATGAAGTGGCGCATTTGCGGGAAATGAACCACGGTGCGCGCTTCTGGGCGCATGTGAAAAAACTTCACCCCGAGATGGAAACGGCGCAGGCCTGGCTCAGGACTAACGGCCGCGATCTGCAGCGCTACGGCGTGAAAGCTTAGAAGTTTACTTCTTGCTCGAGCGGCGCATTCCGCGCCGCGCCCCCCAGCATCCTCCAGCTTCCTTCCCCCTCATGGCGAAGCCATCAGAGGGGGAAGGTGTCGCAACGAGATATCGGCGAAGCCGATTCGAGTTGCGACGGATGGGGGTAATCAAATCACGTCCCGCCGAATAGGCCGTCGAGCAACCGCTTGAACGTATCCGGCTTGGACTTGTCCTCCTGCACCGACACCGGCGCGGCCTGGGCCTGATCGGGCGGCTGGTCCGCCTGCGCCACCAGCGCCATGCCGGTCAGCGGCCGCGCCGGCAGGCCCTGTTCGGCATCGGTCATGAAAGCATGGAAGAGATGGGCGGGCAGCATGCCGCCGGTCGCCTTGGTCATCGGCGCATTGTTGTCATTGCCGACCCACACGCCGCACACCAGATCGGCGGTGAAGCCGACAAACCAGGCGTCATGGAAATCCTGCGTCGTGCCGGTCTTGCCCGCGGTGGGGCGATCTTCCAGCCGCGCCGCCTTGCCGGTGCCGTGGTCTGTGACAGCCAGCATCAGCTGGGTCATCTGCGAGTCGTCATTGGCGCTCATCACCGCGCCGGTCGTGGATGCGTGACGTTGATAAAGGACGCGCCCCGACCGGGTTTTGATCCGCACCACGCCAAAGGGCTGCACGCCCAAGCCGCCATTGGCGAAGGCGGCATAGGCGCCGGTCAGTTCCAGCGGCGTGACGCCCGATGTGCCCAGGGCCAGCGACGAGACGGCGGACAGCGGGGAAACGATGCCGAGCCGGCGCGCGGTGCGCACCACTTCCTGCGGACCGACTTCGGCGGTGAGCTGGGCGGAAACGGAGTTGGAGGAATCCGCGAAGGCCTCGATCAGGGGAATGCGGCCCTTGAAATGGCCTTCGAAGTCGGTGGGCTTCCAGCCATGAATGTCGACCGGTCCGTCATTTACCGTCTCGTCGATGGTGTGGCCGTGCTCGAATGCGGTCAGATAGACGAAGGGCTTGAAGGCGCTGCCCGGCTGGCGTACCGCGTCGGTGGCGCGGTTGAAGCCGCCCGAGGTGCTGTAATCCTTGCCGCCCACCATGGCGCGCACCGCGCCATCGGGCGTCATCGCCACCAGCGCCGCCTGGCTGACATTGAACTTCTGTCCCTCGGCCGCGAGGCCTTGCGCGATCGCGCGTTCGGCCATGGTCTGGGCGTCCAGGTCGAAGCTGGTTTCCACAATGACCGGCTCGGGCGTGGCGCCGACATACTCGTTCAGATGCGCCATGATCCAGTCGGCAAAGAAGCCCGAGCCGGGTGTGCCGTTGGCGCGCACTACGCGTGGGCGCGTCGCTTCCGCCATGGCGCGGGTATTGGCGTCGATGAAACCGGCATCCTGCATGGCGGCCAGCACCACCTTGGCGCGCTGAAGCCCGGCATCGATGTCGGACAGGGGATTGTAGCGCGCGGGCGCCTTGACGCTGCCCGCGATCATGGCGGCCTCGGTCAGGCTCAGTTCTCCCGCATGCTTGCCGAAGAACTTCTCCGATGCCGCCTCGATGCCGAACACCCCGGCGCCGAAATAGACGCGGTTGAGATAAAGCGTCAGGATCTGGTCCTTGGAATAGCGCGACTCCAGATAGAGCGCGAGCATCGCTTCCTGGATCTTGCGGTCGAGGGTACGGCTGGGGCTGAGGAACAGGTTCTTGGCCAGCTGCTGGGTGAGAGTCGAGCCGCCCTGCACCACATGGCCGTTGATCATGTTCTGCACCGCAGCCCGGGTCAGCCCGATCGGATCGATGCCCATATGCGAGCGGAAGCGCCGGTCCTCGATGGCGATGAAGGCGTTGGGCACATAGTCGGGCAGGTCTTGCGCCCTGACCATCGCGCCTTGCGTCAGGCCGCGGCGTGCGATCAGCCGGCCGCGGTCATCGAGAATGGTAGCGTCCTGCGACGGGCCGCTGATCATCAGGTTGTGCACATCGGGCAGGCTGGAAAGAAAATGCGAGAAAAACAGGCCGCCGAAGATCACGCCCCAGGCGCCCAGCATCACCAGCACATAGGGCCAGGTTGCCTTGCGCTTGGGCTTGGGCGGCTGGGTGGGACGGGTCTGCCCCGGCCGGCCGGCGCCAGGCCGGAAAGAACCCGGCGAGGGCTTCCGAGGCTGAGGCTTTGTGGGCTTTTTCCCCATAAGCCTGTTCTAGGGGCCGAGCGGTTAACACACGTTAAACAAGCTTCCCGAATCGGGACGGCTAAAGCGTCCGGCAACCCGGAACGGCAGCATGGCGGCCTACGCCGACAGGCGATAGCCGCCTTCTTCGGTCAAAAGAATCTGGGCGCGGGCCGGATCTTGTTCAATCTTCTTCCGCAGCCGGTAGATATGGGTTTCCAGCGTGTGGGTAGCGACCGCGGGGCCGTATCCCCATACTTCATGCAAAAGGATGTCGCGCGGCACCGTTCCCGCACTGGCATGCAGGAACTTGAGAATATTGGTTTCCTTTTCGGTCAGCCGCACTTTGCGATTGTCCGACTGCAGCAGCTTGGCGGAAGGGTGAAAGGTGTAGGGGCCGATCTTCACGGCCTGGCCGTCGCCGCCCTGATGGGTGTTGAGCCCGTGCAGGCGTGCGAGTAGCGCCGAGAAACGGAACGGCTTGAGGATGGCAGGCTGCGCGCTCTGGGCCTCGCCATCCAGGACCAGAAGCACTGGACATGTCAGGCCCTGTTCACGCAGCAGCGCCGCGGCTGCCTCGCCCAGGCCGATAATGGCGAAAGCCAGTGGTTCGCGCACCGCGCCGCGCGCGGCTTCGCCATCGCCGGCGGCAATGACTTCATAGCCTTCGTTCTGAAGCTGCTCTGCGAGGCTCGCACGCAGCACATCGTCACTTTCGGCCAAAAGGATTCGGGTCGGCATCTGTGTCGCGGTTTCGACGGCTCGGGGTGGTCAAGATTAGCGTGGGATCAGCCGGGGCGGCAAATCTTGCCGGTCAGACATGTCCGCCGGTGGATGAAATTCCAGCAATAGTGCGGAGAAATTGTGGCGCGGGGCTTGCTTTGCTCATGGTTGATGAGCGTCTACAGCACCGAATATCACGCCATGGCCTCCTCGCCGTCTCCCGCACCGGAGAAGGTGACCGCGACTGCGGCTGCGGACGCGAGCGGGCGCCAGGACGAAGGGTTTTTTCATCACCTGCTCGATGTGGTCAATCCACTGCAGCACCTGCCGGTGATCGGAACCATCTATCGCGCCATCACCGGCGAGCATATCGGCGCGGTGGAGAAGATCGCGGGCGACGCGCTTTATGGCGGTCTGTGGGGCGCGGTCAGTTCCGTCGCCGATGTGGCCTTTGAAGGCGTCACCGGCAAGAGCGTCGAAGACACGGTGCTCTCCTGGTTCAAGAGCGATTCCAGCACCCAGGTCGCCAAAATCACCGCTCCCAATATTCAGGTGGCGCAGTCGCTGCCGTCTTCCGATACGCCGACGCTGCCATCTGCATCGCCGGCGACCGCTTCCAACCCGTATGACGGTCCCGATGTTGCGTCGCTTTCCGCGGCGCTTTCCGCCAAGGGCATCACGGGCGATGCGGCGGCCCGCGCCATCGACGCCTATCGCCGCGCCATCGCCACGCCCGCGACCGCGCCGGTTTTCGCCAGCCTCAACTGAGGCTATATCTGACACATGAATCTCACCGTCACATCCAGCAAGGATGGCGCATGGCTTGACTGGGGCGCCGGGCTTAAACGCGCTGCCATCGGGCCGGGTGGCATCGCCTTCAAGGGCGGCGAAGGCGATGGCATCACGCCGCGCGGCTCTTTTCCGGTGCGGGAGATTTTCTATCGCGCCGACCGCATCGCCAGACCTGTTACGGCACTGCCGCTGCGCGCGATTGAAAAGGATGATGGCTGGTGCGACGCGCCGGATGATCCCAATTACAACCGGCTGGTGAAGCTGCCATACCCTGCGAGCGCGGAACACATGTGGCGCGAGGATCATCTCTACGACCTGGTCGCGGTCCTGGGTTACAATGACGATCCCGTCGTGCCGGGCAAGGGCAGCGCCATTTTCCTGCATCTGGCGCGACCGGATTTTTCCGCCACCCATGGCTGCGTAGCGTTGTCTCGCGACGATGCGCTGGCCGCGATTGCCCAGCTGCAAGCCGGCGATCAGGTTGTGATTTCCTGAACGGCGCGAGCGCCGAAAATAGCAGTGCCGACTCTGACATGTGTCGCGCCGAACTTCACCGCCAGCTCGAAATCCCCGCTCATGCCCATGCTGAGGCCGGCAAGGCCATGATCGCGTGCGATCTTGGCCAGCAGCGCGAAATGGGGTGCTGCATCGTCCTCCACCGGCGGAATGCACATCAGCCCTTCCAGCGGCAGCTCCAGTTTGCGCGCATAGGCGATCATCTCCGCGGTTTCGCGGGGCAACACGCCGGCCTTCTGCGGCTCCTCGCCGGTATTGACCTGCAGGAACAGCTTTGGGCATTTGCCGCCCCTGTCGCGTTCCGCCGCCAGCGCATCGGCCAGCCTGACGCGGTCAAGCGTCTGGATGCGGTCGAACAGCGCCATCGCATCCTTCACCTTGTTGGTCTGCAACGGTCCGATCAGATGCAATTCCAGGTCGGGGAATTCGGCCTTCAGTTGCGGGAATTTTCCCTGCGCTTCCTGCACCCGGTTTTCGCCGAACAGGCGTTGACCGCAGGTCAACGCGGCCCGGACGCCTTCTTCGGGTACCGTCTTGGACACCGCAACCAAGCGGGTCGCGGGCGCTGGCTTGATCGCGGCCTTTCGCGCGGCGTCGATGCGGGCCAGAATGTCCGAAAGATTCTCTGCAATTGTCATGGCCTCGAACCTAGCAATCCACCACTCTGGTCTCAATGCGCTGCTTCGCAGCGCGGGGCGTCTCAATCCGGAGCATAATTGGGTCGCACGGCCGACGTCCGCACGCTGTCGCTACGGACCGCTGCGCTCGCGTGGCCGATGCTCCATGCCCCTGGTCCTGATGACTGATGATCGCGATGCCGACTGGGCGGCCGCGGCGCGGCGATTGCCACATGGCAGTGTCGTAGTGGTGCGCGCGCGCGAGGCGAACCGCCGCAAGGCGCTGGCGGAAGAACTCCACGGCCTCGCCACTCTGTTGATCGCCGACGATCCGGCACTGGCGCAATCCGTCGGGGCTGCGGGCCTGCATCTGCCGCAACGGCGCATGAAGGAGGCGCTGCACTGGCGCGCGCGTCATCCGGACTGGATCATCACCGCGTCGGCCCATTCGCTGAAGGCGTTGATGGGCGCGCATGTGCTGGACGCCGTGTTTCTTTCGCCTGTTTTCACCACCGCCAGCCATCCGGGCGCCAGACCGCTGACACCGCCGCGCGCGGCCTTCATCGCGGCCCAGGCGCCCGTTCCGGTCTATGCTCTGGGCGGCGTGACGGCACGCAACGCGGCGCTGCTGGCGCCGGCCTTCGGTGGCATCGCCGCGATTGGTTCACTCTTGTGAAGTCTTTAGGTTCACGTGCAGGTAGAAGGCATCTAGCTTCAGCTGCAGCAATCCATTGAAGAACGCGCCGCTGTTTCGCGAATAATCCAAGTGCTGCCAACCGCTGCTGATGCTGGCGCTGCTGCTCACCGTGTAGCCCAGCGAGGCTTCCAGCCCGTTTTGCGCCAGCCGTGGGCTGCCTGCTACCTGATCGGCGACGCCATTGCTGTACTCCAGACCCGCCATCCACTGCCGGTAGCTGATCGCGGTCGACACATAACCGGCGCGCGTCGTGCCCGTGACAAAGGATTCATTCACATTGAAGGCATGAGCATTGCTTTGCCGGTATGAGCCACCCAGCGACAAAGTAATGTCGTCATTCAAGGGATAATCGGCCCTGACGCCCGCCCCCAGATCGCTGACGCCTTCCTGCCCCGGCAGCTTGTGCTCGGCGCGGCCCTCGGCGAACGCGCCATAAGCCGACAATGACGCCGGTCCCAGATCGGTCTCATAGCGGACCGCGCCTTCCCAGATGTCCACTTGCCGGCCGGCCAGATGCGGCCCCGCATTCAGGAAGGGCAGCTCCCTGCCTTCGGTGGGCGTGAAGGACAGGGCCAGCTGAAACCCGAACACGTCCGGGCTGGTATAGGCGAACTTGGCATAGTTGGAGGACGCACCCACTTCCGTGCGCAGGGCAAAGATGTCGCTCACAGCGCGATGGGTGCCCGGATCGCGATAGAAGGTCGTGCGCGGATCATCCAGCGACACGCCCGGATCGACCTTGGGCCCGGAAACCGCCAGGTCATAGCCCGCGCCGTCGGTGATGCCGATTTCGAGTTTGCCCAGACCGGTGCGCGCTTCACCCGCCAGCCGCTCGATCACGTCGCCGTTATAGCGGCCGCGCGACAGCGGGTCTTCCGCCGCGAAGGTGCCGCCCAGGTCCAGACCCAACCCGCTGTCATAGTCGCGCCTGATCTGCGGCATCAGCCGCACATCGCCGCTGGCCTGGGCCCCGCTCCAGCCTGGCTGGTTGGGATTGAACAGGGCGCCACCGGCCTCGCCGGAAAGGTTCAGCTCAGCGTCGCCCAGCGACGCCGACAGAGGGCGGAAAACCTGCGCCGAAGCGGCCGTCTGGGCCGATGCCGCCAAGCCCAAAGCCGTCAACCAAACTATCTTACCAACTGGCAATGGGCGGGCCCGCTTTAAGTCCTTCCCAGATAAGCCAAACTCGGCGCTCGGGTGCAAGCCGGCCGCCGTTGCGCGCGAACCCCCCCGCCGTTATAAGCCCTTGTGTGGCGCACCCGGATGCCGCCGCTCTTTAAGGAAAAGACGTGAAAATGCGAGTTCTGCCTGCCCTGTTGTGTGCGCTGGTCCTGGCCGGCTGTGGCGGTTCGTCCAATGACGGCACCAGGGACATGGATACCGGCACCAGCTCCATCGCCAGCGGTTCGACCCGCATGACCCTGGGCGTGAACTCCTATCTCTGGCACGCCTCGCTCGACACGCTCTCCTTCCTGCCGCTGGTCTCGGCCGATCCCTTTGGCGGCGTGATCATCTCGGAATGGTATGTCGCCCCCTCGAGCCCGGATGAGCGGCTGAAAGTGACCATCTACATCATGGACCGCGCGCTGCGCGCCGATGCGCTGAAGGTGGTGGTGTTCCGGCAGGTCCGTAACGGCAATGTCTGGCAGGATGCGACGCCTAGCCCCGACACCGCGCACAAGCTGGAAGATTCCATCCTGACCCGCGCCCGCGAACTGCGCCTGGCCACGCTCGGCCAGCAGGGCTAGGGGAGCCCGCGTGATGGCGCGTTACAACGCCAAGGAATCCGAAAAACACTGGCAGGCGGAATGGGACGCGCGCGCGCTGTTCGCCACGCCCGCCCTCGACTCATCCGACAAGCCCAAATGCTATGTGCTGGAGATGTTCCCCTATCCGTCGGGGCGCATCCATATGGGCCATGTGCGCAACTATACCATGGGCGATGTGATCGCCCGCTTCCGCCGTGCCCAGGGTTACAACGTGCTTCACCCCATGGGCTGGGACGCATTCGGCCTTCCGGCTGAGAATGCGGCGCGCGACAAGGGCGTCAGCCCCCGCGACTGGACCTACGAAAATATCGCCGCCATGCGCGCCCAGCTCAAAATGATGGGCCTGTCGCTGGATTGGGCGCGCGAATTCGCCACCTGCGATCCGGCCTATTATCACCAGCAGCAGAAGCTGTTTCTGGACTTCTACAAGGCCGGTTTCGTCTATCGCAGCGAAGCCGATGTGAACTGGGACCCGGTCGACATGACCGTGCTCGCCAACGAGCAGGTGATCGACGGGCGCGGCTGGCGTTCCGGCGCCCTGGTGGAGCGGCGCAAGCTGTCGCAATGGTTCTTCAAGATCACCCAGTTCGCCGACGAACTGCTGGCCGGGCTCGACACGCTCGACCGCTGGCCGGAAAAAGTCCGGCTGATGCAGAAGAACTGGATCGGCAGGAGCGAAGGCCTGCGCTTCCAGTTCACTTTGTCGAACGGCGAAAATCTGGATGTGTTCACCACCAGGCCCGACACGCTGTTTGGCGCCTCTTTCGTGGCGCTGTCGCCGGAACATCCGCTGGCGCTGGAACTGGCGAAGACGGACGAGAAGCTTGCCGCCTTCATCGAGGAATGCCGCCATGTCGGCACCGCCGAGGCCGACATCGAAAAGGCCGAAAAGAAAGGCTACGACACCGGACTGACCGCCGCCCATCCTTTCGATGGGGGCTGGCAGCTCAAGGTCATGGTCGCCAATTTCGTGCTGATGGGCTATGGCACCGGCGCCATATTCGGCTGCCCGGCGCATGACCAGCGCGACCTGGACTTCGCCCGCAAATATGCCCTGACCGTGACGCCGGTGGTGGTGCCCGAAGGCGTGGACCCCAAGACTTTCGATGTCGGCAAAGAGGCCTATGTCGGCCCGGGCCGACTGGCCAATTCGCGCTTCCTGGATGGCATGACGGTGGAGGAAGCCAAGGCGGAAGTCGCCGCGCGCCTGGAAAAGGCCGGCATCGGCGAACGGACGATCAACTATCGCCTGCGCGACTGGCTGGTGTCGCGCCAGCGGCCCTGGGGCTGCCCCATTCCCATCGTCCATTGCGCCAAATGCGGCGTGGTGCCGGTGCCGAAGGATCAACTGCCGGTGCGCCTGCCCGAGGTGATCAACTTCAAGGTCAAGGGCAATCCGCTGGATGCCGATACCGACTGGAAGACCACGACTTGCCCGTCCTGCAAGGGACCGGCCGTGCGCGACACCGACACACTGGACACCTTTGCCGATTCCTCCTGGTACTTCACCCGTTTTACCAATCCGGATTTCGACGAGCCGGTGGACAGCCGCGCGGCGGATTACTGGCTGCCGGTGGACCAGTATATCGGCGGCATCGAGCATGCGATCCTGCATCTGCTCTATGCGCGCTATTTCACCCGCGCCATGTCCAAGCTGGGGCTGGTGAAGGTCGAGGAACCTTTCGCCGGTCTGTTCACCCAGGGCATGGTCTGCCACGAGACCTACAAGGATGCCGACGGCAACTGGGTTGCGCCCGACGAAATCGAAAAGCGCGACGGCAAGGCGTTCGAGCGCGACACCGGCAAGGAAATCACCATCGGTCCATCCGAGAAGATGTCCAAGTCCAAGAAGAACGTGATCGCGCCCGAGACCATCATCGCCGAATACGGCGCTGACACGATCCGCTGGTTCATGCTGTCGGACACCCCGCCCGAGCGCGACATCGAATGGACCGATGCCGGCGCGGAAGGCTGCTGGCGGTTTGTCCAGCGCGTCTGGCGTCTGGCGACGGAGAGCGAAGGTCTGCCGCCGGCAGGAACCGGGCCCTCTAATGACGAGGCATCCAGGCCGCTGCGCCAGGCCGCGCATCGGGCCATCGCCGCCGTCACGGATGATCTGGAACATCTGCGCTTCAACCGCGCCGTGGCCCAGCTTTATACGCTGGCCAACGCGATCGGTGGTGCCGAGAAGGCGGACGGCGCCGCCCGGCGCGAGGCGATCGAGGCGCTGGTGCTGCTGTCGGCGCCGATGATGCCGCATCTGGCCGAGCAGTGCTGGAAGGAACTGGGGCACAGCCAGCTGGTGGCGGAAACGCTCTGGCCCAAATATGATCCTGGCTTGACGGCGTTCGACAGCGTCACTATCGCCATTCAGGTGAATGGAAAGCGCCGTGGCGAGATCAGTATGGCCAAGGATGCCGACAACAAGGCGGTCGAAACGGCGGCGCTGGCGGACGAGGGCGTCAAGCGCGCGCTGGACGGCAAGGCTCCGAAGAAAGTCATCGTCGTCCCCAACCGCATCGTGAATATCGTCGCATGACCCCCTCCGCCCTTCGCATCGCAAGCGCTGCTACGGGCACCTCCCCCTCGCATGTGCTTCGCACGCGAAGGGGAGGAGGGTCTGTGTTGGTTGCGCTCTTCCTTTGCCTGGAGCTTGCGGCCTGCGGCTTTCATCCGATGTATGCCAGCTCCACCGGCCCTGCACTCGCCTCCGTCTATGTCGAGCCTATTGCGGAGCGCGACGGCTTCGAGCTGCGCACCAGCCTGATCGACGCGCTGCAGACCGACGGCATGGAACAGGGCAAGGCCTATCACCTGAAGATCACGCTGAACGAGTCCGCGCAGGGCATCGCGCTGCAGAACGACGCCACCATCACCCGCTATAACAACAACCTGACCGCGCACTACACCTTGTATGACGCCCAGGACAAAGTGCTGACCAACGGCACCGAGACACAGATGTCGGCCTGGAACGTGGTGCAGTCGCCCTACGCCACCGAGGTCGCGGCGCTGGATTCCAGCAAGCGCGCCGCCCAGGATATCGCCGAGCGCATCCACCTCGATCTGGGTGTCTGGTTCCGGCAGCACAAGAAATGATCGTCAAAAGCCACGAGGCCGACCGCTATGCCGCCAGCCCGCCCAAGGGGTTGATGGCGGCGCTGGTCTATGGGCCCGACGCCGGGCTGGTCACGGAACGCGCCGAGAAGCTGCTGAAAAGCGTGGTGCCCGACCTCACCGATCCCTTCAATGTCGCCGATCTGAGCGAAACGGTGCTCCTGGCCGATCCGGCGCGGCTGGCCGATGAGGCCGCAGCGATTTCCATGATGGGCGGCAGGCGGGTGGTGCGCGTGCGCGGCGCCGGCAACGACCTGGCGGACCTGTTCGAATCCTTCCTCGATGATCCGAAGGGCGATGCCCTGGTGGTTATCGAAGCTGGTGATCTGGCCAAGGCGAGCGCCTTGCGCAAGCTGTTCGACGATCACAAGACCGCCGTTGCGGTCCAGTGTTATCCGGATTCCGTCCGCGACCTCGGCGATGTCGTGCGCGACGCGCTGCGCGCCGAAGGGCTTTCCATCGCGCCCGACGCGCTGGAAGACGCGGTGTCGCGGCTGGGCAGCGACCGCGGCGTGACAAGGCGGGAGATCGAAAAGCTCCTGATCTACATGCATGGCCAAAAGCAGGTGACGCTGGAAGACGTGCGCGCGGTGATGGGCGACGAGGCGGAGGCGCGCAGCGAAAGCGCGTGCGACGCGGCCGGCAGCGGCGACCTGGCCAAGCTCGACCGCGAGTTGGAGCGGCTGTGGGCGTCCGACACCCAGCCGGCCCAGGTGCTGCGCAGCGCCATGGGTCACTTCCAGAAACTGATCCAGGCGCGCGAGGGTGCGGCGCGCGGCGAATCCCTCGACAATGCGATGAAGCGGCTGCGGCCGCCGGTGCACTTTTCCCGTGCGACCAGTTTCAAGGCCCAGGCCCAGCGCTGGTCCAGCGATCGCCTGGGCGATGCACTGGACATGCTGCTCGATGCCGAGGCGCTGACTCGCACCACTGGCGTGCCGGCGGAAGCGGTAACCGGCCGCACCCTGATGAACATCGCCGCCATGGCGAAAGGTAGAATGTGATGCTGCCAAGGTCCCAATGCTAAAAGTGCGGGTGATCCCCTGCCTGGACGTGAAAGACGGCCGCGTGGTCAAGGGCATCAATTTCGAGGGCCTGCGCGATGCCGGCGATCCGGTGGAGCAGGCCATTGTCTATGACAAGGCGGGCGCCGACGAACTCTGCTTTCTCGACATCACTGCCAGTCATGAAAATCGCGGCACCTTGCTGGATGTGGTGCATCGCACGGCGGAGGTTTGTTTCATGCCGCTGACCGTGGGCGGCGGGGTGCGCACGCTGGAAGACATCCGCGCCCTTCTCCTTGCCGGCGCGGACAAGGTTTCGATCAACACCGCCGCCGTCAGCCGCCCGGAATTCGTGAAAGAGGCGGCCGAGAAATTCGGCAGCCAGTGCGTCGTCGCCGCCATCGACGCCAAGGGTGTGGGCAACGGGCGATATGAAATCTTCACCCATGGCGGGCGCAACGCCACCGGCATCGATGCGGTCGAACATGCCAGGAGGCTGGTCGGTTATGGCGCCGGCGAAGTGCTGCTCACCTCCATGGACCGCGATGGCGTCAAGTCGGGCTATGACCTGGAACTCACCCGCGCCGTGTCGGATGCAGTGGAAGTTCCGGTGATCGCCTCGGGCGGCGTGGGCAATGCCCAGGATCTTGTCGATGGCGTGGTCAAGGGCCATGCCAGCGCGGTGCTGGCGGCCTCCATCTTCCACTTTGGCGAAGTCAGTATTTCGCAGGCAAAGGCGGCGCTTAAGGCCGCAGGATTGCCCGTCCGCCCGCTCTGATCGTTTTTTGGCCGCTCCGGCTCTCGCCGACGCTCCGATCAATTGCAAGCCGGAAGAATTTCCTTATTAAAATGGGGGATGGACGATCCCCGCGCCGCCGTGCATTCCCTGACCCGCCGTGCCAAGGACAAGACTGTCTTTGGCCAGCCGGTGAAAGCCGTGCCCGGCTACATTGCCAAGTCGATGCGGCCGGAAGAGGCCTTTCGCGCCACGCTGGCGGATTGTCTGGCGCAGATCACCGCCAATGCCGCAACCTTGCGCGTGGGCCGCTCGGTGGAAGGGTTGCATCAGTTGCGTGTGGCCTTCCGCCGGCTGGAAGTGGCGCTTGGCGCCTTTGGCCGAGAATTCGGCCGGGATTGGATCGAGGAGTTGCGCGGCCGCGCCAAGATTCTGCTGGGCCGCCTGTCGCCGGCGCGCGATCTGGACGTCTTTACCAGCAAGCTGCTTGTTTCCCCGCCCAAGTCGGGCGTCAGTGACGGCTTGCCCCAGCTGCGTGTCCGCGCCGAAGGCGCGCGCGATGTCGCCTGGGCGGCGGCTCAGTCCTGCATCGCCAGTGCCGATTTCGAGCATTTCATCGATGACATCGCGGCCCTTGCCGGTTCGCAACTGCCGCTCACCCGGGACCACAAGCTGCCGCGAACCGCGCGGCGCATTCTTGACCGCCAGGTCCGGCGGGTGAAGAAGCGCGCCAAGGTGGCCAAAAGCCGGAAGGAAGCGGATCTCCATCACCTGCGCATCGCGCTCAAGAAATTGCGCTACACGGCCGAATTCTTCGCGCCGCTCTATGCGCGCGGCGCCGCAGGCCGGTACCTGAAGGAATTGCGCGGACTGCAGAATCACCTGGGCGATCTCAATGACGTCGCCAATGTGCGCAACGTGGTGAGCGGCCTCTTGCGCGACAAGGGCCGGAAAGATGAGGACGGCGCCGCGCGCTATGCCGCGGGCGCCATGGTGGGCTGGTACGGCGCACAGGTGCCACATGCCGCCAAACAGGCGCTGAAGCGCTACCAGAAGTTCAGGAAGGTCGAGCCGTTCTGGCGTTAAAGTTCAGATTCAGGCATTCGATTTCTGGCGTTCCATCAGCGTCCAGCGACAGCAACAGAATCTTCGAAACATCCAGATCCGGGGGCATTGGCGTCGCCATGTCCCAGCCGGTGGCCAGTGTATAGGCCGCGCGCAGCACACCCAGATGCGCCACGACGGTGGCGTCACCTTCCCCGCGCGCCACATCTTTCAGGAAGGCCGCCACGCGCGCATGCAGTTCGCCTGTGGATTCCCCGCCGCCGGGTCTAAACGCTTCGCCCCGGTCCGAGCCGGCTTTGATGAAGGCATCTTCGCCATCGCGCGCCAGAATCTCAGAGCGGGTCAGGCTTTCCCATGTGCCCCAGTTCTGTTCCATCAGCCGCGCATCCAGCATCGGCTCGCACAGGCCCAGCGCCCCGGCTGTCTGGCGCGCGCGCAGCATGGGGCTGGCATAGACGCGCGGAAAGGCGAAGGGCAAAGCGAGCGCCGCCATGCGCGCAAGGCCGGCGTCGCTCAGGGGAATATCGGTGTGACCCTGGATGCGACCGGCCGCATTCCAGTCTGTCGGCCCATGGCGCAATAACGCCAGTCTCAAACCGCAAACTCCACCACCACCGGCACATGATCGCTGGCCTTCTGCCAGCCGCGCATTTTCTTGATGATCTTGTGCGACTTGAGCGAGCCTTTCAGCCCCGGACTGGCCCAGATGTGATCCAGCCTGCGGCCGCGATCGCTAGCCTCCCAGTCGGCGGCGCGGTAGCTCCACCAGCTGTAGATCTTCTGGTCCGCCGGAATGAAGTGGCGGGTGGTGTCGATCCAGTCGAGGGCGGCCTGCGCTTCGCCCAGCAGCCTGGTCTCCACCGGGGTGTGGCTGACGATGTTGAGAAGCTGCTTGTGACTCCACACATCGTTCTCCAGCGGCGCAACATTCAGATCGCCAACCAGGATCACGGGATCGTTCTTTTTCGCCTTCCGCCTGGCGAAGAACTTTTCCATCTCGGCCAGGAAATGCAGCTTATGGGCGAACTTGTCATTCGCCTTGGGGTCGGGAATGTCGCCGCCGGCCGGCACATAGAAATTGTGCAGCTCCACCCCGTTCGCCAGTGTCACGCCCATGTGCCGGGCATGGCCTTCACGGCAAAAGTCTTGAACGCCGGTTTCCCGGAACGGGGCTTTCGCCAGCACCGCGACGCCGTGATAGGCCTTCTGACCGTGGATGGCCTGGTGGACGTAGCCCAGCTTGCGAAAGGCCTCCGCCGGGAACAGGCCGTTCTCCACCTTGGTCTCCTGCAGACACAGAATGTCAGGCTGCTCGTCACGCAAAAACCGGGTGATCAGGGCCAGCCGGTGGCGTACCGAATTGACGTTCCAGGTGGCGATTTTCACCTTTTACACCCTTCTATGCTGCAATTGCACATTGCTCATTACCACATGAGCAATTTTATTACCGTATAAATGATTTCAGTATGTTACGTACAGATTTCTAATGTCAGACAATCAATAAACGCATAGCTATCATTCATTGATTTGCAATCCTCCAGCGATTATATCGCAGTGCAGCAAGAAGTTCCGAGAATGTCTTCGGGGCTTTGTTCAAAGGATAGCATCAATGATCACTCCCTCCACCCACACCCCCACCACTGGCGAACGGGTCAACAGCCTCGTCGCCGAAGCCTTCCAGACCGCGACCATCGCCCTGATCGGTGTTCTGGGCATCCTGACCGTCGCCGCCACGTTCTAACCGGAACCCGGCCAGAGCCCCGGCGGCGTAGCCGCCAGTTATTGAGTAGGGCCGGTGGCCAAGGCCACCTGGCCTCGACGGCGGAGCCGCCAGCTATCAAACGGGGCCGGCGGCCAAGGCCACCTGGCCCCGGCGGCGGAGCCGCCAGCTGTCAAACAGGGCCGGTGGCCAACGGCCACCTGGCCCGAGGCGACACCGACAGCCCGTCCGCCCCGGCATTGGCCGACAACCGCTCCACGCCCGCCCAGGCAATCATCGCCGCATTGTCGGTGCAGAGCCTGGGGGGCGGAATGCGGATCAGAAAATCCTCTTCCGCGCATAGTTTGGTGAGGCCCGCGCCAATCGCCTGATTGGCCGCGACGCCACCGGCCACGACAAACGCGTTACCGCCGGGGAAATCGGCACGGAACATCGCCATGGCCCTGTCAGTGCGATCCAGCAGGATGTCGATCACCGCGTGCTGGAACGAGGCGCTGACATCTTCCACTTTAACCCGATCCTGCATCAGCTGGCGCACGGCGGTTTTCAGGCCCGAAAATGAAAAGTCCGCCCGTCCGGTGCCCTTTCTGTTGAGAAGCGGGCGCGGCAGATCATGGGCGTAGGGATTGCCCGTTCTGGCGGCAGCTTCCACGGCTGGCCCACCGGGATAGGGCAGGCCCAACAATTTTGCGGTCTTGTCGAAGGCTTCGCCTACGGCATCGTCGATGGTGCTCCCGTAAAGCCGGAAGTCGTCTGCTCCGCCTACACCCACCAGCTGGCAATGACCGCCCGACACCAGAAGCAGGAGGAAGGGAAACGCCACGCCATGGGTCAGCCGCGCGGTCATGGCGTGGCCCATCAGATGATTGACCGCGATCAGCGGTTTGCCCTGCGAAAGCGCCAGCGCCTTTGCGGTGGTCAGCCCCACCATCACCCCGCCGATCAGGCCGGGGCCGGCAGTGGCGGCAATGCCGTCCACCTCATTAAGGCCGACATGCGCCTCTGAAAGCGCTCGTTCGATCACCCCATCCAGTATTTCCAGATGTGCCCGAGAGGCGATCTCAGGAACCACCCCGCCATAAGGCGCATGCGCCTCGGTCTGGCTGAAGACGATGTTCGACAAAATTTCACCAGGCCCCGGCGCGCAGCCGCGCACAACCGCGGCCGCGGTCTCGTCGCAGCTGGTCTCGATGCCCAGAATGGTGAAGGACTTGCCTGTCATGGGCGGCTCGTTTACGCCGAAACCCACAAAAGCGGCAATAAATGAAAATTCTGATCACCCGCCCGGAGGAAGACGGCAAGGAAATCGCGGCAAGGCTGGCGGAGCGTGGTCATCAGGCGCTGGTGGCGCCGCTTTTGACGCCGCGCTTCCACGAAGGGCCGGAACCAGACCTCACAGGAGTTCAGGCAATCCTGGCCACCAGCGCCAACGGCATCCGTGCCTTTGCTCGCCGATCCGGGCGGCGCGACTTTTCGGTGTTTTCGGTGGGGCCCCAGACTGCGGACGAGGCACGCAAGTCCGGCTTCACCGAAGTGCGCAATGCCGATGGCGACGCCAAGGCGCTGGCCCTGGCCGCAACCCTCTGGGCGGCCAGGAAAGGCGTGCTGCTGCATGTCTGCGGCGAGGATGCGCCCGGTACCCTGGCCGAGAACCTCGCCTTGCGCGGTTTCGAGGTGCGTCGCCTGCCGCTTTACGCCATCGAGCCGGCGGCCAGCCTGCCACATGACGCCCGGATCGCACTTGAGAGCCGCGCGCTGGATGCGGCCATGTTCTTCTCGCCCAGGAGCGCGCGGATTTTCGCCGCGCTGGCCGACGGTCTGCCGACGCAGCACATGACCGCCTTCTGCATCAGCGTGGCCACGGCCCAGGCGCTCTCGTCCATGTCATTCGCCCATGTCGCCGTGGCGGCCAGGCCGAACCAGGCGGCGATGCTGGCCCTGTTGGATTAGGGCCGGGTGCGATCCGCCGCACCGCTTAATCAATCCGGCATTCAAACAAGCGCTTGCGGGAAAGCGCGGCGTCGCGCACACTTCGCTCATGCAGCATGAAGTTTTCGTCCCAACGGAAGACTTCGGCGGTCCCGATCTGGCGACCGGACCCACGCCTGCCTGTCGCCCGGGCATGGATGCGCCCTATGCCAATTACAATCTGGGCAAGCCCTACGACGAGATGTTCACCCGCGATGGCAAGGCGCGACCGTCTTATGCCGCGCTGGATTCGCGTCTCTCGACCCTGCCGCTGGAAGAGCTGAACCGCCGCCAGCAAGCCTGCGAGCAAAGCTTCCTGCATCAGGGCATTACCTTCACCGTCTACAACGACAACAAGGCGACCGAGCGGATCATCCCGACCGACCTTCTGCCGCGTATCGTCACGGCCAAGGAATGGGATCGCATCGAGCGCGGCCTCACCCAGCGCATCCACGCCCTCAACCTGTTCCTGCGCGACATCTACACGGACGGGCGGGTACTGAAGGACGGCGTGCTGCCCCGCTCCATGATCTATGGCTCCAAGCATTATCGCCGCGAGATGCGGGGGCTGCCGGTGCCGCATGGCGCTTACGTCAATATCTGCGGCAGCGACCTGATCCGCAACGAGGCCGGCGACTTCGTCGTGCTGGAAGACAATCTGCGCGTACCCTCCGGTGTCAGCTACATGCTGGCCAATCGCGACGTGGCGCGCCGCGCCTTCCCGGCGGTGTTCCGCTCCATGGGCGTGCGTCCCATCGAGCATTATCCGCTGGAGCTGCTCGCGACCCTGCGTTCGCTGACGCCCTTCCACGAAGACGTCTCGATCGCGGTGCTCACGCCCGGCGTCTACAACAGCGCCTATTTCGAGCACGCCTTCCTCGCGCGCCAGATGGGCGTGGAGCTGGTGGAGGGCCGCGACCTGCTGGTCAACGACAATGTCGTCTATACCCGCACCACGTCTGGGCTGAAGCGCATCGACGTCATCTATCGCCGCATCGACGACGACTTCATCGATCCGCTCATTTTCCGCGAGGATTCCGCGCTGGGTGTGCCCGGCCTGTTCAACGCCTATCGCGCCGGCAATGTGATGATCGCCAATGCGCTGGGCACCGGCGTGGCCGACGACAAGGCGGTATATGCCTATCTGCCACGGTTGATCCGCTATTACCTGGCCGAAGAGCCCATCCTGGAGAATGTCGAGACCTATCTCTGCCGCGAGGAGAAATCGCTTTCCCATGTGCTGGCCAATCTCGACAAGCTGGTGGTGAAGGCGGTGGGCGAATCCGGCGGTTATGGCATGCTGGTGGGCCCGCATGCCTCGCAGAAGGAGCGCGAGGAGTTCGCCGAAAAGATCAAGGACGATCCGGAGAACTATATCGCCCAGCCCACCATCCAGCTTTCCACCGCGCCCACCTTTGTCGGCAACGGCATCGAGGCCCGGCATGTGGATCTCAGGCCCTTCATCCTGCATGGCGCCGAAACCAAGCTGGTGCCCGGCGCGCTGACCCGGGTTGCGCTCAAGCGCGGCAGCCTGGTGGTCAATTCCAGCCAGGGCGGCGGCTCCAAAGATACCTGGGTGTTGAGTCAGTAATGCTCTCGCGCGTCGCCGATTCCCTTTACTGGATGAGCCGCTATATCGAGCGCGCCGAGCACACCGCCAGGCTGATCGCGGTCAAGCTGGACTCGATGGTGGAGCAGACGCCGGAAGACGCATCCGCCAGCTGGGGGCGGGTGATCGCCGCGCTGACCGGCGAAAAGGTCATGCCGCTGCAGCATATCGATGCCTTCGCCATCACCCGTTCGCTCGCCTTCGACCGCGAGAACGAGAATTCCCTGATCACCTCCCTGGGCCTGGCGCGCGACAATGCCCGCCAGGTGCGTGAGGCGCTGTCCAACGAGGTTTGGGAACATCTGAACCGGCTCTATCTGCGCCTGACGCCGGTGACCATGGATTCGATCTGGGTGCACACGCCGGCGCGTCTGTTCCGGGAGGCACTGGAGGAGATGCATGCCCTGGGAGGGGTGACCTACTCGACCTTGAGCCATGGCGAAGGTTGGTACTTCCTGGAACTGGGTCGCCATATCGAGCGGGTGCAGCAGTTGGGCCGGTTGCTCGACATCCATTTCACCGCCGCCCAGAGCGAGAATGGTCCCAAATATTTCGACTGGCTGGTGCTGCTCAAATTCTGCACCGCCTTTGAGCCCTATACCAAGCGCTACACGGCCTCGATCCGGCCGCAGAAGATCGCGGAATTTCTGCTCTTCGATCCGGAATTTCCTCATTCTCTCTGCTTCTCGGTGGACCGGATGACCGATGCCCTGGCGCGTGTGGCGCCCGGCGCGCCGCCGGCCAGGCGCGCGGCAGTGGAACGGCTGGCCGGCCGGCTGAAGGCGGCGGTGGATTTCGGCCAGGTGGACGAGTTGATGTCGGGCGGCGTCGCGGCTTTCATTGCGGACATTACCAAGCAATGCGAACAGATCCATAAAGCGCTCTACAGCGCGTACATCACTTATGGTGCGGAGACTGTTCTTTGATGTTTGATGACCCCCGTCCGTCTCTCACATTCTTTTCTAGCTCGAGCGCCGCATTTCGCGGCGCGACCTTCAGCATGCGCCGGCTTTCTCCCCCCTCATGGCGAAGCCATCTGAGGGGGGAGATGTCGCAGCGAGGTGTCGGCGGAGCTGACCCGAGCTGCGACAGAGGGGGGTAAATGTTCTATTCGATACGCCATGTCACGCGCTTTCGATACAGCGGGCCGGTGCGCGAGTCGGTGATGGAGCTTCGCATGCAGCCGCGCTCGGAAGGGCCGCAGACCCTGCGCTCCTTCCAGATTTCGACAAATCCCCGGGCCCAGCTCTATGCCTATACCGATCACATGGGCAATGCGGTCTATCACTTCAATCTGTTGCGCGAACATGAAGAGCTGCGCATCGAGGCCCAGGCGACCGTGGAGATCGCGCATGTCCCGGTCTGGCCCGAAAGACTCGATGCCCTGGAATGGAGCCGTTACAACGACTTCAACCTGTCGGACGATCATTTCGACATGCTGGAGCCGTCGCGCTTCGCCCGGCCCTCGGTCGATCTCGCAAGCTTCATGAAGATCGCCGACCTGGAAAAGCCGGTGGGCGATCCGCTCAGCGCGCTGATCAAGCTTCAGCGCGGCATCTATGATTCCTTCGACTATGAATCCGGTGTCACCGAGGTGAATTCGCCGATCGAGGTGGCGCTGGAAGAGCGGCGCGGCGTCTGCCAGGACTTCGCCCACATCATGATCACGATTGCGCGCCTGTGGGGCATACCCACCCGCTATGTCTCCGGCTATCTCTATCACAAGGGCTCCAGAGACCGCTCCGCCGCCAACGCCACCCATGCCTGGGTGGAAGCCTATTTGCCGTCGCTGGGTTGGGTGGGGTTCGATCCCACCAACAATATCATCGCCGGCGAACGGCATGTGCGCGCCGCGGTCGGCCGCGACTATGCCGATGTGCCGCCCACCCGTGGCACCTTCAAGGGTGGTGCGGACCAGGAATTGTCCATCGCGGTGTCGCTTGAGCCGACCCAGGCGCCGGTGCGCCACGAGGACTTCCTGAAAGTCGCCCGGCCAATGAGCACGGCGACGCCGACCGCCTCGATGCCCGAGCGGCTATATCACCAGCAGCAGCAGCAACAGCAGCAATAGGCGCGGGTCTTTGGCCTAGCTTTTCTTATGAGCGAAGCGAATTAGAAAAGCTGGCCCCGCTTCGAGCCTGCGGAGCAGGCGAGGGCGGTGCGCCCTGAGTGCGTCGCGCGTGCTCACGTGCTATACGCACGCTCCGCGCGACGCTCCTGCTCAGGTCGCAAAATCCCTCGCGCCTGTAGTATGAAGCACGATGACCCAGCCAAAAAAACGATCTTTGAGCGGCCGGTTGACGGTGGATGGAGTTGCCCTGGTGTGGCACGTGAAGAGCGAGCCGGCCTGGGGCACCAGCCATGGCGATATCGGCTTGCGTCTCAGCGTCATGAAATATGATGAGACCCTGACCCGCCATGGCGAACGCAAGGCCTGGCGCGAACTGATCCTGCAATTTCCCTTCGAGAAACAGCGCCATCCTTCGCGGTTTCCGGAAAAGCCCAGGGTCACGCCCGAAATGCTGACCGCCGGCGTGCGCCTGGCCATCGAGGCGGGTTGGAGCCCGGATGCGCGCGGCCGCGCCTTCGAATTGATTCTGGAAGAAAGCGATCTGCTGCCTTAATTCATTGAACCCCATCCGTCGCAACTCGGATCGGCTTCGCCGATACCTCGTTGCGACACCTTCCCCTTCGTGGCGCTGCGCACCGAAGGGGAAGGAAGCTGTCGGATGCGGATGGGCGCGCCGCGATATGCGGCGCTCGAAATCCCTGGGAATGAAGGTCCCCCAGGGTTTTTCACGCTTAACCCTTCGTAAACGGATGCCTGCAATCCGTCAGGCTTTTGTTAACTGCAGCGGGCCTATGGTCGCTGTCAGTGGAAGAGGAAAGCGCGCCATGCCGCTGAAATTGTCGTTAAAGCCGGGCGAGAAATTCGTGCTCAATGGCGCGGTGCTTGCCAATGGCGACAAGCGCACCAGCCTTGTGATCCAGAACAAGGCCTGCGTGCTGCGCGAAAAGGATATTATGCAGCCTGAAAGCGCCAACACCCCGGCGCGGCGCATCTATCTGGCGATCATGCTGATGTATCTTGATGGCGAAGCCAGCGAAGAGCCTTACAACGAATTTGCCCTGCGCATGACCGAATTCATGGGCGCGATCAGGACACCCTCGGTTCTCTCCGCCTGCGTGGACATCAGCCGCGATGTCGCGCAAGGCGCCTATTACAAGGCGCTGATCGGCTGCCGGAAACTGTTCGACTTTGAGAAGGAGCGCTTGAATTATGAGCCTTAAGGCCTACAAGGCGACGCAGGCCGCCACCGAAGATCCGCGTCTGACGGAGTATCGGCTGTTCGGCCAGGTCACCGGCGCGCTGCTCAACGCCAAGCAGACCAATGCCGCCGGTCCCCAGCTGGTCGAGGCCGTGGACTGGAACCGCCGCCTGTGGCGCACGCTTGCGGCCGACTGCATGGACGATCGCAACAGGCTCACACAGGATGTGCGCGCCAAGATCATCTCGCTGTCGCTGTGGGTCGCAAAATATTCGCGCAGCGTGACCCGTGAAAAGGCGCCGCTGGATCCGCTGATCGAGATCAACCGCAATATCATGCAGGGGCTGCAAGCCAGCTAACGCGGATTTTGAAATTTGAATTGAGAAAGCCGGTGCGCGAGCAGCCGGCTTTTTTGTTTACCCATTCGCATCCGCGCGGATGCGAATGCCAAGCCAGCCCGCGCGACAGCGCCATGAGGGCGGGCGCGGCAGGAAATCTATCGCCGCTCACCATCACGACCCGCGACGTGCGGCGCTCGCGCCCCGGCAAAACCCACCAACCCGGCAATTCATGCCTAATTGCTAACGCGATTTTCAGGAAACAAACCTAGTATTTTCAAAGGCTTGGCAAGTTAACGGGCTGGCACGCCGGTTGCAGAACCCGATGCAGGGCCTCTGCCCAAGGGGCCCGCAGAATGCGCGGTCCACCACCAGAAATGTACGGAGAACACCATGTCCTTTAGCGTCAACACCAACGTGGGGTCCATGACGGCCCTGCAGTATCTCAGCCAGACCCAGGGTCAGCTCGCCCAGACCCAGGAAGCCATCAACAGTGGCCTCAAAGTCGCGGATGCAAAGGATAATGGCGCCATCTACGCTATTGCCCAGAATCAGCGCGGCTCTGTTGCCGGTTATCAATCGGTGCTCAACAGCCTGAACAACGGTACGTCCTCGATCGACGTCGCCCTGTCCGCGGGCCAGTCGATCTCGGACCTGTTGATCCAGTTGAAGCAGCAGGCGCTTTCTGCGGCTGACCCCTCGCTCGATACCGCGAGCCGTCAGGCACTGAACGCGAACTTCACGGCTCTGCGCGATCAGATCACCACGATCGTCAAGAACGCCGTCTTCAACAATTTTAACCTGGTTGACGGTTCTACACAGCAGATCCAGGCGCTTGCGTCGTCGGACGGCACCCGCCGTGTCACGACCCAGGCCCAGAATATGAGCCTGTCGGGTTCGATCGTGACCTTGAAGTCCACCGCCACGATCTCGACCCAGACCAAGGCCTCGGCCTTGATCGCCACGATCCAGACTTCTCTGACCAACGTCAACGGGGCGCTCGCCAAGTTGTCGGCCGGCGCGGCGAAGTTTTCGATCCAGGCGACCTTCACCCAGAAGCTGTCTGACACGCTCACCCAGGGCATCGGCAATCTTGTCGACGCCAATATGGCGCAGGAAAGTGCCCAGTTGCAGTCGCTGCAGGTCAAGCAGCAGCTGGGCGTCCAGGCCCTGTCGATCGCCAATCAGGCGCCGCAGAGCATCCTGTCGCTGTTCCACTAAACGCCTTTCGAGGGGGCTTGCATCAGGGCGGCGCGTAAGCGCCGCCCTGATTGTTTTTTATCGCGCTCCGGCTCACGCCTACGCACGTGGCGATGCGCAAGCATCGCCCCCATTATTTTTTTTTGGGGGGCGCTCTGGCCTTGCGCCTGCGCGCTTGCGGCGCGCAAACGCCGCCCCGATTTTTTGTTGTTGCGCTCCGGCTCGCGCTTGCCCTTGCCGTATCGCGTGACAGGCATTCATCTTTGTTAGCCATGCCCTGTGCCGCCATGGCGCAGAGAAAATCCGCGGTTTCTCTGGATTTTCCGCTTCCACATTTTTTCGAAAAGTGGAGTTATTTGCCGATCTGCCAGGCAAAAATTGCCGGGACCGGGAAAATTCTGCCGACCACTGCGCGTGACCGGGAAATTCTCGCCGGACACTATTTTCCTCTCTCGCAGAAAATCGATGTTTAACCGGAAATTACTGCCGACCGGCATGGGCCTTGCGATGGGTCGTGCGGGCAAAACGCCCACAGAGCATTGCTCGATACCAGAACGGAGAGACCACCATGTCCTTTAGCGTAATGACCAACAACGGGGCCAACACCGCCCTCGAATACCTCACCACCACCCAGAGCCAGCTCGCCCAGACCCAGTCCGCCATCAACAGCGGCCTCAAGGTCGCCGACGCCCGCGACAACGGCGCGATCTACGCGATCGCGCAGAATCAGCGCGCTGCGGTTGCCGGCTACACTTCTGTCATCAACTCCATCAACAATGGCACCTCCTCGATCGACGTCGCGCTTTCTGCCGGTCAGTCGATTTCGGATCTGCTCATTCAGATGAAGACGGCTGCGCTGTCTGCTTCCGACTCCTCGCTGGACACGGCGAGCCGTCAGGCGCTGAACGCGAACTTCAATGCGTTGCTCGGTCAGATCACCACGATCGTCAACAATGCCACGTTCAACGGCTTCAATCTGGTGAACGGCTCGACCAACCAGATCACCGCTCTGGCGTCCGCCGACGGCAGCCGCCATGTGACGACCCAGGCTCAGAACATGAAACTGTCGGGCTCGATCGTCACAATCAAGTCGACGGCTTCGATCTCGACCCAGACGAAGGCGTCTTCTCTTGTGTCGACCATCCAGACCTCGCTCACCAACGTCAACGCGGCTCTGGCCAAGCTGTCGTCGGGCGCTGCGAAGTTCTCGATCCAGGGCACCTTCGCTCAGAAGCTGTCCGACACCCTGACTCAGGGTATCGGCAACCTGGTCGACGCCAACATGGCGCAGGAAAGCGCCATGCTGCAGTCGCTGCAAGTCAAGCAGCAGCTGGGTATCCAGGCGCTGTCGATCGCCAATCAGTCGCCGCAGTCCATTCTCTCTCTGTTCCGCTAAGCCATGGCATGGGCGGTGTAAAAAACGCCGCCCAGCGCCAGCCGATACGGGCGACCGTAAGAATACGGCGTCCGCCCCGGGGCGAAGGGAACCTATTTCTGGTGGGACGCGAAGGGCGAAGTGCCTCTGGCACTTCGCCCTTCGTATTTTCAAATCATCAAATCGTGCGGCGAAACGCTTTCGCCGCACGCGAGGGCGATGGCCGCTTCCAGGAATTCGCAGGATGTCCCCAGCCGGGGTGCCAGTTCCACGAGTTGCGCCGCACCGTCTGTTTGCGCGATTGCCGCCGCCACCGGTCCATCCGTGATCCCCAGGGCCGATGCCGCGCGCTCGACCAGCGCACGCACATCTTCATCCGCGCGCATGTGGCAGCGACCTGCAAGCAGAAAGGCGGAGAGAGAAGCCGCGTCTTTCACCTGTTCCACCAGCACCCGCCCGCTGGGCGAGGCGCTGCGGACCAGTTGAAAGGCCGCCACGGGATCATCCGTCTTCGCCATGTGCAGTTCCGTGGAAGGTCCCAATTTCTCCGCCGGCTTCAGTGTGAGATCCCGGCCCCGCGCGATAAGCGCGCGCTGCAATTCCTGGGGCGTGCGGATTTCCGCTTGCCAGGGCTGGGGCACTCCAGCCGAAAGAAAGGCGCGCGCGATCATCAGCCTGTCGTTCGCCAGTTCCCCCACATGCACCGGCAACCCGGCAAGGCGCAGCCGCGCGCTCACGCTGGCCAGCGTCATCGGCGTGTCGGCGGCGGAAAGCACGCCGTCGATCCGTCGGATCTTGCGATTGTAACGTTCGCTTGCCGCAGCACAGTCATCCGCCCGCCACACATCGGCGATCAGGCAGGAATCGGCAAAGGCGAAAGCAGGCGCCTGGGGATCGGCGTCCATCACCACCAGGGTGTGGCCCCTTTCGCGCAAGGCGCGTGCGGTTCCGGTTTCAGCCCCGGACAAGAGCAGCAGCGTCGTGCCCGTCACGGGAGCGGCCGTTTAAAAGGTCTGTGCATAGGTTCCACCCCGTTAACGTCTTCTTAGCCATACCGGCTTTAGATTCAGTTAATGGATCAGGCCTATGCCCGCGAGAATATCCGCGTCGTCGCCGTCATACAGGCGCGCATGGGCTCGACCCGGCTGCCGGGCAAGGTCCTGAAGCCTATCGCCGGCAAGCCGCTGCTCTGGCATATCGTTCATCGCCTGAAGGCGTGCCGCCTGCTGGAAGACATCGCCGTCGCCACCAGCGTCAATCCCGCCGACGAAGCCATTGTCGAATGGTGCAATCAGGAAGGCATCACGGTGGTGCGGGGCCCGGAAGAGAATGTCCTGGCCCGCTATGCCACTGCCGCCGAAAAGCTGGATGCCGATGTGATTGTGCGGGTCA
>DASXHL010000010.1:0-101550 GCA_036488555.1 Rhizomicrobium sp.
TATTCCGACACATACAACAGCTGCTCGATGCGTTTCACGATCGCCGGATCGTAGCCCTTCGCCACCACTTGCGCGAACGACATCTCGCCTTCCACCAGCATTTCGAGGATGCCGTCGAGGATATCGTATGGCGGCAATGAGTCCTGATCGGTCTGGTCGGCGCGCAATTCGGCGGACGGCGGGCGGCTAATCACATTCTCCCGCATCACGCGGCCCTGCGGCCCCAGGCAGCCGCGCGGCACATTCGCATTGCGCCAGCGCGACAGGCGGAACACCTCCGTCTTGTACACGTCCTTCAGCACGTTGAAGCCGCCGCACATGTCACCATAGAGCGTGGCGTAACCCACGCTCATCTCGCTCTTGTTGCCGGTGGTGAGCACCATGGGCCCGAATTTGTTGGAGAGGGCCATCAGGATCACGCCGCGCAGGCGCGACTGGATATTCTCCTCGGTGACGCCGCTATTGGTGCCGGCGAAGGGCGCGGCCAGGGTTTCGTCCATCGCCGCGACCGCGCGCTCGATCTCGATGGTCTCGTAGCCCACACCCAGCGCCCGGGCGCAGGCATCGGCGTCTTCCAGGCTGTCGCGGCTGGTGTAGCGCGACGGCAGCATCACGCAGCGCACGCGTTCGGCGCCCAGCGCATCCACCGCCACCGCCGCCGACAGAGCAGAATCGATGCCGCCCGAAAGCCCCAGTACCACGCCCGGGAAGCGGTTTTTGTTCACATAGTCGCGCAGCGCCAGCATCATGGCGTGATAGACCTGGGAAGAACGATCTTCCGCCACGAACCTGTCACCCGGCGCGCAGAACCACCGGCCATCCTGATCGCGCCGCCATTCGGTGATGGCGACATGCTCTTTCCAGGACGGCAGCGCCACCGCGATCTTCTGGTCGGCATTCAGCGCAAAGCTGGCGCCGTCATAGACCACCTCATCCTGGCCGCCCAACTGGTTCAGGTAGATCAGCGGCACGCCGGTCTCGTTGATGCGCGCCGCCGCCAGTTTCAGCCGCACATCTTCCTTGCCGGCCTCGAAGGGTGAACCGTTGGGCACGCAGAGGATCTCCGCCCCCGCATCGGCCAGCCAGATGGTGACGTCCTGCTTCCAGATATCCTCGCAAATGGGAATGCCCAGCCGCACGCCGCGCACCGTTACCGGCTCGGGCGTGGGCCCGCGGGTGAAGACGCGCTTTTCGTCGAACACGCCATAATTGGGCAGTTCGTATTTGAAGGTCAGGGCCTCGATCTTGCCGCCATCCAGCACCGCCACGGCATTGTAGAGCTCACCATGCTGGGCCCAGGGCGTGCCGATCAGGATCGCGGGGCCGCCATCGGCGGTATCTTTCGCCAGTTCCTCGATTGCGGCGCGGGCGTCTTCCTGCAGCGCCGGCTTCAGCACCAGGTCTTCGGGCGAATAGCCGACGATGAAGAGCTCGGAAAACAGGATGATGTCGGCGTCCATCACCCGGGCGCGAGCGTCGCGGGCGCGTTTCAGATTGCCCGCGATGTCGCCCACCACCGGGTTGAGCTGGGCCAGTGCGATACGAAAACAGTCTGTCATGACTGTTATTTAGCGTGTCGGAAACGGATTACGCAAAGCCGCTCTCAAGCGGCAGCTTTGCAATACCTAACGCCCGGCCGCGAAGCGGGCCTGCACCGCCGGCACGGGGACAGCGACGCCCGAGGCCTGTTCGATCCACAGCGCGGTTTGCAGCGCCCGCGCCGCCTGTTCGGCGGTCACCAGCGCATCGACTCCGCTCTTTGCGGCAGCGACAAAGCCGGCCACGGCCTCGCCCAGCGGATCGCCCAGTTCCAGCGCGCCAAGGGGGCGCGGGGTGGTGTTGGACACGGTGCGGGAGAGGAAATCGATCTCCACCACACCATCGGCATAGACGGCGCGAAGGCCGCGCTTGCGCTCATTGGCGACGCGGCTGGTTTCCAGCTTGGCGATGGTGCCGGAGGCAAAGCGCAGCAGGGCAAAGACTTCGTCGGCATGGGGACCGTATTCGATCAGCCCCTCGGCACGCACATCCTCGACCGAGCCGGGCACCAGGGTATGCACCAGATCCAGGTCATGGATCATCAGGTCCAGCACCACCGAAACGTCGTCGCCGCGTCCGGTCCAGGGACCCTGGCGCCAGCAGGTGATTTCCTTGGGGCTTTCGGTGATGTCCAGAAGGCCCGTGCGGGCGAAAACAAAGCGCTCCTGATGGCCGACGGAAAGGATTTTCCCGGCCTGGCGCGACAGCGCCACCAGTTCGGCCGCTTCCTCCCCGGTGGTGGCGATGGGCTTTTCGACCAGCACATGGGTGCCGGCCTTGAGAAAATCGCGCACGATCTCGGCGTGGGTGACAGCCGGCGAGCAAACGCTGACCAGATCGACCTTGCCCAGGAGTTCGCGCCAGTCGGCGACGACAGCCGAGCCATGATGGGCCTTGGCCCTGGCCCGCATCTCGGGATTGGGATCGGCGATGGCGAAAAGCATGACATCTTGGCCAGCGTGGCCCAGAGCCTTGTATTTGGTGGCGTGATGGTGCCCGAAGACCCCGGCACCCACGACAGCAGCTTTCAGCGGTCCACTTTCCGGCACGCGGCGGCGGAGAAACAAGTTTTGAAAATCCCCAATAAACTAGGCCCTAATAAGGGACCTAAGGGACGAGACGCCGCCAGCAAACAAATATTGCGGCTTATTACCGATATAAGATATTGAAACTACTGGTTTTTCTCTGGAGATGCCGCGAGCAATGATGCCAGCGCTGCGACAATCAGATACGACAGCATCAAGGGCGCGAGCCCGATCAGAAGCGCGCCCGTGACATCGGCAAAAGCGCTACAGTTGAGCCAGGGATAGGCCGAACCCACGAACAGGAACTGGATCCCCACCACGGCGACGATGCCAAACAGGAAGGCGCGCAGGGTGGGCCCAAGGGCCTGCGGGCGGTCGCCGGCCTCCAGCCGTATCAGGCCGGCCTGCAGTCTCAGGCGTGAGGCCGCGCTGGCGAGATAGATCACCGCCAGAAGCCAGGAGAAGGAGGCCGCAAAGGCGCGGCCGCCATCCATGTTGCAGCCCTCCAAGGCGCCCACCAGGGCACGTTCGCCTGGCACCACAAAATAAATCGCATTTTCCAGCGCGCCGGCGGCGCCATGATCGATATTGGCGGGGGCGACAAAGGCCTGATTGAGGAAGCTTAATATGACGAAGATCAGGAACACGGCTTCATTGAAGCCGGGTATCAGGTGGTGCGGCTGAAAACGCGCGATCCAGGGCTTGCCGGCGAAATGCCCCGCCGAAACGCCAAAACCACCGACGAACAAAAGCCCCATCGCCATGAACAGGAAGGCGCAGATGCCGATGGCGGCAAGCGAATTGTCCAGCGGCAGGCCGCTCAGCAGGGCAAAGCGCAGCGCATGGGCGCCGGCAAAAAGGCAGAAAATAACCCACCCCTTTGCCAACAGACGCGCAATACCCATTACTTATCCCCGCCGCGCGTGTCGGGTCCGTTCGCTTCGCTCAGGCCCGTCCCATGCGCGGTCGTCATGCGGATGCGGCAAGACCCGACAGCTTCATGCGTTCGTCGCGAATGCCTTGCGCGATCAGAAAGGCCAGCTCCAGCGCCTGGCTGGCGTTGAGCCGGGGGTCGCAGGCGGTCTGGTAACGGTCCTGCAGGTCGATTTCCTTCAGGCCTTGCGCGCCGCCCAGGCACTCGGTCACGTTCTGGCCCGTCATCTCGAAATGCACGCCGCCGGCATGGGTGCCTTCGGCGCGATGAATGGCGAAGAAGCTGCGCACTTCTTCCAGCACGCGCTCCACGGGGCGGGTCTTGTAGCCCGACTGGAGCTTGATGGTGTTGCCATGCATGGGATCGGACGACCACACGACCTTGGCGCCCTCGCGCTTCACCGCACGGATCAGGGCCGGCAGCTTGTCGGCCACCTTGTCGGCGCCGAAGCGCGCGATCAGGGTAAGCCGGCCGGGAACATTGCCGGGATTGAGCGCCGCGATCAGGCGCAGCAGATCGTCCGGCTCCAGCGAGGGACCACATTTGAGACCGATCGGATTCCTGATGCCGCGCATGAATTCGACATGGGCGCCGTCAAGCTGGCGGGTGCGATCGCCGATCCACAGCATGTGGGCGGATGTGTCGTACCAGTCGCCGCTGGTGGAATCGACGCGCGTCATCGCCTGTTCGTACGGCAGCAGCAGCGCCTCATGCGAGGTATAGAAGTCCGTGCCGCGCAACTGTGGCACCGACGCCGAGGTGATGCCGCAGGCGTCCATGAATTCCAGCGTTTCGGAGATGCGCTGCGCCAGACCTTTATATTGTTCGCCGGCCGGCGAGTCCGCGATGAAGCCCAACATCCAGCGATGGACATTGTGCAGGTCGGCGTAACCGCCTTGCGCGAAGGCGCGCAGCAGGTTCAGCGTCGCCGCCGACTGGGCCGTCGCCATCATCAGGCGCTGCGGATCGGGCGTGCGCGCTTCGGCGGTGAATTCGCCGGAATTGATATTGTCGCCGCGATAGGACGGCAAAGTCACGCCATCGCGGGTCTCGAAGTCATCGGAACGGGGCTTGGCGAACTGCCCGGCGATGCGGCCCACTTTCACCACCGGCACGCCGGCGGCAAAGGTCAGGACGACTGCCATCTGCAAGAGCACCCGGAAGGTGTCGCGGATATTGTCGGGATGGAATTCCGCGAAGCTTTCCGCGCAATCGCCGCCCTGCAGCAGGAAGGCCTTGCCTTCCGCCACCTGGCCGAGGCTGGCCATCAGATTGCGCGCCTCGCCAGCGAACACGAGCGGCGGGTGGGTCTTGAGCTGCGCGAGCACGCGTTCAAGCCGCCCCTTGTCCGGATAGTCCGGCATCTGACGGGCGGGCTTTTCCTGCCAGCTCTGCGGGGTCCAGCTTTGGGCCACGCGATTTCTCCTTACAAAACAGGGCCGTGGATATAGGAGATTGGGAGCCGATTTACCAGCAGCGCAAGAAATGCGGGCGAATGGCCATTCGGCTCATAAAACCATTACACATCAATGGCTTGAGAAAAAACAGCCCCTGTATTGCGCAGGATCAAGGCGCGCCTGCGCGGCAAAGGATAGAAATTCCAGCCCTATCGGGAAAATCGCGCAATGCCGGACGGGACAGTGACCGCCCATTTGGCACCTATGCAGCAATGGCCAGCATCGCCATACCCACCCGCCGGCCGCACCTAGTTCGACGCTGCGGCAGGGTTGGTAAAGAGCTGCAAAACACTCTGCGCAAACAGTGTAACCGGATCAGTCTTGCTTGTGCTCGACGTCAGAGACGCAAAGGCGCTCGGAGGCAACGTGGACAGATCAGCAGTATTAGCCGAACTGACTTTTGCACCGGCTGTAGCAGCATTGGTCGACAGGAAGTCAGCATACTGCGTGACATTGCCGAAAAGCTGGCTCTGGTTAGGCAACTTCATATTAGCGCCCTGGAACACGACGTTCTGCTGGAACGCGGACAATGAACTGAAAAACTGATTGGCAGCCCTATCTGCGCCGCCATTGGGATCGGCGTTCATGCCCGCGCTCATGGACAGTGCCATCTGCTGTTGCAAGCTTCTCGCCTGGGCACCGATCGCACTGCCGTTCACCGCCTCATATTGGGCTTCAGTCGGGCCTTGGCCGTAGCCCCGGCTGTCAACCCCTGCGTTGGATGCGAGTGTCGTAAACGCCGTGTACGCTTGCAGCTGCTGCTCTTGGCTATACTGGCCAGATGTGTCGGTGATGATGGCCGAGAGAGACGTAAACTGGCTATCGTATTTGCCGACCGGCACGGTTGAAGACGTTGCAGTGGCGGTGGTCGCGGCGGTGCTCGAGCCATTCGCCAGCGCCTGTTGTGCCGCGGCGGAGAGCGTGATCGTATCGGTCGGATCAGCCGGCGTTGATGAAACGGTAGCTTGGGATTGGTTGGCCGAGCTGCTTGGTACAGCAGTCAAGGAGCCGCTTTGCGGCATGCTCACGGGCATACTGGTAGTAGCCTGGACATCCATTGCATCACCAAATTCAACTTTTGGCGCGCACAATAGGCTCTACCGCTTAAAATCCTGTAAGCATACAGAGATGTTGGCGGCGGTTGCATTTACACGATTCGCGCTCAGCGGCTTTCTTAGCGTGGGTCGAGGCACCTACAACCTTGACAGACTACTCCGTGTAGAGGTTAGCCCGGCGTCTTGCTGTAGCTCTTGCTGCGCATCGTCACCAGCTCCTCGGCCGCGGTGGGATGCAGCGCAATGGTGCCGTCGAAATCGGCCTTGGTGGCGCCCATTTTGAGCGCCACGGCAACGATCTGGATGATCTCGGAGGCGTGATCGCCGAAGATGTGGCAGCCCAGCACTTTGTCGGTGCCCGAGTCCACGATCAGTTTGATGTGCGTGCGCACCGGCCTGCCACCGAGCGTATGCAGTAGCGGATGGAAGGTGGATTTGTAGACATCGATACTGTGGCCGGTGGCCAGCGCCCTGGTCTCGGTCAGGCCGACGCCCGCCAGTTCGGGGGTGGAGAACACCGCGCTGGGCACATGCACATGGTCGGGTTTGGTCGGGTTGTTCTTGAAGACGGTCTCGACGAAGCACATCGCCTCGTGGATCGCCACCGGCGTGAGCTGAATGCGATCGGTCACATCGCCCACGGCATAGATGTGCGGAGCCGAGGTCGCGGAATATTCGTCCACCTTCACCTCGCCGCGCTTGCCCAGCGCGACGCCCGCCTTTTCCACATTCAGCGACTGGGTGTTGGGCTTCCTGCCTATCGCCAGCATGATCTCTTCGCAGTCGATCACCGCGCCCTTGCTGGTCTCGGCATGCAGGCAATTGCCGCGCTTCTCCACAAGGGTGAAATGGCTGCGCGTCAGCACCCGGATGCCGCGCTCCTGCATCGAATGAAACAGGGCCTCGCGCATGTCCTCGTCAAAACCGAACAGCGGCATGTCGCGGCGGCACACCAGCGTGACCTCGCTGCCCAGACCGTGAAAGATGTGGGCGAACTCCACCGCGATATAGCCCCCGCCTACGATGGTGATGCGCGGCGGAAGTTCCTTGAGATGGAAGGCCTCGTCCGAGGTGATGCACAGATCACCACCGCCGATATCATGATCGGTGCCCATGTCGCGGGTGGGCCGGTTGCCGGTGGCTATCAAGATCTTGTCCGCCGTGACCCGCTTGCCGGATTTGACCAGCAGCAAGGTATGCGGGTCCTCGAACACAGCGCGGTCATGGAAGATGGTGACGCCGGCCTTTTCCACATTGGTGGTGTAGAGGCCCTCAAGTCGGGCGATTTCCCGGTCCTTATTGGCGATCAGGGTCGGCCAGTCGAAGGTGCAATCGCCGAAGGACCAGCCATATCCGGCCGAGTCCATGATGTTTTCCCTGAACTGGCTGGCATAGACCAGAAGCTTCTTGGGGATGCAGCCACGGATGACGCAGGTGCCACCCATCCGCCATTCCTCGGCGAGCGCGACGCGTGCGCCGGCAAGCGCCGCCATGCGGCCGGCGCGCACGCCGCCTGAACCGCCGCCAATCACGAACAGGTCATAATCGAAATTCATTTATGAGCCCCTCCGCCCTTTGCCCGCTCTCGCGGGCACGGGCACCTCCCCTTCCTGTGCGCTGACGCGCGCGAAGGGGAGGAAGCCGCCACCAATGACGAAAAGATCGTAATCATACTGGGTCATGGCGGTCAGTTCGGACAGGGATGAAAGAAGTTACGTGCGGGTTATGACTTCGGTTTCGCCATCGGCCGCGATCAACAAGGTGGTGGCCAGTCCGATGAAGAGACCATGTTCGACCACGCCAGGCACTGCCGAAATCGCCGTCGCCAATTTGGGCGCGTTCTGGATCGTGCCAAAGGCGCAATCGTAAATCACATTGCCGCCATCGGTCTTGAATGTGGCGCCGTCTCGCTGGCGCAGGGTCAGGGGCACGTTGGCATAACCGGCCGCGGCCAACGCCGCATTCAACCTGGCGGCAGTGGATTTGTGACCGAACTCCACCACTTCCACCGGCAAGGGATATTTGCCGAGCCGCGGCACCAGCTTGGATTCATCGGCGATCACGATCATCCGCCTGGACGCCGCCGCCACGATTTTTTCTCGAAGCAGCATGCCGCCGCCGCCTTTGATCAGGTCGAGATTGCGATCGGCCTCATCGGCGCCATCCACGGTCAGGTCCAACGGCGCCAGATCATCCAGGCTGGCGAGCGTGATGCCTAGCTTGCGTGCCAGCGCCGCGGTCCTTTCGCTGGTGGGCACACAGAGCAGCTTCTCGCCACCGCGCACCCGGGGTGCCAGCATTTCCACGAACATTTCGGCAGTCGAGCCCGAGCCCAGACCCAGCTTCATGCCATCCTGGACATAGTCGAGGGCCTTGGCGGCCACGGCGCGCTTGAGAGCGTTCTGGTCGGTCATGGGCGCGACCTTACAGGCCCGGTGTGACAGCGCAACGGCTTATTCGACGGTGACCGACTTGGCCAGATTGCGCGGCTGATCCACATCAGTCCCCTTCGCGATGGCCGCATAATAAGCGAGCAGCTGCACCGGGATGGCATAGATCAGAGGGGTGATGAAGCTGTTGGTCGTGGGCACCTCGATCGACGCCCACACCTTGCCCGCCTTGGCGATGCCGTCCTTGTCCGAGATCAGCAGCACCTTGCCGCCGCGCGCCATCACTTCCTGCATGTTGGAGATGGTCTTTTCGAAATGGGCGTCATGGGGCGCGATCACGATGATCGGCACCGCCTCATCAATAAGCGCGATGGGGCCATGCTTCATCTCGCCGGCGGCATAACCCTCGGCGTGAATGTACGAGATTTCCTTGAGCTTCAGCGCCCCTTCCAGCGCCAGCGGATAGCTGGCGCCGCGCCCCATGTAGAGAACGTCGCGCGCTTTGGCGATCTCCTCGCCCAGCGCCTTGATCGCCGGTTCTTGTTTCAGAAATTCCGCGATATGGCGCGGCGTCTCCAGCAGGGAGGCGCACAGGGTCTTTTCGTCCGCCTGGTTCAGCGTACCCCGCGCCTCGCCAGCCGCGATGGCGAAGGCGGCCAGCGCCGCAAGCTGACAGGTGAAGGCCTTGGTCGAAGCCACGCCGATCTCAGGCCCGGCATAGGTGGGCAGCACAATGTCGGCTTCACGCGCGATGCTGGATTCCGCCACATTCACCACCGCGATGGTGGTCTGGCCCTTGGCCTTGGCATCGCGCAGCGCCGCCAGCGTGTCGGCGGTCTCGCCCGACTGGGAGACAAAAAGAGCCGCGCCATTTTCCGGATAGACCGGATCGCGATAGCGCAGTTCCGACGCCACATCGGTTTCCACCGCCATGCGCGCCAGCTTTTCAAACCAGTATTTGCCGACCATGCCGGCATAATAGGCGGTGCCACAGGCCGAGATGGTCAGCCGCGATGCCTTTGCCAATGCCTCGCGCAGGCCGACGCCCAGGCGGCGCACCACCGGCCCCGCCGGATCGAGGTAATGGGCCAGCGTATGGCCCACCACTTCCGGCTGCTCGTGGATTTCCTTGGCCATGAAGTGGCTGTGGCCGGCCTTGTCCACCAGCGCGGCGGAGGCGCTGGTGATCTTGATCTCGCGATTGGCGGGGCGGCCCTCGGCGTCAAAGATCGCAACCTCTGGCCCCCTGATCACCACCACATCGCCTTCTTCCAGATAGGCGACGCGGTTGGTGAAAGGCGCCAACGCGAAGGCGTCCGAGCCGATATAGGCTTCTTTCTCGGCATAGCCCACCGCCAGCGGCGCGCCGCGCCGGGCGCCGACCAGAAGGCCGTCATGACCCTTGAAGATCATGGCAATGGAATAGGCGCCGGTCAGCCGCGCGACCGCGCGCTTTGCGGCTTCGTCAGGGGCCAGGCCCTCGCTCATCAGCTGGGTGACCAGATGAGCGGCGGTCTCGCTGTCGGTCTCGGATTCGAATTTGTGGCCCTTGGCGGTCAACTCGGACTTCAGCTCGCGGAAATTCTCGATGATGCCGTTATGAACGATGGCGACATGCGCGGTGGCATGGGGATGGGCGTTGGTTTCGGTGGGCGCGCCATGCGTGGCCCAGCGGGTGTGGCCGATGCCGGTCATGCCGTGCAGCGGGCGTTCGTGCAACACCGCGTCCAGCCGGTTCAGCTTTCCGGGCGAGCGCCGGCGCTCGATCGCGCCCTGATCCAGCGTGGCGATGCCGGCGGAATCGTAGCCGCGATATTCCAGCCGCTTCAAAGCCTCCAGGATGATGGGGGCGACGTCGCGCGTGCCCGCGATACCGACAATGCCGCACATTACTTTTTCTCCGTCTGTTTCCGGTCGCGGAAGGCTTTCGCCCAGCCCGGCTTTTGCGTCAGCACGCCGCGCGCGATCGCCAGCGCATCAGGCGCGATGTCCTGGGTGATCACCGAACCTGCCGCCGTGATGGCGCCGTCCCCGATCTTGACCGGCGCCACCAGTGCGGTATCGGACCCGATGAAGGCGCCCGCGCCGATATCGGTGATCGCCTTGGTGAAGCCGTCATAGTTGCAGGTGATGGTGCCGGCCCCGATATTGGCGCCCGCCCCCACCCGCGCATCGCCCAGATAGGTGAGATGATTGGCCTTGGCGCCCTTCTCGATCACCGTATTCTTGATCTCCACGAAGTTGCCGATATGGGCATCCTCGCCGATGCGCGCTCCGGGCCTCAACCGCGCGAACGGTCCGATGATGGCGCCCGAGGCAACCGTCGCGCCTTCCAGATGCGAATGGCTGCGCAGGCGCGCCCCGCTTTTGACGCTGACGCCGGGACCGAAGACCACAAAGGGTTCGATCTCCACATCGCTCTCCACCACCGTGTCATGAGCAAAGAATACCGTCTCCGGCGCAGTCATGGTGACGCCGTCCGCCAGCATGCGGGCACGGACGCGGCCCTGATATTTCCGCTCGGCATCGGCCAGCTCGGCACGGCTGTTGACGCCGGTGACCGCCACCTCGTCGGCCACGGCGATGGCGCATTTGACGCCTTCCTCGCGGGCCAGCAGCGGCACGTCGGTCAGATAATATTCCTTCTGGGCATTGTCGTTGTTGAGCTGGGATGCCCAGCGGAAGAATGCTCTCGCGTCCGCTGCATAGCAGCCGGCATTGCACAAGGTAATGGCCCGCTCGGCTGCGGTTGCGTCCTTGTATTCCACGATGCGGTTCAGGAAGCCATCCGGGGTGAGCAGTACGCGACCATAGGCGGCCGGGTCCTGCGGCTGGAAGGCCAGAAGCGCGAGGCCCGTGCGCGCCTGCGCATTCAGGCATTCATTGATCGTCTCGCCCGTGACCAGCGGCATATCGCCATTGACCACGACAAGCATACCGGAAAAATCCGACAACGCGTCCTTCGCGGAGGCCGCGGCATGGCCGGTGCCCAGTTGCTGCTGCTGGATGGCGCTTTCGCAACCCAAGGCCCCGGCATAATCGCGCACCGCTTCGCCGGTGGGCGAGGTCACCACCACAATGCGCTCCACGCCGGCATCGCGCAGCGCGCGCACGCCGTGGCCCAAGAGCGGCAAGCCCGCCACCTTGTGCAGCACCTTGGGGAGCGCCGACTTCATGCGGGTTCCGGCGCCGGCGGCGAGAACGATGGCGGCTCTGGACATGGGGTTTGCGTAGGCTCCCGGCGGAAAAAGATGAAGTGACGATTTACAACGCTATGTTGCCGCCACGCTAGTGTCGTGGTTTCGAAACTCGCAATGCTGCCGGTCTCAGGCTACGAGCGAACTTCGAAACCAGAACGACACCAGGACTTAATTGTTTGCTAGTGTCCTTCGATTCCGAAATTCGCATGGAGCCTGATATGGAAATCGCGCGAATTTCGAAGTCGAGACACTAGCCCTGGAATTTTGCAACGTCATGCCCTCTTTCCAAAGCCCCGGACCGGCCCTGATTTTCGACCTGGACGGCACCCTGGCCGACACCTCGCCCGACCTTCTGGGCGCCACCAATGCCGTCCTGGCGGCGCGGGGCCGCCCCCTGCTGGATCTCGCCCACTTGCGCCATCTGGTGGGGTTTGGGGCACGCGCCCTGATTTTCCAGGCAATGGAGGCCAGCGGCGCCCCCGCGACCGAAGAGGAGATGCCCGCGCTGGTCGAAATATTCCTGGCCCATTATCGCGCCCATATCGCCGACGGCACCCGGCTCTTTCCGCAAGTGGCGGAGACGCTGGAGGCCTTGAAGGCCAAGGGCGCGCGGCTGGGTGTCCTGACCAACAAGCCGCAGGAGCTGACCAATCCGCTCCTGCCGATGCTGGGCCTGGATGGCCTGTTCACGGCGGTCTATGGCGCGGGCAGGAAGTCCTATACCAAGCCCGACCCGCGCGTCTTTCACGATGTTGTGACAGACTGCGGCGGAGGGCCCGCGGTGATGATCGGGGATTCCATCACCGACCTGAACACCGCGCGCGCCGCGGGTGCCCCCTGCATTCTTCTGTCTTACGGGTTCACCCCCGTACCGGCGTCCGAACTGGGCGCCGACATGGTCCTGGATGATTTTGCGCAGTTGCCGTTGGCACTGGCCAGCCTGGGCCTTGTCTAGATCTCCCAGGTCGCACCCGGGGCCTTGCCGCCACGATCGACCAGGCGCGAGAGGCGCTGGACCAGCGTATCGGGATGGAATGGCTTGACCATATAATCGTCGGCGCCGCTTCCCATGGCCAGCATCACGGTTTCAGCACTGCGCTCGCCTGTCAGCATCATCACCGGCAGGCCGCTAAACCGTGGATCCGACTTGATCTTGGCCAGAGCAGAAAGGCCTCCGCCACCCGGCATCTGCACATCCAGGATCACCGCCACAGGCGTCCGGGCGCGAACCATGGCGATCGCCGCTTCCGCGTCGCCGGTCGCCACCACGTCATACTGGGCCATGCCCAGCCGCAGTTTTACCAGACTGATGACATTGGGATCGTCATCGGCGACCACAACACAGCGGTTCATCGGAAAGCCCCCCGGCAATCAGCGGCGGCAGGGTGCGGCAACGGGCTTAATATTTTCCAAAGCATCATCCCAAATCGCCTAGTGCAACCTGTTGTCGAAACAGGATTAATTACCCGTAAAATGTTTACCGGATACAACTTCTGCTTTAATGGCAAACCATGCATAGACCCGTCCTCAACCGCTGGATGTTGATCGCCGCCCTGACTTTTGGCGGCTTTTTCCTGCTCGGCTATGGCGGCATCTTCATCTGGGGCGGCAACAGCCATTCTTCCTCGCCGATCTGGCCTGCCACCGCCTTCGGCTCTGTGATGCTGATCCGGCTGTCGCGAGGCCGGGCCGACGACGCTGCGATGCTGCTGGCGATGCTGGCGGCCGGTCTTCTGGCCAACCGGCTGGGCGGCGCCGCACCCCCACTGGCTTTGGGCTTCAGTCTGATCAATGTGCTGGATGTGCTGGCCGGGTTGATCGCCTTCCGCAACCTGCTGCCGGCGCGCGTGACCTCGATCGGTTCGATGGCCAGGTTCGCCTTCGTCGCCGGTGTCAGCCCATCCCTGTTCGGCGCCCTTCTGGCGGCGGGACTGATGAAGATTTTGGGCGACGGCGATCCGGTCTTTACCGGCACCCAGTGGTTCATGGCCAATCTTCTGGGCGCATGCATCCTTTACCCGTTCGGCCTGACGGTATCGCTGCGCCAGTTCGCCAAGCTGAAGCTCGAGCGCCGCTTCTTTGAGGCGTTCTGCCTGTTCGCCGCACTGGCGCTGACGTCGGTGATGGCGTTCCACTATGGCTACCCCGCCCTCTTCCTGGTGCTCGTGATCTGCATTGCCACCGCAGCGCGTTTCCGGCTCATGGGCGTGGGCGCGGCACTCTTGATGGTTTCCGCTCTTGCTTTCGCCGCCGTGCGCACCCAGCCCCAGGTTCATACTTTGGGCTGGGTCGAGATCCTGCAATTCTATCTGGCCACCATCAGTGTGGTCAGCGTGCGCACCGCCATGCTGCTCAATGAGCGCGACCTGCACATCGCCATCATCGAGCGCCGCCGTCGCCGCGCGGTGCGCGCCAGCCGGTTCAAGAGCCAGCTCCTGGCCCATGTCAGCCATGAAGTGCGCAGCCCGCTCTCGGCGATCATCGGCTTCAGCACGATGCTGGAATCCGGTTCGCTGTCGGCGGAGCGGGCGCCGGAATTCGCCGCCATCATCGCCCATAACGGTGAACTGCTGCAGCGGTTGCATGACGACCTGCTGGATCTGAGCCGGGCGGAAGCGGGCGCGCTGTCCATCCAATCGGAGCGGGTGGCCGTGGGCTCGACGCTGCAGACCTGCGTCAGGGCGATCCGGCTGGACGCCACCCTGGGCGGGAAGGACGTGTTGATCGAGCGGGTGGAGGATGCGCTGGCGGTTCAGGCCGATCCGGTGCGACTGGCGCAGATTCTGAACAACCTGATCGCCAACGCTTACAAGTATGGCGACAATTTCTCGCCCATCCGGGTCAGGGCGCGCCGGCTGGAAGACGGCTTCGGCCGGATCGAGATCGTCAATGTCGGACCGGGGATCCCGCCAGCCGAACGTCAGGCCGTGTTCCTGCCCTTCCGTCGGTCGCAATCGGTGGGGCGACGAGTGCCGGGGGCTGGCCTGGGCCTTTCCATCGCCAAACTGCTGGTGGAAGCCCAAGGCGGACGGATCGATTTCGAGAGCGAGCCCGGCCGCCAGACCCGGTTCTGGATCGATTTGCCTTTGGCGGCCTGATGGCCGCCAAAGTTCTTTTATGGCCTATCGCTTCGCTGTTTGAGGCCAATGGCCGCCTGACAACGTCTTGACGGGTGGGAAGGGCCCCCTTATAGCCCTGCCCCTCCGCCCTGGAGCGCCCCGATAAGGGCGCGCGACCAGGAAACAGGCGGGCGCGTAGCTCAGCGGGAGAGCACTCCCTTCACACGGGAGGGGTCCCAGGTTCAATCCCTGGCGCGCCCACCATTTGCAGCGCCACTGTCGGTGGCGCTGCAAATGGTGACAAGCGGGCCGCGGCGGCTAGCATCAGCGTAGTGCCGCGCGACCTGGAGCCCGGGGCGCCAGGAAACAAGCGAGAGAGATTGAGCTTGTCTGTTTTGCGGCACGAAGTGCGCTGCGAATGCTGAGCCCATCGCGCCTCATAGCCATGCTCCCGCAAGTCGGTCATGCTGCAGCCAACCTCTAGATAGAAACGGGAGAGTTCGCATGTCTTTCGCGCGCATGTTCAGCCTGTCCGGTTTCGCCCTCGCAGCATCATTGATTGCGATCCCGGCCGATGCGCAGCCCCGGGGCGGACGGAATTTTTATGTGGTGATGGTGGATTTCGGAACCGCGCCAGAAAACTTCGATCGCTTCAAGCAGATGATGGACGAGAACGCCAAAGCCTCAGTGTCCGGCGAGCCCGGCTGCCGCGAGTTCAACGTATACGAGAATCCCACCATCCCGAACCACTTGTTCCTGTTCGAGGTCTATGATGACGAGGCGGCATTCCAGCAGCATGTGAACGCGGCCCACTACAAGCACTTCAAGGAAATCTCCGACCCGATCATCACCTCGCGCGGGGGCACCCGTGACACCATGTTCGTCAGCTATCACAAGCCATAGACGTCAGGCGACCGCGGCCCGCGGCTGGCCGGCAAGACCTTTGATCTGGTCCTGCGTGGCCAGCCAGCAGTCTTCGAGCTGACCCTGCGCCATCTTCGCCGCATTACCGTCACCGGCTTTGGCCGCGGTTTCGAACGCATGGGCCAGCACACTCAGCCGGCGGGCGCCGACATTGCCGGCGGACGACACCAAGGCGTACGCGGCGCGCGCCGCAGCCACCAGATCGTTGCCGTTCAGCGCCTCACCCACAGCATCAAGATTGCCGCGCGCATCCAGCACGAACAGTTGCAGCAAATCGTTCAGGCCGTCCTTGCCCATCACGGCCGTCAGGTCCGCGATCGTCTTGTCATCCAGCGGGGGATCGACGTCACGGGCCGGTGCGACTTCGGCTGTGGCAGTGGGGGGCTCGGCTGCAGGCTTGAAGCGCTCGAGCAGTGCGAGCAGTGCCGCGGGGCTGATCGGCTTGGTTACATAATCGTCCATGCCGGCTCCCAGATAATCCTCGCGCGCGCCGGGCTGGGCATTGGCCGTCATGGCGATGATTGGGACATGGCATTTGGGCGCGGGCAGCGCGCGAATCTGACGGGTAGCGCCGAGGCCATCCAGCTCGGGCATCTGGATGTCCATCAGAATCAAGTCGAAATCGTGCCTGCGCATCTGCTCGACGGCCTGCACGCCGTTTGCGGCGATAGTGAGGTGGAAACGCTTTTCCAGAAGCGCGATCGCATACTTCTGGTTGATCTTGTTGTCCTCGGCAAGAAGGATGCGCATCCGTGACCTCCCTTCCGGACCGACGGGGAGAGCAAGAGTTGTGGGTTTGGTAACCTGCGTCTGCGGCAACACCTGATAAAGGCGGATCAGGCAATCGCGCAATTCATGATGGCGCACAGGCTTGTCCATGCGCCCATCCAGCAGCGACGCAACATTGCCGGGAACGCCGTGCGTGCCGGCGGAGGAAACGATCACCAGGCGGATGCCGGCGAGGTCGGCATTGGCGCGTATGCGCTGGGCAAGCTCGCCACCGGCCATGCCGGGCATCATCTGGTCGAGAAAGGCCAGATCATAGGGCTTGCCGGCGCGCCAGGCCCGTTCCAGTTCGGCCAGGGCGGCAAAGCCGTCATGCGCGGTCGCAACCTCCCGCAGGCCCAGCGCCGAAAGCTGGCGACTCATGATTTCCAGGTTCATGGCGATATCGTCGACCACGAGCACCTTCAACGCAGAGAGATGCTGGGCCACGGCTTCGGGCTCGACCAGCTGGGAGCGGACACGCGCCAGCGGCAGTTCGAACCAGAAGGTCGAACCCACCCCAACTTCACTTTCCACGCCAATCTCGCCGCTCATCAACTCGACAAGCTGCTTGCAGATGGCAAGGCCCAAACCCGTGCCGCCATAGCGGCGGGTCACCGAACTGTCGGCCTGGCTGAATTTCTGGAACAGACGCTCGCAGGTCGCCTGGGGAATGCCGATACCACAATCCCGCACTTCAAAGCGCAGATGGGCCATGCCGGTGGCGGGATCCTCGACCCGCGCGACCTTCACGAACAGGCTGACGCCGCCTTTTTCGGTGAACTTGATGGCGTTGGAGATCAGATTGAGCAGCACCTGGCGCAGGCGCGCGGCGTCGCCATGATACGTGCCGCGCGCGGCCGGTTCCACGAAACAGCCAAGGTCGATATTCTTCTCACGCGCCTTGCCGATCATCACCTCCACGGCGCTTTCCACCGTGGCGAGCAGATCGAAATCCAGCAGGTCCAGCTCGAACTTGCCTGCTTCAAGCTTGGAGATGTCCAGAATATCATTGACGATGGCGAGAAGCGCCTCGCCGGATTCGCGCACGGTTTCGGCGAATCCGCGCTGTTCCGCGTCCAGTCTGGTTTCCAGCAAAAGACCGGTCATGCCCAGGATGCCGTTCATCGGCGTGCGAACTTCGTGGCTCATATTGGCCAGGAAGTCGCTCTTGGCGCGATTGCCGGCATCGGCAGCATCGCGTGCGGCAATCATTTCATTGCGGGCATTTTCCAGCTCCGCGATGTAGGCGCGCAGGCGTCGAGCCTCTTCCTCGGCCTGGCGTGCCAGGCGAGAATCGAACAGTGCGCATACCGCCCCCAGAGAGATCACCAGGAAGGCCACGATGGCGACGGCGATGGACATGCTTGCTGGCGCCAGTGCCACGCCGCTGTCGGCGGCGGCAGGCGCCAGGCGGAAGGAAACCGCTGCCATCGCGGTGAAATGCATGCCGCAGATCGCCAGCACAAACAGGCCGGTGGCAGCGGAAAGACCCTTGAGGCTTTTGGCTGTGACCACCATCCCCATTGCGGCAACGCCGAAGGCCATGCCGGCCACGATCGAGGCGACGACATAGCCCCTGTCCCACACCAGTATCATCGGACCGCGCAGCGCCAGCATGCCGGTGAAATGCATCAGGCTGATCGCCAGCCCCAGCAGAATGCCGCCGCCCACCGCGCCGGCGCGGGTGATGGACACGCCGAAGGCCAGGATGCATAGCGCAATCGCGATCAGCGCCGAAGCGATGGTCTCGGTCACGTCGTAGGCGACCGATACACCGGGCCGGAAGGCCAGCATGGCGATGAAATGGGTGCCCCAGATGCCGCAGGCGGCGACAAAGCCCGCCACGCCAAGCCAGGCGAAGAAGGTTCGCCCTTGCGCCGCCCTGAGGCGTGTCAGCATGTGGGTGAGGGTTGCGCAGGCGAACAGGCAGATGACTGCCGCGACCAGCACCAGACGAAGATCATGCTGCGTGGTTACGCAACCCAGAATGCGGAACATGATACCCAGAATGAGTTTCCCCGGCATTCAGTACAGGGAACACACTTAATATTCGATAAAAACGCCCCGGCTCAACCTTCAGGTGCGTGCAGGTGTTGCGTTTTGATGCTTCCGAAGCGGGCCCGGATTGCGTGCCTTGATCGAATACATGCGGAAACTGCCGAAGCCTTTTGCCGAGGGCAGAATGCCGACATAGTCGCAGCGAAGGCCGCTTTCCCCCGCCAGGAACAGCGCGCTTGCCAACTGCTCGGTGACGAATATCTCGCCGGGTGGCGTGATCGGTTCCATGCGCGCGGCCCGGATGATCTCGCGTCCCGCAAACGACGGCCTGTCCAGGATGGGATCATGCACCGGATGTACAGGGCCGTAATGGATCGCGATCCGCAATTGCAGGTTCGCCTCAATGCCGTGTCGGTCCCGGTCGAAGGCATGGACCCACGCCTGCATCGCCAGCCCGCAGCGGGCAGCCTGGAGCGGCGTGCGCAAGACCAGGAAGACTCCATCGCCTGCGGTGGCGCGGTAGTCGATGTCATGGTTGAAGTCTCCGATGACGTCCGCCAGCCCGCCCATGAAATGCTGCACGAAGGCTTCCATGTCGCGCTCGGGCAGTTTGCTGAAGCCCTTCACGTCGGCAAACAGGAGGCAGCGCGGCCCGATTCCCGTGCAGACTTCCTGGCACAGGCCCGGCCAATCCAGATCCAGCGCCTGAAGCCTGCCGCCCGAGATTGCCAGGCATCGCGCGGTGCTGGCCACCTTGTCCGCGCGGTAACGCGCCAGACCCGCGGCCTGCGCGGCGCTCATTGCGAGCAGGCAATCATGATGCAGCACATCGTTGTCGAGCACGAAGGAGAGCGATGCGGCGCGACTGACACAGGTTTCGAACCGGCCGGCCCAGGCGGGCGGAATGGCGGCTTTCAGGAATTCATCGGCACGATAAGGCAGTACCAGATTGAGCTCGACGCCTGCGTCCAGAAGCGCTTCGGCCATCAGGATGTCGCCCGTCGAGGCCAGCGAGCCATAGGCAAAACCCACGTCCAGCTTCTGTGCCTCGGACCCTATGTCCCGCGCATTGATTTCCGCACCTGCCAGCGTCTCGCCGCGATAATAGAGAACGGTGGGAATGCGCAGGGCCGACAGCAGCGCCGGCGAAATGCCATTGGCCTCGCATACCCGCAGCAACTGTTTTTTGGTGGAAGCCAGATCGGTGGGCGGAACGGGCGCGGCGCTCGCCCTTTCCAACACGGAGGCGGCCTCGGTCGCATCCCCCAGGATCAAATGTGCCTCCGCCCGGCTGGCGAGCGACCAATAGTCGGTGTCGCCTGCTTCGACCAGCGTCTGGCTTGCCAGACGTTCGGCGCGTTTGCGGTCGCCGCCAAGCAGCATGAGCGTGGCGGCGTTGATCAAGGGATAGTAACCGCCAAAGCGCTGATAGACGCTTTCATAGGACCGCGCCGCCTCCAGAAGCCCTTCGGAATTTTGGGTCTCAAGACCCAGGTCCTTGAGGCAGCGCGCTTCCAGCGCGAGCACGTCACGGGCCTGCGCGACCGACAGATTGTCGAGTGGCTGCTGCGCAAGGCGCGCGTGGAAGGTCTCGAGCGCAAGCCGGGCCGCGCTGGCGCGCGCCAACGCCAGCACTAGAAGATAATCCCGTTCCACCAGACGGCCGGCTCCCGCGTCGTCGGACAGATTCCGCAAAAGGTCGATGGCCGCAAGACAGTCCCCTGCCGCCAGCAGATGCTTCGCCTTTGCGATGACGTCGGGGAATTTGCGCGCCGTCAGGGCGGCGACAGTCTTGCGGATCGCATCCGGGGAGGCTTCCTGCCTGTCCTCGCCCTGATGCAGATCGGGATGCTCAGCGTCTTCGGGCGCAACGACAATGGCGGGCATGCCCAGCGCCAGGGCATCGCGCACGGTTTGGCCCGACTGGGACGGCCAGCGGTCCTTCGCCAGAATCGCCACCACCAGATCGGCGCGATGGATAACGGTGTCGGCGCAGGCCAGGAAGGCGCGATTGCGCGCCTCATCGTCCGACAGATCGCCGGACAGGACCACCACGCCCTCGCCTTGCGGCGTCGAAGCCTTCGCCATCAGATCGCGAAAGGTGACGACACCCTGCTCTTGGGCCCCCAGCCCGAAGGTGCGTTCATAATCCGCCGGCTCGGCTGGCAGCACCGCCTCGAGCCGATAACCAAGCTCCAGCGCCGCGATCGCAATGAGCTGATCGGCGCCCTGCGCCAGCGGCGATACCAGCACCAGCCGGGGCGCCCCCTGTGCGCCCGTGCGGATATCGGTCAGGACCTGCGCTACCGCGGCGGCCACGCGCGTCTTCAGATGTGGCGCGATCTCGCGATGACCGATGGCGGCCACGCGAATGGCGGGATTTCCGTCCGGATGCACGAGATCGCCCAAAGCCCCCTCAAACCGGCCAGAGCAAGCCTGCCCCAAATATTCTCATTCCGGGAAACGATTTTTTGTTAGTTTGGGGCAAAAGGGGAAATAAAAATGTCTAAAAATAATATCTGGCCGGCAACCGGCGCGCTGGCCGGCCTCATCTTCTTCTGCACCGCGGCCCAGGCGGCGATTTCAAGCCAGTCCTGGGGCACAACCGCCGACGATGCGCGGCCTGCCAATCTTTATACGCTGACCAACGACAAGGGCATGCGTGTTCGCATCACCAACTATGGCGGGGTGATCGTTTCCATCGAAGTGCCGGGCCGCGACGGCAAGCTGGCCAATGTCGTCCAGGGCTTTGATAGCCTCGCCGACTACACCAGCGCCGACTATATCCGCAACAATGGTCATTACGGCTCCATCATCGGGCGCTTCGCCAACCGCATCCGCGGCGCCACCATCACACTGGACGGCAAGAGCTACGCGCTGGACCCCGACAAGAATGGCGATCTCGATCAGGGCGGCAGCATGGCTTATTTCCGCCAGGTCTTCGCGGCCGTGCCGCATGATGGCGCCGAGCCCAGCCTGGTGCTGACGCATACCGATCCCGACGGCTTCATGGGCTTTCCCGGCACGGTGAAAGTCACGGTCACCTACACGCTGACGCGCGATGACCGGCTTCGTATCGATTATCGCGCCACCACCGACAAGAAGACGGTGATCAACCTGATCAACCATTCCTATTTCAACATGGCAGGCGATGCCTCGGGCCCGATCGATCATCAGCTCCTTCAGGTATCCGCCCGCCATTTCACGCCGATCGACGACAAAAGCATCCCCACGGGCGAGATCCGCGACGTGGCGGGAACAGAATTCGACTTCACCCATGACACGGTTTTGGGCCCTCGCCTGACCACGGCCGATTCGCAGATCGCCATCAAGAAGGGGCTGGATCACAATTTCGTGATTGACGGGGCGCCCGGACATCTGCGTCCGGCCGTGCAGCTGACCGATCCCGCTTCCGGCCGCCGGCTGGAGGTGTGGACCACCCAGCCAGGTGTGCAGATCTATAGCAGCAATTCGGTCAGGCCGAAGGTCGCCCTCGCCAGGGGCTATGTCCCCCATGGCGCGATTTCATTCCAGACCCAGCACTATCCGGATTCGCCGCATCATCCCAACTTCCCTTCCACCGAACTTGAACCCGGCCAGACCTTCCATGAAGTCACCGAGTTCCGCTTTTCGGTCGCCCCGTGAGCATTGCCATAAACCATTTATTTTACTGACGGCTTTATGGATAATCGCCTCACAGGGGCAAAGGGATGCAGGGCGGTTGCCTTGCTGGCGGGGCGATGGCGGTGCCAACCGAAAGCGGGGATTCGTGGCAGGCGACGCTCCATGAAGCCGAAATGGAGATCCGCCATCTGCGCTGCACTATCGAGGCCTTGCGCCGGGAGCTGGAACAGCAGCGTGCCGACAGGGATCTGGCAGTGCAGCAGGCCGCAGCCGAAGCACAGGACGAAATAGTCCAGCTGCGCGACATGGTGCGTGCCTTGCGCGGCGAACTGGAGAGCCTGCAAATCAGCAAGCAGGACGCCATACAAAAGGCCAATGCCGACCAGGCAGGCGAGATTGGCGACCTGAGGCGCACGGTGGCGGCATTGCGCGACCAGATGGAGACGCTCAAACGCGATTGCGACGGCCGGGTCAATGCGATCGAACGCATAAGCCGAGGCGAACTCAAGGAATTGCAGGAAACGGCATCCGCCCTTCGCTCGGAACTGGAGAAGGCCCATGGACGCTGACATCCGTTCCAGGCGCGTTCGTCGCAAAGGCAAAGCGGCGGTGAGGAAAAAGCAGGCCGTAAGCGCGCCCGCGGCCGACGCCACCAGCAAGAAGCTGATGCGGGCCGAGATGCTGCTCGACATCACCCGCGAGCTGGCCGGCACCGATAATCTCAATGACGTGCTGATCAAGATGGTGGAAATCACCGCCCGCGAGACCGATTGCGAGCGCGCCACCCTGTTCCTGAATGACGATCAGACCGGCGAGCTTTATTCCCGCGTGGCGCAAGGCGAAGCCAGCCGCGAGATCCGCCTGCTCAACACCAAGGGCATTGCCGGCCACGTCTTCACCAGCGGTCAGGGTGTCATCATCGACGACGCCTATTCCGATCCCCGCTTCAATCCCGACATCGACCGCCAGACCGGATTTGAAACTCATTCCATTCTCTGCGCGCCCGTGCGCACGGTGAAGGGTGAGGTCATCGGCGTCGCTCAGGCGCTGAACAAGAAAGGCGGCGCCCGCTTCACGCCCGAAGACCTGCATCTGCTGGAAGCCATGACCACCCAGGCCGCAATGGCCTTGCGGGGCAGCCAGTTCATCGAGCGCATGACCAAGCTCAGGCTCACGGAGATGGAATTCCTCGACGTGGTCGCCGACACCACCTCCGAGATCGACCTGCATGTCCTGTTGCAGAAGGTGATGCGCGAAGCGGTCAGGATGCTGAATGCCGACCGTTCCACCCTGTTCCTGAATGACGAAAAGACGGGTGAATTGTGGTCGCAGGTGGGCAGCGGTCTCGACGCGATGCAGATCCGTTTCCCCAACCATATCGGCATCGCAGGCGCGGTCTTCACCTCCGGCAAGACCATAAACATCCCCCATGCCTATGCCGACCTGCGCTTCAACCCCGCCTTCGACAGGAAGAGCGGCTATTTCACACGCTCCATCCTCTGCGTGCCGGTGATCAACAAGTCGGGCAAGATGATCGGCGTAACCCAGGTCTTGAACAAGCGCGGCGGCCCCTTCACCGAGGAGGACGAATCCCGCCTCAAGGCCTTCACCGGACAGGTCTCGATCGCGCTGCAGAATGCCGCGCTGTTCAATGACGTCCAAAACATGAAGAATTACAACGAGAGCATGCTGGAAAGCATGTCGAGCGGTGTCATCACCACCAATGAAGAAGGCCATATCGTCACCTGCAACAAGGCCGGCTACCGCATCATGCAGGTGCGCGAGGAGGACATTCTCTCCATCCCCTTTGCCGAATTCTTCACCGGCCCCAATGGCTGGGTCGCGGAAAAGATCCAGGAAACCGGCGACGGCAGCTTCGAGATGATGGATGCGGAGATGGAGTTTGGGGGCCAGAAGGTGTCGGTCAATCTCACCATCCAGCCCCTGATGAGCACCGAAGCCAGGAAGCTGGGCTCCATGCTGATGCTGGAAGACATCAGCGCCGAAAAACGCATGAAGTCCACCATGTCGCGCTACATGGACCCCGGTATTGCCGCGCAATTGATGGGATCGGGCAAGCAGGACGACATATTGGGCGGCAAGAGCGCGGTTGCCACCATCATGTTCACCGATATCCGCGGCTTCACCCCCATTACCGAAAGCCTGGGCGCCCAGGGCACGGTCGGCTTCCTCAACGACTATTTCACCCTGATGGTCGAGGAGATCAGCAAGGTCGATGGCATGCTGGACAAGTTCATCGGCGACGCGATCATGGCGGCCTTCGGCCTGCCCATCCCGCATGACGATGACGAAGACCGCGCCACCCGCGCCGCCATCAATATGATCCGCACGCTGTGGCACTGGAACATCGAGCGCAAATCGAAAGGCCAGCTGCCGGCCGACATGGGCATCGGCATCAACACCGACGAGGTGGTGTCGGGCAATATCGGTTCACCCAAGCGGATGAACTACACATTGATCGGCGATGGCGTGAACCTGGCGGCGCGGCTGGAAAGCGCCTGCAAGCAGTATGGCGCGCGCATCCTGATCAGCGAAAACACCTTCCGGAAACTGAAGGGCACCTACCGCATCCGCGACATCGACGATGTCGTGGTCAAGGGCAAGACCAGGCCCGTCGGCGTCTATGAGGTTCTGGATTATCACAGCGACGAGACCTTTCCGCACATGATGGATGTGGTGAACCACTTCCGCGAGGGCCGCAAGCACTACCGCGCCGGCGACTGGGACCGGGCCATTCGCGCTTTCCGGGAATGCCTGAAGGCCAACGAACACGACATGCTGTCCGACGTCTATATCGAACGTTGCGAACGCCTGAAGGCGACGCCGCCTGCCGACTGGGATGGCGTGTGGCGCATGACCTCCAAATAGCCCCCAATAAATCCTCAGTGGGCCAGCGGATCGGGCCGAAGCTGGATGTGCACCACCTTGCTCGTCGTGCCCTTGCCGCCTTCGATATGGGCGACGGCGCGGGTGGCATAGGTTGTCCAAAGCCCGCGCCCCTTCCACCCGCCATTGGGATCGTCGATCCGCCCGTCCATGCCCTTGGCGTAGAAGCCCATGGGATAGGGCACGCGCAGGGTGACGAACTTGCCGTCTACCAGCGCGAACAGCGCATCTGACGTATTGCCCGTGGCGATCGGTGTATTGGCGCCAAGGCCCAACGTGTTGAACTGGTCCACCCAGGCGTAATAGCTCGCCTCCGCGCTGCCGGTATCCTTCACGTCACGAAATTGCGGTCCCGGAAAAGGATAAAGCGTCCAGCCTTCCGGACACTGTTTTCCGGTCGCGGTCGGACCGTTCAGCGGTCCCTTGCACTTGCGCCGGTCAAAACTGGCGAAATGGCCGCTGGCCAGCACCGTCCACACCACGCCATTGCGGTCGATGTCCATGCCGCGCGGCGAATAGCCATGCACCGACGCCTTGGGATCATCGATCGGCGGCTGATAGACCTCCGCCAGCGCGGTTTGCGGCGGATTGGAGCCCGGCACCAGGCGCACCACCGCACCAGGAAACCCCACGGAAGAGCCCCAGATCGAACCGTCCACCGGGCTGACGGCAACGCCATAGAATCCCGCGTCGATGCGATGGTCCTTGGCAGGATCCACCGGCTGGTCCGGCTCGGTATAGGCGTCGCGCTTGCCATTGCCGTTGGTGTCCAGCACCAGCGGCGTCCAGCCTTGCGCCTTCTGCGCGTCGCCGGTCGCCAGCCAGAGCTTGGTGTCGAACCAGCCCACCACCGGCCCACCGCCGCTGGTCCAGATACGGTCCTGCGCATCGAGCTGCAGGTGATGGGTGGCATAACAGGTGTCGATGGGCGTGAATTTCCCGGTCGCTGGATCATAGACCCCAAGCTGCCGTCCCGAGCTCTTCAGCGGGAAGGCCTGGGCTGACGGATTGCTCGAGCCCGCCTTGCAGAAGGCCGCTTCATTCTCCGGCGCGCGCACGCGGGTCGTGAGCCACACGCGCCCATTCTCGTCGAACATGGGATTGTGGATGCTGGTCTGGCTGTTCCAGATCGCCTCGCGCCCCCAGTTGGGCGAGGGATTGGGGATGTCATTGTCCTTGGCGGAGGGCGTGTCGGTGTCGCGCGGGAAGGCCCTGACCTGGCTCCTCGCGTTGGCCACCGGGTCCAGCACCGGGATCATGTCGGTGCTTTCCTCCGGCGAGCCGTAAAGCTTGCCGCGCGCATTCAGGGTCGGGTTGCGCTTGTCGGTGGAAATCTCGTCATGCAGATAGGCCTTGGGCGTGTTCCAGTCCCACAGGGTGATGACGATGTTACGCTCCTTGCCCTGGGGACGTTGGGGTTTGGCGAAGGGAAGCTCGCCCTTGGCGATGCGATCGCTCCAGTCGCCGAACAGGGTGAAAGCGCGCGGGGTATCCAGCCGGTTGATCGATCCGATCATGTTGTCGGCCGCCTGCCCCACCTGGATGCGATATTCCCAGGCTGCGGCGGAGGAATCGAAATGCCCCAGCTGTTTTTCGATATTGCGGGTCGCGGCGTCGCCCAGCTGGTGGCAGGTGACGCAGCCGTCGGTCTTCACCATGTCGAGCCATTGCTGCTGGCTCTTCATCTTGGTCGCCATGCCATTTCCGGAAGGCCCGGTGCCGGGAAAATCGCTCTTGGGCGGAATATGCAGCATCGCATACCAGTAGATCGCCGGATAATACTGCGCCGCCGCCGCCTCACTGGGCGCCGGCACGGCTTTCAGATCTACCAGATGGCCAGGACGCGCCTGCGCCTTGTCTGAGTCCACCAGGCCATAGCCACGGACCCAGATGGAATAGTTGGCCGGCGGCAGATCGGGCAGCACATAGCGGCCCACGTCATCGGTGACCACGACCTTGGCGTATTTGGTGGGAAGGTCTTTCGTCTCGGCAATGACCCAGACGCCCGCTTCGGGACCGTGCGGCCCGGTGACGGTGCCGCCAATGTCATCACTGTCTATCGCGACCTTGGCAGGCTCTGCCGCGCGGCCGGAAAAAACAACAACGCCACTCGCCAACGTAACCAGTACAACGACGCCGCTACCCGCCTTGCGCATCATGTCGCTTCCTCCCGGGCTGGACTTTCTGTGCGGAGTTCTCCGAAAACGCGTCTCAAAAGGACGCGAAGTCTAGTCCCGGCGCAGCAATGCGGAAAGCGCCGGGTCCATCAAATTTTGGTCAAGCCGCCGGTCGCATCTGCGCCAAAGCCTTTTCCATTTCGCGGAAGACACTTGCCCAGTCCCCCGGTTCTGTCTGGCGGAACAGGCGCATGGAGGGATACCAGGGGCTGTCGTCGCGGTTCAGCAGCCAGCGCCAGTCCGGCACATGCTTGAGCGCCACCCAGACGGGCGCGCCCAGCGCGCCGGCCAGATGCGCCGGCGCGCTGTCGGCGCTGATCACCAGGTCGAGATTTTCGATTGCAGCGGCGCTGTCGATGAAGGCATCACCGCCCAGGTCCAGATCGTCAAACCGCTCCAGCGCGAGCCCGTCGGGAATGGGGCCGGCATCTTTCTGCAGACTGATCAGCCGCACGTCCGGCATGCGGCTCAACGCCTGCAAGGCCTCCAGTGGAAACTCCTTGCCTTCCGCGCCGAACACCGCCTTGTTGCCTCGCCAGGCGACACCGATGCGAAAACCCTCATCGCCGATGCGTGTGCGCCAGCGCGCCACACGCTCCGGCTCCGCCGCCAGATAGCGGGGCGGCGCAGGAACGGTCTCAAGCGTGGTGCCGAGCGCCAGCGGCAGGCTCATCAGCGGGATATGATAATCGAACCGGTCGGGCACCTCGCCCCAGCCGATCAGTGCGCAAGCCGGATCGGCGTTTTTCAGCAGACGCATCATCGGCCCATAGACCGACAGCGTCACGGTCGCACCGCGTTCCACGACCTTCCGGATAAAGCGAAAGAACTGGATGGTGTCCCCCAGCCCCTGCTCGATATAGACAAACAGATGCCTGCCCGCGATGTCTTCCCTTCCAGTCCAGAGCGGCTGGGAATAGGTGCGAGCCTCAACCGGCTGGGGCATGTCCTTGCGCAATTCATAAAGCGGCAGCCCGCGCGCGAAGTCGCCTGCCAGCAAATGATTGAGCCCGACATGGAACAACGGCGCCTTTATCTGTGGATTTAGCGCCATCGCCCGTTCAAAGGACTGCGAAGACGCCTCCAGCTGTCCGAGGTTGCGCAGGCTGAGACCGCGATTGCTCCACAGACCGGCATCATGGGGCGCGGCCTGCAGCATCCGGTCATAGGCCGCCAGCGCCTCGGCGTAGCAGCCAAGGCTTTGCAGAATATCGGCGCGATTGCGCACTGCGCCCGCATGGCCGGGCCGCAGGACCAGAGCCTGGTTCACACTATCGAAGGCGTCCTCGAAACGGCTCAGCGACTGCAGCAGCATGGCACGACTGTTCCAGCGTTCGGGATCGCGCGGGTCGATCGCCAGCGCCCGGTCCAGCATATCCAGCGCCATCTCATGCCTGCCCATCTCGCGCAGCACATTGGCGTAGTTGGTCAATGCCAGGGGATCGTGCGGATTGGCCGCCATCACCTGTTCAAACAGCGCACCGGCCTCTCCACGGCGGCCCTGCTGGGCACAGGCCACCGCCAGCATATGGGTCGCGTCGCGATGGCCCGGCGCCAGCCGCAACACCTGCCGGTAAAGCTGTTCGGCGCCAGCCGGATCGCCACGGCCATGGCGATCGAGCGCCTGGGCCATGAGGGCTTGCGGGTTCATGCGGATCGCGCCGACTTCTTCACCTTGTGCTTCCTTTCAGCCGGTAGGCGATGAAACTGTCACCCCTGCCAGTGCCGAAGGCGGGCTGGCCGCCCGCCGCGATCAGCACATATTGTTTTCCGTCGCGTCCCATATAGGTCATGGGCGTGGCATGGCCGCCGGCCGGCAGCGTCACCTGCCAGAGAACCGTGCCGCTCGCTTCATCCACGGCGCGGAAGTGTTTGTCCTGCGAGGCGCCGATGAAGATCACGCCGCCACGGGTGACAATGGAGCCGCCGATATTTGGCGCGCCCAAAGGCAGCGGCAGTCCCAGCGCGACACCGAACGGCCCGCTGTTGGAAGCATCGCCGAACACGTGCTGCCACAGCACCTTCTGCGTTTTGAGATCGACGGCGGTGAGATAGCCGTAGGGTGGCCGCTGGCAGGGAATGCCAAGCGGCGTGAGAAAGCCAGTCCAGTGCACGCCATAGGGCGTTCCCGCCATGGCAGCGCCGGGCCCGGTCTTCCTGCGGCGCGGATCGCCATTGATGTAAAGCCCTTCCGCATCGGCCTGTGCGCGCGGGATGAAACGGTCGTGATCGGCCATCAGGTTGGAATTGACCACCAGGATGCCGCGCCCCTCGTCCACCGATACACTGCCCCAGTCGATACCGCCCAGCTCGCCCGGCGAACGGATCGAGGGGCCCAGGCGCGGCGGGGTGTAATAGCCGCGATAATCCGCCTCACGAAACTGGATGCGACAATAAAGCTGGTCGAAGGGCGTGATGCCCCACATGTCGGCTTCGGTCAGGTTAGGCCCGGCGAAATTGGGCCACGCGGTAGAGAAAGGCTCGGTATGGGCCCAGCGCTCACCGGGAATGGTCGAGGACGGCACCGGCCGCTCTTCAACCTGAGTCAAAGGCTTTCCGGTACGGCGATCGAGCACAAAGATCTGCCCGGTCTTGGTGGCCTCGATCAACGCCGGCACCTTGCCATTGGCGGTGGGGAAATCGACCAGCACCGGCTGGGCGGCATTGTCATAGTCCCACAGGTCGTGATGGATCATCTGATAGACCCAGCGCACTTCGCCGGTGTCGGCGTCCAGCGCCACCACGGCGCTGGAGAAGCGATCAGTCTCCGGCGTCCGGTTGACGCCATAGAAATCCGGGCTGCCCATTCCGGTGGGCAGGTAGACCAGACCCAATTCCTCATCGCCGCTATAGGCCGGCCAGGCATTGGGCGTGGATGGCGTATAGACCTGGCCGGACTGCAAGGGCGCGTGATCGTTGGGGCGGCCGGGATCGAACACCCATTTCAACGCCCCAGTGACCGGATCGTAGCCGCGCACCACGCCGGGCGGCACAAAAGTTGACTGATCGTCGATGATGTAGGAGCCGATCACCGCGGTGCCATGCACGATGGTGGGCGGCGAGGTCGGGTTGATCCAGCCGCGGGGAAATTTGTCCAACCCTTCATGTTCCGACAGGTCCACCGATCCGTCCCTGCCGAAACCGTGGCAGGCCCCGCCGGTTTTGGCATCCAGCGCGATCAGGTGATTGTCGACCGTGCCGACCAGGATGCGGGTGGCGCATTCGCCTGTGCCCGCCGGCGCACGGAAGAAGGTCACGCCCCGGCAAAGGCCACGGCCGCCAGCGGAAATATCGATCCCGGTTTCATGCCGCCAGACCTGTTTGCCGGTCACCGGATCGAGCGCGAACACCGCGCTGTGGCCGGTGCAGCCATAGAGCAGCCCATCCACCATCAATGGTGTGGTCTCATACAGATGCGCGGAATGCGCATCGGGCGACTGCAGCCCCGCATGATAGACCCAGGCTTGCTCCAGATTGGCGGCATTGGCAGGGGTAATCTGGGCCAGATCGGAATAGCGCGTGGCGTGCAGCGAATTGCCATAATGGGTCCATTCGCCATTCGCATCCGGATGAACGGCAGAAGGGATCGGTCCGGCCACCATGTCCGACGCTGCCTCGGTGAAGAAGGAATAATCCAGCACGCCCGCAACCCCCGCCAGCAGGACCACGGTGCCGATCAGGCGTACGCCGGGGGAAAGACGCGACGGCGCCAGCCAGAGCAGCCACAGCGCACCAACCGACAGAAACACCAGCCGGGGCATCAGCGCCCAGCCATCCAGCCCAACTTCCCACAGCGACCAGACCAGGGTGCCAAGCCAGACCAGCCAGAACAGGCCGATGCCCATCGCCGAACCCCGCCACACCAGAAGGGCAGAGACCAGGATCAGCACACCCGCGACGGCGTAATAGAGCGAGCCCCCCAGCATCGCCAGATAGGCACCCGGCACAGCCAGCGCCAGACCGGTGATAAGCAGAAGAAGAAAGGTTAGTGTCCGCATGTTGCCCCGCGGTTATCTGGACATCCCGGGGGAGTTTAGGGCCCGCAAGAACGCGGGCAAGAGCTCAGGGAGCGGGATTTGAAAGACCAGGTCAGCGTCAAAATCATCAATCTGGCGCATCGGCTGGACCGCAAGGAGGAGTGCCGCAAGGAAATGGCGGCGCTGGGCTGGGACGAAAGCCATTACAGCTTCTTTACCGCCCGCCACATGCCCGAGGCGCCTGCCCGCGGGTGCGCCTTCAGTCATGGCAAGGCAATCGCCGATTTCCTGTTTGCGGAGGACAAGCCTTTCCTTTTGGTGCTGGAAGACGATGTCACCATCCGCGGCGATTTCCTGGCCAGCATCGCCGCCGCCACCAGCCAGCCCGGATTCTGGGATGTCTTCCTGCTGGCCCACAATGCCGCCATCCCCATCGCCCGCTCACCCGTCAAGGACGCCTATCGCGTCGTCAATGCCCAGACCGCGTCAGCCTATCTGGTGGGTCGGCTCTATGCGTCCAGGCTGATGGAGATATTCTTCCGCTCCGCCGAGATGCAGGACCGCGTCAAGAACATTCCCTCGCCGGCGCGCGAGATCGCCTCGAGCCTGTTTCGCTGCGACATGCTATGGAAGCAGCTTCAGGAAAATGACCGCTTCTGCGCCCAGATTCCGGCGGTGGCAGCGCAGCGCCCGTCCTATTCCGACATCGAAAAGAAGATGGTCGATTATGGCGTTTAGCTCTTGATCCACTCCCTGGCCCTTTGCGTAATGGGGCAAAAGGGGTCTTTTCCGGACATGAGCTTCGCCACCGCCGCCGCCAATCTTGCCGAACGGACGCCCCTGCCCGATTTCGTGATCCGGGCCGGGATGCGACGGGTGATTGCCGCCAACGACGCCTGCGTCACCCCGCCCGGCACCGATGCGGCCTTTGCCCGCGCCATGGCCGGGCATGCGATCGCCGAACATGCCGACGCCGCCAACCGCCAGCATTATGAACTGCCGCCGGAATTCTTCGCCCTGTTCCTGGGACCGCATCGCAAATATTCCAGCTGTCTTTATCCCACCGGCAAGGAGAGCCTGGGCGAGGCCGAAACCGTCGCGCTGGCGCAAACCGTGGCCCATGCGGACCTGGCCGACGGGCAGGAGATTCTGGAGCTGGGCTGCGGCTGGGGTTCGTTGTCGCTCTACATGGCGGAGAAGTTTCGAGGAAGCCGCATCACGTCTGTTTCCAACTCCGCGCCCCAGCGCGCCTATATCGAAGCCCAGGCGCGGGAGCGCGGCCTGACCAACCTCACCGTCATCACCCGCGACATGAACGACTTCGCCACGGACAAGGCGTTCGACCGCGTCGTCTCGGTGGAGATGTTCGAGCATATGGCCAATTGGCAGGCCCTGCTGTCACGCGTGCGCACCTGGCTGAAGCCGGATGGCAAGCTGTTCATCCATATCTTCACCCATCGCCACCGCCCGGCGCGCTACGACTGGCGCGATCCCGAGGATTGGATGGCCCAGCATTTCTTCACCGGCGGCATCATGCCGACCGTGGGTCTGATCCGGCAGTTCCCCGACCTGTTCACGGTGGAGGAGGAATGGCGCTGGAGCGGCAGCCATTACCAGCGTACGGCGCTTCAATGGCTGGAGTTGTTCGACGCCAACCGCGCGAGGATCGATCCCATTCTCGCCCGCGTCTATGGCGCCGAGGCTGGCGTGTGGCGCAGGCGCTGGCGCATGTTCTTCCTCGCCACCGCGGAAAGCTTCGGCTTCAATGACGGCTTATCCTGGGGCGTCAATCATTATCGGCTGAAGCCCGCACCTTGAACCTTAAGGATGGATGGTGAAGGACGCGCCATTCTCGCGGCCATTGCCCCACACCGAAAAAGGATTGTCGGTCGCCGTCTGTCCCGGCGCCGGCGGCGATGCCGATATCAGCGTCAGGTCGAACAGCAAGGTCTGGTTGGGCGGCACCGCGTTATTGGCCGCACCTTTTGCTCCCAGCGCCAGGTTGGCGGGCAGCGCAAGCTGCCAGCGATCGCCCACATGCATCAGCGACAGGGCTTCGGCCAGGCCCGCCATGCCGACGGTCGTCTGGGAGATGGTCTGGGGCAGCGCCGGGTTGGTGGAATCAACCACCGCGCCGTTGATCATGCGCACCGTATAGGAAACACGCAGCAGATCGTTGCCGCTCGGCCTGTTGCCCGTGCCGCTGCGCAAGACCCGGTATTGCAACCCGCTGGGCCGGGTGACGGTGCCAGGCTTTGCCGCATTGGCCGAAAGGTATGCGGCATTGGCCGATGGGCTCAAAGGGTCCTCTGCCGCCGACCCCGCAACAGGAGCCGACAGCAGAAAAACCAGAACCGCAAAAATCAGACGCATTCTATCCTTTGATGAAAGCCAGCAGGTCGGCGTTGATCGTCTCCGCCTGCGTGGTGATCATGCCGTGGGGAAAATCCTTATAGGTTTTGAGGGTGGCATTTTTCAACAGCTTGGCAGACAGCGGCCCGGCGGCGACATAGGGCACGATCTGATCATCCTCGCTATGCATCACCAGAACCGGCACCATGATCTTCTTGAGGTCTTCCGTGAAGTCGGTCTGGGAGAAAGCCACGATGCCGTCATAATGGGCCTTGGCGCCGCCCATCATGCCCTGGCGCCACCAGTTCCAGATGTTGGGTTCCAGGGTTTTCACGCCCGGCCGGTTGAAGCCATAGAAAGGCCCGGCCGGCAGGTCGTAGTAGAATTGCGACCGGTTGGCGGCGAGCTGCGCCTGCAAGCCGTCGAATACTTCCTTGGGCAATCCGTTGGGATTGGCCGCGGTCTTCAGCATCAGCGGCGGCACGGCGCTGATGATCGCCGCTTTTGCCACCCGGCTGTCGCCATGGCGGGCGATGTAATGCACGACTTCGCCGCCGCCGGTGGAATGACCGACATGAATGGCGTCTTTCAAGTCCAGATGCGCCGTGACTGCCGCCAGATCATCGGCATAGTGATCCATGTCATGGCCGTCGCCGGTCTGGGTGGAGCGGCCATGGCCACGCCGGTCATGGGCAATGACGCGAAAGCCCTTGCCCAGGAAAAACAGCATTTGCGGGTCCCAGTCGTCGGAGGACAACGGCCAGCCATGACTGAAAACGATGGGCTGGCCCGAACCCCAATCCTTGTAAAAGATTTCCGTGCCGTCCTTGGTGGTGATGCTGGGCATGATGAAATCTCCTCCGCTGGAAAAGGCAATGGTGAACGCCAAATGTGACCCCCTTTTCATACATGCGGTCAATGGCCTTTGACCTTTGCGTTGAAAAGCCGCCATCATGGCCGAAATAAACATGTCAGGGGGAGATATGCGCAGAACGATCGGCATGGTGATTGCCGCTTTTTTAATCGCGAGCGGTATCGCTGAGGCCCAACCCGCGCGAGAAAAGATCATCATCGACAGCGACATCGGCGATGACATCGACGATGCTTTCGCCGTGGCGCTGGCGCTGTCCAGCCCGGAACTTGATGTGCTGGGCTTCTCGGCCGCCTTTGGCGATACCGAGACCCGCGCGAAAATGTTCGACCACATGCTGGGCGAGACGGGACACAGCGACATTCCCGTGGCGATGGGTACGCCGGTTGACGTGAACCGCAACGCCTTCACCCAGCGCCGTTATGCCGAGGGCGGTTCGTTTGCGCGCACCAGCCATCCGGGTTCGGTGGACTTCGTGCTGGGCCAGGCGCGCAAATATCCCGGCCAGATCACGCTGGTCGCGATCGGGCCCCTGGCCAATGTCGGCGCCATGATCGATCACGACCCGGCCGGATTTAAACTGCTCAAGCGGGTCGTGATCATGGGCGGCTCCATCCGCACTTTGGAGGATCCGTACGGCGTGGCGCCGCCGATCGCGCCGCATCCGGAATGGAACATCAAGAACGACATCGCCTCGGCCAAGAAGCTGTTCCAATCGGGCGTACCGCTTTATGTCATGCCGCTGGATTCCACCGCCAATCTCAAGCTGCATGAGGTGGCGCGCACAGCAATTTTCGCGCATGGCAGCATGATGACCAACATCCTGGCCGGGCTTTATTACGAATGGAGCGCCGCCACACGCGCGTCCACGCCCACATTGTACGATCCCATGACCTTGGCCTCGATGCTGGACCCGTCTCTGTGTCCCACGACGCCGATGCACATCGATGTGGATGATGCCGGCAACACAAAGGAAACACCGGGCACACCCAATGCCCATGTCTGCCTGCATTCCGACGATGATGCGTTCCTGCGTTTTTATGTGAAGCGGGTAACGAGTGCCGCAGTTTCGAAGCTCGCCACATCATCGATATCCGGCTCCGAGCGATCTTCGAAACCGGAGCGACACTAGAATCAATAAATCCTGGTGTCCCGCGAATCCGAAATTCGCCCGGAGACTGATATAGATGACATGCGAATTTCGGATTCGGGACACTAGCCGCTGATGGACCTGCAGTCTGTCTATAACCAGGCGCGCGCGGCGCAGCAGGCCGGCAATCTGGCGGAGGCCGAGCGGCTTTACCGCCAGGTCCTGGAGCAGGCGACCGTGCCGGAGGTGCTGGTCAACCTGGGCAATGTGCTGGCGGCGCAGAACCGGCGCGAGGAAGCGCTGGCAAGCTTTGACAAGGCATTGCTGGCTCGGCCCGACCTGTTCGAGGCGCTGTTCAACCGCGCCAATGTGCTTTTGGAACTGAGGCGGCCCGAAGAGGCGCTCGGAAATTACGACCGGGTCGTGCGCTTGCGCCCCGATTTCGTGAGTGGCTGGAACAATCGCGGCACCGCCCTGCGCAACCTGCAACGGCTGGATGAGGCGCTGGCCAGCTTCTCCCGGGCCGCCACGCTCTCGCCCAGCCACATCAATGCGCTCACCAACGTCGCCATCGTGCTGTGGGATCAGGGACGGCTGGACGAGGCGCTGGCCGCATCCGATCGCGCGCTCAAGGCCGCGCCCCAGTCGGCCGAAGCGCTCTACGTCAAGGCCAACATCCTGCGCGACCTGAAACGGTTGGATGAGGCGCTGGCCCATTATGAGCAGGCGCTTGCCGCCAATCCGGCGCATCAACATGCCCTGACCGGCGCGGCGCAAATGGCGCAGGGCCTGTGCGACTGGCCGCGGATGGAGACGTTGCGTTCACGCGTGCTGGATAATGCCGCCAATGGTCCCGCCGTCATCCAGCCCTTTGTTCTGTTGGGCTATAGCGACGATGCGAGCCTTCAGCGCCGTTGCGCGGAGAATTACGTCCGCCGCACCGTGCCGCCGCGCGCGATGCCTGCAGCCCGCGTGCGCTACCGCCATGACCGTATTCGGCTGGCCTATCTCTCCGCCGATTTTCATCAGCATCCGACTGCCCAGCTTCTGGCGGAGCTGTTCGAACGTCACGACCGCGGCCGCTTCGAGGTCAGCGGCATCGCCTTCGGGCCCGACGATGGCAGCGCCATGCGGGCGCGCTTGAAACAGGCCTTCGACCATTTCGAGGATATGCGCGGCAAGAGCGACACCGAAGTCGCCACCCTGCTCAAGACGCGCGAGACCGATATCGCGGTGGACCTGAACGGCCACACCGCGGGCGCGCGCACCGGCATCTTCGCCTTCCGGCCGGCGCCGGTGCAGGTGAACTATCTGGTCTATCCCGGCACCATCGGCGCGGATTTCATCGATTATGTGCTGGCCGATCCGACCGTTCTGCCGATCGACCAGCAGCCTTTCTTTCGCGAAAAGATCATGCATCTGCCCGACTGCTACCAGGCCAATGACGCCACACGCATTCTGCGGCCGGCACCTTCGCGCGCACAAGCCGGATTGCCGCAGGACGACTTTGTCTTCTGCTGTTTCAATGCCAGCTGGAAATTCACCGCGCCCGTCTTCGACATCTGGATGCGGCTGCTCGGTCGGATCGAAGGCAGTGTGCTGTGGCTGCTGGACGGCCCGCATGCGCCCAACCTGCGCAAGGAAGCCCTGGGGCGCGGTATCGATCCGGCAAGGCTGGTCTTCGCCCCCAGGCTGGCGCCCGATCTGCATCTGGCCCGCCATCAGCTGGCCGACCTGTTCCTGGACACCCTGCCCTACAACGCCCACACCAGCTGCAGCGACGCGCTATGGGCGGGCCTGCCGGTCGTCACCTGTTATGGCAAGGCCTTTCCCGGCCGTGTCGCCGCGAGCCTGCTGAAGGCCATCGATCTGCCGGAACTGGTGAGCACGCGGCCGCAGGACTATGAGACGCTGGCATTGGAGCTGGCCCGCGACCCGGCGCTGCTCAGAGCCACGCGCGAGAAACTGGCGCGGAATCGCCTGACCGCCCCGCTCTATGACAGCGAACGCTTCCGCAGGAATATCGAAGCCGCTTACGAGGCAATGCTCAACACCTAGTGGTGATGATCGCCACCGCCGCCATGGCCACCGCCGTGACCACCACCGCCGTGACCGCCGCCATGGAAGCCTCCGCCGCCATGACCACCACCATGGAAGCCACCGCCACCATGGAAACCGCCGCCGCCATGAAAACCACCGCCATGGAAGCCGTGGCCACCGCCCCAGCCATGAAAGCCGATGCCGCCGCCCCAGCCGAAGCCGCGGCGCCAGCCATAGCCGCACCAGTACCAGCCCGGACCGTGCCAACCGCCATCATACCAGCAGTAATGCCGGCCACCCCAGATATAAAGTTGCGCTTCGGCCGCCGGGATAACGGCACATGCCAGAACGACGGCGCTGGCCACGCCCAGAAAAAGTTTACGCATGAACACCCTGCCTGTTGCGCGGCCCCATCGCTGTAAGTGCGGGCAACCCGGAATTGTTCCGCCTGCTCGCCGCGTCAGTTCGGCTTGGGCCGGTTGGCCGGATTGAAACCGTAAAACTTTTCCGGATTCTCCACCAGGATGCGGTGGCGCAATTTCGCGTCCGGCGCCCACTCGGCCAGAAGATTAAGCAGCACCACATCGTCGGGCATCGCCACCGGATTGAGCTTCTTGGTGGCGTCTGGATGCGGCCAGTCGCTGCCCCACACGCAGCGCTCGGGGGCCGCTTTCAGATAGCCCTTCGCAGCGAGGCTTGCGCCTTCGTAATGCGGTGGCGTGCCGCCGCCATAGAGATAGGCGCCCGACAGCTTGACCCAGCCATGACCGGAGTCCAGCAGCTTGCGCACGGCAACAAATTGCGGGCCTTTGTCGTCTACCGCCCGGCCCAGATGATCGATGATCACCGGCACCGGCAGGCTGAGCAGCAAGGGTGTCATCTGCACCAACTGGTCCGGCGCCATGTTGCACTGGATGTGCCAGCCCATGGCAGCGATGCGCGTGGCCAGGGGCATCACTTCATCGGCGCCCACCGGATTGCCAAGGCCGAACTGAATCCGTACCCCGCGCACGCCCGCTGCATTGAACTTTTTCAGCTCCTCGTCCGTGACTTTGGAATTGACGACGCAGACGGCGCGGCAGTTCTCGCCCAGTTGCGCTAGCACATCGAGCATGCAGCTATTGTCGGTGCCATAGGTGGACGGCTGCACCATCACATTGCGGCTGGTGCCAAGTTTCTTCTGCAGCGCGCGATAATCGGTGACTGTGGCATAAGGTGGCTTGAGCACCGCATTGGGATTGTAAGGAAAGCGCGGATCGTAAATGTGGTGATGACAGTCGGTGGCGCCGTCCGGTATGGCGAACGTCACGCGCGGATCCTTGGCCAGCGCCGGTGTCGCCGCCAGCGCAAGGCCCGAGCCGATCACGGCGCGCCGATCAGGATGCTGCATCATTTCTTCCCCATACCCTATTTCTTCCCAACATAAGCGACTTTCCACACCGTCTGGCCAACATCGTCGGCGACCAGCAGACTGCCATCCTTGGCGACCGCAAGTCCCACGGGGCGTCCCCAGGCCGCGGGCGGGTTCTTGCTCTTGCCGTCCCAGAAACCGGTGAGGAAATTCTGGTAGCCGCCTTTCGGCCGCCCGTTCTGCATCGGTATGCGCACCACCTTGTAGCCATGCGGCTCCGCCGTGTTCCAGGAACCATGCAGCGAGACAAAGGCATCGCCCTTGTATTCGGCGGGGAAACTGTCCGCGGTGTAGAAGACCAGTCCCGTGGGCGCGCTATGCGCCGGGAACAGGACATCCGGTGTGATCGCCTTGGCGATCAGATCTGTTCGCTTGGCGCCCAGATCGGGATCGGGAAACTTGCCGGTGTAACTGTAGGGATAGCCGTAAAAACCGCCCGGTTTCACATAAGTGAAATAGTCCGGCGGCAGGTTGTCGCCCAGACCATCGCGTTCATTGACGGCGACAAACAGGTCGCTGGTGCCCGGATAGAAAGCGATGCCGACAGGATTGCGGATGCCGCTGGCATATTCCACCAGATTGCCCTTGGCATCGACTCTGAACACCTTGGCGCCGGGCTGATATTCCGAGACATTGTCATGGCTGCCCATCTCCACAAAGACCGTCCCGTCCGGCGCGATCGCCAGATTGCGGGTGGCATGCATGCCGGAGTTACGCAGGTCGGGCGCGATAGTGATGCGTTCCGGCTTTCCTGCCACGGTCTGGCCGGGCTTGTAGGGCACGCGCCAAACCGCCATCTGGTCGCTGAAATAGAAATAGCCGTCACGCAGCGCCATGCCCTGCGGCTTGGTCAGGCCGCTGACGAAGGTGAAGCGCTGGTCGGCCTGCCCCGTCCCCTTGCTGTCGCGCAGAACAGTGATCTTGCCGGCATTGCGCTCGCTCAGGAAGACATCGCCGTTGGGCGCAACCAGAAGGCCGCGCGCGTTGGCCAGATGATCGGCGAAGACCCCGACCGTGAAGCCCTTGGGCGCTTGCGGCATCACCCCGGCCGGCCGCGGGATCACGCTGTTATTGTTGGCGACGGCGGGCGTAGCATGTGGCGGCGGCAGGTCGGAAGGCTTCAGCAGAAAGGACTGGCCGGGGCGGTCCGCGGCGTGTGCCACACCACAGCAAAGCCCCAGCGCCAGAAATGCGGTTACGCCCTTGCGCATGATCTTTCCCCTGAACGCCGTCTGACGCAGCTTTTCGAGGCGCAATGATGGCCGGGCGCGACTTCAAAGACAATGGCACGCGGCCTTCAGAACGTTTAAAAGCCCGGCCCATGGCCGATCTTGAAAATCGCAAAGCGCTGGCGCGCGCCTGGTTCGAAGAGCTGCGCGATCGCATCATGGCGACGTTCGAGACGCTGGAGAATGAAGCACCGGCGCGGCTTTATCCGGGAGAGCCCGGCCGTTTCGAGAAGACGCCCTGGTCGCGCGGCGAGGACGAAGGCGGCGGCGTGATGGGGATGATGCGCGGCCGGCTGTTCGAGAAGGTGGGCGTGCACACCTCCACCGTCTTTGGCGCCTTTTCGCAGGAGTTCGCCAAGCAGGTGAAAGGCGCAGGCGACGATCCACGCTTCTGGGCCAGCGGCATCAGCCTGATCGCGCACATGAGGAACCCGCGCGTGCCGGCAGTGCATATGAACACCCGCATGATCGTAACTACCGAAAGCTGGTTCGGCGGCGGCGCCGATCTCAATCCGACCCTCGACCTGTCGCGCACACCGCGCCATCCCGACACGGTGGACTTTCACGCCCGGCTGAAACAGGCCTGCGACGGCTTCAACAAGGACTGGTTCCCCAAATACAAGCAATGGGCCGATACCTATTTCTGGCTGCCGCACCGCCGCGAACCGCGCGGCGTGGGCGGCATCTTCTTCGACCATCATGACAGCGGCGACTGGGAGCGTGATTTCACCTTCACCAAGGCCGTCGGCGAAGCCTTCCTGGACATCCAGCCCAAAATCATCCGCCGCCGCATGGACGAGAACTGGACCGAGGAAGAGCGCCACGAACAGGCCAAGTGGCGCGGCCGTTATGTCGAGTTCAACCTGCTTTACGACCGCGGCACCCATTTCGGCCTCAGGACCGGCGGCAATGTGGAAAGCATCCTGTCCTCCATGCCGCCGATTGCGGAGTGGAAATGAGCCTGCGTCTGGGTTCGCGCGGCTCGCCCCTGGCGCTGGCGCAATCGCATCAGGTGGCGGGCCAACTGGCCGCGCACACCGGTGGCGACGTATCGGCGTTCCCGATCGAAACCTTCATGACCAGCGGCGACCGCATCCAGGGGCGTTTACAGGACGCCGGCGGCAAAGGTCTGTTCACGAAAGAACTGGACGAGGCGTTGCTGGACGGCCGTATCGATGCCGCCATCCATTCCATGAAGGACCTGCCCACGCGCATGCCGGCTGGCATTGTGCTGGCATCAGTACCCGCGCGCGAAGACCAGCGTGACGCCTTCATCGCCACGCGCGCCAAATCGCTGATGGAATTGCCCAGGGGCGCAACGGTTGGCACCGCGAGCCTGCGCCGCCAGGCCCAGACGCTGCACCTGCGCCCCGACCTGAAAGTGGAGATGCTGCGCGGCCGGGTGGAAACACGACTGGCCAAGATCGAAAGCGGCGCCTTTGACGCCACTTATCTGGCGTTGGCCGGATTGAAACGGCTGGGGCTAGAAAAACACGCCGCCTCGCTGGTGGACAGCGATCAAATGCCGCCGGCGCCGGGACAGGGTGCACTCGCCATCACCTGCCGCGCCGGTGACGAAAGGACCCTGGCGCTGCTTCGTCCACTCAACATTCTCGAACACGCCATTACCACCACAGCCGAACGCAGCTTTCTGGAAGCGCTGGACGGCTCCTGCCGCACCCCCATCGCCGCCCGGGCCGCGATCCGCGACGGCAAACTCACGTTCCTGGGAGAAGTCCTGACCCCGGACGGCAAACATTGCTGGCGGCGTCGCGAAACTGTCGCGCTGGATGGGGATGGCGTCGCCGCTGCCCGCGCCTTGGGCCTGAGGCTGGGTGCAGAGATCAAGACCGAAGCCGGGCCGCTTTATCAGGCGCATTTCGGCGACAACGGCTGGTAGGTGAGACGCGACCGGCAGCGCCTGGCGGCAGCGTAGCGGCGCGGACAAATCGGTCCGGTGGACCGATTTGAGCGGCGAACGCGCCAAGTTCAGACGAGGCGCCGTCTCATTCGCGGTTGCAGCACGTTTAGCCCCTTTGCAGTCGGGGCTTTTTGGACCAGCATCCCCGCCCAGAAAAAGGCGCTCAGGCGCATATCCGGGGAGAGACATCATGCTCAGCAAACGCGAATTTTTGACAGGCACCATGGCTGCGGCACTTGCCACCACCGGCGCCCAGGCGCAGTCGGTGGTGATGTCCGCCAAGTCCAAGGCAGCCGCCCCACAAAAATCCAAGATTGCGCACGGCATGGTCAAGACCACCAAGCTTTTCCGGTCTCCACCCGGCTTCGTCAATGCGCTGGCGGTGGCGCCGGAAGGATTGTGGCTGGGCCAGCAGAAAGTCTCCGGCCCACATGCCACACAAGACTATCACCTGCCCGAGCCCACCGATCTGCACGAAGCTGCCTGGCTGGTGGACTGGAACGGCAAGCTGCTCAAGACGCTGACGACCAATTCGCGCAACACCTCGGGCATGGCCTATGGCGATGGCTGTGTGTGGATGATGGCCAACCAGGCACCCGAAGGCGTGTTCCAGGTGGACATGAATTCGAAAGAGATCAGCCACCGCCAGATTCCGTTGGGCCTGCCTGGCCATGACGGCGGCGGCAGCCATGGCGCGCAGTGGCATAACGGCAAGTTGTGGATCGTGGCCAACCGACCGCGCCTCTTGCTGCGCGTCGATCCCAAGAGCTGGGCGCCGGAAGTGGCGATCCCGATCTATGTCACGCCGGAAAAGCCGCGCTGGCACGACATGACCTTCGATGCCGACGGCAATATCTGGCAAGTCACCGGCAACGACTCCAAGAACTACAACGAAGGAAAGCCGGGCCTGGTCAAATATGACGGCAATTCCGGCGAGGTGCTGGCGACCTATGATTTCGCGCCCGGCTCCAGCGATCCACATGGGCTGGAATTCCACAACGGCAGCTTGGTCAGTTGCGATGCCGGCATCCATCCGGGCTGGCCGAACTATAGCAGCCCGACCCATGGCTGGATCTTCAAGATCGAGATGGCCTGAACATGAAGCGCAGAGATTTTCTCACGGCAGCCGCGACGGCTCCGGCTGCCGCCCTGCCCGCTTTGGCACAGCCTGCGCGTCCCGCCTGTCTGCCGGGATATGCTTCGATCAAGTCGCGGCCCGCGAACAAGATCGAAATCCTCTACAAGACCAAACACGGCCAGCCCAACGGCCTGGCGTTGACCGACAATCCCGGCCAGATGTGGGTGGTGGATCAGGGCGCCGATCACTGGATCACCCTGTTCAACCTCAAAGACGGCTCGACGGTCAAGGAATTCCAGGCCGATGTGGTGGGGCCGAGCGGCCTGGTACAGGATGGCGACACGATGTGGATCACTTCGACTCACAATTCGCTGATCGTGCATTGCGACCTGAACGGCAAGACCATCGCCAAATATGTGACGCCCGGCGCCGGCCGCATCTATGAATGCGAGGACGATCCCAAGGCCCGTTCCAGCCCGCTCAAGCCTGCCTGGCCCGACAAGCCACGTGGCATCGGCCCGGCGATGAGCGGCAATGTCGGCAACAATACCGGCAAGGGCCTGCCGCCAGGGCAATTGCCGCTGAATGCCGAGGAAGGCTCGGGCGGCACCGGCGCCCATGCCATCCTGGTGGACGGCGATTATCTGATCTATGCCTGCCCGCCGGCGCGGCAGATTTTCTGGATCAACAAGAAGAGCTGGAAGGTGAAGACCACCTGGCCGGTGCCAGGCAACCGCACCCATGGCATGGGTTGGGGCAAGGACAAGAAGACCATCTGGTCATCGGACTCCAACCTCAACGCCTTCTTCCATCACGATGTGGCGACGGGGAATATCTTCGAGAAGATCCAGCTGCCGGATGACTCGCCGGTGATCCATGGCGCCAAGCCGGTGGGCGACACCATGTACTTCTGCGACGATATGGGCTGGATCTGCCGGTTTAAAATCTAGTCGACCCTGAATTCGGGGCGCATCGCGATATAGCTGGAATCCAACTGCGACATGCTGGTGCATCCCAGCAGCTTCAGGGTGCGCACGATGTCGGCCTTGAAGATTTCGATGGCACGCTCGATGCCGGCATCGCCCGCCGCCGCCATGCCATAGGCATAGCCGCGTCCCAACAGAACCGCTTTCGCGCCCATCGCCATCGCGCGCACCACATCGGCGCCGCGGCGGATGCCGCCGTCGAAGATCACCTCGGTCCTGTCGCCCACGGCTTCCAGGATTCCCGGCAGCACGCGCAGGCTGGCGGCGCAGCCATCCAGCTGGCGACCCGCGTGCGTAGAGACAACGATGCCCTCCGCGCCGTGATCGACCGAGCGCTTGGCGTCGTCCACCGTCATCACGCCTTTCATCACGATCGGGCCATCCCAGGCTTCGCGGATCCATTTGAGATCGGTCCAGGACACTTGCGCCGATTCCAGCGCCGCCGCCACATCGATGGCCGCGAGCGGGCCCGAGCCCGGCACGACGATATTGGGAAAGGGCCTGGTCATGCCGTCGGCGATGAAGGCCGCCAGCCAGCGCGGATGCATCAGAATATTGGGGACATAAGGCAGCTTCTTGAAGGGATTGGCACCCATCAGCTCCTTCATGCCGTTCCTGACATCGCGCTCGCGATTACCCGCCACCGGCGTGTCGATGGTGACGAACAGGGCCTTGTAACCGGCCGCCTTGGCGCGAGCGATGGCGCCCTCGGCAGCGCCGCGTCCACCCGCGAGATAGAGCTGATAGAAGGTGGGGCCTTTTGATTGGGCCTTCACATCTTCGATTCTGTGGCCCGACATGGTGGAGAGGATATAGGCCGTGCCATGACGTCCCGCCGCGGCGGAGGCCGCCAGTTCGCCGCGCGGATGCATCAGCCGCGAATAGCCAATCGGGCCCAGCATGAACGGCACATCCAGCTTGTGGCCCAAGACCGTCACGCCGAGATCACAGGCCGGCGTCGCCACCGCAAAGCGCGGCTTGAACAGGACTTCCTTGAAGGCCTCTTCGCTGTCTTTCAATGTCACTTCGTCATCGGCCGCGCCATCCAGATAATCGAACACCGCATCGGGCAGCCGGGCGCGCGCCAGCCGGCGCAGGTCCTTGATGTTGACGACGCGAGGAGAAGCCAGACTCATGAACAAGCCTCTTGGCGGGCAGTTGAAGACGGGCCGTTTATGCCTGCAAAGACGGCGTTTTAAAAGGCGGACTTTCTCAAAAGGCAGAGTGGCCGGTCTGCGCCCGGCCCAGCACCAGGGCATGGATGTCGTGGGTGCCTTCATAAGTGTTGACGGCTTCCAAATTCAGCATGTGGCGCACCACATGATAGTCATCGGCGATGCCATTGCCGCCATGCATGTCGCGGGCGGTGCGGGCGATCTCCAGCGCCTTGCCGGCATTGTTGCGCTTGAGAAGGCTGATGGCTTCAGACGCCAGCCTGCCTTCTTCCATCAGCCGGCCCGCCTGCAGACAGGCGACAAGACCCAGCGTGATCTCGGTCTGCATGTCGGCCAGTTTCTTCTGGTAGAGCTGGTTGGCGGCCAGCGGGCGGCCGAACTGCTGTCGCTCCAGGCCATAGGCGCGCGCGGCGTGCCAGCAGAATTCGGCCGCGCCCATCGCACCCCAGGCGATGCCATAACGCGCATGATTGAGACAGTCGAACGGCGCCTTGAGGCCACGCGCCTGCGGCAGCATCCGGTCTGCCGGAATGGCGACGTCCGTCATCGCAATCTCGCCTGTGGCGCTGGCGCGCAGCGAAAACTTGCCTTCGATTTTGGGCGTGGAAAGCCCCTTATCGCCACGCTCCAGGATGAAACCATGAACGCGATCGTCCAGCTTCGCCCAGATCACAAACACATCGGCAACCGGTGCATGGGTGATCCAGGTCTTGGTGCCCGACAGCACATAGCCGTCGGCGGTCTTCTTCGCGCGCGCCTGCATTCCACCGGGATCGGAACCGGCCCCAGGCTCGGTCAGGCCAAAGGCGCCGATCCATTCGCCCTTCGCCAGTTTGGGAAGATATTTTTCCTTTTGAGCCGGGCTGCCGAAAGCGTGGATGGGATGCATCACCAGGCTGGACTGGACCGACAGCGAGGAACGAAAAGCCGAATCCACCGTCTCCAGCTCGCGCGCGATCAGGCCGTAAGCCACCGGCGAGACGCCGCCGAATTCGGGTATCGTGCTGCCCAACAAGCCCAGAGACCCCATTTCCGTGAGCAGCGCAGGATCGAATATTTCCTTGCGGTGCATATCGCGCACCACAGGCATCAGGCGGGCTTGTGCAAATGCTCTGACGGTGTCGCGCACCAGCCTTTCATCCTCGGCAAGCGAGGCTTCCAAGAGCAAAGGATCGGCCCAGTCGAATGAAGGCCCAATGTCCGGCATTCCCCAACCCAACAAAACGGAGAGGCGAAATGCTTCCCGTCATGGAAGCATATCGCCATCCCCGCGCCGCCGGCAAAGGCGGACTTACCTGTTTTTGCTGTGATCAGTTGGACTTGGTGCCTTGGCCCTCGGCCACACCGGCCTTGCTGCCGGTACCAGGGTTGACGGCATGCTCGCCGCTCTTGGGCATGGGCATCACGCGATCCTGATGACCAGCCAGCTTTGCGTTGGTCGAGGGCTCGGCCTGGGGCTTGCCCTTGCGCAGGCCGTTTTGGGGGATGTTCGCCATGGGATGCTCCAGAAAGGTTGCTGGAGTCATAACGGCTTAGCCGGCTTTTTGTTGCGCGAAGACCCAATCCGCCGCGTCCTGGTCCACCGTCTCACCCTCCAAATCACGCAACAGCATGTGATAGCCGTGTTCGTAGTGTTTCACGGTCAGCGGCACGTCGGGCTTTGCCTTCAGCGTCGCGATCACTGTCTTCGTCGATTTGGCGGGAATGATCTGGTCATTGGCGCCATACAGAAACAGAAGCGGCGGCGTGCGCGTGATCCTGTCCGGCGCCGACTTGGCCTCGTCCATCAGATTGGCCAGACCATACAGTGTGTCGGTGCGGGTCTGTTTCTGGAACAACGGATCGCGGCCCAGCGCCCGCAGCATCGGCACATTGTCGGAGGGCACAATGGTAACCACATGGCTGGCGGCGCTGTTTGACAGGATCATTCCCGGCACGAGATGGGCGCCCAGAAACAAGGCGGCGCGATAGGAAAGTGGCATGTCGCCGCGCGACCATACCGCCGGCGCCACCAGGATCACGCCATCCACGGCAGGCTGTTCGGGTGACGCAAGCGCGGTCAGCACGACCGCCCCGCCCATGCTTTCGCCCAGAGCATAGACCGGCACGCCAGGATAGCGCGCCCGCGCCGCGGCCACGGCATCGTTGAGGTCGGCGCGCATCACCTCTGCGCCGGCCCAGATGCCCGGACGATCATTTTTGCCGAAACCGCGCTGGTCATAGGCGAGGGTGGTGATGCCCAGTTTCGCCCAGTAACGCCCCGGCATGTCGAAGGCATTGGAATAGTCGCTCATGCCGTGCAAGGCCACGATCACGGCGCGAGGCTTGCCTTCCGCTTCCCAGCGGCGCAACGGCAGCCTGACGCCATCGCGGGCAACAATCGCATCGTCGGCCACGACCGGCACGGCTCCGCCGTTCATGGGCGGCCCAAAGCTGGGCGCGCAGGCACAGAGCAGCGTGAGGAGAAACACCGCGAGGAAACGCACATCACACCCTGAGATCGTCCGACGCGCGCGCACGGGGATCGCCGCGCAGCACCAGCATGCTGATTACCAGAATGTGATCCACCCGCAAGCTGCGGCCAAAAGGCAGTACAGCGCTTTCGTAATAAATGAATTGAGCGCCCGGCATGTCCTGTCCCGCCCAGCCGCGATAGCAGAGCGGCTCGCCACCGGCCCGCACCATCTCATAGAGCATGCGCAGGCCGATGCCGAAGCGCGGATTGGTCTGCTCGATCTCGCTCAGGCACTGGCCGGAAAAATCCTCGCCGAACGCCGCCACCAGCGCCTCGCCCACGCGCAGATACTGATAGTCCTCGCCTTCGCCCAGCACCTCGATCAGGAGCGTGTTGGTGGATACAGGCGCCATGACATCGTCCGGGGTTTCAGGATAGGACCTTGCCCCTCTCAAAGCCTGCCAGCGCTCGAATGCATCGCGCACAGGCACCGCTTCCAGCTGGGATGCCGTGATGATCTCGCCCGAGGATTCGTCCGGAATCCAGAATTCCGCCATGGCCGGAATGTTATGCCCGCTCTAGAAAGGCAGCAACCCGACCATTGCGCCGGAAAGCCCGCTGGCCATGGTTCCCGCCACCAGCGCCTTGAGCGCCAGTGACACGACTTCGTCACGGCGCTGGGGGATCAGGGCGCTCATGCCCGCGATCAGGATGCCGACGCTGGCGAAATTGGCGAAGCCGCACATGGCATAGACCATGATCTGGGTGCTGCGCGGATCAAGCGCACCCGACGGCATGGCCGCCAGCCGCAGATAGGCCACCAGTTCCGTCAGGATCACCTTGATGCCCATCAGCGAGCCTGCAGCACCTGCCTGCTGCCACGGCACGCCCAGGAGCCAGACAAAGGGCGCAAACAGCCAACCCAGAATCCGTTCGAGGGTCAGCGGCGCGCCGCCCAGCGCCGGCAGCTCGGCCAGCATGCCGTTAGCCAGCGCCATCAGCGAGGTGGTGACGATCAGCATGGCCAGGATGTAGAGATAGATCTTCAGCCCGTCTTCCGTACCCTGCGCCATCGCATCCATGGTGGAGCGGTAATGCACGCCTTCCTGTTCCTGGGTGAGATCGGTCTCGGCCGGGCCCGGCACCATCAGCCGCGCCATAAGGATGCCCGCGGGCAAGGACATCAGCGAGGCAACCAGAAGATGGCCCAGCGCGCCGGGCAACACGTCCTTGAGGATGGTGGCATAGAGCACGAAAACAGTACCGGCAATGACGGAAAGGCCAACCGTCATCAGGACGAACAGTTCGGTGCGCGTCAGCCGGATCAGATAGGGGCGGATCACCAGCTGGCCCTCGATATTGCCCAGAAAGACGGTGGCGGCCGCGCCCAGGCCCACCGCGCCGCCCAGTCCCAAAGTGCGCTTCAGCACCACCGCCATGCCATGCACGATGGTGGGCAGGATGCGCCAGTGCCACAGGATGGCCGAGAGCGCGCTGATCACCATCACCAGCGGCAGGATGCCGAAGGCCAGGTTGATCATGTTGGCGGGATGGGTGACGGCGAAGGGCGCGGGGCCGCCACCCAGATAACCGAAAATGAAACTGGTGCCGGCGCCGGTGGCCTGGGTAAGCGCGCCAACAACACCGTTGAGCCGGAACAGGCCATCGCGGATCGGCGGCAGCTTCAGGAGCGCAAGCGCGATGAGGAGCTGCAACAGAAGCGTGCCTGCCACCATGCGCCAGTTGAAGGCCCGCCGATCCTCGGATAGCGACCAGGCGACGGCAATGATAACGCAGATGCCCAGGGCCGATTGCAGATGCGGCAACACGAAAATCAGCCCCCAAGCGAAACGCGCGGGATGCAACGCTACACGATTCCGGCGCGCTTTGAAGACAGGCTGCTGCATGACAGAAGGACGCGGCTTCGGATAGAGTCGCGGATGGGGAGAATATTGTGACCGCAAAGCCCGCCAGCACGGGAACAAACACGTCGGGCAGGATCGCGGCACTGGCTGGGGCGCGGGCCTTCCCGCCCCTGATGGTGGTGATGTTTCATTTCAGCGAAGGCCATCACTACAGCCATGTCCGCCCGTTCGACCTTCTGGCCACCCGCGGCTATCTGTGGGTGGAGTTCTTCTTTGTCCTGTCGGGCTTCATTCTCACCTATGCCTACTGGACCAAGCTGAAAGACCTGTTCGCGCGGACCGGGTATTTCGCCTTCCTGCGCGCCCGACTGATCAGGCTCTATCCCCTGCACCTGTTCATGCTGCTCCTGATCCTCGTGATGGTGGCGGGCTTGCGCGCGCTGGCGGCGCAAGGCGGCTATCTCTCCATCTTCGACATCAAATATCACCAGGATGTCAGCGCCAAGGGCTTTTGGCTGACCTTCTTCCTGGCGCATTCCTGGAACACAATGGACCGGCTGACCTGGAACGGCGTCTCCTGGTTCGTCAGCGTGGAATTTGCACTCTGCCTGCTGTTTCCGCTGTTTCTGTGGCTCGCGGAAGGCAGGCTGTGGCGGGGCTTCGCCCTGATGGCCGCCGGACTTGCCGGACTGTTGGCGCTGCTCTTCACCTCCCGACATGGGCTGGACATCACCTATCACAATGGAGTTCTGCGCGGACTTGCGGATTTTTCCATCGGCGTGGGCATGGCGGTTCTGTTCCGGCGGCTGAAGCCGCGCGACCGGCTGCCGGAATGGATGCATTCGGTGCTGCAAGTCGCGATCCTCACGCTGCTGGGCTATGTGGTGATGAATACCGGCTGGTCGCATACGCGCATGGACATTTTCACGGTGCTGCCGCTGATGATCATGGTCTTCGCGCTGGCCTTCGACCGAGGCCTGATCGCGCGCCTGCTTCAGATGCGCCTGCCGCAAATTCTGGGCGAATGGTCCTATGCCATCTATCTGGGCCAGACTACCTGGCTGCTCGCCATCCGCGTTTTCGAGCAGCGACTATACCCGGCACCCGACACAATTATTCTGGGAACGCGCTTCTCGAGCCTGATCTTCTGGCTGGAACCGACCCTGCTGGTCATCGTTTGTGTCCTCTGGGGCGGCGTCCTGGCGGAATTCGTCGAATTGCCGGCAGCGGCGGCGTTGAGAACGCGGTTTGGCCGCCGCCTTGACCAGCAAAGCGTGCCCACGCCATCCTGACCACCCTTAAAAGTGGAGGATGACCATGGCCATCAGTTTCAAGGACAGGGTGGCTATTGTCACAGGCGCCGGGGGCGGCTTGGGCCGGGCGCATGCGCTCTATCTGGCCAAACTGGGCGCGAAAGTGGTGGTCAATGATTTGGGCGGCGCGCTGGACGGCAGCGGCGGCAATTCCGCGGCAAGCGAAAAGGTCGTGGCCGAAATCGTGGCGGCAGGCGGCGAGGCCATCGCCAATGGCGCATCCGTCAGCGACGACGCCGGCGTCAGTCATCTCATCCAGCAGACCATGGACAAATGGGGCCGCATCGATGTCCTGATCGCCAATGCCGGCATCCTGCGCGACAGGAGCTTCGGCAAAATGGAGCTGAAAGACTTCGAGGCAGTGGTCAACGTCCATCTGATGGGCACGGTCAAACCGGCCAAGGCGGTGTGGGAGATCATGAAAGGTCAGTCTTACGGCCGCATCGTTGTCACGACATCGTCCACAGGTCTTTACGGCAATTTCGGCCAGACCAACTACGGCGCGGCCAAGCTGTCGCTGGTGGGCTTCATGAATTCGCTGAAGCTGGAAGGCGCCAGGGACAATATCAGGGTCAATGCGCTCTGCCCTGTCGCAGCCACACGCATGACCGAGGCCCTGATGCCGCCGACAGTTCTGGAAATGCTCAAGCCCGAATTCGTTTCTCCCGCCATGGCCTATCTCGCCAGCGCGGATGCGCCCACCGGCATGATCCTGACGGCTGCGGCAGGTGTCTTCGCCGCCGCCCAGATCGTGGAAAGTGATGGAATCAATCTCGGCCATGGCGCCAGCGCCGATGACATTGCCGCGCATTTCTCCCAGATTGCCGACTGGTCAAGCGCCAAGCATTACGGCCAGGGCGGCGAACAAAGCGCGAAATTCTTCGCGCGCGTGCAGGAAAAGCCGCTTCTGGGCTGACGCTGAAATATCAAGTCACAATTATTTCGCTTTGCGGCGAAATGACTCTTGCGAGGGCGTGCGGATTGCCCCACCCTTCAAGACATGGACGAATTGCGCGGCTTGAATGTTCGCACCGCACGGCCTGAAGACGCCGCAGACTTGGCGCGCATCTATATCGAATCCTGGCAGGATACTTACGCCGGCATCATTTCACACGCGCTGCTCGGCGCCATGTCGCTGAGAGGTCACACCGCGCGCTGGCAGTCCGCGATCCGCAATGCGGAACGCTGCAATGGCGCGGTGCTGGTGGCGGAAGAGGCTGCCCAAGGCGTCATCGGTTTGTGCAGCCTGGGGGCAGCCCGCGACAGCGGCATCGGTTTCGAGGGTGAGATCTATACGCTCTATGTCGATCCCGCCTTTCTGGGGCGCGGCACGGGCCGGGCGCTTTTGTCGGGCGCCTTTGATGCATTCAAGGTGCGGCGGTTGCGGTCCTGCCTGATCTGGGCCCATGCCCGCAACAATGCGTGCTTCTTCTATGAGGCGATGGGCGGGCGGCGCGTCGCCACCCGCACCACAAGGCTGATGGGTGAACTCACACCCGAGATCGGCTTTGGTTGGAAGAAGCTGGTCGCCAGGAAACAGGCCCGCACAATTCAATCGTGATGCGCCAGGCGTGACGCCCGGTCAGTTGTGGTCCGGCTGCACCGCGCCGCAATCGCAGACAATCTGCGGCGGAAGGCTCAATGGTGTGCGCGCGCGGCGGTGAAAACCGTCCGACAAAGCGAGCAACGCGCGCTGGCCGGTCTGTGTCGCCTCCCAGGTGGCAATGCCGGAGCGGAAGCATTTGCGGCACCGGAGGACTTTTTCGACAAGGAAGTCCTGATCCATGGCGTCGGATACTGCCAGATAAAGGTTAATCTTGGGTTGGACCGGATCCCGGGGTTTGAATCCAATATGGGGAAAGCCGATTAATCCGTACACATACTGCTGAATTATCAGGGAAATAGCAGACGGATTACAAATCTTTCGGGCGCACGAAATCCTTGAGCTTGCCCCCGCCCTGGCCGATGTCGCGCCAGCGCCCGGCATCGAAATCCAGGATCGCCAGCGCACAGGTCGGGAACTTTTCTTCCAGCGCCTCATGCCGCGCCCGCTCTTTGGCACGCACTGGCTCGCGCGCCAGAAGCGCGGCTGTCGCCTCAAGCCCGGGATTGTGCCCCACCACCATCAGGTTCGTGACCCGGGTGGGCGCGCCGCGCACCGCCGCGAGGATCTTGGCCGGCTCGGCCAGATAGAGATTGTCGCGATAGTCGATTCCGCTTTCCAGTTCCTGCAGCACCAGCTCCGCAGTCTGGGTGGTGCGCGCCGAGGAGGAGCACAGGATCAGCTCGATCTGATAGTCGCTCTTGCGCAGGTGGCGCGCCATGGCGGCCGCATCCTGCATGCCGCTCAGCATCAGGGTGCGGTCAAAGTCCTCGCATCCGCCATCGGCGGGCTGGGCCTTGGCATGTCGGAGCAAGAAAAGACGCTTCATTTTCGATCGCTCCGGCTCCCCGCCTACGCTCCTGGCATGTCGTAGCAAAAACAGCCTTTTCATAAGCCCTGGCTTGCGCCTTGCGAATCCCGCATGAAGCTTATGTTCTTGACCTGGAACCGGCAACCGCGCGACAAAAACCTCCTTAAGGACAAGACGTTAAAGGAGCGTCGGCCAGGTCCGTAGCGGCAGCGTACGGACCAGCGACCACGGAATGGAAATGGCAACCAACAAGAAGCCCGGCAAGTGGAAGAAGCGCACCCTGGCAGTGCGCGGCGGTCAGGTGCGCACGCCCTTTCAGGAGACCAGCGAGCCGCTGATCTTTACCGCCGGCTATGCCTACGAGACCGCCGAGGAAGCGGAAGCCCGCTTCAAGGGCGAAAGCCCCGGCTATCAGTATTCCCGCCTGGCCAATCCCACCGTGAGCATGTTCGAGGAACGGCTGGCGCAGCTGGAAGGCGCGCCTGTGGCGCGCGCCACCGCCACCGGCATGGCCGCCGTCACCGCCGTCTTCCTTGGCGGCCTCAAGACGGGCGACCATGTGGTGGCTGCCAATGCCCTGTTCGGTTCCTGCCGCTATGTGATCGAGACCGTGCTGCCGCGTTTCGGCATCGGCTGCAGCTTTGTGGATGGCAGCGACCTTGCGGCCTGGGAAGCGGCCATGCGGCCCGAGACGAAGCTGCTGTTCGTAGAGACGCCCTCCAATCCCACCCTGTCGATCGTGGACATCGCGGCGGTGGCCAGGATCGCGGAAAGCCGCGGCGCGCGCCTGATCGTGGACAATGCCTTCGCCAGCCCGGCCCTGCAGCGGCCGATGGAGCTGGGCGCGCACATCGTGGTGCATTCTTCCACCAAATATATCGACGGCCAGGGCCGGGCACTTGGCGGAGTGATCCTCTGCCACCAGGATTTCCTGGATGAAAATCTGAACCAGTTCCTGCGCAACACCGGCCCCAGCATCAGCCCCTTCAATGCCTGGCTGCACCTCAAGAGCCTGGAGACGCTGGAGCTGCGCATGCGGCAGCATTGCGAAAATGCGATGAAGGTCGCCGACTTTCTGAGCCATCAGAAGAAGGTGACGCGGGTACTTTATCCATTCCGCCCCGACCATCCGCAGCACAATCTGGCGCGCGCCCAGATGGACGGCGGCGGCGGTGTGGTCAGCTTCGAGATCGAAGGCGGCAAGAGTGCAGTGTTCCGTTGCGCCAATGCGCTGCAGCTGATCGACATCTCCAACAATCTGGGCGATGCCAAAAGCCTGCTCACCCATCCCGAAACCACCACGCACCAGAAGATGACCCAGGAGGCGCGCGACGCAAGCGGCGTCACCAGTGGGCTGGTGCGCTTGTCGGTGGGGCTGGAGGACACCGATGATCTTTGCGAAGATCTGGATCAAGCATTGAAGGTCGCATAATGGCCGAACATCACATCCGGCTCACCTGGGAAAAGGGCGATGCCCCTTTCACCTACAATGAATATACGCGCAACCATGCGCTGTCGTTCAAGAATGGGCAGGAAACACTGACCGCATCAGCCGCACCCACCTACAAGGGTGACGCCAGCAAGCCCGATCCGGAAGACCTGCTGGTGGCGTCGCTGTCGTCCTGTCACATGCTGAGTTTCCTGGCCATCGCCAGCAAAAAGAAAGTGACCGTGATCTCTTACGAGGATGATGCGATAGGCTTTCTGGAAAATGACAAGGGAAAGCTCTGGATAACGCGCGTGATCCTCAGGCCCCTGGTGAAATGTGACGCTGATGCCGCGACATTGGCGGAGATTCATCATCTGGCACATGAAGCCTGCTTCATCGCCAATTCCGTGAAGACCGACGTCCACGTAGAGCCGCGCTAACCAAATCTGTTCATGTTCCTGAACAGGACCGCGCCCAATTGCCGCTTGCGTGGAACCGCCCCAAATCCGATACTGCGATCCCATGTTTGATATGGACAGACCACTGCGCGAGATCGGTTACCAGTATGAGCTGGAAACCCGCTCCATCCGCGTCGCGGTGCGGCCGGCCTATCTGGACGACCAGTCCGATCCGGAAGACGACCGCTATGTCTGGTCCTACACCGTCACGATCGAGAATCGTGGTCAGGAAGCCGTGCAGCTTCTGTCGCGCTACTGGACCATTGTGGACGGTCAGGGCCGGATGCAGGAAGTGCGTGGCGCCGGCGTTGTCGGCGCCCAGCCGGTGATCGGACCGGGCGAAAGCTTCCAGTACACGTCAGGCTGCCCGCTGGAGACCGCATCGGGCACCATGAGCGGTCGCTACCAGATGATGAGCGCCTCGGGCGAAAGCTTCGAAGCCGAAATTCCGGCCTTCCTTCTGGAAAGCCCCTACGAGCGCCGTCAAATCCATTGAGCGCCGGCATAATCGGCGGCGCCAGCGTGCGGATGAGCGACCGTTGAATACTGAACCAGGCTAAACCTTAAAGAGCTTACGGTTGAATCGCCCGCGCCCGCAGGTGAAACTTTCTCATGAGCAAACCAACCCGCGAAGAGGCCGAAAAGGCCGTCCACACCCTGCTGCGTTGGGCTGGCGATGACCCCAGCCGCGAGGGCCTGGCCGAAACACCTGCCCGCGTGGTCAAGGCGTTCGAAGACTGGTTTTCCGGCTACGACCAGGACCCCGAGGAATATCTCACGCGCACCTTCGAGGAGATCGAAGGTTATGATGATATGGTGATCCTCAAGGACATCCGCTTCGAGAGCCATTGCGAGCACCATCTCGCGCCCATCATCGGCCGCGCCCATGTCGGCTATCTGCCCACCAACCGCGTGGTGGGCATCTCCAAACTGGCACGGGTGGTCGAAGCCTATGCCCGCCGTCTCCAGGTGCAGGAGAAGATGAACGCCCAGATCGCCAATACCATCCAGAGAGTGTTGCAGCCCAAGGGCGTGGCGGTCGTCATCGAAGCAGCGCATCAGTGCATGACCACCCGCGGCGTGCACAAGACCGGGGTCACCATGGTCACCTCCACCATGCTGGGCGCGTTCCGCGATAATTCCGACACCCGCCGGGAATTCCTGAACATCATCGGCAATCCTGCCAGCCGGGAAGACCGCTGATGCCTGCGCTCGATCTCGTCAAGGACCTGATCGCGTTCGACACCACCAGCCGCGATTCCAATCTGGCGCTGATCGACTATGCGCAGGCGCTGCTTGAAAAGGCGAGCGCGCGTTGCCGCCGCTCCTATGACGCGAGCGGCAGGAAGGCGAACCTGTTCGCCACCATCGGCCCCGATGGCGATGGCGGCTTTGTCCTGTCAGGCCATACCGATGTGGTGCCGGTGGACGGGCAGGACTGGTCGTCCGATCCCTTCAAGCCGGAAGTGCGCGACGGCAGGCTTTATGGCCGTGGCGCCTGTGACATGAAGGGCTTTGTCGGGGTGGCATTGTCGCTGGCACCGGAAATCGCCAGGGCAAAACTGAAACGGCCCCTCCATTTCGCCCTGTCCTATGATGAGGAAGTCGGCTGTGTCGGTGTCACTGGCCTGCTGAATGACCTGAAGGCGGAACATCTGAAGCCGGCGCTGGCCATCATCGGCGAGCCGACGCTGATGAAGATCGTGGGCGCGCACAAGGGCGGCGCCAAGCTGGTGACGCGCTGCTGTGGCCGCGAGCATCATTCCAGCGGCCCGGAAAAAGGCGCCAATGCGGTGATGATGGCGGGCGAATTCGTCGCCCTGCTCGACAGCGTTTGGGATGAGCAGCGCGCCGACGCGGATGCGCGTTTCGATCCGCCTCATTCCACGGTGCAGGCGACCGTGATCCATGGCGGCACCGCCGTGAACATATTGGCGCGCGAGGCCGAGGTGACCTGGGAATATCGCTGCCTGCCCGACCGCGATCCGCAGAAGATCATCGACCGGGTGAAGGCGCGCGCATCAGCCGAGATCCTGCCCAAATATCAGCGCCGCGCGGCGGAAGCGGCCTTCGACACGAAACTTCATGCGCGCTATCCAGGCCTGAAGATGGATGAGGAGTCGCCCGCCATCCTGCTGGCGCGCGAACTGACTGGCGCAAACCAGGTGGAAGCGGTGGCCTATGGCACGGAGGCCGGCCACTTCCAGAGTTACGGCATTCCGGCGGTGATCTGCGGACCCGGCTCGATCGAACAGGCCCATCGGCCCGACGAATTCTGCGCGCTGAGCGAACTGGAATCCTGCGAGGCGTTTTTGCGCAAGGTTATCGCGAAAGCCTGCAGCTAACCGAGCGCGTCCGGCCCGATCTCGTGCGTCTTGCCGCAGAGTGAGGCGGAACAGACGAAGGTCCAGTGGACCTTCGTCCCGCCGAACGCCGCGAGCCGTGGGAACGTCTGGCCGAAGGCCAGCAAAACCGTCCAGTGGACGGTTTTGAGTGACGAACGAGCGGCCACGCGGCAGCTTACGCCAGACTGTCAGGTCCAATTTCATGCGTCTTCCCGCAGAATTCGCACCTGGCTCTAATGATGCCGTCCGGGTCCGCAAGGCCGGTGCGATCCTCGGGCGCATAGCTTTTCAGCACCTGCACGATGCGGCCTGTGTCGCAGTCACAGCGGAAGATCACGGGCTCCGGCGGCTCGACCCGCACTTCGTCTTCGTGGAACAACCGCCACAACAGGGTCTCGGGCGCGAGGGTGGTATCGACCAGTTCCAGGTCCTCGACGGTCTTGAGCAGGAGCGAAAGCCGATTCCAGTCGTCGGAGCCGCCCTCGCCTTCCTTTGCGGACTTCTTCGCCGCTTCCGGCGTCATCTGCAGCATGATGCCGCCGGCGCGCCAGTGGGGCCTGGAATCTCCCGCCACATAAAGCGGCGCGGCCGCGAGCTGGATCACGGTGGGAAGCTGCTCAGACTGGGCGAAATAGGTTTCCGCCGATGCGCCAATGCCTTCGGGCGAGAGCTGGACTATGCCCTGATAGGACTTGCCGCCCAGCCGGGGCTCGATGGTGATGGCGAGCGCGCCCTTGCCGGCCAGCTTCTCGAACACCCTGGCCTCCAGCCCGGCGAAACGCTCCGTATCCAGCCTGGCATAGCCGCGCACGCCGCGATGACGGTTCTCGTCGGCGCCGTAATAGTCGGCAGTCACCAGGTCAAGCGGACCGTCACCCTTGGTCTGGATGGTCAGCCGGCCGTCCAGCTTCAGCGCGGTTCCCAAAAGCGCCCCTAGCGCCAGCACTTCACCCGCCACCCGGGCAGCAGGTTCCGGCAGGACATGGGCGCTCAAGGCGCGAGCGGAACTGGCGTCCAGCCGCACCAGCCGCCCGCGCACGCCGGCCTTGGCGATGTCGAACGGCAAAACGAAGTCGCCATAAGGCGACGGCTCGGGATCCATTTTGTCAGGCATGACGCCCTATATGGCGCTCAAACCGGCGCTTTTCAACATCGCGCTCCGGCAGCCGATGGCAGCCTAACTCAACGCCCAGGCCAGGATCGCCTTCTGGGCATGCAGGCGGTTTTCCGCCTCGTCGAACACAACCGATTGCGGTCCGTCGATCACCTCGTCGGTGACTTCCTCGCCACGATGGGCCGGCAGGCAGTGCATGAAGATGGCGTCCTTCCTGGCGCGCTTCATCAGCGCCGCATTCACCTGATAGGGCTTGAGCAGATTGTGCCGCTTGGTGGCATTATCGTCGCCCATCGAGACCCAGGTGTCGGTGACCACGCAATCGGCGCCTTCCGCTGCCGCTTCCGCATCGGCCGTGAAGGTGACAAGCCCGCTGGAGGCCGCCCAGTCGCGGGTTTCCTCGTCCAGCGTCAACTCCCTGGGCGAGGCGGCGTTCAGCCTGAAGCCGAACTTCACCGCCGCATGCACCCAACTGGTCAGCACGTTATTGCCGTCGCCGCTCCAGCACACGGTGGCGCCGGCGATTGAGCCCTTGTGCTCCTCATAGGTCATCACATCCGCCATCACCTGGCAGGGATGGGACCATTTGGTCAGGCCATTAATCACCGGGATGGTGGCGTTGGCGGCCAGCTCCTCGATCATTTCATGGTCCAGCAGCCGGATCATCACCGCATCGACATAGCGCGACAGGACCCGTGCCGTGTCGGCGATGGTTTCCTCGCGCGCCAGCTGCATCTCGTTGCCGGTCAGCATCAGGGTGCCGCCACCCAGTTGCCGCGCCGCCATGTCGAAGCTGATGCGGGTGCGGGTGGACTGCTTGTCGAAGATCATCGCCAGCACCTTGCCGTTCAGCGGCTGGTCGGCGTCGGGCAGGCCCTTGGGGACCCCACCGCGGGTCAGCTTGCGCTTCCGCGCATCGGCGATGATGGCCTTGAGGGTGGCGCTGTCATGGTCCGACAGGTCCAGGAAATGCCGGGGCTTGGACTTGAGGGGCGCGTTCATTGTGCTGCTGCCTTTTGCGCCTCGGTCTCAGAGGCGGTCTTGTTCAGGAGTTCTATGCCTTCGCGGGCTTCCGCCTCGGAAAGCGTGAGGGGCGGAAGCATGCGCACCACATTGTCGCCCGCCGGCAGGACGATCAGGCCGTTGGCGCGGGCATGCGCGATGAAGGCGGCCGCGTCGGTCTTCATCTTGAGGCCGATCATCAGGCCTTCGCCGCGCACGCTTTCAAACACGCCCGGATGGGCCGAGATCAGCGCGCCCAGCTGCTGGTGCAGATAGCCTGCCACCTTGCGGATATGATCGAGGAACCCCGGCTCCAGGATCATGTCGATGGCTTCATTGCCCACCGCCATGGCCAGCGGATTGCCGCCATAGGTGGTGCCATGGGTGCCCACCGTCATGGCCTTGCCGGCTTCGGCCGTGGCCAGGACCGCGCCGACGGGAAAACCGCCCCCCAGCGCCTTGGCCACCGTCATGATGTCGGGCGTGATGCCCAGATTCTCGTAAGCGAAGAATTTGCCCGTGCGGCCGAGCCCCGTCTGGATCTCGTCAAAGATCAGAAGCAGGCCATGTTCATCGCACAGCTTGCGCAGTCCCTTGAGGAAGTCCGGCGCGATGACGCGCACGCCGCTTTCGCCCTGCAGGGGCTCTATCAGGATGGCGGCGGTTTCGGGCGAAATCGCCTTCTTCACCGCATCGAGATTGCCGGCGGCCAACTGGACAAAGCCCGGCATGCGGGGCCCGAAGCCTTCCAGATATTTCTCATTGCCGCCCGCATTGATGGCGGCATAGGTGCGGCCGTGGAAGGCGCCCTCGAAGGTGATGATGTGGAAGCGTTCGGGATGGCCGTTCGCAAAGTGGTAGCGCCGCGCCATCTTGATCGCGAGCTCGATCGCCTCGGTGCCCGAATTCACGAAGAAGCAGGTGTCGGCAAAGGTGGCGGCGACCAGCTTCTTCGACAGGCTTTCCTGTCCCGGCACCCGGTAAAGGTTGGAGGTGTGCCACAGCTTGCCGGCCTGCTCGGTCAGGGCCTTGAGCATGCGCGGGTTGGCGTGGCCGAAGGCGCTGACGGCAATGCCCGCACCGAAATCCAGATATCGCTTGCCATCCTCGGCGAAGAGGTAAGAGCCCTCGCCGCGGACGAAGGCGATATCCGTCCGATTGTAGGTGGGAAGCAAAGCCGGAAACACGGTGGGACTCCTCATTTTGTGGGCGGTCCGGCTCTCGCCTAACGCCCTTTGTTTGTGGACGGTCCGGCTCTCGCCTAACGCCCTTTGTTTGTGGGCGGTCCGGCTCTCGCCTGACGCCCGTGAACAGATTGAAATAAAAATACAATTCTGGACTGGAAGGGGCTGTTTATCCGCTTTCCATGGCAGTCCTACAACCCCGCGACGTTCCGGCATGACCGATATGCGCGCCCTGTGCCCCCCCGATTCATGTGGACAAGGGCTGGTAATAGTCTCACAAGACTTGTGCGACGCGGCAGCCGCGATACTGTATTTAGTAACCGGGGGGTTAAAGTGAACCCGCCCTGGCAGCCAGGAGCGACAGCCATGACACAGGTGAATTGGTCGGAAGACCGGGTGGAACAGCTCAAGAATTTATGGACCGAGGGCCTCTCGGCCAGCCAGATCGCCCGTGCCTTGGGTGGGGTGACCCGCAATGCCGTGATCGGCAAGGTCCACCGGCTGGGCTTGGCGGGCCGGGCCAGCCCCTCCCGCAGCGAGCGTCCGCGCCTGCCCATGGCGCCGAAGGTCCCCACGGTCAGGAGCCACCTGCCCGCCGTCCCCGTGGTGGAAGAGGATCCCCTGACCTTCGATGATGGCAGCCACGCCACCGTACTCACCATCAGCGACCGCATGTGCCGTTGGCCGATCGGCGATCCCGCCGGCAATGAGTTCCATTTCTGCGGCCATTCGCCCAAGTCCGGTTCGCCCTATTGCGAGGCCCATGCCCGCAAGGCCTATCAGCCGCAGCAGACGCGTCGGCATGAGAAGGACAACAAGGGCCGGATGGCGAGTTAGCATCGCTGCTAGCGTCTGACACAATTGTCGTGGCAGGTTTCCTGCCATGACCGTCTACAAATACACCGCCGCCACGCTCGCGGGCGAAGAGGTTGGACTTGAAATCTGGCGCGGCCGGGTGCTTCTGATCGTCAACACCGCGAGCGAATGCGGCTTCACCCCACAATATGCGGGGCTTGAAGCCCTGTACCGCAAGCTCGAGCCGGAAGGCCTGACTATCCTGGGCTTTCCCTGCAATCAGTTTGGTAACCAGGAGCCCGGCAGCGAAGCGGAAATCGGTGCCTTCTGCCAGAAGAATTATGGCGTCACTTTTCCGATGTTTGCCAAGGTGGATGTGAAAGGCCCCCACGCCGATCAACTGTTCCAGTATCTCACCCAGGCCAAGAAAGGGTTTTTGGGCACGGAAGCGATCAAGTGGAATTTCACCAAATTCCTGATCGACCGTGACGGCGATCCGGTGGCGCGTTATGCGCCCCAGACCAAGCCGGAAGAGCTGGAAGCGCCGATCCGCAAGCTTCTCTAGCGCGTCTCCAGCAATGCGTGGACTTCCCATTCCGCCTTCTCGAAGCGGTTGATGATCTCTTCGCAATAGGGATTGAAGGCGAAGACATCGCGGAACAGTTCGGTGTCGCTTTTCACGCTTTCCACCGCATCCATCAAAAAACCGAAAGACAGGGTGTCGATGTCGGTGCGCACAAAGCCGCCGCGCGCCACCGCCTGCGCAATATAATGAGTGAGGAACAGGGTCTCGGCCAGCATGCGATCGTGCGCCTCGGGCGTCATCTCCATCACATTGAGGCCCAAGCCCTTCAGCCAGGCGATGGCGTACGCCATCTCGCTGGCAACCAGCGTGTGATCCGCGATGACCAGGCGCAGGCCATTCAGGCTGGCGCCCTGCTTCTCGAAACTGTAGGGCCCGAACATCGGATGGCTGGTGACATAGCGCACGCCCCGGGCCTTCTCGCGCATCAGCTTCGCCGGGTGGACCTTGACCGTGTTCACCTCGATCAGGATGGCATCCTGTTTCAGCAGCGGCAGCACCCTGGCCAGCACTTCGGCAAAGGCGCGGATGGAGACGGCGATGATCACCACATCCGACTGGCAGGTCTCTTCCAGGGTGAAGAAGCGCACGCCGTCGGGCGTGGCTTCACGGGCATAGATACGCACCGAAAGGTCCGGCGCGAAACGGCGCGCCAGCATTTCCAGGAAGCGGCCAAAATCGCCATGGCCGACGATGCCGAGCGAACGTGGCGCCTGCATGAAATCCCCCTTTGGCCCCGGCCATTAGGACAGAAGCCGGACCAGGTCAAACCGGCAGGGAATCAGGCGGCGGTGGTGGTATTGCCGATATTGGCCGAATCCAGCGAATAACCGGCCGAGCGGACGGTGCGGATCGGGTCGGTGGCGCCCTCGATGTTGAGCGCCTTCCTCAGACGACCGACATGCACGTCCACCGTGCGGGCCTCGACATAGACGTCGCTGCCCCAGACCGCATCCAGCAGCTGCTCGCGGCTGAACACCCGGCCGGGGTGCTGGATCAGGTGATCCAGCAGACGGTATTCGGTCGGACCCAGATGCACTTCCACCCCGGCGCGGCGCACGCGGTGGGCGGCGCGGTCCATCTCGATGTCGCCGACCGAGACCACATCATCGGCCAGCGAAGGCCGGATGCGGCGCAAGACGGCGCGCAGGCGCGCGAGAAGCTCGGTCATGGAGAAGGGCTTGGTCAGATAGTCGTCGGCGCCGGTGTCGAGACCGCGGATGCGGTCGCTCTCCTCGCCGCGCGCCGTCAGCATGATGATCGGCACATTGCGGGTCTCCTGGCGGCCACGCAGCCGGCGGCAGACCTCGATGCCGGAAAGTTGCGGCAGCATCCAATCCAGCACCACCAGATCGGGCTGTTCCTCCGCCGCGACCAGAAGCGCTTCCTCGCCGTCGCGCGCTTCCAGGACCCGGTACCCCTCGCGCTCCAGGTTGTAGCGCAGCAGCGTGACCAGGGCGCTTTCGTCTTCCGCGACAAGGACAGTAGGTTTGCTCATGCGTGATTCTCGTAGGGAACGGAGGTTTCGCTGGTGGTGTCCGCCTTGGGGCGGGTATTGGCGAGATGGCCGGCGCGCACCATGTGGTACACGACCTCGGCGATATTGGTGCAATGGTCGCCGCTGCGCTCGATATTCTTGGCGACGAACAGAAGGTGGGTGCACAGGCCGATGGTGCGCGGATCCTCCATCATGTAGGTCAGGAGTTCGCGGAACAGGCTGTTGTAGATCTCGTCGATCTCACCGTCGCGGTTCCACACCGCCTCGGCTTCCTCGGCATTCTTGCTGGTGAAGGAGTCCAGAACCTCTTTCAGCTGATTCTGCGCCGCCTTGCCCATGCGCGCCAGGCTTTGGGTGAGCCGGATGGGCGGCTCGCGATTGAGCACAAGGGCGCGCTTGGCGATATTCTTGGCCAGGTCGCCGATGCGCTCCAGTTCCGCCGCGGTCTTGACCGCGGCCAGGGTCTCGCGAAGGTCCACCGCCATGGGCTGGCGCAGGGCGAGCAGCTTGAGCGCCCGGTCCTCGATTTCCTGCTGGATTTCGTCGATTCGGGCGTCGCCGGCCACGGCGCGTTCCGCCGCCACGCTGTCGCGCCGAGCAATGGCCTCGATGGCCGAGGCGAATTGGGCCTCGGCAAGACCGCCCATCTGCGCCACCAGCGCGGACAGCGCTTCGAGCTGTTCCCCGAAGGATTTGACGGTGTGATCGGTCATCGCGCGCGGCTTTCCATCTCGTGTGGCCCCTGAACTAGGGCGTTCCCGCCACTCCTATGCGACTATTTTATAACATTTCCGTGACATGCTCCGCTTGCGCTGTCTTCGGCGGTGTTTCAGCTGGCGCGACAGGAAAAAACACGGTGAAGGTGCTGCCGACGCCCAGCTTGCTCTCGATATGGAGTCGGCCCTGGTGGCGGCTGACGATGTGCTTGACGATGGCCAGCCCCAGCCCCGTGCCGCCCCGCTCGCGCGAGCGTTTCACATCCACCCGGTAGAAGCGTTCGGTCAGGCGGGGAATGGCATTGGGGGCGATACCTTCGCCATCGTCATGTACCGCAACCGTGACCAGGGCATCCTGCTGGCTGAGCGTGACCCCGACCTTGCCATTTTCCCGGCCGTATTTGATGGCGTTGTGGACCAGGTTCTGGAACAGCTGCACCAGCTCGTCATGGTCGCCGATGACCTGCGCCTGCCCGGCCTGGCTTTCCACCGTGACCGTAATTCCGTCCTGGGCCGCCAGGGGCTTCAACGCATTGGCCGCCTGGCGCACCACCCCATCCAGGGCGATGCGGCCTTCCGGTTTGACATGCTCGTTCATCTCGATGCGGGTGAGCGACAGAAGATCGTCGATCAGCCGGCGCATGCGCGCGGCTTCCACCCCCATGATGTCGAGGAATTGGTCGCGGGCGGCTGCATCCTCCCTGGCATGGCCGCGCAGTGTCTCGATGAAGCCCGACACCGCGGCCAGGGGCGTGCGCAGTTCGTGGCTGGCATTGGCGATGAAATCGGCGCGCATCTGCTCACTGCGGCGCACAACGGTGAGATCGTGCAGGAGAAGCGCGGTCACCGGCGGTGTGAGACTGATGCGCGCGGCATAGGCCTGGAAATGCCGCTCGATCGGAACCGGCAGGCTGAAAGGCACGTTGGTGGCAAAGCCCCGCGCGGCTTCCGCGATCGCCGCCAGCACATCGGGATTGCGCAGAACCGACGAGGCGCGCTTCCTGTCCAGGCCAGGGCCCAGCACATCGCGCATGGAATAATTGACGAACAACACCCGCTCGTCGTCATCCAGCAGCATCACGGGAATGGGAAGCTGGTCCAACAGCACCCGTGTCATGGGCGGCAGCGCCGCGACGGGATCGTCGGCCTTTTCTTCCACCGGGCGGATCGGTTCCTGGAAGGTGACGAATTGGGCAATCAGAAGCGCGGCCAGCGCCAGGGCGACCAGGGCCCAGAAGAGACCGGAGCCGGCAAACAACGCCACCGCACCACCCGCAATCATGCCGATCACAAGAGGCCATGCGGCCGGACGCAGGCGAAGAACCGATTCCACCATCGTCACATCATAGCCCCGATTGCGACGATTCGATAAAGCAGTGAAAGACTTACCGTGACGCTTTCGTCAGTGTACGGACCTGTGTCCCTGCGCGCGCCGGTATAGCACACTACGGATATACAACCATAGCGTGCACATCGCCGTTTTTATCCTTGTGGAAAAAACCCGAGACCGGCTACGGGTAGAGATGTTGAATGAGGAAAGGCGGCGATTGGGCCGCAAACCATGGATCCGGGACGAGCGCGCGTCATGACCCAAGTTATCCTTGCCGAGGACGAAACCCAGCTCAGGGGCCTGATTGCCGAAATGCTGTCGAACAAGGGGGTCCGGGTCTCCGAAGCCGCCGACGGGCTGGAAGCGCTCAAGCTGCTTCGAGCCAATCCCGGCGCCTCATTGCTTCTGTCCGATGTCGTGATGCCCAACATGAACGGCTATGAGCTGGTGGAAGCATCACTGAAGATGCGCCCCGAGCTGAAAGTCCTGATGATGACGGCCTATCCCACCGACAGGCCGCCGCCCGCAGCGCTGAAGGCGCGCGAGATTCGCACCCTCATCAAACCCTTCGATCCCGACCGGATGTGCGATCTGGTGGTGGACATGCTGGCCAGACCTTAAGTCCAACACCTTTTCAATCCAGCCCAGCGCGGCCGCGCTTTATCTCGGCGCGATGTTTCTTGCCTTCCAGCCTTTTGCGCTTGCTGGCCTTTGGCACCCTGGTGGGGCGCCGGACTTTTTTGGGTGTAGCCGCGCGGCGGATGATCTCCAGCAGCCGGGCACGCGCATCCTCGCGGTTTCTCTCCTGCTCGCGGAAGCGCTGGGCGGTGATCACCAGCACACCTTCTTGCGTGAGGGAGGGCATTTCCAAAAGCGCCCTACGCGCGGTTTCCGTCAGGCTGGCGGCATTGCGGACATCGAAGCGCAACTGGACGGCACTGGAAACCTTATTCACATTTTGCCCGCCGGGACCGGAGCTGCGGATGAAACGCTCCTCCAGCTCGTGACCGGCGATGGTGATCGCATGATTGACGATCAGGTCTTTCATGTCTCGAACACCTTGCGCAGCTCCTGCTTCATCAGCTTGCCGCCGGCGTTGCGCGGCAGCGACGCCTCGCCGACCTGAACGCGCACGGGCACCTTGAAGGCCGCCAGACGCGCGCGGACGAAATCCTGAACCTCGCCCTCGCTGAGGGCGATGCCGGGGCGCGACTGCACCAGAGCGGCGGGCACCTCGCCCAGAAGGGGATGCGGCAGGCCCACAAGAGCGGCGTCGGCAATCGCCGGATGCTGGACCAGAACATTCTCCACTTCGATGCAGTAGATATTCTCTCCACCACGGATCAGCATATCGTGCTCGCGATCCAGAATGGTGCAGAAACCTTCGTCATCCAGCGTGGCAAGATCGCCGGTCCTGACCCAGCCGTCGCGAAACCTCTCGGCGGTGGCTGCCGGACGATTCCAATAACCCTTCACGATATTGGGACCAAAAGCCCAAAGCTCGCCGACCTCGCCTGGTGGCAATTCCTTTTCGCCATCCATCACTTTGAGGAGGCAGACCGGCAACGCCGGCCCGCAACTGAAAGGGCGATGAAGATAATCCTGTGCCGAGTGACTGGTGCAGGTGGCCGATGTCTCGGTCATGCCCCAGCCCTGCCCCGGCATCGCGCCCAGCTCAACGCGGATGCGGGGGGCAAGCGAGGGTGGTGACGGCGCGCCGCCAAAGGTGACGAGTTCCAGCGACGACAGGTCATGGTCTTGGGCATGGTCGAGCAAGGAAAGCGCCACCGCGGGGACGCCACCAGTTACCGTCACCCTCTCGCGTTCGATCAGCGCACAGGCCTGGCCGGCGTCAAACTTGCGCATCAGGACCAGCTTGCCACCCGCCGCCATGTTGGGCAGCAGGACCGAAAGACTGCCAATGACATGGAAGAACGGCACCGCCAGCAGGGTCACGCGCTGCTTCTCAGACCCAACCTCTCCCTCGCGCGAAGCGCATGAGGGGGAGATGGCCGTAGCAACGCTTGCGGTGCGAAGGGTGAGGTTGGCGCCCAAGCCAACCGAACGCCGAGCACCCTCAGGTGCGAAGGCCGGAACGGAGGGGGTGCCTCTACGAAGCGCATTGCGCGCATTGGAAAACGGCATCGCGAAGATATTGGTCGTAAGCGCGCGATGGGTACCCAGCGCGCCCTTGGGAGCGCCGGTTGTGCCGGACGTATAGAAGATGGTGGCGTCATCCTCCGGTGAAAGCGTCACGTCAGGCATCGGGCTATCGGGCAAATCGTTCCAATGCGCGGGCGCACCGATCACATCTTCCAGCACGGTGACACCGGCGGGCGGATTGGCGGCACGGGTGACAAAGACCCGTTCGACGGAAGGCGGCAGATCGTTCAGCCGCGCCAGCCTTTCGGCATCGGCAAAGACAAAGCGCGCCCCGCAATCCAGGATGCCATAGGCGAGTTCGGTGCCGCTCCACCAGGCATTGAGGGGCACGGCGATGGCGCCCGCCAGCAGCGCGCCCATGAAGACGACCGGCCATTCCGGCAAGTTGCGCATCACCAGCGCCACGCGGTCGCCCTTCTTCACGCCATTCTCGGCGAGAAGCGCGGCCACCCTCAGGGCGGCACGGGCAAAGCCGTCATAGCTGACACGCTCCTCGCCATGGACCAGGAACTCGCGGCTTTCGAACGAACGCGCGCGCGCAAAGGCTTCCGCCGCCGTGGCCGGCACATGCTTCCACACGCGCATGGCCACGCCGCGCACGTCGATTTCCATGGTTTCAAACGGCTCCCCCGGCGCGGTGAGACGCGCATGCGCCTCGGCCAGGGACAGGTGCGGCCAGGATTTGTGATTCATCGCGGCATGAGTATAACCCGGGGCATGGGCCTGATAGCTGGTTTTTCCGAAGAGCGGCTGGCGCGCATTCCCCGCCTGCTGGAAACGCATATCGCAGAGGGCGCGCTGCCCGGCGCGCTTACCCTGATATGGCGGCACGGCGAAGTCGTGCACAAGAGCCTGCAAGGCTCGATCGACATGGCGCGCGGCACGCCCATGCGGGAAGACGCTATCTTCCGGCTTTATTCCATGACCAAGCCCGTCACGACGGTGGCGCTGCTGATGCTGATGGAGGAAGGCCGCATCGCGCTGGATGATCAGGTGGCGCGCTTCATTCCGGCCTTCGCGGACCTCAGGCTGGCCGATGGCACAGCGCCCGCGCGCGCCATGACGGTGCTGGACCTGTTGCGCCATACCGCCGGCTTCACTTACGGCTTCCACAACCGCACCCCGATCGATGCCGCGTATCGCGCGCAGAAGATCGCGGAGATGGACACCGAAGGCGGGCTGCCGGCCATGGTCGCGCAGCTCGCGAAATTGCCGCTGGAATTTTCGCCGGGTGATGCCTGGATCTATTCGGTGGCGACGGATGTGGCGGGCTATCTGGTGGAGCTGGTTTCCGGCCAGAGCTACGCCGATTTCGTGCGTGACAAAATTCTCGGGCCCCTCGCCATGACCGATACCGATTTCCTGGTGGCGGAAGAAAAGCGCGCGCGGTTCGCCGCCTGCTACATGGTCAGGGACGGGCGGCTGGACCTTTTCGATGATTCCCGGAAATCCAATTTCCTCGTGCCCCCCAGGCTGCAATCCGGCGGGGGCGGGCTGGTCGGCACCGCGGCCGATTATCTGCGTTTCTGCCGCATGCTGCTCGGCAAGGGCAGCCTCGAGAATGTGCAGCTTCTGTCACCCAAAACCGTGGCACTGATGACCGCCAATCACCTGCCCGGGACCGCGGAAATCGCGGATCTGTCGCCCGCCGCCGATGCCTTCAACGAAACCGGCTATCGCGGCATCGGCTTCGGCCTGGGCGTCGCGGTGACACTGGACCCTGCGCGGGTCGGCATTCCCGGCACGGCGGGGGAATTCTCCTGGGGCGGCATGGCCTCCACGACCTTCTTCATCGATCCCGTCGAGGACATGATCGTGATATTCATGACCCAGGTGATCACCGACACGGCGCGCCGTGTGCGGCTGCGGCGCACCCTGCGCACCCTCGTCTATGGCGCGATGACTGAAAGCCATGCTTGAGAGCCTGCCGCTGAGCGACTGGACGGGGCCGTTCGAGACGCAGACCAAAGCGCGCGCGCTTTCGGCGCTGGAGGGGGGCGCCGTGCTGTTCTTCCCGAACCTCGCCTTCACGCTGCAAGACGCCGAAAGGGAGTTCCTGGATGCGAAAGTATCGGACGGCAAGGCCAAGAACATCTCGCTGGATCACACCACCGGAAAGATGCAGGCCTCATCGCTTACCGGCGAAAAAGCCGATCGGCTGGCGGCGATGATCGAACGTTTTGGCTCCCAGGCGAGCGGGCTCGTCCAGGTACTTTTTCCCTATCGCAATGTCGAGCGCGCCCGCACCTCCTACCGTCCCGTTCAGGTCAAGGGCCGCAGCTACTCGAAAATCAGCGACGACCGGCTGCTGCATATCGACGCCTTTCCCTCGCGCCCAATGCGCGGGCGCCGCATCCTGCGCTTCTTTGCCAATGTCGCGCCCAGCTCCGAACGCCACTGGCATGTGGGCGAACCTTTCGAGGATTTTGCCCGCGCTTTCCTCCCGCGCGTGGGTCCGCATTGGCCCGGCAAATCCTGGCTCTATGACAAGCTGGGCGTCACCCACGGTCGCCGCAGCCTTTATGACGAGTTGATGCTGTCGCTGCATGACGCGGCCAAGCTGGATTCGGATTTCCAGCAGAACAGCCCGCATCAGGCGATCAGCTTTCCGCCGGGCTCCTGCTGGCTGGTTTTCACCGACATGGTGCTGCACGCGGCTCTGGGCGGGGAATTCGCCCTGGAACAAACCTTCCATCTGGATGTGGAGGAACTGGCGCAGCCGGAACACGCGCCCATCCGCGTGCTGGAACGACTGAGCGGCAGGCTGCTTGCTTAACTGGCGCGTACCAGCACTGAACGGCTTTTGTAGTAAATCCCCCGCCCGTCTGGGTTTTCGCCGAACAGCTTGCCTTCGGGCACCTCGTTTGCGCCCAGCACCAGAAGCCCGTCCGGCGCCATGACCTCGGCAAGGCGGGTCAGCACGTCCAGCCGCGTGGAGCGGTCGAAATACATCAGCACATTGCGGCAGAAGACGACGTCCAGATCGTCCAGCCAGCCAAAACTGTCGAGCAGATTGAAGCGACGGAAAGTGATCATGCGGCGCAGGGATGCATCCACCAGCCATTCGTCACGGTTGCGGCGGAAATAGCGCATGGCGTGGGCGTCGAGCCCACGTTCGATCTCGCAGGCGAAATAGCAGCCGGCCTCGGCCCGCATGATGGCCTCGCCGGAAAGATCGGTGGCAATCAGCTCTATCGTCCAGCCCTGGCGCTGAAGCCCCATTTCAGTCAGGAGAATTGCAATAGAATAGGCCTCCTGGCCCGCAGCCGCGGCCGCCGACCAGATACGCAACCGCTTTTCGGCGCCACGCGCCGCGAGCAGGCGCGGCAGCGCCTTGCCACGCAACGCCTGGAACAGGGCGGGATCCCGGAAGAAGCTGCTCTCATTGACGGTCATGGTTTCGGTGACGGCCTCGGCCAAGGCTTCGCGGCCGGCGCGCAATTCCACGATCAGGGAACCGATATCCTTGAAATCGAAGCGGCGCATCACCGGCTCCAGGCGGCGCATCAGGAGCGCGCGCTTGTCGAGCGTCAGGGATAGGCCGGAGCGGCGACGGAGCAGACGGGCCAGGAACTGGAAATCCTCGGGCACCATCAAGGGCCCCTCAGACCGTGACGCCAATATCGGCCAGCTTGGCGCGCACGGCTGAACCGTCGAAGGGCTTGAGCACATATTCATTGGCACCGGCCGCCATGGCCGAGGCGATTTCGCCCGGATCGCTTTCGGTCATGCAGAACAGGATCACGGGATGACCACCATCCGGCTGGCCGCGCACGCTGCGGATGAAATCCAGCCCCTTCATGCTGGGCAGATTCCAGTCCAGGAAGATCAGGTCCGGCATCTTTTCGTGACAGGCCCGCAGGGCCTCCATGCCGTCCGCGGCTTCCGCGACGGAGTAGCGGAGTTCTTCCAGGATGCGGCGCGCGACCGCGCGGATCACGCGGCTGTCATCCACGACAAGGCAATGTTTCATGGGTGAAAATTCCCGTGCGAAGCCAAAAATACGCCACGGCTTCCATGGCGGAAAATCTAGGCTGACACGGTAAATTTTGAATTACTTGACCACGCCATCAGCCGCCGATGATCTCGACGACACCCTCACCCGGCACGATGCTCAGCGTTGCGTTGACGGTGCGCGACAGCTTGTGGGTGAGGAAAGGCTGGACATGGCGGGCGTCCACATCCAGCGCCTCGCCTTTGACGGAGCGATCGACGTCTTCCGTGACCCGGGCATTCAGCCCCTGGGCTCGGATATGAAAGGACGGCACTTGGGGATCGGCTCCGGTGTCCACGGTGACCACACCACCGCGCGGCAGGCAGTCGGCCGCCAGAAGCGTGGCGTTCATCAGCAATTTGGCCCAGTCCTTGCCCCAATAGAGTCTGGGCGCATTCCAGACCAGTTGCACCTTGCCGCCTTCCAGAAGGCCCACCACCAGACGGCCGATCTCGCTCAGGTCCAGCTCCGCGCCCGCGGAACCGGCGGCGCCGAAGGCGATCCGCATGAACTGGATGCGGGCCAGCGCCTGGTCGGCGCTCATGGTGACGAGCTTGATGGCGTCTGCGCGCATGGCAGGATCGCGTTCGTCCTCAAGCACTTCCATGCCGTTGACCACCGCGCCCAAAGGCCCGACAAGGTCATGGCACACACGGCTGACGAGCAGGGCGGCGAATTCGATCTCGGTCATGGAAGAACTCAATGCGGCACCGTTGGTTAGCAATTGGTTAATCGGCTCGCGCGTCTTAAGGAATTCTTAACATGGGCGCAACGCTCTCAACTCATCTTCAGACCCTGGTCGGGATCGCCCAAGCCGCGGGAACCGTGGTCATGCGCCACTATGAAGCCGGCTGCAACGCGCGCATGAAGCCCGACCGCTCGCCGGTGACCGACGCCGACGAGGATGCCGAACGGCTGATCCTGGCCGAACTTCAGCGCCATTTTCCCGGCGTGCCGGTCGTGGCGGAAGAGGAGGCCGCGGCCGGCAAAGTCGCTCGGGTGGGCGCGCATTTCTTCCTGGTGGACCCGGTGGACGGCACCAAGGAATTCGTCAAGCGCGGCGGGGAGTTCACCGTCAATATCGGCGAGATCGTGGACGGCGAGCCGGTTGCGGGTGTGGTGCTGGCGCCCGCCATCGGCCGGCTGTTCGCCGGCCGGGTTGGCGAAGGGGCATTTGAAATATCGGGCGGCCACACACGCGTGATTTCCGCACGCCTGCCAGATGCCGACGGCCTGGTCGCCGTCTCCAGCCGCTCGCATCCCGATCCCAAGACCGACGAACTGCTGAGGACGATGGCCGTGAAGGGGCACACCAATGCGGGCTCGTCCTTGAAGTTCTGCCTGGTGGCGGCAGGCGAAGCCGACATCTATCCCCGCGCCGGCCAGACCATGGAGTGGGACACCGGCGCCGGTCATGCGGTGCTGAAAGCTGCAGGCGGCCGGGTCACGACGTGGGACGGCGCGCCCTTCGTCTATGGCAAGCCCGGTTTCCTCAACGGGCCGTTCATTGCCAGAGGACTTTAGGCAGTCTAGCGCGAGGAATTTTGCCACTTGGGCAGGAGCCAGGAGCGTCCATACGCGGTCGCTATGGACGGGCACAAAGGCCCATGAGCGACGAGCGACGAACTCGCGACGCACCGCCCTCGCCCGCTCACGCTGGCCTCGAAGCGGGGCGAGCTTTTCTAAGTTCGCTCCGCTCACCAAGAAAAGCTAAGTCAAAGACCCGCGCTAGCGATCGTAGTCGTGGCGTGAGGAGTAAAACACCAGCGCCATCAGGCCACCGCCCAGGCCGATGGTGACCACCACACCCAGCACCAGGAACAGCCAGCCCCAGCCGCTCATATGCACGCCGGCCATCGCGGTCCAGACCTTGAGTGCATACCAGAGCGAGACGCCGAGCAGGCCCACAAGGACAAGAATCGCGATCCAGCCGGCAGGCGAAAGCCCGGATTTCCCGTTGTTTTCCGGCGGCGTTTCCATCTTCTTGTCCTAATCCTAAATGAATTCGTGGCCGAGACCCAAATGCGGCCTTACCGCGAGCCCTCAAGCTATAAAAAAGCCCCAATTTCGGTGAATATCTGGCGCGGCTGGAAAGGTGATTCGCCCGCGCTCATGCGCGGGAATGAAGCATCCGGGAAAAGGGAAACGCCGATCATGAACCGCAAGAAATTCATCACCGGCCTGGTGGCGCTCGGCGCGGCACCCGCAGCCGTGGGATCGCTGCTCGATATCCTGCCGGCGCTTGCCGCCGACGATGAGCGCGGTTCCGACAACAAGGATCTCAAATACACCGCCAACGAGATCACCGACGCCGGCGCCAATTTCTTCGGCATCACCACCGAGGCGATGGCCAAGGGCGTGCAGCATGTGTTTGGCGACCTGGGCGAGCCCGACGCTTACATCAAGGGCGATGAAGGCTCTGGCGCCTTCGTCGTTGGCCTGCGCTATGGCTCGGGGTGGCTGGTCAGGAAACAGCGCGAACCCAGGCAGGTCTATTGGAAGGGACCGTCGGTGGGCTTCGATTTCGGCGGCAACGCCTCCAAATGCTTCACCCTGGTCTACAACCTTCGCGACGATCGCCGTCTGTTCCAGCGTTATCCTGGCGTGGAAGGCACCATCTATTTTGTGGCGGGGCTGGGCATCAATTATGAGCGCAGCGGCGGGGTGACGCTTGCCCCGATGCGCACCGGCGTGGGCCTGCGCGCCGGCGTGAACGCGCAGTATCAGGTCTACAGCGACAAGCGCGACTGGTTCCCGCTCTAGCCGCGCCTATTTGGCCCCTGGCTGCGTCGCGTTCATACGCTGTCGCTATGAACCGCTCATGGACATCGTAAGTCCACTTCGCTCGGCGCTCCTGGTCAGGAACCAAATATTTCGCGGCTAGCTAGGCCGTCGCTTCTTCAGCCTTCACGTCCCCGCTGCCCTTGCCGCCGACCGCCGGCAGATAGAGCAGCAGCGCCGCCGCGACATAGGTGGACGAGAAGGTGCCCACCACGATGCCGAACAGGATGGCGACGCTGAAATTCAACAGCACCGCGCCGCCGAACAACAACGGGATCACCGACAAGGCGGTTGCCGCCGACACCAGGGTAGTGCGGGTGGCGATCTGGTTGGTGGACAGGTTGATCATGTCGGGCAGCGACATGCGCTTGTATTTGCGGCGGTTCTCGCGGATGCGGTCGAACACCACCACCGTGTCATTGATCGAATAGCCCGCGAGCAGCAACAGCGAGGCCACGGTATTGATGTTGAAGTCCAGCTGCAGCACCGAGAAGAAGCCGGCGGTGACGAAGACGTCGTGGCCAGTGGCAATCAGCGCGCCCACGCCATACTGCCACTCAAAGCGCACCGCGACATAGATCGAGATCATCGCCACCGCCAGGATGGTGGCCAGGATGCCGTCATTCAGCAGCTCGCTCGACACTTTGGGACCTACCACCTCGGTGCTGCGATACTGATACGACGCGCCAAGCTTGTTCTTGATCGCCTGCACCGAGGCCTGCTCGGCTTTGTTGGGGTCGACGCCCGGCGCCGCCGCGCGGGGCTGGACGCGGATCATCACGCAGCTGCCTTGCGGCGTGTCGCATCCCACGCCGCCAAAGGTCTGCACGACGGGATCATTGAACCCCAGCGAGATGATGTCGCTGCGCATCTTGCCGACATCGACGACTTGGGGCGCCTTGACCTCCATCAGGACGCCGCCGGTGAAATCGATGCCCAGATTGAAGCCGTGCCAGAAAATGGAGATGACCGAGACCACCACCAGAAGCCCGTCGATGGCGAAGGCCACGAAGCGGTATTTGACGAAATCGACGTTGGTGGTCTCGGGGATGAACCGCAGCAGCGGCATGGGCGGAGCTTCTCGAAAAATCGGGGGCGAACCTACAGGGGCGCAGCCGCCCAAACAAGCGGTCCCAGCTCTGGCCCAAGGCCCTGTTTCTGCTAGAATTTCGTCTCGAACCGAAGGAAAAGCCTATGAACAAGACGACTGCCCGCATCGCCCTCGCGCTGCTTGCGATGCCCGGCCTTACACTCACAGCCCTGGCGGATCAGCCGGCGCCCGTGATCGACAATGGCCGCGTCACCGTGCGCGATGTGTCTCTGAAGCGGGGAGAGGCCGGGCCGGCCATCCAGCATGCCGGCGATTACATCATCCTCTATGTGAAGGGTGGGCACATCCGCAGCGCCGACGGCAAGACCGAGAAGCATGCCGCGGGCAGCGCCATGGCGGGCCATGGGGGCACAACCAGCGACACCGCGCTCGACGGCGACGCCCATGAAGTGGTGGTGGAGCTGAAAGACAGCCCCTCCAACACCGTACCCAACACCACCGGCCTGCCGCCCGCTTTTCCCCGTCCCGGTTCAAAGAAAGTGTTTGAGAACGATAAGGTGCGGGTGTGGAACTACACCTGGCTGCCGGGCAAGCCCACGCCCATGCACTTCCACAACACCGAGGTCATTGTGGACTATCTTGGCAATGGCGACATCGCCGCCGTCACGCCCGACGGCAAGAAGACCGTCACCCATCACAATCCCGGCGACATTGTCTACAACCTTGCCAACCGCAGCCATTCCGAGGAGCTGGTCAAGGGTGAGATGTCCGGCGTCATGCTGGAGCTGAAATAGGGATTACGCACTCGCAAGGTGGAAAGGGGTCGCGCGGCCCGCTATCGTGGCGTCAAACCAAAAACGGGGAGACGTTCATGATCAAGCAGTTCGTTCTGGCGTCCATGTTCCTGGGCGCGGCCGCGCCGGCCTTTGCCCAGGCCACCATCGATCCCACCCACGCCATTGCGCTGACACCCGACCAGATCCAGTGGAAGAAAGGCGAGGCCAGCGACACGGCCTGGCCGATCGGTGATCCGGACAAGCCCGGCCCCTGCCTGGAACTGATCAAATGGCACCCCGGCCATTTCAGCCATCCGCATTATCACCAGCATGCGCGCTTCGCGGTGGTGATTGACGGCACCTGGTGGGTTTCCACCAGCAACGTTTATGACCCCGACCACAACACGGTGCCCTATGCCAAGGGCTCGGTGCTGACCGACCTGGTGAACGGCGTGCATTATGATGGCGCCAAACCGGAAACCGGCGATGGCACGGTCGCCATCTTCATGGATTGCCCGCTGACCGCGGTCCAGGCCGAGGTCAAGAAGTAACAGCCTGCCCCCTCCGGCCTTCGCTGGCCCGAGGGCCAGCTACGTTCGGCCAACTTGGCCGTTGGCCTCACCCTCCCCCTATGCAAGCGCGCTAATGCGCGCGCGGGGGAGGAGACGCCTTTGCCTTTTGAAGCATTAGCGTGATCGCGGCGGAAACCACCAGCGCCGCCGCCATCATCAGATAAGACGCGCCCGGCGAGCCGGTGATGCTGTTCAGCATGCCTACGCCATAGGCGCCCACGAAAGAGCCCAGCGCGCCCATGCTGTTGATCAGGGCGATGGCGCCGCCCACGACATTGCGCGGCACGGCCTCCGCGATATGCGCGAAGAAAGGACCATAGGGCGCATACATCATCGCGCCCGCAATGGTGAGAAGCATGAAGCTCGTCAAGAAATGCGCTCCGCCCAGAAGATAGGAGCCGTAAAATGCCGCGGCCGCCACAAGCAGGCACGGCCAGACCAGCGGCAGGCGCAAGCGCGACAGGTCGGACCAGGTGGCGAACGAAATCTCGCCGACAACCGCCGCCAGATAGGGCACGGCGGACAGGAAGCCCACCTCCATCATGCCCATGTCGCGGGTCTTGAGGATGGATGGCAGCCAGATCACGAATCCATAGACGCCGATGCTCCAGAGGAAATATTGCGCCGACAGCGCGATCACCCGCGGACTTTTGAAGGCGGCGGTATAGTTGGCGACCGGCGCGATGGCGCGCTGCTCTTCGGTCAGGCGCGTCTCCAGGATCTCCCGGTCGGCGGCCGCAAGCCAAGCCGCCTGATGCGGATAATCGGCGACCTGCCACCACCAGATCAGCGACCACAGCAGCGGCGGCAGCCCCTCGATGACAAACATCATCCGCCAACCCAGATGCTGGGTGAGATAACCGGACAGAAGCGACATCCACAGCATGGTTACCGGATTGCCCAGAACCAGGAAGGTATTGGCGCGGGCGCGTTCGGACCGGGTGTACCAGCGTGACTGCAGGATCAGCATGGCGGGCAGAACCGCGCTTTCCACCACGCCCAGAAAAAAGCGGTCGAGATAAAGCAGGTTGATATTGGTGATCAGGCCGGTGGCACTGGCGAGCAGCCCCCAGCCGATCAGGCCGAAAAAAATCAGCCGCTTGGCGCTGTATTTCTGGGCATAGGCCGCACCCGGGATCTGGAACAGGAAATAGCCCAGGAAGAACAGCGATGCCAGAAGCGAGCTTTGCGCGCCGGAAATATGGAGGTCGGCGGACATGCCGGCCGCCGTCCCGAAGCTGAAATTGGCGCGGTCCAGATAGGAAAGAGAGTAGCTGACGAAGATCACCGGGAGCAGCACGGTCCAGCGGCGTCGCAGGCTTGTGCCCGTCCGCTGATTCGAAAGCTCGATCACTTTTTGTGTCTCCCCAAAAAATTTGCGTGCGGCGGATGCCGCGTGACAACCAGCGGAGGTGCAAACGTCGCGCCGGTTAATAGCACACTAACCATATCATCGCCGCTTCCGCGCGCTTGATCGTTCTGATGCGTGAAACCAATGCGAAAAATTGATTCAAATTTTCCAAACCGCGGCCTCTTTAGGTGTGCGTAACTCCGTCCTCTCATGGTTTACGAATTGCGCAGTTCGTGCGTTTTCTTATCGTCGCATGGTGCGTCGTTAACGAAAGGACGGAGCTCGAAATGCAAATCGATCCAGTTGTGGTCCTGGCGGAGGAGTTGCGTTCTACAGAAAACGCGCTGCGCACCGCCGTCCGCCGCTACGAGGTGGATCAGGTCCAGGAAAACGGCGAGGCGGTTAACACGCTGCTCGCATCGTTGAAGAGTATTTACCGCGATCTTGCCGAAACCACACCTACCAGCGCCATGGGCGCGAGCGAGATGGTGCGGCTGGCGGCGCAGCGTCTGCCATTTGCACTGTCGCGCTACACCAGCCACTTCCACGAAGTCGCCGACCGGCTGGGCGCGGGCCGCCGCGAACATGCCGACCTGGTGTGGCTTCGGGCGATGCGGGCGGCGCTGAAAGGCGGGGTCTGCGGCGAACAGGGCATAAAGGCTGCCCCCCTGCTCACTCTGGCGATCGAGGGCGCATCGCGGCCGGTGGTGGTTTTTCGCGCTTTTGGCGAGCCGCCAGGCATGGGCGCCCCGTCGCTGCCCCATTGAGGTCATGGCGGGCCAAGGCTAGCCTCTCCGCACGAAAGAGGGGAAACGCCATGTCGAGAACAGCATACGCCGTCATCCTGACTTCGATTTTGAGCATCGGCGGGGCGAGCGCGGCCGACACGAAGGTGCTGGATCATCACGTCGCCAACATGAAGGCGGGCAACCTGGAAGGCGTGCTGTCCGACTATGCCCCCGATGCCGTGATCGTGGTGCCGCCAGGGCTGGCCAACGCCAACGGCGTCTTTGTCGGCGCCGACACCCGCAAGCTGTTTTCGGTCCTGACCGACAAGGATCATGTGCCCGGCAACAAGACCATGCAGACCCGTTATGAAAATGCGGGGCCCGACACCACGCTGATGTACTGGGTGCAGTTCAAGGGCACCGCCAAGGAAGTCTCGGGCCACGACGTGTTCGTGGTGCGTGGCGGCAAGGTCGTGTTCCAGAGCGTGACGGTGGATCCGGCTAAAAAATGATTCTGCCGCGCCTAGTGCGGCAGGATTATTTTGCCAAGCCGCCCGCGCGTCAGCGACTTGAGGGCGGCGCGGCAGTGCATTTAGCCGTTCACACAAACGTATCGAGCAATCGGCCGATGCCCGGCCCCGCCTGGCCGACCTGGGCAAGACCTTTCTTTTCGAGTTCGGCCGCGGATTGCTGAAGCTTGTTGCTGATTTCTGGTGTCGGGGCCTGCTTGGCCGCCCGGCGCAGATCACCCGCATAGGAAACCATGTCGGTGGCAGACGTGATCGTGTGGCCCATATCCCGCGATAACATGCTCAAGGATATTGGCCAATCAGTCCCGAATTTTAAAACTAAAATTGTACTAAAAGGGCGAAGCTACCAAAAATCATCGCGCGAACCTGGCGCGCCTGACGGAGAACGCAGTGCCGTCAATTGGCCGGCGGCACCGCTCTCACATACTGTATCGCTATCCCGTGGCGGTGGTGACGCACGACCCGCCCCAGGGAACGGCCCAGCGCGACAACCTCGCCAATCGAAGGGCGCCCTTCGGTCTTCAGCGATGCGCCATCGAGCGAGATATCCAGAATATCACAGGGCAGCCGGTCGCCATTTTCCCGGATGATTTCGTCACTGTGGGAAGAAGGCAAGCGCGCGTAGCGGCGCGCTTCCGTGATCCCCGCCAGCCCATGAGAAACGAACTGGTGCAGCATTTCGGTCAGCCGTCTGCGCTTCAGTTCCCCGATCGTGAAGTTCAGCGCGGGGGTGCCGCTGCCGTGCAGTGCAGTTGTGCCCTCGTAGCGCCCGAAACCCTCGATATAGAGTACCATGTGCTTTCCGGAAGGAAGCTCACACTCGGTCTTCAGCGTCGCTCCGCCGCCGGAAAGGGTGACGAGTTCACAACCGATTTCCGTCCCATCCTCAGGATCGAAGAGCTGCCCCTTCAGGGACAGGGATATGCGTTCATATTTGCGCTTTTCGGGGTTCGCGGATGAGGCGCAGTCCGACATGAGGTCACCACTCCATGCTGCCTGCCAAGCTACCCGCAATAAACTAGAGCCAGCTTTGCAAAGTCCCTCAAAATTGCAGCAAGTTCCCTGCCGGCCCTGGCGGTTGGCCCTTCCGAAAGCCGCCTTGCGGAAACTGATTTGCATTTTACATCAATTTCACGCGCGCAGATTACACCGCCCTTAGCGACGGTTGGGCAAGGATGGCAGGGCCGAACCCAGACCGATTGCCTTTATTTATGGTGCAACGAGCAACCGCTTCATTTGGGCAAAGAGAGACGGAGACCGCGGCTTTCGCGAGCCTGACAGCGGCCGACATCGTGCGGGCGCCAATCGTATCGCGGAAGATACCGGTCGATTTTCGTCCCCTGCTGAAACCTCACAGGACGGCCGGCAGGCTGTGTCTGAGAATCGAGCGACTGCCCCAGGGCGCCAAGCTGTCGGCCGGGCGCCGCGGCGCAGACAATTCCTGGTCCCTGGCGTCTGACGAGCTGGAAGATCTGGACTTCCTGATATCTTCCAGTGTCGATCGAGAGTACGAACTCACCATCCGGGTGATGGCGCTCCAGGACGGCGAGTTTTCGACTCTTAAAGTCGTGCAGTTTGTCGTCCCCGCCAGCGAAGACGCGATGCCAGTCCCGGCCGGGCGCGATCCGCACGGCCAGGATCCCGTTCTCCGCAGCCAGTTGAGCGAGATGCATTCGCTCTTTGCCGTCCGGGAATCGGAACTGGTCGAGCTGCGCGCCGCCCTCCAGCACGCCATCGAGGAAAGGGAGGCCGAACTCGCCAAAGCCCGAAGTGACTGGGAGCTGGAACTGGACCGCAAGGTGGCGGAAGCGCTGGAGCATAGCCGCGCCCAGGACAGGCGAGAGAATGAGGCCAGGGAGGCGGCGCGCAAAAGCCAGGCTGCGCAGGAGGAGCTGAAGGCCGCAAGAACTGCGGCAGAGCGGGAACAGGCAAAAGGCGAAAGCGAACGCAGATCGCAGGCCGAGCGCCAGAAATGGCAATCCGAGGCCGCGAGGCGCATCGAAGCAGCCCGCCAGGAGTGGGAGAGTGAGGCTGGCCGGACCCTGGAAGCCGCGCGCCAGGCGTGGCAGGCGGAGCGCGAAGAGCTGAACAAGAAAGAATTCGAACGCTGGAAGGCCGACAGTGAAAAGCGGATCGAGGTGGAGCGCCGCAAATGGCATGCCCAGGCCGAGGGCCATGCCACCAAGGAACGTGCGCGATGGCAATTCGATGCCGATCAGCGGCTGGAGGCCGCGCATCAGGCCTGGCAGGCCGAGGCCGATGAGCGCAAAAAGGCAGAACTCGAAAGCCTGAAGGCCGAGAGCGAATTGCGCATCCGGGCAGAGCGCCAGCAATGTGATGCGCGAGCCGGTGAACAGGCCGCGAAAATGCGCGATCTCTGGAAATCGGATACGGATCAGCGGCTGGAGGCCGAACGCCAGGCATGGCGGGCCGAAGCCGATCAACTCAGGAAGGTGGAACGCGAAAGCTGGAAGGCTGACACCGACAGACGCATCGAGGCCGAGCGCCAGGCATGGCAGGCCGAAGCCGACCAACTCAGAAAGGTGGAACGCGAAAGCTGGAAGGCCGACACCGAAAGGCGCATCGAGGCCGAGCGCGAAACATGGCTCGTGCGGGCCGGCGAGCATAACAGAACCGAGTTCGAGCGTGCCAAAGCCGAAGTCGAATTGCGCATTGGCGCCGAACGTCGCAACTGGCAAATGGAAGCGGACGAGCGGGCAAAAAAGGAACGCGACCGCTGGGAAGCGGATTGCGAGCAACGTATTGAGGCGGCGCGGCGCGCGTCGCGAGCGATGGCCGAAGCCTTTCTTGCCGAGGAACGCGCGCGTCTCGAGGCAGAGGTCGGAGAGCGGATTGCTGCCGAACGCCAGCGTCTTCTGAGCGAACATGCCGCCGCCGCAAAAACGCCAAGCATAAGTGACGGCGCATCATTGCCGGCGGCCGCTGTTGGTCAGATTGACGACGAGACTGTCAGGAATCTGGTCGAGGAAAGAGAGAAAAACCGGCAATTGAACACAAGCTTGCTGGCACAGGCCGACAAAAGCCGGGAATTGGAAGCGGCGCTGTCGGTGATGACCTTGCGTTGCGAAACCGCGGCGCGCGCCGTGGCCGAAAGCCCGGCCCAGTCGCCGGATGCACAGGACGGCTACATCAAGAGCCTTTGCGCGGAAATCGCCACCCTGCGCAAGTCGATCACCAGTCAGGCCGCCGAACTTGGACGGGCACGCGCCGCGCTGGAGCAAACACGCCCCTTGCACATCCAGCGCGGTCCGGAAAACCGGCCGCTCAGAAATTTTCGCGATGTTGTGGCGGAAGATGACCAAACGGCCGGACAGGCAAAGCGCAGGGGGCTGGTCCGGGATTGTATTGTGGTCGCGGCCATCGTCATTCCGCTGGTCCTACTCTATCCCTGGATGGCCGTTTACCTGCCGCAGGGGGTTCGAGACGGCATTGCGACCGCGACTGGCGGTCTCCTGAGCGTGGAAATCGTGCAGCCGGGCGTGCCTCATGCCCCGCCCAAAAAATCTTTGCCGCCGCCGAAGATCGATCGCCCCGCCGCAATCGCGAGCCATGCCCTGAACGTCCATCCGTCGCCGGCGTCAAAGGGCGCGGTCATTGTCTCCCTGCCGAAAAACACATCGGTCGCGATTTTGGAAAAGCGGGGCAACTGGACCCGGATCGAGGTTCCGGCTGAGGGCGCTGGCAAACCCCAGCAGGGCTGGGTGTGGAGCGCCTATCTCCAGGAAAAATCTGGAGCAGAGTAGATTTTCATGAAACGCATCAAGACTGTGCGAAAAGCCTGAAGTCCCTTATCCACCAATTCCAAAATTAGCTGTTCACGCGTAAACAGTTATTACGACAGCGATTTCGTTAATCATATTCTTTCTGCTTTCTAGCCAGAGCTCAGCCTGGCACGCAAATTGCTGCAATTTTTAGTGGGCTGAAGGACCGGATTCCGCAAATCTGCTAATTGCGGCGACGCTGGGTATTACAGCCGCGAAGATTTGGCTTCACGACTATCGGGGATTTGTGATGAAAAAGATATTCGGCATTTTGAGCGCCTTGATAATTTCCAGCGCATTTTCGGCGATCGCGGCACAGCCTGCCGTCGCCGCCGTGATAGACCTCAACCTCGAGTCATTCAGCTTTAGCGACTCGAATGTGATCGGTATTGCGCCACACATCGCCGATAACGGTGCCTCCGTAAACACCAGCAACGCCGGTAACGTGACTACCGTGAGCCTTCCTTACACGTTTGCTTTCACCGGTACCGGTGCTTCCCTGACACCTACTCACCCCTTATTCGTCGTTGAGCCACAAAACAATCATGGAACGTCGACCGCCACTATTCAGGTCACATTCAACTTCCAGTATGACGGCACCAACCTCGCCCTGCCCGAAAAGGTCAATTACTATGCGGATGCCAATGACGATACGGACACTCTCATTTGGCAAGCTGGCACCAACGGCACATGTGATGGGTCCAAAATAACTTCGCATTGTACGTATGATTTCACGATCGACGGCCAAGCCTTCTCGATTGAAATGGACAACGAGACCGATTGGAACATGGCTGAATTTGACGCTGCTTCCGTCAATATGGGTCCGGTAGCGGTGCCGGAGCCCTTCACTCTCTCGCTCTTCGGCGCTGGCATCGCTGGTGCCGTTGCCATGCGCCGCCGCAAAGCGAAGGCCTGATCAGTCTCGAATTACTGGATCGGAAGCGGCGTCTTCGGACGCCGTTTTTGTTTTCGCTTTTCGCGTACCAACGCCAGTGTCTGTAGGTGCCGCCAAACCAAACTGTTCCCAGCTTTTGTCGCCCCGGCCGCAGACACAATGTGAAAGGGGCTCATTCAAGTTCCCGATGTCAAAAACTCTTACAAAGCGCGCATCGGACAGATTTGCAACCTATGGAGGCACAAAGAAATATTCGAGTGGCACGATGATTGCTTTGTGCTGGGTGTCATCCCGGAGGTCATTCGATGCGGAACTCTTCGGTCCTGATTGCGGCCGCGGCCATGGTCTTTGGTTCGACCGGCATTGCGCAGGCCAACTTGATCACGAATGGCGGTTTTGAGACCGGCGACTTCACGGGGTGGACAGTCGATGCAAATAACACGTCCGTCCAGCTTTCGGGAGGGCTCGGTGGTTACGCTTCCCACTCGGGCAATGACTATGCGGCGCTGGGAGATGTTGCGTCGCAGGGTCCCAGTCTGGGGACCTTGTCGCAGACATTTAACGACACGCCCGGCACGACTTTAGTCATCACCCTCTGGCTTGACAGCAACGGCACGGCGCCCAATCAGTTTGAAGTCGAGTTTGATTCCACTTTGCTCTTTAATCAGTCAAACATCGCAGCGCTTCCAGGATATGAAGAGCTCACCTACAATGTGGTCGGGACAGGCAGCGACACTCTTAAGCTCTTTGAACGGGATGATCCGAATTATCTTGCGGTGGACGACGTGGCAGTAAATGCCGTAAGTGCCGTTCCAGAACCTCTCACGCTATCGCTCTTCGGCGTTGGCATCGCTGGTGCTGTTGCCATGCGCCGCCGCAAGGCGAAGACCTGATCAGTCTCGAATTACCGGAACGGAAGCGGCGTCTTCAGACGCCGTTTTTGTTTTCGCTTTTCGCGCATCCATCGCCGACGACATGGACCTGGCAACTAGTGCCGCAGCCCCAGCCGATCACTGCGTAATGACCAGCTAAATTGGCACCTTGGCGCATTCCCTCAGGGATACGAGTACGAAAATCCGCAAAGGCGCGATCTCGGTCTTTAAAGTGGGGAAGTTGGATAATTTTGGTGCTCCCAAGGGGAATCGAACCCCTGTTTCAGCCTTGAGAGGGCCGCGTCCTAACCGCTAGACGATGGGAGCAAGCGGGAGAGGCTTATAGCGGGACGAGGCCGGAAGCCGCAAGTTCCGGATCGCCCGGCCCGATCCAGCCGGAACAACAGGCAGGGTCGGGTGTTACGGGAATGAATAGGCCAGTCCCGTCAACACCATGCCCCGTTATTTCTTCCATGTCCGCGAAGGCAGCGACCTGAACCGCGACGGCGAAGGCCAGGATTTTCCCGATGCCGAGGCGGCGCGCCGGGAGGCGATCAATTCGGTGCGCGAGATCCTGGGCGAAAAGCTGCTCCATGGCGGGGCGCTGAACCATCGCAGCATCGAAATCGCCGATGAGACCGGTCATGTGGTCGATGTTGTCTGTTCGCGCGATGTGTTGCTCAGGCATGGCCGCTTCCGCAGCTATCCCGACGACATCCTGCAGTCCACGCCCACGAAACCACCGCCGAAGTAAACGAACGCCGCCAGTTCCTCACCGGCGGCGATCAGCCAAAGGAAATCCTCTTCGCCCGCGCCAAGGAGATCGCGCGCCGAAGGCCGTGCAAGCCCGGCCGGGTGGGAATGATAGCAGCCGATAAGTTCGTGTCTGTTGGCGCGCGCCGCCTTGCTCGCGGCGAGATGGTCCCTGGGATCGATTTCGAACCGGTCGGCGGCTTGCGCCAGGTTCCGCGCGGGGTGGAGTGCCGTGGCCCGAAAGACGTCGCCGTCCCGCCGCCCCTCGACCAGCCCGCAGCATTCCCCGGGATGGGCGGCGGCGGCTTCACGCCGGATCTGTTCGGCCAGCGCGGCCGGCAGCTCAATGCTGCGCCTTGTCATTAGGGAAACTCGCCTTGACCTGACCCACCAGATGGCCGTCCTGGGTATCGAGCAGGTCGATCTCTTCGCCGGCCGCATCGCGCACCCGAAGGATCAGCCGTCCCGGCTGGCTTTGCATGTCGATGATGCGCGCGCCTGGCGGCAGCTGGAAGGTCGCGGTGGCGCCGGCATAGGAAGGCGTCTTTTTGCCCAGCCTGGTGATGCCGCCCACCACCAGCGCAATCACCGCTAGGATAATCAGGATGGAGAGAATAATAACGGCCAGCTTCGCGGCCTTGTAGGCGGGGGTCTGGTTCTCTGGAAGTGGCGGCATGTCGGACAAGAAAGGCTCCCTAGATCGGCGCGGCGTTCTTGCCGGTGACGATCATGCCGGCTGGCGGCTGGACCGTTTCCTGACTGCCGCCCTGCCCGATTTCTCCCGCTCCAGGCTCCAGCAATTGCTGGAGGACGGCGCGGTGTCGCTGGGCGCGCGGACGATAAAAGACGCCAATCACCGGGTCAAACCGGGCGATGAATTCGTGGTGACGGTGCCGCCGACGGCGCCCGCCATCCCCCAGGGCCAGGATATTCCGCTGGATGTCGTCTATGAAGACAAGGACCTGATCGTGATCAACAAGCCGGCGGGGCTGGTGGTGCATCCCGCCGCCGGCAATCCGGATGGTACGCTGGTCAATGCCCTGATCGGCCATTGCGGCACCGAGGCGCTCGCCATCGGCGGAGAGGCGCGGCCCGGCATCGTACACCGGCTGGACAAGGACACATCCGGTCTTCTGGTTGCCGCCAAGACTGAACGCGCCATGGCGTCTCTTGCCAAGCAGTTCGCCAACCACACCATCGAACGCGCCTACAATGCCGTGGTGTGGGGCGCACCGCGCGATGTGACCGGCATGATCGAAAGCCAGATCGGCCGAAGCCCCTTTGACAGGAAGCGCATGGCGGTGCTGCGCGCGGGCGGCAAGCGGGCAGCTACGCGCTACAAGGTGATCGAGAAATTCGGGCCGCCGGACCGCCCCTTCGCCTCCCTGATCGAATGTCGGCTGGAAACCGGGCGCACCCACCAGATCCGCGTCCATCTGACCCATCTGGGCCACCCCCTGATCGGCGATCCGCAATATGGGCGACACCGCACCGCACCCCGCGGCAAATCGGACGCCGAACTGCACGCTTTTTCGGCAGCGGCAGCCTTTCCCCGTCAGGCGCTTCACGCTTTTGTCTTGGGATTTCAACACCCTAGCTTGCACAAGACCCTGCGTTTCGAGGTCCCCTGGCCTGCAGATTTTGCGACACTTGTTTCGGCCCTGCGGGGATTGAATAAGTCTTAAGCCTGCTTACCTCCCCTTCGCTGTGGGGGGCGTACAGGCGTTATAGTTGACGTCCGGATAAGGGGGAATGATGAGTAGTCGTGGACTTCCCGTCCTTTCAGGCGAAGCAGGGCTTTCGCGTTACCTGAGCGAAATCCGCAAATTTCCGCTGCTGTCGCCGGAAGACGAATACATGTTCGCCAAGCGCTGGAAGGAGCATGAGGATCCGGAGGCCGCGCGCCGCCTGGTCACCAGCCATCTGCGCCTGGTCGCCAAGATCGCCATGGGCTATCGCGGCTATGGCTTGCCGGTTTCCGAAATCGTCTCCGAAGGCAATGTTGGCCTGATGCAGGCGGTCAAACGCTTCGACCCCGACAAGGGCTTCCGTCTGGCCACCTATGCCATGTGGTGGATCCGTGCCTCGATCCAGGAATATGTGCTGCGTTCCTGGTCGATGGTGAAGATGGGCACCACCGCGGCGCAGAAGAAGCTGTTCTTCAACCTGCGCAAGGCCAAATCCAATATCGGCGCCATCGAAGAAGGCGATCTTACCCCGGCCCACACCGCCACGCTGGCCGACCAGCTGGGCGTCACCGAGACCGAAGTGACGGAGATGAATCGTCGCCTGTCGGGGCCGGATTCCTCGCTCAACGCGCCGCTGCGTTCGGAATCGGAAAGCGAATGGCAGGACTGGCTGGCGGATGACACCGTCGATCAGGAAACCCGTCTTGCCGAGCGTGAGGAGATGGGCGACCGGCACGAGCTTCTGGTCAATGCCATGAAGGATCTGACCGAGCGCGAGCGCGACATCATCGAGGCGCGCCGCCTGCGCGACGAACCCGCCACGCTGGAAGAACTGTCGCAGAAATACGGCGTCAGCCGCGAGCGCGTGCGCCAGATCGAGGTTCGGGCGTTCGAGAAGCTGCAGCGTGGCATGAAGTCGGCGATGAACCACGCCGCATTGCCTGCCCCCGCATAGGTGAGCAGCGGCGCGCCGAAGGCGCGTGAGCAGGTCCTGCGAAAGCTGCGAACGCCGCGAGCTTGGGCGAGCGGCCGTCGCACAGGTGGTATGCGCTTCGAACACTTTCGCCTTCCCATAGACGCGCTAGGCTTTTCTCCTGATTGAGGGGAAAGCCATGAAGCTGAAGATCTGGCAGGTGGATGCGTTTGCCTCGCGGCCGCTGGAGGGAAACCCGGCCGCCATCGTGCCGCTGGAAAGCTGGTTGGACACCGGTCTGATGCAGCGCATCGCGGGCGAGAACAATCTTGCCGAAACCGCGTTCTTTGTGAAAACCGAAGGTGGCCGCTACGACCTGCGCTGGTTCACGCCCAATACGGAAGTCGATCTGTGCGGTCATGCCACCCTCGCCAGCGCCTGGGTCATATTCAACCGAATCGACCCGGCGCTGACGGAAGTGCGTTTCATGACCCGTTCCGGCGAACTGGTCGTGACGCGCAACAGCGGCGGCAACGTGATGTCACTTCCGTCCAACATCGTCACGCCTTATTCCGGCGACGTCGCCGCCCGCATTGGCGCGGCGCTGGGGGGGGCGCCGCCGCGCGAACTCCATAGCGGCACATATCTGATGGCGGTGTGGAACGATGCGGCAACCGTACGTGCCATCGCAGGACCGGGCAGTATCGCGTCCGTGTTGGAGGCGCTGGGTTTCTGGGGGTTAATCGCCACCGCGCCCGGTGACGCGGGCTATGACTGCGTGTCGCGCTTCTTCGCGCCCGCCAAGGCCGTGCCGGAAGATCCGGTGACCGGATCAGCACATTGCGCGCTGACGCCTTTCTGGGCGAAACGATTGGGCAAGAAGACTTTGAAAGCGCGCCAAGCTTCGCCGCGCGGCGGCGACCTCACCTGCACCGATGACGGCGCGCGCACCATCATCCAGGGCGACTGCGCGCTCTATTTGACCGGAGAGATTGAGATCTAATTTCGCGGCGCGAGGGATTTTGTGGCGTGAGCAGGAGCGCCGAGCGACGTGTACAAGAAGTACATGAGCGATGGCGCGACGAACTCACGACGCAAAAGACCCGCGCCTATTGCTTGCCGAGCGGTTCGTCTTCGGCGTCCAGCCCCTCACGCGTGTCGGCATCATCGACAATGCCTTCATCGAACATGGCGAGCCCGTCTTCCAGATAATCGCCCAGTAGCGGCAGGCCGAGCAGATATTCCGCCGTGCGGCGGGAATGTTCCGAGCGCGCGGTGGCGAGCGCCTCCTTCCATTCGTCCAGCTCGAAAGTGCCGCGCCCCAGCCAGGCCAGCGCCACCAGCCGGATGCGCTCCTCGTCATTCAGCGCACGAATCGCGCCCAGAAGTTCCTCGCGCACCGGATCGTCGCCGTTATCGGTCAGAATGTCGGCCTGGCCGTCGTCGATGGCGTTGGAGCCTTCTTCCGGATCGCTGTCGCCTTCCTTCACGTCATATTCGCGCGCTTTCAGGATGATGAACCCCACCTTGTCCAGCGGCAGGTTGAGCGCGGGCTCGCGCGCACGGCGCGAACGGCCTGAAGATGACGCGTTGACGGAAGCCATGGAGGTTCCTTGTTTTTTCAGACTTTTGTAAAACGCCTCGATGCGCCGCACTGTTCCGGTTGTGCGTTACACAAATTCTTGCGTTGACGACGAGAACGCCCGCGCCTATATCGGCGGCGGGCCACACCTCCCCAACGAGGTGCTATCATTCTGGAAGGAATGAACGTATGACTGATGTCGTCCGTCCGGCTGTGCGTCCCGCACGGCCTTTTTTTTCGTCCGGTCCCTGCGCCAAGCGGCCTGGCTGGACCCCTGAAGCGCTCAAAGGCGCGCTGGTGGGCCGTTCCCACCGTTCCAAACCCGGAAAGGCCAAGCTGAAGGACGCCATCGAGCGAACCCGCGCGCTTCTTGGCGTTCCCGCCGACTACCGTATCGGCATTGTACCGGCCTCCGACACGGGCGCGGTGGAAATGGCGATGTGGTCGCTGCTGGGCCCGCGCGAGATCGATATCTATGCCTGGGAGAGCTTCGGCGAGGATTGGGTCACCGATACCGTCAAGCAGCTGAAACTGAAGGCCCAGGTGCACAAGGCGCCTTACGGCCAGCTGCCGAAGATGGAACCCGCCAAGGATCGCGACATCATCTTCCTGTGGAACGGCACGACTTCGGGCGTGAAGGTTCCAAACGGCGACTGGATCCCGACCGACCGCGAAGGCATCACGATCTGTGATGCCACCTCGGCCGCTTTTGCGATGGAACTGCCCTGGGACAAGCTCGATGTCACCACCTTCTCTTGGCAGAAGGTGTTGGGCGGCGAAGCGGCGCATGGCATGCTGATCCTTTCGCCGCGCGCCGTGGCGCGGCTCGAATCCCACACGCCGGCCTGGCCGCTGCCCAAGATCTTCCGCATGACCAAGGGCGGAAAGATCGTGGACGGCATCTTCGAAGGCGAGACCATCAACACGCCGTCCATGGTGGCGGTGGAAGATTATCTCGACGCACTCGCCTGGGCGCAAAGCGTGGGCGGGCTCAAGGGCCTGATCCAGCGTTCCAACGACAACCTGAACGCGCTGGAAAAATGGATCGCAGGTTGCGGCTGGGCCGGCTTCCTGGCGGAAGAGCCGGGCATCCGCTCCAACACCAGCGTCTGCATCAAGATCACAGATCCGTGGTTTGCGGCGCTGAACGACGAAGCCAAGGCGGATGCGGCCAAGAAGATCGCGTCGGTTCTGGAAAAGGAAGGCGTGGCGCTGGACATCGCCGGCTATCGCGCCGCCCCTCCCGGGCTTCGCATCTGGTGCGGCGCCACCGTGGACAAGGCCGATATCGAGGCGCTGACGCCCTGGCTGGACTGGGCTTTCGCCCAGGTGAAAAGCTGACGTGAAGGGCTGATTCACAACAACCAAGGAAAACGCCATGCCGTTCATTTCCGAAAACGAACTGGAAAGAGCGTTGGTCAAGGCGGCGAAGAATTCGGCGGCGGCGCCGGATTTCTATCGCCTGCTGCTGGAATCCGACCTGCTGGTGATGGGCACGGTCGAAGGCCAGGAGGACGCCACGGACCAGTTCAGGCTGGCGCCCGGCGGCAAGGTCAATCTGGTGACTGGGTTGAAGAAGGGCGGCGGCACGTTCCTGCCCGTCTTCTCATCGCTTCTGCGCATGCAGGACTATGTGAAGCAGGAAAGCAAATATCTGCGGGTGAACGGCCGCGCCCTGCTGGACCTGACCCGCGGCGCGCCGGTGATCCTCAATCCGGCATCGGAATATGGCAAAGAGCTGACACCCGAACAGGTCGCGCAGCTGCTGGACCCGCAGTTCGTGCGCGCCCAGCCGCCGCGCGTCATCATCGGCGAAGAGGACTATCCCATGCCGCTGGTCGAGGCCTTGATCGAGGTCTTCACCACGCGTCCCGACGTTGAAGCCGCATGGATGATCCAGGTCAGATTTTCCGGCCAGGAGGAACCGCATCCCCTGGTCGGCGTGGAAACGGGTGGCGACTGGCCCTCGCTGATGCAGTCTGTGCAAGCCGCGGCGGACCGCTCCATCCCGGGTCTGGTATTCGATCTCCAGCGCATCGACCGCGCACGCCCCAACAGCCTGAGCGACGCCCTGCTCCAGGCTCCACCCTTTTATCAGCACCGCAAAAGCGGCACCGCTCTCAACTGAACTCTCAAAGGAACCAATCCGATGCCCAAGGTCCTCATCGCCGACAAGCTTTCGCCCGCCGCCGTCGCCATCTTCCAGGAGCGCGGCGTCGACGCCGACGTGAAGACCGGCCTCGCCAAGGAAGAACTGATCAAGATCGTCGACCAGTATGACGCCATCGCCATCCGTTCTGCCACCAAGCTGACCGCCGATGTGCTGAAGGCGGCCAAGAACCTGAAGGTGATCGGCCGCGCCGGCATCGGCGTGGACAATGTTGACATTCCCGCCGCCACCGCCGCCGGCGTGATCGTGATGAACACGCCGTTCGGCAATTCCATCACCACCGCCGAACATGCCGTCTCGCTGATGCTGGCCCTGGCGCGCGAGCTTCCCGCCGCCAATGCCTCCACCCAGGCCGGCAAATGGGAAAAGAACCGCTTCATGGGCGTGGAAATCACCGGCAAGGTCCTAGGCCTGATCGGCGCCGGCAATATCGGTTCCATTGTCGCCGACCGCGCCAAGGGCCTGAAGATGCGTGTGATCGCCTATGATCCCTATCTGTCGCAGGAACGCGCCAATGACTTGGGGCTGGAGAAGGTCGAGCTGAACGACCTTCTGGCGCGGGCCGATTTCATCTCCCTGCATGTGCCCATGACGGCGGAGACCAAGAACATCCTGTCGGCCGACGCCATCGCCAAGACCAAGAAGGGCGTACGGATCGTCAACTGCGCTCGCGGTGGGCTGATCGACGAACATGCGCTGAAGGCCGCCATCGACAACGGCCATGTCGCCGGCGCCGCGTTGGACGTGTTTGAGGTCGAGCCGGCCAAGGAGAATATCCTGTTCGGCAGCGACAAGGTCGTGGCGACGCCGCATCTGGGCGCCTCCACCACCGAGGCGCAGGAAAATGTGGCATTGCAGGTTGCCGAGCAGATTTCCGACTATCTGCTGACGGGCGCCATCACCAATGCGCTGAACATGCCCTCCATTTCGGCTTCCGAAGCCCAGAAGGTGCGGCCCTGGATCAGCCTTGCCGAAAAGCTGGGCTCATTTGCGGGCCAGCTCACCGGCACCAGCCTTACGGGCGTGGAGATCGTCTATGAGGGCACGCCTTCCATGCTCAACACCCGCGCGCTGACCCAGGCCGCGCTGACCGGCCTGCTCAAGCCGATGCTGGAGGGCGTCAACATGGTCAACGCCCCGGTTGTCGCCAAGGACCGGGGGGTCAAGGTGAGCGAGACCCGCCGCGATGCGCAGGGCATCTATGAAGGCTATATCAAGCTGGTGGTGTCGATGAGCGACGGCTCGACCCGCCGCGTCGCCGGCACCGTCTTCTCCGATGGCCGCCCGCGCCTGATCCAGATCAAGGACATCAATCTGGATGCGGAGTTCGCGCCGCACATGTTCTACATTGTCAACGAGGACAAGCCGGGCTTTGTCGGCAAGCTGGGCACGCTTCTGGGCGACGCCAAGGTCAACATCGCCAACTTCACGCTCGGCCGCAGCGCGCCGGGCCAGGACGCCATCGTGCTGATCGAAGTGGACGGTGCGGTGCCGGCGGCCGTGGCGGATGCCGTCGCCAAGCTGCCCCAGGTCAAGCACGCCAGGCCTTTGGCTTTCTAACCCCCTATCCGTCGCAGCTCAGGTCGGCTCTGCCGACACTTCGCTGCGACACCTTCCCCCTTCTTGTGCTTCGCACGAAGGGGGAAGGAAGCTGGCGGATGCTGAGGGTCGCGTCGCGGAATGCGACGCTCCAGACCTAGACAAATAGGGCGCAACGGCGCCCTTTTTCATGCCCGGCTTTTGGCGATCGCCTCGTGATGGCGGATGACCTCTTTCACGATGAAGTTCAGGAATTTCTCCGCAAAGTCGGGATCGAGCTTGGCGTCTTCTGCCAGCCGGCGCAGGCGCGCGATCTGATCGGCCTCGCGCGCGGGGTCCGCCGGCGGCAGATTGTGGGTCGCCTTGTACTCGCCCACCGCCTGGGTGCATTTGAAGCGCTCGGCCAGCATGTGGATCAACGCGGCATCGATATTGTCGATGCTATTTCGCAGGCGCAGCAGTTCGGGATGGCTCATGGTACGTCTCTGCACATTTACCGGGCAAAACCTGTTTAAGCGAAAGCTGGCGCTGACGCCAGTAGAGTTCCCCAAACCGCGCCAAGTCTGATTTATTTGCAAACAAGGTGAACAGCAGCGGTCAACCCTCTTCCACCCCAGGCCCGCGAGGTGATTAGCTTTCCTGGCAACGGGTGGGGGCCCGGAAGGCTTGCGAAAGCGGCGCCGGGAATGGAGCAATGCACAAATTCCGCGTGATCGGGATATTGGCCCTGGCCCTGATGGCAAGCGGCTGTGCCGCAACGCAAGCCACCGAGGACGCCGACGCGACAATGGTCAGCGATCCGCTGGAAGGCATGAACCGCATCTTCTTCGATCTTAACCAGCGGCTGGACCGCAATGCGGGCAAGCCGGTCGCCACCGCCTACAAGACGGATGTGCCACAGACCGTGCGTGGCGGATTGCACAACGTGCTCGACAATCTGGGCGGGCCGGTGAACGTCGCCAACGACCTGCTCCAGGTCCAGTTCGAGAATGCCGCCATCGCGGCGGGGCGCTTTATCGTCAACACGACCATCGGCGTGGCCGGCATCTTCGACGTGGCCACCGACTGGGGCATGCCCAGCCGCAACCGCGATTTCGGCGAGACCCTGGGCACCTATGGCGTGCCGGCGGGACCCTATCTGGTGCTGCCGCTGCGCGGCTCGACCGATGTGCGCGATTTCGCCGGCAACTATGTGGACGGCTTCGCCACACCGCTGCACTTTGTGCGTTATGACGGCAACAATTATGTGGGCTGGATGAAGTCCACCCTGGGGTCGATGGACAACCGCTCCACCAATCTTGTCACCTACGAGGACATCGAACGGGCCAGCGTTGACTATTACGCCACCACGCGCACCCTCTATATGGAGCGGCGGGCCAGACTGATCGAAGACCGCAATGTCCGCACCGCCGAACTACCGGACTTTTAAGAACAGACCAAAAATGCTCTAAGTCCGGCCATGACGGTCGTTGAACGCATCGTGGCATTCTGCTGCCGCTGGCCCTGGGCGGTGATTATCGCCTGCCTGCTGCTGGCCGGGGGGGCGACCTGGTACACCACCCACAACTTCGCCATGAACACCGACAGCTCGCAGCTGATCGACGCCAAGGTCGGCTGGCGCATGAGCCAGGCCCGTTTCGACGCGGCCTTTCCCCAGCAATCCAACCTGACCCTGGTGGTGATAGATGGCGTGACGCCCGAGCTGGCGGAATCCGCCGCCACGCGCCTCACCGCAAAACTGACCGCCAATTCCCGGCTGTTTCCGCATGTGTTCCGGCCCGATGGCGGCCCCTTCTTCAACCAGAATGGCCTGCTGTTCCTGCCGTTGCCGGAGGTGAAGGACACCACCCAGCAACTGATCAAGGCGCAGCCCTTCCTGGCCGGGCTGGCTGCCGATCCCTCGCTCCGTGGGATCATGACCAACCTGTCCACCTTCCTCTTGGGCATGCAGTCCGGTCAGGCAAAACTGGCCGATTTCGACACGGCCATGGTGCGCTTTACCCAGGTCTTTGATGCCGCGGCGCAAGGCAAGGTCGAATATCTTTCCTGGCGTTCGCTGATCACAGGCGCCGCGCCGAAGCCGGAGGAAATCCGCCGCTTTATCGAGGTGAAGCCGCGGCTGGATTTCAACGTGCTGGAACCCGGCAAGGAGGCCAGTGACGCCATTCGCGCCGATGCGGCCGCGCTGGGCCTGACCCCGGCCAATGGCGTGAGGGTCCGGCTGACTGGGCCGGTGCCGCTGTCGGACGAGGAATTCGCCACTCTGACCGATCGCGCCACACTGATGGCGGCTGCCATGATGGGGGGCGTGCTCTTGACCCTCTGGCTTGCGCTGAAGAGCTTTCGCATCATCTTCGCCATTCTGGTCACGCTGTTTGTCGGGCTGGCCATAGCCACGGGCGTCGGGCTGAAGGCCGTGGGCGTTTTCAACATCATCTCCATCGCTTTCATTGCGCTCTTTGTTGGCCTGGGCGTGGATTTCGGCATCCAGTTCTCGGTGCGCTATCGCAGCGAGCGTCACCGCAACGATGATTTGATGCAGGCGCTCGCCAGCACCGGGCGCGCCGTGGGCGTGCCGCTGGCGTTGGCGGCCGGCGCCACGGCGGCAGGCTTCTTCTCCTTCCTGCCTACGACCTATACCGGCGTCGCGGAGCTGGGCGAGGTGGCGGGCATCGGCATGATCGTGGCCTTCCTGCTCTCCATCACCATGCTGCCGGCCATGATCATGCTGCTCAATCCGCCGGGCGAGATCGAGGATGTGGGCTTCCAGAGCCTCGGCCGGCTGGACGATTTCATGACCAGGAATCGCCGCAATGTGGTGCGCATCGCCGCCATCGCCGGCGTGGTGTCGCTGTCGCTGATGGCCTTTCTGCAATTCGATTCCAATCCCCTGGACCTGCGCAGCCCCAAGGTGGAATCGGTGTCGACCCTGTTCGACCTGATGAAGAATCCGCAGACCTCGCCCAACACCATAGATGTGCCGGCGCTGTCGCTGACCGATGCGGATTCCGTTGCCGCCCGCATCGCCCAGGAGCCCCTGGTGGACCTGGCGTTGACCTTGTCGAGCTATGTACCCGACCAGCAGAAGGAAAAGCTGGCGCTGATTCAGGACGCAGCCAATTTGCTGACGACGACCCTCGATCCGCTGGATATCGCACAGGCGCCCACGGATGCGGATCTGGTCAAGAGCTTTCAGGATACCGCCGCCAAGCTGCGCGCCGCCGCCGGCAACGGCAGAGACAAGCCGGCACGGGATGCGAGAGGTTTGGCCGATGCGCTGGAGAGGCTGATCAAGGCTGGCCCCAAGGCAAGGGCCCTGGCGACGGAAGCCCTGGTGCCCGGTCTCAAAACCATGCTGGCGCAGGTCTCGGATTCGCTCAAAGCCGCGCCCGTCACCGTGGACAATATGCCGCCCGACCTGCGCTCCGACTGGGTCGCGCCGGACGGCACCGCCCGCATCCAGGTCTTCCCCAAGAACACCAGCAATGATCCCGCGGCCCTGGCGGCCTTTTCCGATCAGGTGCTGAGCGTGGCGCCACAGGCCACCGGCGCGCCCATTTCCATCCGCGAATCCGGCAAGACCATCGTGGGCGCCTTCGCGGAGGCCGGCATCCTTTCTTTCATCGTCATCATCATCCTGCTGATCGCCGTGCTCAGAAGCATGCATGACGTGCTGATGACGCTGGCGCCGCTGGTGCTGGCGGGACTTCTCACGCTCGCGACCTGCGTGCTCCTGGGTCTCAGGCTCAACTTTGCCAATGTGATCGCCTTGCCGCTGCTGCTCGGTATCGGCGTCGCCTTCAACATCTACTTCGTGGTTGCGTGGCGGCACGGCCAGCGCTGTTTCCTGGCCTCAAGCCTGACCCGGGCAGTGATCTTCTCCGCCGCCACCACCGCGTCGGGCTTTGGCACCCTGTGGCTCAGCACCCATCCCGGCACCGCCAGCATGGGCGAATTGTTGATGATCTCACTTGGCTGGGTTCTGGCGACGACGCTGTTCCTGTCGCCGGCGCTGCTGGGTCCGCCGCTGCATGTGATGAGATTGCATGATCCAGAGGTTTAATTTGATTTACCCCCATCCGTCGCAGCTCAGGTCGGCGTCGCCGACACTTCGCTGCGACACCTTCCCCCTTCCTGGCGCTTCGCGCCGAAGGGGGAAGGGATCTGTCAGATGCTGAGGGCCGCGCCGCGGAATGCGGCGCTCGAGTCAATAATCAACTGAGCATCTGGTCCGTAAGCGCGTTCATCTTCTTGGCCAGGCCCTGCGGTCCGCTGGCGGCGAGCGTGGCGGCGAAATCGGAGCGCTTCTGTGCCATCTGACTGATATTGCCGGCCAGGAGAACGTCAGTGATCTTCCAGTCCGACCCGACCTGATGCGTGCGATAGTTGAAGGCGATCGTGTCGCTGGAGGTCTTCATCGTGCTTTTGACGAAATGGTCGCTGCCCCGCACGATCGAGGCCGGTTCGACGATGAATTTCTCGCCGCCATAGGAATCGAAATTCTTGGCATAGTTGGCCACCGTCATGCGGGTAAAGGCATCTACCAGCGTCTTCTTGTCAGCGTCGGAGGCGCTGGCCCATGTGGGGCCGATGGCGGTCGCGGTCATGGCCTGCAGGTCGAAGGCCTTCTCCACTGCGGGCTTGAGCTTGTCATAGCGCGACTTGGCGGTGCCGCCCGACTTCATCGAGGCGGTCAACGCGTCATAAAAACCCTGGATCTGGGCGACGGCCGGATCGGCGGCCTGCGCGCAGGCCGGCGCGGCTTCCAGCATCACCGCGACCGGAGCACCGGCCAGGAGCAGCGCTAGGGACAGGTTTTTCAAAATACGGTTCATGGAAATCTCCTTTGCCCCTCTAACGCATAAAGTCAAAATATGGCCCGCGGAAGACGGCAAAAATCCGTTCTTAACTGTCACGGTCCAGCAAAAAGAATGGCAACGCACTGAGTTCGGGCGCCCGGGCGGCGTAAGGGCCCAGTGCCTCGACCGCGCGGCGGGCACGCTTTTGCGCCTCCGCGCGCGCCCCCTCCACCCCCAACAGGGTCACGAGTGTCTGTTTGCCCATGTCGGCATCCTTGCCCACGGCCTTTCCGGTCTTTTCGGCGGTGGACGTCACGTCCAGAAGATCGTCGGTGATCTGGAACACCACGCCCATGTCCTCGGAATAGGCCTTGAGCCGGGCACGATCCGCCGCCGCCGCCTGGCCCAGGATCGGTCCAGCCTCGCAGGAGAATTCGAACAGTTGGCCGGTCTTCCTGCGCTGCAGGTCGATCACATCGTCTACGTCAAAGCTGGCATCCGCCAGCATGTCGATGATCTGGCCGCCGATCATGCCGCTGTGGCCGGAGGCTTCCGCCAGCCTTGCAATCAATGCGCAGCGCACATCGGCCGAGGGATGGGTGCGGGCATCGGCCAGGATCTCGAATGCGATGGTCAGAAGCGCATCGCCTGCCAGCACCGCCGTCATTTCGTCAAAGGCGATATGGGTGGTGGGGCGGCCGCGGCGCAGGTCGTCATCGTCCATGCAGGGCAGATCGTCATGGACCAGGGAGTAGGTGTGCAGCGATTCGATCGCCGCCCCGACCCGAAGGCTGCGCGAATCATCCACCCCGAACAGGCGTGCCGAATGCAGCACCAGGAAAGGGCGAAGCCGCTTGCCACCCGCCGTGATGGCATAGCGCATGGCCTCCTGGACCCGGGCCTGGCGGCCTTCCGGACGGGGCAGAACCGCGTCCAGGGTGGCATCCACCAGCCTGGCGGAGGCGGAAATCGCCGCAGGCAGCTGGCTAATATCGGCGGCCAGCCCCGAAGGAGACGCCTGAGGAATATTACTGGACATGACGCCCCATTTTGGCTGGTTCCCGAGCCCAAGCCTGTCGGAAAGCCCGCTTTTAGCCTTGAACCCGCACCCGTTGCCACCCGTTTCCTGGGGTCTGGATTACATTTCCGTAGACCCTAGACTTTGGCCTGTTACCCATGCCGGATAAAGGGTTGCACCCCCTATCCTGAAAGGGGAAAATGGCTATGTTGCAGCGCCGTAACAGGATTTGGCCCGGGGATGGTCCTATCCTGCCAACCCGGATTTTAGGGATCGACATGCGAGTCATTCTTGCCCAGCCGCGCGGCTTCTGTGCCGGGGTCGTGCGCGCCATCGATATCGTGGAAAAGGCGCTCGATAAATATGGCGAGCCCGTCTATGTGCGCCATGAGATCGTGCACAACAAGCACGTCGTGGATACGCTTAAGAACAAGGGCGCCCGCTTTGTCGAGGAGCTGGACGAAGTGCCCGAAGGCGCCGTCACCGTGTTCAGCGCGCACGGCGTGCCCCAGTCGGTGGTCAAGACCGCGGAAGCCCGCGGCCTGCCGGTGCTGGACGCCACCTGCCCGCTGGTTTCCAAGGTGCACAACCAGGGCAAGCGCTACGTCGCCCATGGCCGCACCCTGATCCTGATCGGCCATGCCGGCCATCCCGAAGTGGAAGGCACCATGGGCCAGGTCGGAGCGCCGGTGACGCTGGTTCAGAACGAGGCCGATGTGGCAGCACTGGACATCCCCTCCGACACGCCGGTCGCCTATATCACCCAGACCACGCTTTCCATCGACGATACCAAGGGCATCATTGTCGCCCTGAAAAAGCGCTTCTCCGATATCGTCGGTCCCGAGACCTCCGACATCTGCTACGCCACCCAGAACCGCCAGACCTCTGTGCGCGAGCTGGCCAAGATCGCCGATGTGATCCTGGTGGTGGGCGCGGCCAACAGCTCCAATTCCAACCGGCTGCGCGAGATCGGGCTGGAGGAAGGCGTGCCGTCCTATCTGATCAATGACGGCAGCGAGCTTCGGCCCGAATGGGTGAGGGGCAAGAAGGTGGTCGGCCTGACCGCTGGCGCCAGCGCCCCCGAAGAGCTGGTCAAGCATGTGATTGCGGCGCTGGGCGAGATCGAAGACGTGGAAGTGGAACAGATGGACGGCAAGAAGGAACATATCGAGTTCCGCCTTCCCGCCGAATTGAGGGCCTAAAATGGGATTGCCGCTGCGTCAGGCCGCCAAGATCGGCGCCTATGTGATCAAGAAGCACCTGTCTGGCGGCAAGTATCCGCTGGTCCTGATGCTGGAACCGCTGTTCCGCTGCAACCTGGCCTGCGCCGGCTGCGGCAAGATCGATTATCCCGACGCGATCCTGAACCAGCGCCTGTCCTATCAGCAGTGCATGGACGCGATCGACGAATGCGGCGCCCCCGCCGTCTCCATCGCCGGCGGCGAGCCCCTGCTCCATCGCGACATGCCCAAGATCGTCGAGGGCTATATCGCGCGCGACAAGTTCGTGATCCTTTGCACCAACGCGCTGCTGCTGGCCAAGAAGATCGACCAGTACAAGCCGCATCCGAACTTCACCTGGTCCATTCACCTGGATGGCGACAAGGTGATGCACGACAAATCGGTCTGCCTGGACGGCACCTATGAGAAGGCTGTCGCGGCGATCAAGCTGGCCAAGTCCAAGGGCTTCCGGACCCAGATCAACTGCACCTTGTTCGACGGCGCCGATCCCGAGCGCACGGCAGCCTTCTTCGACGAGATGATGAAAATGGGCGTGGACGGCATCACCGTGTCGCCCGGCTATGCCTATGAGCGCGCTCCCGACCAGCAGCACTTCCTGAACCGGGAACGCACCAAGACCATGTTCCGCGAGATCCTCAAGCGCGGCAATGGCGGCAAGAACTGG
>DASXHL010000019.1:0-20945 GCA_036488555.1 Rhizomicrobium sp.
ATGACCGCTCCCGCGAGCAAGCTGATCAAGGGTCAGACCGGGGATTGGGAAGTCGTGATCGGCATGGAGGTCCATGCCCAGGTCTTGTCCCAGTCCAAACTTTTTTCCGGCGCCTCCACCGAATTCGGCGGCGAACCCAACAGTCAGGTCAGCTTCATCGATGCGGGTTTCCCCGGCATGTTGCCGGTGATTAACGAGAAATGCATCGAACAGGCGGTTCGCACCGGCCTCGGCCTGAAGGCCAAGATCAACCTGCGCTCCATCTTCGACCGCAAGAATTATTTCTATCCCGACCTGCCCCAGGGCTATCAGATCAGCCAGTACAAGGACCCCATCGTGGGCGAGGGCGAGGTCATGATCGACCTCAAGGATGGCGAGAGCATCCGGGTGGGGATCGAGCGCCTGCATCTGGAACAGGACGCCGGCAAGAGCCTGCATGACCAGAATCCCGACTCGAGCTTTGTGGACCTGAACCGGTCCGGCATCGCGCTGATGGAGATCGTCACCAAGCCGCACATGCGTACGTCCGAGGAAGCCGCGGCGTTCCTGAAGAAATTGCGGGCCATCGTGCGCTATCTGGGCACCTGCGACGGCAATATGGACGAAGGCTCCATGCGGGCCGACGTCAATGTCTCGGTCTGCCGGGTGGGCGGCTATGAGGAATTCCGCCGGACGGGCAGCTTCAAGACCTTAGGCACGCGCTGCGAGATCAAGAACGTCAATTCCATGCGTTTCATCGCCCAGGCGGTCGAATATGAAGCCCGCCGACAGATCGAAGTGGTCGAGGGCGGCGGCACGGTGGTGCAGGAAACCCGCCTGTTCGACAGCCGGCAGGGCGAAACCCGCTCCATGCGCTCCAAGGAAGAGGCGCATGACTACCGCTATTTCCCCGATCCTGACCTGTTGCCGCTGGAATTGGAGCAGGTCTGGGTGGATGAGATCGCGAAATCGCTGCCGGAGCTGCCAGACGAGAAGAAGGCCCGCTTCATGGCGCAGGGATTGTCTGCCTATGACGCTTCCGTACTGGTCGCCGAACGTGAGCTTGCCGACTATTACGAGGAATTGGCCAAGGGCGTGGACGCCAAGTCCGCCGCCAACTGGCTGAACAATGAAGTGTTGGGGCGCCTTAATCGTGACGGGCTGTCAATCACCGAAGTGCCGGTAAGCGCGGCTGCCAACAACGCGATCATCCAGATGGTCGCGGACAAGACCATCTCCGGCAAGATCGCCAAGGACCTGCTCGACATCGTGTGGAAGGAAGGTGGCGATCCCCGTCAGGTGGTGGAAGCGCGCGGCCTCAAGCAGGTGACCGACACCGGCGCCATCGATGCGGCAATCGAAGCGGTCATCGCCGCCAATCCCGACAAGGTGGAAGAGGTGAAGGCCAAGCCCAAGCTCGCTGCCTGGTTTGTTGGTCAGGTGATGAAACAGACGGGGGGCAAGGCCAATCCTGCTGCCGTGAACGCCGCCCTCAAGGCCCGACTCAATCTCCCCGAAGAGGGGTGATTCGCACAAAATGCGCAAAACGCGGATCGGGGCCGCCTTTTTTGCATTTTTTAGTCCGTATACGGAATAGCGCTTTTAACCCTTGTAAAATGCGGGTTTCCTGAATTTCGCGATTTTGGCGGTTTTTCGAAAGGCCCGGCAGAGTTGCATTTCAAAATGCAAGTCATTCATATTGATGATGTTTTGGGGGGCGACATAAGTCGTTCGGACCCGAACAAACGATAGAGGAGTTGAACATGGCTGCGAAGAAGAAGGCCAAGAAGGCCAAGAAGGCGACCAAGAAGAAGGCCGCCAAGAAGAAGAAGTAATTGACCTCGGTCAGTTAGTTTCTTCACGGTTACCCCTGAACATTCACTCAGGACGTATCCGATGAATAAGGCAAAGGCCGCGGCCTCCAGGCGTATCGCCCCGGGTGCCGCGGCCAAGCTTTTTTGTGGGTGAGGCGCGACCGGCGAAGCCGGTCAGTCCATAGCGCCAGCGTATGGACGATCCGGTGGATCGTTTTGAGCGCCGCCTCCCTTGCTACGCTCGGAGAGGGGCAAGGTTTTCTAGGCTCACCTGGGTTCGCCAAGAAAACCTAAGCCAACGCGCCGAGCTGGGCGAGGCGCCGGTCTCGCGGTCCGCAACCACAAAATCTCCTTGCTGATACGCCCCCGATCCCCCATCTGCTGCAAAGCATCACGGAAGGACGGCTATGGCGAAGAAATCCACCAGAAAACCTGTGAAAAAGGCCAAGGCCCCGGCTGGCAAAGCCCCGCGCCCCGCCAAGCCCATTGCTCTTTATTATTGGCCCACGCCCAATGGCCACAAGATCAGCATCATGCTGGAAGAGCTGGGGGTTCCCTATGAGGTCCGGCCCGTCAACATTGGCAAGGGCGAGCAGTTCGAGCCCGCCTTTCTGAAAATCTCTCCGAACAACCGCATGCCCGCCATTATCGACCCCAATGGTCCGGGCGGACGGCCGATCTCGGTTTTTGAATCCGGCGCCATCCTTCAGTATCTCGGTCGCAAGTATGAACGCTTCTATCCCCAGGAGGAGCGCGCCCGCGTTCAGGTCGAGGAATGGCTCTTCTGGCAGGTGGGGGGATTGGGCCCCATGGCGGGGCAGGCCAACCATTTCCTGAATTACGCACCGGAAGACCTGCCTTACGCCAAGAAACGTTATAGCGACGAGGTGCACCGGCTGTTCGGGGTGATGAACACCCGCCTGGCGACGAAGAAGTTCCTGGCCGGCGTCTATTCCATCGCCGATATGGCATGCTGGAGCTGGGTGCTGTCGGCGTCGAAATACGTCTCGCTGGATGAATTTCCCAACCTCAAGGCCTGGCGTGACCGGGTTGGCGCGCGGCCGGCGGTGGTACGTGGCAAGGCGGTGGCGGCCGAGGCTCGCACGCCGTTGACCGATGAGGAGCGCAAGGTTCTCTTCGGGCAAAGGGCGCGGTAATCTTTCGTTCACCATGCCTAACGTGTCTTAGCAATTAAGGCTAACGCATGTTTACTGCGTCTTAGGGTCTGTCGCGGCACGATCCCGCCAGCGCGAAAGCATTTTGCGTTTCGCGGAAAGCGAGAGGACGAAAGGCCGTGGCCTGCATCGACATCGATTCATTGGCGCAATATGAGCGCGATGCCAGGGAAGGCCGTGCCGACGCGCTGTATAATCTCGGTCTGGCCTATTCTACCGGCCAGGGTGTTGGCATCGACATGGTCGCCGCCCACAAATGGTTCAACCTCGCCGCCGTGCGCGGCGTGGAAGCGGCCAAGAGCTGGCGTAACCAGCTTGCGGCTGAGATGACCACGGGTCAGATCGCGGAAGCCCAGAGGCTGGCCCGCGAGTGGCTGAGGATCCTCAAATAGCGCGGTTCTTTGCATCGTGAGTTCGTCGCGTTCGTACGCTGTCGCTACGAACCGCTCATGTACTATTCGTACACATCGCTCGTTGCCACGCTGCCGCTAGCAACCCTGCTCACGCCGCAAAATTCCTCGCGCTGTTGGGGCTGAGTTATTTCGCCGCCAGCAACGGCATGGACGGCGCATTGGGCGCATAAAGGTCCGCCAGTATCTTGAGCGGCACATCCTTGCCCGCCAGCCGCGCCCGATAGACTTCGGTATTCTCCAACACCCGCTGCACGTAATTGCGCGTCTCCCCGAAGGGGATCTGCTCGATCCAGTCGATGGGATCGGCAACCCGCGGGTCGCCATTGGCCGCCAGCCATTTCTTCACATTATTGGGACCGGCGTTATAGGAGGCGATCGCCAGGACCCAGGAGCCGCCGAAACGGTCCATATGGCCGTGATACTCGGTCATCCCTAGCTGCATATTGTAGGTCGTGTCGGTGAGCAGCATGTCGGGCCTGTAAGGCAGGCTGGCGTCACGGGAAGCGAGCCGGGCGCTTGCCGGCATCATCTGCATCAGGCCCTGCGCGCCGGCGCCCGAGATGGCGTAAGGATCGAATTCCGTCTCCTGACGGATCAGGCCCAGAACCAGCGCGGGATCGGGGGCGGTGCCAGGTCCAGGATAGGCAGGCATGGCGAGCAGGGGATGGGTGTATTCGGGCATGGACGCGCCGGCATAGCTCGCGGTCTTGGCGAGCCGCACCGAAATCTCCGGATAACCCCAGTCATTCAAAAGGATCATCAGCCGCTTGAGATGACGCGGCGAGGAATAGGTTTCGGTATCGCGGTCCACGAACAGACGCAGAGATGCTTCCTGCCCCAGATCCGCCAGTACCTTGATCTCGGGCATCAGGGGATCGGCATCCGCCTCCGCGGTGGCCGCGGCTTCCACCGCGGTGTCGCTTACGTGCAGCAGGGGCGACGCATCGATATGGGCAAGTGCGATCTGGCCATAGAAGGTTTCGGGCCAGCCGGCAGCCTGCCGATAGTGGGACAGCGCGGCCTGGGTGTCCCCCATCGCCTCGTACGCGCGCCCCTCCCAATATTGGGCGCGGGACTTGCTGATCGGGCGGGAAACGCTGGCATCCAGCTTCTGGAAATCGGTCAGCGCAGATGAAGGCTCCTTGAGGAAGCGCAGGGCGATGAAGCCGGCCAGGAATTCCTGGTCGACATATTGATCGCCCGAGGTGAAGCCGGCATGGCGGACCAATGCCAGGGCGTCCTGCGGCTCGCCCGAGGCCAGCGCATCGCGCGCGTGGATCGAGAGTTCCGTCCACCAGCGCGCGGCATGGTCTTTGGTCATGGGGGCGGACGACATGCGCAGCAGGATGGCATGGGCATCCTTGTCGCGGTTCGCCATGCGCAAGGCATGGGCCCAATCGAACAACAGACCGGGATCGGTGGCGTCACGCAGTTTTTCCACCACGGCCTGCGCACGGGGCCAGCCATACATGGCAAGCGCGATGCGGGCATTGGCGATGTCGGCTGTTGTGGCGTCCACACGGGGCAGTTCACGCCGGGCCTCGGTGATCTCCCCGCGCCACAACAGAGCGTCCAGCCGGTCGCGGTCGCTTTCCGGCGTCAGATAAGGGGCGTCGTGTTGCAGGATGGCCTGTTCCACCGGCGGGTCGAAGCTGCCTTCCGCCCAGCCCCGCTGGATAAGGGCGGCGCCTTTGGTTTTTTCTCCGTTCGCCACCAGCGCCTCACCCAGACGGATGCGGCCTATGGAGGAGTTTGGAGTCTTGGCGCCGAACCAGGCGATCACCTGGGCCGGTGCCATGTTGGGGTCGATCGCGGCTTCGGCGCGGGCCTGCAGCGTGCCGCGCAAGGGCCAGGTGCCGGCGCTGGTCCTGGATTCAGTCGCTTTGATGATGGTGTCTATGTCGGCGAAGCTGGCGCCGCTGTTCCTGTCCAGCGCATAGCGCCATTCCACCAGCTGTCGGGCGAGCGGGTTCTGGCCCTGGGCAGCGATTGCGCGCGCGGCGGTCCAGTCGCCATGGGCTCCAGCCTGGAAGGCGCGCACGAACAGGTCGTGATCGGCCGCGGAAAGGTATTTCAGCTTGCTGGGCCTGGGACCAGACAATGAGCCCGCACCGCCTTCGCTGGTGCCGTCCGGAATTGGCCGCATCATCACCACATCGCCCTGGCGGGTCAGACCCTGCGGCAAGGTCTGGGCGGATGCCAGCGAAACCAGGGCGGTGGATATGAGGCAGGCACGCAGAAAGGGCATGGCAGGTAGCTTGTTGAAAAGCGCCGGACAGCTTAGACGAAAGCCCCAGCAGGGGACCATAATGGGCCCTTAAAGACGGGCAACAATGTGGCCGTCGCAAAACGAAATCGAGACGACTCATGACCGGCATTCGCGACCGCATCAAAGGCTCCCTGACAGCGCTGATCACGCCCTTCAAGGACGGCAAGCTGGACGAAGCCGCGTTCCGAAAGCTGGTGAACTGGCAGATCGCCGAGGGAACCCAGGGGCTGGTCCCCTGCGGCACCACGGGGGAATCGCCAACCCTCAGCCATGAGGAACACAACCGCGTGATCGAGCTGTGCGTCGAGGAAGCGCGCGGCCGGGTGCCGGTGATTGCGGGCACGGGCTCCAATGCTACCGATGAGGCCATCGCGCTGACGAAGCACGCCAAGGAGGTGGGCTGCGATGCGGTGCTTTCGGTGACCGGCTATTACAACAAGCCAACCCAGGAAGGGCAGTATCGCCACTTCATGGCCCTCGCGGAGGCGGTGGACATCCCGATCCTGCTTTACAACATTCCGGGCCGCGCCGTGGTCGAGATCACGGTGGACACCATGGTCCGGTTGTCGAAGCACAGGAACATCATTGGGGTTAAGGATGCGACCGCCAATCTGATGCGTCCTTCGCGCGAGCGGCTGGCCTGCGGGCCGGACTGGCTGCTGATCTCAGGCGAGGATGGCACTGCGCTGGGCTACAATGCCCATGGCGGCAAGGGCTGCATCTCGGTGACGGCCAATATCGCGCCACGGCTGTGCGCGGAATTCCAGGCCGCCTGCGCCGCGGGCGATTTTGCCAAGGCGCGGCAGTATCAGGATCGGCTGATGCCGCTGCATGATGCCATGTTCTGCGAGACCAGCCCCGCGCCGGTGAAGTATGCGGCCTCGTTGCTGGGGCTTTGCGGCGAGGAGGTGCGGCTGCCGCTGGCGGAAGCCAGCGAGGGCGCCCGCGCCCAGGTGAAGGCGGCGATGCAGAAGGCCGGGCTTATCAATTAAGAATGGCCAAGAAAAAAGACGACGGCACCAAGGTCATCGCTGAGAACCGCAAGGCGCGCTTCGCCTATGCGATCAGCGATACGATGGAGGCCGGCATCGCGCTGGTGGGCTCAGAGGTGAAATCCCTGCGCTCCGGGAAGTCGACCATTTCGGAGAGCTATGCCCAGGCCAAGGACGGCGAGCTATTCCTGGTCAATGCCTATATCCCGGAATACACCCAGGCCAGCCGCTTCAATCATGAGCCCAAGCGGATCAGGAAGCTCCTGGTGCACAAGCGCGAGGCGGCGAAGCTGGCAGCCGCCATCCAGCGCGAAGGCATGACCCTGATTCCGCTGAAGATGTATTTCAACGCCAAGGGCCGGGCAAAAGTCGAACTGGGCATCGCCAAGGGCAAGAAGCTGCACGACAAGCGCGAGACCGAAAAGCAGCGTGACTGGCAGCGCGACAAGGCGCGGCTGATGCGGAACCGAGGCTAGCGCGCTAGCCTTTTGGCCTTTTCGACCACGTCCTCGAACATCTTGGTCGTCAGCACGCCGGTGTTGCTGTTGTAGCGTGAGCAATGATAGCTGCCGACCAGTTTGAACTTGCCGATGTCATAGACCGCGCCATGCTTGAACGGGTGAAGCGCCTTGCGCGCGCCCAGCGTGTCGCACACCGAGTCATGCGCGATCTTGCCGAGCGCCAGGATCACTTTCACGTTGGGCAGAGTTTCCAGCTCTGACTTCAAAAACTGGCGACAGGTCTTGATCTCTGACGGCTCCGGCTTGTTCTGGGGCGGCACGCAGCGCACGGCATTGGCGATGCGGCAATCAACCAATTCCAGCGTGTCGTCGGCACGCTCCTCATATTCGCCCTTGGCCAGTCCGTGCTTGAGCAAGGTGGCGTAAAGCAGGTCGCCCGCCCAGTCGCCGGTGAAGGGGCGCCCCGTGCGGTTGGCCCCCTGAAGCCCGGGCGCCAAGCCCGCGATCAGGATGGAGGCGCCAAGCGGCCCGAAGCTTGGCACCGGCGCATTGAACCAGTCGGGATATTTGGCGCGATTGGCGTCGCGGAAGGCTTTCAGCCGTGGACAAAGGGCGCAATCGTGCGGGGGACTGAGGGGGGATTTCATCCCCCCGCACTAAGGCCGGCGTCTTTGTCTGTCTAGGTCATTACGCGAATTGGGGCGTCTTGCCGCCTTCGCGCGCGATCTGGGTCTTGAGATCGTCCAGCTCGATGAAATTGTCGGCCTGGCGGCGCAATTCATCGGCCACCATGGGGGGGGAGGTGCGGATGGTGGAAACCACACTGACACGGCGTCCCCGCCGCTGTACCGCCTCTACCAGCCGGCGGAAGTCGCCGTCGCCGGAAAAGATCACCACATGATCCACATGGGCACTCATTTCCATTACATCGATGGCAAGCTCGATATCCATATTGCCTTTGACGCGCCTGCGTCCCTGCGCGTCGGTGAACTCCTTGAGCGGCTTGGTCACGACCGAAAAGCCGTTGTAGTCCAGCCAGTCGACCAGGGGGCGCAGCGGCGAGAATTCCTGATCTTCAGCCACGGCGGTATAGTAGAAAGCGCGCACCAGGATGCCCTTGCGCGCGAATAGCTCCAGCAAGCGCTTGTAATCGATGTCGAATTGAAGCCCCTTGGCCGCGCCGTAAAGGTTGGCGCCGTCGATGAACAATGCGAGTCTTTCAGATGGGTAAAACAGCATATGACCTCCAAACCTGAAGGGCAGCGCACCTTATCGCGTGGTGCGGGCCCATGATCCTGATTGCCCTAGGGGCCAATCTGCCGGGTCCAGCCGGCGAGCCGGCCAGTACGCTGAACCACGCGCTGCGCCAGCTGAACGACAAAGGCGTGAAAATCCGCCGCGTCTCGTCTTTCTATGAAACCCCGGCCTGGCCAGACCCGGCCGATCCGATTTTTGTCAATGCCGTGGCTCTCCTGGAGACTGTCCTTCAACCTGTTGAACTTTTGGCGCTTTTGCATGACGTAGAAACTGAATTGGGGCGAATGCGTTCCCGCCCGAATGCGCCCAGGACGCTCGATCTGGACCTTCTGGATTTTAACGGCCAGGTAATGGAGCAAGGGCTGATCCTGCCCCATCCCCGGATGGCGGAGAGAAGCTTTGTCCTGGTCCCCTTGGCAGAGATCGCCCCAGACTGGCGCCATCCGGTCAGCGGCAAGGGCGTGGAAGAATTGCTGGCGGCTTTGCCGGACAGGGATGCTCCTAGATCTCTTTAAGGTCCAGTTCTGCAAGCCTTTGCTTGGGGCTGGCCTCCTGGAGGCTTTTCTGTTATTTCCGCCGCTTGCTCCCGGGTTTGCGGCTTTGGGGCTCGCTAACCTATTGAAACTGAAGGACACTCGATGGCCCGCGTCACTGTCGAAGATTGCGTCGACAAGATTCCCAACCGTTTTGATCTGGTGCTGACCGCGGCCTTCCGCGCGCGGCAGCTGTCTGGTGGGGCTGAGCCGTTGTTGGAGCGCGACCGCGACAAGAACCCCGTCGTTGCCTTGCGCGAGATTGCAGGTCGGCAGATCAAGCCGGACGAGGCCAAGGAAGAGTATATTCGTTCGCTGCAGAAGCATGCCGAGGTGGATGAGCCGGAAGAGGCGCGCCCCGAGACCGATGATCGCGAGGATCCCTCACATCGTCAGGTCACCGAGGAAGAGCTGCTGCGCGCGCTGACCACGGAAGCCCAGCGCCGCGCCGAGCCGCAGCCAGAGCCCGAAGCCGATTACGAAGAGTGACCTGGCCGGTCTTTTCGGCCCCCGGGTTCGTCGCTCGTCGCTCATGGGCTTCTTCGCCCACATCGCTCCTCGCTCCTGCCCGAATGGCCAAAAATCCTCGGCCGGGCCGAGTGTGGGCATTTGGTCAATCACACAATAAGTAAAAAGGCGGATTTCAGCCTTTTTGACCCCGCGTCAGGTTCTGATTTACCGGTAAACTGCCTATATTCAGGTGGATGAGCGAGCATACCTCCACGCCTGCGGCTGAAACCCCACCCCCAAAGCCTGTGCCTGCACTTGTGCGCGGGCGCCGCCGGCTGATGCGCCAGACCGACCTGGTCGAGCGGGTGCTGGCCTACGATCCGGACGCCGACGAGGCCATCCTCAACAAGGCGTACGTCTATGCCATGACGGCGCATGGCAAGCAGTTCCGCGCCTCCGGCGATCCCTATTTCGCCCATCCGCTGGAAGTCGCCGCCATCCTCACCGACCTCAAGCTTGACGTGCCCACCATCGTGACGGCGCTGCTGCACGATACGATCGAGGACACGCTGGTCACCTATGAGGACATCAGGGACAAGTTCGGCGAGGAGATCGCCAATCTGGTGGATGGCGTCACCAAGCTCTCCCAGCTGGAAGTCTTTTCCGAACGCACCAAGCAGGCGGAGAATTTCCGCAAGCTGATGCTGGCCATCACCAGCGACATCCGCGTGCTTCTGGTCAAGCTGGCCGACCGGCTGCACAACATGCGCACGCTGGGCTATATCGAAAAAGCCGAGAAGCGCCGCCGCATCGCCCAGGAGACAGTGGACATCTACGCCCCGCTGGCGGGGCGCATCGGCATGCAGAACATGCGTGAGGAATTGGAAGACCTGGCGTTTGCGGAACTCGATCCCGAAGCGCGCAATTCCATCGTCACCCATTTCGCCAGGCTGGACATGGTGGGCGGCGACCGGGTGGGGCGCATCGCCGACCAGATCAAGCGCAAGCTGGCCGAGCATGGCATGGAGGCCTGGGTCTATGGCCGGGGCAAGCGGCCTTTCTCCATCTGGCGCAAGCTGCAGACCAAGAAGCTGTCTTTCGAGCAGCTTTCCGACATTTTCGGTTTCCGCGTCATCGTGGGCTCGACTGGCGACTGCTACCGGGCGCTCGGCATCATCCATACCAGCTGGCAGATGGTGCCGGAGCGTTTCAAGGACTTCATCTCCACGCCCAAGCCCAACGGTTATCGCAGCATCCATACCACCGTGATCGGGCCGGAAAAGCAGCGGGTCGAGATCCAGATCCGCACCCAGGAAATGCATGACGTGGCCGAGCGCGGCGTCGCCGCCCACTGGCGCTATCGTGAACATGTGCCCGATGCCGGCCCGGGGAAAAACAACGACAGCCTCACCTATGGCTGGCTGCGCGACATGGTGGACCTGTTGGAGCGCGGCGACAGCGCCGAGGAGGTGCTGGAGCATTCCAAGCTCGCCATGTACCAGGACCAGGTCTTCTGCTTCACGCCCAAGGGCTCGCTGATCTCGTTGCCGCGCGGCGCAACCCCGATCGACTTTGCCTATGCCGTGCACACCGATCTCGGCAACAGCGCGGTGGGCGCCAAGGTCAATGGCAACCATGTCGCTTTGCATACACCGCTCAAGAATGGCGACCAGGTGGAAATCATCACCATGCGGGATTCCTCGCCTTCGCCCATGTGGGAGCAGTTTGTGGTGACCGGCCGGGCCCGTGCCGAGATCCGCCGCTTCCTGCGCCACGCCCAGCGCGATGAGCATGTGCGCTTCGGACGCAAGATCCTGGACAAGGTCTTTTCCGACGAAGGTCGCGAATTGACCGACAAGGCCATCGAAGAGGTGGCGAAGAAACTGCGCCTTGCCAAGGCCGAGGATGTCTATGCCGATGTCGGCCGTGGTGCGCTGCGGGGGCCCGAAGTGCTGCAGGCGGTATTCCCCGAACTCAAGCGCGCCGGCAAGGTGTCCAAGAAGCCGCAAGCCGGCGGGCTCAAGCCCATTTCCATCCGCGGCCTGACCGAAGGCATTTCCTACAATCTGGGCCAGTGCTGCCACCCTTTGCCGGGCGACCGCATCGTGGGGATCAATACGCCGGGCGAGGGGCTGGTCATCCACACCATCGACTGTGCCGAGCTGGACAAGGCGCATGACATGAGCGACTGGCTGGATGTGGGTTGGGGGCAGGGCGCTTCCGACATGGGCCTGTCGGTGGCGCGCATCCAGGTCAGGGTGAAGAACACGCCCGGATCGCTGGCCACCGCCATGTCGGCCATCGCGGCCAATGGCGGCAACATCTTCAACATGAAGGTCACCGACCGCAATCCGCTCTATTTCGAATTCGTGGTGGACGTGGAAGTGCGCGACGTGGCCCATTTGCAGAACATCCTGGGCGCGCTACGGGTATCGAGCGCGGTCGAATCGGTTGATCGCGTGCGTGAAGCGGAAGGGTCCGTGCATTGAAGCGGCGGTCTGGTGGATCGAAGCGCAGCGCCGGGACGCGCGACCATTTAATAGCGGGAATGATATGAACGTCGATCAAGTTCTGAACGAATTCAAGAAGTCCGGCGCGTTGCTGGAAGGCCATTTCATCCTCTCCAGCGGCCTGCACTCCGACAAGTTCCTGCAGAAGGCGCTGGTGTTCCAGGACGCCAAGCGCACCGCCAAGCTGTGCAAGGCGCTGGCCGCCAAGGTGAAGGAAGAGGTCAAAGACGAGATCACGGCCATCGTCTCCCCCGCCGTCGGCGGCATCGTGCCGGGCTATGAGATGGGCCGCCAGATGGGCCTGCCGGCCATGTATGTCGAGCGGGTGGACGGCGAATTTCAGCTCAGGCGCAACTTCACCCTCAAGAAGGGCCAGAAGGTATTGATGGTGGAAGACATCGTCTCTACCGGCGTCTCGTCGCGCGAATGCATCGCTGCCATCAAGAAGACCGGCGCCAAGGTGGTCGCGGCCTGCTGTCTGATCGATCGTTCCGGCGGCACTGCGAAAGTGGGCGTGCCGTTGATCGCGCTGGCGGAGTGGAAGGTGAAGGCCTGGGCGGCTGACAAGCTGCCGCCGCACTTGAAGAACATTCCCGCGGTCAAGCCGGGGAGCCGGGGACTGGCGTGACCAAGCTGCGCCTGGGCGTGAATGTCGATCATGTCGCTACCGTGCGCGAGGCGCGTGGCGGCGACAATCCCGATCCGGTGCGCGCCGCCATCCTGGCGCAGTCAGCCGGCGCCGACGGCATCACCGCCCATCTGCGCGAGGACCGGCGCCACATTTCCGATGACGATATCGCCCGGCTGAGCAAGGCGCTCAAGATCCCGCTCAATCTGGAAATGGCGGCGACCGACGAAATGGCCGCCATTGCGCTGAAGCACAAGCCGCACGCCGCCTGCATCGTGCCGGAGAAGCGCGAGGAGCGCACCACCGAAGGCGGCATCGATGCTGCCGGCCAGCACAACCGCCTTGCGTCCATCGTCTCCGCGCTGGGTGCGGCGCGCATCCGTGTTTCCATGTTCATCGAGCCCGACCGGCGCCAGCTCGACGCGTCCAAGTCGCTGGGCGCGCCGGTGGTGGAGTTGCATACCGGCGCTTATGCCAATGCCACAGGAACCGAACGCGACAGGTTGCTCGAAAAGATCCGCGAGGCGGCGGCCTATGGCGAAAGTCTTGGCCTGGAAATCCACGCCGGCCATGGCCTGACCTACGAAAACGTCAAGCAGATTGCCGCCATTCCCCAGATCCGAGAGTTGAACATCGGCCACTTCCTGATTGGAGAAGCGATGTTCGTCGGCCTTGAAGCCTCGATCCGCGAGATGCGTCGGTTGTTGAACGAGGCGCGTGCATGATCCTGGGGAAGCCTCGGGCCGATACGCTGTCGCTATCGGCCATTGCTTCGGCAGTCGTGCCAAGCCTGGAAAGGCTGTGAATATGATCCTCGGCTTAGGCAACGACCTGATCGATATCCGCCGCATCGAAAAGACCATCGAGAAACACGGCGAGCGCTTTCTGGCCCGGGTCTATACCGACATCGAGCGTGCCAAGTCCGACCGGCGTGCGGCGCGCGCCGCCTCCTATGCCAAGCGGTTCGCTGCCAAGGAGGCCTGCGCGAAGGCGCTGGGAACCGGGCTCAACCAAGGCGTCTATTGGCGCGACATGGGCGTGGTCAATCTGCCCGGCGGCAAGCCGACCATGGCGCTCACCGGCGGCGCCCTGAAAAGACTGGAAAAAATCACCCCGCTGGGCTATCGCCCCCAGATCGACCTCACCATCACCGATGACTTCCCGCTGGCCCAGGCCATCGTCATCATCTCTGCGGTGCCGGAAAAGGCCAAAGATTAACTCCCAAGTCCTTGACAGGACGGGCTTAGCCCCCTTTTGTCCCCACCGAAAACCGGACCAGCAGAATGACGGACAGCAAGATGGCGGCGAAGCAGGATGCCAAGCAGCAACAGGGCGAATCCTGGGCCGACCTGGCCAAGACCGTCATCTATGCCGGCCTGATCGCGGTGGTGATCCGCACCTTCCTGTTCCAGCCGTTCAACATCCCCACGGGCTCGATGGAGAACACGCTGCTGATCGGCGACTATCTGTTCGTCGAGAAATTTTCCTATGGCTACAGCCGCTACACATTCCCCTTTGGCGGCTGGCCGTTCGGCGACGCCCTGCATGGCCGCTTCCTGGGCCAGGAACCCCAGCGTGGCGATGTGGTGGTGTTCAAGTTCCCCCAGGACAATTCCACCGACTTCATCAAGCGCGTGATCGGACTGCCGGGCGACCGCATCCAGATGATCAACGATGTGCTCTACCTGAATGGCAAGCCGGTGCCGAGTGAGCGCGTGGCCGATTATGTCGGCGAACTGGACGGGGAGACGGGCCGCTGGCCCCAGTATCGCGAGACCCTGCCGGGCGGCAAAAGCTACACCGTCATCGACAAGTACAAGGACGGGCCGCTGGACAATACCGAACAGTTCGTCGTGCCGCCGGGCCACTATTTCATGATGGGCGACAATCGCGACAACAGCGATGACAGCCGCGAGGCCGTGGGCTACGTGCCGGCCGAGAATCTGGAGGGCAGGGCGCTGTTCCGCTTCTTCTCCACCGACGGCTCGGCACGCTTCTGGGAAGTGTGGAAATGGCCTTTCGCCATCCGTTATTCGCGCATTCTGACTTTGGTGAAGTGATTGGCCCTGGTGAAATGACCGGCGCTCTCTCCCAGAATCTCGGGCACCGGTTTCAGGACGAAACGCTTCTCAAACGCGCGCTGACCCATGCCGGCGCCGATGCCGCGCGCTCCAATGAGCGGCTGGAATTCCTGGGTGACCGGGTGCTGGCGCTGGTGGTGGCCGAGGAGCTCTATCGCCGCTATCCGGAGGAAGACGAAGGGGCGCTGACACGGCGGGTGCATGCCCTGGTGCGCTGGGAGGCCTGTGCCAAGGTGGGCGAGGAGATCGGGCTGTGGGAGCATCTGATCCTGACCCGTTCGGAAGCCGCGGGTGGCCGCGCCCGCGGGCCCATCGTGGGCAGCGCGCTGGAAGCGGTGATTGCCGCCCTTTATCTCGATGGTGGCATGGATGCGGCGCGTGCTTTCATTGCGCGCTGGTGGGAAGCCATGTTCGCCGATCCCGGCTCTGATACCCGTGACGCCAAGACAAGGCTGCAGGAATGGGCGCAGGCACGCGGACGCGACGCCGGCGCGCCGGTCTATGCTTTGAAAGAGCAGGCGGGTCCCGATCATGCGCCGCGCTTTGTGGTGGAGGCGCAGGTAAAAGGTTTCGCGCCGGTTACAGGCGAGGGCGGTTCCAAGCGCCAGGCCGAGCAGGATGCGGCAGCCAAATTGCTGGCGGCGGTCGGCCAATGACAAAACGCTGCGGTTTCTGCGCCATCATCGGCGCCCCCAATGCCGGCAAGTCCACGCTGATAAACGCGCTGGTCGGCTCCAAGGTCGCCATCGTCACGCCCAAGGTGCAGACCACGCGCATGCCGGTGCGCGGCATCGCCATCGCCGGCGAGACCCAGATCGTGTTCGTCGATACACCGGGCATCTTCCGCCCGCGCCGGCGGCTGGACCGCGCCATGGTCAACAGCGCCTGGGCTGGCGCGGAGGAGGCCGATGCGCTGCTGCTGGTGGTGGATGCGGCCGACCTGACCGGCAACGCCAATAGCCCGGGCGCGCGCGACACCATGGCGATCCTGGAAGGGCTGAAGCAGGACCAGGAAAAAAGGAAGGGCGCCAAACGGGCGCTGGTGCTGAACAAGATCGACGGCATGAAGCGCACCGATCTGCTGCCGCTGGTGGAGAAATTCCATGCCGAAGGCGTATTCGAGGACGTGTTCCTGATCTCGGCGCTGAAGGGCGAAGGGGTGGACGATGTGGCGAGCTGGGTGGCGGCGCGCATGCCGCAAGGCCCCTGGCTTTATCCAGAAGACCAGGCGGCCGACATTCCCTCGCGGCTTCTGGCGGCCGAAGTGACGCGGGAAAAGCTCTATCTGCGCCTGCATGACGAGCTGCCTTATGCCTCGGCGGTCGAAACCGAGAAGTGGGAAGAACGCCGGGACGGCTCGGTCAAGATCGACCAGGTGATTTATGTCCAGCGCGAGGGCCAGAAGGCGATTGTGCTGGGCAAGGGTGGGCAGACCATAAAGACCATCGGGGCGCTGGCCCGCGAAGAACTGGAAGCTCTGTTCGGCCACCGTGTGCATCTGTTTCTGTTCGTGAAGGTGCGCGAGGACTGGGCGGAGAACAGCGAGCATTACAGGGAAATCGGGCTGGATTTCCCCAATGACAATTAGTCTCGAGTGCCGCATCTCGCGGCGCGACTCTCAGCATCCGCCAGCTCTCGCCCCCCACGGCGCGAAGCGCCGGGTGGGGGGAGATGTCACAGCGAAGTGTCGGCGGAGCCGGCCTGAGCTGTGACAGAGGGGGGCCATTAAATGGAATGGTCTGACGACGCCATCGTCCTGTCATCCCGGCCCCATGGCGAGACAGGCGCGATCCTGGAACTTCTGACCCGCGATCACGGCCGTCATGCGGGCCTGGTGCGCGGCGGCGCCTCGCGGCGGGTGAAACCGACGCTGCAGCCGGGCAACAGCGTGCATATCCAGTGGCGCGCGCGACTGGAAGAACATCTTGGCAGTTTCACCTGCGAACTGGCCCGGGCGCGGGCCGGCGAACTGATGGACAGCCGCGAGCGGCTTGCGGGCTTGAACGCGTTCACCGCCATCACCAATGCCGCCATGCCGGAACGCGAGGCGCATGCGCCGGTGTTCCTGGGTGGCGAAGTGCTGCTGGATGCGATGGTCGCTGAGGATGCCCTGCATTGGATGACGCTCTATATCCGCTGGGAAGTTGGCCTGTTGGAGGCGTTGGGCTTCGGCCTGGACCTGAGCGAGTGTGCTGCCACGGGTGTGACGAGCGACCTCGCCTATGTCTCGCCCAGAAGTGGGCGGGCCGTGTCGCGCGACGGGGCAGGGATCTATGCCGCGCGTCTGTTTGCGCTGCCTGCCTTTTTATTGGACACCGCTGCCGATGAGCCAAACCAGCAGGATATTGCCGCGGGCCTCGCCTTAACCGGGCATTTTCTGCTGGAGCGGGTGCTCATCCCGCACGGTAAGGAAATGCCGCCCGCGCGTTTGCGGCTGGAGTCGATCGCCTCCGAATCAGCATAAAAGGCCATTATGGTTGCCCTTCCCGACGATATCCGCTCCGAACCCCTGAGCAAGGCGCTGGCCGAGCGCTATCTGGCCTATGCGCTCTCCACCATCACCCAGCGCGCGCTGCCCGACGCCCGCGACGGGCTGAAGCCCGTGCATCGCCGCATCCTGTTCGGCATGCGGTTGCTCCGGCTCGATCCGGATTCCTCCTTCAAGAAGTCCGCCAAGGTGGTTGGTGATGTGATGGGTTCGTTCCATCCCCATGGCGACCAGGCGATTTATGACGCGCTGGTCCGGCTCGCCCAGGAATTTTCCGTGCGCTATCCGCTGGTGGACGGGCAGGGCAATTTCGGCAACATCGATGGCGATAACGCCGCCGCCATGCGCTACACCGAAAGCCGCATGACCGACGCCGCCGCCGCCCTGCTGGAAGGGCTGGACGAGAATGCGGTGGACTTCCGCACCACCTATGACGGCGAGACACAGGAACCAACCGTCCTGCCGGCAGCGTTCCCCAATCTGCTCGCCAATGGCGCCAGCGGCATCGCGGTCGGCATGGCGACCAGTATCCCGCCGCACAATCTGGGCGAACTCTGCGCCGCCACCATCGCCCTGATCGAAAATCCCAACATCCAGGACCGCAGCCTTCTCAAATTCGTGAAGGGGCCGGATTTTCCGACCGGCGGAATCCTGGTCGAGGATCAGGCCACCATTGCGGAGGCCTACAAGACCGGGCGCGGTTCTTTCCGCGTGCGCGCGCGCTGGGAAAAGGAAGAGGGCGCGCGCGGCACCTGGCAGATCGTCGTCACCGAAATTCCCTATCAGGTGCAGAAGTCCAAGCTGATCGAGCGCATTGCCGAGCTCTTGGAACAGAAGAAAGTGCCGCTGCTGGACGACATCCACGACGAATCCGCCGAAGACATCCGCATCGTTCTGACGCCCAAGAGCCGGACGGTCGAGCCGGAAATCCTGATGGAGCAGCTTTTCCGGGCCTCGGATCTGGAAGCGCGCATTCCCCTCAACATGAATGTGCTGGACAAGGGGCTGGTGCCAAAGGTGATGAGCCTGAAGGAGGTTCTCGCCGCTTTTGCTGCCCACCGCCGCGAGGTGCTGGAACGCCGCTCTGCCTTCCGTTTGGAAAAGATCAAGGCGCGGCTGGAGGTGCTGGAAGGCTATCTCGCCGTCTTCCTCAACCTCGACAAGGTGATCAAGATCATCCGCACCGAGGATGAGCCCAAACCCAAGCTGATGAAGGCTTTCGGCCTGACCGAGGTTCAGGCCGAGGCCATCCTCAACATGCGGCTTCGCTCCCTGCGCAAGCTCGAGGAAATGGAGATCCGTCGCGAGCACGACAGCCTGACCAGGGAACGCAAGGAACTGACCAGGTTGCTTGGTTCCGAAAAACTCAAGTCGGAAAAGCTGATCGAGGAACTGAAGGCGATCGACGCCAGGTTCGGCCTGAAGACGGTGCTGGGCAAGCGGCGCACCGAAATCGCCAAGGCGGCCGAGGTGGCAGAGATGACCGCCCTGGCCGAGCATGTCGAGGAGCATGCCAATCGGGTGGAAAAGGAGCCCATCACGGTTGTCTGTTCCGCCAAGGGATGGCTGCGTGCACTCAAGGGGCATCAGGAACAATCGAAAGACGACAAGTATCGCGAGGGCGACCGCGCCCGCTTCTGGTTCCACGCCCAGACCACCGACCAGATCATGTTGTTCGCAACCGACGGCCGCTTCTTCACGCTCGATGGCTCCAAGCTGCCGAGCGGGCGCGGCAATGGCGAGGCGATCCGCAGCTTCATCGACCTGCCACCCGAGGCCGACATCGTCACCATGTTCGTGCATGTGCCGGGCAGAAAGCTTCTGGTCGCCGCCACCAGCGGCCATGGGTTCTTCACCAATGAAGACGACGCGGTCGCCATGACCAAGAACGGTAAGCGGGTGATGAATGTGAAGACGGGCGTTGAGGCGGTGTCGTGCCGTCCCGCCGCGGGCGATCACATCGCGGTGGTGGGTGAAAACCGCAAGCTTCTGATCTTCAAGACCGAGGACGTGCCGGAGATGGGGCGTGGGCAGGGCGTCTTCCTGCAACGTTACAAGGATGGTGGCCTGATCGACGCCATCGCCTTCACCTGGAAGGATGGGTTGAAGGATGAAAACGGCAAGCTGTTTGCGCCATCCGACCTGAAGGAATGGCGTGGCGAGCGGGCCCAGGCGGGGCGGATCGTGCCGCGCGGCTGGTCGCGCGGCGGAAGATTCGGTGAGAATTAGCCTTTTGGCTGGTTAACCATGGTGACAGTGCCGTGCTGAGCGAAGCGCTCAGGCATGGCCGGTGATCAGCCATAGAATGATAATGATCGGCAGCGGAATGCCGATGGCCCACAGCAGCACCGAGCGCATGTTTCCTCCTGACTGGTCGTGGGGAGGTAACGACGCTGCAAGCTGGTGGGTTCCTACCGCCTGAGTTCGTAGAGCGCGATGGCAGCGGCATTGGAGACGTTGAGGCTCTCCACGTCGCGCGAGATCGGTATGAAAGCGGACGCTTCGCAATGCTCGCGCACCAGCCGGCGTATGCCGGCACCTTCCGATCCCAGCACCAGCACGACATCGCCTTGAGGCGCCGCTTCGGACAGGCTCTGATCGCCGTCGCCGGTAAGTGCGATGCGCCAGAAGCCGCGCTCCGCCAGCTCGTCGAGCGTGCGGGCGATGTTGACCACTTCGACGTAAGGCACCTGGTCCAGAGCGCCGGAGGCAGCCTTGGCCAGCGCGCCCGATTGGGGTGGGGCGTGACGGTCCTGCACGATCACGGCGGTGACGCCGAAGGCCGCGGCCGTGCGCAGAATGGCGCCGACATTGTGGGGATCGGAAAGCTGGTCCAGCACCAGCACGATCTTGCGGCCTGAGGAACGGGGCTCGTCCAGAATTTCATCCAGGTCACGCGATTTGAGCGGCCAGGCCTCCAGGGCAGCACCCTGATGCACCGCGCCCGGCGGCAGCAGCCGGTCGATGGACCCGGGGTCCTGAGTTTCGACGCGGACCCCGGACAGGAGCTTGGAACCCAAGATTTCGATCGCCCGTGGTGTCAGGACTGCCCGGCCAAGTTTGCGGCGGGGATTTGCCAGGGCTGCCTGTACTGCGTGGAGACCATAAAGCCATTGGGCGCCGATATTCGCCCGATGGGGTCTTTCCGCTTGCGCGGCTGCAGGCTTTTTTTCCGGTTTTCCGCGGCTTTTCGCGGGGTCCGGGCGGCGGTTTTTGCCGAAGGATTTTGGTCGCATGGGGCGCTTATAAAGAAGTGGGGCCGCCCGTAAAGCGACAGGGCAAAAATCCCAGCCTTTCCGCGGCCAAACAGGGGTTGACACCTGGGCCCCTTTTGACAATAACCCGCGATCCGCAGCCACACCCTTATTCGGAGGTAAATTTTCGCTCGTCCACGCAGAAGCGGGCGGAAAGCAGCAGCGCCAGCCGGTAGCAGGGTTTAACCCTCTGTTTTCATTTGTAAAAGTTATGGGGGAGTGTCCCGAGCGGCAAAGGGGGCGGACTGTAAATCCGCTGCTTTCAGCTTCGTTGGTTCGAGTCCAACCTCCCCCACCACTTTTTCGGCGACGGGTGGCGCAAGCGAGTGAAGTACCCCGACGCGGGTGTAGCTCAATGGTAGAGCAACAGCCTTCCAAGCTGATGACGAGGGTTCGATTCCCTTCACCCGCTCCAGCCAACCGGCAAAGCCGGACGAAATGACGAAGTGAAATTTAAGGGCGAAAGCCCAAATGAGACGAAACAGACAGGAATACGAGTCATGGCGAAAGCAAAGTTTGAGCGTAACAAGCCGCACTGCAACATTGGGACGATTGGCCATGTTGACCATGGCAAGACGTCTTTGACGGCCGCGATCACGAAGGTGCTTGCGGAGACGGGCGGCGCGACGTTCACGGCCTAT
>DASXHL010000033.1:0-7454 GCA_036488555.1 Rhizomicrobium sp.
CGGACCATCCCGATTCCAACTACCGGATGGTGCGCGAAAGCCTGCTGGCCACCGGCAAGGTCAATCCACGCAAGCTTCTGGTGATTCCGACCGACGGCACCCCCGAAAGCGCGGCCGCCCGCTATGACGAGACCCTGCGCCAGCAATATGGCGCCGGCGAGCTCGAACCCGGCGTCCCGCTCTTTCATCTCACTTTGCTGGGGCTGGGCGATGACGGCCATACTGCCTCGCTCCTGCCCGGCCAGCCGGTGCTGGAAGAGCGCCAGCGCTGGGTCGCGCCGGTGCCGCAGGGCCGCTCCGAGCCCAGGATCACGGTGACCTATCCCGCGCTGGATTCCAGCGAACTGATCCTTTTCCTGGTCTCGGGCATCGCCAAGCGCGACGCCTTGGCCCAAGCCCGTGGCGGGGCATTGCCGGCGGGCGGGATCAAACCGCAGGGTGAAGTGTTGTGGCTTGTGGACCGGGCGGCTGCTGGGGAGGACGACCAGGGCTACGGATTCTGAGGGTCAATGACCGCGCGCATCGAGGATTACGCCATGATCGGGGATTGCCGCACGGCGGCGATCGTCTCGCGGGGGGGCTCGATCGACTGGTATTGCGTCCCGCGTTTTGATTCCGAAGCCGTCTTCGCCGCTCTCCTGGGCACCAAAGACAATGGCTGCTGGCTGATAGAGCCGGCAGCGAAAAAATTCACCTGCCGCCGCCAGTATCGCGGCGACAGCCTGATCCTGGAGACCATCTTCACCACCGCCACCGGCAAGGCGCGGGTGACCGATTTCATGCCGCCCGGCACAGCGGAAAGCTGCATTGTTCGCATCGTCGAGGCGTTGGAAGGCTGCGTCGACATGCGCACCGAGCTTGCCATTCGCTTCGATTATGGCGTGACCATCCCCTGGGTTTCGCGACGCGATACCCGCACCATGACGGCGGTGGCGGGGCCGCATCTTCTCACCTTCCGCACCCGCACCGAGGTTCGCGGCGAGAATATGCATTCGGTGGCCGATTTCACCGTGAAGAAGGGCACGGCCTATTCCTTCGTGCTGGCCTATGGCCAGTCCTTCGGGCCCTTGCCCCAGTCCATCGATTCCTTCATCGCGCTGGACGAGACCGAGCGCTATTGGCGACGCTGGTCCGCCATCTGCAAGGCCAAGGGCAAGTGGCGCAACGCCATCATGCGTTCCCTTCTGACGCTGAAGGGACTCTCTTATGCACCCACCGGCGGCATCATCGCGGCTGTCACCACCTCGCTGCCGGAAAAGATCGGCAGCACCCGCAATTGGGATTATCGCTATTGCTGGCTGAGAGACGCGACCTTCACGCTCCTGGCCTTTCTCAACGCCGGCTATACCGAGGAAGCACAGGTCTGGCAGGACTGGCTGATGCGGGTGATCGCGGGTGCTCCCGACCAGATCCAGACCATGTACAATGTGCTGGGCGAAAAACGGCTGGTGGAGATCGAGCTCTCCGGCCTGGCGGGCTATGAGAATTCCCGTCCCGTACGCATCGGCAACGCGGCGCACACCCAGCTGCAGCTCGATATCTATGGCGAACTGGCCGATGTGATGGCGCAGGCCCGCGCCGGCCGCCTGCCGCAAAGCCCGCGGGCCAAGGAATTGCGCGCCGTCGTCATGCAACATCTGGAAAAGATCTGGGACCAGCCCGACGAGGGCATATGGGAAATACGAGGCGACCCCCGGCATTTTGTTCATTCCAAGGTGATGACATGGGTGGCTTTCGATCGGGCCTCGCGTGCGTCCGATTCCACGCCACAGCAGAAGGCGCACTGGAAGAAGATGGCGCGTCTCATCCATGCTGACATCTGCAAGAAAGGTGTGGACGCGAAACGGGGCTGCTTTGTCCAATATTATGGCTCCGGCCAGATGGATGCGAGCCTGCTGCTGTTGCCGCTGGTGGGCTTTCTGCCGGTGTCCGATCCCCGCATCAGGAAGACGGTGCGCGAGATCGAGAAGCGGCTGATCTCCAAGGGCCTGGTCTGCCGCTATGAGACCGGCACGGGCGTGGATGGCCTGCCGCCGGGCGAAGGCGCATTTCTCGCCTGCAGCTTCTGGCTCGCCGACAATTACACCCTGATGGGCCGGCGCGCGGAAGCGTTGCGCCTTTTTAATCGCCTGCGCCGGCTGGCCAATGACGTGGGCCTTTATGCGGAGGAATATGATCCCCAGGCCAGGCGCATGCTGGGCAATTTCCCCCAGGCCTTTTCCCATGTCGCCTTGATCAATACGGCGCTGAACCTGATGATGCGCGAGAAGACGTCAAGAAGGATTCGTCCCCGTGCCCGCCGCCATTAAACGTGTTCTCTGCATCGATGTGGGCGGCTCGGGGCTGAAGGCCGCCGTGATCTCGCCCACCGGCAGGTATCTGGTCAAGCGCCACCGCATCAAGACACCCAAGCGCAGGAAGCCGCGCCAGATCGTCAAGGTGCTGGCCGATCTGGTTCGGCCGATGGGCGGTTTCGACCGCGTGACCATCGGTTTTCCTGGTGTTGTGAAGGAGGGTCGGGTGATCAGCGCGCCGCATTTCGGCACCCGGGACTGGAAGGGTTTCGACCTGGCCGGCGCGATGCGCAAGACGCTCAAGAAGCCGGTCAAGCTGCTCAATGACGCCGACGTCCAGGGCTTGGCGGTCATCAAAGGCAAGGGGCTTGAGCTTGTCTGCACCCTGGGCACAGGCTTCGGCACGGCATGGTTTCGCGATGGTGAGCTGATGCCGCACATGGATCTTGCGCATCTGGTGGTGCGCAAGAAGGATGACTTCGACATCTATGTCGGCGACAAGACACGGCGCAAGATTGGCAACATCCACTGGAACCGGCGCATCGAGAAACTGGTCGGCGTGCTTCAGACCGTGTTCGCCTACGACCATCTCTATCTCGGCGGCGGCAACAGTCGTTGTGTCAAGTTCAGATTGCCCCGCAATGTGACCATTGTCTCCAATGACGCGGGCATGGAGGGCGGAGCCTTCGCTTGGAAAAAAGAAGCAGCAAGGATGAAGCGCGGTTAAACTGCAGCTGCATCAGAACATTACGCGGCGTCCCTACGCGTTAATTGGAAACTGCACGGGCCGAGGGTGCCTGAAGGCCTTGCCCGAGTTTGTGCATAAAGTGGCCGCAATTCCGAAGGAACCCATTGAGCGATTTGGGCGTTTTGATCCCATTGGATTGAAGCCCATTTGATTATTCCGTTTCGGAATGCGGGCATGGGCGACGGAAAGCCTTTGGATGATGCCGCCTGTCAATGGGAACACGGCCCTGTTTCTGGACGTCGATGGAACCCTGCTCGATCTGGCGCGCACGCCGGACCGGGTGAAGGTGCCGCATGACCTGCTGAATGCTCTGCAGCGTCTGTCACACGAATTGTCGGGTGCTTTTGCCTTTGTCAGCGGCCGTTCGCTGGCAAGCATCGACAAACTGTTCTCCCCTTTCAAGCCGGCGGCGATCGGCGCCCATGGCGGCGAGATCCGCGGCTTGGATGGTCAGGTGGCTGCTGCGCCCGCGCTGCCGGGTCCGGTGCGCGAGGTTTTCGAGGGCCTCGCTCGCAACATTCCGGGGTTGCTTCTGGAAGACAAGAAATGCGCGCTGGCGCTGCATTACCGCCTGGCGCCGGAAGCGCGGTCCGTCCTTACCTCGGCGATGGAGAAGCACGCCAGACTATTTGAGGCCGAGAAGGTGCATGTCCTGCACGGCAAGGCGGTAATCGAGGCGCGGCCTTTGGGCGTGGACAAAGGCACCGCAGTGGTGGCCCTGGCGCGCCAGAAACCCTTTGCCGGGCGCGCCATCCTGTTCGGCGGTGACGACACGACCGATCTGGATGTCTTCCGCATTCTGCCGAGCCTGGGCGGCCGCGGCTTCTCGGTCGGTCGGCATTTTCCGGGCGCGGAGCATGTCTTTGAATCGCCGCGCGCCGTGCGCCTGTGGCTGACCAGGACCGCCGAGGCGGGTGTGCGATGACAGGGCCTCTGGATCTTGCCGTGGTCGGCAACGGACGCATCGCGGCGCTGGTGGATCGTCACGCCAGGCTTGTCTGGTGGTGTTTTCCCCGGTTCGACAGCGATCCGGTCTTCTGCCGGCTGATCGCCGGCGACGAGGAAAAAGGCTTCTGCGATGTGGTGCTGGACCGGCAGGTCGATGCCCAATCCCAATATCAACGCAACACCGCCAGTGTCGTCACGCTTCTGACCGCCCAGGACGGCGCCCAGATCCGCATCACGGACTTCGCGCCGCGTCTGCGCAATTTCGACCGGCTGCTGCGCCCGCCCCAGCTGATGCGCATGATCGAGCCGGTTCGGGGCCTGCCACGCATCACCATCCGGGTGCGGCCGACGCAGTATTACGGCAATCCGGTCAAGCGCCAGGTGGCCGGCTCCAGTCACATCACCTATGGCGAGCCTCCGCTGATCAGGCTGACCAGCGACGCGCCGCTGTCTTACATCCAGAAAGAGACGCCCTTTGTGTTGACCCGGCCGGTCAATCTGGTGTTCGGCTCTGACGAGCCCTTCATGGGCGACATCTCCTCCACGGTGCGTGACTTCCTGGAACGCACGAACAGCTATTGGCGCGAATGGGTACGGAGGCTCTCCATCGCCTATGAATGGCAGGAAGCGAGCATCCGTGCCGCCATTACCCTGAAGCTGACCAGCTTCGAGGAGACCGGCGGCATTGTTGCGGCGCTGACCACCTCGCTGCCCGAGACGCCGCACTCTGGGCGCAACTGGGACTATCGCTATTGCTGGCTGCGTGATGCCTACTTCGTGGTCAAGGCGCTCAACGCCATCGGCGCCACCCGCGCCATGGAAGACTATATCGCCTATATCCTTTCCATCGCGGGCAATAGCGATACGCTCGCGCCCTGCTATGGCATCGTGCCCAGCGACGATCTTACCGAATGGATCGCGCCCGACCTCAAGGGTTTTGAAGGCCACGGGCCGGTGCGCATCGGCAATGCCGCAGTCTCCCAGGTGCAGCATGACGCCTATGGCAGCGTGATCCTGGCCGCCACGCCCATGTTCTTCGACAAGCGGTTGCCGGTGCCCGGCGATGAAAGCCTGTTCCTGCTCTTGGAGAAGCTTGCCCGCAAATGCGAGGAGCTGGCGCTGGAGCCGGATGCCGGCATCTGGGAATTCCGCGGGCGAAAGCGCATCCACACCCATTCCGGCGCCATGTGCTGGGCGGGCTTAAGCCGCACCGCCGCCATCGCCGCGCGGCTGGGACTTCAAGACCGCGCGCGTCACTGGCACCAGATCAGCGACCGCATCGGCGAGGCTCTGCTCAAGCGGGTGTGGAACGAAAAGCGCCAGGCCTTCGCCGCCGCCGAGGGTATCGACGACATGGATGCCAGCGTCCTGCTGCTGCCCGAACTGGGGCTGATCGAGGCGCATGATCCGCGTTTCGCCTCGACGGTGGCGGCCATCGAGCATGACCTGGTGCGCGGCCGTCATGTGATGCGCTATGCGGCCGAAGACGATTTCGGCCTGCCGGAAACCGAATTCCTGGTCTGCCGCTTCTGGCTGATCGATGCGCTGGCCGCACTGGGCCGCCGCGAGGAGGCGCGCGAGCGCTACCAGGACGCGCTCCTGTTGCGCAACAAATACGGACTGCTGGCGGAGGACATCCATCCCCAGACCGGCGCCTTGTGGGGCAATTTCCCGCAGACCTATTCCATGGCCGGTGTCATCCTGAGCGCCATGCGCCTCAGTCAAAGCTGGGAGGACCGCTATTGGCGCGCCTCTTCCTGATCTCTAACCGTGTCGCGATCCCCGGCGCGGGCGGTCATCCCGGCGGGCTGGAGGTGGCGCTGAAAGCCACCTTGCGCAAGCACACCTGTGTCTGGCTGGGCTGGAGCGGCGAGGTGCATGAAAAGCCGCGCACGCGCACGCTCACCCGCGGCGACAATAGCTATATCATTGTCGACCTCACGCCCGAGGATTTCGACGAATATTACAATGGCTTCGCCAACCGGGTGTTGTGGCCGATCTTCCATTACCGGCTGGACCTGGCGGAATTTTCCCGCCGCGACCTGTCGGGATACCTGCGCGTCAATGAGCATTTCGCGGACGAGCTGGCCCAGGTGCTAGAGCCGGACGACATCGTCTGGGTGCATGACTATCACCTGATCCCGTTGGCCAAGGCGCTTCGGGCGCGGGGCCTGACCAATCGCGTGGGCTTCTTCCTGCACATTCCGTTGCCGCCGCCGGAGATCCTTACCGCCATGCCCAATCATGAGCGGCTGATCCCGTCGCTCTGCGACTATGACCTGGTGGGATTCCAGACCCATGGCGATGCCGCCAATTTCGCCCGCTATCTCGCCAAGGAACTGGGCACGCCGTCGCATATCTCGCTGCGGCTGGGCAATGGCGACCGGGCGATGCGCATCGGCACCTTTCCGGTCGGGATCGAGACGCGCAACTTCACCCGCCTGGCGCGGCGCGCGGTCAAGACCGATTTTGTCCGCCGGGTCATCGAATCCGTGCCCGGCACCTTGATGATCGGCGTCGACCGGTTGGACTATTCCAAAGGCATCACCCTGCGGCTGGAAGCCTATGAGCGCTTTCTCGCCGCCAATCCGCAATGGCACGGCAAGATCACCTATCTTCAGATCACGCCCAAGAGCCGCTCCCAGATCAAGGAATATGCCGATATGGAAGCAACGGTGAACGGCATGGCCGGGCGCATCAACGGCACTTATTCCGACGCCTCCTGGTCGCCCATGCGCTATGTGAACCGGCCTTACAGCCGCACCGCCCTCTCGGGTCTTTATCGCGGCGCGCGGGTGGCGCTGGTGACGCCGTTGCGTGACGGCATGAATCTGGTGGCCAAGGAATATGTCGCCGCCCAGGATTCCGCCAATCCCGGCGTCTTAATCCTGTCACGCTTTGCCGGGGCGGCGGCGGAATTCCGTGAAGGCGCGCTGCTGGTCAATCCTTACGATCCCGACCAAGTGGCCGGCGCTATCGCGCGCGCCATGGCGATGCAGCTGGACGAGCGTAAGGCGCGTCACGCCGCGCTTTATCGCGCGCTGCTGTCCAATGACATCTCTGAATGGGGCGACAAGTTCCTGGCCAATCTGGTGGGCGCCAAGAGTTTCTCTCTCAAAGCGGTGCCGGCATCGCGTCACAAATGGGTGGGCGCAAGCAATGTCAGCAGCGCCGCCAATCCCACCACCGCCAACCCCAATCCCAATTCCCATCCCACACGCTGACGCAGTTTCCCCGCCATGCCGGGCCGTGCCAGCCGGGGCAGAACGCGAAAATGATTGATCAGCGCCAGCACGATCATGATCAAGGCCAGAGCGACTTTGAGTGCTAGGATGCCGGCATAGACACGATTGTCGTGCCCGGGACTGCCCAACAGCACCATTGCGGCATTGATGATGCCCGTCATCACCAACAGCGCCACCGCCAGCATGCCCCATTCGGCGAACAGCGATACCGCCTGGGGC
>DASXHL010000046.1:0-16017 GCA_036488555.1 Rhizomicrobium sp.
GGGATCGTAACCGGTGATGCGCTGGATCTCGTCCAGCGGGAAATCAAAGCGCATTGCCTGGGCGGTCAGCCGCAGGCGGTCGGGGGTGGCGCGGGCGAGCGCGGCGCGGATGGCGGCTGGCTCACTGTCCAGCGCGATCTCGTCAAAGCCGGTCAGGCCGGTCTCCAGCGAACGCAGCGCCTTTTGCAGGCTCTCGCCAAAGGTGCGGCCGATGGCCATGGCTTCGCCCACCGACTTCATGGCGGTGGTCAGGAGCGGCTCGGCGCCGGGGAATTTCTCGAAGGCGAAGCGCGGAATCTTGGTCACGACATAGTCGATGGTCGGCTCGAAGCTTGCCGGCGTGACCTTGGTGATGTCGTTCTTCAGTTCGTCCAGCGTGTAGCCGCAGGCCAGCTTGGCCGCGATCTTGGCGATGGGAAAGCCGGTCGCCTTGGAAGCCAGCGCGGAGGAGCGTGACACGCGCGGGTTCATCTCGATGACGACCATGCGGCCGTCCTTCGGGTTCACCGCGAATTGCACATTCGAGCCGCCCGTCTCAACGCCGATTTCGCGCAGGACCGCGATCGAGGCCGAGCGCATGCGCTGATATTCCTTGTCGGTCAGGGTCAGGGCAGGAGCGATGGTGATGGAATCGCCGGTATGCACGCCCATGGCGTCGATATTCTCGATCGAGCAGATGATGATGGCGTTATCGGCCTTGTCGCGCACCACCTCCATCTCGAATTCCTTCCAGCCCAGCACCGATTCCTCGATCAGCACTTCGTTGGTCGGGCTGGCTTCCATGCCCGATTCCACGATGGCGAAGAATTCCTCGCGGTTGTAGGCGATGCCGCCGCCGGTGCCGCCCATGGTGAAACTGGGGCGGATAACGGCGGGCAGGCCAACCTGGTCGAGCGCCAGGAGCGCCTTCGAAAAAGTCTCCGGCGCCAGCTCCATCACCGGATTGTGGCTGCCGTCGAAAATGGGCTGGCCGGACGAATCCTTCTTCTGGCGCAGCTGGCCTTTGAGAGTGATTCCCACGGGGACTTCCAGGCCGATCTTGACCATGGCCTGCTTGAAGCGTTCGCGGTCTTCCGCCTTGTCGATGGCGTCGGCGGTGGCGCCGATCAGCTCGACATTGTGACGCTCCAGCGCCCCGATCTTGCGCAAGGATAGCGCGGTGTTGAGCGCGGTCTGCCCACCCATGGTTGGCAGCAGCGCGAAAACCTTGCCTTCCGGAACATTGGGGCGCTCGCGGGCGATGATCTTCTCAACCATCTCCGGCGTGATCGGCTCGATATAGGTCGCGTCCGCCAGTCCCGGATCGGTCATGATTGTGGCGGGGTTGGAATTGACCAGCACCACCCGATAGCCTTCCTCGCGCAGTGCCTTGCAGGCCTGGGCGCCGGAATAGTCGAACTCGCAGGCCTGGCCGATGACGATGGGGCCCGCGCCGATGATCAGGATAGTGTGGATATCGGTGCGTTTGGGCATAGTTACTCGCGCGCAAGCGGGCCACGCTTTTGAAGGCGCTCGGGGCCGGCCAAGTTGTAGGTTAAGGGGACCGTCTAGATGGTCGGACCGTCTCGCGCAACCCCCAGTTTTTCATGGTCGCACGGCCTTTGTGGAAAAGCTCCGCTTTCCCACGACCGATGCTCCGGGCGGGCCTGGTCAGCTTCTCCAGCGCAGGGTCCGTTCCTGCACAGGATTGATGAATTCCCCGCCATTTTCGGTCGATTCCGCCCAGGCCTTCTTGATCCGGTGGTACCAGATGGCGGGCTGGTCGCTGTCCTGGATCAGCATCAGCCGGGGGTTAAATTTCAGACCTTCTCGCTGCAACTCCACGATCTTGCGGTCGTCGGCGATGAAGGTGCGGCCAAGCGCCCAGAAGAAGGGATAGATGAAGTTCAGCCATCCGGGCCAATAGAAGACCTGGATCACATCGGTAATGTCGGCGTCGCGGGGCGTGCACACCGTCAGCCCGATCACCTTGAAGGCCATGCCCAATAGCCGGCCGGTGAGGATCTCGAATCGGGTGGAGGGAAGTTCGAAGGTGATCTCGGTCTCCACATCGCCGAGCAGGCTATAGACCGGCTTGGACGGTTTGTGCCGGGTCATCACAAAGCCATTGGGCAGCGGCGCGTAATGCTTTTCCTTGATGCGTGGGGTCTTTTTCCACCACCAATGGGCGTGAACATAGGGACCGTGTGCGGGGTCCATCAGACCGATCACCGCATGATCGATGCCGCAGCGGAACCTCTGTATTTCGGTCCAGCGCATGGCGTGTGTAACGCCCACGCGCGGCGGTTCTGATTTGGGCTCTGAGCCCGGCTTGGATGCCATATAGACCCACAGCAGCCCGTCCTGCTCGCGCAGGGGATAGCTGCGCACCCGGATATTTTCTTCCTGGAGGTCTTCGTGGCCGGTGAGGGAGGGAATCTTGCTGCAGCGCCCGTCCGCCTTGAAGCGCCAGCCGTGATAGGGGCATTCCACATTGTCGTTGGCCAGGATGCGGCCCGCCGACAGCGGCACGCCGCGATGGGGACAGATGTCGCGCAAGGCGAAGGCTTGGCCGGATTTGAGCCGCCCCACCAGCACCGGTTCGCCCAACAGCATTTCGCGGCGCATCTGGCCGGGGGCAAGGCTTTTTGCCAGCGCCGGCATATACCAGAGGTCACGCAGGAACGGATCGCCTGGCTGGGTGTCGCCTGTCATGAGGGAACTGCATAAAGCGCAATCCGGGAAATCGGAAGGATTTTCCGGCCAATTGCGCGCCAAACAATGACCTGGCACGAGGCCCGATTCGCCAAATCGGGTGTTGCGCAGGAGAAATCGGCTTTTTCCTGCAAGGACAGGCAAAAAACCCGCTTTACCCACCGGCTCCGGGAGCTACGCTTCGATAATGAAAAAAATCGCCAAAACCCTGATCGATGCCAAGATCCTGGACCGTGCCCTGGCGGTGGGCGTGTTGTGCGAGGCGGGCTTTGTGTTGGCGGGCCACTTTCGCCCTTTTCTGGATCTGCATTTTGGCCTTTTCGCCAGCATGATGATCGCTGGCACCGCAGCGCTGCTTTACGCACGCGACCTGGCGCGCGGTTACACCGCGGGCTCGCTGGGCGGGTTTGTGATCGGTGCGGCCTGCGGACTGTCGGCTGTCGGCGTTGCGAATCTCCTGGGCGATCATCCCGATCAATTCCTGCCTTATGGCGTGATGGTGTGCGCGCTCATCGGCGCCATTGGCGGCTTGTTCGGCCAGTATGCCGCCTGGATCCGCGCTTATATCGCAGGAATGCGGGAGTGAGACGGTCCATAGCAACAGCGTATGGGCGGCAGAGCCGGGCAAATCGATCCTGTGGATCGATTTGAGCGTCGAACGCCCGCGGAACGCGGGCCCGCGATTTGCTCGCTGCAAAAACTGATTCGTTTTTTGGGAGGAAACTGTCGGTTGGCGCGGCGCCGACCCGGAAAGGGGCTGGGGGGCTTGTTAATCCGAGCCGTGTCACAACCAACCGACGAAGAGACACTCGCCTCCGAAGGTGGCCACGATTTGGTTCAATCGTGACCATTTCGGGGCACGTGTAACATTTTCGACAGGAAATACGGCTTTCTCCGCTTGCTCCCCGCGAGTTCCAGGCTCATCATTCCTTCGGATGGTGGAAGAACCCATATCGTTACACCGCGCCGCCTTCCTTGCTGAAAAAGGCGCGCGGGACATGTCTCCAGCGATAGTTCCGCAGGTCAGTTTCGACCGTCTTGAGCTCAATCGGATTCTCGCCCTCTATGGCCGCATGGTTTCCGCCGGGGAATGGCGCGATTACGCGCTGGATTTCCTGGACGATGTCGCGGTCTTCTCGATTTTCCGTCGTACCTCGGAGATGCCGCTGTTCCGAATCGAGAAACGGCCGAAGCTGCGCGGCCGCCAGGGCCAGTACAGCGTGGTGGCGGCGGGGGGCGTGATTCTCAAGCGCGGCCATGAATTGGCTCAGGTGCTCAAGATCTTCGACAAGAAGCTGTTCAAGGCGCTCTCAAAAGAGTGACGAGCGGTTCGCCGAAGGCGAACGAAATGGTCCGGTGGACCATTTTGCGCGAGGAGCGCCGCGAGCTTGGGCGAGCGGCAGGCCCGGATACAATAAAGCCCGGCATTGCTGCCGGGCTTTTCTGTTTGAGTCTATTCTTCGCTTAACGCCGGTTGCCCATGAAGCGCAGCAGGAACAGGAAGATGTTCAGGAAGTCGAGATAGAGCGCCAGCGCGCCCATGATCGCGGCCTTGCCTGCCACGGCGGTGTCGCCACCCACCATGTAGTAGGTGTTCTTGATCTTCTGGGTGTCCCAGGCGGTCAGACCGGTAAAGATCAGCACGCCCAGCACGCTGACCACGAAATTGATGGCCGGCGATTTGAAGAAGAAGTTGGCGAGGCTGGCCAGCAGGATGCCGATCAGGCCCATGAACAGGAAGTGGCCGAAGCCGGTGAGATCACGCTTGGTGGTGTAGCCCCACAGGCTCATGGTGCCGAAGGTGGCGGCGGTGACGAAGAAGGTCATCGCCACGCTGGCGCCGGTATAGACGATCAGGATCGATGCCAGCGACGCGCCCACCAGCGCGGCATAGGCCCAGAAGGTGGCCTGGGCCGCCTGCTGGCTCATCTGCATGATGCGGAAGGACAGGAAGAAGACCAGCGCCAGAGGGGCCAGCATCACCACCCAGCCCAACAGGGTGGGCGACAGCGCCACGCCATTGGCGGTGACCACCTCATGATAGAAGGCGTTCAGCAGCGCGGGCGTGTTGGCGACCAGATAGGCCACCGCGCCGGTCAGCGCGAGCGCGCCCACCATGTAATTGTAGACCCGCAGCATATGCGCACGCAGGCCAGCATCCATCGTGTCGGCGACAGTCGCCGCGCCACGCATCAGTCGGTTGTCATAGTCAGCCATAGGTTACTCCTTTGACCCCTATTATATCGTGGTTAGGTGTGGTGGCATCAAGTCCGGCAAAAAAAGGCATTGTGAAGGATTAACAACGCTTAAGCAGTTCTGAGCCGCCTTGCGGGGCGGGCGCGGAGCGCACCTAGCGCCCCCAGAAGGCCAAAAAGCAAGGTGGCCGCGCCGCCACCCGCCACCGTCACAAATACCGCCTTCAGGTCAAAAGTCAGCGGCACGTCCAGGATGGAAAAGGCGATAACCCAGGCCGCCAGGGTGCCCGCCAGAAGCGCTATCACACCGGTGGCCGCACCCAGGACGCCATATTCGACCATATAGACCAGTGCGATTCGGGCGCGGGTGGCGCCCAGGACCTTCAGGATGGTGGCGTCATAAAGCCGGGCGCGGGCGCCGGCCGCGATGGCGCCGGCCAGAACCAGCAGACCCGCCAGGATTGTCACCAGGCTGGCGGCGCTCACCCCTTGCGCCAGCGACGACAGAAGGTCCTGCACCTGCTGGATGGCATCCTTCACCCGCACGGTGGAAATGTTGGGGAAACGGTCGGTCACCGCCATGTACATGGCGTTCTCCTGGGCGTCCGTCACTCTGACCGTCGCGAGGAAGGCGTGCGGCGCCTTGTCGATCAGCCCGGGCGACAGCACCAGCACGAAATTCTGCCCGCCGGTGGTGAAATCGACTTTGCGCAGAGATGCGATGCGGCCGTCAAGGCTGCGTCCCAGCACGTTCAGGGTCATGGAATCGCCGATTCGCAGGCCCGTGCCATGGGCGATCGACTGGTCCAGCGAGATCAGGGTCGGCCCGCTGTAATTGGCTGGCCACCACTTTCCTTCGGTGACGATGGTGCCGGGCGGCGGAGTGGCGGCATAGGTGATGCCGCGGTCGCCGTTAAGCGCCCATTTGGCGTCGGGCGCGACCTTGGCGTCGGCCGAGGGCACACCGTTCAACGCGGTGATGCGGCCACGAATCATGGGCGTGCGTTTGTAGTCAGAGGCGCCGGAAAAGCCGGTGATGATGCGGTCGAAACCGTCCGCTTCGTCCGGCTGGATGTCGACGAAGAAGAAGCTCGGTGCCCGCGCCGGCAGCGCGCCGGAGACCTGGGCATTGATGGTGGCATTCAGCAGTGTGACCGTGGCGAGCAGGGTGAGGCCAAGCCCCAGCGCGGTGACCACGCCGCCTGTGGCCGCGCCTGGCCGCACCAGATTGGTCAGCGCCAGCCTGAGCAAAGGCGAGCGCGAGCGGGGCAGGGCGGCGATCGCCCGGCGCAGGCCCTCCGCCAGCAGGCGCAGCAGGGCCAGCGCCGCGACCGCGCCGGCCAGGAATTCCGCCGCAAAGACCGGGGAAGGCGCGACCAGCAAGGTGAGCCCGGCAATGCCGATGGCGGCGGCGGCCGAAATGGCGCGGTAGAGATTCTGGCCGCTGGTTTTGGCAGGCACGATCAGATCGCGAAAAAGGCTGGCAGGCGGCACGGCGCGGGCACGTGACAGCGGCGGGACCGCGAAGGCGATGGCCGACAACAGTCCGAACGCCAGCGACAGCAGCAGCGGCACGGGATAGAACCCGAAGCTGGGCGGCACCGGCAGTTTCGAGCCATAGAGCCACACCGCGGCAAAGGGGAGCGCCGCGCCCAGCGCCGCGCCAAGCCCAGTCGCCAGCACCGCGACCATCATCACTTGAAGGAAAAACACCAGAAATACGAAGCCGCCCGACGCGCCCAGTGTCTTCAGGATGGCGATGTCGGCGCGTTTTCTGTCGAGGAACGCCAATATGGCCTGGCCCGCGCCAACCCCGCCCACGCCCAGCGCCACCAATCCTACCAGGGTGAGAAACATGGTCAGTTGTTCGACAAAGCGCTTGATGCCGGGTGCGGCATCGGTGCGGTCGCGGATGTTCCAGCCGGCATCGGGAAAGGCTGACTGCGAGCGGGCGCGGAAGGCGGCGATGGCAGCGCGCGACTGCGCCGGATCGCTGCCGGCATTCTTCAATGCGATGCGATAGGTGTAGTCGATCAGGCTTTCCGGCGTGACCAGGCCGGTGGCGGGCAGGCCCCTGGCCGATATCAGTAGCTGCGGGCCCAACGAAAAACCGGTGGAGATGCGGTCGGGCGTGCTGTCGAGCACCGCCATGATACGGAAAGTGGCATTGCCCAGCCGGATCAGGTCGCCGCGTTTCACATGCAGCCGGTCGAGCAGGCTTTGCTCGGCCGCGGCGCCGCAGACGCCATCATCCTCGCAAGCGATCACGTCGCGCAGGTCTTGCGCCGGCGTGAAAGTGGGAGCGCCGAACAGTGGCCAGCGGTCGTCCACACCTTTGATCTCGACCAGCTGACGGTTCCTGTTGCCCTGGGCATAGGCCATGGCGCGCATGGAAATGGCTTGCGAGACGCGGCCCTGGGCGTCGAGGAAACTCCGCTCCTGCGCGGTCGCGGCGCGATGCACCAGATTGACCGAGACATCGCCGCCCAGAAGCACCTGTCCCTGGTCCTGCAAGCCGGTGAGGAAGGCGTCGCTGAGCGATTCCACACCCGAGATCGCTGCAGATCCCAGCATCAGGCAGAGAAAGAAAATGCGGAAGCCGGCAAAACCACCACGCAGCTCGCGCCGGGCAAAGCGAAGGGCCAGGCGCAGTTCACGCATCGGCGATTTTTCCATCCGCCATGCGCAGCATGCGGCCGCAACGCCGCGCCAGCGATTCTTCATGCGTCACCAGAAAGAGCGTGGCGCCGCGTTCGGCATTGAGCGCAAAGATCAGCTCGGCGATGCCTGCGCCGGTCGCCCCGTCCAGGTTGCCGGTGGGCTCGTCCGCGAAGAGTATCTGGGGCCCCGGCGCCAGCGCGCGCGCGAGCGCCACGCGCTGCTGTTCGCCGCCCGACAGCTGGCCGGGATAATGATCGGTGCGCTGGATCAGGCCGACGCCGCGCAATTCCTTTTCCGCGCGCTCAAAGGCGTCGCTCACGCCCATCAGTTCCAGCGGCACGGCAACATTCTCCAATGCCGTCATGGTGGGAATCAGGTGAAAGCTCTGGAACACCACACCCACCCGGCCCAACCGGAATTTGGCCAGCGCATCTTCGCCCATCCTTGTGATGTCGGTGCCGGTGACCGAGACGCGACCGCTTGAGGCTTTTTCCAGACCCGCCGCCACCATCAGGAGGGACGACTTGCCGGAGCCGGAGGGGCCGGTCAGCGCCACGGTTTCGCCCGGCGCCACATTCAATGAAACTTGATTCAGAATGTCCACCGGTCCCGCCAGGCTTTTGAGCGTCAGGCTGACATCTTGCAGGGAAAGGGCGGGCGGGGGATTGTGCATGATGGCTCGGAATAAAAGTACGATAATGCATAGTTTCAAGGCGTTGCTTAGCACAGTTCTGCTGACGGTCATGATGGCGGCGGCGCCGGCCTATGCAGCGCCGGTAAAAATTCTGGCGCTGGGCACCAGCCTGACCCAGGGTTATGGCCTGCCGCCGGGCACCGAATTCACCGTGCAGCTTCAGGCGGCGTTGAAGCGCGACGGCATCAATACGGTCATCACCAACGCCGGGGTCTCCGGCGACACCACGGCCGGCGGGCTGGCGCGGCTGGACTGGTCATTGGCCGATCATCCCGACGCAGTGATTCTGGAATTGGGCTCCAACGACATGCTGCGCGGCACTCCGCCGTCCGAAACCGACAGGAACCTGCGCGCCATCCTGGACAAGCTCAAGGCCGATCACATCAAGGTGCTTCTGGCCGGCATGCATGCCCAGCGCAACCTGGGCGCCGAATATGTCAAGGAGTTCGACGCCATCTATCCCCGGCTGGCGAAAGACTATCCTGTGGTATTCTATCCCTTCATCCTGGACGGGGTGGCGCTCAATCCCAAACTCAACCAGGCGGACGGCATGCATCCCAATCCGGCGGGCGTGAAGGTGATCGTGGCGCGCATACTGCCATATGTGAAAAATCTGATAGGACGCTGATGCTGAAGAAGCTGGTCTCGGTCGGCGGCTTTACCCTGCTGTCGCGCATCACCGGCTTTGCCCGCGATGCGCTGCTGGCCTGGACCCTGGGCGCAGGCCTTCTGTCCGACGCCTTCCTGGTCGCGTTCGTCTTTCCCAACAATTTTCGCGCCATCTTCGGTGAAGGCACCATCAATCCCGCCTTCTTGCCGCGCTATGCCGCCTTGCATGCCAAGGGCGAGCATGCGGCGGCGGCCCAGTTCGCCAATGCCATCTTTGCCTGGCAGATGGCGGCGCAGATTGTCTTGCTTGTGCTGGCGACCGTCTTCATGCCGGCCATCATTCATGTGCTGGCGCCGGGCTGGTCGGGTAACCAGTTCGAACTGACCGTGTCCTTGGCCCGTGTCACCTTTCCCTATCTGATCATGACGCTCGTGGCGGTGCAGCTGTCGGCCATGCTCAACGCCATCGACCGTTTCTGGGCCGGCGCTTTCTGGTCCAATCTGCAGAACCTGGCGATGATCGCGACCTTGCTGGTGTGGCGCTGGTTTCCCAATGCTGCCTACGCCGCCGCCTGGGGCGTGTTCGCCGGCGGCGTGGCGCAATTGATCTTCATTCTTTGGGCAGGGGCGCGCGAGGGTCTGTGGCTGAAAATTACCTGGCCACGCTGGTCGCCGGAAATCGCCGAATTCTTCCGGGCCTTTGGCGCCGTGACCATCGGCGCGGCCAGTATCGTGATCTCGCCCTTCATCGATACCCTGATTGCCAGCTTCCTGCCATCCGGCAGCCGCACCGCCCTGTATTATGCCGATCGCATCAATCAGTTGCCGCTAGGCGTCCTTGGCATCGCGCTGGGCACGGTACTTCTGCCGGAGATGTCGTCGCGGTTGGCCAGGGGCGATGTCGCCGGATCGCATGCCGCGCAGAACCGCAGCGCCGCCGTGAGCCTGCTGCTTACGCTGCCGTTCATGGTCAGCTTCATTGTCATCCCAGGCACCATCATGCGTGCCTATCTCGCGCACGGCGCTTTCAACAAGGGCGCGGCTGCGCTGGCGGCGGCGGCGCTGGCGGCCTATGGCGCGGGCCTGCCGGCCATGGCAATGCTGCGCATCGTGCAATCCACATTCTATGCCCGCCATGACACCATGACGCCGGTGCGCGCCACCGTGGCGGCCATCGCTTGCAACATCGCTCTGAAATTCCTGCTGGTCTGGGGCGCAGGGCTGGGCGTAGCCGGCATCGCCGCAGGAACTGCGGCGGGCGCCTGGATCAATGTCGCGCTGCTGACATGGCTGGGCCGAAGCCGTGATCTCTTGTCGATCGAGCGCCAGTTTCTCCACGCCTTGCCGGCTTCCCTGCTGGCGGCGCTGGCGACGGGGGCGGGCGCCTGGGCCGGCGCGAACCTGCTCCGGGGGCATGGCGACGTGATGGCGCTGGTGGCGGCGATCATCGGAGCCGGTCTCGGTTATGGCGCGACGCTGCTTGTGTTCCGAGAGCGCCTGCCGATCCGGCGCATGGCGTAAGCGATGCGGCTGTTCGTGGCGCTTTCCATCCCAGATCCGATCGCGCACGGTCTGATGCTGCTTGAAGGCGGCGTGCCCGGCGCGCGCTGGCAGGCGCGCGAGCAGCTGCACCTGACCCTGCGCTTCATCGGCGAGGTGGATGGCCGTGAGGCCCGTGCCCTGGGTGACGCGCTGGCCGGCATCGATGCACCGGCCTTCGAGATGCAGATGCATGGCGTGGGCCAGTTCGGCAACAAGCAGCCGCATTCGCTGTGGGCGGCGGCGCGCCGAAACGACCTGCTGGAACATCTTGCTCGCAAGGTGGACACCGCGATCCGCCGGGTGGGCCAGCCGCAGGACGCGCACAAATTCAGCCCGCACGTCACATTGGCGCGCCTGCGCCATCCCGAAATGGACAAGGTGCGCGAGTGGCTGAGCAGTCACGCGCTTTACACCAGCGACGAATTCCATGTCGGTGCATTCTGTCTCTATTCCAGCAAGCTGACCAGTGACGGCAGCATCTACCGGGTGGAACAGGAATATCCCTTGAGAGGCTTCGATGGCGAAATTGACGATTGAAGAGCTGAAAGCGGCACTGAAACGGTTGCCCGACTGGCAATTGGCCAAGGATCGCGAGGCGATCAGCCGCAAATTCCACTTCGTGGATTTCGATGCCGCTTTTGCCTTCATGACGCGCACGGCGCTTCTGGCGGCCAAGATGGATCACCATCCGGAGTGGTTCAATGTCTACAGCAAGGTGGATGTGACCTTGGCGACGCACGATGCAGGTGGTGTGACGCAGAAAGATATCGATCTGGCCACGGCGATGGACGGCTATGCGGCTGTCAGCGGGGGCCGCTAGCGCCCGAAATAACGGTCCATCACCATCAGCGCCAAGCTGGCGCCCAGCGGCGTCACGATCAGGGATGCGACAAACCAGATGCCGGGATTGCGGCGGTCCAGCTTGGCCCAATAGGCGACGCCCATAGCGGCCAGCAGATACAGAAATACGAACATCAGCGCCGCGCGTTCTTAACGAGATCGTCCACCACGGACGGATCGGCCAGGGTCGAGATGTCGCCCAGGGTAGAGGTATCGCCTTCCGCGATCTTGCGCAGAATGCGCCGCATGATCTTGCCGGAGCGCGTCTTGGGCAGGCCGGGCGCGAACTGGATCACGTCGGGTTTGGCGATGGCACCGATCTCGTGGCCGACAAACTTCTTCAGCTCGTCGTTCAGTGCATGGCTCGCTTGCACGCCGGCGTTCAGGGTGACATAGGCATAAATGCCCTGGCCCTTGATGTCGTGGGGATAGCCGACCACCGCAGCCTCGGCCACGTCCTTGTGCAGCACCAGCGCGCTTTCGACTTCGGCGGTGCCCATGCGATGGCCTGACACGTTGATCACATCGTCCACGCGGCCGGTGATCCAGTAATAGCCATCGTCGTCGCGACGGCAGCCGTCGCCGGTGAAATATTTGCCGCGATAGGTCTTGAAGTAGGTGTCGATGAAACGCTGGTGATCACCATAGACCGTGCGCATCTGGCCCGGCCAGCTTTTGGCGATACAGAGATTGCCGCTGACTGCGCCTTCCAGCACCTTGCCGTCCGCATCGACGATCTCGGGCACGATGCCGGGAAGCGGCAGGGTAGCCGAACCAGGCTTGAGATCGGTTGCGCCTGGCAGCGGCGTGATCAGATGGCCGCCGGTCTCGGTCTGCCACCAGGTATCCACGATCGGGCAACGCCCGTCGCCCACCACCCGGTGATACCATTGCCAGGCTTCCGGATTGATCGGCTCGCCCACCGTGCCAAGCAGGCGCAAGCTGGCGCGGCTGGTCTTCTTCACCGGCCCGTCACCGTCGCGCATCAGGGCGCGGATGGCGGTGGGCGCGGTATAGAAGGTGTTGACCTTGTGTTTGTCGATCACCTCCCAGAAGCGCGAACTGGTCGGGTAGTTGGGCACGCCCTCGAACATCAGGGTGGTGGCGCCATTGGCCAGCGGGCCATAGACGATGTAGCTGTGACCCGTCACCCAGCCGACATCGGCGGTGCACCAGAAGATTTCGCCTTCATGATAGTCGAACACGTAATGGTGGGTGTAGGCCGCCCACAACAGATAGCCGCCGGTTGTGTGCAGCACGCCCTTGGGCTTTCCGGTCGAGCCCGAAGTGTAGAGGATGAAGAGCGGGTCTTCCGCGCCCATCGCTTCCGGTGGGCAGTCGTCGGAAACCTTGGCGGCTTCCTCGTGATACCAGACATCGCGGCCGGCTTTCATCTCGATCGCGCCGCCGGTGTGGCGAATGACGACCACGCTAGTGACGCCGGGCGCCTTGGTCAGCGCCTCGTCGGTGTTCTTCTTGAGTGGAACGTTCTTTCCGCCGCGCACGCCTTCATCCGACGTGATCACGATCTTCGAGTCACAGTCGGTGATGCGCCCGGCCAGGCTGTCGGGCGAAAAACCGCCGAACACCACCGAATGCACCGCCCCGATCCGCGTGCAGGCGAGCATGGCATAGGCCGCTTCTGGGATCATGGGCATATAGATGGTAACCCGGTCACCCTTCTTGACGCCGCGCGCTTTGAGCACATTGGCGAAATTGCACACCTCCCGATGCAATTGCTTGTAGGAGATGTGTTTGGAAACCTTCGGGTCGTCGCCTTCCCAGATGATCGCGGTCTGGTCGCTGCGTTTTTCCAGATGCCGGTCGATGCAGTTGGCCGCCACGTTCAGGGCGCCGTCCTCGAACCATTTGATGAACAAATTGTCCGGATCCCAGGAGACATTCTTGACATTGGTGAAGGGCTTTATCCAGGTGAGCCGCGCCGCTTCCTTCCGCCAATAATCATTCGGGGCTTTCACGGATTCCGCGTAAGCCGCTTCATACTGCGCGCGCGTCATGAAGGCGCGGTCTTTCCATTCCGCTGGGACAGGGAACAGCTGGTCGGACATCTATGGTCTCTTTTGGACTTGCATCTGCCGCGATGGTGCTATGATCGCCGGGTTTTCCGCAAGGCGTTCCATGCAACTTCATCTTTCCACCTGGCCCGAGATCGAGGGCTATCTGACCCGATCCAGGGCCATCCTGATTCCCATTGGCTCCACCGAACAGCATGGCCCCAATGGATTGTTGGGCACCGACGCGCTGTGTCCAGAGATCATCGGCAAGCGGGCGGGCGACGAGGCGGGTTTTCTGGTCGGTCCCACCTTCAATGTCGGCCAGGCCCAGCATCACATGGGTTTTCCGGGCACCATCACGCTGCGTCCTTCGACCATGATCGCGACGATGGTCGATTGGGCCCAGTCGCTGGCGCGCCACGGCTTTGAGCGCATCTACTGGCTGAACGGCCATGGCGGCAATATCGCCACCATCACCGCGGCTTTTTCCGAAATCTATCATGGCGTGAGCTTCGACCGCGCCGGCGCCAATCATCCGCCGCTGCGCTGTTCCTTGCGAAACTGGTGGGAGCTTCCCGGCGTGATGGACCTGTGCCGCCAACTTTTCCCGGTGGGCGAGGGCAGCCATGCCACCCCGTCGGAAGTGTCAGTGACCTGGTTCGGATATCCCGAGGCGCAAAAGCAGGTCGCCATGAGCCCGCGCATTGCCCCCACCGGCCCCATCCTGGACGCCGACGATTATCGCCGCCGCTTCCCGGATGGCCGCATCGGTTCCGATCCCAGCCAGGCCAGCGTCGCTGCCGGGGAAAAAATTGTTGCGGCAGCGGTGAAAGGCGTGATTTCGGAATTCAAACAGTTTGCGGCGAGCTAGGTTCAGGCGGTAAGATCGCCGCTTCCCAGGGGTGCCCTCCGAAGCCTTTGGCGTAGGAGGGCTGAGATGGCAATTCCGCCGATCCCTTAGAACCTGATCCGGCTAAAACCGGCGTAGGGAGAGGTTGCATGAACAAGCCCATTCTCGACAAGTCGATTTCCATCACTCGTGGCGCCTTGCCCGGCTCGAAAAAGCTGATGCTGGGCGGCGTGCCGTTCCGGGAGGTGCCGCTGTCGGGCGGCGAATCGCCGGTGAGGCTGTACGACACATCTGGTCCGTACACGGACGATTCCGTCGCGATCGATATCGACAAGGGCTTGGCTTCCCTGCGCCGCGACTGGATTTTAGCCCGCGGCGATGTCGAGGAATATGTCGGCCGCGAGCGCAAGCCGGAAGATGACGGCCTGAAAAAGGGCGAAAAGTTGACGGTGCCGCAGTTCGACCGGGGCGGCGTCAAGCTGCTGCGCGCCAAGTCGGGCAGGAATGTCACCCAGCTGCACTATGCGCGCCAGGGCCTCATCACCGAGGAAATGAAATATATCGCCGCGCGCGAAAACCTCGGCCTTTCGGCGCTGGCCGATGGCAACAGCTTCGGCGCCAACATCCCGTTTGAGATCACGCCCGAATTCGTGCGCGACGAGATCGCGCGCGGCCGCGCTATCATCCCCGCCAACATCAACCATCCCGAAACCGAGCCGATGATCATCGGCCGGAATTTTCTCACCAAAGTGAACGCCAATATCGGCAACAGCGCCGTCACCTCCTCGACCGCCGAGGAAGTGGAGAAGATGGTCTGGTCGATCCGCTGGGGCGCCGACACGGTGATGGATCTCTCTACCGGCCGCCATATCCACACCATCCGCGAATGGATCATCCGCAATAGCCCGGTGCCCATTGGCACTGTGCCGATCTACCAGGCGCTGGAGAAGGTGGGTGGCATCGCCGAAGAGCTGACGTGGGAGCTTTACCGCGACACCCTGATCGAACAATGCGAGCAGGGCGTGGATTATTTTACCGTTCATGCCGGCGTGCGCCTGGCGCATATTCCGCTCACCGCCGACCGGGTCACCGGCATCGTCAGCCGCGGCGGCTCGATCCTGGCCAAATGGTGCCTGGCCCATCACAAGGAAAATTTCCTCTACACGCATTTTGAGGAAATCTGCGAACTGCTCAAGCAATACGACGTTTCGTTCAGCCTGGGCGACGGCTTGCGCCCCGGCTCGACCGCAGACGCCAATGACGCCGCGCAATTCGCGGAGCTGGACACGCTGGGCGAATTGAATCGCATCGCCCAGCGCCACGATGTGCAGGTGATGATCGAAGGCCCGGGCCATGTACCCATGCACAAGATCAAGGAGAATATGGACCGGCAGCTGGAAAGCTGCGGCGAGGCGCCCTTCTATACGCTCGGCCCGCTCGTCACCGACGTCGCGCCCGGCTACGACCATATCACCAGCGGCATCGGCGCGGCGATGATCGGCTGGTTCGGCACCGCGATGCTCTGCTACGTCACGCCCAAGGAGCACCTCGGCCTCCCCGACCGCGACGACGTCAAGGTGGGGGTCGTCACCTACAAGCTCGCCGCCCACGCCGCCGATCTCGCCAAGGGCCACCCGGCCGCCAGGGTGCGCGACGACGCGCTGAGCCGCGCCCGCTTCGAGTTCCGCTGGCGCGACCAGTTCAACCTGTCGCTCGATCCCGACACGGCCGAGGACTATCACGACCAGACGCTGCCGGCGGAGGGCGCCAAGACGGCGCATTTCTGCTCGATGTGCGGGCCCAAATTCTGCTCGATGAAGATCACGCAGGAGGTGCGGGACTTCGCGGCGAGGCAGAACAGCGAAGCGGGGGACTTCCTGGCGGCGACGCCGGTGAGCGAGGGCGAGGCGGAAGCCG
>DASXHL010000078.1:0-76911 GCA_036488555.1 Rhizomicrobium sp.
CTCCCCATAATTTCCACGGGAGAGAGAAATGCATTCCGTCATCAAAACAGGCCTGGGCGTGTGTGTGGGCGTGGCGATCGGCGCCGCCGGTTTTGCCGCTCTGGCGCAAAAGGATCCCAAAGTCGGCGTCACGGTCAACGATCCCATCGGCCCGCCGCCCGATCCCGCCAGCGTCACCGCGATCTTGCCCAAGGATCAAAAGTGCACCGGCACAGTCGGCAAGATGCAGATGTGCTATCTCTACGGCGATCCCGCCAAGCCCGGCCCGTACATGGTGATGTACAAATGGTATCCGGGCAATTTCTCCAAGCCGCATTATCACAACAATGAACGCTTCGCCTATGTCGTGTCCGGCACCTGGTGGACCTCGACCAGCAAGGTCTATGACGAGCGCACCACCTATCCGGTCCATGCCGGTTCGGTTGCAGTCGACAAGCTGCGCGGCATTCACTGGGATGGCGCGCGCAAAGGTGAGAAGGAGCCTGCCGTCCTGATCCTGGCGGGCACCGGTCCCAACATCACCCAGAATGTGGACGAAAACGGCAAGGACATGGGTCCGCCGCGCTGAGGGAGACCGTGATGCGTCATCTTGTTGCCGCACTCTCGCTTGTCGGGCTGGTCGCGACGCCGGCGCTTGCGGAAACGCAGGCGCAATTGCTGAACCAGGGTCCGCCCAAGACCAGCCAGCCCCTGCCCGACCCGAGCCACATCCCCATGGTGTTCGGCAAGGACATTCCCTGGAAGGGCGAAAATGGCGAACGCTCGGCCGCCCTGTTCGGCGATCCCAGCAAGCCGGGCATCTATGGCGTGCTGATCAAGTGGGAGCCCGGCCACAATTCCAAGCCGCACTTCCACACGACGGATCGCTACATTTATGTCGTGTCGGGGACCTGGTGGGTGTCGTCCAACACCCATTATGATCCGACCAAGATGTACCCGATCCCGGCGGGCACCTTCGTCACCGACATCAAGAACACCATTCATTGGGATGGCGCCAAGGCCGAGACCGGCCCGTGCATCCTGATGCTGGTGGGCGAAGGGCCGATGACGACCACCCGCTATGTGCCCAAAGAAGCGGCAAAGCCGGACGAGGGCCAGGACTTCATACCCAAGCAGTAAGAAGACAGGCGATCTTGCGCCGCCCGGCCCGCTTGACGGATTGGGCGGCGCAATGCTGTGAGGGATGGTTCAAGACAAAAGGCGTGCGCGATTTGCGGAAATTCCATCCGGTCTATCTGTGTCTTCTGATCCCCTATGCTGTCTGGGCCTGGGTGCCGTTCTACAACCGCCTTGAGCCGTCGCTGTTCGGCATTCCCTTTTTCTACTGGTGGCAGGTTTGCGGCATCTTCCTGACCGCCGGTTCGATCCTGCCCGTCTATCTCTATGAGGAACGCCGCAAGTGAGCGCCACCATCATCGTCTTTCTGGCGCTGTTCATCTTCGTCACGCTGCTGGGCCTGTTCGGTTCGCGCTGGCGCGCGGGCGACCTGTCGCAACTGCATGAATGGGGTCTGGGCGGCAGAAGCTTCGGCACCCTGATCACCTGGTTTCTCCTGGGCGGGGATCTCTATACCGCCTATACCTTCATCGCCGTGCCGGCCCTGATGTTCGGCGCCGGCGCATCGGGCTTCTTCGCCGTACCCTATGCGGCGCTGATGTATCCGGTGCTGTTCATGGCTTTCCCGCGCCTGTGGTCCGTGGCGAACAAGCATGGCTACATCACGGCAGCCGATTTCGTGCGCGGGCGCTTCGGCCATCGCGGCCTGTCGCTGGCCATCGCCGTCACCGGCCTGGTTGCGGTGCTGCCCTATATCGCGTTGCAACTGGTGGGCATGCAGGTGGTGATCGCGGCGCTGGGGATTGGCTGGAACGTCACCCTGCCGCTGCTCGGCACCGTGTCGGTGCCGCTGATCCTGGCCTTCATCGTGCTGGCGGCTTTCACCTATACCAGCGGATTGCGTGGCACCGCCCTGATCGCGGTGGTCAAGGACCTTCTGGTCTATATCACCGTACTGGCGGCGATCATCATCATCCCCACCGAACTGGGCGGCTATGGCAAGATCTTCGCCGCCGTGCCGGCCAAGCAGCTGCTGCTGCCGCCGACGCCGCAAGGCAGCCTGGGCGCCGGCTTCGCCTATGTCACGCTTGCGGTGGGATCGCTGCTGGCGCTGTTCCTGTATCCCCATTCGGTGACGGGGCTGCTCTCCTCCTCCAGCCGTCACGTCATTCGCAGGAACGCGATGGTGCTGCCCGCCTATTCGGTGGCTTTGGCCTTCATCGCGCTGCTTGGCTACATGGCGATGGCCTCGGGCGTGAAGGCGATGCCGGAATATGCCGCGGGCTTCAAAAGCTTCGGCAACAATTTCGCGGTGCCGGCGCTGTTCCTGCACATGTTTCCGGGCTGGTTTGCAGGGCTGGCGTTCGCCGCCATCGCCATCGGCGCGCTGATGCCTGCCTCCATCATGGCCATCGCCTGCGGCAACCTTTTCACCCGCAACATCTTCAAGGAGTTCATCGCACCGGACTGCAAGCCCGAGACCGAGGCGCGCATGGCCAAGCTGGTCGCCTTTGCCGCCAAGCTGGGGGCGCTGTTCTTTGTGCTGGAGCTTCAGACCACTTATGCGATCCAGCTGCAGCTTCTGGGCGGCATCTGGATCTGTCAGACGGTGCCGGCGGTGCTGCTGGCGCTGTATGTGCGGCTGGACCCTCGCGCGCTTCTGGCGGGCTGGGCGGTGGGCGTGGGGCTGGGCACCTGGATGGTGGCGGCGCTGGAGTTCAAGAGCTCCACCTACGCGCTGCACGTTTTCGGACTGACGGTGCCCTGCTATGCCGCCGTGAGCGCGCTTCTGGCGAATCTGCTGGTGAGCTGGCTGCTGACCTTGGTGCTGCGCGGCAGTGCCATAGTGCGCGATGAGACGGCAGCGGCGGATTACGCCTAACTCTGCCCGTCAGTTTAGGCGCGAGAAATTTTGCGGCGTGGGCAGGAGGCCGCGCGGAGCGTACCCAGCGTACGTGAGCACGGCCGACGAACCCACGACGCAAAAGGACCGCGCCAGAAGTTAACCAAATCGACCAGTGATATATTGCTCAGTCCGCTTATTATCCGGCGCGGTGAAGATCTTTTCCGTCGCCCCATATTCGATCAACTCGCCCAGATACATGAAGGCGGTGTAGTCGCTGGCGCGGCTGGCCTGCTGCATGTTGTGGGTGACGATCACGATGGTGTAATCGGCCGCCAGCTCCTCGATCAGCTCCTCGACCTTGGCGGTGGAGATGGGATCGAGCGCCGAGCAGGGTTCGTCCAGCAGGATCACTTCAGGCCGGGTGGCGACGCTGCGCGCGATGCACAACCGCTGCTGCTGGCCGCCCGAAAGCGACAGGCCGCTGGCATGGAGCTTGTCCTTCACCTCGGTCCAGAGTGCGGCGCGGGTCAGGGCAGACTCGACACGGCCCTCCATCTCCGAGCGCGGAATGCGCTCGTACAGTTTGATGCCGAACGCGACATTGTCATAGATCGACATGGGAAACGGCGTGGGCTTCTGGAACACCATGCCGATGCGCGCGCGCAGGAGATTGAGGTCCTTGAGCTTCAGGATGTTCTCGCCATCCATCATGATCTCGCCCTCGGCATGCTGGTTGGGATACAGCTCGAATATGCGGTTGATGGCGCGCAAGAGCGTGGACTTGCCGCAGCCCGACGGACCGATGAAGGCGGTGACCTTGCGGTCCATCAGCGGCAGGGTGATGTTCTTGAGCGATTTGGTCTTGCCGTAGAAGAAGCTCAGATCGCGGATGTCGATCTTGGTCTTTTCGGCGGAGGCACTCTCGACGGCGGCGTCCATTGGGGTCAGGTCCGTTTCTGTTCAAGCATGCGGGCGATGATGGAAAGCACCAGCACGGTTGCGGTGATCAGCAGCGCGCCGGCCCAGGCCAGCGCATGCCAATCGTCATAGGCCGACATGGCGAACTGGAAAATCACCGCCGGCAGCGAGGCCATCGGCTGGTTGATGTCCTTGCTGAAGAACTGGTTGTTGAAAGCGGTAAAGAGCAGCGGCGCGGTCTCGCCCGAGATGCGGGCGACTGCGAGCAGCACGCCGGTGATGATGCCGGCGCGCGCCGCCTTCCAGGTCACCGAACGGATCACGAAACTTTGCGGGGCGCCCAGCGCGGTCGCCGCCTCGCGCAGGGCGTTAGGCACCAGAAGCAGCATGTTCTCGGTCGTGCGCACCACCACCGGGATCACGATCACCATCAGGGACAGCGCGCCGGCGATGGCGGAGAAATGGCCCATCGGCACGACCACGATCTCGTAGATGAAGAGACCGGTGACGATGGAGGGCGCCGACAAAAGGATGTCGTTGACGAAGCGCACCACGAAGGCGAGTTTGGAATGGCGGGCATATTCGGCGAGATAGGTCCCGGCGAACAAGCCGATGGGCGTGCCGAGCAGCACCGCGCCGACGCTCATCACCACGCTGCCGAAGATGGCGTTGGAAAGCCCGCCCACCATGCCCGGCGGCGGTGTCGGCTGGGTGAAAAGCGTCAGCGACAGGGCCGAGATGCCTTCCTTGAGCAGCGCACCCAGGATGAAGGCGAGCCAGACCAGGCCGAACAGGGCCGCGCCCATGGACAGGGCGATGAAGGTCACGTTGGCGAGGCGGCGGCGGAAATAAAGCCCTTGGTTGGCGATCATTTACTTCCCCTTGCCGCGCTCGAGCCGCAGCAGCATCAGCTGCGCACAGGCCAGCACGATGAAGGTGATGACGAAGAGCAGCAGGCCCAGCTCGATCAGCGACGAGGTGTAAAGCGGCGTGGTGGCTTCGGTGAATTCGTTGGCGATGGTGGCCGAGATGGACGTGCCCGGCGCAAACAGCGCCGCCACCTTGTGGGCATTGCCGATCACGAAAGTGACCGCCATGGTCTCGCCCAGCGCGCGGCCGAGCGCCAGCATGGCACCGCCCACCACCCCGGTGGAGCAGAAAGGCAGACAGACCTTCCACATCACTTCCCAACTGGTCGATCCCAGGCCGTAAGAGGCCTCCTTGAGTACGCTGGGCACGGTCTCCAGCACATCGCGGGTAACCGCCGAGATGAAGGGCAGGATCATGATGGAAAGGATCAGGCCGGCGGTGAAAATGCCGATGCCGAAAGCCGCGTCGCCGAACAGGAAGGTCAGGGTCGCATTGTCGCCGAAGGCGGTGATGATCGGCTGCTGCACATGGGCCTGGAACCAGGGCGCGAATACGAACAGGCCCCAGATGCCATAGATGATGGAGGGAATGCCGGCAAGCAGCTCGATGGCGATGCCGATGGGACGGCGCAACGGACGCGGGCACAGATCGGTCAGGAAAATGGCGATGCCCACGCCCACCGGCAGCGCGATCAGCATGGCGATCAGCGAGGTGACGAGCGTGCCGTAAATCGAGGCCAGGCCACCGAAAATATCGCGGGTGGGGCGCCAGGATTCATCGATGATGAAGCCGAAGCCGAACGCCTTGAAGGCGGGCATCGAGCCCATGACCAGCGAGATGATAACGCCGGCAAAGATCAGCAACACCGCCAGCGCCGCGCCCAGGGCCAGCATGCGGAAACGGAAGTCGCCGGCTCCAGCACGGCGGGCTGTCTCAACACGGGCGGAAAGGGCAGCTGGTTCGCGCAAGCTGATATCTGTCAAAGACGGCCCCGGAAGATTGCAAAAGTTGGCCGAATTCACACCCAACCGACGCCACGAACATCACAGTCTTGCAAAGCTTTTGTGACGGCCGGCGAAATCGGGTGTAACATATTGATTTGTTTGAGTTTATGTCAGAAACATGGGCGCCGGGGCGCGCGATGGCCGGGTTAATAAAGCGCACGGAACTTTAAGCGTTTCTGAAGACGCGCCGAGGCACAATTTCCGCAGTAATTCAAAGCCGGTCGGGCGTTTGAAGGTGTTGGCGCGGATCATTCGCATCATTTTCGGCAGCGTCGCTGGCATCATGCTGGTGGCGGCGCTTGGCGACGTCCTGCTGTTCGGCCATCTCACCATCATTACACCGTCCAGTTTTGGGGCACTTCTGGCAGTGGCGCTGGCCTATCTGCTGAACAATCTGCTGGCCTCGCGCGAGCGTGGTGAAATCCTCGCCCGCCAGACCGTCCAGTTCAAAACCATCGCCGGCCGGCTGGAAGCCTCGCTCAAGAATGCCGCCACCATCAATGCGCGGCTGAACCAGAGCGAGGCGCGTTATAAGGGCCTGGTGGACGCGCAGGGCGACGCCATCTTCCGCCGCGATGCCTCCAGCCGCCTCACCTATGGCAATGACGCCTTCTTCAAGCTGTTCGGCATCACGCCGGCGCGCGCCATCGGCTATCCCTTCGCGCCCGAACCCCATCCGCAAAGCCGCGCGCCCATGTTCGGCAGCTTCCAGGGAGAGGGCCGCAACCGCGCCCGCTATGACCAGCACGTCAAGACCGCCAGCGGCTATCGCTGGATCGCCTGGGAAGATTTCGCGGTGCGCGACACCCATGGACGGCTGGTCGAAGTGCAAAGCGTGGGCCGCGACATCACCGACCGCAAGCAGCTGGAGGAAGCGCTGATGGAAGCGCGCGACAGTGCGGAGGAAGCCAGCCGCGCCAAATCCGGCTTCCTCGCCACCATGAGTCACGAAATCCGCACACCGATGAACGGCGTATTGGGCATGGCGCGGCTTTTGCTCGAGACCGAGCTTCGCCCCGAACAGCGCACCTATGCCGACGCCATCAACCAGTCGGGCGAAGCCCTCCTCGCGCTGATCGGCGACATTCTGGACTTCTCCAAGATCGAAGCCGGCATGCTTCAACTGGACGAAGACGAGGTGGATCTGCGCGCCATGATGTGCGGCGTGGCCGAGCTTCTGTGCGCCCGCGGCCATGCCAAGGGCGTGGAAATCACTGCCATCGTCGCCCCTGACGTGCCCATGATCATCCGCGCCGACGCGGGGCGCCTGCGCCAGGTGATCACCAACCTGGTGGGCAATGCCGTCAAGTTCACCGAGAAGGGTGGCGTCTGCGTCGAGATCAAGCCGGCGAAGATCAAAGACGCGGCATTTCTCCGCTTCGACGTGCGCGACACTGGCGTTGGCGTGCCGCCAGCCAAGCGCCAGGAAATCTTCGAGGAATTCGTGCAGGCCGATTCCAGTCATGCGCGCAAGTTCGGCGGCACGGGCCTGGGACTGGCCATCTCCAAGCGCCTGGTCGACACCATGGGCGGAGAGATCGGCGTAGACGCCGCGCCTGAAGGCGGCTCCTGTTTCTGGTTCACGCTTCCCAGCCATGTCGTCACCCCCGCCGAGGTCACCAGCCCGCTGGCCGGCCTGCGCGTGGCGGTAATGAGCAGGAACAAGGCGCTGCGCGAAGGCATGTATCTGCAGATCGCCGCCGCCGGCGGTGTTCCGGCCGATCCCAACGCCGCCACCAACGCTATCCTGATCGATGCGGGCACCGGCAATATACCGGAACTGGTCTTGTATCCCGATCCCGCCATTCCGGCCCTGGTGCTGCTCCCCCCCAATGGGCGTGGCGCGCTGGAGGAAATGCGCTCCATCGGCTTCGCCGGCTATCTGGTGAAGCCGGTGCGCCAGTCTTCGCTCATCGAGCAGCTGGTCGCGTGTCGCCGCGATGTGCCGGCGCAGACGCCACAAGCTGCGCCCGCCCCGGCACACAGCCACGAAATCGAATTGCCGCCGTTGATCAGCGATGCGCCGCCGCCGGGCAAGCCGGCCGAAACCACGTCCCCGAAGGCCGAGACTCCGGATTTCGACCCGCCGCCCATCCCTGCGCGTGTCATGGAAGATCGTCCTGTCGCGGCGCCAGCGGCCGAGCCACTCTGTGGCGATGCAAGTCATTCCATGGGCGCTCGTCCGCACGCCGCTGCTACAGATCAGGCAGGCGCGAGTCTCTCCAAAGTCGCTCCCACTCTCGCGGACGCCGGTTTTTCAAAAGGCGCTCCGGCTTCTGCCGACGCGCCGGGCCTCCACATCCTTCTGGCCGAGGACAATCCCATCAACATGATGCTGATCCGCGAACTGTTGCGCCGCCGCGGCCACAGCGTCAGCGAAGTGACCACCGGCACCGATGCGGTGCAGGCGATGGAGGAAGGCTCTTTCGACCTTCTGCTCACCGACATTCATATGCCGGGCATGGACGGAATCGAAGCGGCGCGCGCCATCCGGGCCGGCGAGGCGCGTTCGGGACGCGCCCGCACACCCATTGTGGCGCTCACCGCCGATGCGCTGGAGGCAGGCAAGCGCTCCTGCCGCGAGGCGGGCATGGACGGCTTCCTCACCAAGCCGGTGGATCCCGCCGAGCTCGAGGAAATGTTCCTGATGCTGTTTCCCAGCGAGAACCGTTCGCATATCGTCGCGGCATGACCGCTTCGCCACGCAGGCGCTATCAGTTCCGCGACTATCTGAGCCCCAAGGTGCTGGTGATGCTGGCGCTGGGCTTTTCCTCCGGGCTTCCCTTTCTTCTGGTCGGCAACACTTTCGGCTTCTGGCTGCGCGATGAGCACACCAGCCTGAAGGCAATAGGCTTCATATCCTGGGTGGGGCTTGCCTATTCGCTGCAATTTGCCTGGGCGCCGCTGCTCGACCGGGTGCCGGCGCTGAAGATGCTGGGCCAGCGTCGCGGCTGGTTGCTGGCCTCACAGGTGGTGATCGCGGCCGGCTTGTTCGCCATGGCCTTTCTGGGCACGCGCTACGGCCTGACCGCGCTTGGCATTGCCGCGCTGGTGGTGGCATTTGCTTCGGCCACCCAGGACATCGCACTGGCTGCCTGGCGCATCGAGATCGCCGCGGATGCCGATGAGATGGGCCTGCTCACCGCCGCCAACACACTGGCCTATCGCGTCGCCATGATCTGCACGGACTCATTGCTGCTGGTGTCGGCGCAGCATCTGGGCTGGCCGGTCTCTTACACCCTATGCGGGGTGGCGATGGCGGTTGGCATCATCGCCACCCTGCTGGCGCCCGAGCCCGCCAGCGCCGACGCGGTTGCGGCCCGCAAGCTGAAGGAAGAACCGCTCTGGTCGATACGCGGATTTTTCGATGCAGTGGCCGGACCCTTCATCGCTTTCTTCAAGGCGCATGGCGCCATGGCGGTGGTGATGCTGCTGGCCATCACTCTTTACCGGCTGCCCGACTTTGCGCGCGGCCCCATGGTCAATCCCTTCTTCCACGACATCGGCATGAGCAAGGACATGATCGGCCTGTCGCGTGCCACCATGGGGCTGGCCAGCTCCTTCCTGGGGGTGGCGGCGGCGGGGCTGGTGTCGCTCAGATTCGGGCTGATGCGAACCCTTATTCTGGGGGCGGTGCTGCAGTCCATCGGCATCGCCGCCAACGGCCTTCTGATCTACACCGGCGCGCACTTTGTTCCCTTCATGCTGGTGATGGGATTGGACGATTTCAGCCTGGGCTTCGCCGGCATCAGCCTGGTGGCCTATATGTCGTCGCTCACCAGCCTGGGCTATGTCGCCACCCAATATGCGCTTCTGTCCTCGGCTTATGCCCTGGCCGGCAAGTTCCTGAAGGGCTTTTCTGGGATGGCAGTGGACGGGCTGACCGGCCGGTTCGGCCTCCTAAATGCCTATGCCCTTTTTTTCATCGGTTGCGCCGCTATCGCCGTTCCTTCGGTCCTGCTCTTTGCCTGGCTGGAACGGAGCCACCGCCGACAGGACGATTTGAGCGTTAACCCGGCGTAACTGCTAAAAAATTTACCAAGCCCTTGGATTGTGACAACGGCTTGGGGTAAAATTGTCAAACTGTCGCATAAGGGGTTTAAGCCCTGGGGACAGATTTAGGGTGTGGTGAGTCGCCGCAAAGCGGCGCCGCTTAACGGGAAACGATCGTGGTCAACATCTACGAAGCCGGTCCTTTCGAGGGACGCCTGGAGCAATGGCCGGTCTTGGCCGTCTCCGGCGCGCTCGAAGTGCGGTTGGCGGAAACCGAGCACGAAGTCGAACAGGCGCAGCGCCTGCGCTACATCGTCTTCTATGAAGAGATGAGCGCGATCCCCTCGCAGCGTATGCGCGAGCTGCGCCGCGATTTCGACAAGTATGACGAGGTCTGCGACCACCTGCTGGTGGTGGACCGCGACGCCCATGACGAAGACGGCCAGCCGCTGGTGGTAGGCACCTATCGCCTGACGCGCGAGAAGGATGCGGCCAAGGCGGGCGGATTCTACACCGCCAGCGAATATGATCTGGCGCCGATGCTGGCCGGCCTGCCCAGGGGCACCAAGTATCTGGAGCTGGGGCGTTCCTGCGTCCTCAAAAGCTATCGCGCGCGCGCCGGTACCATGCAGCTGCTGTGGAAAGGCCTGCTGGCCTATGTGGCGCGCTTCGACATCGACCTGATGTTCGGCTGCGCCTCGCTGCCGGGCATCGATGCGTCCGAGATGGCGCTGCCGCTCTCCTATCTGCATCATTTCCACGCCATGCCGGCGAACGTGACCGTCAGGGCACAGCCCGGACTGTTCGTGGACATGAATATGACCCCGAAGGATCAGATCGATACCCGCGAGGGCCTGCGCAGCCTGCCGCCGCTGCTCAAAGGCTATGTGCGCGCCGGCTGCTGCATCGGCGAGGGCGCGGTGATCGACCGGCAGTTCGGCACCACCGACGTCTTCATCTATTTCCCGATGTCGGGCATCGACGCCCGTTACAAGAGCCGCTTCGGGCTGGTGAAGTGATCGCACGCCCTGGCGTGCGATCATCCCCGGCGAGGCGCGACCAGCGCCGAGGGAAGGGGATCTCTTAGCAACATGACCAGATCTGTTTTGGCGCTGTTGCTGGCGTTTGTCTCCACCCCCGCTCTGGCTGACAAAACCGCCATTGAATCCCCCGATGCACCCAAGGCGATCGGGCCTTATTCGCAAGCGATCGCCAGCGGCAAGCTGGTCTTTGTCTCCGGCTCTCTCCCGTTCGATCCCGCGGGCAAGATCGACTACAGCCAACAGGATGTGAGCGCCCAGACCCGGCGCGTCCTCGACAATATCGTGCTCGAGCTGAAGCCGGCCAGCCTGACCCTGGACGATGTGGTCTCCGCCACCGTCTATGTCACCGACATCGACGATTTCCCCGCGGTCAATGCCGTCTATGCCAGCTATTTCCATCCGCCCTATCCGGCACGCGCCTTTGTCCAGGTGGCGAAACTCCTGCGCGGGGCAAGAGTGGAAATCAGCGTGATCGCGGCACGGAAATGAAACACCTCGCAGCCGGTCTCGTTCTGCTGATGGCCACACCAGCTTTCGGGGCGGACTTGCGGCAACAGGTCAGCGACTACCGCGCCGGGCATGAAGCCCAGATTGTCGGCCAGCTCGACGAACTGACGCGCCTGCACAGTGTGGCGGCCGAACCCCAGGGCCTGGCAACGGCCGCGGCGCGGCTGGAAGGCCTGCTCAAGGCGCGGGGCTTTGATACCGCGTCCTGGTCCACGGCCGGATCGCCGCCCGTGATCTATGGCTTTCTGAAAAGCCCCGGTGCCACGCGCACTGCGGTCTTCTATGCTCATTATGACGGCCAGCCAGTCACGCCGTCGCAATGGATGTCGGATCCTTTTGCGCCGGTGATGCGCGACGGCGCCGCCGGCGCGGACGTGGACTGGAAAGCGGCGAAGCCGCCGTTCAGTCCCGAATGGCGGTTTTTCGGCCGCGCTACAGCGGACGACAAAAGCTCCATCACCGCTTTTCTTGCCGCCTTCGACGCACTGAAAGCGCTGAATCGCAAGCCTTCGGTCAACATCAAGATCGTGTGGGAGGGCGAGGAGGAATCAAACTCCGTCCATCTGGCTGCGATCCTGAAAGAGCATGCAGCGGAGCTGCAGGCCGATGTCTGGCTGATCGGCGATGGGCCGGTGCATCAATCGCGCGCGCCAACGCTCTATTTCGGCGCACGTGGCGGCCTGGGGCTGGAAGCCACCGTCTATGGCCCGCTGCGCGCTCTGCATGATGGTCATTATGGCAATTGGGCGCCCAATCCAGCGATGATGGCCGCCAAGCTGATCACCCAGCTCCGCGATGACGATGGACGCATCCTGATCCCCGGCTTTCTCGACGATGTACGTCCCTTGAGCACCGCCGAAGAGGCGGCCATCGCCCGCCTGCCGCCTGTGGAAGACAAGCTGAAACAGGAATTCGGTATCGGCCGCAGCGAGGGCAATGAGGGCCTGACCGCCAGCACCATGCGCCCGGCGCTGAACATAAGGGGCATCCGCTCCGGCCAGGTCGGCGTGGAAGCCGCCAATGCCATTCCAGTGGACGCCACCGTGTCGGTCGATTTTCGGCTGGTGCCCGGCCAGACGCCTGGCCAGGTTCGCGCCAAGCTGGAAACCTTCCTGGAATCAAAAGGCTGGATGGTGGTGAGCGCCCCGCCCGATCTGGCGATGCGGATGGCGCATCCGCGCATCATCCGCCTGGCCTGGGGCGCCGGCTATCCCGCCCTGCGAAGCAACATGACCAGCCCGGCCGCCAAGGGCGTGATCGCGGCGGCTGAGAAGGCCGCCGGCCAGCCGGTGACCATCCTGCCCATGATGGGGGCGAGTGTGCCGATCTATCTGTTCGATGATCTGTTTCATGAGCCGGTGATCGGTCTGCCCATCACCAACCATGACAACAATCAGCACGCCGCCAACGAAAACTTACGGCTCAAGAACCTGTGGGACGCGGTCAACCTTTACGCCGCGATGATGGCGGAGTTGAACTGGTAGGGGTCAGATCAGGTCGAACAGCAGCACTTCCGCTGCTGTCTGAGACCGCACCGCAATGTCGTTCTGGTCGGTGATGGCGGCGGCGTCGCCGGCCTTCAGTGTTTCCCCGCCCAGCTTGACCTCACCCTTGGCCACCTGCAGCCAGGCCTTGCGGCCCGGCGCGAGTCGATGGATCGCCTCCACGTCCTGATCGAGCTTGGCGGCCCAGATCTCCGCATCCTGCACCAGACGCACTTCACTCTCGCGCGGATCGGGGGCGGCAATGCGGGTGAAGCGGTTGCGCACGCTTTGCGGATCTATGGTCTTCTGCTCATAGCTGGGCTCGATGCCGCGTTTGGACGGCATGATCCAGATCTGCAGGAGATGGCAGGTTTCGGTCGGGCTGGCGTTGAATTCGGCATGGACGATGCCGGACCCCGCGCTCATGCGCTGGATTTCGCCCGGCCGGATGGTGCCGCCGCCGCCGGTGGAATCCTTGTGGGCGATGGCCCCGCCCAGGATGTAAGTGACAATTTCCATGTCGCGGTGGGGATGGGGCGGAAAGCCCGCGCCGCCCTTGACCCAGTCCTCGTTGATGACCCGAAGCGGCCCGAAGCTCTCATTGGCGGGGTCGTAATAGTCGCCAAAGGAGAAGCTGTGACGGGAATCGAGCCAGGCTATCTGGGTCCTGCCGCGGTCTTCCGACTTACGAACCGTAATCATTTTCGTTTTCTTTCAATGGCATCCCAGACGAGCGCGGCGATGTCGGCACCGCCGAAACGCCGGACCTCGTGAATGCCGGTTGGGGAAGTAACGTTGATCTCGGTCATAGAGTCGCCGATCACATCGATCCCAGTGAAGATGAGCCCGCGTTTCTTCAACTCTGGCCCGATCGCGGCGCATATCGCCTTTTCGCGGGGACTGAGTTCGGTCGCCTCGGGCCGGCCGCCCACATGCATGTTGGATCGGGCCTCTCCGTGCGCCGGCACCCGGTTGATCGCGCCGGCGAACTCGCCATCCACCAGGATGATGCGCTTGTCGCCCTTGCGCACATCGGGAATGTAGCGCTGGACGATGACGGGCTCGCGATAGAAGTGGGTGAACATCTCCATCAGGGAGCCGAAATTCTCGTCATCCTGCTTCACGCGGAAAACGCCCGCGCCGCCATTGCCATAGAGTGGCTTCAGGATGATGTCCTTGTGCTCCTCGCGAAAGGCGCGGATTTCGCGCAAATCGGAGGTGATCAGTGTCGGCGGGATGAAGTCGGCGAATTCGGTGACGAACAGCTTCTCGGGCGCGTTGCGCACCTCCTTGGGGTCGTTCACCACCAGCGTCCTGGGGTGGATGCGCTCCAGGATATGGGTCGCGGTGATATAGGCCATGTCGAAGGGCGGGTCCTGGCGCATCAGCACCACATCGGCCGCGGACAGGTCATAGACGAACGCCTCGCCCAGGGCGAAGTGATCCCCCCTCACGGCGCGCACATTCAGGGGGCGCACATGGGCGCTGACCTTGCCGTCGCGGAAGGACAGATCGCGCGGCCCGTAATAGAGCAGGCCATGACCGCGGGCCTGCGCCTCCAGCGCCAGCGCGAAGGTGGAATCGCCGCCGATATCGATCTTCTCGATCGGGTCCATCTGGATCGCGACGGTCAGCGCCATGCCATGTCCTCAAATACCAAAGACTCAGATATCGGCCCGCCAGACATCCCGGTGATGCACCGGCCAGGCGCGCGCGCCTATGGCGACAATATCAAACCGGGCGCCGCGCCGGGAAAGGTGCGGGCGGCCGGCCAGATATAGGGAGGCGGCACGGGCAATGCGAGTCTGCTGGGCCGGGGCCACGGACCCGGCGGCGCTTGCCACCGTTGCCCGCGCCTTGACCTCGATGAAGCAGATCGGGCCGAAGGGGGCGGCCGCCACCAGGTCGATCTCTCCGGCGCGGGTCTTCAGCCGCCGGGCCAGGATCCGGTAGCCCTTGAGCCTGAGCCATAAGGCGGCGAGGCTTTCGCTCGCATGGCCGCGCCGCTCCGCGCGCTGATATTTTTCGCGGGCGTCAGTCGCCATTCTTCAATTCCAGCGCCCGGTCATAGATCCGTCTGCGATGCGTGCCGGTGAGGCCCGCGATCATCTCGGCGGCGGCTTTCACGGGCATGAAGGCAAGCGCGGCTTTCAACGCCGCATCCACCTTCGCGCTGTCGGCCGCGGCTTCGACTGGCGGGCCGACCAGCAGGGTGATTTCACCCCTGGGCGCGCCGGCTCGTTCATAATGCGCCGCAAGCTCGCGCAGGGAGCCGCGCCGCACTTCTTCATGCAGCTTGGTGAGCTCGCGCGTGACCGCGCCCTCGCGCTCGCCCAGCGTCTCGGACATCGCCGCCAGCGTTTCGCCCAGCCGTTGTGCCGATTCAAAAAAGATCAGGGTGGCGCGCAAGGTCTTCAGTTCTTCCAGCGCGCTCAACCGTTCGCCCGCCTTTGATGGCAGAAAGCCCGCAAACAGAAAACGGTCGGAAGGCAGGCCGCTGAGCAAAAGCCCCGTCAGCACCGCCGACGGACCCGGGATCGCCACCACCGGCAAGCCTGCCGCGATCACGTCGCGCACCAGCTTGTAGCCGGGATCTGAGACCAGCGGCGTGCCCGCGTCCGACACCAGAACTACGGTTTCACCCTGTTCCAGCCGGGCCAGAATCTTGGGCCGCATCTGGGGACCGTTATGGTCGTTATAGGGAACGAGCGGCTTGCGCACCCCATGGATGGCCAGAAGCTTGGCGGTGACGCGGGTGTCCTCGGCGGCGATGACGCTGCAACCTTTCAGGACATCCAGCGCCCTGAGCGAAATGTCCCGGGCATTGCCGATGGGGGTGGCCACGACATAAAGCCCCGCCGTCAAATCGCCGCGATCTTGAGATTTACCCGTCGCAGTCAAAGGCTTAAGTTCGCGCGTCAAAGGGATTTCCCATGTCCTTCCGTCTGCGTTTCCTGACTTATCCTCTGGCCCGCTTTTGTGCCATTGCCACGGCCCTTGCGATAGCTGGCTGCACCGAGCCCGCACCCCCGCCTCCCCCGCGGGTGGCGCCCCCGCCACCCCCGCCGGTGGCCGGCAATCCGCTGGATCACGACCAGCCCAGCTATCTGCGCCTGCCGGGCATGGCGCCCGACCAGGTGCCGGTGCGGGTCGGGGTGATCCTGCCCTTCTCCAGCGCCTCACCGGCGACCCGCGCGCTCGCGGCCTCGATGCTGAAGGCAGCGGAACTGGCCATGTTCGATTCCGGCAACCGCAACATCCTTCTGATGACCGCCGACGATGGCAGTGGCGGCAGCGCGGCAATCAAGGCGGCGCAGCAACTTCTGGCCCAGGGCGCCGAGGTGATCGTGGGCCCGCTGTTCGGAGCCTCAGTGCAGGCGGTGGCGCCGATCGCGCGCGACCGCGGCGTGCCGGTGCTGGCCTTCTCGACCGAGAGAAGCGTGGCGGGCCATGGCGCCTATCTGCTGAGCTTTCTCCCCCAGATCGAAGTGCGCCGGGTGGTGAGCTATGCCGCCGCCAATGGCCATCACCAGTTCGCGGCGCTGCTGCCGCAATCGCCCTACGGCGATGTGGCGGGATCGGCCTTCGATGATGCGGTCAAGACCGGCCATGGCGCCGTGGTGGATGTGGAGCATTTCGGTGCCAATGCCGGCGATGTGGCAACGCCCAGTGACGCCGTGGTCAAAAGCGGCGCGGACGCGGTTCTGATCGCGCAAGGTGGCGTGATGCTGCGGGCCATTGCGCCCACGCTTTCCTTCCATGGCGCATCGCGCGACAAGGTCAAGCTCTTGGGCACCGGGCTCTGGGCGGACGACGCGTCCCTGCAGCGGGAAGCGAGCCTGGAAGGCAGCTGGTACGCCGCCCCCGCCCCCAATGCCGATGAGGAGTTTGTCACCAAGTACCGCTCCGCCTTCGGCACCGCGCCTGCACCACTGGCATCTCTGGCCTATGACGCGGTTTCGCTGGTGGCGCTGCTGTCGCAGGGCATGCCCTATCATCGCTTTACCGAGGCTGCGCTTATGGACCCGAACGGCTTTGCCGGCGTGAACGGCATCTTTCGTTTCACGGCTGACGGCACTTCGGAACGCGGGCTGGCCGTGATGGAAATCACGCCCAATGGTCCGGTGGTAGTTAGCCCCGCGCCCACCACCTTCCAGAAGAAGAATTCCTAACGCGATCAAAGAGCCGATCTAAATCAGTTCCTCGATCACGCGATTGAGCAGCAGGCGGCCGGCGGGCGTCGCGGTCAGGCGGCCGCCGACGTCCGACAGCAGGCCTTGCTCCACCAGTGCCGCGATCTTCGCGGCGTCGAGTCTTGTGTTCCAGCGCGCCGTGTAAGCGGAAAGGTCCAGCCCTTCCGCCAGGCGCAGATTCATCAAGAGATGCTCGCGCGCAGCCTCCTCGTCGCTGACCGGCGTCATCTCCGCAAAACCGTGGCCGGTCTTGCCGACCGTGTCGCGCCAGCGTTCGGGCAGCCTTATCGCAGCCGTGGCCGTGCGCTTACCGTTGAGGTCCAGCCGCCCATGCGCACCCGGACCCACGCCCGCATAGTCGCCATAGCGCCAATAGATGAGGTTGTGCCGGCTTTCCTGGCCCGGCCGCGCATGGTTGGAAATTTCGTACGCCGGAAGTCCTGCGGCTTCGGTCAATTCCTGCGTCGTCTCGAACAGCTCTGCCGCCAGGTCCTCGCCGGGAATGTGCAACTGGCCGTTTCTGTGCAGCAAGGCGTAGGGCGTTTCCGGCTCGATGGTGAGCTGGTAGAGCGACAGATGATCGGTGCCGAAGGATAGCGCCTCTTTCAACTCGCCGCGCCAGGCCTGGTCGCTTTGGTCGGGCCGGGCATAAATCAGGTCCAGCGAGACGCGGTCGAAATTCTCCATCGCCAGTTTCAGCGCGCGTCTGGCTTCCGCCACATCATGCAGCCGGCCAAGTTTCTTCAGGTCGGCATCGTTCAGCGCCTGCACCCCCAGCGAGACACGATTGACGCCCGCCGCCCGGTAATCGGCGAAGCGCGCCGCGTCGGCGGACGCCGGATTGGCTTCCAGCGTGATCTCGGCATCGTTGGCCATGGGCCAGAGCGCGGCAATCTTTTCCAGAATGCGGCCGGTCGATCGGCCCTGCATCAGCGACGGCGTGCCACCGCCAAAGAAGATCGTTTCAACGACGGGTCGTGACTTTTCATTGGTCGCTCCGGCTCTCGCCGACGCTCCCTGGTTCGCGGCGACCCATTCCAGTTCGGCCAGGATGCCATCGACCCAGCCGTCCTCGTCGATCGCCGTGCGGACATGGGAATTGAAGTCGCAATAGGGGCACTTGGCGGCGCAGAAGGGCCAGTGGACGTAAACGCCAAACTTCACTTAAAGCGATTCCACGAAGATGCCGGAATGCAGCAGCTTCTCGAAGGCTTTTGCCCGATGGCTCATGGCATGTTTCTGCGCCGGATCGATTTCGGCAAAGGTCTGGTCCATGCCGTCGGCAACGAAGATCGGATCATAACCGAAACCGCGGGTGCCGCGTGGCGGGAAAGTGAGAGATCCGCGCACCTCGCCTTCAAATACCCGCGCCTCGCCGGACGGAAGCGCGATGCAGAGCGCGCAGACGAATTTCGCGGCGATGGGGGATTGCCCCCCTAAAAGATTCAGCTGGCGCAGCTCGTCATGGATGCGGTTCATGGCGACGCGGAAATCCTTGGTCGGGCCCGCCCAGCGCGCCGAATAGATGCCGGGCGCGCCGTCCAGCGCCTCCACGCACAGCCCGGAATCGTCCGACAGCGCGGCGTGATGGCTCGCTTTGGCCGAAGCGAGCGCCTTGATCTGCGCATTGGCGGCAAAGGTCGCCCCGGTTTCTTCCGGCTCGGGCAGGCCCAGCGAACCCGCGCTGACCGGCAGGATGCCATGGGGCCCGAGCAGCGCCTTGATCTCGCGCACCTTGCCTTCATTGTGGGAGGCGACAACCAGTTGGCTGCCGCGCGGCAGCATCATGCCCCTCTCCTCATCAAACCAGCGCCGCCTTCTGCAGCTCGACCAGTTCGCCGATGCCTTTGCGCGCCAGGCGCAACATGCCGACCAACTCGTTTTCGGTGAAGGGGGCGCCTTCGGCGGTGCCCTGGATCTCCACCAGCCCGCCCGCGCCGGTGAGCACGAAATTGGCGTCGGTTTCCGCCGTGGAATCCTCGTCATAATCCAGGTCCAGCACCGGCACGCCCTTGACGATGCCGCAGCTGACCGCCGCGACATGGTCCTTGATCACGGGCACGGTGACCAGCCCCGTCTTTTTCATGAAGGCCAGGCACTGGGCGAGCGCGACATAGCCGCCGGTAATGGAAGCGGTGCGGGTTCCCCCGTCGGCCTGCAGCACGTCGCAGTCGATGGTGATCTGCCGCTCCCCCAGCGCCGCCAGGTCGCAGACCGCGCGCAAAGACCGGCCCACCAGCCGCTGGATCTCCTGGGTGCGGCCCGACTGCTTGCCGGCCGCCGCCTCGCGCCGCATGCGGTCATGGGTGGAGCGGGGCAGCATGCCATATTCCGCCGTTACCCAGCCCTTGCCCGAGCCCTTCAGGAACGGGGGGGCTTTTTCTTCCAGGCTGGCTGTCACCAGCACATGGGTATCGCCGAACTTGACCAGGCAGGAGCCTTCGGCATGACGGGAAAAACCGGGGGTGAGCGAAACGGCGCGCATTTGGTCGGGGGCGCGGTTGGAAGGGCGCATGGAGCCTCATATATCGGTCTGCTAAGTTGGGGCGTTACCTAGCGTTACCGCCCCGCATCACGCAACCGCAAACCGGAAACAACAAGGTTTTCAATAGCTTGAGCTTTGAATCGCGCACCCCATTGCTGATGCCCCAGGGCCTGACCGAACGCCCGCGCGAGGTCTTTCGCCATCTGGTGGAGGCTTTTCTGGCGAGCGGAGAGCCGGTGGGGTCGCGCACGCTTTCCCAGCGCCTGCCTTTGGCCCTGTCGCCGGCCTCGATCCGCAATGTGATGAGCGATCTGGAAGCGATGGGCCTGCTTTATGCCCCGCACACCAGCGCCGGCCGGGTGCCGACCGAAAAGGGCCTGCGCCTGTTCGTGGACGGCTTGCTTGAGATCGGCGAGCTGGCCCCCGACGAGCGGATGGCGATCGAGGCGCGGATGTCGGGCAGCGGCCGGCAGATCGAAGACGTCCTGACCCAGGCGACCCAGTCATTGGCCGGCCTGTCGCGCTGCGCCGGTCTGATGGTGACCGCCAAGCAGGATGCCGCCCTGAAGCATGTGGAATTCGTCTCCGTGGCCCCGGGCAAGGCGCTGGTGATCATGGTCAGCGAAGACGGCCAGGTGGAAAACCGCATCATCGAGACCCCGCCGGGCCTTCCGGTTTCCGCCCTTTGGGAAGCCAGCAACTATCTGGGGGCGCGGCTGCGCGGCCGCACCCTGGACACTGCCCGCGCCGAAATCCTGACGGAGCTGGACGGCGAAAAGCTCGAGCTGGACGCGTTGACCGCCAAGCTGGTGGCCGAGGGGCTGGCGACGCTGGCGGGCCCCGAAAAGGTGCTGATCGTGCGCGGCACCTCGCACCTCTTGGACAGCGTGGCGGCCCAGGCCGATATCGAGCGCATCCGCACCCTGTTCGACGATATCGAGCGCAAGGCCGACCTGATCCGTCTGCTGGAACTGGCCAGGGAGGGCGATGGGGTGCGCATTTTCATCGGCTCGGAGAACCGGCTGTTCTCGCTGTCGGGTTCCTCGATCGTGGCCGCGCCTTACGCGAATGCGAAAGGCAAGATCGTGGGCGTGATCGGCGTTCTGGGCCCGACCCGGCTGAATTATGGCCGCATCATCCCCATGGTCGACCACACCGCGAAAGTCATTGGACGATTGCTCGCTTAAGGTTTAAGGACGCGGCTTCAAGGAAGAATATGATGAGTGACGAACCGACCCAACTGCCCGATTCCGAGAATCCCCATGCCGCGGAGTTCGCGGTGCTGGAGGCCCTGAAGAACGAAGTGGAGTCCCTCAAGGACCAGCGGCTGCGCGCGCTCGCCGAAGCGGAGAATATCCGCCGCCGCGCCGAGCGCGAAAAGACGGAAGCCAGCCAGTATGCGGTGACCAAATTCGCCCGCGACATGGTTGGCATCGCCGACAATTTTGCCCGCGCGCTGGCTGCAGTGCCCGCCTCGGTGCGCGAGGCCGCCGACCCGCAGGTGAAAGCCGTGCTGGACGGGGTGGAAGCCACCGACCGCCAGCTCGTGCAGACGCTGGAACGCTATGGCGTGAAAATCGTGGCGACCGACGGCAAGTTCGATCCCAACCTGCATCAGGCGATCGCGGAGGTGCCAGGCCAGGGCAAGCCGGCCGGCGCCATCGTGGATGTGGTGCAGACCGGTTACATGATCGGCGAGCGGCTGTTGCGTCCCGCCATGGTCACGGTTGCGAAAAAGGAAGCCCCCGCCGAAGCCCCCGGCGTGGATACCAAAGTTTAAAAACAAAGAGGCGTCCCATGTCCGATCTGAAGATCGTCGTCACCGGCGCGTCCGGGCGCATGGGGCGCACCTTGATCCGGGAAATCGCACAAGGGTCGGGCATCACGCTTTGCGGCGCGCTGGAGATGGAAGGCCATCCCAATCTGGGGCTCGATTCCGGAACTCTCGCCGGCATGCAGCCCAATGGCATCAAGCTGACCGCAGATCCGCTGACGCTGTTGACCCATGCCCAGGCGATCGTGGATTTCACCACGCCGATGGTTTCGACCATGCTGGCCGATCTCGCCGCCCAGGCGCGCATCGTTCATGTCATCGGCACCACCGGTTTCGACCATAAGGCCGAGGACCGCATCAAGGCCGCCGCCCGCCACGCCATCATCGTGAAGTCGGGCAATATGAGCATGGGCGTGAACCTTCTGGCCGCCCTGGCCGAACGCGCCGCCAAATCCCTGGCCGATTACGATATCGAAGTGCTGGAGATGCACCATCGCAACAAGGTGGATGCGCCATCGGGCACCGCCATCCTGCTGGGCCAGGCCGCCGCACGCGGGCGCGGCGTGCCGCTGGACAAGCACTGGGTCAAGGCGCGCGACGGCCACAATCTGGGACCGCGCGCCGAGGGCAGCATCGGCTTTGCAAGTTTGCGTGGCGGCAGCGTCGTGGGCGAACATTCCATCATCTTTGCGGGCACCGGTGAGCGCATCACGCTTTCACATTCCGCCGAAGATCGTTCGATCTTCGCCCATGGCGCGCTGACCGCAGCCAAATGGGGCCATGGCAAGAAGCCCGGCCTCTATTCGATGACGGACGTGTTGGGTTTGTGAGATAAAGGCGCGAGGGATTTTGCGACCTGAGCAGGAGCGTCGCGCGGAGCGTGCTTATAGCACGTGAGCACGCGCGACGAACTCAGGTCGCAAAAGACCCGCGCCGTCAATTGAGGGATCATGCCCAAGCCTTTCACCCGCGCGGAAGCCGAAGAGTTTTTCGCGCGGCTGAAGAAGCACACGCCCGAGCCCAGGACCGAGCTTCAATACGTCAATCCCTACACCCTGCTGGTGGCGGTGGTGCTGTCGGCCCAGGCCACCGACAAGGGCGTGAACAAGGCGACCGCGCCTTTGTTCAAGACGGTGAAAACACCGGAGCAGATGGTGGCATTGGGTGAGGAAGGCCTGACCCAGTACATCAAGACCATCGGGCTCTATCGCGGCAAGGCAAAGAATGTAATCGCCCTGTCGAAGCTTTTGATCGAGAACCATGGCGGCAAGGTGCCAAAGGACCGCGAGGCGCTTCAGGCGCTGCCGGGCGTGGGCCGCAAGACCGCCAATGTGGTGCTGAATGTGGCCTTCGGCGAACCCACCATCGCGGTGGACACCCACATCTTTCGCGTCTCCAACCGCACGGGTCTGGCGCCGGGAAAGGATGTGCTGGAGGTCGAGCAGAAACTGGAAAAGGTCGTGCCCGACCAGTACAGGCTGCACGCCCATCACTGGCTGATCCTGCACGGCCGCTATACCTGCGTGGCGCGAAAGCCTTTGTGCCCGACCTGCGTGGTGCGCGATCTCTGCCGCTTCAAGGACAAGACAGTGATCCGGGATTAGTAAAAGCCCGGCGGGGCTTTTGCCCGGGGCGAACACGGGCGAAGCGGGCCGTGGCGGCATATCGAAGGCCTGTCACCGGCTCACTTCAAGGTGCTGAACCGGTATTCGGTGACTTCGTGCAGCGGCCTGGCGGACGTCACTTCGGCCGAGGTGAAGTTGGGGTGATTGGGCGTGTCAGGCGCCCTTTGTGTTTCCAGGCTGATGGCCCAGTGATTGCCGTACAGCGCGCCCTTTCTGCCCTTGACCTGGGTGTTGATATTGTCGGTGTAGAGTTCCAGGCCCGGCTGGGTCGTGAACGTCACCATCACGATGCCGGTGTCGGGATCGTCCACGCGGGCGGCGGGCCGAAGTTGTCCGACCACGCCATCCGTCAGCAGGGCCGTGTCATAGCCCGGGATACGCACACCATTTGCGACGGTCTGCACGACATCGGGCAGGGCCAGCCGGTCGCCGATGCGGACGGGCTTGGTGAAGTCGTAAGCGCTGCCTGTCACGGACGCCACGACACCGGTGGGCATGGCGTTGGCGTCAAAGGGCGTGTAGCGGCTGGAGAACAGAGTTACCCTTTCGTCGCTGATGTCCTTGGCGCCGCCATTCAAGTTGAAATAAAAATGGTTGGTGAGGTTCATCACCGTGGGCTTGTCGGTGGTGCCTTTGTAATCCAGGACCAGCGTATTATCGGCCCGCACCGTATAAGTGACGGTCACCGTGATATTGCCGGGAAAGCCGCCGGTGCCGTCCGCTTCCTTGATGGTGAGGTCCAGGCTGGGCTCGGGCCCATCATGCGCCACCGCGTCCCACACCCGCTTCTGAAAACCGTTGCTGCCGCCGTGCTGGATGTAAGTCCGCGGCGCCTGAGGCGCCGAACCCGCGGGCGCTGGTCGCGGCGGCGCAGGCTGTTCGTAAATCTTCCCGTCAACGGGGAATTTGAACGACAGGCGGTTGGCGTAGCGCCCGATCAGGGCGCTGTAGACGCCGCCCTTTTCGTAAGAGGCAAGATCGTCATAGCCCAGCACCACATTGACCGGCTTGCCATGCCGGTCCGGCACCATCAGGTCCACCACCACGCCGCCGAAATTGGTGATCCTGGCCACCATGCCGCCCTTGCCGGTCAGAGTGAAAAGCCTGACCTTGTCGCCTTTCTGCGTGGTGCCCCAATCCTGGCTGCTGATGCCTGCTTTGATTTTGGCCGGCGCGGCCACTGCAAGGGGTGTGGCTGCCACCAGCATGGCAGCAGCAAGGAAGAAAGCGCGGCAGGTCATTTTTCCCCTCCACATTCGCTGGTGCCAGCCTAGCTGCACGGCGGCCGAGGCGGAAGCTTGGTGACGCCCAAGGGCCACGACAGGCGCAATCCAGCTTCGATGGGCTGATTTCCGCATCTGCCATTGATCAATCAATGGGGCACATCATTGGAAAATTGCAGCAGTCCATGGTGATGTTATAGACCTAGCGCCTCGGAGGTCGCGTGCATCGCGATGAAAATACTAAATCCAGCCTCTATCATGATTGGCGCGCTGCTCTTGGGCTGCACACGACCCGAAGATAGCAGTTTCGCAGCGCAAGCCGTTCGGCGTGGCGACGACTGCAATGCAATAGCAGCGGGAAGCGCGATGGACGCTTATGGGCATAATGTCGGACCGGCGACAGAAATTTACAGGAATGTGTACCAGAACTGCTTGGCCTGGCAGCAAAGAGAGGCGAAAAAGTTGAACGCCACCAAACTGCCTCAGTAACCTATGCCAAATCCATCCCATCCGCCGCTTGTACCGAGGGCGCTAATTGGGCCCATCATCAGGATGTTTTAGCTGGCGACGTGCTCAATGCGGCAAGACAGGCGCCATCCCAGGCGCTGGAAGCGCCATGCGGCAGGGTCTCGACATGACGCACCATCAGGGGCGAGCCATAGAGGAAGAAGAAGGCGCGGCAGGCCGCCCCATCATAGCGCCACATCTCGGTGGCGCCGTCCTTGCGTACAAAAGCCGGTTTGCCGAAGGCGGCCTGAAGGCTCGTCGCCGCCATGTTCATATACTGGCTGGGCTCGCCGCGCGGCGGCGCGGGCGGAATGCTGGCGGTGGTCTGGGGCGGCAAAGGCTGTGGCGCCTTTGCGGCGCAGGCCCCGGCCAGCAGGGCCAGTGACAAAATGGCGACGCGGCGGATCATGACGGGGTTCTGCACCAGTGCCGCCGGGCCTTGCAAGGGCCCTCGTCTGGCGTGTAAGCGGGGGCTCTTCTAAAGGACGGTCGCCCATACGCTGTCGCTATGGGCCACGCCTAACGCCGATCTTTCCACGGGGTTCCCATGTCGCAGCAGCAGTATGATGTCGCCGGTCTTGGCAATGCCATCGTGGACATCATCGCCTCGGTGGATGACCGCTTCCTGCTCACCCACCGCATCGCCAAGGGCGCCATGGTGCTGGTGGACGAATTCCGCGCCAAGGAGCTGCTGAAGGCCCTGGCCGACGGCAGCCAGGCGCTGTCGTCGCTGCATGAGATCGCCGGCGGCTCGGCCGCCAACACACTGGCGGGGCTGGCCTCGCTGGGCGGCAATGGCGTCTATGTCGGCAAGGTGTTCGACGACCGGCTGGGCCATGTCTTCGCCAAATCCATGTCGGCGCAGGGCATCACCTTCACCACCCATCCCACCCGCGACGGATCCAACACCGCCAGCTGCCTGATCGCGGTAACGCCCGACGGACAGCGCAGCATGAGCACCTATCTGGGCGCCTGCCGCGAGCTGACGCCGGATGACGTGAATGAGGAAGAAGTCGCCGCGGCGCGCATTCTCTATATCGAAGGCTATCTGTGGGACGAGGAGCAGGCCAAGCAGGCTTCGCGCAAGGCGATCGCAGCCGTGAAGAGCGCGGGCGGGCGCGTGGCGCTGTCGCTGTCCGACAGTTTCTGCGTCGGCCGCTTCCGTGACGAGTTCCTGCATCTGCTGGACCGGGACGTGAACATCCTGTTCGCCAATGAGGACGAGGCCAAGGCGCTGTTCGAGGTCGAGGATTTTGACGGCGTGATCGCCGGCGCCAAGAAATGGGGCGGCATCGCCGCGCTGACCCGTTCTGCCAAGGGCTGCGTCATTGTCGAGGATGGCGTGGTGCATCAGATCCCGGCCGCGCCGGTCAAACAGGTGATCGACACCACCGGCGCGGGCGACCAGTTCGCCGCCGGATTTCTCTATGGCCTGACCCGCGGCAAGGGGCTGGCCGATTGCGGCAGGCTGGGCGCGCTGGCGGCGGCGGAAGTGATTTCGCACTATGGCGCCCGCCCTGAGATTTCACTCAAAGAGCTCGCGGCGCAGGCCGGGCTGCTTTAATCGCCGACAACGTGCAGCGTCACCTCGCGCCGGTGCGGCGCGTCGCGATGCTCGAACACGTAAATGCCCTGCCAGGTGCCCAGCGCCAGCCTGCCTTTGTGCAGCGGGATGCCGACGGAGGTCTGGGTCAGAGCCGAGCGGATGTGCGACGGCATGTCGTCCGGCCCTTCCGTGGTGTGGCGGAAGCGTGGCCCGCTGGTTGCGGCCCAGGCGAAGAAATCGCGCAGGTCCTTCTGCACATCGGGATCGGCATTTTCCTGGATCAACAGCGAAGCCGAAGTGTGGCGGATGAAACAGGTGAGCAGGCCATCTTCTATCCCGGCGCCGCGAACGAAATCCGTCGCCGCATTGGTGAATTCGTAGAGACCCGGTCCCTTCGTCGAAACTGTGATCGTGTGGAAAGCCTGTTTCACGATCTCTTCCGCAAATAAACATACAACGCGCCATCGCCGCCATGTTTGGCATGCGCGGGCCGGACATAAGCGATGAACGCCGCAATCTCGGCTTCGTTCAGCCAGCGCGGCACCATCTGTTTCAACACGCCATGCGCCGACATCATCCAGGGCGCGTTTTCGTCATTCTTGGGATTGCCCTTGCCGGTGACGACCAGCACCAGCCGAAGACCACGCTTGTGAGCCGCAACAAGCCAGGCGAACAGGGTGCGATGCGCCGCGCCTTGCGTCATGCCGTGCAGGTCGATGCGGGCCTCGGGCTCCATCAGTCCGCGCCGCAGCCGGTCTTCGGTCGCGCCATTGACGCCGCCGGCGCCGCTTTTGGCGCTTTTCTTGCGCGGCGCCGTGGTGGACATGGTGACTTTCAGCGGGTTTGACCGTTTGAAATCCTGTTCAAACAGCTTGCGCTCTTCGTCGCTGGTCGTGCGCCGTTTCATAATGAGAAATCCGCGCCAAGTTTGGCCGCAAGACTGTTGGGCAGAAGCACATAAAGATGTCCGGGCGCTTTCATCGCGCCGGCGCGATTTTCCGCCTCCGTGCCGAAGCCGAAAAAGATATCGCCACGCGCCGCTCCCCGTATGGCGCCGCCGGTATCCTGGGCCACCAGCACGCCATGCACCGGGTCGGGCCCATCGGCGGCAACAAACATCGGTGCGCCCAGGGGATGGATGCGGGGATCGACCGCAAGGCTGGCAAGCGGCGTAAGGTTTGCGCCCAACGAGCCGGTGCTGCCCAACGCTGCATCACCCAGCGACCTTTCCTGGAAGAAGACGTAGCTTTTGTCGGTCTGCATCACCGCTTTCGCCCGGTCGGGATGGGCAACCAGCCAGGCGCGAATGGATTGCAGCGACACGTCCTCGCGCGCCAGCGACCCGTCGGCGATCAGGGTGCGCCCGATGGCGGTATAGGGCTGGCCGTTTTCCCCGGCAAAAGCGATGCGTTCCGATCCGCCATCCTCGAACACCACCCGGCCCGAACCCTGGATCTGCAGGAAGAAGAAGGCGATGGGATCGTCGGTGTAGAACAATATTTCGGCGGTTTTCACGCCGGTGCTTTCGATCTCTGTGCGGTCGGGATAGGGCGTCAACGCATGGCCCGACACGCGGCCGGAAATATGCTCACCCTTCAGCTTGGTATCGAACAGGCCCAGATCGACGCGCACCAGATCGGCGGGCAGGCCATAGACCGGGGTCTGGAAGGCGCCGCCGCGCGTGCGTGCCCCCCGGATCTGCGGCTCATAATAGCCGGTGAACAGGCCGTCGCCGGCCACCGCATAGGCTGTGAAGTTCTGCGCGAAAAAGTCCTTGGCGTCGCCGCTTGCCTGGGCACAGACCCCGCGCCAGTCGCCCACCGTTCCGCCATAGCCTGCCCCGCCCATCGGCGCCGCATCGGGCTTCTGCATCAGCACGGCGCAGCTGCGCTGGAACGCCGCCAGCGCCGGGCGCGCATCCCCGTCCTGCCAGCCGGGAAGCCGGTCGAAAGCCGCACGCGACAGATGCAGGACGGGCGAAACGGCGGGCGGCGGCTTTTCGGCGGTGCAGGCAAAAAGCAGGAATGCCGAAGCCAGAACGGCCAGCCTGGCGGAGCGGATTTGACATTTGCTACCCATCTGACCGCAAGTCCGCGAGGCGAATGTCAAAGCTCCGCCAGCACTCAAATATTGCTGGTGGTTCTTTGATTCCAACATTCGCAAGCGCACCCGCCAAACTGGAATGCGGATGTTGGAATCGGACCACCAGTCTTCATTCGGCCCATCTTCTACTCAGGGAGATCACCCGAGGTCGCGATCAGGGTCCAGTTCGGATCGGCCGAATCCAGATTGCGCTCGAAGGTCCACACGTCGGTGACATTGCCGGTGGCGAACTCGGAGGTGAACGCGACCGTGATCTCCGCGATGCGCCCATGAAGCACCGAACCCACGATGCGCGCATCGTGCAGTTTCACGAAAGCAGCGGCGGGGGCGGTACGCTGGCTGATGCCGGCATCGAAGGCCGAATAGACCTCTGGCGACAGAAGCGGACGCAAGGCGCCCCGATCGCCGGAGGCAAAGGCGGTCACGACCTGGATATAGGCCTCGCGTGCGCCATCCAGGAATTTGGGCGTGTCGAAATCGCGGTCGGCGAGCTGGATGTCCAGGAGTCCGCCAGAGGACGGAGCCGCATCCGGCACCGCCTGTGGCGGCGCGGGCTGGGTAAGCGGCGGTGCGGACACCGGGCGGGGCTGCGGCTCCTGCCCGGTACGCCGTCCGAGCAGGGTAAAGAGTCGAAAGCAGACGACGCCCGCGACCATGGCGGCAATAAGAATGACCAGCGTCTGGGAATCCGGCATGACAAACCCTAAAAGTGGCCCCGCCTTTCGCCCCACCGGGCGTGACCCTAACTGGCGGAAGAGGGCCTGAAAAGCACCTTTTGCCCAGCTCGCTTGTCAGGACTGCGCGTTATGTGGTAGCGCCCGGGCCGAAATTTCCGAAAGACACAACGCATGAGCAGTGAAGGAACACAGGCGCCTCCCGGCATCCCCAACCTGCAGGTGGCGGCGCAATATATCAAGGATCTGTCTTTCGAGAATCCCGGCGCCACGGCCAATATCGCCGACCGGCCGCAGATCGAACTGGCGGTGGACCTGAACGCCAGCCGGCTGGCGGAAAAGGACATGTTCGAGGTGGAGCTCAAGATCCGCGTCGACGCCAAGAATGACGGCAGGGCGCTGTTCCTGCTGGAAGTGGCTTATGCCGGCATCTTCCGCCTGACCAATGTGCCGGATGTGGCGACCCAGCAGATGATCCTCCTGATCCAGGCGCCGCACATGCTGTTCCCCTTCTTGCGCCGGATCGTGTCGGACGTGGTGCGCGACGGCGGCATGCCGCCCTTGATGATCGAGCCCATCGACTTCATGGCGCTCTATCAGGCGCGCGTCGCCCAGGCGCAAGGCGCACCGCAGGGCGTGGCCTAGATAGAGCCCATAATCGCCGATTGTGTCCCCTCTCCCCGAGAGGGAATGGGTGATTCAGGCATTCCAGAGGTTTTTGTCGCCCAGCTCTTTCGCCACGAAGGCGGCATGGGCGGCAAGCTCGGCTTCGGTGATGCGGGGCATGAGCTTTTCTGGACGCTGGCGCGCGGGCTTCGGCCCGCTTTCCGCCTGACCGGCTGCAATCTCCACCGGCGCCAGCATCAATCCGCGCTGACGGCCACCGATCAGCTCCAGATAGACTTCGGCGGTGAGCTGGGCGTCGAGCAGCGCGCCGTGCTTGGTGCGAACCGACAGGTCGATGGCGAACCGCTTGCACAGCTCGTCCAGCGAATAGCGTGCCCCGGGGAATTTGCGCTTGGCGATCTCGATGGTGTCGACGGCGCGCGCCAGGGGAATGGACTTGTGGCCCGTGCGCTTGAGCTCGGCATTGATGAATTTGATGTCGAAGCTGGCATTGTGGATGACCAGCGGCGCGTCGCCCAAAAATTCCAGGAACTCTTCCACGATGTGGGCAAACATCGGCTTGTCGGCCAGGAATTCGGCGGAGAGGCCATGCACCCGCTGGGATTCGATGGGCACGTCGCGTTCGGGATTCAGATAGAATTGCAGGGTGCGGCCGGTCGGAAAATGATCCATCAGCTCGACGCAGCCGATTTCGACGATCCGGTGGCCGTCGCCCGGCTCGAAGCCGGTCGTTTCGGTGTCGAAAACTATTTCACGCATTCAGTCGGGACCGTATATCAGCCAGAATCATTTTCACCTGTTCGCGGGCATGATCCAAGCCCTTGTCGGTGATCACCAGGTAATGCGCCTGTGCACGCTTTTCGGCGTCGTTCATCTGTCGGCTCAACAGTGCCTGGAACTTGGCCTCGCTCATGTTCGGCCGGGCCAGCACCCGTTCGCGCTGGACATGATGGGGGGCGGTCGCCACCACCACCGCATCCACCGGGATGCGGGTTTCCAGCAGCAGGGGTATGTCCAGCACCACGATGGGAGCGTTGGCATTTTCGAGAAACGCCTCGCGCCGGTCCGCCACCAGGGGGTGCATCAAGTCTTCCAGTCGCCGCAACGCACCTGCATCGCCGGTTACCGCCTTTGATAGCGCCGTGCGATCCACCGCGCCATTTCTTGTCGTACGCGGAAAAGCCGCCTCGATCATCACCGCGGCTTCGCCGGCATAAAGATCGTGGATCGCGGCGTCGGCGTCGAAGACCGGCACACCTTCGGCTGCGAACAGTCTGGCGGTCTCGCTTTTGCCCATGCCGATCGAGCCGGTCAGGCCGATGACAAAGGACTTGGCCCTGGCGTTCACACTAGTGCCCCGATTCCGAAATTCGCATCATATCCATATCGAGTTCCGAGCGAATTTCGGAATCGAAGGGCACTAGCATTTTAAATTCCTAGTGTCGCTTTGGTTTCGAAGTTCGCCAATGGCATCGATATCAGGCTCCAGGCGAACTTCGAAACCGCGACACTAGTACCTTCTCCAGTGCCATACGAAGCGTCTGCGTGACCTTGGGCTTCACGCCAAAGAAGGCTTCAAAGGACGGCGCCGCCTGATGAATCAGCATGCCCAGTCCGTCGATGGTCTTGTGCCCGGCTGCTGCGGCATCCTTCAGCAATTTCGTCTCAAGTGGATTGTAGACGATATCGCAGACCGCGGCGTCCTTGGCGAGCCGCGACAGGTCCAGGTCCAACGGCGGGATGGCGCCCATGCCGGCGCTGGTGGAATTGACCAGCAGCGCGGCATCACCAGCCACATTCCGCCAGTCATCCAGCCCACCCGGTTCAACCGCGCTGCGGACCTGTTTGGAGAGCGATCCAGCAAGCGTCCTGGCGCGATGGGGATCGCGGTTGAGCAGATGGATTTTGCCAGCTCCCAGCATTTCCAGCGACAGGATGGCGCCGCGCGCCGCGCCGCCCGCCCCCAGCAGCACAACGCTCTTGCCGCCCAGCGTTCCTATGGCTTCGCGCAAGGATTCAGCCAGCCCCAGCGCGTCGGTGTTGCGGCCTTCGATGTGGTCCTCGTGAAAGATCAGCAGATTGACCGCCCCTGCAGCCTGGGCGGGGCCATCCACCCTGTGCGCCAGCGCGAAAGCGGCTTCCTTGTGCGGCACGGTGACGTTGACGCCCCTGAAACCGGCGCGACGCACACCGTCGATCACCGCGGCGAAGTCCTCTGCCCGCGCCGCCAACGGCACCATCGCGCCGTCGATGTCATATTCGGCCAGCCAATGGCCATGCAGCACCGGCGACAGGGAGTGGGCGACCGGCCAGCCGATGATACCGGCAAGTTTTGCTTTGCCTGTCAGACTCACTGTTGCAACACACCTTCCTTGCGCAACTCGGCCAGAACCGGCAGAAGCGGCAGGCCCAGCACCGAGAAATAATCACCATCCACCTTATCGAAAAGCTGCGCCCCACGCCCTTCGTAATGATAGCAGCCCACCGAAGACAGAATCGCAAGGCCTTCCTGGGCCACGTAATCATCCAGGAATTTGTGGCTCAAACTGCGCATGGACATGCGGCAGGGGCTGGCATGCGTCCACAACAGCTCGCCATCCCGGGCAAGGGCCGCGGCCGATACAAGAAGATGCTGCTTCGCCGATAATTTATGCAGCAGCGCACGCGCCTCTTCCATGCTGGCGCATTTGCTCAGGAACGAGCCGCCAAAGCCGATCACGCTGTCGCCGCCAAGCACCAGCCGGCCCGGGTGGCGGCGGGTGACGGATAGCGCCTTCTGGCCGGCCAGTTCGGACGCCACTTTCACGGCATCGGCGCCGCGCTCGACCATGCCGCGGGTGAGTGCCACTTCGTCCAGATCGGCCGGATCGGCAATGAAGTTCACGCCCGCCGCATTCAGCAGTTTCTTGCGGCTGGCGCTGCCGGATGCGAGCACCAGGGTCATGCGATCGTTTCCCTGCGCTCGGCGAGAAGATTCATGACCGCTGCGGCCGTTTCCTCGATGGAGCGGCGCGACACATCGATCATCGGCCAGTTCTGGGTTTCGAACAGCTGGCGGGTGGTGGCGATTTCGGCGCGCACCGCATCGAGATCCACATAGTTGCTGTCGCGCATTTCGCCCATCGTATTGAGACGGTTGCGGCGCACCTGCACCAGCCGGTCGGGCGACACCCACAGACCCACGATCAGGGGTTGTTTCGCCGCCAGCAACTGGGGGGGCGCCGGCATGCGCGGCACCAGAGGGACATTCGCGGCGCGGATGCCACGGATCGCCAGATATACACAGGTCGGTGTCTTGGAGGTGCGGCTGGCGCCGGTCAGGATCACTTCGGCTTCGCCAATGGAATCCAGCGATTGGCCGTCGTCGTGGGCGATGGTGAAGTTCAGCGCCTCGATACGATCGAGATAGCGTTGGTCAACCTCATGTTGGCGTCCGACCTTGTGGGTTTCGGTCTTGCCCAGGAACTGGCGCAGCGCCGTCACCGGCCCTTCGAGAAGATCGATGCAGCGTACTTCGATGTCCTTGCAGCGCGCCATCAGATGCTCACGCAGGGAGGGGCTTGCCAAGGTGAAGAACACGATCCCCGGCAGGATGGCGATATGATCGAGCGCGCGGGTGAGCTGGGCCTGAGCCCTGACCAGGGCGTAGGGATGGATCATCACATCCACATTCTCGAACTGGGCAAGCGCGGCATTTGCCATGGCGTTGAGGGTCTCGCCGGTGGAATCCGAGACAAGATGGATGTGATATTTGTGATCCACAGAAGTATCCGCAGCCGGGTGTCAGGCCTGGGGTTATAAGGGGAAAGACCGGGACAAGACTAACAGGGCCTGCGTCGAGGCGGGGGCCTTATGTGTGAACCGGGGAAGACTGGGGACGACCCCGGCTATCCGTCAACATGGCCCATCATGCCATCCATGGCCGTCACTTACGCCAAGTGCTTGAAGAAGCGACCACCTTCGCTTAAGCCAAGGTATGCTCACCGTTTGGCCCACAGCTCACAGGCCCAACATCACCTTCATCATCTTAGATTCTCTGGAGTCTTATTTTGAGTAGTGAACCCAAGCTTGTGCGTGTGCTGGAAGGAGGCCTTGAGAAGGTGCCACCGGTCTGGCTGATGCGCCAGGCTGGGCGCTATCTGCCGGAATACCGGGAGCTTCGCGCCAAGGCGGGGTCGTTCTGGGCATTGGCGCTGACGCCGGACTATGCCGCGGAGGTTACGCTTCAGCCGGTGCGCCGTTTTGGCTTCGACGCGGCGATCCTGTTTTCCGACATCCTGACGGTGCCAGAGGCGCTGGGGCAGAAGGTGACCTTCACCCAGGGCGAAGGCCCCAGCCTTATGCCTGTGACCACGGCCAGGGACTTTGTGGAAGACCGTGAGGCCTGGGCGCGCTACTTCGAGCCGGTCTATGAGGCGCTGAGGCTCACGCGTGCTGGCTTGCCCAAGGAGACCGCGCTCTTGGGCTTTGCCGGTGCGCCCTGGACTTTAGCCACCTATCTCGCGGCGGGGGCTGGTGGTGACGAACAGAAGGCCGCCAAGCTGTGGGCTTATCGGGATCCGCAGGGCTTTGGATATCTTTTGGATATCCTGGGTGACTGTGTTGCCTTTCATCTGATCCGGCAGCTGGACGCGGGCGCGGATGCCGTGCAGATTTTTGACAGTTGGGCCAGCGGCTTGCCTGCGGCAATGTTTGACAGGGTCGTGGTCGCGCCCACCATAAGGATCGTGGAGACCGTGCGCGCCGCGCGGCCAAAGGCGAGGATCATCGGTTTTCCTCGCGCTTCCACTTTGGCCGGCTATGAAGCTTACGTGCGTGCCACGGGTGTGGACGCAGTGTCTTTGGATACCGCAGCGCCGATGGACTGGGCGGCAAAGACACTGGACTGCGGGCTTCAGGGCAATCTCGATCCGATCGCCCTGATCGCGGGCGGTGCGGCCCTGGACCGGGCCGTGGATGATATCCTCGAGGCGACGGCAGGAAGGCCGCATATCTTCAACCTCGGTCATGGTATTCTGCCGGAAACGCCCATTGGCCATGTCGAGCAGTTGCTGAAAAGGATTCGCGGGTGAAGCTGGCGGTCGTCCTCTTCAATCTGGGCGGGCCTGACGCGCCCGAAGCGGTCGAACCTTTTCTGCGCAATCTGTTTTCGGACCCCAACATCATCGGCCTGCCGGGTATCGTCCGTCTTCCCCTGGCCCGGTTTATCTCCCGGCGGCGTGCGCCGGTGGCGCAGAAGATTTATGGGCATATGGGCGGGCGTTCGCCAATCTTCGAGGAAACCCGCGCACAGGCTGACGCCCTGGAAAGAGTGCTGAGTGAAAGCGGCATCGAAGCGAAGGCTTTTATCGCGATGCGCTACTGGCATCCCTTCAGCGATGGTGCCGCGCGGGCGGTGAAGGCCTTCGATCCCGACAGGATCGTGCTTCTGCCGCTTTATCCGCAATATTCGACCACCACGACTGCATCATCGCTTAAGGAATGGGCCAGGGCGGCGAAGGAAATCGGGCTGGTCAAGCCCACATCGCGGGTGTGCTGCTATCCCTGTGATCCGGGGTTCATCGCCGCATCGGTTGCGAAAATCCGCGACGCCCTGGCGGGTGCGCCAGACGGCGTCTCGTATCGCCTGCTGCTGTCAGCGCACGGCCTGCCCAAGCGCATCATAGCGAAGGGCGATCCCTATCAATGGCAGGTCGAGCAGAGCGCCGAGGCAATCGTCAAAGCGCTGGCCATGCCAGGGCTGGAAACGGTGGTGTGCTACCAAAGCCGGGTCGGCCCGCTGGAATGGATCGGACCTGCGACCGATGCCGAAGTCATTCGCGCCGGCCGCGACGGCAAGGGCGTGGTCGTGGCGCCGATTGCCTTTGTCAGTGAACATTCCGAGACGCTGGTGGAGCTGGGGATCGAATACCGCAAGCTTGGCGGCGAACACGGCGTGCCCGACTATCGCTGTGTCGCCACGGTGGGCGTACATCCAGATTTCATTGGGGGTATCGGGGGTCTTGTGCGGCAGGCCATCGAACAGGAGGTCGTGACCTGCGATAAGGGGCGCACATGCCCCGCAGGCTATAAATGCTGCGGTTATGGAGCCCCGCTCGCAGATTCGCGCAAAAATCAAGGCCCGCGCGCGGACGCGCGCAAAACGCAAGGAGAGCCGTGATGGACGCGCTGCGCAATACCCTGTCCAACTATATTCCCTGGATCCTGGCGTTCCATATCATCGCGGTGATCGCCTGGATGTCGGCCATGCTCTATCTGCCGCGGCTGTTCGTCTATCATACGGAAACGGCGCCCGGTTCGGAATCCAGCGAGCGTTTCAAGGTGATGGAACGCCGGCTGCTGAAGGGCATCATGAACCCTTCGATGATCGCGGTGTGGATTTTGGGCCCATTGCTTGCCTGGCTGACCGGCGCCTATCTGGATACCTGGCTGCAGATCAAGTTCGTGCTGGTCATCATTCTGAGCGGGATGCACGGGCTTTATGTGCGCTGCTGGCGCGATTTTGCCAATGACCGCAACACGCACACGGCCAAGTTCTACAAAATCGTCAACGAAGTGCCGGCGGTGCTGATGGTATTAATCGTAATCCTGGTGAAGGTGCAGCCTTTTGGCGATTGACCGGCTGATGAACCGGCTGAAACATTAATTGCGCCGCCCCGCGAAATGTTATTTGAGGGGGATATTTGCAAGCGTCAGAAATCACGCTATAAACGGGCCCGTCTGAAAGACCCAAGCGGCCACTGAAGGTTCAGCGGTCTGCGAGCCGGAAAGCCCGGTCCGGGTCAAACCATCCTCTTCGATGATGCGTGCGGGGCGTACGCCCGACCCGCGCATCGAGACCAATCCCCCACTGTCGATCAGGTGCTTTTACAATGACTGTCCAAGATGGCCTGCAGGCGATGAAGTTGCAGGATCTCAAGAACAAGAAACCCGCAGATTTGCTGGCTTTTGCCGAAGAACTGGAAATCGAGAACGCATCGTCCATGCGCAAGCAGGACATGCTGTTCGCCATCCTCAAGGAGCTGGCTGACCGCGAGGTGGAGATTACCGGCTCCGGCGTGGTGGAAATCCTGCAGGATGGGTTCGGCTTCCTGCGCTCGCCGGAATCCAACTACCTGCCCGGCCCCGACGATATCTACGTCTCCCCCTCCCAGATCCGCCGCTTCGGCCTTCGCACCGGCGACACCGCCGAGGGCCCGATCCGTGCGCCCAAGGAAGGCGAACGCTATTTCGCCCTGCTGAAGGTCACCACCATCAATTTCGAGGACCCGGAGCAGATCAAGCACAAGGTCCATTTCGACAATCTGACCCCGCTCTATCCCACCAAGCCGCTGAAGATGGAGCTGGACGATCCCACGCTGAAGGACAAGACCGGCCGGGTGATCGATATCGTGGCGCCGCAGGGCATGGGCCAGCGCGCCCTGATCACCGCGCCGCCGCGCACCGGCAAGACGGTGATCCTGCAGAACATCGCCAAGGCGATCGCCGCCAATCATCCCGACGCCTTCCTGATCGTGCTTTTGATCGACGAGCGCCCGGAGGAAGTCACCGACATGCAGCGCACCGTGCGCGGCGAGGTGATCTCGTCCACCTTCGACGAACCGGCCACCCGTCACGTCCAGGTGGCGGAGATGGTGATCGAGAAGGCCAAGCGTCTGGTCGAGCACAAGCGCGATGTGATCATCCTGCTAGATTCCATCACCCGCCTGGGCCGCGCCTACAACACGGTTGTGCCCTCGTCGGGCAAGGTCCTGACCGGTGGTGTGGACGCCAACGCGCTGCAGCGTCCCAAGCGTTTCTTCGGCGCCGCCCGCAACATCGAGGAAGGTGGTTCGCTGACCATCATCGCCACCGCGCTGATCGATACCGGCAGCCGCATGGACGAAGTGATCTTTGAAGAATTCAAGGGCACCGGTAACAGCGAAATCATCCTGGACCGCAAGGTCGCCGACAAGCGCGTCTTCCCGGCCATCGACATCATGCGCTCGGGCACCCGCAAGGACGAGCTGCTGGTCGAAAAGGGCACGCTCGCCAAGACCTATGTGCTGCGCCGCATCCTGTCGCCGATGGGCACGGTGGATGCGATCGAATTCCTGCTCGACAAGCTGCGCCAGGCCAAGAACAACTCGGACTTCTTTGAGAGCATGAATACCTAGTTTTATTACCTCCATCCGTCGCAGCTCAGGTTTGCGTACCGCAAACACTTCGCTGCGACACCTTGCCCCTCCGATGGCTTGGCCATGAGGGGGAAGGAAGCTGGTGTGTTGAGGGGTGAGGAGCGGTTCGCCCAAGGCGAACGAAATGGTCCAGTGGACCATTTCGAGCAACGAACGCCGCGAGGCCAAGCGAGCGGCCGGACCGCGCCGCGATGTGCGGCGCTCGAGATCTGCCTCAGCTTTGAGCCTGCTCAAAATTAAAGCGTGAAGCCCGGCTGCAAATCTTTGCTTGTGGCCGATTTCTTTTGTGGCGCGTTAGAGCCGCATGAGCCTGGAATGGATCACTGCCGGCACCCTGGCCTGCCTGTTTGGCCTTATCGCGCTGCTGCCGTCTTTTGACGGCAAGTGGGAGTGAATCAGGCCAGCTTCAGACCGCAATGCTTCGCAAAATGGCGGAAGTCGCTATCGGCCGTGATCAGCGGCACGTCATGATCGATGCAAGACTGAGCGATCAGCGCATCACCCAGCTTAGCCTTCAGCCCTTTTTGCCGTAACAGCCCCCGGTTCAGTCCTGCGCGCTCCCAGTATCCCTCCAGCACCGGAAGCAGGGGAAAGTCCAACACTGTGACGGACATTTCCTTTCGCGCAGCGGGATCGCTCAGCATTTCTGCGAGAACGGGTGGGGGGAGGCATATGCTGCTGCCGGCGAAAGCGGCGGCCACCTGTTCGACGGCGTCACCTTTTTCGCCGGCAAAAAAGGAAATCAGGGCGCTGCTGTCGGCGGCAATCATTCCCGTTCGCGCTTGATTTCGTCGTAGCTGACCGAGAATTTCACCTTGCCGCGCAGCTTGAGCGCCTCTTGCTGCGCCTGAACAGAAGCCAGGCGCTTGAGGGCGGCAGTCACAGTCTGGGTGACGCCTTCACCGGTATAGGCCTGTGCTTTTTCCAGCAGGGTTTGCGGGACCTGGACGGTGATTTTCCGCAATTCGCTCATGCCAGCTTTCATACCAGCTTTGAAGCTGGCAGTCAAAGCTGGTGCCTGGCTCAGGGAATCAGGATCGTCGCGCCGGTTGTCTTCTTGCCGGTCAGTTCGTCCTGCGCCTGGGCCGCATCCTTCAACGCAAAACGCTGATTGATCGCCACCTTCACCGCGCCCGAAGAAATCACCGAGAACAGATCGTCGGCCGCGTTCTGAAGCGCCTCGGGCGTGGCGGTGTAGTGCGCCAGCACCGGGCGGGTGACGAACAGAGAGCCTTTGGCCGCCAGCACCGACGGCGAGAAGGGATCAACCGGGCCGCTGGCATTGCCATAGGTGACCATGATGCCGCGCGGCTGAAGGCAATCCAGCCCCGCCAGGAAGGTGTTCTTGCCGATGGAGTCATAGACCACCGGCACGCCCTTGCCACCGGTCAGCTCGCGTACCTGCTTTTCCCAGCCCGCGTCCTGGGTGTTGACCACATGGGCGCAGCCATTAGCCTTGGCCAGCGCCACCTTCTCCGGTGAGGTGGTCGAGCCGATCACGGTGGCGCCCAGATGATGGGCCCACTGACAGCCGATCTGGCCCACGCCACCCGCGGCGGCGTGGAACACAATGGTTTCGCCCGCCTTCACCGGATGGATCTGGCGGATCAGGTACTGCGCCGTCATGCCCTTGAGCAGGATGGCGGCAGCCAGTTCGTCGCTGATGCTGTTGGGCAGACGCACCAGCCGGCCTTCGGGGACATTGTTGGCTTCGGCATAGGAACCGATGACGCCGCTGCAATAACCCACCCGTTCGCCAACCTTGAAGCCGGTGACGCCCTCGCCCACGGCAGCCACCTCGCCGGCGGCTTCGGAGCCCAGGCCCGAAGGCAGCGGCAGGGGATAAAGCCCGGTGCGGTGATAGGTGTCGATGAAGTTGACGCCAATGGCGGTGTGCTTGACTTGCACCTGGCCCTTGGCCGGCGGGGGCAAGTCGTAATCGACATATTGCAGCACGTCGCTGCCGCCGGTCTTTTCAAAACGGATGGCTTTGATCATGTGCTCGTGTCCTTTCAGCTTCTCAGGTCGTTCGCATGGCTGGACGCCATGCTCACCCCCTTCGCGCGCTATGCACGAAGGGCGGAAGGGTCATCAAACTGCCCGCATCTGCTGCTGCTGCGGCTGGTTGCGCATCTGCGGCGGCAGAGTCAGCACATTGGCGAGTTCGGCCGGGCTGGTGATGGGATTGGAGCAGACGCCCGCCTGGCAGATGTAAGCCGTGGGCTGGCCGCCTTCCATGCCGCGGCCGGCGGCAGGATGGCCCGGCGGCAGGGGATCGCCCGGCTCGATCTGCATCACCATGCCGTTGGGCATCGCCTTGCTCCAATAGGCGCGCAGCAGGTCCTGGGTGCGGGCGTTACCCTTGTGGCCGATCACCACGATCACCAGGCTGTTGATCAGATATTCGAAACCGGTGAGGAGACTGCCCGAGCCGTTCAGCATGCGGGTGATTTCCGCCGGGAAGGTCGCGCCCAGGGTGGAGGCGCGGGTCATATACTCCCGTTCACCGGTCAGCAACGCCAACCGTGTCAGCACCACCATCATGGTGCCGTTGGCGCTGGGCGCCGGATTGTCGAACGCCATGCGGGCGCGCACGAAAAGGGGTTCGGCGCTGTTGGCATAAAAGGCGTAGCCGTTGTGCTCATTGTTCCAGAAATGATCGTTCAGCTCCTGGGTCCAGGCGCGTGCCCGGGCAATGAAGCGCGCATCTCCGGTGACTTCCCACAGTTGGAGCGCGGCGCGCGCCATATTGGCATAGTCGTCGGCAAAGCCGGCCACGCCCTTCACATGGGAGAGCTTGTTGCCATCGCCCATGTCCTTGACGATGCCATCAAAGGCTTTGATGGCCAGATCGATCCATTCGCGATTTTCGAAGACGACGCCGGCGCGGGCGATCGCGGCGATGGCGAGACCGTTCCAGTCGGTCAGCACGCGCTCGTCACGGGTTGGGGCGCTGCGCTTCTCGCGCGCGGCCAGCAGCATGCCGCGCTGCTTGGCCAGCAGCGCTTCATCAGCCTCGTTGGCCGGCACGGGGTTGCCCAGGCGGCGCGGCAGATTGCGACCCTGCATATTGCCGTCGCGGGTGATGCCATAGACCTGCTTGAAGCGGGCCGAGAAAGTGCCGACCAGGGCGGCGTCGATCTCCGCCTCGCTCCAGGTATAGTATTTGCCGTCTTCGGTCTGGGCGCCTGACGAAATCGTGGCGGCGAAGACATCGCCCACCTTCATCTCGCGGTCCAGGAAGGCAATGGTTTCCGCCACGCGCTGGCGGGAGAGTTCGTTGCGGTTGTATTGGAAGATGCTGGTGCAGATGCCGATCATCTGCGCCTGGTCGTAAAGCATCTTCTCGAAGGCCGGCTCCAGCCAGCGTTCGTCCAGCGCATGACGGAAGAAGCCGCCGCCGATATGGTCATAGATTCCGCCGAACAGGATGCCGTCCATGGTGGTGAAGATGATCTGGCTGAACTGGGTCATGCCGCTGCGCAGGAAGGCGCGCCACAACACGTCCATGAGCGACGGATTGGGGAATTTGAGCGGGCCCAGAAGACCGCCGAAGAAAATGTCGAAACGCTGGGCGATGCGCAGCGCCGATATGTCCAGATTCAGGGGCTCGGCGCCCTGGGTCATGTCGCGGTTGTAGAGGCTCTCCACCGCGATCTTGATCTTGCCCGCGGTGTCGTCGACGCGGGCCCGGTCGTCCTTCCACAGCGCCAGGGTTTCCCGTGCGACGCGGGCAAAGCTCGGGATCTCCGGCTTGTCGTCCTTGGGCTGATACCCCGCCACCCAGAAAGGCACCCCGTCGGGCCTTAGGAAGATGTTGAGCGGCCAGCCGCCGGCATGGCCCATGATCCCCGCCGCGCCCTGATAGAGCATGTCCACATCGGGGCGCTCGTCCCGGTCGACCAGGACGGGGATGAAATTCTCATTGATGAAGGCCGCGACGTCCGGGTCGGCAAAGCTTTCCCGCGCCATCACATGGCACCAGTGGCAGCCGGCATAGCCCAGGCTGAGCAGGACGGCCTTGCCCTGTGCCTCCGCCTCCGCCAGGGCTGCGGCGCCCCAGCTGCGCCATTGGACGGGATTGTCCCGGTAGGAGAGGAGGTAGGGGCTGGTCGCGCTGTTGGGGATCATCGTTCCGGTCCAAATTGCCAAGATAACTGTATGTGTGCGGAAGGATGCTTCCCGCCAGCCCGCTTCTGTGATGTTTTTGGGGCGGGGTTACTTACAATGAAATGCAGGGCCCCGAAACCCCTGCGCAAAGGGCGTTAGGCGCGAGCCGGACCGCCCGCAAAAAAGGGGCGTTAGGCGCGAGCCGGACCGCCCGCAAAAAAGGGCGTTAGGCGCGAGCCAAACCGCCCATCAGAAAAGGCGGTGCCAATGAAGGTGAATATTACGATGGACATGACGCCAGAGGAGGCCCGCGCCTTCATGGGGTTGCCTGATGTCGCGCCCATGCAGAGAAAGATGATGGAGGATATGCAGGCCCGGATGAAGACGGCGTTCGACGCCAATGATCTGGACGCGATGATGCGGGCCTGGATGCCGCTTGGCGGGGCCGAAACTTTCCAGAAGTTTCAGAAGGCGATGTGGGAGGGCGCCACCGCCATGCTGAACAAGGACAGCAAATAGCCTCCATGCCTCCTGCCATTTTCGCGCTGGCGAGCGCGGCCGGCCGCGCTGGCGTCGCGGTGGTGCGCGTGTCGGGGCCAGGCGCGGGTGAAATGGCCCGTATGCTGGCCGGGCCCCTGCCCCCGCCGCGTCAGGCGGTGTTGCGGCGGCTGGCACATGGGACCAGTGAGATCGACCATGCCCTGCTGGTGTGGTTTCCGGGACCTGGCAGTTTTACCGGCGAGGACGTCGCCGAATTCCATATCCATGGTGGGCGAGCGGCACGGGAGGCCCTGTTTTCCGCACTGTTGGCGCTGGGCGCCCGCCCGGCCGAGCCCGGTGAGTTCAGCCGCCGGGCGGTGGAGAATGGCAAGCTCGACCTTACGCGCGCCGAAGCCATTGCGGATCTGGTGGATGCCGAGACCCCGGCACAATTGCGCCAGGCCTTGCGTCAGCATCACGGCGCGTTGGCCGACCTGTATGAGGGTTGGCGCAGCCGGCTGATTGCCGCCCTGGGGCGCGCGGAAGCGGCAATTGATTTCTCCGATGACGGGGTGGGCGAGAGGGAATTCGTGGCAGCAAGGCGCGCAGCCATCGAAATTATCGAGGAAATACAAAGACATATGGACGATGCCGGGCGAGGCGAGAGCCTGCGCGAGGGCTTGCGCCTAACCATTCTGGGCCCGCCCAATGCCGGCAAATCCTCGTTGATCAATACCTTGGCCCGGCGCGACGTGGCCATCGTTTCCGACATCCCCGGCACCACCCGCGACGTGGTGGAGGCGCGGCTCGAGCTGGGCGGCTATCTGCTCATGGTGGCGGATACCGCCGGCGTGCGCGACACTGCGGATGTAATCGAGGCCGAAGGCGTGCGCCGGGCGCTGTCGCATGCCGCCGGCGGCATGACGCTTTTGCTGCTCGATGGTTCTGCATCCAATCCCCGCGCCGGACTGCCCGCTAATCTGCCTGAGCCCGACCTGACGGTGTGGAACAAGTCCGACCTGGGCGGGCGTCACGACGGAATTTCCATTTCTCTTAAGACCGGCGAAGGCGTTTCGGAACTGGTGAAATTGCTGCAAGCCAAAGTGCAGCAAAGATTGGAGGGCACGGGCGATGCCCCGCTGCTGACTAGACCACGCCATCGCCATGCGCTGGCGGAAGCACTCGGACATCTGCAGCATGGCCTGACGGCGCCGGACACCCAGCCGGAATTGCTGGTCGAGGATTTGCGGCTGGCCATGCGCGCCATCGGCCGCATTACCGGCCAGGTGGATGTGGAAGAGCTTTTGGATTTCGTGTTCCGCGATTTCTGTATCGGGAAATAGCGAACCGCTTGTGGATGAAATCGGCGGCGCGTATTGGAGCCGCCCATGGAAGGCATCAACAGCTACGACGTCATCGTCATTGGCGGCGGGCATGCGGGCTGCGAGGCGGCAGCCGCGTCGGCGCGCTTTGGCGCGCGTACGCTGCTGCTTACCCACGCCTTCGAGACCCTGGGCGAGATGTCCTGCAACCCGGCTATCGGTGGGGTGGGCAAAGGTCATCTGGTGCGCGAGATCGACGCTCTGGACGGTTTGATGGGTCGCGTTGCCGACGCCGCGGGCATCCAGTTCCGGCTGCTCAATCGCCGCAAGGGACCTGCGGTGCGCGGACCCCGGGCCCAGGCCGATCGTGCGCTTTATCGCGCAAGCATGCAGGCCATGCTGCACGATATTCCCAGTCTGGAAATTCGTGTCGCGAGCGCGGAAGACCTGATTTTAAAGGCCCCCCGCGGAGCGGGAAAAAGCATCGTTGCCGGTGTTCGACTTGGCGACGGCGCGGAAATCACCGCTGCCAAGGTGGTGCTGACCACCGGCACTTTTCTCAACGGCCTGATCCATATCGGCGAGACCAAAATTCCCGCCGGGCGGATGAGAATAAAGGAGGGCGTTGAAGCGCCCAGCATCGGCCTGTCGAAGACGCTCTATGGCTTCGGCCTGAAGATGGGACGGCTGAAGACCGGGACGCCGCCACGTCTGGATGGTCGCACCATCGACTGGGCGGCATTGGAGATGCAGCAGGGCGATGATCCGCCCCAGCCTTTCTCTTTCCTCACCCGAAAGATCGAAACGGCCCAGATCGCCTGCGGCATTACTCGCACGACCCTGGCGACCCATGCGGTGATCAGGGCCAACCTTCACCGCTCGCCCATGTATTCGGGCCAGATCGCCTCGACCGGCCCGCGCTATTGCCCGTCCATCGAAGACAAGATCAGCCGCTTCGCCGACCGCGAGTCACATCAGATTTTCCTTGAACCAGAAGGGCTTAGCGACAATACGGTCTATCCGAACGGTATTTCGACCTCCCTGCCCCAGGATGTCCAGCTTGCGTTGCTGGCCACGATTCCGGGCCTGGAAAAGGCCGCCGTTCAGCGGATGGGCTATGCCATCGAATATGACTATGTGGACCCGCGCGAGCTGTCTCCCTCGCTGGAGGTGAAGTCTGTCTCCGGCTTGTACCTGGCCGGCCAGATCAACGGCACCACCGGCTATGAGGAAGCTGCCGCCCAGGGTCTGATGGCCGGTTGCAACGCAGCCCGGGCGGCCGGCGGTTCGGCGCCGGTCGTTCTTGATCGGGCTCAGGCCTATATCGGGGTGTTGATTGACGATCTGGTGACCAAGGGCGTGTCCGAGCCCTATCGCATGTTCACCAGCCGGGCCGAGTACCGGCTGACCTTGCGGGCGGACAATGCCGACCAGCGTCTGACCCGGTTGGGGCAGGATAGCGGAATAGTGGGGTTCGAACGGGCAAAGGCCTTCGCCGACAAGCTCGATAGGCTGGATGTTTCACGTGAAACACTCCGGAACTTGACCCTGACCCCGAATGAAGCCGCCAAACATGGTCTGACCATCCGTATGGATGGTGTGCGCCGTGATGGGCTGCAGCTTCTGTCCTTGGCGAGCTTCCCGGAACTGGCCCGGATCTGGCCGGAACTGGGCGCTTTTGCCTCCGATATGGTCGAGCAGTTGGAAATCGACGCTCAATATGCCGGCTATCTGGACCGGCAGGACGCCGACATCATCGCCTTCCGCCGGGATGAAAGCCGCGCCCTGCCCACTACCCTCGACTATGGCGCCGTGATTGGGCTCTCCAACGAAGTCCGCCAGAAGCTGGAACGCATCCGACCCGCCACCCTGGGCCAGGCCGCCCGCATCGAGGGGGTAACAGCAGCCGCTCTCACCCTTGTGTTGGCCCATGTAAAGGGCGCGCAGAAGGCTAGGAGTGTTGGCGATAGCCGGGGCGACCAAGAAAGTGCCTGAAACAGACTTTGGCCCCGAGGAATTTGCCGCAAAGACCGGTGTTTCACGTGAAACATTGGCCCGGCTGAAGGCCTATGCCGATCTGCTGACCGACTGGAATGCCCGGCATAATCTGGTGGCCAAAAGCACCCTGCCCGACCTGTGGCACCGTCATCTCTGGGACAGCGCCCAGCTTGTGCCCCTGATCCCGGGGACCGCCCAGACCCTGGCCGATCTGGGTTCAGGCGCCGGCTTCCCAGGCCTGGTGCTTGCGGCGTTGCGTCCGGACCTCAAGGTCACCCTGCATGATGCCACAACAAAGAAGTGCGCATTCCTGCAGGCGGCGGCCGATCGAATGGGTCTGAAGGTTGAAATCCGGAATGCCCGGCTGGAGGACCTTGCGCCCTATCCCTTTGACGTTGTTACCGCCAGGGCTCTGGCTCCCCTGCCCCTGCTTCTGGAGTACGCTCAGCGATTCACAGGTCCGAACACTGTTTGTCTGTTTCTGAAGGGCCAAAATATAGGGTCGGAATTGACCGAGGCCTCTAAATGTTGGAACATAAAAGCCTCTCAAGTCCCAAGCCAGACCGACCCTTCGGCTGCTATAGTGACTGTGAGAGAGCTGGGTCCCCGTCATGTCGCACCCCAAAAAGCCGCGCGTTCTGGTCGTCGCCAACCAAAAGGGCGGCGTCGGTAAGACCACGACCGCCATCAATCTGGGCACGGCGCTGGCCGCGGTCGGTGAGCCGACCCTGGTGATCGACATCGATCCCCAGGGCAATGCCTCCACGGGTCTGGGTATCCACCGCCAAGACAGGAAGCTCACCACCTACGAAGTGCTGACCGGCCAGGCACCCCTGGCCGAGGCCATCGTGCCCACCCGCATTCCCGGCCTGTCGCTGGTGCCGGCGACGGTGGACCTGTCGGGCGCCGAGCTGGAGCTGGCCGACATGGCACGGCGCAATTTCATCCTGCGCGATGCGCTCGACGAATATTCCGTACACGGACAAAATGCCTTTTCCTACATCCTGATCGATTGTCCCCCATCCCTCACCCTGCTCACGCTCAATGCGATGGCGGCGGCCGATGCGGTGATGGTGCCCTTGCAGTGCGAGTTCTTCGCGCTGGAAGGCTTGAGCCAGTTGATGAAGACCATCGAGCTGGTGCGCGACAAGCTCAATCCCACGCTCGAAATCCAGGGCATCGTCCTCACCATGTTCGACAAGCGCAACAAGCTGTCAGACCAGGTCGCCGATGACGTGCGCGCCACCCTGGGCGAGAAAGTCTATTCCACCGTGATCCCAAGAAATGTGCGCATCTCTGAAGCGCCCAGTCATGGCGTGCCGGCGCTGGTCTATGATCTGCGCTGTCCCGGCAGCCAAGCTTATATCAAACTCGCTGGGGAATTGATCCAACGAGAACGGATGCGGGTCGCGGCATGAACCCTCCTCCCCAGGATCGCCCGCGCGGTTTGGGCCGCGGTCTCTCTGCATTGATCGGCGATGAAGTTGCCGCGGTGAAAGGTGAGCCCGTCGCCAAGAAGGACACGCGCTCCCTGCCCGTCGCCTTCCTGCAGCCTGGCCGCTATCAGCCGCGCAAGACCTTCGACGAACAGCCGCTGACCGATCTTGCGGCCAGCATCAAGGAAAAGGGCGTCCTCTCGCCCATCCTGGTCAGACCCATCGGGCCCGATAAATATGAGATCGTGGCGGGCGAGCGCCGCTGGCGCGCCGCCCAGATCGCCAAGCTGCATGACGTGCCGGTGGTGGTGCGCGAGCTGCCGGACGATCAGGCGCTGGAAATCGCCATCATCGAGAACGTCCAGCGCGCGGACCTGAATGCGATCGAGGAGGGGGCTGCCTATGAAGAGCTGATCACCCAGTTCGGCCGCACCCAGGAAGATGTGGCGCGCGAGGTCGGCAAAAGCCGCAGCCATGTCGCCAACACCATCCGTCTGCTCAAGCTGCCCGATGCGGTGAAGGCGTGGGTCCGGGACGGCAAACTGACCGCGGGCCATGCCCGCACCCTGCTGGGCGTCTCGGATCCGGAAGCCCGCGCGCGGGAGCTGATCGACGGTCAGATGACGGTGCGCGAAGCCGAACAGCGTTCACACCCCAAGAAGAAGCCCGGTGGAAAACCCTATCGCGATCCCAACATCGCCGAGCTGGAATCCAGTGTTTCCAATGCCTTAGGCTTCAAAACCCAGATTACCCACAAGGTGGATAAAAAGGGGGATAAGGGCGAGGTGCGGATCGCCTATTCCAGCCTGGAGCAATTGGACGAGATCGTGCGGCGGCTCAGCCGGCCCTAGTTTTCCGCAAGGCCTCGGCCACGTCGATGCGGCCGTCATAGAGGGCGCGGCCGACCACCACGCCCTCGATACCGGGTTCATTCGCCGCGATCAGTGCATCGATATCGGCGTTCGTGCCGACGCCGCCCGAGGCGATGACACGAATGGAAAGCGCACGGGCGAGGGCGGCTGTCGCGGTCACATTCACCCCTTTGAGCAGGCCGTCGCCATCAATATCGGTGAACAGGATGGCGGCGACGCCGGCATCCTCGAAGCGCCTGCCCAGATCGACCGGGGTCAGTTCGCTAACCTCGGCCCAGCCGGCGGTGGCAATCTTGCCGCCCTTGGCGTCGGCGCCCACCACGATGCGGCCAGGGAAGGCTTTGGCGGCGTCTTTCACAAACTGCGGATTGGTCAGCGCCGCGGTGCCCAGGATCACGCGGGTAATGCCGGCGGCGAGCCAAGCTTCCACCGCCGCCATGTCGCGAATGCCGCCGCCCAATTGAATCGGCAGGTCGATGGCGGCGCGGATGGACCTGATCGCTTCACTGTTGGCGCTCTTTCCCGCGAAGGCGCCGTTCAGGTCCACGCAATGCAGCCATTGAAAGCCTTGGGCGGCGAAGGCGCGGGCCTGTGCCGCCGGATCGGTGTTGAACACCGTGGCGTCTTCCATCACGCCTTTCTTCAGGCGCACGCAGACGCCGTCCTTCAGGTCGATGGCGGGAAAGATGATCATCTTTGCCTTTCTAGGGCCGCCAGCCGATGAAATTTTCCAGCAGCTTGATGCCCGTCGCCTGGCTCTTCTCCGGATGGAATTGGGTGCCGGCGATATTCTCATTGCCCACCATGGCGGTCAGCGGGCCGCCATAGTCGGTGGTGGCGATCAGGTCCTCGGGCAGGGCAGGCTTGAGTTCAAAACTATGCACGAAATAGGCATGCGCGCCGGTCTCGATGCCTTTGAGCAGCGGATGTTTGGTCAGAATCTTGAGCTCGTTCCAGCCCATGTGTGGGATTTTCAGCTCGGGATCGGAGGGCGCGATCTTGATCACTTCGCCGGCAATCCAGCCCAGCCCGGCATGACGGCCGAACTCCACGCCCACCGTGGCCAGAAGCTGCATACCCACGCAAATCCCTAAGAATGGCGCGCCGTCTTTCAGCACTTTTTCCCGCAGCGCCTCGACCATGCCGGGCACCGAGGACAGGCCCTTCATGCAGTCGGCAAAGGCGCCCACGCCCGGCAGTACGATGCGCTCGGCATCCTTCACCACCTGCGGATCGGCGGTGGTGACAATCTCGGCCTTGCCGTTCGCCGCCCGCGCCAACGCCTTCGCCGCGCTGGCCAGGTTGCCGGAGCCATAGTCGATAAGGGCCACTGTGGACATGGCCGGTCGTATAAAGGCTCAGGTCCGGTTTGTCGAAAGTCGATGGGGCGGGGCAGGGCGTCGCAGGGCGAATAGCGCGCGCCGAACCGCTATGTGGGGCATTTCGGCTGCTCCAAGGGGGTATCGGTTTCCCGCAGATGCAGCCGCATCCCGTTCAGCTCGATGTCATTCCAGTGCGATGCAGGGGGCACCGCCTGGAAATGCCCTTGCCGCAGGGCCTCCATCACGCTGTCGCATCTGGGCGGCAGGAATATGTTGCCCGCCTGCTTCCAGGCGCCGTCGGCCTCCTGATGAAAGACTTGCAGCATGAACGCCGGGCCGGCGGCGATCAGAATCTCCGGGCGGCCATCGCCATCCAGATCCGCAAGAATGGCGTCACACGTTCCCGAGGCCGGGCACCGCGGGCGCGCCCACAAGCGACCATTCCAATCCATATGGACAAAGCTTTCGGGCAGTTTTGCGCCCTGCGGATAGACCGCGAACCGAGCCGCCGGTACCGGGGGTATCGGCACCAGGCCGGAATATGCGTTCTGTTGTGACAGTATATCCCGCGCCTTCTTGGCAACATCGGCATCCTTGCCGGCCGCCAGCTGCTGCAGTGCCTCCATGCCATAGCGACCGCCTTGCCAGCGCAGGAAATGGAAGTCGAATTCTTTCAACGCAATCCTTCTGTCGCTGAGCCGCGCCATCTGATTGGACACCGCTATCCGCTCGGGGCTGGCGATGGGCGTGAACAGCGCCACGATCTCGGCAAGGATCAGCAAGGCCATGCCGAAATTCCAGGTCTTGATGGGCGAGAGCCATGTTCCGGGTCTTACCGCTGCCCAGGCATAGCCGCCGGCATGGCCCAGCGCCGCGATGATGCTGGCGGCCAGCATCACGCGCTCGACCGACCAGCCATGCTGATTGACCCGTAACAGCAATGCATAGGCTGCGATCAGGCTGAGCGGTGCCGGCAGGATGGCCGCAATCTTGCCAGACAGGCGCAAGATGCGTGGCGGCAGATGTTCCGGCTCGCCGTCCTGGTGCGCGGCATTGATCAGCACGATCAGCGCGGCCGCCGCCACCAGCAACAGTGCCGAGGCATGGCCGATGCTCCATAGGGTCTTAAGGCCGGTGAAAGGCAGGCTCATGACAAACCCGGCCACGATCAGGCTGATCAGCGGCAACAGCCATGACAGCAGAGTCAGCAGCAAGGTTCGCGCGCCGCGCACCATCGCCGGGCGGATATCGGTCAGGTGCAGCGCGCCGGCAGCGGCCAGCGCCGTGACCGGAATTGCGAACCAGGAATGGCGGATCAGGCGCTGAAAGAAATCAAGCTTGATGAGATTGAAGAGGCCCGCGCCCAGCCAAAGCAGCAACCAGAACACGCCGACAAAAAGCCCCGCCAGCGCCAGCTGCACGGCGAGCTTCCAGGCGGTATCGAAATGGGTGGGATAGCGCGCCATGAAGCGCCGGTCGGCATATCCCCCCAGGACAAGGGCATGGGCGATGAACAGGCCCACGCCCCAGAAGAAAAACAATTTCGCGGAAGGGACGACATGCGGGCGCCAGCCGTTGGAATAGGCCCAGTCCTGCGGCCAGCTGCTCCAATTGTCGAAAGCGGCAAAGCCCGCAGTGACCATCAATGCAAGCGCACTCCACAAAAGCGCGATCCGCAATGGCATTTCGCCCAACGCCGAAATCAGCACAGTTGGAATGAAAAGGCAGCCCAGCAGCAGAGGCGCAAAAAGCAAGCCCTGGCTGGCAGGCCAGACCTTGTCGTCCAGGGCGCTGTACAGGGCATAAAGTGCCAGACCTTGCACAAGGCCGATGGCCAGCCGCGTAACAAAAAGCTCCCAGCCCTGGAAAGTCTCTTCCATCGCCCGCCCCCCAAAAGCCGGGCGGACCTTAGCCGGTCTTTCTAGTTATCGTCCATCTTCAGCGCGGCAATGAAGGCTTCCTGGGGAATGTCCACCTTGCCGAACTGACGCATCTTCTTCTTGCCCTCTTTCTGCTTGTCGAGGAGCTTGCGCTTGCGGCTGATATCGCCGCCATAGCATTTGGCGGTGACGTCTTTGCGCAGCGCCGAAAGAGTTTCGCGCGCGATCACCTTGCCGCCGATGGCGGCCTGGATCGGGATCTTGAACATGTGGCGCGGGATCAGGTCTTTGAGCTTTTCACACATCGCCCGCCCGCGCCCTTCGGCACGCTGGCGGTTGACGATCATGGAGAGCGCATCTACCGGGTCGTCATTGACCAGGATGGACATCTTGACCAGATCGCCTTCCTCGTACTTTTCGATGTGATAATCGAAGCTCGCATAACCGCGCGACACGCTTTTCAGCCGGTCATAGAAATCGAACACCACCTCGTTCAGCGGCAGCATGTAAATCACCATGGCGCGGTTGCCGGCATAGGTGAGCTCGACCTGGCGACCGCGGCGGTCCTCGCACAGCTTCAGCACCGAACCCAGATATTCATCGGGCACCAGCACCGTCGCCTTGATCCAGGGTTCTTCGATATGGTCGATATAGGTCACATCCGGCATGTCGGCCGGATTGTGCAGCTCCTTCATCGAGCCGTCATTCATGTAGATGTGATAGATCACCGATGGCGCGGTGGTGATCAGGTCGAGATTGAATTCCCGTTCCAGCCGCTCGCGCACGATTTCCAGGTGCAGCAGGCCCAGAAAGCCGCAACGGAAACCAAAGCCCAGCGCCGCGCTGCTTTCAGTCTCATAAGTGAAGCTGGCGTCATTGAGATGCAGCTTGCCCAGCGCATCGCGCAGGTCTTCGAATTGTGCCGCATCGACCGGAAACAGGCCGCAGAACACCACTTGCTGCGCCGGCTTGAAACCGGGCAGGGGCGTGGCCGTGCCCTTGCGTTCATCGGTGATGGTGTCGCCCACCTTGGTGTCGGCAACCTGTTTGATCTGGGCGGTGATGTAACCGACCTCGCCGGGCCCCAGCCTTTCCACGCCCACCTTCTTGGGCTTGAAGACGCCGATCTGCTCCACCTGATAGACGGCGTCGGCCGCCATCATGCGGATCTTCTGACCCTTCTTCAGTTCGCCATCGATGATGCGCACCAGCACCACGACGCCCAGATAGGCGTCGTAATAGCTGTCGATCAGCAGCGCCTTCAACGGGGCATCCAGCTCGCCCTTGGGCGCGGGCAGGCGGGTGACCACCGCTTAGCACCTGGTCGATATTGAGGCCGGTCTTGGCCGAGATCGGCACGGCGTCGGAGGCGTCGATCCCGATCACGTCCTCGATCTGCTGCTTGACCCTCTCGGGCTCGGCGGCCGGCAGGTCGATCTTGTTCAGGACCGGCACGATCTCCAGCCCGGCATCGATGGCCTGGTAGACATTGGCCAGGGTCTGGGCTTCCACCCCCTGGCTGGCATCCACCACCAGCAGCGCGCCCTCGCAGGCGGCAAGACACCGGCTGACCTCATAGCCGAAGTCCACATGGCCGGGCGTGTCCATCAGGTTGAGGATATAGGTCTCCCCGTCCTGGGCCTTGTATTCCAGGCGAACGGTCTGGGCCTTTATGGTGATGCCGCGTTCCCGCTCTATGTCCATCGAATCCAGGATCTGGTTGGTCATGTCCCGGGCGGCGACCGTGCCGGTGAACTGGATCAGCCGGTCGGCCAGGGTGGACTTGCCATGGTCGATATGGGCGACGATGGAGAAGTTGCGGATTTTGGACAGATCAGCCATTTGGACTCTTTAACGGCCTACCGCTTCGCTGCTTGAGGCCGGGCGGGGTCTAGCAGACCGGGGGGCCCCATTCCACAGGCTTTTCCGGCTATAACCGCCCCCATGTTGCATTACGTCTATCTCGATTATGGAGGGCTGCCCCAATACCGGCGGGAGCTGAAATACAGCCTGATTTCGCTCCGCCAGGAGCTCGATCGGGCACAAGCCGGCATGGAACCGGCCGCCCGCATCGCGGTCTATACCGACGCCCCCGCCGTCTATGCCAACTGGCCGGTGGAGGTGGTCGATATCGCGGCCCGAACCCAGGCCTGGTCCGGCGAGGGGCTTTACCATCATCGCATCAAGCCGGCGGCGGTGCTGGATGCCTTGCGGCGGTTCGGCGGTCCGGTCTGCTTTCTGGACAGCGACTCCATCGTCCAGCCCGGCTTCCATGCCGAGGTTTCGGCAAAATTGACCCCGCAGGAAATCTGGTCGGTGACCAAGACGGCGGTGGTGATGAACCACTTCGAGCTGCGCAATCCCTTTCCACCGCTCAAGGGGTTTCGCACCCGGCTGCCCCACCGGGGCGCCTATCATTACGACGTGGCCAATAGCTGGATGTTCAATTCCGGCCTGATCGGCGTGACGCCCGCGCATGTGGCGCTGATGGAAGACACGCTGGCTTTCATCGATGCCCTGATCGGACGGGCGCGCAAGTTCCCCACCATCGAGCAATTCGCCATCAGTGAAGTGGCGCGGATCAACCAGACGCCCATCGCCGAGGTGCGCGACACGTTCCTGCATTACTGGCAGGGGCGGCGGCGCATCTACATGGCCAACCAGATCGAGAAATCGCTGTCGCCCGATTGGGACGACCTGACGCCGCCCAGGCATTGGGCGGAAATGAACTACTGGGCGATCCGCGCCTATAACTATTATTACGGCATCACGAATGCCTTTTCGGGTTTGGTCAAATGAAGAATGCACGGAGCGCCAGCGACAGCCGGAGCGACAAAAGCAAAATAGAAGACCTTTGGCCGGGCCAGTCGGTGCCGCTCCTAAAAGCGTTGCACATTCTCACTCACAATGGCGGATTGAACGCAGACTCGCGGCGCAAGCTGAAGCAGGTGCAGCATCTGGCCCAGCTGATAAAGCCCGCGATTGATGCGATGCTGAATGAGAAGGATCAGCCGACGCTGGCCGATCTGGGCGCGGGCAAATCCTATCTGGGCTTCATTCTTTACGATCTCTATTTTGCACCGGCCGGTCGCGGCCAGGTGATCGCGGTGGAAGCGCGTGCCGATCTGATCAAGACGGCGAAGAAAGTCGCGGACGAAAGCGGCTTCGGCCGCATGCGTTTTGTCGAAGGCACGATTGCGGACCAGCAGGTCGGCGCGGTCGATATCGTCACCGCGCTGCATGCCTGCGATACCGCGACGGACGAAGCTATCCTGTTCGCGCTGAACCATGAGGCGAAGTTCGTGGCGTTGGTACCCTGCTGCCAGGCGGAGGTGGCACGCGAACTGGACGGCAAGAAAGGCCCGCTGGATCAGCTCTGGCGCCATCCCATTCAGCGCCGGGAATTCGGCGCGCATCTGACCAATGTGCTGCGCGGACTTTATCTGGAAGCCCATGGCTACAAGGTGCGGGTGACGGAGTTCACCGGCTTCGAGCACACCCAGAAGAACGAGATGATCTTCGCCGAGCGCCACCAGCGCGCCAATCCGCGCGCCAAAGCGGAGTTCGAGAAGCTGGCTGGCGAGATTGGTGCCAGGCCGAAGCTGTTACAGTTCGATTAATCACCGACGGTATAATCTCGGCCTCTGCCGGTTGGGCGTTATCAGAGGCGCTATATGAGAGCTGCTTGGTCTGTCTTGGCAATAAGCCTCACACTCTTCGCGCCCGCCCAAGCACAGAAGCCGGAAGGTTCCTATGTCTATCTGGGCGTCCAGTCGGGCGGAAAATCGGCCACCATGGCCTTTGTCAACAACACGACCCTCGGATGGTCAGGTCGCAAAGCATCCGCCGCTACCTTGTGGGTGACCTATCCGGCCTATCCGCGATCGGACAAGGAAACAGCCTATATCGTTAAAGACGATATTTACGACTGCAGCGCGGGCAAGATATCTCACCAGCGCGTCAGATCTTACGATCTACATAATCATCTTCTGGCGGAAACAGTTGAAAATCCTGGGCTCGCCGCCTTTCCGACTGGCAACACGTTGGCAGGACTTGTCGTAAAAAAGATATGCGGCGGCGCACCGACTGTTCAGGGAGCCGAAAACGATGTCCAGACTGCGGTCTTTGCGGCGTTTTCCGTTCTGATTTTGAGTGCGCCCAAGACAGGAAAGTATGCATTTCCGCGCCCGCCCCAGCCTCTGACTATCGGCTACTATCCTTTCGGAACAGCGCCACTGGATCATATCGCGATACCGCCGGACGGGGCCTATCGCATTCCCGCGCAAGGACAGGATGGAAGTGTCCTGGACGTTTATCGCGCGGCTGATGGGCATGCTGTTTTTTATTACTACCGCAAGGATGGCATATCCGATTTCTACGACACACAAACGGGTCGTAATCTGTTTCCTGCGCAAGCACGCGCCATGGCTCACAGTCCCGGCGGGTGGTTGGGAGAGAAGCTGCGGCCTTCGGGCCTGCGTAAGCTCGAAAGCGGCTTGGTGCCTCTTGCTCGCCCGATGGGCAAAGACGTCAAGATGGACCAGGAAGGCGCGCGCGCCTGCGCCTACTCCGCACCGATGACGGTTTCCGTCAACGGCGTCCCGGACAAGCGCATTATTCTTTTTCGCAAACGAAAATCTCCGATGACGCGATCAAGCCCTAACGGCCCTGATCTCCGATTACGATACGACAACGTGTTTCTGAACTTCGTGGCGGCGGACGATAACGGCTTCTTTGCCCATAGCTACGATCTGCTGGCGCTGATCCATTTTGACTGGAACGGCCGTTCCGCATTCTTTTCAGGCCAGGATGATGTGATCGCGATGCCTTATAATGAACTCAGCAAAACCCTCAATTTCCAAAATAGCGGTGAAGCCGGCTGTCCCGATCAAGCGGGCGTCAATCGAGCTGAAGCGCTCATTGCGCATTATGGCCGGTTGCAGATGAAGCAGGCATCGCCGCTTTCTTCGGTGCGCTAACTACCAGCGCTTTCCACTCACCCGCGCAAAGTCGCGCCCAGTTTCAGTGCGGCGGCGACGATTTTTTGAGCCAAAGCTTCGATTTCGGCGTCGGTCAGGGTCGCGTCCCGGGGCTGGATGCGCACTGCGACCGCGATGGACTTCTGTCCCTCCGGCACGCCCTTGCCTTCATAAACGTCGAAGACATTGACCTGGTCGATCAGGTTGCGGTCGGCCAGCTTCACCGCCTTGACGATCTCGCCGGCGGCGACCTTGGCCTCCACCACAAAGGCAAAGTCGCGCTCGATCGCCTGGAAAGGCGAGGGCGAAAACAGCGGCTTGGCCTTGCCCTTCGACTTGGCGTCTGGGATGGCATCCAGGAAAATCTCGAAACCGGCGGCGGGCACTTTGAGGTCAAGTGCGGCGAGTACCTTGGGATGCAGCGCGCCGAACTGGGCGATCACCTTTGGCCCCATGGCGATGGTGCCGCTGCGGCCTGGATGATACCAGCCGGGGGCACCCTGGGTGATCGGCGCCGACATGGGCGCGCCGGTGACGGCTTCCAGTGCGGCCAGAAGATCGGCTTTGACCGCAAACAGGCCGGTCTCATCGGCGCTCTTCTGCCAATGTCGCTCGGGATGGCCCGTGCGGATGGCGGCGGCCACGGTCTTCTGTGCTTCCGGCATGCCACTGTCGAAGGCTGCGCCGATCTCAAACAGCTGCAGATTGGCGAAACCCCGCGCGGCGTTGCGCGCGGCTGCCGCCAGCAGCGACGGCAGCACCGAGGGGCGCAGGGCGTCGAGGTCGGATGCGATGGGATTGGAAAGCTGGCGCGCGTCATCGCCGCCGCCGAACAGTCTGGCCTGCTCACGAGCGATGAAGGAAAAGCTCACACATTCATTGAAGCCGCGGGCGGCAAGCGCCCGGCGGGCCGTGCGGGTACGGCGCTGCGCCTTGGACAGGACCGGTGCTGCCACACCGTCGGCGCGGGCAAGAGCCACCGACGGCACATCGGTAAGGCCATAAATGCGCACGACCTCTTCCACCAGATCGGCGGGGCCATCCACGTCGTGCCGCCAGGACGGCGGAGTGACATGCAGGCTTTGTTCGCGAGGGGCATGGTCTTCGACCACAAAGCCCAGGTCCTCCAGGATGGAGATGATCTTCTCACGCGGCACGGCGATGCCGCCCAGCTTCTCGACGGTCACGGGATCGAACAGGATCGGCTTGTGCGGCGGCGGCAATACGCCGGCGATCACCACATCGGACGCCTCGCCGCCGCACCATTCCAGGATCAGGCGCGTGCAAAGTTCCAAGCCTGGCAGGACAAACTGCGGATCGACGCCGCGCTCGAAACGATAGCGGGCATCGGAAATGATGCCCTGCTTGCGCCCCGCACGCGCGATGCGCGCCGGGTCGAAGTAAGCCGATTCAATGAAGACGTTCTTGGTGTCTTCGAAGCTGCCGGTGTCCATGCCGCCCATGACGCCGGCGATGCCGCGGGCGTAACTGTCGTCGGCGATGACGATCGTGTCCTTGTCCAGGACATAGGTCTTGTCGTCGAGTGCATAGACCTGTTCATGGTCATTGGCCATGCGCGCATGCAGGTTGCCCGACAGCTTGTCGGCATCGAACACATGCAGCGGACGGCCGCGGTCCTGGCTGATCAGGTTGGTCGCATCCACCAGCGCGGAGATGGACTTCATGCCCACTGATTTCAGACGGTCCTGAACCCATTTGGGCGCGGGCCCGTTCTTGACGCCGCGGATCAGCCGGCCGGCAAAGATCGGACAGGCGTCCTTGTTCTCGGGCGCAAAGTCCAGGGTGATTGTCCTGGGGCTGGGGAACTTGCCCTGAACCGGCGATACCTTCTCGGTCTTGAGCGTGCCCAGGCCGCTCGCCGCCAGATCGCGCGCAATGCCGAACACGCTGGCGGCGTCGCCGCGATTGGGCGTGATGGAGACGTCAAACAGCGGATCGTTGGCGAGCAGACCCGCATCGACCAGCGCCGCCACCACCGGCTCGCCGGCCCTGGCGCCGGGTTGCAGCTCGATGATGCCATTGTGATCCTCGCCCAAGAGCAGTTCGCGGGCGCTGCACATCATGCCGCGCGATTCCACGCCCCGGATGGTGCCCAGCTTCAGCGCCTCGCCGGTCACCGGAATCACCGTACCGGGCCGCGCCAGCACCACCTTGATGCCGGCGCGCGCATTGGGGGCGCCACAGACGATCTGCAGATGGTCCTTGCCGTCGCTCACACTGCACAGCCGCAGCTTGTCGGCATTGGGATGCTTCTCGGCGGTGACGATCTCGCCCACCACGAAATCGGCAAGGCCCGCGCCCGGATCGGTGACGCTTTCCACTTCCAGGCCGATGGCGGTCAGCTTTGCCGCGATTTGCGCCGCCGTCGCATCCGTATCCAGATGCTCCTTCAGCCAGCTCAGGGTGAATTTCATCGACTGAGCCCGCCATCAAGGGTGGGAATGTCCAGCGCGGCAAAGCCGTAATGCTTCAGCCAGCGCAGGTCCGATTCAAAGAAGCTGCGGATATCGGGCATGCCGTATTTCAGCATCGCCATGCGGTCCAGGCCAAAGCCAAAGGCAAAGCCCTGATACTTGGTGGAATCGATGCCGCAATTCTCCAGCACCTTGCGATGGACCATGCCCGAGCCGCCCAGCTCCAGCCAGTCATTGCCGGTGCCGAAGGTTATCTTGCCCGGCACACTGCGGTCGCAGCGCATGTCCCATTCCAGCGACGGCTCGGTGAAGGGAAAAAAGCTGGGGCGCGCGCGCAGTTCGATTTTGTCGATTTCGAAAAAGGCCTTGCAGAACTGCTCGACCGTCCATTTCAGGTGGCCCAGGTGGATGCCTTCATCCACCACCAGCGCCTCAACCTGATGGAACATGGGGGAATGTGTGGCGTCGCTGTCCACCCGATAGGTGCGCCCCGGCGAGATCACACGGATGGGCGGCTTTTGCTTCAGCATGGTGCGCACCTGCACCGGCGAAGTGTGGGTGCGCAGCACGTGAGACGAGCCGTCGGCCTGGGGCGCGACGTAGAAGGTGTCCTGCATCTGCCGCGCCGGATGGTCGGGCGGAATGTTCAGTTTGGTGAAGTTGTAATCGTCATATTCCACGTCCGGGCCTTCGGCGACGCCAAAGCCCAGATCGGCGAAAATCGCGACCACCTCCTCCAGCACCTGGCTGATGGGATGCACCGTGCCGGCATTCTCCGGCCGCACGGGCAGGGTGACATCGAGCGTTTCGGACTTGAGGCGCTGTTCCAGCGCCGCATCGGCCAGCTGCACTTTCCGCGCAGCGATGGCTTCGGTGACGGCGTCTTTCAGGCCGTTGAACTGGGGCCCTCGCACCTTGCGCTCGTCGGGCGAAAGGCTGCCCATGGTGGCGAGCAGGGCGCTGACCGAACCCTTCTTGCCCAGCGCGCCCACGCGCACGGCTTCAAGCGCCGCCTCATCGGCAGCGCTTGTGACAGCGGTCAGTATCTCGGACTGAAGAGCGGCGATATCGGTCATGCAAACTCCGGGTGGGAAGGACCGGCGGTGGGAAGCCGCCGGCCGAATCTCCGGTGGAGCGTGCTTAGGCTTTGGACGCCTGATCCACCAGAGCCTTGAACGCCTGGGGCTCGTGGATCGCCAGATCGGACAGAACCTTGCGGTCGATCTCGATGCCGGCGCCGGCGAGCCCGGCGATAAATCGGCTGTAGGTGAGACCGTGCTCGCGCACGGCGGCGTTGATGCGCTGGATCCACAGGGCGCGGAAATTACGCTTGCGCTCCTTGCGGCCGATATAATTGTGCTGCAGCGACTTGTCGGCTGCGGCATTGGCCGTGGTGATGTTGTTCTTGCGGCGGCCGCGCATGCCCTTGGTCTGCTTGAAGACCTTCTTGCGGCGGGCGTGGCTCGGTACTGCGCGAGGTGAACGGCTCATGGATCAGATACCTCCGCCATAGGGCATCCAGCGCTTCACGCGCCGGGTTTCGGATTCGGACAGGGTGTCCATGCCGCGCAGGTCGCGGGTACGCGCCGGCGAGTTGTTGATCAACCGATGGCGCTTGCCGACCTGATGGGTTTTGATCTTGCCGCTCTTGGTGAACTTGAAGCGCTTTTTGGCGCCCGACTTGGTCTTCATCTTGGACATTTTGCTATCCTTTACGGCTGCCGGATGAATCCGGTCCCCCTTGGTTGATGTACGCATCCGCGCACGGGGGTCGCATTTGGGGCTGCCACGGCATGTCCGGCCGGGCCGCCCAAGAGGGGCGCCTTCTATAAGGCGTACGCTTCGCGCGCAAGCCCGAAAGTGGCTATTTGAGCGGACTTTTGGGGTCTTGGGTGTCCCGGCGGTCGTGCGTGGGAGAGGGGGAGGATGTGCCGGTCACCCCAAAATCCTCGGATTTGTTGCCGACTCGGGCCTCGACAAAGCCTTCGGCGGTCAGGCCGCGCTTTAAAAGCTCGCGGATGGCGGCGGCGCGGCTGGGCATGCGCCTGGCGAAACGCCAGCTATCAAGGGCTTCCAGCTCTTCCTTGGTGAGCATGATCTGAAGGCGCTCACCGCGCGTCAAATCATTCATGGCAGACCTCTTTGTCCTTCTCTCTCTCAGTTGTTTCCCATCAAGACAGTCAAATGAGTATCTTACTCATTTGGCAAAATCTTCTAACAGAACTGATTTTAGGAACCTTTGGTTCCTTCTGACAAGAGCGCCGTCTGTACCAAAGGCGGCGGTTACTCATTTAACCCGTTGAAATTTCTTGATAATTTTATTTGTAGGACAGGTCAGATGGGCGCATGATGTCCAGCGATAGAAAGGAGGATGCTCTCATGGATGCAGTCCTCACAGCCCGCTCTTTCCCCGAACAGCGTTCTGGCGCCATCGATCCGGTGGCGGAAGCCAATCATCGTATCGCCAACAGCCTGACCGTCCTGGTCAGCATGGTGCGCATGCAGTCGGCCTCGGTCAAAAAGAATGCCGACAGCTACAGCAATGCCGAAGTCCGCCATCTGCTGGATGGCATCGCCGCGCGCATCAACACGATAAGCCAGCTGCATCGCATTCTTTCGCGTGCCGGCACCGATGGGGTGATCAGTCTCAAGCCGCATTTGCACGACGTCACCGATGCGCTGGTGGCGGCGCTGTCTTCGACCGAACAGGCGGTGAAGGTGATGCATACCGGCGGCGACTGCATGGTGCAGATGCGCCAGGTTCAGCCCATTGTGCTGATGTTGTGCGAGATCTTCATCAATGCGCTGAAATACGCGCATCCCAGCGGTGTGCCGCTGATCATGCTGGTGGATTGTTCGGTCTCCGGCGATGGCAGGCTGGTCCTGACGATCAGCGACGACGGCGTGGGCCTGCCGGAAGGTTTCGATCCGGCCCAATCCGGCGGCATGGGATTCAAGGTCATGCGTTCGCTGGCCGCCGAAGTGGGGGGCGAATTGCAGATCCAATCCACCCATCTCGGTTTGAGTTTCCGCCTGTCGCTGCCGGCAATGGCCATGGCAGGCACGAAATTGGCCTGAGCGCCGGCTGTGACACTTTTGGGCCGGCCCGCGTGATGTCACATTTCTGCCAGCTGCCAAGGGTAGCTGGCAGGCATGATCCTGTTCCAAGGTATTTTCCTCCCCTGGGCCCGGCGCGCGGGGGCGCTTCTGTTTTGGCCTGCCGCCTTGGTGGTGGTGTGGGGCGAACTCACACCGCATCCGCCCGGCCTGGCGGCCTTGCTGTGGGACAAGGCGGAACATTTCATTGCCTATTTTGGCCTTTCCCTGCTGGCATCGCTTGCCTGGGGGCTCAGGCGTTCGCTGATCCTTGTCCTCGCCGCCATTATCGCGCTGGGCGGGGCGCTGGAGATCATCCAGTCCTTTGTCGGTCGCGATGCCGAATGGGGCGATTTCTTCGCCAACGACCTTGGCGCCCTGACCGGGCTGGGTGCGGCGGTGGTCTATCTTCTGATCCCGCGCCGCCGCCTTGTTGTGGCGGTCGCGCCCGACTAGCCTGAGGCCCCGGGTTCGAGGAGGCGGCCGAAATCCCATGTCCCTGTTCAACGAATTCAAAAAATTCGCCGTGCGCGGCAATGTGGTGGACCTCGCGGTCGGTGTGATCATCGGCGCGTCCTTTACCGGCATCGTCAACTCCCTGGTCAATGACGTGCTGATGCCGCCCATCGGCCTGGCGCTGGGCGGGGTGGATTTCTCCAACTTCTTCCTGGTGCTGAAAGGCAATAGCGCGGTGGACACGCTGGCCGCCGCCAAGGCCGCCAAGGCCGTCACCATCAATTATGGCCTGTTCATCAACGCGGTGATCAATTTCCTGATCGTGGCATTTGTCCTGTTCATGCTGCTGCGCCAGCTCAACAAGCTGGTGGCGCCGCCGCCCGAGGCCTCGCCCGCGGCCCCGCCGCCGACGGAAGAGGTCCTCTTGCTGCGTGAAATCCGCGACAGTCTCAAATCCCGGTGATGCGGTCCCTGCTTTTTGCCCTTCTGCTTCTGACGACACCGGCACTGGCCGCGAACGATCCGGCCGCGGCGGTGAACGACTTCTATGACGTCTATGCCAGCCAGCACGCGCAGGGTGTCGGCATCCCCGACGCCACCGTGCGCTTGCGCTTTCAGCCGGTCCTGAGCCCCCGTCTGAACAAACAGCTGGCGGACGCGGCATCGGCCCAGGCCCGGCTGACCGCCAAGGTGAAGAATGCCGTGCCGCCGGTGCTGGAAGGCGACATCTTCTCGTCGCTGTTCGAAGGCGCCGGCGCCTGGAAGGTCGGGGCCTGTCAGGCGGGCGCCAAGACCGCACGCTGCAGCGTGGCGCTCAGCTACACACCTGCGCCGGCCGCAGGACCGAAGGCCAAGCCCGCCAACTGGAATGACACGGTGCTTCTGGTGAACACGCCACAGGGCTGGAAAGTGGATGACGTGGTCTATGATGCCGGCTTCGCCTTCGGCAATACGGGCAGGCTCAGCGAGATGCTGGCCATGGTGATTGCTACAAACCCGTAACTTTCGCCGATTTCATACGTATTGGGGATGGAAAGGAAGACGTCATGACCGATACCAAGACACGCACTCTAACCCCCGAACAGCATCGGGTGCTGGTCGAACATGGCACCGAGCGTCCGGGTTCCAGCCCCCTGAACCACGAAAAGCGCCCTGGCGAGTTCCAGTGCGCCGGCTGCGGCGCCGAACTGTTCGACGCCGAGCACAAGTTCGACAGCGGCACCGGCTGGCCCAGTTTCTGGGACACCAAGCCCGGCGCCGTGAAGACCACGGTGGACACTAGCCACGGCATGGTGCGCACCGAATTCCATTGCGCCCAGTGCGGCGGCCATCTGGGCCATATTTTCAATGACGGCCCCGGGCCGACGGGTCTGCGCTATTGCACGAATGGCTGCGCTCTGGATTTCAAACCGGAGAACAAGGGTTGATCGGGCGCAGCCATTCGATTCCTGGGGTCGCTCCCGCTCACGCGGACACTCCCGGCTGCGCTCTGGACTTCAAACCCGACGCCAAGTAACGGCCACTATGCAAAGACAAACGCCGCGGCGCGAAGAGAGCCGCGGCGTTTGCACTTGATTTTTGGCCGCTCTCGCGAACGCTCCCCGGAATTTCAGAAGGTGTCGCGTGAACGGGCCAACCCGCTGGCCTCGGCTTCGCGCAGGGCGTCGCCTTCCGGGCCCTCCAAGGCCGCTTCGGCCTCCTTGCCCATGGCCGGGATGTTGGCCTTGTTCTTCTCGACAAAACTGGACTCGTCCTTGAAGAAGCTCCGCGAGGCGGCGTAATCGCCCTCGCCCACGGTTGCCTTCTTCTTCCTTGCGGGCGCCTTTTTCTTGGTCGCTCCCGCTTTTTTTACCGGGGCTCTCTTGGCGGCGGCTTTCACCGTCTTCTTCTTGGCCTTCTTCGCCGGACGCTTCGCGGCCTTCTTGACTTTGGACTTCTTGGCCTTGGATTTCTTGGCGGGCGCTTTCTTGGCTTTGGCGGGCCTGGACGCCTTCTTGGCTTTCTTTTTCTTCTTCGCTGCCATGTCATTCACTCCATGGTTTTGATGTGTGACGAAAAACTCTACGCGCGTTCGCGGCGATGCGCGAGGGTCGCGTTCGTTCTGTGCCGCTTTTTCTTTCGCGAATGATCCTGACGATCGCTATTGGACAGCGAGCGCCAGTCGCTCCATCAGCCAGGACGCGGCGGGCCCCGGTGGGGTGTCGCGGCGGTAGACAGTGTGGAAGCGATAGACCAGGTCGGCGGGCGCTTCGATTTGAAGCTCGACCAGCCGTCCCCGTTTCAGATCGTCATTCACCATGGGCTTGGGCATGTTGCCCCAGCCCATGCCAGCCAACAGCAGTGCATGCTTGGCGCCCAGGTCGGCCAGCCGCCAGGTCTTCACCGACACGACGCCGAAGTCGCGGCCCTCGGTAAGAGACGAGCGATCGGTGAGCACCAGTTGGACATGATCGCGCGCGAGCGCCGCGCTGATCGGCACCGCCATCTGCGCCAGGGGATGATCGGGTGCCGCGACCGTCAGCAACTTCACCGATCCTGCCGGCCCCCGGGTCAGAAGATCGCTCTCCAGCGGGAGGGGGCCGCTGATGCCAAAAGCCGCCGCACCATCCATCACCGCTTGCGTCACTGTCCCCAACGCTTCGACCCTCAGGCGCAACGCCACCGTGGGGTGATGCTTGCGGAATTCATCCAGCGCCTTGACCAGCTTCTTGGCTGGCCACATCACGTCCACCACCAGCGAGACTTCCGCCTCCAGGCCCGAGGTCAGGCCGCGCGCCTTGGCCAGAAGTCCGTCCAGCGCGATTGCCAGGCCCCGGGAGTCCACCAGGATCGCGCGCCCTGCATCGGTCAGCTTGGGCCGGGCCGTCCCGGAGCGGGCAAACAGGATGACCCCCAGCTGGCTCTCCAGGTTGGCGATGGCATAGCTGATCACGGAATTGGCCCGTCCCAGCTTCCTGGCAGCGGCGGCAAAGCTGCCGGTCTCCACAATCGCCAGGAAGACGGCGATCTGGTCCAAAGTGGGGGCCCTAGGATCCAATGATCAGGTCCATCTATTCAACTTTCTCGAACGATCAGATCGAAATTATCCCGGTTTTCGGAACAAGGCCAGCCAACCATGTTGGGCACTGAGATTTGAACCCCGGAGATTTCCGTGACCGCCCCCAAAGTTTTCATCCCCTTCTATTCCCGTACCGGCACCATCGAAAAGCTGGCCCGCGCGGTGGCTGAAGGCGCCGAAGCCGAGGGCGCGGAGGTGCGTCTCCGGCGCGCGCGTGAACTGATCGGTCACGACGTCATGAGCAGCGTGCCGGGCTGGAAGGAGAGCGCGGAGGCCATGAACGCCCGCTATCCCGCCCCCACACCGGAGGATGCGGTCTGGGCCGATGCGGTGATCTTCGGCACCCCCACCCGTTTCGGCATCGTCTCGTCCGAGCTCAAGGCCTACATAGATGGGCTGGGCGCGTTGTGGTTCGAGGGCAAGCTCAACGGCAAGGCGGGCTCGGTCTTCGCCGGTTCCTCCCTGACCCATGGTGGCAATGAGGCGACCGTCCTGTCGCTATGGACCCCCCTCGCCCATCTGGGCTTCATCATCGTGCCCACGGGTTATGCCGATGGTGTGATGTTCGGCGCCGCCGGTTCGCCCTATGGCGCTTCGGTGATTTCGGGCAATCCGCCGTCCGGTCCGACCGAGGCCGAACTGGCGGTGGCGCGCTTCCAGGGCAAGCGTGTCGCGCAGGTGGCCAAGAAGCTGATCGCTTAGATTATGACCCCCATCCGTCACAGCTCAGGTCGGCTGTGCCGACGCTTCGCTGTGACACCTTCCCCCTTTCCGGCGCTTCGCGCCGAAGGGGGAAGGAAGCTGGCGGATGCTGCGGGTCGCTCCGCGGAATGCGTCGCTCGAGATTCCTGGATAGGTCGCTATAAAAGCGGGATGAAAGAGCTTTATCTGGAGGACTTCGTGGAGGGTCAGCGCTTCCTGAGCGCGACCCACGCAATCGACGCCGACCAGATCAAGGCCTTCGCCGGCCGGTTCGATCCCCAGCCCTTCCACACCGACGAGGTGGCAGCACAGGCCAGCTTCTTCCACGGGCTGGCCGCCAGCGGCTGGCATACCGCCGCCATCACCATGTCGCTCCTGGTCAAAAGCGGCATGCCCATCGCCGGCGGCCTGATCGGGGCGGCTTGCGAACTCGCATGGCCGCGCCCCACCCGGCCGGGCGATGTCCTGCAGGTGGAAAGCGAGGTGCTGGCGGTGACGCCGTCGCGCTCCAAGCCCGATCGCGGCATGATCACATTGAAAAGTGAAACCAGGAACCAGAACGGTGAAGTGGTGCAGGTTCTGACCAGCAAGATGCTGGTCTGGCGCCGGCCTTAAGCTCGAGCGTCGCACATCGCGGCGCGGTCCCGCCGCTCGCTTGGGCTCGCGGCGTTCGTCGCTCGAAATGGTCGTCGCGCTACGCTGTTGCTAGCGACGGACCATTTCGTTCGCCTTGGGCGAATCGCTCCTCACCCCTCAGCATCCGCCAGCTTTCTTCCCCCTCACGACGCAGCCGTTGGAGGGGGAAGATGTCGCAACGAGGTGTTTGCCGGAGGCAAACCCAAGTTGCGACAGATGGGGGTAACTAAACTAAAGCGCCTTGGCGGCTCCGCTCTCCGCCGCATGTCGGATGCGGGCGTCTTCCAGATCCAGTTCGCGCTCGATGCGGCGGCGCGCCTCGTCATTGATTTCGCTCCGGGAATAGATCTCGGCGATGCTGCTGCGCTCGGCATCCAGGAATTGCAGCTGCAGCGCCGCCGCGGCGTTGGAGGTGTCGCCGCGAGCCAAATCGCGGCAGGCGGCGACGAAATAGGCGCGGCGGTCTTCGTTGCGGCGCCTGAGCGCGAGCGCCGCATCCGGCGCGACCACCGCGCCTTCCAGCGTGTCCAGCCGCGCCAAGGCTGCGTCTATGCTTGCCAGCCGGGCGTTGATTTCGCGCACCTTGTCGAGGTCGGCTTCCTTCTTGCCATACTCGCCGATGCCCAGGCAGGAAATGACCCAGGACAGGGTGAAACCCTGTCCGACCAGCGTCACCAGGATCACGGCAAAGGTGGCCAGCAGCACCAGCCCGCGATCGGGAAAGCCCGCGCCGTTCGCCTCTATCGGTATGGACAGGGCTGCCGCCAGCGAAACCACGCCCCGGATGCCGGTAAAGGCAATAATGAACGTGCCTTTGCCCGGGGCCGGTTCCTTGCGGGTCAGCGATGGCACAATCCAGCGTGGCAGATAGGCCGCGAGATAGACCCAGACGAAACGCACGGCGATGATGACGACACAAACGGCGGCGCAAGCCGTCGCCAGCCTTTCCCATTCGGTCAGGTCCAGCGCCTCGGCCACGATGCGCGCCTGAAGGCCGGTCAGGAGAAAAACCACGCTCTCGACCAGATAGACCACCAGGTCCCAGACGAAATAGCCTTGCAGCCGTGTGGCCGGCGATATGAAGCGCGGGCCGTTCCAGCTGACGAACAGGCCGCAGACCACCGTCGCCAGCACACCCGAGCCGCCCAAGGACTCCGGTATCCAGAAGGCGGCGAACGGTGTTAGGAGCGCGAACACCATTTCCACCCGCGGATCGCTGGCCCAGTGACGCAAGGCCAGACCGCCCCAGCCGATAAACAGGCCCCAGGCGATCTCGCCCAGTACGATCGCCATGAATTCGCCGCCGGCTTCGACGAATGAGAAATGCTTGCCTTCGGTGACGGCGGCGATGGCGAAGCTGAACAGGATCAGGGCGGTGGCGTCATTCACCAGTCCTTCGCCCTCCAGCACCGTCAGCACCCGGCTGGGCAGAGCAAAGCGGCGCGCGATCGCCATCGGCGCCACCGCATCGGGCGGGGACACCACCGCGCCCAGCACAAAGCCCACTGCCAAAGGCAGGCCCAGCAGATAATGCGAGACCTCCGCCACCGAGACGGCGGTGAAGATCACCAGCCCCACCGCCAGCGCCAGGATGAGCCACAGGTCGCCGCGAAAGCCACGCCAGCTCATATTGACGCCGGCCCGATAAAGCAGCGGCGGCAGGAAAAGGCTCAGCACCAGGTCGGGCTCCAGCTCGATGCGGGGCATGCCGGGCAGGAAGCTGATGAGAAGGCCCACCAGCACCAGGAAGATGGACTCCGGGATACGGGTGCGCCGCGCCCCCAGTGCCGCAAAAGCCGTCACCGCCATCAGGCCAAAGACAATGGGAAGGGTGGCGAGCAGCATGGTCCGATTGTGAAGGCGGAGTGCGCGCCGGGCAATCTTCCTGCACCAGCTTCGCCCTCATACTTCCCAAATTCCGCCATACTGTATGAGCACGCTGGATGACGGGTGTCGCGGGGAGCTAAAAAGGATAACGTCGATGCAGAGACTAAAGCCCGCCATTTTTGCAACCGTCGTGGCCGCTGCCGCTCTCAGTCTTGGCGGCTGCGCGACCAAGGATTATGTGAACGAACAGGTTTCGGCCGAAGACGCCAAGGTCCAGGCCAACCAGGGTCAAACCAATCAACACCTCGGCCAGCTCGATCAGTCGACCAAGGACGCGCTTGAGCGCGCCACGGCCGCCGGCAAGCTGGCGGAGGGCAAGTTCCTCTACTCCATGGTCCTGTCGGACGATTCGGTTAAGTTCCCGACCGACAGCTCCAAGCTTTCGCCGGAAGCCCAGCAGCGTCTGTCGGACTTCGCGGACAAGCTGAAGAACGACAACCGCAATGTGTATCTGGAAATCCAGGGCCATACGGATGCGCGGGGACCAGACACGCTCAACAGCAGGCTGGGCGAGGACCGCGCCGAAGCGGTTCGGCTGTTCATGAACCAGCATGGCGTGCCCCTGAACCGCATGGCGACCATCTCCTACGGCAAGCAGGACCCGGTGGCCGACAACAAGACCCGTCACGGCCGCGCGGAAAACCGCCGCGTTGTATTGATTGTCATGTCCTAACGGAATCGGGGCCGCGCCAACCGGCCGGCCCCGCCTTCCGCTGGTCTGCATGTGCTAGCGATCTGCTGTGGCGCCGCGCACGCTGAGCAGGTCGGCCCAGCGCCAGTCGCTCCCGCCGATGGCGAAGCGTGTGCGCCCGTCCGTCAGGGACAACAGCACCAGTCCATGCATGCGCTGGTTGCGACAGGCTTGCGGCGCAAAGGCGACCTCCCAAGTAACGGCCTCGCGCACAGCCGACAGGCCCTTGCCGTCCTCGCCCCCGGACCGCACCCAGTCGCCATTCCATAACATCACGGATTTGCCCAGCCGATTGGCGTTTTCCGCCGCCGCGCGCACCATGGGGTCGCGCCGCAAGGCCTGCTGGACGGCGCGCGCCAGATCACATGAGCCTCCACCCCCGCCGCCGCCTTCGCCCGCGGAGGCCGCGCCCGCGAGCTGAGAATCGCTCAAGAGATCCGAATTATCCGGCTTGGGCGTTACGGCGGCTTGCACCGTCGCGCGCGTGGTGAAATGCGGCAGCGGCGGCGCCGCGGCGGCCTCCGGCGCTGCCATATCCACGTCGGGCGGGCCGGGCGGCTGCGGCTTGGGCGTGTCGAGCAGGCTGACCTGGATGGGCTCGGATGTGGGCTCGACATGGGACGGTGGAGCACTGCCGCGCGGCAGAAGCAGCAGAGCGAGGGCCCCGATATGCACGACGACAGTGAACGCTCCGGCCAGGAAGCGGGTTCGCCGCTTGGCCGGTGTCGTACCGGTGAGCGCGGGGCCCGGCTTCAGTACCGGGGTAAGCCGTTCTGAGGGCGGTCTGTTCGTTTCGGGCATCGCAACTCCCTGTCAGGCATGGGAACACGAACTCGCGGCAGGAACGTGGCGAAAGATCGGGCAATTCGTTGGTTGCCGGTTGCGGCCACCCTCAAGCCGCTGTGCGCGGGCGGGCCTGGCTCGCGCCATTCATCGCGCGGGTGGTGGTCCTGCCTGCAGGAATTTGCGCTTGTTGCCGGGCGCGCCCGCCTTAAGTCGCTGTCGCGCGGCGGGCTTGCCTGCGCCATTCTTTGCGCTCTGCGCAAAGAATGGCGCACCCGATAGGATTCGAACCTATGACCTCTGCCTTCGGAGGGCAGCACTCTATCCAGCTGAGCTACGGGTGCACTTTGCTTGCGGTCGCGTCCTGTTCTCGCCGACGCTCCTGGACCCTATAAAGAAAACGGCTCCGGCTTGCAAAGCAGCCGCGTCATCTTTGGAAAAAACCGGCCAGCGCGGCCTGGGCTTCGGTCAGGCTGGCGGCGGGCGGCAGGATTGTGACGGCCGTCTGAAGCTTGGCCGTCGCCAGCGCCACACGCTGGCCTGCCTCCACGCCGCCCAGCGCCAGCACGCGCGGGTTCGCCACCCGCGACATATCCTCGCCTGCGACCACCGCCAGCATGGCGGCGGGCCAGGCGGGATCGCCCGTCGCGCCCGCGAAGCGCGCCGGGTCCAGGGCATGAACCAGCACCAGCCTTGTATCGGGGGGCAGGGCGATGGGCTCCCGCAAAAGCGCGGCAGCGATGGCCGATCCGTCCGCATCCGCGGCAATCGCCATCACGGCGTTGCTGGCGAGCCGGGGCCCAAGCGCCGCGGCGTCCATGAACAACGGCCTGCCATCGGCCGCCCTGGCCGGATTGAGGCGCGCGACCGCATCGACATGGGCGGCATCGCACGCGGCGATGAAGGCGCGGCGCGCGGCGCGATAGGCTTGCGCACGGGCGAGGGGGCTTTCGGGATCGGCGTCCATGATTCTACTCTAGCGGATATGTCGGTCTTCGGTGATCTGGAAGAATTGCGCCATCGTCCCATCGGCGAGCAGGCGCGCGCGCGCGAGGCCCGCAAGGGATTTCGCCAGCGCATCCCGATCCGACGCGACAATGCCCTGTTTGGCGAAAGCGTCGTGGAAGCATGCGAGATGTATCTCGCGGGCGAGAATTTCTATGCCAGCAGCAGGAACCCGCCCTATTGGCACATGATCGACGGCGCCACCGACAAGCTGTGGCTGCGCAAGACGGTGGCGGAAAAACTCGCGACGGTGAATGCGCGTGCCGCATCGGCCGGCCTGGAGCTGTTCCTGCTCGATGCCTGGCGGCCGCGCGCCATCCAGGCCTATTTCCATGACGTGTGGATGCCGCGCGAACTTCAGCGCCGCGATCCTTCGCTCACCGGCGCGGCGCTGACGGAAGAGGTCGAGCGTTATTGGGCGGCACCATCGGAAAATGCGGATTCTCCTGCGCCGCACGCCACGGCGGCCGCGACCGATCTCACCCTGCGCTGGAAGGGGGGCGAGCAGCTCTGGATGGGCTCGCTGTTCGATGACGTGACCCGGCTTGCCCATCGCGACCGGTTCGAGCATCTGGATGGGGAAGATTTCTCCTTCTCCGACCAGGAGGCGCGCGCCAACCGCCGCCTTTTGCACTGGTTGATGGTGGAAGAAGGCTTTGCCGGTCATCCCGATGAATGGTGGCACTTCAGCTGGGGCGACCAGTTGTGGGCGGCGCTGACGGATGCGCCTGCAGCGCATTACGGACTGGCGATTATTCCGTGAGGAGGGGCGCGCGGTAGCGCGTGAGCAGGTCTTGCGGACCTGCGAAAGCGATGAACGATCCGTAGCGCCAGCGTGCGGATGGCTTGGGCGAGCGGCCGGGACACAGGCACATCATTCCAATACCGGCCTAAACGCACCGTCCCATTCCGCGCCCGGCGGATGCTTCTCGTAATAGGCAATGCGCGCCAAGTGCAGGTCGTACAGTTGCTGGCTGGCGCCCGACAATCTGCGGCACTGATCGATCAGCTCACGCGCCATCGGCCAGTTCTGCTTGCGCATGGCCTGGAAGATGTGGTCGTGGAACACGGTCAGGGCGCGGAATTTGGGCGAGGCGCGCGCCACCGGATTGCCTATCAGGGCGTAGAGCGTGACCGGCGGGGTGCCCATCGCCCCACCTATTCCAACAGTGTCGATCTCCAGAAAGGCAAAGCCGCGGTCGGCCAGTTTCCGGGTCTCGTCCGACACGACCAGCGCGGGACCATAATGGTGGGAGAGTGCCTGGATACGCTGCGCCAGGTTCACGGCGTTGCCACTGACGCTGTAGCCCATCCGGCCCGAACCGCCGAAGCCGCCCGCGATCACCGCCCCGGTGGCGATACCCACGCCGATCTCCATAGGTGGAGCTCGCTTCTTCTCCTGCGCCGGTTCTTCGCTCACCAGTTGTTCGCTCATTTGGGCTGCAGCGGCCGCCATGCCATTGGCGGCCTCGCAGGCATGCAGCGCATGATCCTCGTCATCCAGCGGCGCATTCCAGAAAGCGGCAAAGCCGTCGGCGGTCATACGGTCGATGGTGCCGCCATGCCCCAGGGCCTGATCCATCAGCGGCGTCAGCACCCGCTGCATCAGACGGGTGAAGCCGGCGGCATCGTCCTTATAGTCGGCCGCCAGATTGGCCAGCCCGCGCACGCCGCACACCAGATAAGTGACGGTACGGGTTTCACCCTCCATCTTGAGCAGGCCAGGGCGGCGCGCGATCCTCTCGACGGTGGCGCGCGGCAGGGAATCCGAGAAGGCCATGCGAAGCCCGGCATAAGCCAGTTTGAGATCCTGGATCCAGACCGTTGCCGCCGCGGCAAAGGCCAGAAGAAGGAACAGCGCCGGCGTTGCGGCGTCGGCCAGAAGCCCATGGGCGGCGTAAAGATACCAGGAGACCAGGCCCGAGCCGACCAGCCCCGCGATCACCAGCGCCGCCGCCCAGCCCAGGCCGAAACGGATAAGGAAGATCATGCCTGCGCCCAGCGCCACCATCAGCAGCGCTTCAACGGGCTTGAGCCAGTCGGGGCGCGCAAGCACCTGCCCGGCGAGCAGGTCCTCCATCCCCTCCGCCATGACATTGGCGACACTGGAAGGTCCCAGTGGGGTTCTCACCACCTGACCCTCTGCGCCCACCAGCACGATCGCGTCCTTCAGCGGTTCGGTGGAGAGCGCGTCGAGGCTCAGGATGCGCTGGGAGGTGTCGGCGGCATAATGCAGGCTGACGCGCCCGCCTGTGTCCGTCGGCAGCCGGCCAGCTTTGGTTTCCAGCGCCGCCAGGCCAATGCCGGTCACAAAGCTCAATGGGTCATGTTCGTTGCTGACCATGGTGATGTCGGTCGCGCCGCTTTCCACGCGCATCGCCTCCGCCGCCATGCCGGGTACCAGCCCCGCACCCAGGCGCAGCGCGATGGGCATGCGCCGGACCACCCCATCGGCATCCGGCGTCAGATTGGCCGCGGCCGAGCCAGCCGCGTTGGTCTCCAGCAGCGCGGGCGCGGCCGATGCGGCATGGAACAGCGGCGCCTCGCCGAAGGGGTTGGCGGTGCCGCGATAGGTAAAGCGCGCCTTGATCTGGGGCTCGCGCCCCGCCGTTCCCAGTATCACCGGCACGATGGCTTTGATGTCGGCGATGGCCTCGGCAAGGTCATGGCCCGGCTCCGGCAGTTTCTGGAGCGCGGCGCGGGCCGCGTCGCTGCCGGGCGGCAGCCGCGCCGCCAAGCTTTGTGGCGAAGGGCCCGACCGGATGGGTGCGGTGAAGACGATCAGGCCCGCGCCCTGTGTCGTCAGTTGGCGGGTGACCTTGACCAGACTGTCTTCATCCAGCGCCGGCAATTCCAGCACCCGCACCTTGCGGCTGTTGTCGAAGGGGCGCGCGGCATGGCGCTGATAGGCATCGAACAGCCGGTTGCTGACGGTGGACTCGACGCCGAAAGGATCGAACAGAATGACCAACACGCCCAGAATCAAAAGCAGGGCTGGCATCAGCCAGATGCTGAAAGGCCGGTACCAGGTCATGGCGGCGTTGGACGAATCCATGCGCTGCAGAGGTTATTATCGTTAACGCGGCCCGTCATGCCCCACGGAAACCCATCTTTGCCGGGCAGTTTTTGCCAGCGTGGGCCGTTTTAAGTTTTTCCTTACCGCGTTTTTCGCTGGAGCCTCGCCTGCCGCCGCTCACATTGCACGGGCACAATCTTCGCTTTTTCCCGTCTGTCCCGCTGCTTTCCCAGGCGGGGCGACAAAGGAGAGACCCATGAGCATAGGTTCGATTGGGGGCACGTCGTCCCTCAATCAGCTTTACGCAGCCCAGCAGGCGCAAGCTGCGCAGGCTGTGTCTGCCGATGCGCTGACGGCCAGCACATCGGACAGTAGTTCCGCCACCGGCGCGTCGAGTTCCAATTCCCTGACTGGCAGCACCACCGCCAGCCTCGACAGCCAGACCCTTCAGGCCCTGATGAACCTGACCCAGCAGGATCCCAGCGATCCTTCCCAGGCCAGTTCCAACGGGCAGGCGGGTCAGGCGCAAGGCGCGTCCCATCATCACCACCATCATGGCGGCGGAATGCAGGCTGCCCAGTCCAGCGATCCGTCCTCGTCGTCTTCGTCGGCCCAGACGGCCAGCACGACACAGGCGACGGATGCCTTTGGCGTGGCGGCGGCGGACAGCGCCGACGACACGACGGAAGCCTCGCTCACCTCGGCATTGCTGTCGGCCTGAAATCGATAAGCGCGCGTCCCGCACGATCCGCGGGGCGCGCGTTTGTTATTTGTTGGTGACCCGGATGGCGACCTGGGCCAAAAGTACCTTCGCGCCCTTCTTTCCCACAGCGCGGTCGGTCACGCCCTGTAGCCGGTCGGCGATGATGCCGACATCCGGCTGGGTATCGGTGCGCACCACATTGGCGGTAAACGTCATCAGGTTGCGGACATAGGCGTCCCTCAGCACGGGAAGCGCGCGGTTGACCTCGTCCCGCAACTTGTCGTCCGGCACATCCAGGCCGGCGCCCACCATCAACATGCCCGCGGCCCGATTGTCCGCCACAATGGTGGTGTAGATCGGGTCGATTTCGATATAGCTCTGGGACTGGGTGGTCTTGTGCTCTGGTGCTTTCTGGGCTTTGGGGGCATCCTCCGCGCGCGCGGCGGATCCCGTTGCCAGGGCGGTGACCAGAACAAGAACAGACAGGGTGGGGCGCATCGGTTCAACCTTTCGGCTGGAGCAGTAAGCGCCGGATTGGTAAACCGAATTTTAACGCCAGGGATTGACGGAGGGACGAATGACCAGATCCAGCCTTGTTTTGGCGGCTGTGGCCGTGGCGATGATGGGGTCCGCGGCCCAGATTTCGGCGTCAAAGGCGGCCGATCACCCGGGCCAGAGATTCCAGATTTCGCCGGCGAGTCTGGTCAAGCCCTATGCGACGCCTGCGGCGGGCAATGAGTCGACCTCCATCCCCCGTCCGCCGGGGGCGATGCCGGAAGTCCCCAAGGGGTTCCAGATTTCGATCTTCGCCGATCATCTCAGCAATGCCCGCTGGATGGCGGTGGCGCCCAATGGCGACATCTTCCTGGCCGAGCCGACCGATTCTGGGGGCAAGATCACCATTCTCAGAGACTCCAATGGCGACGGGAAGGCGGACAAGACCTTCACCTTCCTGCCGGCGTCCGCCGGTTTCGTCTATCCGCATGGCCTGGCCTTCCATGAGGGCTATCTCTATGTCGGCGACCTGCGTGGCATCTGGCGCTTTGCGTACAAGGACGGTCAGACGGTTGCGGGGGCCCCCGAAAAAGTCACCACCAAGGTCGCGGACCTAAGGCCCAAGGGCAATCACGTCACCCGCGACATCGCCTTCGGCCCCGATGGCTCGCTCTATCTGGCGCTGGGCTCCCGCGACAACATCTCCGACTTCAAGCCGGGCGCCCAGGTGTTCAAGATCAATGCCGACGGCAGCATGAGTGAATTCGCCAGCGGCATCCGCAATCCCGTCGGCATCGCCTTCGCGCCGGGCAGCAGCACGCTTTATGTCACCACCAATGAGCGCGACGGGCTGGGTGACGACCTGCCGCCGGATTATTTCACCAGCGTCAAGCCAGGCGGGTTCTACGGCTATCCTTTCGCCTATATTGGCAAGAACCCCGATCCGGTATGGGGCGCAAAGGACCCGGGCGGCAAGGTCGCCTCCACCATCACCCCCGACGTGCTGTTCCATGCCCATTCCGCGCCCACGGGCCTGGCCTTCTATACCGGCTCCAACTTCCCGGCCGACTATAGGGGGGATGCCTTTGTCTCGCTCCACGGCTCGTGGAACGCCGGCAACCCCACCGGCTACAAGGTGGTGCGGGTGCATTTTCCCGGCGGCAAGCCGGACAATGGCTATGAGAATTTCATCACCGGCTTCTGGAACGGCATGGGCGGCAATGGCGAGCCGGCCAAGGTCTGGGGCCGTCCCGTGGGGCTGGCGGTGGCCAAGGACGGCAGCCTGTTGATCGCCGACGATGTCGGCAATGTGGTCTGGCGGGTCACTTACACGGGCAAGTAATGCCACGGGAAACCCGGCGTGGCTTGACGGCATCTTCCCCCATCCCTAAAACCCGGCCTCCGGTTCGGGGCTGTAGCTCAGTTGGGAGAGCGCCTCGTTCGCAATGAGGAGGCCAGCGGTTCGATTCCGCTCAGCTCCACCATTTCCGAACCGAAACCTCTCATTTCCGGCTTTTCGGGCGAAGTTCCTGCCGCTACAAGGTGAGACATGCTGAACCCCATCGCCGCCCTGCTGATCGCCGTCCTTGAGATCTACAAATGGATCGTGGTCGCAGCCGTGATCGTGAGCTGGCTGACCGCCTTCAATGTCATCAACCAGAACAACAATTTCGTGCGGGCGCTGCTGCGCATCCTCATCGCCCTGACCGAACCTGTGTTCCGCGTGATCCGCCGCGTCATCCCGCCGATCAGCGGGCTGGATCTGTCGCCGATTGTGGTGATCCTGCTGATCGAATTCATCAAATACACGATCGGCTGGCTGTCCTTCCGCTTTGGATTCTAGCCATGGCAACGGTCATTGACGGCAAGGCCAGCGCCGCGAAGCTGCGTGACA
>DASXHL010000081.1:0-40198 GCA_036488555.1 Rhizomicrobium sp.
GAACCGCCGGTTCGGCTGTACGACACGTCCGGTCCGTACACGGACGAATCCGTCGAGATCAATATCGACAAGGGTCTCGCCGGCCAGCGCCGCGACTGGATCCTGGCGCGCGGCGATGTCGAGGAATATGCGGGCCGCGCCCGCAAGCCGGAAGATGACGGGTTGAAGCCGGGCGAGACGCTGACCGTGCCGCAGTTCGACCGGGCTGGCGTCAAGCTGGTTCGCGCCAAGGCCGGCAAGAACGTCACCCAGCTGCATTATGCGAGGGCTGGCCTGATCACCCAGGAAATGAAGTATATCGCCGCCCGTGAGAATCTGGGCCGCTCGGCGCTGGCTGATGGCAACAGCTTCGGCGCCAATATCCCGCTCGAAATCACGCCCGAATTCGTGCGCGATGAGATCGCGCGCGGCCGCGCCATCATCCCCTCCAACATCAACCATCCAGAGACCGAGCCGATGATCATCGGCCGCAACTTCCTCACCAAGGTCAATGCCAATATCGGCAACAGCGCGGTGACCAGCGGCGTGGCCGAGGAAGTGGAAAAGATGGTCTGGTCCATCCGCTGGGGCGCCGACACGGTGATGGACCTGTCCACGGGGCGCCACATCCACACCATCCGCGAATGGATCGTGCGCAATTCGCCGGTGCCGATCGGCACGGTGCCGATCTATCAGGCGCTGGAAAAGGTCGGCGGCGTGGCCGAGGAACTGACCTGGGACATCTATCGCGACACGCTGATCGAACAGTGCGAGCAGGGCGTGGACTATTTCACCGTCCATGCCGGGGTCCGGCTGGCGCATATCCCGCTGACCGCCGATCGCGTCACCGGCATCGTGTCGCGCGGCGGCTCGATCCTGGCCAAATGGTGCCTGGCGCATCACCAGGAGAATTTCCTCTACACCCATTTCGAGGACATCTGCGAAATCCTCAAACAGTATGACGTGTCCTTTTCGCTGGGCGATGGCCTGCGTCCCGGATCGACCGCCGACGCCAATGACGCCGCCCAGTTTGCCGAGCTGGACACCTTGGGCGAATTGAACCGCATCGCCCAGAAACACAATGTCCAGGTGATGATCGAGGGGCCCGGCCATGTGCCGATGCACAAGATCAAGGAAAATATGGACCGGCAGCTCAAGGCCTGTGACGAGGCGCCGTTCTATACCCTTGGTCCGCTGACGACCGACGTGGCGCCCGGCTATGACCACATCACGTCCGCGATCGGCGCGGCCATGATCGGCTGGTTCGGCACCGCCATGCTCTGCTACGTCACGCCCAAGGAGCATCTGGGCCTGCCTGACCGCGATGACGTGAAGGCCGGCGTGATCGCCTATCGCATCGCCGCCCATGCAGCCGACCTGGCCAAGGGCCATCCGGCAGCACGCATCTGGGACGATGCCATGTCAAAGGCGCGTTTCGAATTCCGCTGGCGCGACCAGTTCGCGCTGGCGCTTGATCCGGAAACCGCCCAGCTCTACCACGACGAGACGCTTCCGGCGGAAGGCGCCAAGGTCGCGCATTTCTGCTCCATGTGCGGGCCGAAGTTCTGCTCCATGAAGATCAGCCAGGAAGTGCGCGACGCGGCCAAGGGCAAGAACGACACGCTTTCATCGGCGGAAATCCGCGCCGCCATGGCGAAGAAGTCGGAGGAGTTCAAGCAGGCCGGCGGAGAGATTTATTTGCACAAACCGGCGGCGCAATAGCTGTCTGCGCCGAAGGGGAGGTTCATGCGGTTCGCCGCCGCTGTAATCGCCGCCTTGTTTCTGCTGCTTCTTCCGGCAATGGCAGAACCCTGCGCCGTGCTGGCCCGGCAGGTGGATGCGGCGGGACTTGGCGCCGCGTTTGCCGCATCTTATCCGGTGGCGTCCGACAGGGCGCTCAGGAATGTCGCCTTCCTCTACGACAATGCGGCTGCCGTGCTGGCGCTGATCGGTTGCGACGACCTTGGTCGTGCGAGGCGGATCGGCGACGCGATCCTTGCTGCGCAGGCGCAGGATCGGTTCTGGAAGGATGGCCGTCTGCGTAACGGCTATCTGGCGGGACCGGTCAAAAACCCGGCGCAACTGGGAGGATGGCAGGACGGAAGCCGTTGGGTGGAAGACGGCTATCAGGCCGGCAGCGACACCGGCAACCTGGCCTGGGCCATACTCGCTTTGCTGGGTCTGCACCATGCGGGCGCCGGGGATGGATATCTCAGCGGCGCCATCCGCATCGCTGCCTATGTCGAGAAAAGTTTCGATCCACCTGGTTTTACCGGCGGTACGTTTGGCGGTGAACCTGCGCCCCAGCGCAACAGCTGGAAATCCACGGAGCACAATGTCGATCTGGTCGCGGCCTTTTCGGCGTTGGCGCGCGCCACGCGTGATCCGCACTGGGCACAGCGCGCTGATCAGGCGCGCGGCCTGGTTGCTGCGATGTGGGACAGGCATTGCGGCTGTTTTGCAGCCGGCACCGGCTTGGACGGAAAGACGCCCAACCGTTTTCTGGCGCTGGACGCCCAGCTCTGGCCGTTACTGGCGTTGTCGGGCGGTGTGTCGCGCTATGGCGAGGCGCTGCAGACGGCGCGCGAAAAGATGGCGGTGGGTGATGGTTTCGCCTACAGCGAAGCAGGCGGCGCGATGTGGACTGAAGGCACCGCTCAGGCGGCGCTGCTGATGGCTCTGATGGATCAACCACGGCAAGCGGCGCGGCTGATGACGGCGGTGGAGCACAATCGTGCGCCGGACGGCAGCTATTTCGCGGCCGGCCGCGATACCGATACCGGTTTTCGCCTGGATACTGATCCCGGTCAGGCGCGTCGATATTTTCACATGCCGCATCTGGGAGCGCTTGCCTGGACGGCCATGGCGCAGCGACGGTTCAATCCCTTTACCTTCGCAGCCGCATTGCCCGGCGATTGATCGGCGGCCGAGGCCATAGCATGATCCATCCCGTTTCCTTTTGAGGGCGATATGCGTTTTTCCATACTGCTGTCGGTTATTCTGCTTGCCGCTTCACCTGCTTGGGCCGTGGAAGCTTTCCCACCCGTCTTCAAGACCCAAACCATCAAAACCAACGGCACCGAGCTTTATGTGCGGGTCGGCGGGCAGGGGCCTGCCGTGGTGCTGCTGCACGGCTTTGGCGATACCGGCGACATGTGGGCGCCCATCGCCACCAAGCTGGTCGCTGGCCACACCGTGATCGTGCCCGACCTTCGCGGCATGGGCCTGTCGGCCCATCCTGACACCGGCTACACCAAGGCCAATGAGGCGCGCGACATTGCCGGCGTGATGGATGCGCTGAAAGTGGAAAAGGCCCAGCTTGTCACTCATGATATCGGCAACATGGTCGGCTATGCGCTGGCCGCGCAATATCCCGCGCGCATCACCAAATGGGTGGTGATCGATGCGCCGCTGCCGGGTGTGGGCAACTGGGCGGCGCAGCTTTCCAATCCCAAGACCTGGCATTTCAACTTCTACGGCCCGGACGAGGAACGGCTGGTGGCGGGGCGCGAGCGCATCTATCTCGACCGCTTCTATGACGAGCTTTCGGCGCATCCGGATCGCATCGACGAGGCGACCCGGGTGCATTACGCGACACTGTATGCGAAGCCGCACGCCATGCACGACGCTTTCGAGCAGTTCAAGGCCTTTCCCCGGGATGGCGTGGACAATCGCGCTTTCCGCGCCAAGGGCAAGCTGACCGTGCCGGTTCTGGCGCTAGGCGGCGAGAAATCCTATGGCACGCACATGAAGACCGAACTGGATGACGTCGCCAGCAACGTCCAGGGCGGCGTGATCCCGGATTCGGGCCACTGGATCATGGAAGAAAATCCGCAAGACACCACAAAGCTGGTGCTGGATTTCCTGGCCAAATGAGGATCCTTGGCTTTCTTCTGCTGCTTGTCCTGGCCGTGCCCGCTGAGGCCCTTGAGCAGGATTGCCGGGGACCGGGCAGCATCGGCACTGCGCTGATGTCGGCGGACGGAACCATCACCCTCAATTTCACCGGGCCCATCATGCGCGGCGTGGTCGCCTATCATCGCGGCGATCCGCAATATGCGCGGATGCTGTCCCATGTCGGCGGCCTGCAGCCGGGTCAGAAAAAGCCCATTCCACCCTTCTGCTGAAGATCAGCGAAGCAGGCTTATCTGAGAGGCCTGTGGCCGGTGATGGCGTTCCAGACCGCCAGCACGATAATGGCGCCGATCACCGCCACCAGGGTCGAGACGATGAAGCCGTGGCGGTCATAATGAAAGCCCGGTCCCAGCGCGCTGAACAGCAGGCCGCCGGCCAGCGCCCCCACCAGGCCCAGCGCGATGTTTACGAAACAACCGCTGCCCTGCTTGCCCATGATCATGGTCGCAAGCCAGCCGACAAAGGCGCCGAATACGATCCAGCCCAGAACAGTGAACATTTCAAAATCCTGCTACTTAAAGCTCACATATAGCATGGTGATGGTCGCGGCCGCCATCACCGCGGTGGAAAGCCAGCCCAGTCCGCCCAGCACCCAGCCAACGCGAAAATCGCCCATCTTGCGGCGGTGCCCCGCGACATACATCAAGGCTGCCATCATCGGCACCGCGATCACGCCATTGATCACCGCACTCCAGTAAAGCGCCTTGATCGGGTCTATCGGCGACCAGTCGATCCCCAGCCCCAACAGCGTCGCCGCACCGATCACCGAGTAGAAACCGCGCGCCTGCCAGGGCATGTTGTCCAGCCCGGTCTTCCAGCCCATCCCTTCGGCCACCGCATAGCCGGCCGAGCCCGCCAGCACCGGAATGGCGAGCAGGCCGGTGCCGATGATGCCCAGTGCAAACAGGGCAAAGGCGAAGCGGCCGGCGATGGGCTTGAGGGCGCTGGCCGCGTCAGCGGCGGTGTTGATGTTGGTGATGCCATGGGCGTGGAGGGTGGCCGCGGTGGCGATCATGATGGCGATGGCGATCAGGTTGGAGATGGCCATGCCGGCGATGGTGTCGATGCGGATGCGTTCGATGGCTGCCGGCGCCTGGCGCGGGGCATCGATCAGGGGCCGCTTATCCGGCTCCTGATCCACTTCTTCCACTTCCTGGGCGCTCTGCCAGAAGAAGAGATAAGGACTGATGGTGGTGCCGAAGATCGCCACGATGGTGGTGGCGGCGCTTTCGGTAAGGTTCGGATGCAGCCCGATGAGGCCGGCGCCGGCCGCTGCCCAGTCCAGCGGCACCAGAAACATGACGGCGACATAGGCGAACAAGCTGAAGGTCAGTACGGTCAGCAGCCGGGCATAGCGGCGATAGGGAATGAAGAGCTGCAGTCCCAGCGACAACAGCGCGAAGAACAGCGTGGCGCCATGCTGATTGACCCCGGTGACCAGACGCGCCGATTCCCCCATGGCCGCGAGATCGGCGCCTACATTGATGGTGTTGGCGATGAAGAGCAGCGCCAGCAACCCCAGCACCAGCGGCCGCGGCATGACCTGGCCCATATTGTAGGCCAGCCCCCGGCCTGTGACGCGGCCGATCAGGGCGCTGACCATCTGGATCGCCGTCATCAGCGGAAAGGTGAGGGGCATGGTCCAGAGCAGGTTAAATCCGAACTGCGCCCCGCCCTGGCTGTAGGTCGCGATGCCGCTGGGATCGTCGTCGGCGGCACCGGTGATGATGCCGGGTCCCAGTTGCTTGAGCAGGGGAGCCGCGTGCACCCGCGCGCGCAGGCCGGGCTTGGGTCGGGTTTCTGACATGGCGGCCCGGCTGGCGTTCTCGTGGGCTTATGAAAAGAAAGTCAGGATGGAGGCAATCCGTTCCCCGTAGTAGAATGCGAAGCGGGAAGGGCAAACGGAGGATAGCATGAGCCGTTATCTTTTGACCGCCGCGTTTTTGTTCTCTGCCGTACCAGCGACCGCCCAGCCGCCCGCGCAGCCGGCCCCGCCGTCCGAGCCCGCCTGTCTGCGCCAGGTCAACATGTATGATTTCAAGCCCGTGCCGGGAAACCGCTCGCTGATCGTGATAGACCGGGGTGGCAAGCGCTATCGCGTGAACTTCATCGGCCAGTGCTACGATCTTCAGTACCCTATGGGACTGCGCTTCAAGACGAACGGGACCAGCAATCTGTCCTGTGTATCCAAGGGTGATTCGGTGCTGTTCCGCGATCCGGCAAGTCCCGGCATCTGCATCGTCCGCGATGTCCAGTACCAGACCCCGCAGCTGGACCAGCAGGACGCTGCCGCGGCGGCGAGCGCGAAACAGCAATAGGCGTTGTCCCCTGAATCGGCTAGTCCTGCGGGCATGCGAGGTTATTTTGGTGTCGGTGTAGAAGGCGTTTCCAAGCCAATGAATCTGGGCAACCTGGTCCGGATCGCCCACGCCTTCGACGCCAGTTTCTTTTTCTCCATTGCCCCGCGCCTGAAACTTTCGGATGCCAACAGCGACACCAGCAATGCCGAGGGTGCGCTGCCCTTCTATTCCTTTGACCATCCGGACGATTTCCGCCTGCCCCTGGGTTGTCGCCTGGTAGGGGTGGAGATCACCGATGACGCGATAGAATTGCCGCGCTTCCGCCATCCCATGTGCGCGGCCTATGTCTTTGGCGCCGAGCGCTATTCATTGTCGCCCCAGATGCTGTCCCTGTGCGAATTCGTGGTGAAGATACCCACCCGCTTTTCCATCAATGTCGGCATGGCCGGCGCCATCGTGCTTTACGACCGGATGATGACGCAAAGAGGGTTTGGCGAGCGCCCGGTGACGCCTTCGGGCGGCGTGGAGCTGCCGCCCACGCACACCTGGGGCGCGCCCCTGGCAAAGCCCCGGACCTACTAAGGGCTCTGGTCGTGCGGATTCGCCACACCAGGGCCGAAATTTCGGCCGTTGCGGTTGGCAAAGGGCGGGAGCGGTCCATATAACGTGGGCATGCCCACACCTGCTCTTTCGATCCGAAATCTGCGCAAGGTCTATCGCCGCGGCAATGTCGCGGTCGATGACCTGTCGCTGACGGTCAATGAAGGCGATTTCTTCGGCTTTCTGGGCCCCAATGGCGCGGGCAAGTCCACCACCATCCATTGCATCACCGGCATCGCCGAGCCCACAGCGGGCACCATCGAGATCTTCGGTGTGGATGCGGTGAAGCAGTATCGCGAGGCGCGCCGGCTGGTCGGTCTCTGCACCCAGGAGTTCAACGTCGATCCCTTCGCCACGCCGCGCCAGATCGTTGACTGGATGGGCGGCTATTTCGGCATGAGCGCGGCCCAGCGCAAGTCGCGCATCGACCATCTGATGGAACGGTTTGAACTCACCGCCCACGAGAAGAAGGCGTTCCGCGAACTGTCTGGCGGCCTCAAGCGCCGGGTGGTGCTGGCGCGCGCGCTGATCAACGACCCCCGGCTCCTGATCCTGGATGAGCCTACCGCCGGCGTGGATGTGGAACTGCGCCGGATCCTGTGGCGGTATCTCACCGAGATCAACCAGGACGGCCGCACCATCGTGCTCACCTCGCATTATCTGGAAGAAGTCGAGCGGTTGTGCCGCGACATCGCCATCGTCGCCAAAGGCAAGATCGTGCGCCTGGGCACCAAGGACGAGATCGCCGGCGCGCCTGGCGGGCTGGAGGATGCCTATCTGGCGGCAACCGGCGCACAGGCCGATCACGTGGCGGGCCAATGATGCAGGACACCAGCAAGCCTCTCGGCATCAATTGGATCGGGCTTTACACCATCGTGCGGCGCGAGATCAGCCGCATGATGCGGGTGCCGATCCAGGCCTTTATCGCGCCCTGGATCCAGGCGCTGCTGTTCATCTTCGTCTTCGGCTTCGTCCTGGGCAGCACGATGCGCTCCATCGGCGGCCATCGCTATATCGAATTCGTGCTGCCGGGCATCCTGATGATGAACATCGTCAATGCCAGCTTTCTGCAGTCATCCTCGGCGATCTATTTCTCCCGCTTCCTGCGCTTTATCGAGGAAACGCTGGTCTCGCCCATGTCCTATGCCGAGATGATCGCGGGCGCGCTGGCGGTGGTGGTGGTGCGTTCCACCGTGACCGCCATCGGCATCCTCATCATCGGCATCGCATTCGGCGCCACCACCATCGATTCCGTGCCGGCTTTCCTGTTCTGGGTGGTGTTGGTGTCCATCATCTTCGGGCTTTGGGGCATCGTGATCGGTTTGTGGGCCAAGAGCTTCGAACAGTTGAACATGCTGCCGGTTTTCGTGCTGACACCGCTCTCCATGCTGGGCGGCAGCTTCTTCACCCTGACGATGCTGCCGGGGTGGTTCCGTCTGCTGACCTATGCCAATCCCTTCTTTTATTTCATCAACGGCGTGCGTCAGTCGATGCTGGGCTTTTCCGAAGTGCCGGGCGTGGTGGGTTATGTCTTCACCATGATTGTGGCAGTTGTGATGTTCCTTTGGGTGCTGAGGCTTTATTCCAAGGGCTATGGTTTAAGAGAGTGAGCCGCGCCTTACGATCCATAGCGCCAGCGTATGGATGGCCGGTGGACCGTTTCGCGCAGCGTACGGTCCGTAACGTCAGCGTATGGACGGCTTGAGCGAGTGGCCACTTGCGAGGCTGGACCCGCCTCCGCTATCTTCCCATCCGATCATACAAACGCCCGATTCCGCTGCAATTTCTGCGATGGGTGTTGCTTACCGGAGCCGACATGAACAGGATTTTGGGATTTTTCGCTGGCACCGCCCTGAGCCTTTCGCTGGTCGGGCCTGTCGCCGCGGAACCCGCCAATCTGCTGGGCGTGTTCGGCAACTGGTCGGCCTATACCACCGGCACTGGTTCCAGCCAGACCTGCTATGTGCTGTCCAAACCCCGCGCCACCCGTCCCGCCGGTACCAAGCGCAGCGCCAGCTATCTGATGATTTCTGACTGGCCGTCGCGCAAGGTGAAGGCGGAGCCCCAGATCGTCTACGGCTATCAGGGCAAGGAAAATGGCGTGGCGGCACTCGCCGTCGGCGGCGACAAGTTCCCGTTCTTCATCCGCAACAATGGCAAGGAGGGCAGTTCCTGGCTGCAGCAGCTGAACGACAACAACCGCTTGATCGACGCCATGCATAACGGCGTGTCGGCGGTGGCGAGCGGCACCAGTTCCCGCGGCACCAAGACCAGCGATACCTACAGCCTGACGGGCTTCAATGACGCGCTGGCCAAGATCCACGCCGCCTGCAACATGTGATGTCAGAAAACGAAACAAACCGGCGTTTCTCTCTCATCGGTCTCGGCAGAGAAGCGCTGAAGTCCGCGTTGGTCGCGGCAGGTGTGCCGGAAAAGTCTGTCGGCATGCGCGTGAACCAGTTGTGGAACTGGATCTACGTCCATGGCGCGAAGGATTTCGCCGCCATGTCCAACCTGGCGAAGGATTTCCGCGGCCTGCTGGAGCAGAGCTTCACCCTGGAGCGGCCTGAGATCGTCACCGCCCAGCTCTCCAGTGACGGCACCCGCAAATGGCTCTTGCGCACCGGGCCCGGTATCGAGTTTGAGACCGTCTATATCCCCGAAAGCGACCGCGGCACCTTGTGTGTGTCGTCCCAGGTGGGCTGCACGCTCAACTGCCGCTTCTGTCACACCGGCACCCAGAAGCTGGTGCGCAACCTCAATCCTGACGAGATATTGGGTCAGCTGTTCGTGGCACGTGACGCGCTGGGCGACTGGCCGTCCACCGCCCCCGACCGCAAGGTCACCAACATCGTGATGATGGGGATGGGCGAGCCGCTCTACAATTTCGACAATGTGAAGCAGGCGCTGGCCGCGGTGACCGATGGGGATGGGCTGGCGCTCAGCAAGCGCCGGGTCACGCTCTCGACCGCGGGCGTGGTGCCGATGATCCCGCGCGCCGGCAACGAGATCGGCTCTGGCCTGGCCATCTCGCTGCACGCGGTGCGCGATGACGTCCGCGACGTGATCGTGCCGATCAACAAGAAGTATCCGATCGCCGAGCTGATCGAGGCGTGCCGCACCTATCCCGGCGCTTCCAATGCCCGGCGCATCACATTCGAATATGTGATGCTGAAGGGCGTGAATGACAGCATCGCCGAGGCGCGTGAGCTGGTGAAGCTGATCAAGGGTATTCCCGCCAAGATCAATCTGATCCCGTTCAATCCCTGGCCCGGCGCGCCGTATGAGTGTTCCGACTGGGCCCAGATCGAGAAATTCGCCGAAATCGTCAACCGCGCCGGCTATGCCTCGCCGGTGAGGACGCCGCGCGGCCGAGACATCATGGCGGCCTGCGGCCAGCTCAAGAGCGAGAGCATAAAAGAACGCGCCAGCGAGCGGATGGCGCGTGAGTTGGCGGAGGTTCAATCCGCGCAGCTCGCCCGCATGCCGCACTGACCATGGATGCCGGACCTGTCCTGAACCCGTCACTGGATCTGGATAGGATGGCATCGGCCTTCGCGCAGGACCGCCGCGCGCATATCCGCGATATCCTGACCTATGACAGCGCGGCGCGGGTGCATCGCTGTCTGGCACAGGAAACTGATTTCTCGCTGCTCTGCCGGACGGGTGATGATCAGGCGCAGGCCTGGCGGGTGACGGACCTGACCCCGCAGAAGGAGGCCGAGCTGATGAACGCGGCCTATGCCTGCGCGGGCGATGGCTTTCACTTTCTCTATGACGGCCATGTCCTGTCCCGCGACGGTGAGACTTATTCCGATCCGTCTCACTATCTGTCGGCGATCACCGCTTTCCTCAACAGCGCCCCCTTGCTCGATTTCGTCCGCCGGGTCACGGGCAATGCGGCAATCGTCTTCGCCGATGCGCAGGCGACGCGCTATCGCCCCGGCCATTTCCTCAATCAGCATGACGACGGCAATGACAGGGGCCGCATCGCCGCTTACGTTCTTAACATGACGCCGCGCTGGCGCCCCGATTGGGGCGGCGCGCTGCTGTTTTCCGACTGGCCTGGCCATTTTTCCGGCGGCTATCTGCCGGTTTTCAATGCACTCAATATTCTGGCTGTGCCACAGGAGCATATGGTGGGCTTTGTCTCGCCATTTGCGGGCGCGGCCCGCTACTCCATTACCGGATGGTTCAGAGCCAGATGACGGAGATGCCGATCGATCTCACGCTGAATCCCGGGTTGCTGCCGGAAGCAATCGCCCGTGCGTTTGCGCGCGACCGTCGCGTGCATATTCCGGGTGTCCTGACACCGGAAAGCGCGGCGCGGGTGCATCGCTGCCTGGAGCGGGAAACCGAATTCTCCCTCGTTGCCCGCGACGGTGACGGCTATGTGCGCGTGCGTCCCGGCGCCGGCTTGAGTCCCGGGCAGGAGGCCGAAATGATGAACAAGGCTTACCGTGCGGCGCGCGATGACTTCCACTATCTCTACGACAACCATCCCATGTCGCATGAGGGTGAACCCTATCCCGATCCGTCCCACTATCTCGCCGTGATCACCCGGTTTCTCAACAGCGCGCCGGTGCTGGATTTCGCGCGCCGCGTTACCGGCTCGGCCGCCATCGATTTTGCCGAAGCCCAGGCCACACGCTATCGCGCCGGGCATTTCCTCAATCTGCATGACGATAATTTCGGCGGGCACAAAAGGGTTGCGGCCTATGTGCTGAACATGACGCCAAACTGGCGGCCGGATTGGGGTGGGGCGTTGCTGTTTCTGGATTGGCGCGGCCATCTCGCGGAGGGCTATGCACCCACCTTCAACGCGCTTAACATCTTCGCCGTGCCCCAGCCGCATATGGTGGGCTTCGTCTCACCCTTTGCCGGGGCGCATCGTCTTTCCATCACCGGCTGGTTCCGGTCGCGGTGAGGTATGAGCCGTCTTCTGATCACACTCGGGAGTGTTCTGGTGGCGGCGGGGCTGTTTTGGCCCTGGCTCGCGCGACTGGGCCTGGGGCGGCTTCCGGGCGACATCGCCATCCGGGGCGAGCATGGCGGCTTCTATTTCCCCATTGTCACCTGCCTGGTGATCAGCCTCGTAATTTCGGCCATTTTCTGGCTGATCGGGCGTCTCTAGCGGGGTGGATTTTCGGAGCTAAATCCCTATAGTCCCGCCCGATTTTGAGGGGTCCCGCATGTCCAGGAAAGACGTTAAAAAGGTTGTTCTCGCCTATTCCGGCGGGCTGGACACGTCCGTGATCCTGAAGTGGCTGCAGACCGAATATGGTGCGGAAGTCGTCACCTTCACCGCCGACCTGGGGCAGGGCGAGGAGATCGAGCCGGCGCGCAAGAAGGCGCTTCTTTTGGGCATCAAGGCCGAAAACATCTTCATCGAGGACGTGCAGGAAGAGTTCGTCCGCGACTATGTCTTTCCCATGTTCCGCGCCAATGCGGTCTATGAAGGCGTCTATCTGTTGGGCACCTCCATCGCCCGGCCACTGATCGCCAAGAAGCAGATCGAGATCGCGGAAAAAGTGGGCGCCGACGCCGTCGCCCATGGCGCCACCGGCAAGGGCAACGACCAGGTGCGTTTCGAGCTGGGCTATTATGCGCTCAAGCCCGACATCAAGATCATTGCGCCCTGGCGGGAATGGGCCCTGACCAGCCGTACCCGGCTGCTGGAATTCGCGGAAGCGCATCAGATCCCGATTTCCAAGGACAAGCGCAACGAGCCGCCATTCTCGGTGGACGCGAACCTGTTGCACTCTTCCTCGGAAGGGAAGGTGCTGGAAGATCCGTCCAAGGAAGCTGATGACGTCGTCTATCAGCGCACCATTTCGCCCGAGGACGCGCCCGACAAGGCGACCTACATCGAAATCGGCTTTGAAAAGGGGGATGCGGTCTCGATCGACGGTGAAAAACTGTCGCCGGCAACGCTTCTGACCCGGCTGAACGCGCTGGGCAAGGCCAATGGCATCGGCCGGCTGGATCTGGTGGAAAACCGCTTTGTCGGCATGAAGTCGCGCGGCGTCTATGAGACGCCCGGCGGCACCATCCTGCTCGCCGCCCATCGCGGCATCGAAAGCGTCACGCTCGACCGTGGCGCGGCACATCTCAAGGATGACATCATGCCCCGCTATGCGGCGCTGATCTATAACGGTTTCTGGTTCAGCCCCGAGCGCGAGATGTTGCAGGCCCTGATCGACAAGAGCCAGGAATTCGTCACCGGCACGGTGCGCATGAAGCTTTACAAGGGCAATGCCACCGTGGTCGGCCGGTCTTCCCCTTATTCGCTCTACAGCGAAAGCCTGGTCACCTTCGAGGACGACAAGGGCGCCTATGACCAGAAGGATGCGGCCGGCTTCATCAAGCTGAATGCACTCAGGCTTCGCACGCTCGCCATGCGCAAGCGCAAGGTGACATAGCGCCGTGACGCGCGCGGGCCGTTTCGCCAGCTGGCCGTCCCGTGAAGCATCCGTTTCGGCGGCGACCCTGGCGCGCGAGATGGCCGCGGTGGCGCAGATGCTGCTGGCGCCGCCTCCCTTTCCGGAGGATGCGGCGCGGGGCAACGGTCAGCCGGTGATCGTGCTGCCGGGCTTTTTGTCGCCGGACGTCACCACGGCGCGCCTGCGCGAGTTCCTGGGCCGCCAGAATTTCGCTGCCCATTCCTGGACCTGCGGCCTCAATATCGGGCCGATGCCCCATGTCGTGCGCGAAGTGAAGCGCCAGGCGCAAAGCCTCGCCGACGCGTCGGGCAGGGCGGTCTCTCTTGTCGGTGTCAGTCTTGGCGGCACCATCGCGCGTGAAGTGGCGAAGTCCTGTCCCGGGCCGCTTGCCCGGGTCATCACCCTGGTCAGTCCGATCCATCTGCCGGTAGCAACGCCGCTTGCGCCCTTGGCGGAAGCGGCGTCGCTCTTGTGGGACATGGAGGAACTGAACGCTCTGGATGCCGTGGCCGAGCCACCACCTGTGCCGGTGACGGCTCTTTTCAGTCGTGATGATGGCGTGATCGATTGGCGCGCCTCCGTTCCGACCGAGTCGGAATTGGTTGAGATTGTGGAAGTGTCGGGAGCGCACATGACGGTCTGTTCGAACCCGCAGGTCCAGCGGATCGTCGCGGACCGGCTGGCGTGCGGCTGAGGCAGGACGACGTTATTGCGGCGGCTCGACACCGAGCACAGATGAACGCATGTAGCCGGTGACGTTTCCGTCCGTCACTTTCGACCATCCATCGTCCGTTTGAGAATCAAGGGTTACAGTCGCGCCCTTCAGTTCACTTTTGAGGATATCTCCAGAAGCCTTTGGTTCGACACGAAGAATCGAGTTTTTTCGGTGGACGTAACGCAGCATGTTGCCGCTGGTGTTGACAAGGGACAGCGAAGTTGACGCCTCACCTGTGGATGGACCTGTGGACAAGCCTGTGGGGCGTTCTGTGGATATCGTGGCGGACTTCATCGGCGCGACGGCTTTCTCGATCTTGCCAGCATGCTGGAATGCCCAGACGCCCAGGCCGCCGATTATCGCCAGGACACCAAGGAAACCGCCTTTGGCCTTGCCGCCAAGCTTCTGCCGGTATGACAGGCCCGTACCCGGAATGCCGGCATTGGCCGTGACACCGTCGCGGCCGATATTCACGTCAGCGCCGCGCGGCCCCAGGCTGGCGGAGGCGCCGGATTTGGACAGGTTTATTCGAACACCCGGCAGGATGCTGATGCGCTTCTGGAAGCGGAAAGCCATCAGATATCCACTGCGGCGTAGAGCGCGTTGTCCTGGATGAATTCGCGCCGCGGTTCGACCACATCGCCCATCAGCTTGGCGAAGAGTTCGCCGGCCTCATCGGCATGCTGCACCTTCACCACCAGCAGCGAGCGGGCATTCTCGTCCAGCGTGGTTTCCCACAGCTGTTCGGGGTTCATCTCGCCCAGGCCCTTGTAGCGCTGCAAGGCAAGGCCCTTCCTGCCCCAGTCAAAGATGGCGTCCAGCAGTTCGGACGGCGAGCGGATTTCCTTGCTCTCGTCCTTGCGCTTGAGGGTGCCGGCGCGCAGATAGGCGGTCTGCAGTTCGCCTGCCATCTTGTCCAGCCTGCGGGCGTCGGCAGACGCGATCAGCGCCCCATCAATCGCCACGGCCTCGCGCACACCACGCACCTCGCGCCAGAATTTGAGGCCGCCATCGGATGTTGGCTCGCCATGCCAGCCACGCTCATATTCCTCCGACAACGTGTCCAGCCGCTGGGCGATGTACTTGGCCGCTTCTGCCGCCTTGGCCGCGTCGGATAGGATTTCCGGATTGAGCGCGCCGGCGATGGCCGCCTGTTCCAGCAGGAAGCGCGGATAGTGACGGGGAAAGCCGTTCAGCGCCGCCACAGCGGTGCGCCCATGGGCGATCAGCTCGTCCAGATGCGCGCCGGAGATGGTCTCGCCGGAATGCAAGGTCAGCACCGCGCCGGACGCGCCTTCCGCGATCAGATAGTCCTGAAGCTCCGGCTCGTCCTTCAGATAGCGTTCCGACTTGCCGCGGCTGGCCTTGTAGAGCGGCGGCTGGGCGATGAAAACGTGGCCGCGTTCGATCAGCTCCGGCATCTGGCGATAGAAGAACGTCAGAAGCAGGGTACGGATATGGGCGCCGTCCACGTCGGCGTCGGTCATGATGATGATCTTGTGGTAGCGCAGCTTGTCGGCGTTGAACTCCTCCCGGCCGATGCCGGTGCCCAGCGCCGTGATCAGGTTCACGATCGACTCGCTGGACAGCATCTTGTCGAAGCGGGCGCGCTCGATGTTCAGGATCTTGCCGCGCAAAGGCAGTACCGCCTGGTTGGCGCGGTTGCGGCCCTGCTTGGCGCTGCCGCCGGCCGAGTCGCCCTCGACGATGAAGATCTCGCATTTGGCGGGGTCGCGTTCCTGGCAGTCGGCCAGCTTGCCGGGGAGCGAGGCACCGTCCAGCGCGCCCTTGCGCCGGGTCAATTCGCGCGCCTTGCGGGCGGCCTCGCGGGCGGCGGCGGCTTCCACCACCTTGCCCACAACGGTTTTGGCTTCGGCCGGATGCTGTTCGAACCAGGCGCCCAGTTGGTCGATAATCGCGCCTTCCACGATCGGGCGCACTTCGCTCGACACCAGCTTGTCCTTGGTCTGGGAGGAGAATTTCGGGTCCGGCACCTTGACCGACAGAACGCAGGTGAGGCCTTCGCGGCAGTCGTCGCCGGTCAGCGCCACCTTGTCCTTCTTGGTCTGGGGCATCTCGTCGGCATATTTGGTGACGATGCGGGTGAGGCCGGCGCGGAAGCCGGCAACATGGGTGCCGCCATCGCGCTGGGGAATGTTGTTGGTGAAGGCCAGCGTGCTCTCGTGATAGCTGTCGTTCCAGGTCAGCGCGATTTCCACCGTCATGCCGTCCTTTTCCGACACGATCATCACCGGCGCGGGGATCAGGGCCTGCTTGGCGCGGTCCAGATACTCCACAAATGCCTTCAGTCCCCCTTCGTAATGCAGATGGGTTTCCTTGATTTCGACCCCACGCTTGTCGGTGAGCGCTATGGAGACGCCGGAGTTCAAGAATGCAAGCTCGCGCAGCCGGTGCTCCAGCGTGGCGAAATCGAATTCGGTCTTGGTGAAGGTGACGGGCGAGGGCAGGAAGGTGACTTCTGTGCCCTTCTTGCCATCTGCAGGGCCGACCTCCGCCAGATGCTCCACCGGATCGCCATGGCGGAACCGCATGTAATATTCGCGGCCGCCCCGCCAGATGCGCAGGTCCAGGAATTCGGAGAGCGCATTGACGACGGACACGCCCACGCCATGCAGGCCGCCGGAGACTTTGTAGGCGTTCTCGTCGAATTTCCCGCCGGCATGCAGCTGGGTCATGATCACTTCCGCCGCCGACACGCCTTCTTCCTTGTGGATGTCGGTGGGGATGCCGCGGCCATTGTCGCGCACGGTGCAGGAGCCGTCGGGATTCAGCACCACATCAATGCGGTTGGCATGGCCGGCCAGCGCCTCGTCCACGGCATTGTCCACCACCTCATAGACCATGTGGTGCAGGCCTGAGCCGTCATCGGTATCGCCGATATACATGCCAGGGCGCTTGCGCACCGCATCCAGGCCCTTCAGCACCTTGATGCTGTCGGCGTTGTAGGTGTTCATATTGGGTTCTGACATCTGGTTCACCATGACCCTAACTTGAGATGATAAGACAGCCGGCGCCGGCCATGACCGCGCCCGCTCCCTTGTTGATCCGCCTGCGCGCTTTTCGGCTCGCGACAAAGCGGGAAAGCTGCGACGCCAGTGCCGCATAACCCAGCGTGATGGCCGGGATCAGCACGAAAGTGGCGCAGCAGAGTTGCAGATAGCCGATCGCGTCAAGCTCGCGCGGATTGACCGCGACCGGCAGCAGGGCGACGAAAAAGGCGATGGCCTTGGGGTTGCCCAAGGTCAGGCCCAGATAGGCAATGAACCCACGTCGCATATCGCCCTTGCTTGGGCTTTGCGGCACGATCTCGCCGTCATCCTCGACTTTCGCCGTCCAGTATTTGTAGGCGAGATAGAAGAGGTACAAGCTTCCGGCGATCTTCACGATCAGGAACAGGTGACCCATCGCCTGAGCGACCAGCGCCAGACCGAAAGCCGACAGGGTCATCAGGCAAAGGTCGCCTGCCAGAATGCCCAAGGCGCCTGGAATGACCGAGCGAAAACCCGAACCGAGCACGCGCGCGACAATGGCGATCACACCGGGGCCCGGCACCGCAATGGCCACGGCATAAAGACCGCAATACAGCAGGTAATTGTGCCAGGGGATCATGCGTCATCCCCTTGCCGGTGAAAGACGCCGCCCTGCACTTCGAAGACCTGGCAACGCGCGCCCTCAAACAGCGACAGGTCGGTGCCGGTCATCCAGGCCTGGGCCGAAAGGCTGTGTATCTCTTCAAACAGCGCCGCCCGGCGCATCGCATCCAGATGGGCGGCGATTTCGTCCAGCAGCAGGATGGGCGCCAGACCTTCGCGGGTCCGCGCCAGTTCGCGCGCATCCGCCAGCATGATGGAGATCAGAAGCGCTTTCTGTTCGCCGGTGGAACAGTCCCGTGCCTCGGCGCGCTTTACTGTGTGGCGAACAAGAAGATCGGTGGTGTGCGGACCGACAAGCGTGCGGCCGGCTTCGGCGTCGCGCATGCGGCTTGCGGCGAACTGGCCGCGCAAGTCGTCGGCGGTCAAAAGGTGCAGTTCGTCGGTCAGAGCCAGCGACGCGGCGGGGAAGGCGCCGCCTTGCGGGCCGCCGCGTTCCGCCAGAGCGCGCGACAGCCGTTCCACCGTCAGGGCGCGTTCTCGCGCAATCTGGATGCCTGCTTGCGCCATCTCGTTTTCCAGGCCGTCGAGCCAGGCGGGATCGCGCGGGCCGTATTTGAGCAGCCGGGCGCGCTCCCGCATCGCGGTTTCATAGCGGGTGGCTGAACGTGCATGACCGGCATCGAAGCCCAGGACCAGCCGGTCGAGGAAACGGCGGCGGCCACCCGCGCTTTCGATGAACAGCCGGTCCATGGTCGGCGTCAGCCAGATCAGCTGCACGATGTCGCCCAGGTCGGCGGAGCTCTGCGCCGGCGCACCGTTGAGCCGCACTTGGCGCGAAGCTGAACCGCCCGTCATGCCAGTGCCGATCTCGTAATCGGTTTCGCCGCGCGTCACGGTGGCGGCCACGGCCCACAAGGTTGCCTCACTGGCCACGGGACCTTTACGGGCATGTTCGGCCAGCTTGGCGCCTCTGAGACCCCGGCCCGGCGACAGCAGTGAGATCGCATCCAGCACATTGGTCTTGCCGGCGCCATTAGGACCGGCCAGCACCACCGGTGCGCTGCTGACGGACAATTCACCTACCGCATAAGAGCGGAAATTGGTGAGGCTCAGATGCGTCACCGCCAGCCGGGAAACGGCAATGGGTTCGCCTGATGGGCGCGTGTCCGGCTTTAACGTCAAATCAAACGACTCATTCTCAGACTCGGAGCGGCATGAGGACGTACAGTGTGCGCGTGTCCTCCGCATCTTCGATAATGGCGGGCGAGCCCGCGTCCGAGAGCAGGAAGCGTACTTCCTTGCCCTCGATCTGGCTGGTGATGTCGAGCAGATAGCGGGCGTTGAACCCGATTTCGAGCCCCGCCGCGGTATAGGTCGCGCCCACATCCTCGGTCGCGGTGCCGCTTTCAGGGTTCACCACCGACAAGGTCACCTTGTCCTTGGCGAGATTCAGCTTCACCGCGCGGGTCTTGTCGGCGCTGATGGTGGAGACGCGGTCCACCGACTGGGCGAATTCCTTGGCTTCCAGGCCAAGCGACTTGTCGTTGCCGGCGGGGATCACCCGTTCGTAGGGCGGGAAATTGCCATCGATCAGCTTTGAGGTCAGTTCCACCCCATCGAAGCCGAACTGGATCTTGGTGTCGGACAGCGACACATCGATGGCGCCATCGGAATCGTCGAGCAGCTTGCGCAGTTCGCCCACCGTCTTCCTGGGCACGATCACACCCGGCATGTCGGCGGCGCCGTCGGGCAGTTCCAGTTCGTAACGCGCCAGCCGGTGGCCGTCCGTGGCCACGGCACGCATCACTGGGGGCTTCGCATCCTTGGCGGCATGAACATAGATGCCGTTCAGGTAATAGCGGGTCTCCTCTGTGGAGATAGCGAAGCGGGTCTTGTCGATGATGCGCTTGAGGTCATCGGCCGCCAGGCGGAACTTGTGGGGGAGCGCGCCAGCCGCCATCTGGGGGAAATCCTCCCGCGGCAGGCAGGAGAGTTCGAAGCGCGACGAGCCAGCCGACACCGCCAGCCGCCCGCCTTCACTGGACAGAAGCTCGGCCTGGACCTGGGCGCCTTCCGGAAGTTTCCGCACAATATCGTAGAGCATGTGGGCGGGCGCGGTGGCCGAGCCGTTGCGCAGCACATCGGCGGGCAGGGCCTCCACGATCTCGATATCCAGGTCGGTGGCGGTGAGCTTGAGCTGGCCCTGGGCCGCCTCGATCAGCACATTGGACAGGATCGGGATGGTATTGCGGCGTTCCACGACGCTCTGGACATGGTTCAGCGCCTTGAGGAATGCGCCGCGTTCGACGTTGATCTTCATCTCTCACCCGACCGGTTAGCTGACCCGTTGTTCCGGCGCTGTAACCGCCCGGAAGTGCCTTGTTTTCTTGTGTTTGGGAGAGCCGCCGCGGGCCCCAAGACTCAAGTGGAGGACCATACCAAAAAGGGGTCCGAAGGGCAAAGAAAACGCACCCCCAAAACAGCCCATTTTTCCCGGATTTCCGCCCGTTTTTCGGGCCTTTGGGGCCTGCCCAACCGTCTTCGCAAGGCGACCTGCCAAGGAGGCCTCAAAAAGCAAAAAGGCCCGGACGCTGCCGGGCCTTTGAGCATCACATTTCCGATCGTCTCTGCAGCATCTGGCTGAGGAAATCGACCTCTTGCCGGAAAAGCGCATCTTCCACGATCAGGGCCTCGATGCGGCGGCAGGCATGCAGCACCGTGGTGTGGTCGCGACCGCCGAACCGCCGCCCGATCTCGGGCAGGGAACGGGTGGTGAGCTTACGCGACAAATACATCGCCACCTGGCGCGGACGTGCCACCCGGCGAGCGCGCTGGGGCGAATGGAAGTCCTTCACGTCCAGCTTGTAGAATTCCGCCGTCTTGCGCTGAATGTCCTCGATCGAGGTCTTGACGCCCGGACCCGCGCGCAGGCCCACCGCTTCCTCCGCCGTTTCCAGGGTCACCGGCTTCTTGGTGAGGTCGGCATAGGTGGCAAGCTTGGTGAAGACGCCGATCAGCTCGCGCGGGCTCGCATCTTCCATGTCGGCGATGCGCTCCAGGACGGTCTCGGGCAGCACCACATCAGGCTTGTGGCGGGTGAATTCGGTGGCGCGAGATTTCAGGATCGCCAGACGCGTGTCGCGGTCGGGCTTGTCCAGGCCCACGACCAGTCCGCCGGCCAGGCGCGACTTCACATCGGCGCCCAGGCCTTCCAGCGCCTGGGGCGCGCGGTCGGCGGCGATCACAACCCGCCGGCGCAGATCGGCAAAGGCGTTGACGGTGTAAAGGAACTCAGACGCGGTCGCCGCCGAGCGGCAGATATGCTGCAGGTCGTCGATGATCAGCACCTCGGCGGTACGCAGTTCCTCCTTGAAGGCCAGCGTATCCTTGCGATAGAGAGCGCCCAGGAAGTGGCGCATGAAATCTTCGGCGCGCAGGAACAGGGTGCGCTTGCCGCGCTTGCGGAACTCCAGCGCCGCCGCGTTCAGAAGATGCGTTTTGCCATAGCCGAAGCCGCCATGGATGTAGAGCAGCGGAATGTCGGCCTGCTGGCCATCCGCAAAGGCCTTGGCTGCGCCATGACCGAACTGATTGACGTGGCCCGGAATGAAGCTGTCGAAGGTCTGCTGGGGGTGCAGCATCCGGTTCCACAGGCCCTTGTCCTCCTCGGACCCGCGGCTTTCGCTGCGCGGCGAGATATAGGCGACGCTGGCCGGCGTGGTGTCCTGGTGCTGGGCCTCGCGCGGAATCTGCGCGCCGATGGTGGGCTGCGGCTGAGCCGAGATCACGATCGACAGGGAGGCGGGGCTGTAGCCTTCCGCCAAGAACGCCTTTTCGATACGGGTCACATAATGGTTGGCCACCCAGTTGCGCACAAAGGGCTTGGCGGCGCCAATCTTGAGTTCGTCGCGCTCGAAGGATTCCAGATTCAGCGGCCCGATCCAGGCCTCGAACACCGGATCGCCAAGCTCGCGCCGCATGCGCTCACGCACTTGTGTCCAGGCCGCCCGCCAATCCGGCAGTGATTTTCCAACTTGCACCATTTCTTTTGAACCCATCTGTCTGTCTGTTGTGCCGGCAGGTGTTCCCGTCCGGGTAAGCCATGCTGTCTTGTCAGCCCTGCCTCCAGGGAAGGCCCCCGGCCTTCCATCCCGTGATGTTGCCCCGATGCCCCTTGGCGTCGGCATCGCCCTCGAATCCGCCCGCAATGTTGAATGCCTGGGTGAAACCGGCCTGGGTCAGTGCGATGGCCGCGGCGCGCGAACGCGCGCCCGAGCGGCAGATCACCATGACCTGTGCACCGGTATCGCCCAGCGTCTTGGATACCTCGGCGACAAAGCCGGGGTTCTGCGCACCGCTGGGAAAGCTCTGCCATTCCACGCAATGGAGCCTGCGACCGATGGTGGAGAGATCGGGCAGGCCGACAAAGTTCCACTCGGCAACCGTGCGAACGTCCAGGAGCTGGGCCTTGGGGTCATTCCTGAGCCTGTCCCAGGCCTCTGTGGCGCTGATGTCGCCGGCATAGTCGAAAGAAGAGTGTGGGGGCATGGCAAGACCTTAGAGACAATTCTGGAACTGCCGGGATTTTCACCCAGCATAAAAGCGTCATAATTTGCGGAATTCAGGGGTTTCTAGACTGTCGGATACGTACAGTGTCGCCGAGCGAGTTGTCGAATACTTTCTTTTTACTTATTGAAGTCTTCGACATATTCGGTGTCCGCCCCGTCCGTTGGTTAAGATACGCTCAGCGGAAGGTCGCGAACAAGAGACCAAATTGAGAACGCACAGCCTGATTCGAATTTTTTTTCGCTTTTGTGAACTCACCTAAGACATTGTGACGTATACGGAAAAAGTAGTTTTGTGATCAAACTTTTTTGAATCAGTCACTTAGGCTTCAAGCGGTCCGTGTTGCGGCGCCGAAATATGGCTTTTTGCGGACAATCAGCATACTGACAAATAAAAAAGGCCCGGATGCTGCACCGAGCCTTGTTCTAGACTTGAATTCCCGAAGGATTCCAGTCGGTTCGTTATTTTGTCAGTTTTGCGACGCGCTTGGTCAGGCGTGACACTTTCCTGGCGCCCGTATTCTTGTGCAGCACCCCCTTGGAAACGCCGCGCATGATTTCCGGCTCCGCCGCTTTCAGGGCCGCCAGTGCGGCCTTCTTGTCGCCGGAGGTGATAGCCTCCTCGACCTTCCGGATGAAGCCGCGCACCCGGGTCTTGCGCGCCGTATTGATGGCGGTGCGCTTGGCGGTGGTGCGGACACGCTTCTTGGCGGAGGCGATATTGGGCATCTTCAGTCCTTGGAGTTTGCCGAAAAGAGGCGCGCATATACCCCTTGGGAGGTCCCCGGTCAAACAAAACCGGGCCCGTCTTGGAGCTATTCGTCCCTAAAACCGGGTTTGCGCTTTTCGGCAAAGGCCGCCATGCCCTCTTTCTGGTCATGCGTGGCAAACATGGCGTGGAACAGCCGGCGCTCGAAACGGAGCCCCTCGGCCAAAGTGGTTTCATAGGCCCGGTTGACCGCTTCCTTGACCATCTGGGTGGCGGGCGAGGATTGGGCGGCGATCCTCGAGGCGGTCTTCAGCGCCTCGGCCATCAGCATGTCGGCCGGCACCACCCGGGCGGCCAGGCCGCTGGCCTCCGCCTCGGCCGCGTCCATGATCCGGCCTGTCAGGCACAGATCCATCGCCTTGGACTTGCCTACGATGCGGGTCAGCCGCTGGCTGCCGCCCAGGCCGGGCATGACGCCCAGCGTGACTTCCGGCTGGCCGAACTTGGCAGTGTCAGCGGCGATGACAAAGTCGCAGGCCAACGCCAGTTCGCAGCCGCCGCCCAGGGCATGGCCGGCCACCGCCGCGATGACGGGTTTGCGGATGCGGGCAATGCGGTCGAACTGATCGCCGAACAGATTTTCCCGGTACATCTCGGAAAAGCTCTTGGGCGCCATCTCCTTGATGTCGGCGCCGGCGGCAAAGGCGCGTTCGCTGCCGGTGACGATCATGCAACGGACCTCGGTGCCGCGGTCCCAGGCCTCCAGCGCGTCCGCCAGCTCATTGAGCAGGGCGGTGTTCAGCGCATTCAGCGCCTCGGGCCGGTTCAGGGTGGCGATGCCGACTGGACCGGTCACTTCGGTTTTGATGTTGCTCATGGCCGCCTCGCTTTCTTTCATCCCCCATCTGTCGCAGCTCGGGATTGCGTTCCGCAAACACCTTGCTGCGACATCTTCCCCCCGCGATGTGCGCTTGGCGCCGCGGGGGAAGAAAGCCGGGATCAGCTTTGACACTTAGGACAGTAAAAGGTGGAACGGCCGGATTGGACAATGCGCTTCACCGTCCCAGGGCAACTTCTTTTATGGCCTACCGCTGCGCTGCTTGAGGCCGGGTTTTTACAAGGCAGTCCCTCACGACCATAGACCAGAAAATGGTGCTGGAAATTGCCGGGATCGCCGGTGGCCTGGGCGTGATCGCGTAGGGTTGATCCCCCGGCGGCGATGGCGTCTTTCAAGACCTTCTTGATGGCCGCGACCAGAGGGCCGATGCGTTCTCGCTTGAGCGAGCCGGCCAGCCGCTTGGGTGAGATGCCGGCACGGAACAGCGCCTCGCAGACATAAATGTTGCCCAGTCCCGCCACCACCCGCTGGTCCAGCAGCGCCGCCTTGATGGGCGTTTTCTTGCCCTCCAGAGCCTTGGCCAGATAGTCGGTGCTGAAACCGTCCGACAGCGGCTCGATGCCAATGTCCTTGAAGATCTTGTCGTCTTCCAGACGCGCGGTATCGACCAGAGTCATCAGCCCGAAACGGCGATGGTCGTTGAAGATGATGCGCGCGGGCGCATCGGTCTCGAACACCACATGGTCATGCTTGCCGTCGCCCGCGCCATCGGGCGGGGTGTCATACACATAATTGCCCAGCTTGCGCTGTGATCCTGCTGCATAAACGCTCATGCGCCCCGACATGCCCAGATGGATCACCAGGGTCTCGCCGCTGTCGAGATCGGCCAGGATGTATTTGGCGCGACGGCGCAGATGTTTGACTTTCCGGCCCCGGAGACGGGCGGCGAAGTCCTTCGGAAAGGGCACGCGCAGGTCCCCGCGCCGGGTCTCCACTTGGGTCAGCGTGTAACCTTCCATGGCGGGGGCGAGGCCCAGGCGTACGGTCTCGACTTCGGGGAGTTCAGGCATGGGCCTTTGGATGTCCTGCCGCTTCGCTACTTGAGGACCGGTATATAAATAGTCGCGGGCATTTTGGCATGCCCTATCGCTTCGCTACTTGAGGGCAAGGCGGTAGCCTCGGAAGCAAGGGGCGGCTATGTTCCGGCCATGACGGAGAAAACCGCCAGTTTTGGATTCCGCACCGTGCCGGAAGGCGAGAAGGAAGGCCTGGTCAAGGAGGTCTTCTCGTCTGTCGCCGCGCGCTATGACCTGATGAACGACCTGATGAGCGCGGGCGTCCACCGGATCTGGAAGGACGCGATGGTGGAATGGCTGAACCCTCAACCAGGCTGGGCGGTGCTGGACGTGGCCGGAGGCACCGGCGACATCGCTTTCCGCATCGTGGAGATGGCGCGCGCCAGAAAAAATGAGAGGGGGGGCCGGGAAGCGGCTGTCACGGTCTGCGACATCAACGCCGATATGCTGGGCGAGGGCCGGCGACGGGCGCAAGAAAAGGGCGAAACCGCGATCGAATGGGTCTGTGGCAATGCCGAGAGCCTGCCGTTTCCGGATGCCTCCTTCGACGCCTATACCATCGCCTTTGGCATCCGCAACGTCACCCATATCGACAAGGCGCTGGCCGAGGCGCGGCGGGTCTTGAAACCCGGCGGCCGTTTCCTCTGCCTGGAATTCTCCAAGGTCGAAGTGCCGGGGCTGGATGCGCTCTACGACGCCTATTCCTTCAAGCTGATGCCCAAGATCGGCGGGTTGGTGGCCAAGGACGAAGACTCCTACCGCTATCTTGCCGAAAGCATCCGCCGCTTCCCGCCGCAGGCGAAGTTCGCCCAGATGATCGCCGATGCCGGGCTGGAGCAGGTGAAGGTCAGGAACCTGTCGGGTGGCATCGCCGCCATGCATTCGGCCTGGCGTCTTTGATGCGATCTCTGGCCAGTTCGTTCCGGCTTCTGCATGCCGCTTGCCTGCTGTTTGGGCCGGCGCTGGCGTTCCGCAGCCAGCGCGCGGATGCGGGCGCACGCCTCAGCCGCGCGCTGGAAAAACTTGGCCCCGCCTATATCAAGCTCGGTCAGATGCTGGCGACGCGGCCTGACATCGTGGGCGTCGAGATGGCCCGCTCGCTGGAGCATCTCCAGGACCGGCTGCCGCCTTTCTCGGACGCCCAGGCGCGCGCCGAGATCGCGCGCGCCTTCGGCAAGCCGGTGGAAGCTCTGTTCTCAAGCTTCGACGCTCCGCTGGCGGCCGCCTCCATCGCCCAGGTGCATCGGGCACAGACCAGTGACAATCCACAGGTCGCGGTGGCCGTAAAGATCCTGCGCCCACATGTGCGCGAGGATTTCGCCCGCGATCTGGAGGCTTTGGCGCTGTTTGCCCGTGTCGGCGAACGCCTGTCGGCAGAGGGACGGCGGCTGCGCCTGACCGCGGTGGTCGAGACGTTTGCACAGTCGGTGGCGCTGGAGCTCGATCTGCGGATGGAAGCGGCCGCGGCATCGGAGCTTTATGAGCGCACGCGTGGCGAGGAACAGTTCCGCGTGCCGCATATCGACTGGAGCCGCACCGGGCAGACCGTGCTGACCAGCGAGTGGATTGACGGGGTGTCGGTGCGCGAGCCTTCGGCCATCGCCGCTGCCGGTCGTGACCCGCGTGCCGTGGCCGTCCTGTTGATGCGCAGCTTTCTCACCCAGGCGCTGCGCGACGGTTTCTTTCATGCCGACATGCATCCCGGTAATCTCTTCATCGACGAACGAGGCCGGTTGGTGGCGGTGGATTTCGGCATCATGGGACGGCTCGATGCAGGCATGCGCCGCTTCATGGCCGGCACCCTGGCCGGCTTCCTGCAGCGTGATTACCGCAAGGTAGCGGAGCTGCACTATGAATTCGCCTTCGTGCCGCCGCAGCATCCGGTCGAAACCTTCGCGCAGGCTCTGCGCGCCATCGGCGAGCCGATCTTCGGGCGCAGCGCCCGCGATGTTTCCATCGCCCGGCTTCTGTCACAGCTTTTCGAGACCACCCGGCGCTTCGACATGCAGGCCCAGCCGCAGCTGGTGCTCCTGCAGAAAACCATGGTGGTCGTCGAGGGGGTAGCCCGCGGCCTCGATCCCGATTTCGACATCTGGGAGGCGGCGCGTCCCGTGGCCGAGAAATGGATGAGCGAGAATATGGGCCCGGAAGCCGCGCTCAGCCGCGCCGGCGAGACTTTCGGCGCGCTGGGCAAGCTCGCCCAGGATCTGCCGCAGCTGGTCAAGAATGCGGAAGAACTGTCCCAGATGGTGGCCGAAGGCGGGGTGCGGCTTCACCCCGATACCGCGCGCGCCATCGCCGCCGAGCAGGAGCGTCAGAGCCGGCCCTGGCGCGCCGCAGTTGTGATTCTGGCGTTTGTGATTGTTGCAATCTTGCTGGTTCTGGCGCGCCATCATTAATTCTTGGTCGCATTTTCTTCGCCGTATCGCCGCGTATTCTTGGCGCTACCGGTGATTGCTCGAAAATGCTCCGGAGGCGCATGACGGTGGTGTTGCTCGTCTCTCCGATCGCCGCCGCGCTGATCCTGGTGCTATGGCGGATATAGACAATTAAGGCGCCAGAAACGCGATGACCGCTTGCCTGTCCGTGTGCACACGATAGAAAGCGAGAAACAACAAGCCGCACAACAGTGTGACGCCCGCCGATATCAGGATGGCGGGGGTGAAGGAGTGGAAACGCTCGAACACCACGCCCATGAGGATGGGCGAGCCGATACCACCGACATTGCCGACGAAATTGACGAAACCGCTGGCGAATCCGACACCCTGGCTGCCTGCGATCTCGGCCGGGGTGGACCACATCGGTCCCAGGATCGACATCACAAAGGCATAGCCCAGCGACATGGCGGTGACCGAGGCATAGAGGTTGGAAGTGGCAATGGTCGCAAACAGCGCCAGCGTGCCCAAAAGCAGACCGGCGAAGATCACAATCCGCCGCGCCGCCACCGAATCCATGCCGCGGTCGCACATCCAGCGCACCAGCCGGCCTGCGCCCAGGACCGCAATCACGCCCAGCACATAGGGCTCCATTGCCATCACGCCCATGCGGCCGAGCGACATGTGATAGGTCTCGGTCAGATAGGTGGGATACCAGGTGAGGAACATGAAATTGATGAAGTCCAAGCCGAAATTGGCCATCCCCACCGCCCACAATGACGGGCAGCACAGCAAGGTCCAGATGAGGCCCTTGGGCGCGCGCCCCGGCTCTTCATGTGTCTGGTCGTGCTTGATCCACTCCAGTTCTTCCCGTGAGACGCGGGTGTCATCGGCCGGATCGTCACGGGTGTAGAAATAGAAAAACGTGCCCAGCAGGCCCGCGAACAGGCCGGTGACGATGAAGGCCGCCTGCCAGCTCCAGAAAGCGATGATGAAGGCGACGATCGGCGGAGCGACGGCCGCGCCCACCACCAGGCCGAGATTCTGCAATGACATGGCCTGCGAATATTCCAGGCGCGGAAACCAGCGGCTGAGCAGGATCGACGCCGCCGGCCAGGTGATGGCCTCGGCCAGGCCGAAGGGGATGCGAAATGCGATCCAGGCCCCGAAAGACGTCGCCGTGGTCGTAAGCGCAAGCAGGATACACCACAGCCACAACGCGAAGAGGTAGGTGCGGCGCGGCCTGAGCCAGGAGGCCACCAGGCCCGCCGGGATCTGCGCCGCCGCATAGGCCCAGGAAAATGCGCTCAGGATCAGGCCGAGCTGGGTCGGGGTGAGATGCAGCTGGCGTTGCAGGGTGGGCGCCGCGACCGACAGGTTGGTCCTGTCCAGATAGCTGACGGTCACGATCAGGAACACCAGGAACATGACCCGCCAGCGGATGCGGGTGGCTGTCGCCTTCATAAGTTAACTCCCCTTCAACATTCGCACTGTCGGGCGGCGCCCGAGGATGTGTCAACTCGCGTGGGGCGGGAGCGGTCTTTTCGATAGAAGCGCGAAGCGTGTGGTGAGGGTGATGGCGGCGACCAGCAGTCCGAAGGCCAGACCCAGCCAGATGCCAAAACCTTTCAGGCCCGTGCCAAACCCCAGCCACAGGCACATGGGTGCGCCGGCCAGCCAATAGGAGGCACCCGCGATCCACATCGGCCCGCGCGCATCCTTCAAGCCACGCAGACTCATCGATGCCGTGACCTGGATGCCATCCACCAGCTGGAAGGCGGCGGCGACGTGAAGGAAGGTGACGGCCAGCGCCAGCACGTCACGATTGGCGGCGCTGTCTGGCAGCCAGAGGGTGGCGATCTGAAGTGGCCATACCACCAGCACCAGCGCGGTCATGCACATGAAAGCCGCGCCGATGGCGATGGCCGTGAAGCCGGCGCGCCGGGCCGCGACACGATCGCCAGCGCCCGCCGCCAAACCCACGCGCACCGTTGCGGCCAGGCCGATGCCCAGCGGCACCATAAAGGTGAGGGAGGGAATGGTGATGGCGATCTGATGCGCGGCGAGCGTCGCGACGCCGAAGGTGCCCATGGCCAGCGCCGCGGCGTTGAACAGCGCCACTTCGAACATCATGGTCATGCCGATCGGCAGCCCCAGACGGAACAGTTCGGCAAAGCAGTGCCATGCGGGGCGCCAGAGCCGGTGCAGGATGTGATAGCGCCTGAGCGCCGGGACACCGAGCGAGATCGCCAGCATCATCACAAAGCTGAAAATGTTGGAGCTGGCGCTGGCCAAACCCGACCCGAACAGACCCAGCCGGGGCAGGCCGAAATTCCCGAAGATCAGACCATAATCGCCGCAGGCATTCCACAGGATCGCAAAGCCCATCACTGTCAGCGGCGGCACTGCGCGCGAGAGAGCGGTGGAGAAACTGCGCAGCACCTGAAAGCCCAGCGCAAAGGGCAGGCCCCAGGCCAGTCCCGAGATGAAAACGGCGGCATCCGCAGCCAGCTTGGGTTGCTGACCCAGCATCAGCAGGATGGGCCGGGTGAAGACCAGTACGCTCAAGAGGGGGAGCGACGACATCGCCACCGACCACAGGCCCATGCGCACGGCGATGCGTACTTCACGCCGGTCGCGCGGCTTCAAAGAGGCGCTGTGGCGGCCCTGGACATGGGCGATCACTGGCGACACCGCCATGGGCATGCCACTGCCCAGAAGCCAGACAAGAAAATAGACGGTGTTGCCCAGGGCCGCGGCCGCCAGCGCCTCCTTGTCGAAATGGCCCAGCATCACCGTGTCGGTGGCCAGGATGATCATCTGCGCCAGCTGGGTGGCCGCCAGCGGCACGGCCAGCCGCAACAGTTCGCGCGCTTCGGCCAGGAAGGCATGGTGTCGGCGGCCGGAAATCAGCGGGCCAGGTGATGTCAGGTCAGGTGTCATGGGCTTCACAGAAATGAACGGACGAAAACCCCTTCGCGGGGCGCGAGCAGGCCCCGGAAAGGTCGAACAGCAGGAAAGTCCTGTTGCTAGGCCGTACGGGTTCTGGTGATGGTGCCGCCACTCGGGACGGATCGGTGTGTTGCGCTGTGGAACATCTTTCCCTCCCTGGCTGGTGCGGGCGGCGTTGCCCGATCGCGATCTGAGTACGCCCGTGGGCCGGTCCAGTCAATTGCGGCGACGCCCTTGAAGAATGTCATTGTTGAAACAGGTGACGCAAAAGTCACAGGGCTGGTGCTGAAGCGCATCCGTGTTCTAGCTTTTCGACATGACAGCCATGAACATCGCCCATCGCGGCGGCGCCCAGCTGATGCCGGAGAACACGCGCGCTGCATTCGCCGATGCGCTGGCGCGCGGCTGTGATGGCGTGGAGCTGGATGTGCAGCTTTCCCGTGATGGCATCGTGATGGTGCATCACGACTTTCGGCTGATGAAGGATGTGGCGCGTAAAAGCGGCGTGTGGCTGACGGAGCCAGGACCGCGTATCAAGGACCTCACCTTGGCCGAGTTGCGACAGTTCGATGTCGGTGCGACGCGGCCAGGCAGTGATTATGCGCTGAAACATTCCCTGCTCAAGCCGATGCACGCGGCTGTGCCGGCATTGGAAGAAGTGGTGATGTTGGCCAAAGGTGCGAGCCAGCGCTTTCTGCTGTTCGTGGAACTGAAATGCAACGCGGGCGAAGACAGTGCCGATCCGCTCGTACTGGCCGATGCGGCGTTGGACGTGATCCGGGGGGCAGACTTTCTCACCAATGTGATCTTCGTCGGCTTCGACTGGCGTTCGCTGATGCGCATCCGCGAACGCAGCGCTTCGGCCGTCTGCTGGTTCACCACCGACAGACTGCACGGCGACGCACGGCCGGTGATCGACATGATCGCGGGCGCCGGCGCGCAGGGCTGGTTTCCCAACTTCCCTGACGCGACGCAGGAAAATGTCGCTTACGCGCGCCAACGCGGGCTGAAGATCGGCGCCTGGACCGTCAACCGTCGCGACGACATGGAACGATTGAAGGGTCTGGACGCGATCTGCACGGACCGGCCAGATCTGTTACAGGCCCTCGAATAGCGCCGTCGACAGATAACGTTCCGCAAACGACGGAATGACCGCCACGATGGTCTTGCCGGCATTTTCCGGCCGCGCGCCCACCTCCAGCGCCGCCGCGATGGCAGCACCCGACGAGATGCCGACCGGGATGCCTTCCTCCCGCGCCGCACGCCGCGCCGTCTCCAGCGCCGTCTCGTTGGAGATGGTGATGACCTCGTCGATCACCTTGCGGTCCAGGATGGCCGGCACGAAGCCCGCGCCGATGCCCTGAATCTTGTGCGGGCCGGGCGCGCCACCTGACAGAACGGGGCTGTCTTCCGGCTCCAGGGCGATCATCTTGACCGAAGGCTTCCTGTCCTTCAGCACCTGGCCAACCCCGGTGATAGTGCCGCCGGTGCCCACGCCCGAGATCACGATGTCCACCTTGCCGTCGGTATCGTTCCAGATTTCCTCCGCCGTGGTCTGGCGATGGATTTCGGGGTTGGCGGGGTTCTCGAACTGCTGCGGGATCACTGCGCCGGGATGTTCCGCCACCAGTTCATGGGCGCGGGCGATGGCGCCCTTCATGCCCTTGGCGGCTTCGGTCAGCTCGATCTGTGCGCCCAGGATCATCAGCATCTTGCGCCGTTCCAGCGACATGCTTTCGGGCATCACCAGAATCAGCCTGTAGCCCTTGGCGGCGGCGACGAAGGCCAGCGCGATGCCGGTGTTGCCGGAGGTCGGCTCGATCAGCACATTCTTGCCGGGGGAGATGATGCCCTGCTTCTCCATCGCCTCGATCATGTTCACGCCGATGCGGTCTTTCACGGACGCGAGCGGATTGAAGAATTCGAGCTTCAGCAGGATGTCGGCCTTGACGCCGCCTTCCCGGGGCATGCGGTTCAGCCGCACCAGCGGCGTGTCGCCGATGGTTTCGGTGATCGAGTCATAGACGCGGCCGCGGCCGGGCTTTCCCTGTTGCATCTGTCGTTCCTCTAGATTGTGAAATCGGCGCCAGTTTCCAAATCAATGTCGACACCCGCGTGTCGGGCACGCTGGCACAGTTCTTCGATCGAGACCGAATCCAGCCTTGTCATTAACTCGTCCTGCAGGGTGGCCACAAAGGGGGCGACGATGCGCTGACCAAGGTCAGAGCGCGGCGTTTGCTTTTCTTCCTCGTCCTCGATGCTCTCCGCCACGCGTACCACATCGCCCACCGAAATACGACGGCGTTCCCGCGCCAGGCGATAGCCGCCACGGGGGCCGCGCACGCCTTTCAGGATGCCGGCGCGCACCAGCTGCTGCATCACCTGTTCCAGATAGCGCTGCGGCACACCCTGGCGGGCAGTGATCTCCTTGGCCTGCACCGGCTCGGGCCGCGCATTGAAGGCGATGTCGATCACCGCCTCCAGCGCCAGAAGCGTCTTGCGTGACAGTTTCAGCATTACGTTTTCACCGTCATGCCGGTCGATCCAAAGCCGCCGGCGCCGCGCGCGCTGTCGGAGAGCGCCTCCACCTCGACGAGTTCGGCCTGTTCGTGGCGGGCGATCACCATCTGGGCGATCTTGTGGCCGCGGGTGATCACAAAGACCCGGTCGCCATGATTGATCAGGATGGCCTTGATCTCGCCGCGATAGTCGCTGTCGATGGTGCCCGGCGCGTTCAGGCAGGTGATGCCGTGATTGAGGGCGAGGCCGGAGCGCGGGCGCACCTGCGCCTCCACGCCCAGGGGAAGTTCGATGGCGATGCCGGTGGGCACCGCCATGCGCTGGCCGGGCAAAAGCTCGATGGGTTCGTCCACCGCCGCCAGAAGATCAAGCCCCGCCGAGCCGGCAGTGGCGTAATGGGGCAGGGGAAGGTCGGACGCGTGCGGCAGTCGTTTGATCCCGACTTTCATGCGGTTGCTCATGCTGCCTGGCCTTTCAATTTTTCCGCAATACGCTCTGCCAAACGGGCCCCCACTTCGGTTTTTGTCATGTCCGGCCAGTTTTCCATTCCACTTTCACTGATCAGGTGGATGCGGTTTCTGTCGCCACCCATCACGTCGCCGGAGACGTCATTGGCGATGATCCAGTCCACGCCCTTGCGCGTCCGCTTGGCGACCGCATTGGCGACCACATCATCGGTTTCCGCCGCAAAGCCGATCACCAGCCGTGGGCGACGCGGCCCTTGCGCGATGGTGGCGAGGATATCCGGGTTCTCCACCAGCTTGATCAGCGGCACGCGGTCTGCCGACTTCTTGATCTTGGAATTGGCGGCGATGTCGGGCCGCCAGTCGGCAACGGCGGCAGCCATCACCAGCACATCGGCGGGAAGGGCTGCTTCACAGGCCGCCAGCATCTCCTGCGCGGTGACCACGCGGATCAGCTTCACCCCGCCGGGCGCTGCCAGTTCGACAGGGCCCGAGATCAGCGTGGTGTCGGCGCCGGCGCGCGCCAGCGCCTCGGCGATGGCATAGCCCTGCTTGCCGCTGGAATGATTGCCAAGGAATCGCACCGGATCGACCGGCTCGCGGGTGGGGCCCGCGGTCACCAGTGCTTTCACGCCCTTCAGGCGGCCCGTTGCACCCAGCGCCTTTTCGACCGCCGCCACGATCTCCAAGGGCTCGGCCATTCGACCAGGACCGTATTCGCCGCAGGCCATCTCGCCGTCATTCGGCCCGACGAACAGCACGCCGTCCTTTTCCAGCAGGGCGCGGTTGCGGCGCACGCTCGCGCTCTCCCACATCCGCACATTCATGGCTGGTGCCATCAGCACTCTCTTGTCGGTGGCGAGCAGGGTGGTAGAGGCCAGGTCATTGGCCAGGCCGTTTGCCATCTTGGCCATCAGATCGGCGGTGGCCGGCGCCACCACCACCAGATCGGCGCTGCGCGACAGCTCGATATGACCCATTTCGGCTTCGTCGGTGAGGCTGAAAAGGTCAGTATAAACCTTCTCGGCAGTCAAAGCCGAAAGGGACAGCGGGGTGATGAACTCTGCACCCGCCCTGGTCAGGATAGCGCGGGTCTTGATTCCGCGCTCCAAGAGCCGCCGCACCAGCTCCAGGGACTTGTACGCCGCGATGCCGCCGCCGACGATCAGAAGGATGCTTTTGCCGCTCACGTCCAAATCCACGCTTGTTGGCTGGGGTATATAGCAAATCACGATCCCATCGTGTAGTTCCAGCGCAACCCTATGTAAATATGGAATAAATATTCGCTTAAGCCCCTATTCACCGCTGCCTGTCATGCTTTCGTCCATGACGATGACGACCGGGGACCTTTACCGTCTTGCGTCCGATCTTGCCGCCGAACACGGCAATCGGGCCTGCGAATATGCCAGCCGCGCGGTTGTGACGCTCGAAGCGGAAGGCGCGCATGACCGGGCCCAGTTCTGGTTCCTGATGCTGATCCTGCTGGGTGACATCAATTCCGGCCGCGTCGACCCCGACGCCCATATCAGCATCCACTAGTCTCTGGTCTAAAGTTCCGCAAAATGAGTTAGCATCCCTGAAAGAGTTCAGGGACCTCCATGCCTCTCGATCCATTGGTGAAAGCCTTTCTCGACAAGGCGGCCGCGATCCCGCGCCCGAAAGCCTGGGAGGTGCCACCTGCCATGGCGCGCCAGTCCTTCGCCGGCTTGATGCAATTGACCGGCCCCAAGGATGTGCCGGTGGGCAAAGTCGAGAACTTCACAATCCCCGGTCCGAGTGGTGAGATTCGCGCCCGCGCTTATGCGCCCGTCGCCACGGCCGGGCCGCAGCCGACCCTGATCTATTTCCATGGGGGCGGCTTTGTTGTCGGCAGCCTGGAGAGTCATGACGGCCTGTGCCGGCTGTTCGCGGCCGAAGGGGGCTTCAAGGTTATTGCGGTGGATTACCGCCTGGCGCCAGAACATCCCTGGCCGGCCGCAGTGGACGATGCCATGGCCGCGCTTCAGTGGATCGAGGCGGATGCCGCGCAACTGGGCGTGGATGGCGGGCGTATCGCCATCGGCGGCGACAGTGCCGGCGGCATGCTGGCGGCTATCATCACACAGCAGGCGCGCGGCAAAACCAAACTCAGGATCGCCTATCAGATGCTGCTGTTCCCCAATACCCAGGTGGGCGGGGAAACCGCATCGCTCGCCGAATTCGCGGTCGGCTATTTCCTGGAACGCAGGGCCATCGAATATTTCAGCTCCCTTTATCTGCCGCCGGGCAGCGACCGCAATTCACCAAAGGTATCGCCCTTGCGCGCCAAGGATTTCAGCGGCCTGCCGCCGGCCTTTGTGATGCTGGGTGGGTATGATCCGCTGCATGACGAAGGCCTCGCCTATGCCGAAAAGCTGAAGGCCGCGGGCGTGAAGGTCACCATCGCCGATTATCCTGACATGGTGCACTGCTTCATCTATCTGCAGACGGTGCTGCCGGAGGCCCATGAGGCGGTGGCGCGGGCGGCGAAAGCCGTGAAAGCGGCGCTGGACGCCGCTTAAAGCTTGCCCGGATTGAGTATCGCCTTGGGATCGAGCGTCTGCCTGATCGCCGCCCGCAGCTGTTCTTCCAGCGGGCCGTCCGGGCTGGCGAATTCGGCGAGCGCCTTGAACGCCGCCTCGCGGATGATCTCGGCCTGGACTACGTCGCTGCCCAGCAGGCGGGGAAAGATGATGGTGAAACGCAGCTTCGCGCCTTCATGGGTTGCGTCGCTGACGCGCGCCAGGACCTGGCCATGCGCGCCATTGCGCGGCGCCTGGGCACGCATTGTGCGGTCGAGGCTGGTGCGCATGGCCGAGTAGACGGCGGGCAGTTTCGACCAGTGGGTGGTGGTCTCAAACCAGTCCAGCGCCAGGCCACGATCAAGCAGCATGTCGCGGTGATCACTTTTTTGCGGTGTGCAGGCGCCCAGCGTCAGTGCGCCCAGTCTTCTGGACAGGGAAGCAAAGCGCCGGCGCGCGGCGTCGGCTTCGGATTCGGTGCCGCAAAAGCCGATGGTGAGGAGGGCCGCCTCGCGGTCGAACCGCCGGACCTGGCGGTAAAGCTCACCCAGCCATTGCGAAAAGGTCGGATGCTGGCCGATCCGCTCCATCTGAAGCTGGAAACGGGTTTCGCCGGCATCCGAAAGGGATGCGCCCGCGCGGGCCAGCCCCTGACGCTCGGCTTCGCGCAACGCCGCCAGTCCGCCGGCGAAATCCGCGAACAGATAGCGGCGATATTCGATTTTGGCGGGCAGCGCCCGGACGCGGATGCTGGCGCTGGTGATGATCCCCAATGCGCCTTGCGATCCCGGCGCAGACCCAGACGCCACCAAACCTTGCGGCGTCGCAAGCTTCGTCGCCTGAAGCCAGGGGACATGATGGTTGCAGGCGATATAGCCGCCCAGGCTTCCTGCGATTTCGCCTTTCAGCATCATGCCGTGCGCCGCAAGCTGGCGTGCGAGATCCTCGGCTGTGATCCCGGCTTCGGCACGCGCCAGGCCCGACATGGTGTCTACCGAAATCAAATGCGACAGAGCGGACAGATCGAAACTGACCAGTGCGGCATGTGCTCCGCGTTCAGGCAGGGCGCCGGAGCCGCTGCCGCTCCCGAACGGCGACACCGCGATATCGGCCCGGGCGCAGAGCGCAAGGAGCGCCAACACATCCTCGGAATTTTTGGGATAGAGCACCGCATCCGGCAGGCGGGAAAGATCGCCGGTGCGCACGCGCAGCCGATCGGCGGTTCCCGATGCGGCATGGCGCGCGCGCGCGGCAAGATCCTGCCTCACCCGTTCTGCACCCAGTCGCGCGATGAATTTGTTCCTTGCCGATTCATCCAGGCGCGATAAAGGCTCGCCCATATCGGCCAGTGGACGCGGCGGTGTCGCCAGAAGCGCCGGCATGGCGACCCACTCGGCCAGCCAGCGCCAGGCCGGTTCGGTTTGCGCCTCGTCGTCGCGCCAACGAATCCATGGATTCATGGGGCATATTCTAGCGCAAAGCTGCCGGCCCGCGGCGATCAGATTCTAAGGTTAATGGCGGCGGGAACAATCTCGAAGGTGGCCGGCAACACGCCTGTTGCCTCGCCGTCGCACTCCACATCCACGGGTGCGCTTGTGTCCAGCGTGGGGGCGGCGGTCAGCCGAGTGGTGCGGAAACTGCGGGCCTGATCGGGGTGGTTCAGACCGTCCAGCACGCGCATATCGAACATGCCCTGCTTGGGCGAAACCGAAACGCTGGCGATGCCGGCGATCTCATCCTGGCCTTCGCTCATCAGCCGGATTCGCGTCGCGCGCCAGCGACCTCTGACCGCCAGCCCATGCAGTGCGGTGGCAAAGCCATGACCAAACAGCCGCGCGATGCGGGCGCGTCCGACGGCGCGCGCGGTCGAGGCGGAAAGGCCGAAGCTGGCAGAGCCCAGGAAATAGCGCGTGACCGGAAGGCCCTCTGCGCTGAGGCAGGCAACGCGGCCGAGGTCGCGCTTGTGGATGCGGGCATGGGCAAGATGCGCGACGCTCGCGCGCCAGCCCGGCAATACGCCGAGCCTCCTGCACAGCGCACTGTCATGGCCGTTATGGACGAAACTGAACACCGCGTCAGGCGATACCGGAACGCCACGCTCGAAAAAGCCGTTCAGCGCCTCATTGATGGTGCCATCGCCACCCACCGCGATGATCTCCATATGGCCGTCATGCAGCGCGTCGCGCACCATGCGTGCGGCCTGGGTCGGCGCGGTGGTGACGAAGAAGGACATCAGGGGGAAGACCTTTTCCAGCGCCGCTTCGATGGCTTCCCAGTCATGGCCGGTCTTGCCGCCGCCAGAGTTAGGGTTGAAGACGACGAAAGCGGTCATGCCACCTCCTTTTTTGCCCACTGGCGTCCGTACGCTGCCGCTACGGACCGCTCGTCGCTCATGGGCGCTCGGCCCACATCGCTTCTCGCTCCTGGCCATCGGCCAAAAAAATATCGGTGGTAGTTCATGGTTCAAGCCGCCCTATAGAGCCTATCCAGGCTTTCGATTTCGGCGGCCTTCCTGCTGTCGTCCCAGCCCAGATGCGTGGCCATCTGGTTTGCTGCTTTCTCCAGAGCCTCGCGGGCGGGTTTGCCGAACTGGCCCAGGCCCGTGCGCCGCATCACCACATCTTCCAGGGTGAGCGCCATTTCCTCGCGCAGCGCAAAGGCGATCTGGGCCGGTGTGTCACCGCTTTTGTTCAGCGGCACCAGATCGGTGAGACGCGCGCCCTTGAGCGCGAGCGGCAAGCGTGCGCCCAGCATATGGGCCAGATGGCGCAGGGCTGATAGCCCGGGCCAGGTTTTCTGATAGCCGCGGAGCATGTCGTCGAAGCGGTCGAAACGCCCGCCCGGCAGCGCGGTCCTTGCCGTCGTGCAGGGAGCCGCCTTTTTGCCCAGCCTGGCGACCAGCGCGTCGGTGACTTTTTCGGCGAGATCGCGGGAGGTCGTGTATTTGCCACCGAGCGCCGAAAACAACCCGTCCATCGCGCCTTCCTTGCCATGGTCCACCAGTTCGGCGCGACGGCTGACATTGTAACTGTCTTTCGAACCGTCGCTGACCAGGGGGCGCAAGCCGGCATAGAAGAACTCCACGCTCTCGCGCGGCAGGGAAACGGACGGCAGATATTTGCGGAAGGTGGCGAGAAAACCGCCGATATCGCTTTCCGTCACTGCCACGGTTTCCGGGGCATCGGTGAATTCTGTGTCGGTGGTGGCAAGCAAGGTGTGGCCGCGCCAGGGCAGGGCAAAGAGATGGCCGCCGCCCGCCTCGATGGTCAACGCCGATTTGGCAATTTCCGGCACCATCAGATGGATTCCCTTGGAGCGGATCAGCCTGTGTGCGGCCGATTTGCCGGTCGCCTGTTCCAGAAACAGGTCTGCCCAGGGGCCGGCCGCCACCAGCACCGTCCGGGCACAGATGTCGAAGCGCGCGCCGGTCATGGCATCGCGCACGGTGGCGCCTTCGACTTTGCCGTCACGCAGAAGAAGCCTTTCAGCCGCCACATAATTGGCGATCGCTGCGCCATGGGCATCGGCATCGATCAGGTTTTCCAGCGCGATGCGTTCGGGGCTGTACATCTGGGCGTCGTAATATTCGAACGCGCCCTCAAAGCCGTCGCCCTTGAGGACCGGTTCACGCTCCAGCGCGGCTTTGGGTGCGATCCAGCGATGGCCGGGCAGATGCTGGCCGGGATCTTCCAGCCGGTTGCGGTCGTAAGACAGAAGATCGTAGAGCGTCAGCCCCGCCTTGAGCTTGGCGCGTTCGCCGATGCCAGCGTGATAGAGCGGCAGAAGAAAGGACAGCGGCCGGACCAGATGCGGCGCCATCCGCATCAGCCCCAGCCGTTCGCGCAGGGACTCGCGCACCAGGGAGATTTCCAGATTGCGCAGATAGCGCAGGCCGCCATGCGCCAGCTTGGAATTGTGCGCGCTGGTGGCGGAGGCGAAGTCTTTGGCTTCCACCAGCGCCACGGAAAGCCCGCGCAACGCGGCATCGCGCGCGGTGAAAGCGCCGGTGGCGCCGCCGCCGATGATCAGGACGTCGAATGTTTCGCTGGAAAGTCTGGAAAGGGCGCGCTGCATGGGCGGCGCGAAGGCTAGCCTTTTATTTCAAGTAAGCGAAGCGCTCAAGCAGCGAAGCGGTAGCGCATCAAAAACTTACTTGATCTTGCCTTCCTTGAACTCGACATGCTTGCGCAGCACCGGGTCATACTTCTTGATCGAGAACTTCTCGGTCATGGTGCGGGTGTTCTTCTTGGTGACATAGAAAAAGCCGGTCCCGCCTTCGCTGTTGAGGCGAATTTTGGCAGTGGTGGGCTTGGCCATGGTGGACTCCAAAGAAGCGTCGAGAGGCGCGGGTTATTGGGGAAAGCGCCTCGCCTGTCAAGGCAAAGCCCGCAAGCTTATGGAAACTAATGCCTTTTCGGCTTGACGCGGCGCGTTTTATCCGGCCGGGGATGCCGCCCATGGGGCCGCGCGGCCCCGGTTTCAGCCGGTTCGAAGCGCAAGCCCCCGGTCACGGGCGCGGCTTCCACCAGCTTTACTTCGATCCTGTCGCCCAACTTATAGACCGTGCCGGTGCGTTCGCCCCGCATCGCCTGG
>DASXHL010000020.1:0-22278 GCA_036488555.1 Rhizomicrobium sp.
GGGCGCATTGGCGAAGTGCTGGGTTTCCAGACAGAAGGCGCCGCGCTTGATATATTGCGCCCCGCCCTTGCCGGTCATCGGCTTCTCATTGTTGGGCAGGTAAAGCTGCACACCGGGCTGGGTGGTCCAGACATCCATGACCCGTCCCGACTCCGGCTCCAACACATGGGCGGCGGGACGCAATTTGCCCATGGCACCGCGCACGATGAAGTTGATGTCATAGCCCGGCGTCGCCACGATGGCGGGATCGGGACCGTTGATGTCCTTGCCGATGGGCTTGGGGCGGGTGAAATCAAAACCGGTGCCTGACACTTTCATCACTTCGCCCGTGGCCATGTGATTGGCGTCCGTCGGCGTCACCGCGTCTGAGAAAACCTGCAGGCGATGGTTCAGCACATCGCCATTCCCCGCGCCCTTCAAATTGAAATAGGAATGGTTGGTGGGATTGAGCACCGTCGGCTTGTCGGTGGTGGCGCGGTATTCGATCTTCAGCGCGTTATTGGCCGTCAGGGTGTAAGTGACGGTGAAATCCAGATTGCCGGGAAAGCCCTGATCGCCGTCAGGCGAGACCATGTGCAGGATCAGGGACGGCGAAGGGCCGTCCATCGGGGTGGCGCTATAGACGTGGTAGGAAAAGCCGATGGGGCCGCCATGGATGTTGTTGGGCCCGGCATTGGCCTTGAGGTGATAGGTCTTGCCTTCCAGCGTGAACTGGGCACCGCCGATGCGGTTGGCGAAGCGGCCGATCACCGCGCCATAGGTCGTACCGGTTTTGTAGCCGTCGAGCGTGTCATAGCCCAGAACCACGTCGGCCATCTTGCCGTTCTTGTCGGGCACATTCAGGCTGACCAAATAGGCGCCGTAATTGGTGATGCGCGCGCTCATGCCATGGGTGTTGGTGAGCGTATAGATGTCTACTTTCTGATGGTCGGTGCTTTCGCCCCAAGGCGCCTTGTCGATCTTGGCCTCTGCCGGCAGCGCGATCAAAAGGCCCGCGGCGACAAGGGCCGCGGCTAACGATTTCATGGCATTTCCCCGAAGGTCTTTTCGTTGGCGCGGGAGGTTAGCGGCTGGTCCTGAGCAGGGCAAACTGGCCCGTGCTATCAGAAGGAATGCAGCAGGCTGGCGATGAACAACAGGCCGGCGGTCAACATCATCCAGAGACCGAACAGGAAGATCGCCCCCGCGAGCGTGGCTTCCGCCCAATGCAGATGTTTGCCCTCTGGCATGCGCAGAACAGGGCGATGCGGCTGGCCGCTGTCAGGCTTGGGCAACGTGGATTTGAGGACGATCAGATGGCGCGCCGCCATCAACGCCAGAAAAGCTCCAGTAACGATGTAGAGCAGGTAACTCGCCATCTGGCTCGCCCACGCAGAATCGAACCTGACCCAAGTGTAATGTTGCGCCCGGAACCGTCAATCGGATTTTGTAAGGTCTGTGTAAGCTGTATTGCGGCACGCATTGGTTTTGCGCCATTCGCAATGTGACCTGGGGTTGTGCTCAGTCCGATCTGCGTGATGCCCGGCCGCACACAATGCCTTGCGCCACCTAAATTTTTCTCAAGTTCCATTTCCCGCGTAAACTGCGTAAACATTTAGAAAAATAATGGGGGGCTGGCGTGCGTTGGAGAGTTTTGCAGTTCATCGTTTTTGGGGCTCTCGCAGCCTTTTCGATCGTGAATCTGGCCGCCAAGGCACCACACTAAGTTCGGCAGATTGGGGGCCAAGATGATCGACAGTTCCAACGGACGCAAAGCGTCCTTCGAATACGGGTTGCTTTGGGTTTTCCTGGCCACGCTCATGTTCTGGGCCGTGATCGGCTACGTGATCATGAGGATGGTTTAGCGCGTCCATGGCCGGCACCCATGCCTGAGCGTTCGCGCATGCCGCTCAACGAGTGGCTCGTCGCCGCTTCCTGGGACGCGCGAACACTAGGAGAACAATATCTAGTATAGCTTCGTATTTTCAATGCTTTACCCAGCGGCTTGTCAAAGAGAACAAACCGTGTACCTTCGAGCCTTCACACCAATGCTGGATTCGCTTGGGGATCGGCGGGCGCTGTGGAATAACCGAGGGAGACACGGCATGTCACAGGCGGCTTTGCGGGTAGTGGGCAAGGAACAGAATAACGATCGCAAGCGGGCGCTCGAGGCCGCGCTCAGCCAGATCGACCGGGCGTTCGGCAAGGGCTCGGTCATGAAGCTGGGCAGCCGCGACCTTGGGGTTGCGACAGACGCGGTCTCCACCGGCTCGCTTGGGCTGGATATCGCGCTGGGCATCGGCGGGCTGCCGCGCGGCCGTGTCATCGAAGTCTATGGTCCGGAATCCTCCGGCAAGACCACGCTGGCGCTGCATGTGGTGGCGGAAGTCCAGAAGAAGGGCGGCACTGCGGCCTATGTGGACGCCGAACATGCGATGGATCCTGTCTATGCCAGGAAGCTGGGCGTGGACATTGATGAACTGCTGATCTCCCAGCCCGACACCGGCGAACAGGCGCTGGAGATCACCGACACGCTGGTGCGCTCCGGCGGCGTGGACATTGTCGTGATCGACTCGGTTGCCGCTTTGACCCCGAAAGCCGAACTGGAAGGCGAGATGGGCGATCAATTGCCAGGCCTGCAGGCCCGCCTGATGAGCCAGGCCCTGCGCAAGCTCACCGGCTCCATCTCCAAGTCCAACACCATCGTGATCTTCATCAACCAGATCCGCATGAAGATCGGCGTCATGTTCGGCAATCCGGAAACCACCACCGGCGGCAATGCCCTGAAATTCTATGCCTCGGTGCGTCTGGATATCCGTCGCATCGGCGCAATCAAGGACCGCGACGAAGTGGTGGGCAACCAGACTCGCGTGAAAGTGGTCAAGAACAAGGTCGCCCCGCCCTTCAAGCAGGTCGAATTCGACATCATGTATGGCCAGGGCGTGTCCAAGACCGGCGAGCTGGTCGATCTGGGCGTCAAGGCCGGAATCGTGGAGAAGTCGGGCTCCTGGTACTCCTATGACGGTCAGCGCATCGGTCAGGGCCGCGAAGCCGCCAAGACCTTCCTGGCCGAGAATTCCGACATCGCCGACAAGATCGAACATGCCATTCGCGCCAATGCCGGCCAGATCGGCCAGAACCTGGTGCTGGAAGCCTCCGAAAAGGGCGAGGCGGACGAAGACTAGGCCTCGAAATAGGCCACTAGAACGTCGTTTCGGGGTTCGCAGCCCGACACGACTCCTCGGCAGAAGGCGCCTCTTGTGAATGGGGGGCGCCTTCTGTTTTTTGAGTGGCGGCCCGGCAGAAACCCATGCGTGACAAGGTTTTTTAGAGCCGTTACAACCTGATCCCATGAAAAGCCTTTCCGACGTCCGCTCCGGATTCCTCGAATTCTTCGCCGAACGGGGCCACACCGTGGTGTCCTCCTCGCCGCTGGTACCGCGCAACGACCCCACCCTGCTGTTCACCAATGCGGGCATGGTCCAGTTCAAGAACCTGTTCACCGGGGCGGAGAAGCGGCCCTATAGCCGCGCCACCACGGTGCAGAAATGCGTGCGCGCCGGCGGCAAGCACAACGACCTGGACAATGTCGGCTATACTGCCCGCCATCACACCTTCTTCGAGATGCTGGGTAACTTCTCCTTCGGCGATTACTTCAAGGAAGAAGCCATCACCTTCGCCTGGGACTTCGTCACCAAGGTGGTGGGCCTGCCCAAGGACAAGCTGCTGATCACGGTCTACAACACCGACGACCAGGCGCGGCAGCTGTGGAAGAAGATTGCCGGCTTCTCCGACGACCGGATCATCGGCCATCATTCCAATCTCTGGGCGATGGGGCCGACGGGACCTTGCGGTTATTGCTCGGAAATCTTCTACGACCAGGGGCCGTCTGTTGCGGGTGGTCCGCCTGGTTCGCCGGACGAGGATGGCGACCGGTTTCTGGAATTCTGGAACCTGGTCTTCATGCAGTTCGAGCAGGTGGACGAGAACACCCGCCTCGATCTGCCCAAGCCCTCCATCGACACCGGCATGGGGCTAGAGCGCATCGCCGCCATCCTGCAGGGCGTCACCAACAATTACGACGTGGACCTGTTCCGTCACCTGATCGCGGCCTCGGAATCGGCCAGCGGCGTGGCGAGCCAGGGCGAGGCCACTTTCAGCCACCGCATCATTGCCGATCACCTGCGCGCCACCTCGTTTCTGATCGCCGATGGCGTGCTGCCGTCGAATGAAGGCCGCGGCTATGTGTTGCGCCGGATCATGCGCCGCGGCATGCGCCATGCGCATCTCTTGGGCGCCAAGGATCCCCTGATGCACCGGTTGGTGCCGGCGCTGGTGGCGGAGATGGGTTCGGCCTACCCCGAATTGCAGCGCAACGAAGCCCTGATCGCTGAAACCTTGAAGCTGGAGGAAATCCGCTTCCGCGAGACGCTGGCGCGCGGTCTCAAGCTTCTGGATGAAGCAAGCGTCGGCCTGAAGAAGGGCGACCGCCTGCAGGGCGAAGTCGCGTTCAAGCTTTACGACACCTATGGCTTCCCGCTCGATCTCACCGAAGAGTCGTTGCGCGCCCGCGGCGTCAGCGTGGATACCGAAGGCTTCTCGGCCGCGATGCAGAAGCAGAAGGCCGAGGCGCGCGCGTCCTGGGCGGGCTCGGGCGAAGCGGCCAGCGAAGCGCAGTGGTTTGCGGTGCTTGATGAAGTCGGCCGCACGGAATTCCTGGGCTATGATACCGAGGAAGCCGAGGGCCAGATCCTGGCCATCTTCAAGGATGGCGGGCGGGTGATGGCGGCCGAGGCCGGCGATGCAGTCGAGATCGTCACCAACCAGACGCCTTTCTATGGCGAATCCGGTGGTCAGGCCGGCGATACCGGGCACATCACCTCATCCAAGGCCAAGGGTCAGGTCACCGACACCCAGAAATGGCTGGGCGCGCTGCATGTCCACAGCGTGCGCGTGACCGAAGGCAGTTTCCTGCCGGGCGACGCGGTGGACCTGAAAGTGGATTCCGAGCGCCGCCGCGCCACCCGCGCCAATCACAGCGCCACCCACCTGTTGCATGCGGCGCTCAAGCGCGTGCTGGGCAGCCATGTCAGCCAGAAAGGCTCGCTGGTGACGGCGGAACGCCTGCGCTTCGATTTTTCGCATCCCAAGCCGATGACGCCAGAGGAGCTGGAAAAGGTCGAGGCCCAGGTCAACGCCGTGATCCGCCAGAATTCCGATACCACCACAAGGCTGATGGCGACCGATCAGGCCATCGCCGCGGGCGCCGAAGCCCTGTTCGGCGAAAAGTATGGTGACGAGGTGCGCGTGCTTTCCATGGGCGCCGATCTCGACGCGGAAAAGGCCTATTCGGTCGAACTTTGCGGCGGCACGCATGTCCATCGCCTGGGTGACATCGGCCTTCTCACCATCGTGGCGGAAAGCGCGGTGGCCGCGGGCGTGCGCCGTATCGAGGCGCTGACATCCGAGCATGCCCGCCGTTATCTGTCAGGCCAGGCGGAAATCGCGCGCGAGACAGCTTTTGCCATCAAGACCCCGATCGGTGAACTGGCGGGCCGCGTGGCGCAGCTTTCCGAGGAACGCCGCAAGCTCGAGCGCGAACTGGCCGAAGCCAAGAAGCAGCTGGCGCTGGCCGGTCCTGCCAAGAGCGGCGAGGAGAGCGAAACCATCGCCGGGCTCAAAACCGTGCTGCGCCTGGTCGAAGGGGTTTCGCCCAAGGACCTCAAGAGCCTGGCTGACGGCGCCAAGTCGCAGGTCGGCTCCGGCGTGGTCGCGTTCGTCGCGGCCGCCGACGGCAAGGCCTCCATCGTTGCCGGCGTCACCGATGACCTGACGTCGCGCATCAGCGCGGTCGATCTGGTCAAGGCTGCGGCGGAGGCCCTGGGCGGCAAGGGCGGCGGCGGCCGTCCCGACATGGCGCAAGCCGGTGGCCCTGACAATGGCAACCCGTCTGTCGCGTTGGATGCGATCCGCAAGCGGCTGGGTGAGTTGGCGCCCGTCTGACATTTGTCATACCCGCTTGCGCGGGCATGACAGCAAAGTTCAGGCAATAATATCCGGCAGCAGTCCGTTATTGATTTCGGTGATCTCGTCCTTGAGCTGAAGCTTGCGCTTCTTCAGCCGCGACAGCTGCAGCAGGTCGGGATTGGCGGCCTGGGACAGCGCCTCGATCGCCGCATCCAAGTCGCGATGTTCCTGCGTCAGCTGGGCCAGCTTGGCGCGAGCGGCGACCTCATCGGGGCCAACGACTCCAGTCATTGTTTTTTCTTCCGTCGGCCTTTTGTCAGTTCTTCGCCCCAGCGCTTCACATCGGGCCAATCATAACCGAACAGGTCGAATGCCCGGCCGACCATCTGATCCACCAGATCCGACAGGTTGCGCGGTTCCGCATAGAAGGCCGGCACCGGTGGCAGGATGATCGCGCCCATCTCCGCCAATGCCGTCATGGAGCGCAGATGCCCCAAATGAAGCGGGGTTTCGCGCACCATCAACACCAGCGGCCGCCGCTCTTTCAGCATGACGTCCGCGGCGCGGGTCAGCAGACTGGTTGTAACTCCGGTCGCGATCTCGCTCATGCTACGTACCGAGCAGGGCGCCACCAACATGCCCATGGTCTTGAAGCTGCCACTGGCAATTGGGGCTGCGATATCATTGATCGCATAGCTGTAGTCTGCCTTTGCAGCGACCTGGCGGGGCGAAAGCTTGGTTTCGTAGCCAATGGTCATTTCCGCTGGCTTGGTCATCACCAAATGCGATTCTATCCCCAACTCCCGCGAGGCTTCCAGCGCGCGGATGCCATAGGCCACGCCGGACGCGCCCGACAGGCCTATAACCAACCGTTCCGATTTGCTTTTCGGGTTTACGCTGTCATTCATGGGGCTCCCGTTAGCACTTCTTAAGTCAAGGGCAAAGAGTTTCGGTTCCTATCCTTTTTTTGGGATGACAGGACCGGGCTTTGGTGGTTGAATTTTTTTTGCCAGGCGCGGACGCCACAAAGCGCGCGCCAGCCGAACCGAAATCTAATGATGAGGTGCATGCATGGCGCTGCAGGGACATATCATCCACCTGTCCAACCAGCACAAGAAAATCCAGGACATCATCGAATCCGAGATGGCCAATCCCGATTGGGACGAGATGCGGGTCGCCGCTCTCAAGAAACAGAAACTACGAATCAAGGACGAGCTCGAGCGGCTGAGAGGCACTATCAACTGAGCCTCCTTCTTCCCCGCGGCAGGCGTCGCCGGGAATGCTCACAAGCTCTTCGCCCTTTCGCGCAGCACGAATTTCTGGATTTTGCCCGTTGACGTTTTGGGCAGTTCGGAAAAAACGATGGTGCGCGGCAGCTTGAACTTGGCGAGCTTGCCGCGGGCGAATTCGAGAATCTCGATTTCGCTTACTTCCGCGCCGGCGCGCAGTTCGACAAAGGCGCAAGGATGCTCGCCCCATTTGGGGTCGGGCTTGGCCACGACCGCGACGAACAGCACGGAGGGATGCTTGGCGATGGCGTCTTCCACCTCGATGGAGGAGATGTTTTCGCCGCCGGAAATGATGATGTCCTTGCTGCGGTCCTTGAGCTGGATATAGCCATCCGGATACATGACCCCCAGGTCGCCGGAATGAAACCAGCCGCCTTTCAGCGCGTCTTTGGTGGCTTTGGGATTCTTTAAATAGCCCCGCATCACGATATTGCCGCGGAACATCACCTCGCCGATGGTCTTGCCGTCGGCCGGCACGGGCCTGAGCGTCTTGGGGGCCAGCACAGCCAGTTCTTCCAAAGGCGCATAGCGCACGCCTTGGCGTGCCTTCCTGGCGGCGCGGGCCGCCGCATCCAGCGCATCCCATTCCTTGTGCCACTCATTGACCACGGCCGGGCCATAGACCTCGGTCAGGCCATAAACATGCACCACTTCGAATCCGGCTTCCGCCATCGCCGCCAGGACGGATTCGGGCGGCGGCGCCGCGGCCGCCATGAAGCGCACCTTCTGCGGGAAACTCTTGCGTTCTTCCGCCGTGGCATTGATCAGCGTCGACATCACGATCGGTGCGCCGCACAGATGGGTCACGCCATGCTGGGCCAGGGCCTCGAAAATCGCCGGCGCGCGCACCCATCTGAGGCAGACATGGGTGCCCGCCACGGCCGACAGCGACCAGGGCATGCACCAGCCGTTGCAATGGAACATGGGGAGCGTCCACAGCAGCACGGGATGCTCCACCATCGTGCCGGCCAGCGCATTGCCGTAGCACATCAAGGCGGCCCCGCGGTGATGATAGACGACGCCCTTGGGATTGCCGGTGGTGCCCGACGTGTAGTTCAGTGCGATGGCGTCCCACTCGTCGTCCGGCATGCGCCAGGTGAAATCGGGATCGCCGCTTTTGAGGAATTTCTCATAGTCGATCTTGCCCAGCCGCGCGCCGCTTTGGGGAAACTCCGGATCGTCATAGTCGATCACCAGTGGTTTCTTTTTCAGCAGCTTCAGCGCCGCGGCGACGGTGGCGGAAAATTCCCGGTCGGTGATCAGGATCTTGGCGCCGCCATGTTCCAGCATGAAGGCAATCGCCGCGGGATCGAGCCGCGTGTTCAGTGCATTCAACACCGCACCCAGCATGGGAATGCCGTAATGGGCTTCCAGCATGGGCGGCGTATTGGAGAGCATCACCGCGACCGTATCGCCCTTGTGGATGCCTTTTTGAGCCAGCGCGGAAGCGAGCCGGCGCGATCGGGCATAGAAGGTGGCATAGTCCGTGCGCTGCCTGCCATGGATGATGGCGGTGTGGCGCGGAAACACTTTGGCCGCGCGTTCCAGGAAGGAGAGCGGGGTCAGCGGCTGGTGGTTGGCAGGTGTCCGGTCCAGGCCTGTTTCATATGGCCTGGTCTTTGTGACGGTTTTGCGTTTGGATTTTTTGGCGGCCATGGCGGCAGCACGCTAGAGAAAGGGCCCTCTGGCGGCAAGTTGGATGACTCTTCGTTTGGTGTGAGGGGGCGGCGATGTTAGAAGCCCAGCATGAGCACCATCGACAAGCCTGAAGCAAAACCACGCGGCCTTCGCGCCGTTTATGCCTGGATGCTGAAAAACGCCAAGGGACCGCATGCCTGGGCCGCGGTTGCGGCCTTTGCTTTCGCCGAGGCCAGTTTCTTTCCCATTCCTGCCGACGTGATGGTGCTGCCCATGATGCTGGCCGACCGCACGCGCGTCTTCCGCCTGGGCGCCTGGGTTGCCTTCTGGTCGGTTGCCGGCGGCATGCTGGGCTATGCCATCGGCCATCTGTTCTGGGAAACGGCGGGCCTGTGGCTGATCCATGCCCTTCACGTGCCGCTGGAGCGGGTCGATGCGTTGCGGCTCAAATACACCCAGCACGCCTATCTGATCATGGTGCAGGGCGCGACACCGATCCCCTACAAGCTGGTGACGATTGCGAGCGGCCTGGCCGGGGTCACCTTTCCGCTTTTCATGCTCTATTCCACGGTGACGCGCAGCATCCGCTACATCGTGATCGAGGGGCTGCTGGTCTATTTCTTCGGCGAACGCGCGCAGGCGCTGCTCGAGAAATATCTCGAAGCCGCGCTGATCGTGTTCCTGGTCGTATTGGTGTTGGGATTTGTGGCGCTTAAATACTTATAGGCGCCGCAGTCCTTAATCCTGTTCCAGTTCGCTGGATTCTTTCCAGTCATCCGATGCCGGCTGACCTTCGCCTTCCTGCGGAACAACCGGCGGCATGGCCAGCGGATCGCCGGTGGTTTCGGCGATGGATTTGAGCGGCGCGCCCTTTCTGGCGGCGCGTTTGGCGGCGCGTTCCACGCGGCCGGAGGCGCGGCTGACGGCAAGGTCCAGTTCGAGCTGCGAGGTCAGGCCCAGGGTCACCGGATCCACCGCCTTGATGTTGGCGGCATTCCAGTGCGAGCGCTCCCTGATCTTGAGGATCGTCGCCTTGGTAGTGCCGATCAGCTTGATGATTTCGCTGTCGGTAAATTCCGGATGGTTCTTGATCAGCCAATAGACGGCATCGGGCTTGTCCTGCCGTTTGGAGACGGGGGTGTAGCGCGGCGCCCGCTTCAGGCGCACGCTGGGCATCTTGTGCTTGGGCGCAGCCATCTTCAGGCGCTTGAGCGGGTCCTTTTCGGCCTCGGCGATCTGTTCGCGGGTGAGCTGGCCGGTGGCGACGGGGTCCTGGCCCTTGATGCCCTTGGCGACGTCTTCGTCGGCAATGCCCTTCACTTCCAGCGGATGCAGGCCGCAGAAATCGGCGATCTGCTCAAAGGACAGCGCCGTATTGTCCACCAGCCAGACGGCGGTGGCTTTGGGCATCAGGGGTTTCTGGTCAGTGGCCATGATATTTTCTCCCGTTGAGCGGGGGCCGTGATCACCGGCCCGCCGCCCCTCGTCAGGCTGTCCTTTCGAGGAATGCGGCCTTTTTAACGATCCCGCCGGTCGGGCGCAAAGACTTTCAGCCCATTTTGAGCAGGATTTTGCCGATATGGCCCTTTTTTGCCATGGATTCATGCGCTTTTTGGGCCTCGGCCAGAGGGAAAACCCGGTCGATGACCGGCCGGATCCGGGTTCCGAGCAGAGGCCAGACCTCGTGTTTCAACGCATCGCGGATGGCGCGTTTCTGGTCTGGGGTGCGGCCGCGCAGGGTGGTGGCGGCCAGGGTCAGGCGCTTCACCAGCACCGGCAGGAAATTGACCTCGGCCATGGCGCCGTCCTGATAGGCGATATTGACGATGCGACCCCAGCTGCTGGCTGCTTCGATGTTGCGCTGGATATAGGCACCGCCGACCATGTCCAGGATTACATTGACGCCCGCGCCCCCGGTTTGGTCCTTCACCACGGCGACGAAGTCCTCGCTTCTGTAATTGACGGCGCGCGCCGCGCCGAACCCCTTGCAGGCTTCGCATTTCGCGTCGCTGCCGGCAGTGGTGAAGACGATGTGGCCGCGCGCGCCAAACATCTGGATCGCCAGGCTGCCGATACCGCTGGTGCCACCATGAATCAAAAGCGTTTCGCCAGGCTGAAGCCGTCCCGTGTCCATGACATTGGTCCATGCGGTGAAGGCGGCTTCTGGCAGGCCAGCGGCCTCCACCAGATCGATGCCGTCGGGCACCGGCAACAGAGAGCCGGCATCGGCAACCGCAAACTCGACATAGCCCCCGCCCGGTATCAGCGCGCAGACCCGATCGCCGGTCGACCAGCCGCTGACGCCGTCGCCCAGCTCCACAATCGTGCCCGACACTTCCATGCCCAGAATGTCGGAAGCGCCCGGCGGCGGCGGATAAAGTCCGCGTGCTTGCAGAAGGTCGGCATTGTTAAGGCCCGCGGCCCGAACAGTGATCAGCACTTCGCCGGGCCCCGGCCTGGGCTTCGGCCGTTCGCCTGGCACAAGACGATAATCGCGTCCCGGGCTTTCGATTTCGACGACTTTCATGCCTTGCACGCCTTTGCTGCGGAGCACACACTAATCCCCGAAATCTTCCGGGCCAAAGCCATGGATCTCGACGATCTCCAGCCGCGCAAGAAGCTGCCTGACATCGTCCTGGGAGAGGATGTTGGCGCACTCTCCGCCCATGAGCTGGAGCAGCGCATCGCGCGCCTGGAAGGGGAAATTGCGCGTTGCCGCGAGGCGATCAAGGCGCGCCATGCCACCAAATCGGCGGCCGAAAGTTTTTTTAAAAAATGATCGATCCCCATGTCGGGGTGATATTAAACGTTAATACGCACAGCAGAAATACATCGTAAATGGGGTATTGCCGCCATTTACCAAGCTACCTGCTTGCGGTTCCTGACCGACTTGCTAGCGTTGCCATGCAAACGGGGGCGAAATGCTGAACGACAGAAAGGACATGATCGACAACGCCGAGGCCTTCACGGACTCCATCATGTTCGACAAGACCTTCGATGAAGGCATGGCGCTGGTGGAAGAGACCGCGCGTTATCTTGATGGCAAGGGCCGCGAGGAAGCTCGCATACTGCCGCGCAAGGCCGCGATGCTCTATGCCGGCGAAAGCATGCGTGTCACCACGCGGCTGATGCAGGCGGCAAGCTGGCTTCTGGTGCAGCGCGCGGTGCGCGATGGCGACATGGCGCGTGCCGAGGCATTGAACGAACGCTATAGGCTGGGCAGTCGTGAAATCTGCCTGGGCGCCTGCGCGGAAGACATTTCGCCTTTGCCCGAAGAACTGAAAGACCTGCTGGGACGCAGTGACAGCCTCTATCGTCGCCTCGCCCGGCTGGATGATGCCCTGTTCGGCGAAGACGCCGTGCCGCCACTAGGCGCGCGCGGGCAATTGGATGTGCTGGCCCAGGCCTTTGGCGCCAAGTAGGTAGGCGCGGTTCTTTGGCCTAGCTTTTCTTTGCGAACGCAGTGAGCTTAGAAAAGCTGGCCCCGCTTCGAGCCTGCGAAGCAGGCGAGGGCGGTGCGTCCTGAGTTCGTCGCGCCTTCGCTCATGCACATGTAAGTGCACACCGCTCGGCGCTCCTGCTCAGTCCGCAAAATTGCTCGCGCCTTGGGGGGGGACAAAGAAAAACGCCGCCGGAAACCGGCGGCGTTTTCGTATTCGGTGGAAAGGCTATTAGCCCTTCACGAAGCCAGCAAACTTTTTATTGAAGCGGGTGAGCCTGCCGCCGCGATCCATCAACTGCTGCTGGCCGCCGGTCCAGGCCGGATGGGTGCTCGGGTCGATGTCGAGGGTGACCTTCTGGCCTGCCGTGCCATAGGTGGTGCGCGTCTTGTAGGTGGTGCCGTCGTTCAGCTGAACTTCGACAAAGTGATAGTCGGGGTGGATGCCCTTTTTCATCGCGCGAACCTTTCATGGCCGGTGAGCCCATTCCGACGGGTGCCCGGGAGGCGGGGCTTATACGGGAGGGGGCCTATTGAGGCAATGGGCCGGCGAGGCAATAGGCCCATTTAATTGGCCGCTTCCGGCCTATATAAGCCGCAACCTGCCAGTGTCCCGATTCCGAAATTCGCTTGATCTCCACATCGGGCACCCAGCAAATTTCGGAATCGAAGGACACTGGTAACTCATTGATTCTAGTGTCGCTTTGGTTGTGAAGTTCACTCGGAGCTTGATATTGAGCATGTGGCGAACTTCAAAACCGCGACACTAGCGAGGCACCGTTTTTGGCCAGGGGCGACACCAGTTTCACCAGTGAGACGGCTCGGATTGCGGCGGGGCGGCCCAAAAGCCGGTCCCTGGCGCCGCTCCAGGCCGTCTTGCCGTTCCTGAGGCCCTATCGGGGGCGGATCACCGTCGCCTGCCTGGCCCTGGTGGCGTCATCCTCCGCCACCCTGGTGCTGCCCCTGTTCCTGGGCCGGCTGGTGGACGCGCGTGGACTTTCCGCCGCCCAGGCCCATGCCCTGACCGGCTTCTATGCCGCCTTTATCGTTGCGGCCGCCGTGCTGGGGTTGGCCTCGGCGACCCGTTTCTATGCCGTCACCTGGCTGGGCGAGCGGGTGGTGGCCGACATCCGCAAGGCGGTGTTCGACAATGTGCTGGGCCTGTCGCCGCAATTCTTCGAGACGACGCGCACCGGCGAAGTGCTGTCACGCATGACCGCCGACACCACCCTGATCCAGACCGTGATCGGCTCGTCGGCGTCGCTGGCCTTGCGCAACCTGGTCAACATGACCGGCGGACTGACCTTGATGTTCGTCACCAGTTTCAAGCTGGCTGTGTTGGTGGTCGGGGCGGTGATCATTGTGCTGCTGCCGATCCTGCTGTTTGGGCGCTGGGTGCGCCGGCTGTCGCGGGCGAGCCAGGATTCCATTGCCGAGACCGCGGCGCGCGGCACCGAAACCTTGAACGCCGTGCCGACGGTGCAGGCATTCACGCAAGAGAATTATGAGCGGCGCGCTTTTGGCGAAGCCGTGGAGCGGGCCTTCAGTTTCGCAAGAGAACGCACCAAGGCCCGCGCCATCCTGACGGCTGTCGCCATCTTCACCGCCTTTGCCAGCCTGGCCACCGTGCTCCTGGTGGGCTTGCATGACGTGATCAGCGGCCATATGAGCGGCGGCCAGCTCATCGCATTTATCTTTTACGGGGTTCTGGTGGGCGGTGGCGTAGGGTCGCTGTCGGAGGTGTGGGGCGACCTGCAGCGCGCCGCCGGCGCCACGGAAAGGCTGATGGAGCTGCTGCACGAAGTGCCGGTGATCCGCGCGCCTGCCCGGCCCGTGCCGCTGCCGGCCAGGCCTTCAGGCGCCGTGCGTTTTGAGAATGTCACCTTCCGCTATCCCTCGCGGCCGGATTTCAAGGCGCTGAACAATTTCTCGTTGAATGTGGCGGGCGGGGAGGCGGTGGCGCTGGTTGGGCCCAGCGGGGCCGGCAAATCCACCGTGTTCCAGTTGATGCTGCGCTTTTTCGAGGCGCAATCGGGCGGGGTCCGGTTCGACGGCGTCGACATCACCACGCTCGATCCGACGGATCTGCGCCGCAATATCGCCGTGGTGGCGCAGGAGCCGGTGATCTTTTCCGGCAGCATCGCCGCCAACATCCGTTATGGCCGCGAAGAGGCAACAGACGAAGAGGTGCGTGCCGCCGCCCGGGCCGCCGCCGCCAGCGAGTTCATCGAGAAGCTGCCGCAAGGTTATGACACGGTGGTGGGCGAGCGCGGCATGACCCTGTCGGGTGGCCAGCGCCAGCGGCTGGCCATCGCCCGCGCCATTCTTCGTGATGCCCCGCTCCTGCTGCTGGATGAAGCCACCAGCGCGCTGGACGCGGAGAATGAACGGCTGGTGCAGACCGCGCTGGCCAATCTGATGGTGGGGCGCACCACGCTGGTGATCGCGCATCGCTTTTCCACCATCCAGCGGCTCAAGCGCATCGTGGTGATGGACGAGGGGCGGGTGGTGGCCGAGGGCAATCATGCCGAGCTGATGGCGAATGGCGGGCTTTATGCGCGGCTTGCCTCCCTGCAATTCGCGGATGCCACGGCATGAACCGGCGTTTGCGTTCCCGGCGCGGCCTGATGGTCATGGCGGTTCTTGCGGTCGTGGTCTTTATCGGCCGGATCCTGTGGGCCAATGGCCTGGTTTCCACCGCGCCCGCGGGTTTTTTCGGCAGTTGCAAGGTCGCGGCCCAATTGCCCGGTGTGGAAGATATCGAAACCGCCAATGGCGTGACTTTTGTGTCGGTGGCGAGCGCGCGCGGTCCTGATCCGCGCGACGGCATCTATGTCCTGTCCGAAAATGGCAGCCTGAGCCGGTTGTCCGGCGCGCCCAAGGATTTTCACCCCCGCGGCATCGGCATCTACCGTTCACCTGACGGCACCGGGATATTCCTTCTGGCGGTGAATCGGCATGCCCAGGCGCTCAGCGATGCCATGCGTTTCAGCATCGACAGTTTCGAAGTCACCAATCCCAAAACCAGCCCAGCGCTGGTGGCGCAAGGCACCATCCAGGGGGGGCTCCTGACCGATCCCCAGGATGTGGCGGCGGCAGGACCGGGCGCCTTTTATGTCAGCAACGGCACCGGCGGGTCCGGTCTGGTCCGCGCGCTGGCCGGCTATGGTGTCCTGCCGGGTTCCAATGTCCTCTATTTCAACGGCATGTCCTTCCGGGTGGCGGCCGACGACTTTTATGGCGCACGCGGCCTGATTTTGACGCCGGATGGTGGGCATCTGCTGGTGGCGAGCCTCACCAGCCGCAGCCTCAAGTCGCTCAATCGCGAACCTTTCAGCGGCAATCTGACGGAAGCGGGGTCGCTCACCCTTCCCGCGGCGCCCGAAAAGATCAGCCTGGATGCGACTGGCGAGATCTGGACTGCGGGCCATGCCAATCTGTTCGCCTGGCGCGGCTTCGCCGCCGATCCGGCCAGACGCGCGCCGTCGCAGATTTTCCGCGTCACCCTGAACGGCGGTGTGCCTGAGCAGGCCGAGCAGGTCTATGGCAATGACGGAACCGAGATCGCCGCCGCCAGCGTCGCGGCATCAGCCGGCAAACAGCTCCTGATCGGCTCCAGCCTGGATCACAAATTGTTGACCTGCACCGAAAAATAGTCTCGAGCGCCGCACATCGCGGCGCGACGATCAGCGCATACCAGCTTCCTTCCCCCTTCGGTGCGTAGCACCGAGAAGGGGGAAGGTGTCGCAACGAAGTGTCGGCGAAGCTGACCTGAGTTGCGACGGATGGGGGTTCAACAACAAAAAAGGCGCGACCAAAACCGCGCCTTTTTATGAATTCTGTCGAAACGAACTCAGGCGACCTGGATGATCTCGTCGCTGTTGGGATCGCGCAGCACATAGCCGCGGCCCCATACGGTCTCGATGTAATTGGCGCCTTCGGTGGCGGCGGCCAGTTTTTTGCGCAGCTTGCAGATGAAGACGTCGATGATCTTCAGCTCCGGTTCGTCCATGCCGCCATAAAGATGGTTGAGGAACATTTCCTTGGTGAGGGTAGTGCCTTTGCGGAGCGAGAGCAGCTCCAGCATCTGGTATTCCTTGCCGGTCAGATGCACGCGCTGGCCGTCCACTTCCACGGTCTTGGCGTCCAGATTGACGGTGAGCTTGCCGGTGGTGATGACCGACTGGCTGTGGCCCTTGGAGCGGCGCACCACTGCCTGTATGCGGGCGACCAGCTCGTACTTGTGGAAAGGCTTGGTCATATAGTCGTCGGCGCCGAAGCCCAGCGCCTTGACCTTGGCCTCGACAATGGCGTTGCCGGACAGGATCAGGACCGGCGTCTGCACCTTGGCGACGCGCAGGGCCTTGAGCACCTCGAACCCGCTCATGTCAGGCAGCTGCAGGTCCAGCACGATGATGTCGTAATCGTAAAGCTTACCCAGATCGATCCCTTCTTCGCCGAGATCGGTGGTGTAGACGTTGAGGCCCTCGCTGCGGAGCATCAGCTCGATGCTGCGCGCCATGGCGCTGTCATCTTCGATCAGGAGTACGCGCATTCGATGCCCCTCTTTTCGCGTTCGGACGTGCGCCACACCACGTGGGCACGGTTAATCGGTTTCCGGACCGTAAGCGCAAATAGTTAACAGCTACTTTAACAAGTTCGGCAAGCTTCAGTCCTTCCTCATCCCGGATTAAGACCGGGCTAAAGCGGGAACTCGCCCTAAGGGCCTTGATTCGATTTGTTAAGTTTACCGCCATTTAAATTTTTGACCCCAAGATGGGCCGGAACAGGGAGAGAAAATCTCCAAAAAATTCAGCTTTCGGGCGGAAAAATCGCCCCACGGAACAGGTCATGCGCGCGCTGCTCAAGGATATTGAGGCCGTTTCCACCCTCTGTCGGTTCGGCCGGGTGGCCCGCATCGAGGGACTGGCCGTGGAGGTCACAGGCGCCCAGGGGGCCGTGAGCCTGGGCGGTCAGTGTCAAATAACCATCGGAATTAACGGGAAAATTCCCTGCGAGGTGATCGGTTTCCGCGATGGCCGGGCGCTGGTCATGCCGCTGGGCCCGCTGGACGGGATCACGCTTGGGGCCCGCGCCGATTTCGAGGACCGTCCGGCCTCCATCTATCCCACAAAGGCCTGGCTGGGCCGGGTGATTGACGGATTTGGCCAGCCGGTCGATGGCAAGGGGCCGTTGCAGCAGGGTATGACCGCTTATCCGATCAAGGCTCCGCCCCCGCCTGCCATCAGCCGCGGCCGGGTGGGCAAGAAGCTCGATCTCGGCATCCGCGCCATGAACACCTTCACCACCTGCTGCGCCGGCCAGCGCATGGGAATCTTTGCCGGCTCGGGCGTGGGCAAATCCACATTGCTGTCGATGCTGGCGAAGAATTCCAATGCCGATGCCATTGTGATCGGCCTGATCGGCGAGCGCGGCCGGGAAGTGAAGGAATTCATCGAGGACGATCTGGGCGCGGAAGGCCTGGCGCGTTCGGTGGTGGTTGCCGCCACCTCCGACGAAGCGCCGCTGGTGCGCCGACAGGCGGCCTATGTCGCCATGACCGTGGCTGAACAGTTGCGTGACAGTGGGCTGAATGTGCTGCTGCTGATGGATTCGGTCACCCGCTTCGCCATGGCCCAGCGCGAGATCGGTCTGTCGGCGGGCGAGCCGCCGGCCAGCAAGGGTTACACCCCCACCGTCTTTGCCGAGCTGCCCAGGCTTTTGGAGCGTGCTGGACCGGGACCGGTCGGCGGCGGCACGATTACCGGCCTGTTCACCGTGCTGGTGGAGGGCGATGACCATAATGAACCAGTATCGGACGCGGTGCGCGGCATCCTGGACGGCCATATCGTTTTGGAACGTGCCATTGCGGAACGCGGCCGCTTTCCGGCCATCAATATTCTTAAAAGTGTCAGCCGTGCCATGCCCGGCTGCAACACGGAAGCCGAGCAAAAGCTGGTTTTGCAGGCCCGCAAGCCCCTCACCATCTACGAAGACATGGCGGAGTTGATCCGGCTGGGCGCCTACAAGGCTGGCACGAATCCTGAAGTGGACGAGGCTGTAAGGCTTTACCCGCAGCTCGAGGCCTTTCTGGCCCAGTCCAAGATCGAGCGCGCGACGTTAAGCCAGGGCTATGACGCGCTGTCCGCCATCATGAGTTCAGCGCAAGGGAGTGTGCGATGAACCGGACCGACACGCTGCTGCGTCTCAAGCGCTTCCGCGTCGATGAAATGAAGCGCCGTATTGCCTCGATCGAGGCGATGAGGGGCGATATGGAGCGCAAGCTCGCCGATCTGGACGACAATGTCGCCCGCGAGAAGCAGCGGGCCGGCGATTCCGACATCGGCCGCCTGGCGTTTCCGTCGTTCCTGCGCGCCATCGATGCGCGGCGTGAAAACCTTCGCACCACGCTCAAGGAAATCGAGCGCGAGCAGGCCGTCGCCCAGCTCGATCTGACGAATGCCTTCCAGGACCTGAAGGCGCTGGAAATCGCTGCCGAGCAGCAGGCCAAGCGCGTGGCCGAAATGCAGACCCGCCGCAGCCAAGCGCGCCTGGACGAGATGGCGCTGGTTCGCCATCTGCGCAAGCACACGCTCCGTTCGGCTTAGCAAGGGCGTTTACTTTGGCCTGATTTTCGCGGGCAAGGCGTCAGCAAGCTCGGGTAAATGGCCGGAAAAAGGCTCCACCTGTTGCCTGCGCTGACGCTGGGCAACCCCGTCCGGAACCACACATGCTGCGCGCCTGGCTTGGGCTTTTGCTAAATTAATACTGCCAGAATGGCGTAGGTCAGCACCGCTACGCCCAGGCCACGCAGGATCAGCGCGCTCCAGGACGTCATCGGCTTGATGCGGTCTTCCCATTCCATGTTCCGCAGCGTCAGTGACTGCTGGCGCTCGAAGAACAGCTGTTCATGCCGAATGTCGGCATAAGCGGAAATCGCAAAACCCTTGCCGCGAGGCGCGGCGGACAATCCAATCGCAGACATCTGTTCAGACCTTCAAAATCAGGTCCCTCCGGAGCGGGTAACGCGGGCGGCGAATTCGCGGTTCCATGGCGTGCTGTTTAGCGCGCGGCTGTGGCGCAAAAGTCGCGTAACGACGCCTTTCCCAGCCAAAAACCCGGATTTTGCCGTCGGTTGAACAGGAAAGCAGCAAGTTTATGATTCGACCGGCTGAGTCGGGGGCGCGTTCACGTCATGTCATTTTCGGAAACAATCTCGCCCTTCTTCGGGCGATGCGCTTTCGTTTGGTTCTATCTCACCAGCGCGATGGACATAATGGGCAACTGGCATGGCATTGCCGCCAACATGGCGCGTAAGCATGTGCCGATCCCGCCGCTGGTGCTGCTGGTGATATTGGTCTTTATCTTCCTGGGCTCGATCTCGCTCCTGTTCGGCTACCACATACGGCATGGCGCAATATTGTTGATCGGCATGACCATTGTCGCGGCGGTGACCATGCACGACTTCTGGCACTATGGAGATACCGGCGCGCGTGCCTATCAGTTCGGCATCTTTGCGCGTGACATCGCCATCTGCGGCGGATTGCTGATGATGGTGGGAATGGGGCCGGGACCGTTTACCGTGGATAATGCCGGCAAAGGCGGCAAAAAACGCTAGTCTTTGGCCTAGCTTTTCTTTGCGAGCGAAGCGAGCTTAGAAAAGCTGGCCCCGCTTCGAGCCCGCGGTACGCGGGCGAGGGCGGTGCGTCGTCAGTGTGTACTGATTTCCAAAAGCTGTGCCGCTAAGGCGCCAGGCTCCAGCAATTCCAGCGCGTCTTCCGGGCGCGGGCCATAGGTGACATGGGCCAGCCGGGCGCCTGACAGGCAGGCCGCCAGCACGGCACCAAGCCGGCGGGTGCGGTCGAGCCCCGTGACGATCACCCGGCGGAAGCGGAACTGGGAGACAATGTCGGCTATGTCTTCGGCGTCATTGAGCGCGGAGACCACGCCGATGGTTTCCACGCCGTCGATGTCGCCTAGGGCGGAGAAAGCCGATGCCGCGCGTGGGTTCAGTGGATTGAAGCCATCGGCTTCCATCACCGTCAGAAGCTCAGGCGGATTGGAAATTGTTTTATGATCGCTCCCGCTTTCGCGGACGCTTCTTGTTTTATTGTCGCTCCCGCTTTCGCGGACGCTCCTTGCGCGAAACAGCGCCAGCCCGCAATCCGCGCGTTTCAGTTCGGTCTTGCGCCCGATCAGGCCTGCGGAGCGGGCGATTTTGGCGGCAACGGCGCTTTTGCCCGAACCACCCGGGCCAACCAGAAGGATGCCGCGCGCCTTTTCGAAATCGATTGGGGCGGGAACCAGGCGCCGTGCAAGCGCACAAGCCAGCGCCGCATCGGCGTTCGCGTCTGCAAAACCGGCGGCGTCACGCACCAGTGCTTGTGCCAGTTCTTCGGGCAGGCGGTGGCGCTTCATGGCCAAGCCCAAAAGATGGCGCAGGTCGGCGCGCGGGAAAGTGACCAGATTGCCGGATGCCAGATTGCCGGGTGTCCGGGCCAGCGCCATGGTCGGACCTTACACCTGGCCCAGCGTGCGCAGCCGCACCGAGGCGTGGATTTCGTTCTGGCTCATGACCACGGTCTGGGGACGGAACCGCTCGATGATGGAACGCACGAAGGGACGAATTTGGGGTGAGGTCAGAAGGATTGGGACTTCGTTCTTGGCGCTGGCCTCGTCAAAGCCTTCGCGCACGGCCTGGATGAACTGCTGCAGCCTGGACGGCGCCATGGCGAGCTGACGTTCCTCGCCCTGGCCGATGATGGATTCGGCGAAGGCCTGTTCCCAGTTGGGCGACAGCGCCACCAGCGGCAGATAGCCGTTGGGCGACAGGTTGGCGTGACAGAGCTGGCGGGCCAGGCGCGCGCGCACATGCTCGGTGATGTAGAGCGCATTCTTGGTGTGCCCCACCGCTTCGGCGATGCCTTCCAGGATGGCGGGCAGGTCGCGGATGGAGACGCGCTCGCTGAGCAGGGCCTGCAGCACGCGCTGCACGCCGGTGACGGAGATCTGCGAGGGGATAAGCTCTTCCACCAGTTTCTTGTTTTCCGGCGGCAGGTCGTCCAACAGCTTCTTGGTCTCGGCATAGGACAGAAGTTCGGCCATGTGGCTCTTGAGCACTTCGGTCAGGTGCGTCGTCAGCACAGTGCCGGGATCGACCACGGTGAAGCCGCGGAAGGAGGCTTCTTCCTTCAGGCTGCCGGTGACCCAGGTGGCGGGCAGGCCGAAGGCCGGCTCGGTCGTGTGAGTGCCGGGCAGATCGATCGGCAGGCCCTTGGGATCCATGATCAGGAAGGAGCCGGGAAAGAGCTCGCCCTTGCCGGAATCGAATTCCTTGACGCGGATGCGGTACTCGTTGGCGCCGAGTTGCATATTGTCCAGGATCCGCACGGCGGGCATGACAAAGCCCATTTCCTGCGCCAGCTGGCGGCGCAGCGCCTTGATCTGGTCGGTGATGCGATGGCCCTGCACATCGTTGATCAGGGGCAGCAGGCCGTAACCCAGTTCGATGCGCAACAGGTCCAGCGCCAGGGCGGTGGAAATCGGTTCTTCCTTGGGCGGGGCGGCGGCGCCGGCTGTCTCCGCGGCGGCCATGCCCAGCGCTTGGGGATAGAAGGACAGTTGGCTCATCAATGCTTTGTCGGTGGCGCCTTCGACACCCGCCTTGGACACCATCAGGCCGGCGGCGGTGGAGACGATCAGCGCCGGCATCTGGGACACCAGGCCGTCACCGACGGTGAGCAGGGTGAAGGTGTGGGTGGCATCGCCGAAGCTCATGCCCTTTTGCGCCACGCCGATGATGATGCCGCCGACAATGTTGATGCCCACGATCAACAGGCCGGCGATGGCGTCGCCGCGCACGAATTTGCTGGCGCCGTCCATGGCGCCAAAGAAGTTGCTCTCATCCTCCAGCTCCTTGCGGCGCATCTTGGCGATGTCTTCCGAGATGAGGCCGGCGGAAGATCG
>DASXHL010000086.1:0-14304 GCA_036488555.1 Rhizomicrobium sp.
TTTATTGCATGGACCGGCTGGGGCTCGATCCCGCCAAGACCAATGTCAATGGCGGCGCCATTTCCATCGGCCATCCCTATGGCATGACCGGCGCGCGCCTGACCGGCCATATCCTGATCGAGGGCCGCCGCCGCGGCGCCAAGCTGGGCGTTGTCACCATGTGCATCGGCGGCGGCATGGGCGCGGCCGGCCTGTTCGAGATACTGTCCGCCTGACGATGACACGCCCCGCGCTTTTCCTTCTGGCCGCGCTGCTCCTGTCTGCCTGCGCCGAAGTCCCAACGGCCCCGCCTGTGCCGCCCGACCCCAAGACCCAGATGGTGGCGCTGGAAGCCCGTATCGCCGCGCTGGTGGAGGAGGAGCGTCTCAAGCTCGACCCCAAGGCCAGACCGCTGGCGGTCGATCCGGAGCTTTCCAGGGTGGCCCGGGCCCGCGCCGCCGACATGGCGGAAAAGAACTACCTTGCCCATCAGGGGCCGGACGGCGCCACCAGCGCCTCGCTCCTGATGCGGGAGGACGCCAAATGGCAGGGGCTGCTGGGGGAAAACCTGGCCGCCCAGCATTACACCAGGCAAGGCGGAGTTTCGGTGGAAGAGTTTGCGCACCGCTTCCTGGATGAATGGCTGAAAAGCCCGCCCCATCGGGACAATATGGCTTTCGCCGATTATGACCATGCCGGGGTTGGCGCGGCAGTGAATGGCGACACCGTCTATGTCGCGGTGCTGTTTTCCACGGATATGGGCCTGCCCGCACCCAAACCCGAAGGACCCGCCAACGCAGTCACAACCTGGACAAGCCCGGCTGCCGCCAGCGCCGTGCCCGTCAAACCCGCGGGCGAGCCGTTACGCCTTCGCGGCGCCGAAGGTGGACAATAATCGGACGGATTCACCCGATATTAAGCAAAATATTCCAACAATCTGTGCATGAACACACACAGATTGGCCCCAACCGTGGCTCGTTTGGTCAACATTCCTTTACACCATATGTGGCCACCAGTACCTTCTGTAGTGGGTGCGGTGCCAGTGAGTCGAGATGCGCGCAGAGCTTCCCTGGAATGTGGCAGGCATCCCGCCAGAGGCGCGCGAAGCCGCGCGCGCTGCCGCCCGGCGGGAAGGCCTGTCGGTTGGCGAATGGCTTACCCGGCGGATTCTACGCAGCTTTTCCGGCTTGGAAGAGGAGCTCGCCCCCATGCCTTATGAAAATCGCGCTCCCATTGGCGCGGCCCTGGACAGCTGGGGCCTGCCGCCGTCCACCGCCAGCCGCCGCGACACCGAAGAGATGATGGCCCGCGTCGGGCGCAGCGAAAATGAATCGAACGAGGCTTGGCGCCGCATCGAGGAGCAACTCCGCGGCCTGTCCCGGAGACTGGATTCCAGCGAGCGCAGCCATGGCGAATCCAACCGGGCGATATCGCGCACCGCTCAGGAAATGAATATCGCCGCCCGCGAGCAGACCCAGGCTTTCGACCAGCTTGGCCTTACCGTGATGGCGCTGAACGAACGGCTGGAACGGCTGGAACGGTCCGCCGCCAATGACGGCATGAAGGATGCGGTCAAGGCTCTGCATCAGGGCCTGTCGCGGCTGGCCGACCAGATCACCGCCACCGCCAACAATTCCGCCAGCCAGGTGGTGACGCTGACGGCGAATCTGGAACAGCTGGCCAGCCGCGTGGGCCACGCCCGTGTCGATTCCGAAGACGCCGACAAGGCGCTGGAAGCGCGTATCGACGCCTCCCAGCATGCGGCGGAAGCCGGGCTGGAGGCGCTGAGCCATTCCACGGATGCGCGCTTGTCGTCCGTCGAGAAGACCACCCAGTTCAACACCAATGCGCTGGATCATGCGCTGGAAAAGATCGAGGCGTCCGCGACCCAACGCGCCATCGACCAGGTCGAGGGCCAGAAGCGCGCCGCCCAGCATGAAGAGACGATCCACCGGCTGGAAGATTCCATCGCCCGTCTGGAAATGCGCCTCCCCGATGCGGACCTCGAACACCGACTGGACGGCATCGAGCGTTCGGCCAGCAGCATGGCCGAGCGGCTGGAAAAACACGATCCCGCCGAACGGTTCGACGCCAGCCTCCAGGCCATGTCTTATCGTCTCGACGCGCTGGAAAAGGATCACAACGACCTGCTGAACGAGCTGCGTGCCAAGACGCAGCCCCCCGTTGAGGCGCCGCCCTCCGTTGAGCCGCCGCCGAGCGAAGAACCCAAGGCCGAGGCGGTATCGGAACCGGCCTTCGAGCCGCCGCCCTATGCCGAGCCGCTGCCCGCGCCCGATACGATGACCGAGCCGCCGCTGCACGCGGCCGAGCCTGTCCACGCCTTCGCAACCGCGCCGGATGGCTTCGCCCTCGACATTCCGGCGGAGGTGCCAGCCGATCCTTTCGCGTCGCCGCCAGAATTCGCGCCCGAATTCGCTGATGTTTTCGCCGACCCTCCGGAGCCCGAGAATTTCCTGGCCCAGGCGCGCCGCTCGGCCCGTGAGGCTTCCGAGAAGGCCGAAAGCGAACGCCGCGGCCGATTCGCCGCTCTCGGCTGGAGCAAGGAAGCTACCGCCACTGAAGGCGAAGAAAAGGCCAGGCCGCGTTATCTGCTGCCGGCGCTGCTGATCGCGCTGGTTATCGTCGCAGCAGCCGCGGCCCTGATCCTGAGCCAGCGGGCCAAGCACCTCGAAGTCACCGCCACGCCTGCCCCCCATCCCGCAACCGCTCCCGCTCATTCCCTGCCGTCGTTGCCCGACAGCAAGGACGCCCAGTTCGCGGTGGCACCGCAGGTCGGCGGCCAGCCTCAAAGCAACGAAAAGAATTTCGACACCCAACGCTCTGAGCCCGACAGTCAGGACAATCAGCCGTATGCGTCCGCGCCACTCAAGCAGCGCGACGTGCACGGCATCCCCGTCAGTCCGGCAACGGAAGGCGCCAAGCCCAACAGCACGCCGCCGTCTGACGCGAAGGTGACCCAGCTGGCCAATGCGGGCAATCCGATCGCGCTCACCATTCTGGGCCTGCGTGCGCTTGACGGCACCAACGGCGTATCGGTCAGTCCGCCTGATGCGGTGAAATTCCTGAGCCAGGCGGCCGAGAAGGGCCAGGCCGTGGCGCAGTATCGCCTGGGCACGCTCTACGAACGCGGTCAGGGCACGACCGCCGATCCCGTGAAGGCCGCGCACTGGTACGAGATGTCCGCCAATCAGGGCAATCGCAAGGCGATGCACAATCTGGCGGTGTCTTATGCCTCCGGGAAGAACATGGCTGAGGCCGCGCGCTGGTTCGCCAAAGCGGCAGCCTTGGGTTTGTCGGATTCCCAGTTCAATCTCGCGGTGCTGTATGAACGCGGAGACGGCGTGCCGCAGAGCCTGCTGGATGCCTATAAGTGGTATTCCATCGCGGCGGCTGCGGGCGATTCGGAGTCCAAACAGCGCATGGAGACGCTGCGGAGCCAGTTGAGCGATGCCGACAAGGCCGCCGTCAACAAGTCCGCTGCGATCTTCCATGCCGCGCCGCTCAACCGTTCGGCCAATGTGCCGCCGGAGCCGGCCGATCTGGGCAGCTGATTTCCCGTAGACAACAAGGCCTGACGGGTTGACCCATCGCGCTTGCGCGCGCATGGTCCATTGCAACCTTGCGCGCTTTCCAGCGCGGCTTTCAGAAGTTGCGCCATGGAGATCTACCTTCCTGTTGCAGAGATGTCGGTCAATTGGCTGATCATCGTCGCGCTGGGCCTGATCGTGGGTTTCCTTTCCGGCATGTTCGGAGTGGGTGGCGGCTTCCTGATGACGCCGCTTCTGGTCTTCACCGGGATTCCCTCGACCGTGGCAGTGGCCACGACCTTGAGCCACATCACCGCCTCCTCCATGTCGGGCGCGCTGGCGCAATGGGAGAAGCGCGCGATCGATTTCACCATGGCGGGGGTGATGCTGGCGGGCGGCATCGCAGGCACCCTGTGCGGCGTATGGCTGGTCGCGCTGATGCACCGCCAGGGCCAGATGGACCTGATTGTGGCGCTGACCTATGTGGTGATGCTGGGCACCATCGGCACCCTGATGCTGCGCGAGAGCCTTGCCGCGCTCAGGGCCTATCGCAGCGGCGTCACCGTCAGCCAGCGGCTGGTCAATCGCGGCTGGATCCAGACACTGCCCTTCAAGATGCGCTTCCGCCAGTCGCGCCTCTATATCAGCGTGATCCCACCGCTGGCGATCGGCTTTGCCGTGGGCGCGCTCAGCGCCATCATGGGTATCGGCGGCGGCTTCATCATCGTGCCGGCCATGATCTACATCCTGCGCATGCCCACCCGTGTGGTGATGGGCACATCCCTGGTGCAGATCATCGCCGTGACCGCCATCACCACCGTGCTGCAGGCCACCAGCAACTATGCCGTAGACATCATCCTGGCGGGGCTTCTGGTCATCGGCGGGGTGGTTGGCGCGCAGATGGGTGTGCGTGCCGGCGCGAAGCTGCGTGGTGAGCAGCTACGCCTGCTTCTGGCGCTGGTGGTGCTGGCAGTCGGCGCGGGCCTGGCCTGGCAGCTGGTTGCGCGTCCCGCCGACGTCTATTCCCTGTCGCTGGAGGCGCCATGAAGCGCGCGCTCCTGGTCTTTCTGTTGCTGGTTTCGCTTTTCATCTCTTTGCCCTCGCCTCTCGCCTCGGGCGGGGCGGCCCGCGCCGAGGATCTGGTCTCGGGAATCAGCCAGGACGTCGTCCAGATCACCTCCAACTATACCGGTACCCAGATCGTGGTGTTCGGCGCCATCGAGAGGGCGCAGAACGCACAAGGCCGCGACATTGTCGTGGTGGTGCGCGGACCTGACGACCCCATGACGGTGCGCCGCCGCGACAGGGTGGCGGGCGTGTGGGTCAACCGCGACGCCGCCCATTTCGAGGGCCTGCCGGCCTATTACTACCTGGCCTCGACCCAGCCGGTGGCGCGCATCGCCCCGCACGATACGCTCGCCCAATATGAGATCGGGCTCGAACAGCTGAAACCCACCGCCATCGGCAGTCATCACGATTCCGAACCCTTCCGTCAGGCGGTGATCCGACATCTCAGGCAATTGGGCTTTTACGCCGAAAGCCCCGGCAGCATCGATTTTTACAGCGAGACCTTGTTCTCGACCCGCGTACCGGTCCCGGCGGGCGTCACCCGCGGCCAGTACAATGTGGAGGTCTATCTGTTCCGCAACGGCCAGATGGTCAGTGCCCAGTCAACACCGCTTTTCGTGGATGCAAGCGGGCTGGAGCGTCGGCTGTTCAATGCGGCGCATGATGCGCCCTTCACTTACGGCCTGGCCTGCGTGTTGATGGCGATGCTTTTGGGCTGGATTTCGTCGGTGCTGTTCCAGCGTCCGACCTGATGCAGTCAAACGGCGACGCGACGCGCGATGGCGTAAACCCGGGCATGGCCCAGCATGTAGGCGTGGAACGGCCCCGCGAACAGGCTGGCAATGGCCGCATCGCCCACATCCAGGCCACCGGTATAGCTGCCAAAGGACGGCAGGATCAGCCTGACACCATCGGAGACGAAACAGCGCCGGCGCACACTCCTGCCCCATTTGGACACGCTGGCGCAGGGATGCAGATGCCCCGCCACTTCGCCAGGCTTGAAGATGCTGAGCGGTTCATGGCGAAAAGTGAGGCCGCCCACCCGGATGCTGGCCATCACTTCGCCGCCCAGCCACGCCGGCGGATCGGGATCGTGATTGCCCGCGATCCAGACGAATTGAGCTTCTCTGGACAGCAATTCGAGCTGGCCGCGCGCGTCCACGCCGAGCCGGTCGCCCGCCCCGCCATCATGAAAGGAATCTCCCAGCGCGATCACCCGCGCCGGCCGGTGGCGCGCCATGGCCAAAGCCATGCGCTGGAGCGTATCGGCGGTGTCATAAGGCGGCAGGAACTGGCGGCCGCGGGCATAGGCGCTGCCTTTTTCCAGATGCAGGTCGGCAAAGACCAGCGTGGAATGGGCAGGGCTGAAGGCCGCGCCGCAGGCATCGAGCAGCAACGTCTCGCCATTCACGCTGATCAGAAGGCCGTCGCTGGAAGGGTCAGTCAACACGCATCGCGTCCCGTATCAGCGCGTCTTCATTCTCGCGCAGAATAGCCTCGTCCACCGCGCCCGCAACCATTTCGCGGGAAATCTCCAGCAGCGCCGGCACCGCCAGCGGCGAGACGCGGTCCAGCCGCCGTGTCACGATCCGCTTCTTGACGCGCGCCAACATGTCACCCAGCCGGGCGATGTCCAGCAAGCCAGTTCCTGCATCCTGATAGGTCGCGCGCAACAGGATATGGTCGGGCTCATGGCTTTTGAGGACATCGTAGATAAGGTCCGAAGAGAAGGTCACCTGCCGTCCGGTCTTTTCCTTGCCCGGAAATCGGCGCTGGATCAGTCCGGCGATGATGGCGCAGTTGCGGAAAGTGCGCTTGTAGAGATTGGATTCGGCCAGCCAGCTGTCGAGGTCATCGCCCAGCATATCCTGGTCGAACAATCCGTCCATGTCCGCGGCTCCCATGTCCTTCGCCGACCAGATTGCCAGCGCATATTCATTGGCGATGAAACCGATCGGATGCAGGCGCGCACGCTCCAGACGTCGCGTCAGCAACATGCCCAGGGTCTGGTGCGCCAGCCGGCCCTCGAAGGGATAGCAGACCAGATAGTGCCGGTCACCGCGGGGAAAAGTCTCGACCAGCAATTGGCCCGGCTTGGGGATGACGCTGCGCCATTCCTGGATTTTGAGCCATTCCTGCACCGGCTCGGGCAGTTTGTGCCAGTCGCCGGGCGCCGAAACCATTTCACGCACGCGCTGGGCCAGAAAGGTCGAAAGCGGAAACTTGCCACCATTATAGCTGGGGATTTGCGCTTGCGGGTCTTTCGCTTTGGTGACGAATGCACCGGTCTCGCGCAATCCCTCGAAGCGCAGCACATCTCCTGCGAAAACGAAGGTATCGCCGGGCGAAAGCTGTTCGACAAAATATTCCTCCAGCTCGCCCAGCTTGCGTCCGCCAGCCCCCGCCGGCCGCCCTCTGCTTTGCAGCCTGATCTCCACCATCGGGTCTTCGACAATCACTCCGGCATTGAGGCGGTATTCCTGCGCCAGCCGCGGGTGCGCCAGGCGCAAGCGGCCGTCCTCGGTCCTGCGCAGGCGCGCATAGCGGTCATAGGCGCGCAGCGCATAGCCACCGGTGGCGACGAAATCCACCACCGCATCGAAATCCGCGGCGGTAAGGTGGGCATAAGATGAGGCCGCGCGCACTTCCGCGAACAGAGCGTCGGCATCGAAAGGCGCGGCGCAGGCGGTCCCCAGTACATGCTGGGCCAGCACGTCCAGCGCACCGGCCTTCAGGCGCTCCCCGTCCAGTTCGCTCGCCAGCACCGCATCGCGCGCCGCGGTGCATTCCAGCACCTCGAAGCGGTTGGCTGGCACCAGCAAGGCTGCACTGGGTTCGTCCAGCCGGTGATTGGCCCGGCCGATGCGCTGCACCAGACGCGCCGCGCCTTTGGGCGCGCCGATACAGATCACCTTGTCCACCGCGCCCCAGTCGATGCCCAGATCGAGCGTCGAGGTGCAGACGACGGCGCGCAACGCACCTTTCGCCATGGCGGCTTCCACCTTGCGGCGCTGCTCCAGCGCCAGGCTGCCGTGGTGCAGCGCGATGGGCAGGTTGGCCTCGTTGATCGCCCACAATTCCTGGAAAGTGCGTTCGGCCTGGCTGCGCGTATTGACGAAGACCAGCGCCGTCTTCGACGCCTGGATCGCAGCCATCACATCCACCATGGCATGACGCGCCAGATGGCCTGACCAGGGGACGTAGGAATCGGAGGCGCTGATCTCGATCTGCGGTTTGGCGCCGCCTTCCGCGATCACGATCTCCGACAGGCTTTCGCCGGCCGCCGGTTGCGGCATCAGGAAGCGCCGCAGGGGCACGGGATCCTTCACCGTTGCCGAAAGTCCGACACGGCGATGACCGGGTGCAAGGGTCTGCAAACGCGCCAGCCCCAGCGCCAGCAGATCGCCGCGCTTGGAATTGTAAAGCGCATGCAGCTCGTCGAGCACCACGGTGCGCAGATTTTCGAACATCTGATGGCTGCGCGGATGGGCCAGCAGCAACGACAGTTGTTCGGGGGTGGTCAGCAGGATATCAGGGGGGCTGAAACGCTGGCGCTGGCGCCGCGCGGCCGAGGTGTCGCCGGTACGCGTCTCCACCGTCACCGGTAGATCCATCTCGCGGATGGGCGCATCCAGATTGCGCGCCACATCGACGGCCAGCGCCTTCAGGGGGGAGATATAGAGCGTGTGCAGGCCGCGCTTACGCGACCGTTTGGGCCTAGCTGCGAGATCGATCAAGGTCGGCAGGAAACCGGCCAAGGTCTTGCCGCCACCTGTCGGAGCCACCAGCAGCACGCTTTCGCCTTTCCCGGCATGCGCCACCAGGGCGAGCTGATGGGCACGCGGCTGCCAGCCGCGGGACGCGAACCAATGCAGGAAGTTTCCGGGAAGTCGCGCAGCCGACGCCTTCGTTTTGCTCGGCTGGCTGTCGCTCGCGGGGGGCAGCATGGCCGGAACAAACCATGTCCGCGGCAAAAAAAGCGAGTCTTATTTATCGCCCAAAAGGCGCTTCAGTTCGGCTTCTGGCGTGCCGTAGAAGCTGCCGGCAATCTGCTCGATACCGGCGCGGCTGACCAGCGTGAGCTGTCCGCGGCGCGTGGTGACCAGGCCGCGACGCTCGAAACCATGAATCGCCACGGTGACGCCGGCGCGCCGCACTCCCAGCATCACCGCCAGGAATTCGTGGGTCAGCGGCACCGCATCGGTGGTCATGCGATCATGCGCCATCAACAGCCAGCGCGCGAGGCGCTGTTCCAGCTTGGCGCGGCCATTGGCGAGCGCGGTATGCGCGGTCTGGATCATGAAACCCTGCGCAGATTTCAGCATCAGGCTGCGCAGGGATTCGCTTTTACCGATTGCCGAGCACAGCATTTCGGCGGGAATGCGATAGCCGTTGCCACCGATCTGCATATAGGTGGAATGCTGGGCGCGGTTGTCGCCCATGATAAGCGGCACGCCGGTGATGCCCTCATATCCGATCACCCCCACTTCGATGCGATGATCTTCCGCATCGACCGCGACCACGGAAGCGACGCCCTGCTCAATGAAATAGGCATGGGTGATCGGCTTGGTTGGCACCTCGATGACCTGACGATCCTTCAGCGTCACGCCCTCCAGATGCGGGCCGATGAGATCCCAGTCTTCCAGATTGATCTTGTGTAGAAGCCGGTTGCGGATTCCGGTGCGTGCATGTGCTTCTAACATTTGGCCAGCCCAGAAATGCGCAGCAGCGCCCCAACTTCCGCCCTGCCGTCCACGGATGAATCGGACAGAAGAGCGAAATCGAAAATAGCGACAAGTCGCGGAAATCCTATGATTTTTTCAGTACCAAAACGTACCGGTTCTTGTAATTCCTGCATTGGATGCTCCTTTCCAACGCCCCTTCAAGCCACTCACTCAGTATACGGACTAACTGTCGAACCTCGGCAAAAATGCGGCAGCACAGCATGCGGCGTGCACATGAAAACGAATGTACGGAGGGATTGGTTTCCCCAATGTCCTTCGATTCCGAAATTCACCCGGAATTCGACACCAAGACGACGCGAATTTCGTAAATCGGGAAACTAGCGGAAGAAGTCGATCACAGCCTGACGCGTGCGCCGGTCACCAACCGCCGACATGTGATCACGCCCAGCGATGGTGACGGCGCGGCCATTTGCAAATGTTTGTGCCAGCGGTTCCGGCAGACCCGCCGTATCATCTTCGCTGCCGTCAACCACCAGTATGGGCTTCCGCAATTGCGAGAGGATTTCGGGCGAAAGGCGCGGCGACATCGCGCGCATGCAGGCGGCGAGTGCGAGACGGTCCTTGCCCGGCTGATCGGCGAAGGCGCGAAACATCCGCGCGCGGGGATCGCTGATGCTGTCCTTGTCTTCCACCAGCAAGGCATCGGCCAGCACCGAACGCGCCATGGGCGATGTGATCGCATCCTTGAGATAGTTCGCGCCCACACCCGCGACCGCCAGTCTGGTCACGCGCTCGGGATGGGCCGCCAGAAGGCGCAAACCGATAAACCCACCCATGGAGTAACCCAGAATCAGCGCCTGGCTCAGACCACAGGCGTCCATCACCACCGTCACGTCCTCGGCCATGCGGTCATGGCCATAGGCCGCGGGGTCATGAGGTTTGCCGCTGTCGCCATGGCCGCGGCAATCCATTGCCACAAGAGAAAAACCGGCCTCGCTGAGCCCGCCATACCAGCCGGTGGATTTCCAATTCTGCACCCGGCTGGAGCCGAACCCATGAACAAGGACGATGGCGGAGCCTTCGCCCAGCCGTTCATAGGCCAAGGCGACCCCGTCGGGCGCGGTCACGAAATCGGGCATGACGTTTTCTCCATGGCCCGAACCTCGCAAAGCCCGGCCGGCCTGTCTATAAACGGGCCCATGAAAAAATGGCTCTTCATTGCCGCGGTCAACGGGGCGCTTGCGGTGATCGCGGGTGCGCTTGCCTCCCATGCCCAGGGTCTGAGCCCTGTCGCCCATGCCGATATAGGGCTCGGCGCGAGCTATCAGCTGTCGCATGCCGTGGCCATGGCGCTTGCCGCCTTTGCCGGCCGCGGCAAGGCCCGGGCGTGCGCCACCATCTCGGCCAGCCTGTTCCTGGCGGGCATCGTGCTCTTCAGCGGGGGGCTTTATATTCTGTCGCTGACCGGTACGCATGCGTTTGCCTTCATGGTCCCGTTCGGCGGAGCGGCTTTCATCGCCGGCTGGATTGCGCTGGCTGTGACGGCGCTGAAATGGGAGGGCTTATGAAACGGATTCTGCTTTTGGGCCTGCTGCTGGCAACGCCGGCCTTTGCCCATGCCAGGCTGGTCGGCTCCGATCCTGCCGCCGATGCCAAGGTGAAATCGCCGGGACAGATCAAGCTGCGCTTCTCCGAAAATCTGGAGCCGTCTTTCAGTTCGGCCAGGCTGGTCGATGCGGGCGGCAAGACCGTGCCGGTTTCCAAATCGGTGGGCGGCCAGACCATCACGCTATTGCCGCTGCCGCTCAAGCCCGGCGCCTACAAGGTTACCTGGCAGAGCGTGGGCCAGGACACCCACCGCCTGACCGGCAGTTTCGGTTTCACGGTCGTCCCGTGATCCAGGCCCTGTCGCGCGGCATCTACTATGCCGCGACGATGATTCTGTTCGGAGATGCCGCTTTCGGCGCCCTGTTGCGCGCCAAACTTCCGATGATCATGCCCTTGCACATTTGGGCTCTTCGTTGGGCTGCGCTGTTGGCCGCCCTGCTGACGGCCGTGTTGTGGCTGGGACTGGCGGCGGCGCAGATGGCAGATACCCTGAACGGAGAGGTGCTGGCCGAAACCGTCACCGGGACCTTGTTCGGGCAACTTTTCCTGGTCCGGCTGGCGGCCCTTCTGGGCCTGGCATCGCTGCTCCTGTTCTGGCGCAGGGGCAAGCTGATGATGGTGCTGGCGGCAATCGCACTGGCGCTTCCCTCCGCCACCAGCCATGCCGCGCTGGCGAGCCCCGCCGGCTTCGCGGCCATCGGCACGCTGCTGGATGCGGTTCATCTCTTGACGGCCGGCTTCTGGATCGGCGGTCTTGTGGTTCTTGCCGCGCTGTTTCGGCGCAAGGAGCCCAACCTGGTGCTGGCGCTGTCATTGTTCTCGGACTGGGCGATAACCGCGGTTCTGCTTCTGGTCATGACCGGCCTGATCGATGCCGTCTCGATCCTGTTGGGCAGCAAGGGCACACCATCGATACTTTATCTGTCGGTGCTGGGCGCCAAGCTGGCATTGGTGGCCGTCATGTTGTCACTGGCGGCCTCCAACCGCTTCAAATGGCTGCCAAAGGGTCAGCAAGGCGTCATCGCGCGCAACACGCTCCGCGAACTGGCGGCCGGAATCATTGTCGTGCTGCTGGCCGGCGCGCTGGGCCAGTTGCAGCCGCTGCTTTGAAGGGCTGATCGATCGAACTGCGCAGCGCCTCCTCGCGCCTGCGGTCTCCGGGTCCCAGCGCCTTGAGGAATTTGTCGCCCCATTTGGCGATGTCGTTGCGCAGCAGCGCGGCATAAAGCTCGCGGTGGCGCGCCTTGCGCTCGTCGAGCGGCATCACCACGGCCCGCGCGACGGCTGCCGCCACGGCATCGGGATCATAAGGATTGACGAGAAGCGCCTCGCGAAATTCGTCCGCCGCGCCGGCAAAGCGCGACAGGATCAGCACCCCGGGATCGTCCGGGTCCTGGGCCGCGACATATTCCTTGGCCACCAGATTCATGCCATCGCGCATCGGCGTCACCAGGCCGACGCGGGCGACGTGGTACATGCCGGCCAGCGCCGTGCGGCTGTAGGGCCGGTTGACATAGCGCACCGGCGACCAGTTCGCCTCGCTATAGGTGCCGTTGATGCGGCCGGCCGCGGCGTTCACCGCCGCTTCCATCTCGGCATATTCCTTGATCTGGCTGCGGCTCTTGGGCGTGATCTGCAGATAGGTGATCCTGCCATGCCATTCGGTGTGGGCGGCCAGGAAGCGTTCATAGGCTTCCAGCCGAAGCGTGATGCCCTTGGAATAGTCCAGCCGGTCAACCCCGATCATCAGGAAACCTGGAATGGAATCCGCCACTTGCTGGACGAATGTGGTCTTGACGGCGCGCCGCGCCAGGCGGGTGAAGTTGCGCGTCTCGATGCCGACCGGAAAAGTGCCGATGCGCATGGCGCGGTCGCCCGTGCCAAGGCGCAATGAGATGTGCGAGGGCGTGCCCAGCTCCTTGGCGAGATAGCGGGCAAAATTGGCGGCATCGCCATCGGTCTGGAATCCCACCAGGTCGTAGTCGCCCAGCGACGGAATGAGTTTCTCATGATTGGGCATGGCGGTCAGGATTTCCGGCGGCGGCAGCGGAATATGCAGGAAGAAGCCAATGCGGTTGTCCAGCCCCCGCACGCGCAAGGCCTTGGCCAGCGGGATCAGGTGATAATCATGCACCCAGACGATATCATCCGGTTCCAGCACCTTGGCGAGCTCGTCAGCGAAATGTTCATTGACCCTGAGATAGCCCGACAGGTCGCGGCGCGAGAATTCCGCCAGATCGAGGCGATAGTGGAAGATCGGCCATAGCACCCGGTTGGCGAAGCCATTGTAGTATTCGTCGAAGTCCTCGGGCTTGAGATCGGTGATGACATAGCTGTTCTTGCCTTGGACGATGGTGCGGGTCTTCGGCTGTTCGCTGACGTCGCCGCTCCAGCCCAGCCAGACGCAGGTGTGCTTGTGCAGCGTGGCCTTGAGCGCCACCTCCAGGCCGCCGGGATGGGTGCCCGATTTGGGGATCGCAACCCGGTTAGAGATCAGGAAGATGCGCGCCAATAGCGGTCCTCCCAGCTTTGACTGAGCCGCATGGCGGACAGGATCACTCCCGCCATGGAATAGGTCTGGGGAAAATTGCCCCACAAGGCGCCCGTCTGGGGGTGGATGTCCTCCGCCAACAGGCCGTAGCAATTGCGCAGGGCGAGCGCGTCCTCGAAGCGTTCGCGCGCCTCCTCGCGCCGGCCGAGTGCGGCCAACGCATCCACCAACCAGAAGCGGCAGACCAGGAATTCCGTCTCCGGCAGGCCGAAATCGTCTTCCGCCGCGTAGCGCATCACATGGCGACCCCGCACCAGATCCTTTTCTATCGCCTTGACCGTCGAGGCAAAGCGCGGATCCTGGGCGTCGATCAGGCCCAGCTCGGGCAGGAGCAGGACACTTGCATCCATGTCGTCAATGCCCTCGGCGGCGGTGAAGGCCTGGCGCTTCTCATTCCACACCCGCTTGAGCAGGGCCTCTCCGATCCGGTCGCTGATCTGCTGCCAGTGGCGGGCGCGATCGCCCAGGCCCAGCCGCGCGGCGATGACCGCGGTGCGGCTGATGCCGGCCCAGCACATCGCGCCGGAATGGGTGTGAATGCGTTTCCTGCCCCTGAACTCCCAGATGCCGGCGTCCGGCTCCAGCGCCAGTTCCTCGCATTTGCGGGCGAGCTTCTCGATCAGCCCGAAAAGGCTCTCATCGCCCGGCTCCGGCAGGCGTCTGTCGAAGTACATCGGCGTCGCCGCCAGGATCACGCTGCCATAGGCATCATGCTGCACCTGTTCCACCGCGGCATTGCCGATGCGCACCGGGCCATGGCCTTCAAAGCCTTTGAGATCAGGCGCGATCCATTCGGTGAGATCGTCGCTGGGCACGATGCCGTAGCAAGGCGCCAGCGTATCGGTATTGCCGGCGATGGAGAGGA
>DASXHL010000080.1:0-15058 GCA_036488555.1 Rhizomicrobium sp.
GAAAATGCTGCGAAGATTGATCTTGGCCTTCAACCCCAGACCGGTGCGGACCGCCTGTTCGACGCATTTTTCGTTGATTACCGGCAACATGCCGGGGAACCCGGCATCGATGAAGCTGACCTGGCTGTTGGGTTCGGCCCCGAAAGCGGTGGAGGCGCCGGAAAAGAGCTTGGAGCTGGAAAGGACCTGGGCATGAACCTCCATGCCGATCACGATCTCCCAGTCGCCGGTTTCGCCCTTGATCAGCTTGTTCTTCACAGCAGCGTTCATACGGACCACCATTTGGCCGGGGAATGCTTGAAAGCGGCGGCCTCTTCGACGGCGCTGGCTGCGCGCAACAATGTTGCCTCGTCAAAGGCCTTGCCGATCAGCTGCAGGCCCAGCGGAAGACCGTTCTGGGTCAGGCCCGCCGGCACGGCAATGCCCGGAAGACCCGCCAGGTTCACCGTCACCGTGAACACGTCCTGCAGATACATCTCGACCGGGTCCGCCGTCTTGGCGCCGACGCCAAAGGCCGGACCGGGTGTGGCGGGTGTCAAAAGCACGTCGCACATCTCGAAGGCCCGCTCGAAATCACGCTTGATCAGGCTCCGAAGCTTCTGAGCCCGGGAATAATAGGCGTCATAATAGCCGGCCGAGAGCACATAGGTACCGATCAGAATGCGGCGCTGGACCTCCGCGCCGAAACCCTCGCCCCGGCTTTTCTCATAAAGCTCGGTGATGTCTCGTGCGCCCGGCGCGCGATAGCCGAACTTGACCCCGTCATAGCGGGCGAGGTTCGAGGAGGCTTCCGCGGGCGCCACAATATAATAAGTCGGCAGCGCATATTTGGTGTGGGGCAGCGAGACCTCGACGATCTCCGCGCCCTGCGCCTTCATCCATTCCGCGCCCTTGGACCAGAGCGCGTCGATTTCCGCCGGCGCGCCATCGATGCGGTATTCTTTCGGGATGCCGACCTTGAGCCCCTTGATGCCGCCTTCCAGCAGCCTTTCATAATCGGGCACGGGCACATCCACGCTGGTGGAATCCCTGGGGTCCACGCTCGCCATGGTTCCCAGCATGATGGCAGCATCCCTCACCGTCTTGGTCATGGGGCCGGCCTGGTCCAGCGACGAGGCAAAGGCGACAATGCCGAAGCGCGAGCAGCGGCCATAAGTGGGCTTCAGACCGACGCGGCCGGTAACGGCGGCCGGCTGGCGGATCGAGCCACCGGTGTCGGTGCCGGTGGCGGCCAGACACAGATCGGCCGCGACCGCGGCCGACGAACCACCGGAAGACCCACCTGGCACCAGATTGGCGTTGCTGTCGCTGGCCCGCCAGGGATTGAATACCGGGCCAAAGGCGGATGTCTCGTTGGACGAGCCCATGGCGAATTCGTCCAGATTGGTCTTGCCCAGCATGACCGCGCCGGCATCCCACAGATTTTGGGTGACGGTGGATTCGTAGGGCGGCACGAAATTGCCGAGGATCTTCGAGGCCGCGGTGGTGCGCACCCCCTTGGTGCAGAACAGATCCTTGATGGCGATCGGCAGGCCTTCCAGCGCCCCCATCTCGCCCTTGGCGATGCGGGCATCGGCGCGGTCGGCCGCGAGCAGCGCCTGTTCACCGGCTTCGGTGATGAAGGCGTTCAGCGGACGCGCCTTCTCGATCGCCGTCACGAAAGCGGACGTCAGTTCGCGGGAAGAAATCTTCTTGGCCCTGATGGCGTCGCGCGCCTCGACCAGGGTCATGGCAGTCAAGTCGCTCATTATTCGACCACCTTGGGCACGACAAAGAAGTGTTCCTCGCCGCCCGGCGCATTGGCGAGCAGCGCGTCGGCTTGGTTGCCGTCACTCACTTTATCCTCGCGCCATTTGAGCCTCTGGGCCACGACCGAGGTCATCGCCGGCACGCCGGCCACATCAACCTCGCCCAGCATCTCCACCCACTGGAAGATGCCGTTCAGTTCAGCGGCCATGGGCTCCAGCCGCGTTTCTGGCACCGCCAGGCGGGCCAGTTTTGCGATGCGTCGCACGGTGTCCTTGTCGACGGACATTGACCCTCCTTGGGGGGTTCCTGCTGTGTTAGGTAGGAAGCGAAACGTAGCTAGCAACCGGGGGGTCCGGAGGCAAGCAAAAGGGGCCCAAAAGGGGAGAATCGGCCTTGGCCGTGGTGGCGCTGGAAGAGCTGAAAATCGCGCCCGGCCACCGCCTGCTGGGGCTGGATCTGGGGGAAAAGACCATTGGCCTCGCCCTGTCGGACACCAGCCTTTCCATCGCCACCCCCTTCGAGACCCTGAAACGCGGCAAATTCGCCGCCGACGCCGCCCGGTTGGACCATATAATAAGTGCACAAGGGGTCGGCGGCCTGGTGGTCGGCCTGCCCCTCAACATGGATGGCTCAGACGGGCCGTCTGCCCAGTCCGCCCGGGCCTTCGGCCGCAATTGGGCAAACCATTCGCCTCTCCCCCTCGTATTCCAGGACGAGCGGCTTTCCACCAGCGCCGTCACCCGCACCCTGCTCGAGGCCGATGCCTCGCGCCGGCGCCGGGACGAAGTGGTGGACAAAATGGCCGCCGCCTACATTTTGCAGGGTGCGCTCGACAGGTTGCGCAACATCAGATGAGAAATGATTCCGATCCGGCGCGCTTCCTCAAATATTTCCGCCCGCCCGTCCCCATAGACATCCGCACCGAGCGCATCTTTCTTCTGGTGGGGGCTGCAGCCCTGTTCGCCGGCTACGACGTAAACATTTACGGCCTTGCAACAACCCAGATCCAGGCATCGCTGCACATCGCGGAAAACCAGGTCGGCCCCACCGCCGCCTATTTCCGTATTGCCGCCATCCTGGCCATGATGCTGGCGGCCAGCGCCGATCTGGTGGGACGGCGGCGGCTCCTGCTGTTCACGATTTTCGGCCAGGCGGTCTTCACGCTGCTGACCGCCTTCGTCACATCCTACATCGCCTTTGTGGGCGGGCAGTTCTGCACCCGCATCTTCGGCTATGCCGAGGAGATGCTGCTGTTCGTGGTGATCGCCGAAGAAATAACCGCCAAGGCGCGTGGTTGGGCCAATTCCACCATCATCGCCTTCTATTTCACCGGGGCAGGTCTGGCGGCAGGGGTTTTCGGCGCCGTCGACATCCTACCCCATGGCTGGCGCGCGCTCTATGTGATCGGATCGATCCCGATATTCCTGGTCGCAGTCCTTCGCCAGCGGATGCCGGAGACCAAACGCTTTGTCGCCCAGGCCGAGGCCGGACTCGGCGCCGGTGCGATTGTGGACCTGCTCAGGGACATTGCGCGCCAATATCCGGTCCGGGTTCTGACGGTCATCATTGCGGCAAGCGCCTTCGGCTTCGCCATCTCGCCCGCAACCCTTCTGGCGCAAAAATACATGCAGGATGCGTATCACTACACGCCTTCGCAGGTCAGCCTTGTGCTCATCCCGGGCGGGTTGGTCGGCTTGGGACTGACTATCGTGGCGGGACGGCTCTCCGACCGGCTGGGGCGCAAACCGCTCGCCATCGCCACATCCGCGCTGGCCGGGATCAGTTTTTTCATCTTCTACAACCATCTGCCGCGCTGGGGCGTGCCGGTATTCTGGGTGCTTGGCTTTTTCGGCTTCTTCGCCGCCGACACGCTGATCGCCGGCTTTGCGCTGGAAATCGTACCCACACACTATCGCGCCACCGTGGGCGGGTTGCGCTATGCCATTGAAATCGGCGTGGGGGCGGCGGCGCTTGCGCTGGAAGGTCTTCTTTATGATAAATTGGGTGGCCACGGCCCCGCCATTCAGTGGTTGCTGGCCTCGATCCCGATCACCATGATTGCGGTCCTGTTCCTGCCCGAACCGGCGGGCAAAACCCTGGAGGAGATCAGTGGCGGGTAGATTTGTTGCCGCAATCATCCTGTTTTTGCCGGCGGCCACGTCGGCTGCGGAATTGACCTGCAAGAAAAGCCCGGTGCTGACCGGCACCTGCCGAGAGGTCAAAGGCAGCCTTGGCCTGACGCCAGGTCTGGGTGTAACGCTGGTGGCGGAAGACGGCACGCGGATCATCATCAAGTCCCCACCCGACAGCAATGCCGATATCGCCCCGACGGTGATGCAGAACTGGCTCTACTGGCAGAGCAAGACCGGCTCGATGAAGACCCGCATCACAGGCCAGTTCGAGCTTTGCCCCCTGCCCCCCAGCGTCAATTCCGCCGGCATCACCGACTTCGGCTGTATCAACCGGGGCACGCATATCGGCCAGGACAAATCATCCCCATAAGATGATAGGTGCGGGCCTTGCCCCTCCCGCAAGCGGCCGTTATAAGCCCGGCTTTAATGACATCGACAGGCGCCATACCGATCCTGCCTTCCAAGCATCTCTTGGGGATCGATGGGCTTTCTCCCGCCCACATCACCGCCCTGCTCGACCTAGCCGGGACCTATGTGGTTCAGGGCCGCGCCACGGACAAGAAGACCGCGCTGCTTCGGGGCCGCACCCTGATCAACCTGTTCTTCGAGGCTTCCACCCGCACCCAGTCCAGCTTCGAGCTGGCCGGCAAGCGGCTGGGCGCCGATGTGATGAACATGAGCGTGAAAACCTCGTCCGTATCCAAGGGCGAGACCCTGCTGGATACCGCCTCCACGCTCAACGCCATGCGCCCCGACATTCTGGTGGTGCGCCATCAGGACGCCGGCGCCGCCGAGCTTCTGTCGCGCAAGCTGGATTGCAGCGTGGTCAATGCCGGCGACGGCGCCCATGAGCATCCCACCCAGGCGCTGCTCGATGCGCTCACCATCCGTCGGCATCGCGGTTCCTTTGAGGGCCTGGTTGTCGCCATCTGCGGCGACGTGCTGCACAGCCGGGTGGCGCGCTCCAACCTGCGCCTGTTGTCGATGATGGGCGCCCGGGTCCGGCTGGTGGCGCCACGCACTCTGCTTCCGGCACAGGCTGATCGCTTCGGGGTCGAGATCTATACCGACATGCGCGAGGGTCTGGCCGGCGCCGACATCGTCATGATGCTGCGCCTTCAGCTTGAGCGCATGGCCGGCGCTTTCGTGCCATCCGCGCGCGAATATTTCCGCTTCTATGGCCTGGACCGCGAGAAGCTGGGCTACGCCAAGCCGGGCGCGCTGGTGATGCATCCGGGGCCGATGAACCGCGGCGTGGAGATCGCCTCCGACATCGCCGACGACGTGCAGGTCAGCCTGATTTCCGAACAGGTGGAGATGGGCGTCGCCATCCGCATGGCCATTCTCGATGCCCTTGCGCGCGGCCTCGCGTGCGAACAAACAGAGCCGAGGGGGCTGGCATGATGCGGCGCATCGCCTTGCGCAATGCGCGGTTGGTCGATCCGGCTTGTGGCCTGGACGCCAAGGGCGGCCTTCTGATCGAGAACGGCCGCATCGCCGATGTGGGCCCGCGCCTGTTCAACGATGCCGAGCCCAACGATCCGGAAGTGATCGACTGCCGCGGCCTTGTCCTGGCGCCGGGCCTGATCGACGCCCGCGTTTTCACCGGCGAGCCCGGCGCGGAGCACCGTGAAAGCCTGGCGTCCGCGAGTGCAGCCGCAGCCGCCGGTGGCGTCACCTCCATGATCGTGATGCCCAACACCGATCCGGTGATCGATGAGCCGTCGCTGGTGGACTTCCTGCTGCGCCGCGCCGCCGCCACGGCAAAAGTGCGCGTCCTGCCCACGGCCGCACTGACCAAGGGCCTCGCCGGCGAAACCATGACCGAGATCGGCCTTCTCAAGGAAGCCGGCGCAGTCGCCTTCACCGATGGCGACCGTTCCGTCGCCAACGCACGGGTGCTGCGCCGGGCATTGGCCTATGCCGCCACCTTCGATGCGCTGGTGCTGGTCCATGCCGAAGATCCCGAACTGGTGAAAGGCGCCAGCGCTACTGAAGGCGAATTCGCCACCAGGCTCGGCCTGCCCGCGGCACCCGCCATCGCCGAAGCCATGATGGTGGAACGCGATATCCGCCTGGTCGAACTCACCGGCGCGCGACTGCATTTCGCACAGATCTCCACCCGCGCCAGCCTGGAGGCGATCAGCGGCGCCAAGGCGCGCGGACTGCCCGTCACCTGTGGCGTCGCCGCTCATTACCTGACATTGAACGAACTGGATGTCGGCCCCTATTACACCTTCCGCAAGGTCAGCCCGCCTTTGCGCAGCGAGGCCGACCGCGCCGCCATGGCGGAAGGTGTGGCCTCAGGCGTGATCGACCTGATCGTTTCCAGCCACGAGCCGCAGGGTGCGGACACCAAGCGCCAGCCTTATGCCGCAGCCGCCGCCGGCACGGTAGGTCTGGAAACCCTGCTGCCGGCTGCGCTGACCCTGGTGCATGACGGTTCGGCCAGCCTGTCGCAGGTTCTGGCGACCATGACGGCCGCGCCGGCACGCATCTTCGGCTTGCCTACCGGCACGCTCGCCAAGGGTGCGCCCGCCGATCTGGTGTTGCTGGACGAAGGCGATCCCTTTGTGGTGGAAGCCGACCGCCTGCATTCCCGCGCCCGCAACACTGCCTTCGAGGGCCGCAAATTCTTTGGGACCGTCCGCATGACATTTGTCGGCGGCGAGTGCGTATACGACGCGCGCTAGATTTCTATTGCGCGGGCTGGCATCGTCCGGTCCATGTCGGATGTGGGCTTCTCTTTTCATTTTGACCTGATGGCGGCCGCGCTGGCGCTGGGCTATCTGCTTGGCTCCATTCCCTTCGGGCTTTTCTTTTCCTACGCCTCGGGGGCGGGAGACGTACGCAAAATCGGTTCCGGCAATATCGGGGCCACCAATGTTCTGCGCACCGGCAAGAAATGGGCGGCAGCCGCGACCCTGTTGTGCGACGGCGCCAAGGGTGCTGTGGCCGTGCTGGTGGCGCGCCATTTCCTGGATGGATACGAGACCTTCGCCGCGGCAGGCGCGGTGCTGGGTCATCTGTTTCCGGTGTGGCTGAAATTCAAGGGCGGCAAGGGCGTGGCCACCTATCTCGGCGTCTGCTTCGCGCTCTACTGGCCAGTCGGTCTGCTGGTGGCGGGAACGTGGCTGGGCGCAGCCTTCATCTGGCGCATTTCCTCGCTCTCGGCGCTGATCGCCATCGCCCTGTCATCTGGTTATTTCCTGCTCTTCGGCCATTATTCTTATGCCGCTCTCGCGCTGCCGCTGTCGCTGCTGATCACTTGGATGCACCGCGAGAATATCCGCCGCCTGATGCGGGGCGATGAGCCGCGTATTGGAAAGAAAAGCAGTGCAACTCAGTGAGCTTGAACGCCGCGCCTGGCTGAGGCTGGCGCGCACCGAAAATGTCGGGCCGGTCACCTTCCGCAACCTGCTGGCGCGCTTCGGTTCAGCCTCGGCCGCGCTGGAAGAGTTGCCGCGGCTGGCCGGGCGCGGCGGGGCGAAGAATTTCGTGTTGCCTCCGCAAGACGACGGCAGGCGCGAGCTGGAAGCCCTGGGCAAGCTGGGGGGCCGACTGATCGCGGCCTGCGAAACCGATTTCCCCCAAGGCCTGAAGGCATTGGAAGCGCCGCCGCCCGTGATCAGCATTCTGGGCCATCCGCATCTCCTGCAAAAGGAAATGGTCGCCATTGTGGGCGCGCGCAACGCCTCGGCGCTCGCCCGCAAATTCGCAGACATTCTTGCGCGCGAACTGGGTTTTGCCGGGCTGGTGGTGGTGTCGGGCCTGGCGCGCGGCATCGATTCCGCCGCCCATGAGGCAGCTCTTGCGGTGGGCACGATTGGCGTGGTCGCCGGCGGCGTGGACATCATCTATCCGCCAGAAAATGAAAAGCTCTATGCCGCGATCAAAAACCAGGGCGTAATCCTGTCGGAGATGCGGCTCAACGAAGCGCCGCAGGCGCGCCACTTCCCGCGCCGCAACCGCATCATCTCGGGTCTGGCCCGTGGCGTGGTGGTGGTGGAAGCAGCCGAAAAATCCGGCTCTCTGATCACCGCCAACTATGCCGTCGAACAGGGCCGTGAAGTCTTTGCGGTGCCGGGATCACCGCTTGATCCACGCGCCAAGGGCGCCAACCGACTGATAAAGGAAGGCGCTACCCTGACCGAAAGCGCCGAAGACATATTGTCAGTTCTGAAGCCCATGCTGGGCGGCGCGTTCGAGGAGCCCGACAGTCTGTCACCCACACCTGTCACGGACGCGTTGGAAGCCGAAGCCGACCGCATCCGTGCGCGCATCGAAGAAGCGCTCGGACCCGCGCCGGTCGAAATCGATGAACTGATCCGTCAACTTGGCGCGCCGGTGGCCGCGGTGTTGACCGTGATCCTGGAGTTGGAATTGGCGGGCCGCTGTCAGCGCCATCCTGGAAATCGCGTGTCCTGGACCTGATTCCAACCTAAGCTCTGGCCCGCCTCCCCTTTGCGCGCCAGCGCATAAAGGGGAGGTGGCCGTAGCATCGCTTGCAGGCGCGTCGGCAAGAGCCGGAGCGCCAAAAGCAAAGATGCGTAGGCCGGAGGGGATCAAAAAATAAACAACAAAAGCTGGGAGGCATCGTCACATGGCAGATACGGCAAACCCCGCGCCGCTGGGGTTGATGGGTTTTGGGCTTACCACGGTTCTTCTGAGCAGCATCAATGCGGGACTTCTGCCAGCAACCGGTGAGCCGGTCGTCGTTCCGCTGGCCATGGCGTTCGGCGGCACCGCGCAGCTCATCGCCGGCATCATGGAGTTCAAGACCGGCAATGTGTTCGGCGCCACCGCCTTCACCAGTTACGGCGCCTTCTGGTGGTGGTTCGCCCTGCTGGTCCTGTTCGGCGGCAACCATCTCTTGGATCTGTCGGGCGCGGGCAGCGCCATCGGCGCGTGCCTGTTGCTGTGGGGCGTGTTCACCCTGGGTCTCTGGATCTCAACCTTCCGCCTGTCGCGACTTTTGTTCGGGGTATTCCTGACGCTCTGGCTCGCCTTTTTCCTTCTGGGTGGCGCCGCAGTCCTGGGGGTACCCATGCTCCACACATTGGGTGGCTGGGTCGGCCTATTGTGCGGCGCGCTCGCCATGTACGGCAGCTTCGCCTTGGTCACCAACGCCACCTATGGCCGGGAGGTCGTACCCCTAGGCAGCCGCTGAGCAGCGAAAACTGCTGAAAGTTCCCGTCCCACTGATTTTCCAGAGAAAATTGGGGTAATGCCGCTTGCGCAGAGCCGGCATGCGCTGGGCTCTGTCCCGGCCCAATCACGATTTGGTAACGAATGCGCGCTTAACCATAGGAAGTAGACCCGAATCAAACATCCTTAGGTTGCATACATGGGGCTTTTGCATGGCATTACAACTTATGGTTTAATTCAGGCTGCCCACTCGCCGTTGACAGGCGGCTGGGGCGGAGGCCAGTGTCCCGCCCCGTTTGCCGGACCGGCCCAACCCCCGAACCTTGCAGATCGCCCCAGCGTTCCCAGATAAGCCCCTTCTCACCCCGAAATTAGGTTCCATTTCCTAGATGAATGTCCTGATCGTCGAGTCTCCCGGCAAGGTCAAAGCCATCAACAAGTATCTGGGCAGCAATTATAAAGTGCTGGCCAGCTTCGGGCATATCCGCGACCTGCCGTCCAAGGACGGTTCGGTCAAGCCGGACGAAGACTTCGCCATGACTTGGGACGTGGACGCTCGCGCCGCATCCAAGATCAAGGACATCGCGGCGGCCGTGAAGGACGCCGACAAGCTGATCCTGGCCACCGACCCCGACCGCGAAGGCGAGGCCATCAGCTGGCACATCCTGGAAGTGCTTCGGGACAAGAAGCTGCTCAAGGACCTGCCGGTGGAGCGGGTGGCGTTCAACGCCATCACCAAGTCGGCGGTGACCGAGGCCATCCAGCACCCCCGCGAGATCAACAAGGAGCTGGTCGACGCCTATCTGGCGCGTCGCGCGCTCGACTATCTGGTGGGCTTCACCCTGTCGCCGGTCCTGTGGCGCAAGCTTCCGGGCGCGCGTTCCGCCGGCCGGGTGCAGAGTGTGGCGCTGCGCCTGATCGTGGAGCGCGAACAGGAAATCGAAGCCTTCAAGGCGCAGGAATATTGGAGCATCGACGCCGACCTTCTGGCAGAAACCGGCGGCTTCGTCGCCCGCCTGATCCAGCTGGACGGCAAGAAGATCGAAAAACTGTCGCTGGCCAATGAGGCCGATGCCGCCCGCGCCGTCGCCGCCATCCAGGCCCAGAAGTTCAGCGTGGGCAGCGTCGAGGCAAAGCCCGTCAAGCGCAATCCCGCTCCGCCCTTCAAGACCTCGACCCTGCAGCAGGAAGCCAGCCGCAAGCTGGGCTTCAACGCCAAGCGTACCATGCAGATCGCCCAGGGCCTGTACGAAGGCACAGACATCGACGGCGAGACCGTGGGTCTCATCACCTATATGCGTACCGACGGCATCACCATGGTGCCGGAAGCCATCAACGAAGCCCGCGACCTGATCGGCCGGAAATATGGCGCGCGTTACGTGCCCTCTTCCGCGCGCGCCTATGCCAACAACAACACCACGGCCCAGGAAGCCCATGAAGCGGTGCGTCCCACCAGCTTCACCCGCACCCCGGACGAGGTGGCGCGCTATATCGACGCCGACGCGGCCAGACTCTACGAACTGATCTGGAAGCGCGCCGTCGCCAGCCAGATGGAATCGGCCGAGCAGGAGCGCACCACGGTGGATGTGCTCTCCACCGACAAGAAGATCACACTGCGAGCCACCGGCACCGTCACCCTCTTCGATGGCTTTCTGACGCTTTATCTCGAAGGCCAGGACGACGAAAGCGATGAAGACGGCTCACGCCTGCCCAAGCTCGCCGCCGGCGACGCCACAAGGATCGAGAAGGTCAATCCGGCGCAGCATTTCACCGAGCCGCCGCCGCGCTATTCCGAAGCCAGCCTGGTCAAGAAGCTGGAAGAGCTGGGCATCGGCCGCCCGTCCACCTACGCCTCCATCATTTCCACCCTGCGCGACCGCGCCTATGTGCGCATGGACCGCCAGCGTTTCATGCCTGAAGACAAGGGCCGGCTGGTCACCACTTTCCTGAACAGCTTCTTCCATCGCTATGTGGCTTACGATTTCACCGCCGACCTGGAAGAAAAGCTGGACGAGGTTTCCGACGGCAAGCTCGACTGGAAGCAGCTCTTGCGCGATTTCTGGAAGGATTTCTCCGCCGCGGTGGGCGAGACCAAGGAGCTCAAGATCTCCCAGGTCATCGACGAGCTGGACCATGTTCTGTCGCCCCACATCTTCCCCCCGGGTGAAGACGGCGTGGACCCGCGCAAATGCCCGGCCTGCGAGAACGGCCGGCTGAACCTGAAGCTGGGCCGCTTCGGCGCCTTTGTCGGCTGCACCAATTACCCCGACTGCAAGTTCACCCGACAGATAGGCGCCAAGCCCGGCGAAGGCGATGCGGGCCCGCAGGATATCGGCGTCGATCCCGCAACGGGCGAGAAAATCACGCTGCGCACCGGACGCTTCGGGCCTTATGTGCAGCTGGGCGAAGGCGACAAGCCCAAGCGCAGCGGCATTCCCAAGGGCACCGACAAGAGCGACGTGGACCTGGAGATGGCGCTCAAGCTCCTGGCCTTGCCGCGCGAAGTGGGGCTGCATCCGGAAGACGGCAAGAAGATCACGGCCAATTTCGGCCGCTTTGGGCCCTATGTCGCCCATAACGGCATCTATGCCTCGCTGGATTCGCCCGAGGACGTGTTCGAAATCGGGCTCAATCGCGCCGTCATCCTTCTGGCCGAGAAGAAGGCCAAGGGTCCGGGCCGCCGTGGCGCGCAAACCCTGAAGGACCTGGGCGCTGCCCCGGACGGCAAGCCGATCAAGGTGTTGAAGGGTAAATTCGGTCCCTATGTCAGCGATGGCGAAACCAACGCCACCCTGCCCGAAGGCACCGAGCCCGAGGCCGTGACCATGGAACAGGCGCTGGCCCTGATCGCCGAACGTGTTGCCAAGGGGGGCAAGACAAAAAAGAAGGCGGCCCAAAAAGCAACAAAGCCCCCGAAGGCGGCAAAAGCGCCCAAGGCCAAGGCTGCCAATGGCGCCGAGAAGGCCGCCAAGAAAACAACCACAACCAAGAAGAAAGCTGCCAAACCCGCCGCCGCGGCGAAAACCAGCGGCAAGGCGCAGGGCAAATCGAAGGCCAAATGGCCTGAGATGGCAGGCGAATAGGACACTTGAAGAAAGACAAACGACCCCAACACACGCCCGCCATCGACAAGGCGCGCGTGCTTGAACTGCTGGCGGAAAATGCCGGCGCCACCAAGCGCGACCTGGCGAAGCTGCTCGGCCTCAAGGGTTCCGACCGCATCGCTTTAAAGCGCATTCTGAAAGAGCTGGAAGCCGAAGGCGCCATTGAAGGCCGCAAGAAGACGGGCTTCACCAAACGCGGCGAACTGCCGGAAGTCGGCCTGATCGAAGTCATCGGCACCGACGATGACGGCGAAGTTCTGGCCCGCCCTCTGAACTGGGACAGCAATGAAGAGCCGCCCCTCATCTATGTCATTCCACCGAAAGATGGCGCGGCACCGGGTCCAGGTGACCAGGTGCTGGCGCGGCTGGAACATATTAGTGGTCGCTCCGGCTCACGCCTACGCTCCGATGGCGATCACTACGAAGCCCGCATCATCCGCCGGCTGGAACGTGAGAGCCAGGCACGCCTGATCGGCGTGCTGCGCGAGGCGCCACAGGCTGGCTGGCGGCTGGTGCCGATCGACAAGAAGGCGCGCACGGAATATGCGCTGGACAAGGCCGATCTTGGCGGCGCCAAACACAATGAACTGGTCGCCGCCGAGCCCAAACCGGGCCGCATCGCCGGCTTCTCGCGCGTCAAGGTTGTCGAGCGCATCGGCAGCATGGACAGCCCCAAAACCATCAGCCTGATCGCCATCCATGATCACGGCATCCCGACGGAATTTCCCAAGGCAGTCATCGAAGAAGCCAAGGCCGCCAAATCCGTCGATCCCCGGGGGCGCACCGATCTGCGCGCCATTCCGCTGCTGACCATCGATCCGCCGGATGCGCGCGACCATGACGATGCAGTCTGGGCAGGCCCGGATGACGACGGGAACAATCCCGGCGGCCATGTCGTGCTGGTCGCCATCGCCGATGTTGCCCATTACGTGACGGCGGGATCGGCGCTGGACAAGGAAGCGTTGAAGCGCGGCAACAGCGCCTATTTCCCCGACCGGGTGGTGCCGATGTTGCCCGAGGAACTGTCGGCCGATCTCTGCTCGCTGAAGGAAGGCGTGGACCGCCCCTGCCTGGTGGCGCGCATGGTGTTCGACCGCCATGGCCACAAGAAAAGCCATCTCTTTCAGCGCGCCGTGATGCGCTCGGCAGCGCGGCTGACCTATGCCCGTGCGCAGGTCGCGTTTGACGGCAAGCCGGATGCGGACATGAACGCCACTGTGCGCAAGACGCTGGCCGATGTCTGGGCTGCGTACAAATCACTGACGCTGGCGCGCAACCACCGCGATCCGCTGGACCTCGATCTGCCGGAACGGCGCGTGGTGCTGGGCGCCGACGGCAAGGTCGCCTCCATCGCCTACCGCGAGCGGCTGGAATCCATGAAGCTGATCGAGGAATTCATGGTGCTGGCCAACGTCGCGGCCGCCGAAGCGCTGGAGAAGGCAAAGACCCCGTTGATCTATCGCGTGCATGACACGCCGTCGAAGGAGAAGCTCTACGCCTTCTCCGACTTCCTGCGCACCTTGAATATCAGCTTTGCCAAGGGCCAGGTGGTCAAGCCTGGCACATTCAACCGCATCCTGGCCCAGTCGAAAGGCAAGCCGCACGAAGCGGTGATGAATGACGTGGTGCTGCGCAGTCAGGCACAGGCCATCTATGATCCTGCCAATATCGGGCATTTCGGCCTGAACCTGGCCAAGTATGCTCATTTCACTTCGCCCATCCGCCGCTATGCCGACCTGATCGTGCATCGCGCTTTGATCAAGGCGTTCAAGCTGGGCGATGATGGGCTGACAGACCGCGAGATGGGAACGCTGGGCGCGACCGCCGAACACATCACCATGACCGAGCGCCGCGCTATGGCGGCGGAACGCGATTCCACCGATCGCTATGTCGCCGCCTTCATGGAAGACCGGGTGGGCGAGACGTTCGACGCCCGCGTCACCGGCGTCACCCGATTCGGCCTGTTCGTGCGACTGGCAGATTCCGGCGCGGAGGGCCTGATCCCCATCCGCAGCCTGGGCGCGGACTTCTTTCACCATGACGAAAAGCGCCAGGCGCTGGTGGGTCAGCGTACCCGCGCCAGCTATGGCATGGGCGACGACCTCAAGGTTGAACTGATGGAAGCCGCTCCCCTGACAGGAGGCCTCAGGTTCGCGTTGATGGACAGTTCGGCCGGCAGACCCGCCAAGCCACGGTCCGGCAAGCCTGGAAAGCCCCCCAAAAAGGACCGATTCCGGGGCAAAAAGCGCTGAAAATCGGGGCGTCCCCTTAAGTCCTTGACAGGACTGGGGCCGATAAGCCATCTACCCGGCCCACGCCCTCAAGCAGCGAAGCGATAGGGCGTTCAAAAGACCTGCACTTCTTGGAGCATCCCATGGCGAAGCCCACCACCGCGAAGATCCGCCTCAACAGCGAGGCCGGCTCGGGCTTCTTCTATGTCACCAAGAAGAACACCCGCACCATGACCGAGAAGTTCTCGATCAAGAAATACGACCCGGTGCTGCGCAAGCATGTCCAATTCAAGGAAGGCAAGATCAAGTAATTTTTTGTGCGCTACCGCTTCGCACCTTGAGCGCGGTATCCACTTACTTGAAATAACAGGTTAGCCTCCGCGCGCCATGCAGCGCGCTCTTTCCAGACTTTCCAGCGAAATATTTGATGTCCTGATCATCGGTGGCGGCGCCACCGGCTGCTTCACCGCGCGTGATGCGGCCTTGCGCGGTCTTTCGGTCGCGCTGATCGAGATGCGGGACTTTGCATCCGCCACCAGCGCCCACAATTCCAAGCTGGCGCATGGCGGCCTGCGCTATCTGCGCAATCTGGAAATCCCCCTGGTGCGCGAATCCCTGCGCGAACGGCTGGGGCTGATGCGGATGGCGCCGCATCTTGTGCGGCCCCTGCCCTTTCTTCTGCCGCTCTATCACG
>DASXHL010000016.1:0-17915 GCA_036488555.1 Rhizomicrobium sp.
CCAGGCCCAGCCGGAGCCGAACTGGGTCTTGCCCGCTTCCGCCAGCTGGGCGATCAGGTCTTCCTTGCTGCCGAACGCCGCGGCGATGGCGCTGTCCAGCTTGCCGCTGGGCTCGGTCTTGGAAGGCGTCAGGCTGCGCCAATAGAAATCGTGATTCCACACCTGGGCGGCGTTGTTGAAAATCGTCTTGTCCTTGGCCTCGCTCGCGCCACCGGTCTTCTGCACGATCTCTTCCAGCTTCAGCTCGGCATATTTGGTGCCTTCGACCAGCTTGTTGAGCGTATCCACATAGGTCTGGTGGTGCTTGTGATAGTGGAACGCAATCGTATTGGCGGAGACGGTGGGGGCGAGGGCATCCTCATCCCAGGGCAATGGCGCGAGCTTGAAGGGGGCGGACATGGCAAACTCCTTTAAAAAATGAATATAAGAGCGGTTTCCCGTTAACGCACATAATATGGAAAAGCTCCTGGCCAAGATGCCAGGACGAAATTTCCGCGCACGAATTCCGACTGTGCAGTCGCGAAATACCATAAAAATCGTGATGTCTGTAACCCAAATGTCATTCGACATTCGCGGGTCCGTCGCGCAAAAAGGGGAACAAGCGGGGTAGCTATTGTCTGAGCCGTTCGGAGGCAATGATGCCTGCATACGAAATCTGCTATCTCGATGAGGCCGGTGGCCTCACCTACAAATTCTCCGCCAATTGCGACGATGACCAGCGCGCCAAGATTCTGGCGCACGCCATGAAACTGCCCAGCGCCAAGAAGCTGGAAGTGTGGAGCGGCGAAACCCTGATCTACACCCGCCCCAGCGTGGTGCTGGAACGCCAGCTGCTGCGCGCCTCCTGACGCAGATCAGATCAGCCCCTCGGCCTTTACCCAGTCCAGGGTCCTGTTCAATCCACGGGTAAAGCGATCGAACATTTCGTCGATCTCGCTTTCGCTTATCACCAGCGGCGGGCAGAACGCGATACGGTCCGACAGCAGCGCCCGCACGATGATGCCTTCTTCCTGGCAGAACTGGTTGCATTTGGCGCCGACACCTTTGGCAGCCTCGAAATTGCGCCGGGTCTTCTTGTCGGGAGACAGCTCCACCGAGCCGATCAGGCCCACGCCATCGGCCTCGCCCACCAGCGGATGATCGCGCAGCGCATGCAACCGCTTGAGGAAATGCGGCGCCACTTTGCGCACATGGCCGAACGTGTCCCGGCGCTCGTAAAGCTCCAGCGTCTTGAGCGCCACGGCGGCGGAAACGGGGTGTGCGCTATAGGTGAAGGCATGCCACAGCCCGCCAATGCGCACGGCCTCTTCCTCGATGATATCGACCAGTTCCGGCGAAAGCAGCACGGCCGAGATCGGCAGATAGGCCGATGACAGGGCCTTGGCGATCGACATGGAGTCCGGCTGGTAATTATAGGTCTGACAGCCAAAGGCGCTGCCGGTGCGGCCAAAGCCGCAGATCACTTCGTCGTCCACCAGCCGGATGCCATATTTGCGCAGGACCGGCGTGATCGCCTCGAAATAGCCTTTCGGCGACACCATGGCGCCGCCCGCGCCCATCACCGCCTCCACGAACATGGCGGCGATGGTCTCAGGGTCCTCGCGCAGGATCGTGGCTTCCAGCTCGCAGGCCAGCCGCGCGGAATATTGCTCCTCGGTCTCGCCGTCGCGGCCGCCGCGATAGTAATGCGCGCATTCCGCCCGCACGGTGAAATTGAACGGCAGGTCGAAGCTTTTATGGAAGGATTCGAGACCCGTCAGGCTGGCGCTGGCCAAGGTCACGCCATGATAGGCGCGGTCGCGGGCGATGATCTTCTTGCGATTCTTCTCGCCCCGCGCATTGGCGGCATACCACATCAGCTTGATCTGGCTGTCATTGGCCTCGGAGCCCGAATTGGCAAAGAACACCTTGCCGACCGGAAAGGGCGCGACTTCCTTCAGCTTCTCGGCCAGCGCAATGCCGGGCTCATGGCTCTTGCCGCCGAAGATATGGGCAAAGGGAAGCTTGCGCATCTGCTCGACCGCAGCCTGAACCAGTTCTTCCTCGCCCCAGCCCAGCGCCGTGCACCACAGCCCGCCCATTGCTTCCAGATAGTCCCGGCCATCGGCGCCATAGACGAACACGCCCTCGCCGCGCTCCAAGACCAGAGGCCCGGTCTGACGCAGCACGGTGAGGTTGGTGAAAGGATGCAGCAGGCTCGCCATGTCACGGGCTTGCGTGTTGGACAAACCGGCGTGGGATGGTGTTGCTTGGGATGCGGACATCGGGCTCTCACACTCGCAGGGCGCAGGAACTTACCTTATGGTGTGCGCCGCATAAAATGTCCAAAGCCGGATTGCACCCATGCGTTTTCAACTCGCCGCCGCGCGGCTGGCCTTTGCGGCCTTGTGCCTGGCGGTCCTGACGGCCGCGGCCGCGGTCGTTGGCGTGCGTCTGGGGGCGTTGCCGGATGCGAGCGGCAGCTTTCTGATGATCCCGGCGACGGCGTTAGGCGTCGCGGCGATGGTCGCGGCCCTGCTCTGGTTGCGCGCAGCCCTTCGCAGCAACCTGGGCACGGGCAAACGGCTGGGGCTTATCGCCCTGATCGGCAGCCTGCTCTTCCTGTATCAACCGCTGTCTTATGTCTATGCCGGTTTTGTGTCACTCCCGATCCACGACGCCACCACCGATCCGGAGGACCCGCCCCAATTCGTGGCGCTGGCGAAAATCCCATCCGCCAACGCCCGCGCCTTCGACGGCAAGCGTCACATCCGCTACAAGGGCGAGGACGTCACCGTCGCCTATGCCCTGCATGACAAATATTATCTCCTGACCAAGCCGCACAAAGGCCTGCTGGTGCTGCCGGCCAAGGCCTATTGGCGCGCCTATGGCGTCGTAGAAAGGCTGGGCTGGACCATCGTGGACGCCAGCGAGAAAGACCTTCGCATCGAGGCGACGTCAAAAAGCTTCTGGTTCGGCCGCGTCTCCGACATCGTGATCCAGGTGCGCCAGGCTGGCACCATCGGCAGCTGGGTCGATGTCCGCTCCGAAAGCCGCGAAGCCGGGGACGATCACGGCCGCAATGTGGCGCGCCTGAAGGAATTCTTCGCTTACTTCAAGCTGTAGCACTCGCCCTCGCGCGTCACCGTACCCTGCTCCATCAGTTGATCCAGATGCGCCTTGACTTGCTGGGCCGCGGCTGGCCTCAACGCAGGCGCGATATCGGTGTAAAGCCGTTCCACCAGCGTGGCGATCGGGCTCGCCTGTTGGCCAAGCGCCTCGGCAATCTGGGCGGCACGCATGCGGCGATGGGCGATCAATTGCGCCAGCCATTCACGCGGCGCGGCAATGGGCGAACCATGGGTCGGATAAAAAACCCGGTCATCCCGCGTCCGCAGTCTTTCCAGACTGGCGAGATATTGTCCCATATTCCCGTCGGGCGGAGCGATCACGCTGGTGGACCAGCCCATCACATGATCGCCGCTGAACAAGGCCTTCTCTTCCATCAGGGCGTAGCAGACATGATTGGCGGTATGGCCGGGCGTCATCACGCATTCCAGCGTGAAGCCTTCGCCCGCGATCCGCATGCGGTCCTCCACGCGCACATCCGGCAGGAAGTTGTGGTCATGGGCCTCATCAACCATGCCTTCGTTGGCGGTCGCGACTGTTGTTAGCGGCAGACCGTACGTCTTGGCACCGTTTGACGTCTTCAGCGACGCAGCCGCCGGCGAATGGTCGCGATGGGTGTGGGTGACAAGGATATGACTGACCGTGCGCGGTCCCAGTACTTGCTTCAACGCCGCGATGTGCTGTGGCAAATCCGGTCCCGGATCAATCACCGCGACGCTTTTGCCAGCACCGACGATGTAGACCCCGGTGCCCTTGAAGGTGAACGGCCCCGGATTGGGCGCCAGCACGCGCGACACCAGGGGCGACAGCCGCACTTCCCTGCCAGCAACAACATCCAGCGAACGGTCGAAATTCAAGACTGGTTAACCCGAAGATCCGGCCACAGCTTAGGACACCGGCCATAAGGTAAGGCAATCCTTAAGGAACAGTCTGTCATCATTCCGTTTCCGACCTGGAAATTCTCGGGGACTTCCGTGGCCAACGATCGTACCGTCCGCTTTCTGAGCGCGCTGGGGGGCGCTTCCACCAGCCGGGTTCTGAACCTGTTCCGAATCGCCGCCGACAATGCGGACAATCAGGAATATCACGAAAAGCCGCTGTTTCTGTCGCCGGTGATCAACAAGGGCTTCCTGCTCAAACACCGCACCCGCAGCGACGAGACCTATCTCTTCGCCAGCCCCAGGGCGGTGGCGACCAAGATCATCATCCCCTTTGATGTCACCGACCTGCGTGCCGGCGGCCGTTCGCTGTTCGTGGACCAGCGCGGTTATGTCGAGACCCTGCGCGCCGCCGGCAATTACAGTTCCGAGAAGCTGGAGCGCGACCTGCTGGTGCTGCGGCTGTTGAATGCGGTGCCGAGCCTGGACCCCTTCCTGCTGCGCGAGCATCTGCGCAACAACGACATCGACGTGTCGCCCAGCTACTTCGCGATCTCCGAGGGCGACCAGGAAAGGATGCACAATTTCGTCAGCCAGGAGATGTCGCAGCTGGTGGCGCTGGCGGGCAGCGGCACTGGCGGCTCCAGCAACCGGCTGGTCTCCGCCATGCTCTCCAACCAGATCAATGAAAAACTGGAGCCGCTGCGCCTGACCCTCGGCCTGACCGGCAACGACTTCCGCGAGGGCGTGTTCAGCTGGCGCGGCTTTCTTTACTACAAATGGTCGATGGGCAGGTTCTGGCCCGATGTGATGGGCGTCTTGCGCGAGATCAACGCCATCACGCCGCACGGGGCGGTGTCGCCCGAGCAGAAGGTTTTCCTCCAGAGCGTCCGCCGCAACATCATCGAGATGGTGCGCGACAACGGTCAGCATGTGAACAAGTCGCTTTCCGTCTATGACGCGGCCTTCCGCGACCTGGTGGCCAACCAGACGCCCAAGACCTTCCGCGACTTCCTGCTCAGCGCGCCTTACATGTTCCTGGAGCTGGGCGAGAAGCTGGGCGGCATCTCCCACATCGTCAGCTTCTGGCGCTACCGCTTTCCGCAGGGTAGCCAGTCCCATGTGGACGCCGAGGAGCTGTCGGCGATCTTCCAGGACTTCTCCAGCGGATTTGGCGAGAAGATCAAGGGCGAAAGCTCCCCGATCAGGAAACCGATTGTCATCGACACGACCGCCGCCTGAAACAACGGCCGGGCATCTTTCCGTCATCGACTTTTGGAATAGTGTGACAAGGCCTCAAGCGGGAACTTTCCCGCGAGGCACCGCGTTTCTTTGAACGTATTTCCCCGAAAAGGATACACAAAATGCTGAAGCAATTCGTCAAACTGGCCTCCGCCGCGGCTGTCGCCGCGCTGGTTGTCGCCCTACCGGCCCAGGCGGAATCCGACAAGGCCGAACTGCTGCATGACGCCAACCGCGTCGTGAATCACATGCGGCATGACCCGGCCTTCGGTCAGGCCCGCACCATGCTGGACGGCGCACGCGCGATCTATATCGTGCCCAAGCTGGTCAAGGGCGGCTTCATCTTCGGCGCCGAAGGCGGCGATGGCGTCTTGCTGCGGCGCACCGCGAAAGGGTGGTCCACGCCCAAATTCTACGGCATGGGTTCGGCCAGCTTCGGCCTGCAGGTCGGCCTGGAACAAGCGGAACTGGTCTTCATCATCAACAGCGACCGCGCCTTGCGCGGCATCGAAGGCGGCAACTTCAAGTTGGGCGCCAATGCCGGTATAACGGTCGTGACACTTTCAGGCGGCGCGGAAGGCGCCACCACGCCGCGCGGCGGCGACATCGTGGTCTGGACCTCGGCTACCGGCGCCTATGGCGGGCTGACCTTTAACGGCTCGGTGATCAAGGCGGACGAGGACGAGAACGCCGTCCCGGCCACGGGCCCGGAGGCTCAGACGCTGCGCAGGAATCTGGCCAGCCTGTGACCTTTTACAGGTTGCACTTGAGGAGTAGGGTGGGGCGTCCGGAAGCAACCGGGCGCCCTAATTCTTTGCCCAGATCAGAGGAAAATCCCATGAAGAAGATCGCCCTGCTTGCCGCCTGCGTGGCTTTGACCGCCACGCCCGTGCTGGCCGACACCGCCGCCGAACTCTCTATCGCCCAGACCCATGCCGGCCTGGCCGCCAAGGCCACAGATCTCAAGATGACACAGATGCATCTGCATCATGCCGTGAACTGCCTGGTCGGCCCCGGCGCCGCGGCCTTTGACGCCGCTGCCGGCAATCCCTGCGGCAAGGCTGGCGCTGGCGCCATCCCGGATTCCTCCGACGCCGCCCAGAAGGCCAAGCTGCAGTCCATCGCCGATGCCGCCGGCCCCGGCCTGACCACCACCGACCTTGCCACCGCCCAGAAAGCGGCGCAGTCGACGGCCGACGCCATTGGGGCTGCTAAGTAGGCCTCTCGGATTTGGAATAGCGAAGGGCCGCTCCCAGGAGCGGCCCTTTTGTTTTGGGCACCTGCAAAAAAGCCGCCCACGCCTTATATTGTGACCATGGCTCACAATAACGGCATGGTTCCCCGCACAAGAAAAGCGCGCGCGTCCGCCAAAGATCGTGCGGGCATGAGCGACAACGCCGCCAGGTTCCAGGCGGCGGTGGATGCCATCGCGCTCAAGCCCGAAGCCGACCCCGCCATCGACCCGGCATACGAGACCGTGCCGATCAGCCAGTTCGTGCCCCACCGCCCGGCGCGGCCGGAAAAATCCGAAGGCGGCAAGAAGTTCAAGCTGGTGTCGGATTATGTCCCGGCCGGCGACCAGCGCACCGCCATTCCCGAACTGGTGGCCGGCGTGAATGCCAATGAGCGCGACCAGGTGCTTTTGGGCGTCACCGGCTCGGGCAAGACCTTCACCATGGCCAAGATCATCGAGGCCACCCAGCGCCCCGCGCTGATCCTGGCTCCCAACAAGACGCTCGCCGCCCAGCTTTACAGCGAGTTCAAGACCTTCTTCCCCGAAAACGCCGTGGAGTATTTCGTCAGCTATTACGACTACTACCAGCCGGAAGCCTATATACCGCGCTCCGACACCTATATCGAAAAGGATTCCTCGGTGAACGAGGAGATCGACCGCATGCGCCATTCGGCGACGCGGGCGATCCTGGAGCGCGACGACGTGATCATCGTGGCCTCGGTGTCGTGCATCTATGGTATCGGCTCGGTGGAGACCTATTCCGGCACCGCGGTCGGCATCACCCGCGGCGACAGGATCGACCGCGATGCCGCGATCCAGAATCTGGTGGCGCTGCAATACCGGCGCAATGACGACAATTTCACCCGCGGCGCGTTTCGCGTGCGCGGCGACATCATCGACATCTTCCCCGCCCACCAGGAAGACCGCGCCTGGAGGGTCGAGCTGTTCGGCGATGTGGTGGACAACATCACCGAATTCGATCCCCTGACCGGCCACAAGGCCGGTGTGCTGGACGCGATCAAGATCTATGCCAATTCGCATTACGTGACGCCGCGCCCCACGCTGCAGCAGGCGATGAAGGGCATCAAGGCCGAACTGGTTCACACCCTGGCCGACTTCCGCGCCAAGGGAAAATTGCTGGAAGCGCAGCGCCTGGAACAGCGCACCACCTTCGACCTGGAGATGATCGAGGCGACCGGCAGCTGCGCCGGCATCGAGAATTATTCCCGCTGGCTGACGGGGAGGAAAGCCGGCGAGCCTCCGCCCACCCTGTTCGAATATCTGCCCGACAATGCCCTGGTCTTTGCCGACGAAAGCCATGTCAGCGTGCCCCAGATCGGCGGCATGTATCGCGGCGACTATCGCCGCAAGGCGACTTTGGCCGAGTACGGCTTCCGCCTGCCGTCCTGCATCGACAACCGCCCCTTGAAGTTCGAGGAATGGGACGCGATGCGGCCGCAGTCGGTCTATGTCAGCGCCACGCCCGGCCCCTGGGAGATGGAGCGCACCGGCGGCATCTTCACCGAACAGGTGATCCGGCCGACCGGACTCATTGATCCCCCTGTCGAGGTCCGCCCGGTGGAAAGCCAGGTCGACGACCTGATCGCGGAATGCCATGACATCGCCAAGCGCGGCTATCGCGCCCTGGTCACGACGCTCACCAAGAAGATGGCGGAAGACCTGACCGAGTACATGCACGAACAGGGCATCCGGGTGCGCTACATGCACTCCGACGTGGAGACGCTGGAGCGCATCGAGATCATCCGCGACCTGCGCCTGGGCGCCTTCGACGTGCTGATCGGCATCAACCTCTTGCGCGAGGGCCTGGACATTCCCGAATGCGGCCTGGTCGCCATTCTGGACGCCGACAAGGAGGGCTTCCTGCGCTCGGAGACCTCACTGGTCCAGACCATCGGGCGGGCCGCGCGCAATGTGGACGGTAAGGTGATCCTCTATGCCGACAAGATCACCGGCTCGATGGAGCGGGCGATGGCGGAGACCAGCCGCCGCCGCACCAAGCAGGAGGCCTACAACAAGGAACATGGCATCACGCCGGCCAGCGTGAAGCGCAACATCGCCGACATCATGGGTTCCATGTACGAGAAGGACCATGTGACGGTGGGTGCCGGCATGGCCGAGGACGGCGAGGAATTCGTCGGCCACAACATCAAGGCGGTGATCGCCGATATCGAGAAGAGGATGCGCGCCGCCGCCGCCGACCTGGAGTTCGAGGAAGCCGCGCGGCTGCGCGACGAGCTGAAGCGGCTGCAGACCACGGCGCTGGCGATTGCCGATGATCCCTTTGCCCGCCAGTCGGACGTGGCCAAGGCCAGCTTCGACGCCGAGATCACCTATTCGTCCGAGGAAGGCCCGTCCAAACCGATCCCGTCACCGAAAAAGGGCAAGCGTCTGTCGCGCCCCGGCCGGCCCAAGACGTTCGGTTCCCGCGCGCGATAAGCCGCTGTTCGCATGCGATAAAAGCGCATCCATTGTATATTAAGGCCAAAAAGCCTATACGACTTGCACGTGGTTCTTGCGTCCCAAGTCAGACGAAGCGCTTCTGTCTTTCTGACCTGACCTTTTTCTGAAAGGCGCGCCGGACGAACCGAAAAACTTCCCACCCGACCTGATCTGTTTGCTGCCACGGCCGTCCCAGCATGTTGCGCGGGCGGAACCCCGATGACCTAAAGGAAAATTCAATGACCATCGGCACCGTGAAGTTCTTCAACACCACCAAAGGCTTTGGTTTCATCTCGCCCGAAGGCGGCGGCAAGGACGTGTTCGTGCATGTTTCCGCCGTCGAAGCGGCGGGCCTGCGCAGCCTGAGCGAGGGCCAGAAGGTGAATTTCGAAATCCAGCCGGACAAGCGCGGTTCCAAGGCCGCCAATCTTTCGCTGGCCTGACAAACGGGAGGCGGCGCGGGAGACCTGCGTCGCCTCAATCTTTTTTGAAGGAGAGTGTCATATCCGATTCCAAATCCAAGAAAGCCGCGACTCGCACATCCGATGGCGTGTTCCAGGTGTGGGAGCGCCGCACCCAGCTGGTGAAGAATGAACTGGCCGCGGCCAGCGCCGCCACCGACGCCAAGACCGCGCGGCTGCGCGCCTTGCGCCTGGCCAAGGAGGCCGAGGATGCGGAAGCCGCACGTATCGCCGCGGTGAATGCCCCGCCCGCGCCGCTCAGGAAACGCGGCAAGCAAAAGGCCTGATCCTTTTACCTTTGACTGTGAGTTTTATGCAGACCAAGTCCAATATAGAAAGCTTCGTGAACGACTGGGTGGCGTCCCATGTGCGCGTGCTGCCACACCATGCCAACCTGTTGCAGGAAGTGGACCGGCTGGCGTCGCGCCTGACCGGCGACGCGCGCGCCCACGGCATCAGCGGCGGCGACATCAACCGGGCGCTGGGCGACATCGATGAGTATCTGACCGGCCGGATCCATGCTGCTGGCGATCTGCCGCCGGCTTGAGACGTTAGACGGAACCCATCAATTCCCGCGACGCGGAGGCGAGGCCGGAATTGATGCCGAGCCCGCCGGGCGACAGCGGCTTGAGGCGGCGAGCCGGTCTGTCGGGGAACAAAGCTGCCATCCCACCCGTTTCCGCAAACAGGCTTTGTGGAGCAGACCCAATGTCCGCCTTTGCCCTTTATGTCATTGGCTTCGTTTTCTTCGTGGGTGGCGTGCTTTACGCCGAGCATCTGCTGCATGTGCCCCAGACCTGGGTGCTGGTCAGCGCCCTGGTGATGTTCGGCTTGGGCGTGATGTCCGCCGTCTCCCACACCAAGCGCCGCGACCCGCCCAGCGAAGCACCTGGGCCGTAACAGCCAGTCCCCTTTGTGAGACAATCGCGCTGTCCGCGCGCTAAGCTCCGGCTGTCATCCCCGGCCGAGCGCCGCAGGCGCGAGGGGACGGGACCCAGCGTCCTCGCCCGAGAGGGCGAGGACCATCAAAGAAAAACCACCCATGTCCCGCGCCTTCATCAAGGAAACAGCAGAGTCAGCCGCCCCACCCGAACGCATGGGCGAGGAGCGGCGCGCGCAGCGCGTGAGCAGGTCCGGTGGACCTGCGAAAGCGACGAGCGCGCCGAGCACGAACGAGGCGCCGGGCCAACCAATCAGGATTTAGCGAGATGTCGAGGGCATTCGTAAAGGAAACTGCTGAAAGTGCCGCCCCACCCGAGCGGATGGGCGAGGAGCGGCGCGCGCAGCGCGTGAGCGGGTCCGGTGGACCTGCGAAAGCGACGAGCGCGCCGAGCACGAGCGAGGCGCCGGGCCAACCAATCAGGATTTAGAGATGTCGAGGGCATTCGTAAAGGAAACTGCCGAAAGTGCCGCCCCTCCGGAGCGCATGGGCGAGGAGCGGCGCGCGCAGCGCGTGAGCAGGTCCGGTGGACCTGCGAAAGCGACGAGCGCGCCGAGCTCGGGCGAGGCGCCGGGCCAACCAATCAGGATTTAGCGAGATGTCGAGGGCATTCGTAAAGGAAACTGCCGAAAGTGCCGCCCCACCCGAACGCATGGTGGATGAGGGACCGAACTTGGTGACCCCCGAGGGGTTAGCCCAAATAGAGGCTCATATCGCCCGCATCGAAGCGGCAATGAAAACCGAAACCAATGTGCTGCTGCGCGAGACGCTGGCCCGCGACCTGCGCTATTGGGAAATCCGCAAAAGCACCGCCGAAGAGGTCGCGCCTTCCACCGATGGCACCGTGGCCTTCGGCTCGACCGTGACCATCACCCGCAAAGGTCGTACCCAGACATTCCGTATCGTGGGAGTTGACGAAGCCGACGCGGCACGCGGCCTGATCAGCTTCCGTTCGCCTCTAGCGCAGGCCATCCTCGGCGCCCGCCCCGGCGATATCATCGAAGCGGAGGATCCGCTGGGAGAAATGCTGGTGATTTCTCTGGAATAGCGCCCAAGACCCGGCTCGCAATCGTCATCGCCTGGATTTCGCTGTCTTGCTCCATTCGGGCCCGTAGCTGCCCTGTCCTTTGGGACCAGCCCGTTTTTGAACGCATCTCTGGGCGCCTTGCGGTGTCGCAGGTGCCACTTTGCTCAATTGAAATTTCCCTATCTTTTTCAATGATTTATCGGCGATGCATACCGCAAAGGCGAATTATTTCCGCGTGATATATTAGGTCGTATTATTTCATGCGTTACATTAGGCGCCACATTTAGATCATTATATTCATGGTAATATATTGATTATAAACAGTATTTATACGGAGAAAAAGGATATACAGAAGATTACTTACGTAGTCGAATAGTATTTAGTGTGTTATTCGGCATTAACATGACAAATCATCAGATATAGCTGGAGTTTACAAATTGAAATAATTATATTGACATCTTTATATCGTCCATGCAGCCTCCCAGGACGACGGCTCGGCTGGAGGATGGTATGGAGCAGGACGGTGAAATCCAGGCGATGGCGATTGCGAGCCGAGCCTTGGACGAACTCGATGAAGCCGCTCGCAAGAGAGTGCTGGCTTGGCTTTGTCAGCGATTTGGAGGAGGCCACCTCCCTATCGCAGCCAAAGTGACTGGTATTGCCACTCCCATTTTCGCAGCAGAGCCCGGTACGGGCTTCGCCGCATTTGCTGAACTCTTCGACGCAGCAGATCCAAAGACAGAAAAGGAGAAGGCACTCGTGGCCGCTTATTGGGTTCAAATCTCGCAAGGACAACCCAGTTTTCCGGCACAGACTTTGAACTCAAACTTGAAGGATTTGGGGCACGGCGTGGGCAATATTACCGACTCGCTAGATACGCTTAAAACAGAAAAACCCGCGCTCATTCTGCAGCTCAAAAAAAGCGGTACCTCAAAACAAGCCAGAAAAACTTACAAGCTGACATCTGAAGGCGCGAGGCGCGTACAGCAAATGATTTCAAAAGAGGAATCATGAAATGGCCAAAAAGCCGACTGAAATTCTTAGTGAGATAGTTGAGCTTCTGACACCCTTAGAATCTGAAGATCGTCGGCGAATATTTCAGGCCGCGCTTATGATGCTCGGTGAAACGGCTCACGCTCCGAAAGGTGATACAAAAAATCAAAGCCAAATGTTCACCGGAGGAGACGCTGATTTACCCACAAAGGCACAAATGTGGATGCAACAGAATGGCCTCTCATCGGACATGTTGCATCAATGCTTTCACATCAGTGCCGGGGAAACGACGTTCATCGCCGAGCCTCCTGGGAATAACAAAAAGGAAAAGACATTGAATGCCTATATAATGGCAGGCATTGCAGGTTTGTTGGCAACTGGCGAGGGCACCTTCACCGACGAATCCGCCCGACTTCTCTGCATGAATGCTGGATGCTTTGACCGTTCAAACCACGCGGCAATTCTGAAAGATAAAGGAAACGAGTTTACCGGCACAAAGAACACGGGATGGAGCTTAACAGCACCGGGCTTAAAACGTGCCGCGGCAATGATCAAAGAAATAGCCCCAGCGAATTAAATGCTCGATGCGGCTGCTATTCTAAATGGACTACCGCCTAACCTGCGGACAGAGTTGCTGGAAGCATACGAGGCAATTTCTCGCAACTATGCAGAGCACAAATGGCGGGAATCCGAACTCGATGGCGGTCAATTCTGTGAAATCGTCTATAGCATCATTCACGGCCTACTCATTGGCCCGATGCCCTCGAAGGCTTACAAGCCTTCGAACATGCTTCAAGCATCTCGAGATTTAGAAAAGAATACGAACAAAACTCCGTCCCGTATTGGAGATCACAGCCTTCGTATTCTGATTCCGAGGATGCTTCCCGCGCTCTACGACATCAGAAACAACAGAAATGTGGGCCATGTTGGCGGCGACGTGAATCCGAACTTCTTGGATGCCACCGCCGTTTACGGAATGGCTAGTTGGATTCTAGCAGAGCTAATCCGCATCTTTCACAGCATCTCTACCCAAGAAGCCCAACAAGTGGTCGATGCGTTAATTGAGCGAAAGCACCCTATTATTTGGGAAGTCGGCAATATGAGACGTGTCTTAAATCCAAAGATGAAACCTCGAAACAAGACTTTAGTGCTGTTACACGGAAAGCCGGGGTGGGTTGATGCAAAGCAACTTCACTCATGGGTGGAGTACAGCACCATAAGCAATTTCAGATCTCAAATTCTCGCACCCTTACACAACCAAGGGCTTATAGAATTCGACCGAGCCTCGGACAGAGCACATCTGTCGCCGCTTGGTGCGCAGGAAGTCGAAGACAATATTTTGGCAATTAGAACGTTGGCAAAGTAAAAGTAATCGTTGCACCTCCGGCAGCTATGACCCGTTGTCAAAGTAACTCTGCCACCATCTCCCCCGGCCTGCAAAGCATCGCACCCTTCGGCGTCACCACTATCGGCCTATTCATCAGGATCGGGTGAGCAGACATAGCCGCCAGCAGGCAGTCGTCGTCGCGGCCGTCGAGCCCCATCTCTTCATAAACCGGCTCCTTGGTGCGGATTACGTCCGAGACTCGCACTTTCATCTCGTCCTTGATCAGGTGGCGGAGCTGATGCGGGTTCAGGGGCTTCTTCAGATACTCGACAATGTGCGGCTCGATACCGTGGGCGCGGATGACTTCTAAAGCTTTCCGCGAATTGGAGCAGTTCGGGTTGTGATAGATGGTCACGTGCATTCAACCCTCCCGTCTTAGCGCTCGTGGCCACGCTGCCGCTCGCCCGAGCTCGCGGCGTTCGCCGCTCAAAACAGTCCGCCGGACTGTTTTGTCCGCCTGCGGCGGTCGCGGCTCACTGTGATAGATGGTCACGTGCATGGATCATGCCTCTGGCTGTTATTGTACGCCCGACACCGGCATTCGACACACCGGAACCCGGCGCCGGGCACAGTCTGCGTGACCCGTGACCGGTTCCGCACTGCGCTGCCGCAAAACAACCCGGCTGGAATAATGCCGGAACCCGCCAGCGCATGTTCCGTATGCTGCCGACTTCCGGCCCGGACATGGCTGCCATGTTGCCATCGCCGCCCAGCGAGCGTATTGTCGCGCTCACGTGGAGTTACGGCCCGTTACAGAGAAGCGCACCTAGACAATCCCTGCCCGCCTTGAGTGCGCGCCTGGACAACGGTTGAACTTCCTTCCCTGTGAACCCGAAGCCCCCGTTCCGTACCGGCATCCCGCCGTGACGGAAATCTTTGCAGGAACTTTTAAATGACTATCGGAACCGTGAAATTCTTCAACACCTCCAAGGGCTTTGGTTTCATCGCGCCGGAAGGCGGCGGCAAGGACGTGTTCGTTCACGCCACCGCGGTTGAAGCTGCGGGCATGCGCACCCTGAGCGAAGGCCAGAAGGTCTCGTTCGACATCGTGCCGGACGCCCGCGGCGCCAAGGCCGCGAACCTGAAGCCCGTCTAACGGTTTTCGAAATTTCGCGAATAAGGAAGGGCCGGTGGAGAAATCCGCCGGCCCTTTTTCTTTTGGTCGCTGCCGCTCGCTCGTGCTCGCGGCGCTCGCCGCTCAAAACAGTCCACCGGACTGTTTTGCCCGCCTGCGGCGGTCGCGGCTCTCACTGCGTCGGCGGCTGGGCCGGCGGCTTGAACAGGATGTTCACTTCCTTCTGCGCCGCGCCGCTGGTGAAGCTGGCGCTGTGGCTCTGGCCGCTGCCGCCGATCAGGGTCGCGGTCGCGGTGTACTGGCCGGGTGGCGCCTTGAACAGGACCCAGGGCGCATCGCAATCGGTCTCGACCAGGGTCTGGCCGCCTCTGGCCAGCGTCACATGCGCGTTGGCCAGATCGGCGCCGCCGGTCGTCGCAAGCACGATCTTGACCGGATAGGCCTTCCAGCGCGGATCATCCTTGGCCGAGCCGACGCCCGTGCACACGGTGTCGATGCCGTTGATGCTGGTGGGCGTATCCTGCACAGCCAGCGCGTTGGTGGCCATCATGGTGGCCGTCGCGGCGAAGCCAACAGTAACGGCGGTGATGAGGAAAAGGCGCATCTGAAATCTTCCTTTTTATTGGGTCGCGCGACCTTTCGCGCTGTCGCGCTGGGCCGACGCTCCCTCCCCTCCCCGCACAAAGCGCGCGAAGCCGCTTCCGGGTTCCCCGGTTCCATGGCAGGCTTGCGGCCGTTTGGGGGCCATATGACAAGATCTCGTTTCATCGCCGCGGCGTTTGCCCTGCTGGCCGTAGCCGGCCCGGCCACAGCCGCACAGAAGGCCCATGCCGTTGCGCGCCTGAAAAGCCTGGACGGCAAGCCCGTGGGCATGGTCGATTTCGCCGCCGTCAATCGCGGCGTGCTGATCACCTTCGACCTGCATGACCTGCCGCCCGGTCCCCACGCGATCCACCTGCACACATCGGGCAACTGCGACGCCAAGACCGGCTTCACCGCGGCCGGGCCCATCCTGACCCTGATCCCGGGCAAGCAGCATGGCTATCTGGCCGAGGGCGGGCCAGAAGCCGGCGACCTGCCCAACCAGTTCGCCGGCGCCGACGGCCGCCTGCATGCCAGCGTGATCAGCACCGGCTTCGGCCTGGGCAATGGCAAGCGCTCCATCTTCGACCGCGATGGCGTCGCCCTTATCGTGGACGCCAGGGCCGACGATTACCGCACCCAGCCATTGGGAAATGCCGGGGATCGCATCGCCTGCGGCGTGGTCATGCGCACGGCCGGACCCAAGGCCCGGCACAGGAAGCCCCATTAACCGCAAGGGATGGTGGGCGGGTGGTAACACCGGAACCGCCATGACATATTCGCCCCATATGGGACTCGAAAGACCGCAATCGCTCGCCCTGCGCGACCTGATCGACGCCGACGCCCTGCGCCGCGACCTGACCGCGCTGGCGAAGGAAACCGGCGATCCCGGCACGTTGCGCAAGACGGGCCTGACCCTGATCAAGAATGCCTTCAGCGCCGGCCGCGAAAAGGTGAAGTATGCGGTGGAGAAGGAGGGCCTGCCCGGCCAGGCCGCCGCACGGGCGCTGTCGCAACTCCAGGACAGTGTCATCCAGGTGATCTACGACTTCGCGGTCAAGCACGTCTATTACGCCCAGAACCCGTCCAGCGCCGAACGCATCGCGGTGGTTGCGACCGGCGGCTATGGCCGGGGCGAGCTGGCCCCGGGTTCCGACATCGATCTTCTGTTCCTGCGCCCCTTCAAGCAGACCGCCTGGGGCGAGAGCGTCATCGAATTCATTCTCTACATGCTGTGGGACCTGGGCCTGAAGGTCGGCCACGCCACCCGGTCCCTGGCCGAAAGCGTGCGGCTGGCCAAGCTGGACATCACCATCCGCACCGCGATCCTGGAGACGCGCTTCATCTGGGGCGACAAGGGGCTTTACGAAGACCTGCGCAAGAAATTCTGGAACGAGGTCGCCACCGGCAATGGCCGCGATTTCGTGGAAGCCAAGCTCAACGAGCGCGGCCTGCGCCATGAGCGCCAGGGCGAAAGCCGCTATCTGGTCGAGCCCAACATCAAGGAGGGCAAGGGCGGACTTCGCGACCTGCAGACCCTCTACTGGATCGGCAAGTATCTCTATCATGTGGAGGACGCCGCCGACCTGGTCGAGCATGGCGTCTTCACCAAGGACGAATACAAGACCTTCCAGAAGGCGGAAGCCTTCCTCTGGAATGTGCGGGTGCATCTGCATTATCTGCTGGGCCGCGCCGAGGAGCGGCTGTCCTTCGACGTGCAGCCGGGGCTGGCCACCGAGCTGGGCTATGTCAATCCGGAAAAGCCCCGCCGCGCCGTGGAAGCTTTCATGCGCGCCTACTTCCTGGTGGCCAAGGATGTGGGCGATCTGACCCGCATCTTCTGCGCCGCGCTGGAGGAGCAGCATCGCAAGCCGGCCCGCTCACTAACGCGGATCCTGCCGGGCTTCCTGCGCCCGCGCAGCCCGGAAGACGATTTCTATGTCGAGAACGGCCGGCTGAACGCCAATCCCGCCATCTTCCGCCAGGACCCCGCCAACATCCTGCGCCTGTTCCATGTCGCCGACATCAAGGGCGTGGACATTCATCCCAACGCCTTGCGCACCGTCACGCGGTCGCTGGACCTGATCACCGACGCGGTGCGCAACAATGCGGAGGCCAATCATGCGTTCCTGGAAGCGCTGACCTCGCGCCACGATCCGGAGCGGGCGCTGCGGCTGATGAACGAGGCGGGCGTCTTGGGCCGCTTCATTCCCGAATTCGGCCATGCCGTGGGGCTGATGCAGTTCAACATGTATCACCACTACACGGTAGACGAGCATCTGATCCGCGCCGTGGGCAATGTCGCGGCGATCGAGCGCGGCATCCACAAGGAAGACCATCCCCTCTCCAGCGACATCGTCAAGCGCATCCAGTCGCGCAATGTTCTTTATTGCGCCATCCTGCTGCACGACATGGCCAAGGGCCTGCCGGGCGATCACAGCGTTGTGGGCGCGGCCATCGCCGAAAGCCTGTGCCCGCGGCTGGGCCTCTCTCCCAACGACACCGCGGCCGTGGCCTGGCTGGTCAAG
>DASXHL010000021.1:0-93778 GCA_036488555.1 Rhizomicrobium sp.
ACTGCTCGGCCACGAAGAAGGGCTGGCTGAAGAAGCGGCTGATCTTGCGGGCGCGCGCCACGGTGAGCTTGTCGTCTTCCGACAATTCGTCCATGCCCAGAATGGCGATGATGTCCTTCAGCGCCTTGTACTGCTGCAGCACTTCCTGCACCCGGCGGGCGACCGTGTAATGCTCGTCGCCGATCACCTGGGGATCAAGAATCCGCGAGGTGGAATCCAGCGGATCCACCGCGGGGAAGATGCCCAAGGAGGCGATATCGCGCGACAGAACGGTGGTGGCGTCCAGATGCGCGAAGGAGGTGGCGGGCGCCGGGTCGGTCAGATCGTCGGCCGGCACGTAAATCGCCTGCACCGAAGTGATCGACCCCTTGTTGGTGGAGGTGATGCGTTCCTGCAGGTTGCCCATCTCTGTGGCCAAGGTCGGCTGGTAACCCACCGCGGAGGGGATACGGCCCAGAAGCGCCGACACTTCCGAACCGGCCTGGGTGAAGCGGAAGATGTTGTCGATGAAGAGCAGCACGTCCTTGCCTTCCTGGTCGCGGAAATATTCGGCGACGGAAAGGCCGGTCAGCGCCACGCGGGCACGCGCGCCCGGTGGCTCGTTCATCTGGCCATAGACCAGCGCGCACTTGGAGCCCGCCGCCGAACCCGCCTTCTTAGGGTCCACGTTCACGTTGGACTCGATCATTTCGTGATACAGGTCGTTACCCTCGCGGGTACGCTCACCCACGCCGGCCAGAACCGAGTAGCCGCCATAAGCCTTGGCGATGTTGTTGATCAGCTCCTGCATGGTTACGGTCTTGCCCACGCCGGCGCCCCCGAACAGGCCGATCTTACCGCCCTTGGTGTAGGGGCAGAGCAAGTCGACCACCTTGATGCCGGTGACCAGGATTTCGGCTGTGCCCGCCTGTTCCGAGAAGGTCGGCGCTTCGCGATGGATCGAAGAGACATGCTCATGGCTGATGGGGCCGGCCTCGTCGATCGGCTCGCCGATGACGTTCATGATGCGGCCCAGCGTGGCGGGGCCGACCGGCACGCGGATCGGCGCGCCCGTATCGACCACTTCCTGGCCACGGGTCAGGCCTTCGGTCGTGTCCATGGCGATGGCGCGCACGGTGTTCTCGCCCAGATGCTGGGCGACTTCGAACACCAGGCGGACTTCCTTGCCGGTCTTGGCGTCCTTGTTCTTGGTCTCCAGCGCATTGAGAATGGCGGGCAGCTCGCCCTCGAATTCCACGTCGACGACAGCGCCGATGATCTGGCTGAGTTTGCCTTTGGAGTTGGCCATGATGGTCTCTCTTTCCTAAAGCGCGACCGCGAGGTTGCGCGACAACTAATAATTCCTAGACGGCGGCAGCGCCGGAGATGATTTCAATCAGCTCCTTGGTGATCTGCGCCTGGCGGGTACGGTTCATCTGAATGGTGAGGGCTTTGATCAGATCGCCCGCATTGCGGGTGGCGTTGTCCATCGCCGTCATCTGGGAGGCAAAGAAGCCGGCCTGATTCTCGAGCAGAGCGGTGAGCAGCTGCACCGAGATGTTCTGCGGCAGCAGCTCGCCCAGGATGGTGTCCTCGTCCGGCTCGTAGTCGTAGAAAGGCGCCGGACCGCCACTGGTCTCGACCTGGGCCGGGATCAGTTGCAGCACGCGCGGCGTTTGGGTCACCACCGACTTGAAGGAGGAATGCACCAGGGTGACGACGTCATGTTCGCCGTTGGTATAGGCGTCCAGAACCTTCTGGGCGATCGGCTTCACCAGTGCGAAGCTGGGCGCCTTGATGCCGACTTCAAACGTCTCGATCAGCCGGTTGCCGTAGCTGCGGCGCAACCCGTCGCGGGCCTTGCGGCCGATGGCGATGATCTTGACGTCCTTGCCGTCCGCGATCAGCCCGGCAATCTTCTCACGCGCGGCGCGGATGATGCCGGAATTGAAGCCGCCGGCGAGACCGCGGTCGCTGGTCGCGACGATGACCAGATGACGCCTGTCGCTGCCGGTGCCCGCCAGCAGCAGCGGCGCGGAAGGGCCCGACACGCCCGCCGCCAGATTGGCGATGACATTCGCCATGCCGCGCGCATAGGGGCGCGCCGCTTCGGCGGCCTGCTGGGCGCGGCGCAGCTTCGCGGCCGCCACCATCTGCAGCGCCTTGGTGATCTTCTGCGTGGACTTCACGCTTCCGATCCGGGTGCGCATTTCTTTTACGGACGCCATGCCCCAAATCTTTCCTTAAGCAGATCCCTTAGGCGAGCGACTTGGACACTTCGTCCAATGCCTTCTTCAGCATGGCTTCCAGATCCGGCGTCAGTGCCTTTTCCTTGCGGATACCTTCCAGGAACTGCGGATAGGAAGCCTTGAGCTTGGACAGCAGGGCATCCTGGAACGCCTGGACCTTGGCGGTCGGGAAGGGATCCAGATAACCGCGGGTGCCGGCATAGATCGCCGCCACCTGTTCTTCCACCGCAAACGGCTTGTATTGGGGCTGCTTGAGCAACTCGGTCAGGCGTTCGCCGCGCGCCAGCATCTTCTGGGTGGCGGCGTCGAGGTCGGAGCCGAACTTCGCAAAGGCTGCCATTTCGCGATACTGGGCGAGTTCGCCCTTGATCGGGCCGGCGACGGTCTTCATCGCCTTGATCTGGGCGGACGAGCCCACGCGCGACACCGAAATACCGACGTTCACGGCGGGACGAATGCCCTGATAAAACAGATCCGTTTCCAGGAAGATCTGGCCGTCGGTGATCGAGATCACGTTGGTCGGGATGTAGGCCGAGACGTCATTGGCCTGGGTCTCGATGACAGGTAGGGCCGTCAGCGAACCGGCACCATTGTCTTCGTTGAGCTTGGCGGCGCGCTCCAGCAGGCGCGAATGCAGATAGAAGACGTCGCCCGGATAGGCCTCGCGGCCCGGCGGACGGCGCAGCAGCAGCGACATCTGGCGGTAGGCGACGGCCTGCTTGGACAGATCGTCATAGATGATCAGCGCATGCATGCCATTGTCGCGGAACCACTCGCCCATGGCGCAGCCGGCGAAGGGCGCCAGAAACTGCAGCGGCGCGGGCTCCGACGCGGTCGCGGTGACGACGATGGTGTATTCCAGCGCGCCGGCATCGGCGAGCGTCTTGACGATCTGGGCCACGGTCGAGCGTTTCTGGCCGATGGCGACATAGATGCAGTAGAGCTTGGCCTTCTCGTCGGTACCGGCGTTGACGGCCTTCTGGTTGATGATGGCGTCGATCGCCACTGCGGTCTTGCCGGTCTGGCGGTCGCCGATGATCAGCTCGCGCTGGCCGCGGCCGATCGGGATCAGGGTGTCGATGGCTTTCAGGCCGGTCTGCACGGGCTCATGCACCGACTTGCGCGGGATGATGCCGGGCGCCTTGACGTCGACGCGGCGCCTCTCGGCCACATTGGTCAACTCGCCCTTGCCGTCGATGGGATTGCCCAGCGGATCGACGACGCGGCCGAGCAGGCCCTTGCCTACCGGCACTTCCACGATGGCGCCGGTACGCTTGACGACGTCACCTTCCTTGATGGTGGCGTCCGAACCGAAGATCACCACGCCAACATTGTCGGTTTCGAGATTGAGCGCCATGCCCTTGATGCCGCCGGGGAACTCGACCATCTCGCCGGCCTGGACATTGTCGAGGCCATGCACGCGGGCAATGCCGTCACCGACGCTGAGGACTTCGCCGACTTCGCTGACCTGCGCTTCGGCGCCAAAATTCTGGATCTCGCGCTTCAGAATGGCGGAGATTTCGGCGGGTTGGATATCCATTGGGTGTTCCTTTCCTACTGGCCCTTCATGGCCTGACGAAGGCCATCCAGTTTGGTGCGAAGCGAAGAATCGATCATGCGCGAGCCGACCTTGACGACGAGACCGCCGAGCAGGGTGGGATCGACTTTGGAATGCAGGCGGGGCTCCTTGCCCAACCGGGACTTGAGAACGGCTTTGAGCTCGGCGATTTCGGCGTCGCTCAGGCTGCGGGCGGCGGTGACCTCCGCCTCGGTTTCGCCGCGCGAGGTCGCGATCAGATGCTCATAGGCCTGGACGATCTGGGTCAGCGCGGGAAGGCGGCGCTTCTGCGCGACCAGCAGCACGAATTTGGTGGTGAGCGCATTGGCGCCCATCTTTTCCAGGACCGCCCTCAGTGCCCTGGCCTGGTCCTCGGCGGAAAACACCGGCGAACGCACCAGACGCTTGAAGTCGGGGCTGCTCTCCATGGCGCGGCGCAGGGAAGCCAGATCGGCGCTCACCACGTCCACTGTCCCCCCATCCTGGGCCAGCTCAAACAGGGCGTGGGCGTAACGCTTTGCCAATCCGCCTTCGGCCGTTTCCTTTGCCACTCGCGATCCTCTTCCGGTTCGCAGCGCAAACATGCGCCAACCCACCGGCTGATTGTTGATTAAGCTATTGAATTAGCTGTTATTTTTTGCACGGACGCGAGTCACCCCGCAAGCGCGCCCGCCAGTTAGCATGGGCGCTAACGGCGACGCAATAATGACCACCGGGCCAAGTGTCACACTCGTTCGGGGTTCAGATCAGCCGCAGAAACCGGGACAACCGGAACTGGCCCAACCAGCTTATGGGCGAGTGGGCATTGAGGAAGTCATACGAGCCCAACATGACATCGGCCCGCGCCATCAGGTTCTCGGCCGGCACGAATCCCACCCCGCCCAAGTCCTGCGGCACGCGGCTGTCCAACGAATTGTCGCGGTTGTCGCCCATGGCGAAGATCGCATTGGCGGGGACCTTATAAACGGGCGTGTCGTCCAGCGGCCCATCCCAGCCGGCCTTGAAGATCGTGTGCTGCACCCCGCCGGGCAGGGTCTCGGTGAACTTGCCGATTTCCTCCATATCGCCGCGGCTGTTCTCGACCCTGCCGGTTCCAGCAGGCTTGAGCGGCACAACGCGGCCGTTAATCACCAGGCGCCCATGCACCATCTGGATGCGGTCGCCGGGAAGCCCGATCACCCGCTTGATCAGGATGGTGGCGGTGTCGCCGGGCTTGCGGAAGATCACGATGTCGCCGCGTGTGGGCATCTTGCCGAACAGCCGCGTCCGCGATGTCGGGCCCAGGCCGTAAGGCAACGACCAGCGGCTGTAACCATAGGCGAATTTGGTGCCAAGGAGAGCGTCGCCGATCTGCAAGGTTGGCTCCATCGAGCCCGAGGGAATGTAAAAAGGCTGGGCAACGGCGGTGGTGGCACAGACGGTGAGCAGGATGGCGGACAGTGGCTCCATCAGCCAGGCGACCAGCCGGCGAGCGGGGGGATGTTTGCGCATGGCGCCATTGTCGCGGCGGCGGGCCACCTGACAAGGGGCTTTCGCGTTAATCCTTGACCGAAAGGGCTCAAAAGCCGATATGCCCGGCCTTGAACCGGCCCGGCCAATCTCTACTTCAGGCGCATGATCGAGATTTCACAGGAATTCGGCTTTGACGCGGCCCACTATCTGGGCAATGGCGCGACTGAAAACCGCCGCCTGCATGGCCATTCTTTTTATGCCGAGGTCTTCCTGCGCGGTGAGGCCGATCCCGCCACCGGATTTCTGCGCGATTTTGGTGAGGTGGACAGGGTTCTGAAAGCCATCCGCGAGACGCTGGATCACCGGCTTCTGAACGAGATCGAGGGACTGGCCGTGCCCACGCTCGAGAATCTGGCCAAGTACATATATATGCACGCCAAGCAGAGTTTGCCGGAAGTGGCGCGGGTGAAATTGCGCCGGCCGTCTTTTGGCCAAACGTGCACTTACGAGGGCTGAGGTCATGGCGAAGCGAAAGCTGCAGCTCGGACGTCCCGTCGCGCTTCCCGCCTCCCCGGAAGAGGCTGAATTGGACGCGGTGCCCAATCCCCATATCGACAGCGATTACGTTATCCGCTTCACCGCGCCGGAATTTACCACTCTGTGTCCCATCACAGGTCAACCGGATTTCGCGCACTTCGTGATCGATTACGCGCCAGGAAAATCCATCGTCGAGTCCAAATCGTTGAAACTGTTCCTGGCCAGCTTCCGCAATGTTGGGGGCTTCCATGAGGATTGCACGCTGAAGATCGGCAAGCGCATCAAGAGCGCGATCAGGCCCAAATTCATCCGTGTCGCGGGTTACTGGTATCCGCGCGGCGGCATGCCCATCGATGTGTTCTGGCAATCCGGCAAATTGCCGTCGGGTGTTTGGCTGCCCGATCCCGGCGTACAAACATATCGAGGGCGTGGTTAAGTGCCTTCTGCCTATCGCTTACGTTCCGGGCGTTCGCTGTGCGAAGCGGTTCGCTGGCCGTCCACACGCTGACGCTATGAACCGTCAGATGCGGTTCACCTTTCCCTGCACGACTATTGTGCTAGCGTAGCGACAAGACCGGGAAGCACCCGGCTGAGTCGTGTTTCGGGGGGAAGCCATGTCGCAGCACGATACGTTTCTGTTGGTCATCGCCCTTGCCGTCATTCTGGCGGTGGTGGTCGCGATCGCCCGGTTCCGCGTGCACCCGTTTCCGGCCCTGATGGTGGGGGCCCTGTTGCTGGGGCTGGGGACCGGAGCGCCGGCCGACCAGGTGCTGAAAAGCTTCCGGGTCGGTTTTGGCGACACGCTGGCCAATGTCGGCATTTTGCTCGCGCTGGGGGCCATGTTCGGCCAGCTTCTGGCAAGCTCGGGGGGCGCCGAGCGTGTCTCCAATGCGCTTCTGAACTTGGGCGGCACCCGACTGGTGCCCTGGACCATGTGCGCGGTGGCGATGATCCTGGGCCTGCCGCTGTTTTTCGAAGCCGGCGTGGTGCTGATGATGCCCATCATCTTGAATGTGGGCGCGCGTGTCGCCGCGGACCCCGGCAAGCTCAAGGGCAATGCCTATCTTCTGGCGGGCTTGCCGGTCTTCGCCGGCCTTTCGGTGCTGCATGCGCTGGTGCCGCCGCATCCCGGTCCCATGATCGCGATCGATGCCATGAAGGCCGATCTGGGCGTGACCCTTATCCTGGGCCTTTTGATGTCGGTGCCCATCGCCGTGGTGGCCGGCCCGCTCTATACCTACTGGATCGCGCCGCGCGCCTCTTCCTCGCCCCCGGTGGATCTGGTCGGCCGACTGACCCACACCGACGCGCGGTTCGGTTCGCCCGGCATCGCCGTCACCATCGCGACCATCCTGTTCCCGATCATCCTGATGCTCGGCAAGGCCGCGGTGGATCTGCTTTTGCCCGCCACCCATCCGTTGCGCTTCGCGCTGGATTTCTTCGGCAACCCGATGGTGGCGCTGCTTCTGGCGGTGCTCTTGTCCATGTTCACCTTCGGCTTCTTCATCGGCAAGGACACGCGCACTGTCGGCCAGCTATTGGGCGACGCACTGCCGCCGATCTCCGCCATCATGCTGATCATTGGCGCCGGTGGTGCGCTCAAGCAAATGCTGATCGATGTCGGGCTGGGCGCGGTGATCGCGCATGCCTCGCAGCTGGTAAGCCTGTCGCCCCTCCTGCTGGCCTGGTTCACGGCGGTGATCCTGAGGCTCGCCACCGGTTCGGCCACGGTTGCCATCGTGACCGCGTCGGGCTTGATGGCGGCCACCGTGACCGCCAATCCGGGCCTGAGCCCGGCCCTGATGGCGCTCTCCATCGGTTCGGGCTCGCTTTTCTTCTCCCACATCAATGACGCGGGCTTCTGGCTGGTAAAGGAATATATGGGCATGAACCTGCCCAATATGTTCAAGACCTGGTCGGTGCTGGAGACCATCATCTCGGTGATGGGTCTTGTGTTCTGTCTGAGTTTGTCGCTGGTTATTTGAGCGGACAGACTTTCATAAGCGTGTCACGTTGGGCCGTCAGGTCACCGAAGGTGAAGGCGTCATCGCCGGTTTTGCCTTCGCCACCCAGGAAATGGGCTGTGACGTGATGGGCACTGGCCAGGGCGCGCTGGATTTTCGCGGTGCCATAAACAGTGATCACATCGGTATTATCGTCGCCGAAGGCGTCGGCGTTCAGGACCACGGGTTTTGCATCATCGATGGTGAGGGTCACGCGGCTGGGGCCCTCGGGGACCAGATCGCGGTGCGGCAGGAACATCACCCGAAAACCGTTCTCGGTGTCGCAGTAAAGCTCCATGCGGGCAGGGCCTTTGTCGGCATTGGCCCAGGCTTCCATCAGGACCCGGTCCATGAACCGATCGGGCTGATGGGAGATCATCCAGTCCTGATGGGTGGGGGCAGCCTCTGCCGCGCTGCACAGCAGCATTGTGCCGACAAGAACAAATCGCATCATGCCGTTCTTGTAGCGCGTGAAGGCGCCTGCGGATAGTCTTCTCCACGGCGGGAGATGATCATGAAAAACAAAACGTCAAATTTGCAGCGCCGCAATTTTCTCAAGCTGATGGGTGCGCTTCCGGCCGCCGGTGTCACGCCTGCCTGGGCGGCGTCGGGCGACGTCTCATTGCTGGACCAGACGGGTTCGGCGCCCGTGGCAGTAGCGGCAAAGAGACTGGCAACGGCGCTGAAGGCGCATGGCGCCGTGCTCAATATCATCAGCGATGTCAAACAGGCCAAGGGACTTTTGATTGTGATCGCAGCGCCACGCTCGCCGCTGGTGGCGGACTTCCCGGTCGCCTCGGCGGACTGGGGGGCGCCGGATTCGCTGCGGCTGGTACCGGGGAAAATCGGTGGCCATGATGCGCTGCTGGTTTCGGCCTTGGACACGCGCGGCTTTGTCTATGGCGTCTGCGAACTGGCCGAACGGGTGGATTTCGGCGGCCCGGTGGCGCTGCATCTGGAAGAACGCATCGAAGAGACTTCGCCCAACCATGTGCGCAGCGTGGCGCGTGCGTTCCTCAGTGAGATCGAGGACAAGGCCTGGTTCTATGACCGCCAGGGCTGGCGCGCCTATCTCGACATGCTGGTGGCGGCGCGCTTCAACCGCTTCAATTTCGCCCTGGGCTTCGGCTATGACTTTCCCAAGGGTGTCACCGGCGATTATTTCCACTTTCCCTATCCCTATCTGGTCGAGGTGCCGGGCTATCACGTCACCATCACTCCGCAGCTCTCACCCGGTGAGCGTCAGAAGAATCTCGACACCTTGAAATTCATCGCGCGGGAGGCCGGCGCGCGTGGCCTCGATTTCCAGCTGGGTATTTGGACCCACGCCTGGCAATGGACCGACAGCCCGCATTCCGATCACGTGATCAACGGCCTGAACGGCGCCGATGGAAAAGCCGACTGGAAGCTGGGCGCGCGTTACAGCCGCGACGCATTGGCGATCCTGCTGAAAGAATGTCCGGAGATTACCGGCGTAACCCTGCGGGTGCACGGCGAAAGCGGCGTGCCGGAGGGCATCTATGACTTCTGGCAGACGCTGTTCGAGGCTATCGCCGGCTCGGGGCGCAAGATCGAGATCGAGATGCACGCCAAGGGCATCAACCAGATCATGATCGACATGGCGGTGAAGACCGGCCAGCCGGTGAAGGTGGGTCCCAAATTCTCGGCCGAGCATCAAAGCCTGGGCTATCATCAGGCCGACATCCGGGAGCTGGAAATCCCCACGCCTGGACGCATGGAGCAGGGGGTATTCGCCGTCTCCAATGGCGAGCGGCGCTTCACGCGGTATGGCTATGCCGACCTTTATCAGGAAGGCCGCGCCTACGGCATTCTCTACCGGCTGTGGCCGGGCACGCAGCATCATCTTCTGTCTGCCGATCCCGCCTGGGCGTCGGCCATGGGGCGCGCGGCAAATTTCTGTGGCGCAGACGGGCTGGAAATCTGCGAGCCGCTGACCTTCAAGGGGCGTGAAGGCTCTGGCCATCCCGGCGGGCGCAACGCCTATCTGGGCGCTGATACGGCGAAGGATTGGCGCAAGTTCGCGGAAAGCTATCGGTTATGGGGCCGGCTGCTTTACAATCCCGACGCCACGCCCGACAGCTGGCGCAAGAGCCTGAAGCGCAAATTCGGCAACAACACCGAGTCCGCGGAGCGGGCGCTGGCCGCGGCCAGTCGGGTGTTGCCTCTTGTAACCAGCGCGCATCTGGCGTCGGCGTCCAATCACGCCTACTGGCCGGAGATGTACACCAACCAGCCGATTGTCAGCGAGAGTGGCTTTGTACCCTATACCGACACGCCAAAGCCGCGCGTCTTCGCCAATGCCAGTCCGCTCGACCCGCAATTGTTTTCGACCATCACAGAGCATGTCGACGATCTGCTGGCGGCGCGCGCCAGCGCCAAATACTCGCCGGCCGAAGTAGCGATGTGGCTGGACCAACTCGCAACAGAATCGGAAGAGGCAGTTGCGGCGCTCGGAATGCCACAGCAGACGGAGGCGCGGCGGCTGATAGAAGATTCGGCAATCCAAACCAGCATTGCCCGTTTCTTCGCCGCCAAGATACGCAGCGCCCTGCTATTCACGATATGGCGGAAGAATTCCGAAGGCGCTACCGGTGGAGCGGCATTGCTTCATTATAAAAAGGCCCGCGCGATCTGGGCGGCGATGGGGGAGCGCGCCAAGGCCGTTTATGCCGCCGACGTCTCCTATGGCGAGATACCGCAGAGGCGGGGTCATTGGAGCGATCGGTTGGCGGCAATGGATGCCGATATGGACGCCATGGCCAAGCTGGTGGGCACCTACGCCGTGGCTGCAGAGTTCGGTCCCACGACGCCGTCGACTATCCCGGCGCCGCGTCTGATGACCCCGACGCATCACATCCCGCCGGAGCGTTTCGCGCCCGGCGCCGACCTGCCGATCGTGCTGGACGGGGCCGGCGACGCCTCGGCGCGGCTGTTCTATCGCCATGTCAATCATGGCGAGCGCTGGCAATCGATGGCCATGTCGCAGGAAGGCGACAGTTTCCGCGCCGCAATCCCGGGCGCCTACACCAACTCGCCCTATCCGCTGCAATACTACTTTGTGTTGACCAAAGGTACACAGGCCGCGCTCTATCCAGGGTTCAACAACACGCTGTCGAACCAGCCTTATTTCGCGGTGTGGAAACGCGGCTGATTTGGCTTGGCGCTCCTGCCCAGGATGCCAAGATATTCGTCCGTTTAGTCGAGGTTCACTTCAGCGCCAGTTTTTTCAGCACCGGCAGCAGCGGCTTTTCGGCTCTGGCATAGTCCTTCCAGGCCTTGTTTTTTGCGATCAGGTCTGGGGCTGTGCGCACGGTGAAGCGTTTGGGATCGAGTCCCTTCTTCACCGTGCTCCATTCCAGCGGCATGGAAACGGTAGCGCCGTCGCGGGCGCGAGGAGACAAAGGCGCGACCGCTGTGGCCATGCGGTCGTTACGCAGATAGTCGAGGAAGATCTTTCCGTTGCGCTTGGCCTTGGACATGTTGAGTAGATATTTGTCCGGGCTGTCGGCCGCCATGCGGGCGCAGATCTCGCGCGCGATCGACTTGGCTTGCGGCCAGCCAATGCTCTTGCCGGCGTCGAATGGCGTCACCACATGCAGGCCCTTGCCGCCGGTGGTCTTGGCGAAGGGTACCAGGCCCAGCTCTTCCAGCCGCTCTTTCAATTCCTTTGCCGCGGCCACCACATCGTCGAAGTCCAGCCCGGGCGAGGGGTCGAGATCGAAGACGAAACGGCCCGGAACATCTGGTTTGCCGGGCGCGCAGTTCCAGGGGTGCAGCTCCAGCCCTCCGGCCTGCGCCACTGCGGCCAGCGCCCCGACGCGGTCGATCTGCAGATAAGGTTTGCGGTCGCCCGATACTTCCACTTGGGTGAACAGATTGGATTGGCCGGGGCCGGCATGGCGCTGGAAAAAGCGTTCCTTGGCGGTGATCCCGTCCGGTGCGCGCACCAGCGAGCAGGGACGGCCCTTGATGTGCGGCAGCATCCAGTCGCCGACCGCCTCGAAATAGCGCGCCAGGTCCAGCTTGGTCACTGGCTCGCCATCGCCGGCGTCAGGCCACAACGCCTTGTCGGGATGGGTGATGGGAATGTTCATCACCACACTTTCTGATTTGCTTTTGGCCGTTTTGTCCCGCTTCGCCTTGGGCTCGGCCAGTTTCTTTTTCAATTTCGGCATCTCTGCCTCTACCTCCTTGGCCGGTTTATCGGTGCGCAGGCCTTTGAAGGCCGCTTGCCGCACCATGCCATCGCCGGTCCAGCCGGCGAATTCGATCTCGGTCACCAGCTCGGGCTTCAGCCAATGGACGCCACGTTCTTGTCTGGGCGCGTTCTTGCCGGTGAAAGGCGAGGTCCTGGCCGCCATTTCCTTCAGGCGGGGCATCAGCTGTTTGAGTTTGCTGGCGGAATAGCCGGTGCCGACACGACCGACATAGATCAGATGATCGCCGTGGTGGACGCCCACAAGCAGGGAACGGAACTTGCCGTCTGTTGTACTCCAACCTCCGATCACCACTTCGTGACCGGCGCGGCATTTCGATTTGGTCCAGCTGTCGCCGCGGCCCGCCGTATAAGGTGCATCCAGCCGCTTGGAGACGATACCTTCCAGCTTCATCCGGCAGGCCGACTGCAGCACGGTTTCACCGCCACTGGCGAAATGCTCGACAAAGCGCAGATGGGAATCGACCGTCTTGAGCAGTTCGGCCAGGCGGGCCTTGCGCGCCGACAGGGGCAGGGGACGCAGATCCTCGCCTTTGGCAAACATCATGTCGAAGACGAAGTAAATCAGGTCTTCCGAGTTGCCGTCGGACAGCGCGGCCTGCAAGGCGGCGAAATCGGGCGCGCCATCATGATCCAGGGCGCAAATCTCACCGTCCAGGATGCAATCAGGAAGCCGGGCCGCCGCCTTCGCAATGGCGGAAAACTTCCCGGTCCAATCCAGGCCCTTGCGGGTAAGCAATCTGGCTTTTCCACCTTCCACATGCAGCTGGATGCGGTAGCCGTCGAACTTGACTTCATGCACCCATTGGGCGCCCGAGGGTGGTTGCTCCACCAGTCGGGTCAGTTGCGGTTCTATGAAGCGGGGTAATCTGGAAACCGTCTTCGCCTTCGGTGCGGGTTCTGGCTCTTTATCTTTGCGGCTTTTCGACTCCCAGATCGCATTGGCGCGAAATGCCTTGGCACGCATGAAGGATTTGGGTTTTTTGCCTGTGCCGGCCTCGATCGCATCCATGGCGCGGCCCGACGCCACCGAGTGATCCTTTTTCAGGACGGCGTCACCATCGCTGTCTTTCGCATATCCGTCATGATGCTTGATCAGCAGCCAGTTGTTGCGCTTGCCGCCGAACTTGTCGCTCCTCATCCGGACCAGCACCCAGCCGCCATGCAGCTTTTCGCCATCCAGGGTGAATTTCAGGTCGCCACTGGCCAGCATCTTGGCCGCATCGCCTTCCGGTTCCCAGGTGCCGCGGTCCCACAGCATCACAGTGCCGCCGCCATACTGGCCTTTGGGAATGGTGCCCTCGAAGTCGCCGTAATCCAGGGGATGATCCTCAACCTCCACCGCCAGCCTCTTGTCGGCCGGATTGAGCGAGGGCCCGCGGGTCACTGCCCAGCTCTTGAAGGTGCCGTCCCATTCCAGCCGGAAATCGTAGTGCAGTCGGCTCGCCGCATGCTTCTGGATGACAAAGCGCAGTTTTCCGGCCTTGACCACACTGCCCTGGCCCCGGGGCTCGGCGGTGACCGAGAAGTCGCGCATGGACCGGTATTTCTTCAGGCTCCTGGCAATCGGCGTCTTGCGCGCCCCAGGTTTGCGGGCGGCTTTTTTTGCAGTCTTTTTGCGGACGGCCATTGCGGTTGATCCCTGGTGGAAACATAGTTCCTTTAGAGGCGTTTCCGTTCCGGTTTTTTCAGGGAAAAGTCCGATGGCCGCCAGAAAGCCCGCGAAGAAGAAAGCCAAGGTCCGCCGCCCCAGGGCGCCTTCCCATCGGGCCGCGCAAGTGCGGGGCCACCACAAGCCGGCCAACACCAACGAGCCGCATCTGTCGGGCCGCCCCGTATGGCAGGGCAATTTACGCCTCTCGCTGGTTTCCTGTCCGGTGGCGCTTTATGGCGCGACCGACCGGGGCAGCGATGTGTCCTTCCATCTCATCAATCCGGAAACCAACAACCGCATCCGCATGATCCCGACCGATCCCGACACCGGCCCGGTGGAGCGGGCTGAGCTGGCCAAGGGCTATGAGATTTCCAAGAACCAGTATGTCGTGCTCAGCAATGACGAGCTGAAGGCGGTCAGGCTTGAAACCACAAATAACATCGAGATCGAGCGTTTCGTGGACGAGAACGAGATCGACCGCCTCTACTGGAACGTGCCTTATTATCTTTTGCCCGATGAAAAAGGCGGTGTGGAGGCCTATGCGGTGATCCGCGCCGCGCTGGAAGAAACCGGACGCATCGCCTTGGGGCGGGTGGTGATGCATGGCCGCGAGCGGCTTTTGGCGCTGGAACCGCGAGACAGGGGCATCATTGCCTATACCCTGCGGATGGGCGACGAAGTGATAAGTCCGGCGGACGCCTTTGCCGACATCCCCTCAGCCCATCCCGGCAAGCAGATGGTGGAGATCGCCCGCAAGATCATCGAGCAGCAGGAAGGCGCCTTCGAGCCGGAAAAATTCGAGGACCGCTATGAAGAGGCGCTGCGCGATCTGATCCGCCGCAAACAGAAGGGCGAGAAGATCGTCCGCGCTGAGCCGGTGGAAGAAGACAATGTCATAGACCTGATGGCGGCACTGAAGAAGAGCCTTAAAACCAAAGGCCCCGCGTCGGCGCGGCGCAAGGCGCGCGGCAGCTAGTTGCCGCCCATTCCGGCGGCGGACTTGGCGTCGCTGATCAGCTGCTCGGTGCAATCCGACAGCTTGTGCTCGTTGCAGCTCTCCACGCTCTGGCCCAGCGAAACCCCATCATGGGTGAAAGTGACCGTGAAGGTCCAGGTGCTGCCGTCGGCCGTGCGGTCGACGCCGATCCGGTCGGGAATGTCCACCACCAGCGCGCCAGGTATGTGCTGGGCGTGCAGCACAAAGGGTGCCTGGGTCAGGGCGGCGGTGATGGCGTTATTCAACTGCTGGTTCCGCGAGGGCTCGAAATAGACCGAGATTGCCTGCTCCTGGGCCTGTAGCCCCTTGGGCACGAAGGCCAGCGCACCGGCGGTGAGAAGGGCAAGCTTGCGGGACATAGGAGACGGAAGGACGGAGGGAGGGACGCTCAATTCAAGCTGTCTCCATGCCGCTGTCCAACGACTCTTTTTTCATGACGTCGAGTTAAAGAAGTCGCCCCAAATGGCCTTACCTCCGGTAAGTAAGGTGTTCTGGTCGTCCGCGGGCTGTCCCCTTGGCCGGCGCGCAATCATTTCTATAAAGTCTTTTTCATGTTGCTGCAGATTCCCAACCTTCTGGCGAGAGACCAGGTCGATCACATCCGCGTCATGCTGAAGGACAGCGACTGGGTGGATGGCAGGGGCACCGCCGGCCCGCAATCCGCGCCCGCCAAGAACAACCTGCAGGTGCCGGAGACTGCACCCTCGGCACGCGCGCTCGGCAGGATCATTACCGAGGCCCTTGGCAAGAATGAGCTTTTCTATTCCGCTGCGCTGCCGGCCAAGGTCGTGCCGCCCATGTTCAATCGCTACGAGCCGGGCATGACCTACGGCACCCATATCGACAATGCGCTGCGCGTCCAGCATGACGGTGGGCGATCGCGCACGGACCTGTCCTGTACGGTCTTCCTCACCGATCCGGCCGATTATGACGGGGGCGAGCTGGTGGTGGAGGATACGTATGGCTGGCACGCGGTCAAGCTCGAGGCCGGCGATGCGATTCTGTATTCCTCGACCAGTCAGCACCGGGTCAATCCGGTGACGCGCGGCGCGCGTTGGTCGTCCTTTTTCTGGGTACAGAGCATGATACGCGACGAGAGCGCCCGCGGCATGCTGTTCGATCTGGACCGTTCGGTGCAATCCTTGCGCAAGACGGCAGGCGATAATCCCGACGTGCTGCGCCTGACCGCGCTGTATCACAACCTGTTCCGCCGCTGGGCCGATGTGTAACCGGCCGGCATGAACATCACCGACATCGACATCGCGGCTTCGCCCGCGTTCTATCCCCATACTTTCGATCCCGAGGGCGACCGGGTGATGCTGGTGAAGATGTCGCTGGCCGACTATCGCCTGTCGAGCTTCCTCGACACCCGCATGCTGGCGCCCGGCATGACCGCGGCCTGGTTCGACTACGCGCCTGTGGCGGTGTCGGCGGGGCTGATCAAGCCCAGGCCGCTGCACATGATCTTCCATACTGGCCATGTCGGCTCCACGCTTCTGTCGCGGCTGCTGGACGAAGTGCCGGGGGTGTTCGGCCTGCGCGAGCCGCATCCGCTGCAGACGCTCGCCGACATGGCGGATGCGGGGCCGGGCGACGAGAGCTATCTGGCGCGGCTCGGGACCTTTCTGCGCTTGTGGTCGCGTGGTTTCGAAACGACAAACATTGTGGCGCTGAAAGCCACCAGCGTTGCCTGTCGGATCGCGCCCGATCTGCTGGCTGCATCGCCTGGGACGAGGGCGGTCTATCTCCATTTGCCGGCGGAGGCCTATATCACCGCGATCCTGGCGGCGGCGTCTGGCCAGGCCGACCTCAGGATCTTCGAGGCGCTGCGCCATCGGCGATTGTCGGCAAAGTTCGCACGCGAAGTCCCTGCGGGCGGCTCGGCGGGCGAATTGGCGGCCATCGCATGGATGGTGGAGTGCGACAGTCTCAAGAGGGCCATGGCAGCCGGCGGGAGCCGCGTGATGTCGCTCGATTTCGAGACTCTGCTCGCGGACCTCGAAGGCAATCTCGCCCGGGTGTTGCGTCATTTCGATCTGCCGCCGGTGGCCGATCGGCTTGTCAAAAGCCCGGCCTTGACCCGCTATTCCAAGGCGCCGGAGCAGCTGGCCTTTTCTCCCGAAATCCGCGCCCAATTGATGCGCCGTTCACGGGACATGCATGCGGAGGAAATTGAGAAGGGTTTGGCGCTGATCGAATCGCTGCAGCAGGGCTGACCATCAGCCTTCGCTGCATATGGAAGAAGCGCGCTGGCGGCCTAACCTTTTCCCCAGTTCTTCAGCAGCGGCGCCAGAGACGGCGCGAGATGCCGGAGTTCTTCCTGATGGGACTTGGAGAGGTCCGCGAGCTTTCGGCTGGCTGCCGGCGTCAGTCTAAGTTCGACGCGCCGGCGGTCTTTGGCTGCCGTGCGGCGAACCGCCAGGCCCGCCTCGACCAGCCGGTTTGCAAGACCCACGGCGCTGTGCGGCTTGATAGCCAGCCGCTGGGCGAGCTCGCCCACCGTCAGCCGGCCGCCGAAGCCGCGAATTGCGAGAAGCGCCTGATGGTGTTGGGGCATAAGCCCGGCGCTGCGCGCAGCTTCCTCACTGAAAGCCAGAAAGCTGCGCAGCAGAAAGCGGAATTCCGCCAGGTGCCGATAATCGGATTCTGTCAGGGTGGTTTTGCGCGATCTGGTCAAGCACACGACCTTTCCTCATACGCATCGCAGCATGTCGGGTAAGATATATAATATGTCCGGTGAACGGGTAACCCGTTTCTAAGACCAAAATTGCCGCATTCCAAGAACACATCATGCGGCGGCCGGCCGGATCGCGCTGGACTGGCGCCGACATTGCTATTGCTGATGCTGCGGAAGGCACGCATCTTTTCCAGGAACCCCGTGCCAATGAACATGTTACGGCTTTGGCAGTGGTCTGGTGCGAATGCTGGCTCACGGCAATGCTAACCAGGGAGGCGCGCCATGCATTTCAGAAATCGTGAGGACGCCGGCCGTCAACTCGCCGTAGCCCTGGTGAACTTCAACGGGGGCGACTGTGTGGTGCTGGCTTTGCCGCGTGGCGGCGTTCCCGTGGCTGCGGAGGTGGCGCATGCGCTGAATGCGCCTCTGGAGCTGTTGCTGGTCAGGAAGATCGGCGCGCCGCGCCAGCCGGAACTGGCGATCGGATCGGTGATGGACGGCGAGCCGCCCGTCATTGTGCGGGACGACGAACGGATGCGGCTGACCGGCACCAGCCCTCGTCAGTTTGATGAAATATGCGTCCGCGAACTCGCTGAAATCGCGCGGCGACGCCAGCTCTATATCGGCAGCCGGCCGCAGGCTTCTGTCACCGGAAAGGTCGCCATCGTCGTCGATGATGGTCTCGCGACCGGAAACACCATGCGCGTGGCGCTGCAAGCGGTCAGGCCGCACAAGCCTGCGATGCTGGTCATGGCGGTGCCCGTGGCGCCGGCCGGCGCGCTCGAGAAATTCCAGGGTGATGCCAATCATATAGTATGCCTTGCGACGCCGGAGCCGTTCGGCGCGGTGGGCTGCTTCTATGACGATTTTTCGCCCACTTCGGATGAGGACGTCATCGCGCTGATGGCAAAGGCCGAGCATGAGCGGGCCGCAGCGGCGGGCGCGTCTGCATGCCCCTTCATGTGAGGGCTTGCACCGCAAATGAGCTTAGCCCGTCGTCATGCTGCGGAATACGCCATCCTTGAAGATCAGCGCATGCAATAGTGCCGCCCCGAGGTGAGCAAGGAATGTGAGAAAAAGCGCGTATGCCAGAATTGTGTGAAGGGGGCGCAGAAAGCTGTAGACACCGACGTTGTGCGGCAGGATGGCCGGCAAATGCCAGGAGCCGATCAGAACGATGGGGTAACCGGCAGCCGACAGCATCCCCCAGCCGACGAGCGGCAGGGCCACCATCAACCCGTAGAGGACCCAGTGGGAGGCATGTGCGGCGATGCGCAGGATGCCCGGCATGCCATCCGGCAAGGGCGGCGGGGGAAAAATCAGCCGATTGACGAGCCGGATCGCCACCAAAAGCAATATGAGAATGCCCAGAGGGCGGTGAAGGGCGACCAGATAATGATAATCGGCCAGGGACGCCACCATGGCGATGCCGATGAACAGCATTGCGAGGATCAAAAGCGCCATCAACCAATGCAGGAGGCGGGACGTTGCGGCAAACGGACGGTCCATGGTCAGGCACCCTTTCCGATTTGGACCGCACTCGGCGATTTCGCTTCGCGCGCCCGGCGCGTGAATGACACCGAATAGGCGGCCGAACGCGCGGAAAGCAGTGGATCGTCGGAGGCTGCAATACCGCTGGGCAACACCAGGGGATCGAAATTGACGTCTCGGCAATTTCCGTCTGCTTCCGTTTGAAGCGCGGTCACCGTCAATGTCCCAACCTCTATCCGTTCGCGTTCTTTCGGCCAGGGCACAGTTGCATCATTGGTCGGGTCCTCCGCCTGGCCGACGGTAATGACCAGGTGCCAAAGCACCGGTCCCTTCTCCAGGCGAGACGAGAGATTGGAAAACAGATAATTCGGATCCGTTTCACCTTCAGCCGGCGCCGGCGCGAAAGAATCCACCGGCACCATCGACCAGCGGACAGATGTCGAAGTGCCATCGGCAGCGATGAAACGGAAGGCATTGAGGCTGTTGTATCGTGCGTTGGCAAAGCCGGACGACATGGGCTCGGCCTTGATAAGAGCGCCCGCGGCTGCCGACTCGGGATGGGCGGCCAGAAATGTCTTAACCGCTGCCGGATTTGGCTTTCCGGTCGCCGGATCGACCCGCGCGGCGAACATCTGATCGTAGAAGGCCTGCGGGTCCCTGACAGGAAACACGGGGATGTCATTCATGCCGGTACGCCAGACCTCGCCATCCGCAAGGGCAAAGTTCAGTGCCATGCTGCGCACCGTTGCGGGCTTGTCGGCGCTGCGGGGCATTCCACCAGCCAGGGCAAAGCGTCCGAAAACGGGCGTGCGCCCCGGCGCAAACAGGCGCGCCCGCGAAAGACGCGCTCCGTTGCCATTGCTGTCAAACCAGCCGGACAGGCATACGCCCTTGGCATGATTGCGGCGAAAGCCGGGATGGAGGCCATTGACCACCTGGAAGCCGTCGATCATTCGGGCCTGGTTGAGGCTTGCTGGAGAAAACCAGCCACCCGTCCAGGCAAATGCTCCGGCGAACAGCGCAGCGACGGCACCTATGCCGGCAAGCTTGGCGATCGTACGCAGCTCGAAGAGGCCTGAGAGGCTGTAATCGGGCTTTTCCTGCGGCATGCACGACCTCAGCTATTGTCTCTTCCTAATATCGCGGCGCGAAAGCCTTTGGTTACATGATGGAATTGCGCAAACCACATCTTGGCCGGCGCACCGTGCGTGAACCGGGATTATATTTTTCTTCTGTTGCGGAATAAATCACCAGCTGTTCACGTCTCTGTCCCCATATCGCCGATGAAACCTTCAGGCCAAGGGCCTGAATTCCCGCGCGGAATCCGGAATGGAGCGACCGGTAGCCTTTATTCTGCGGCCATATGCGCAGCAACCGGGGCGTGAACCGACGGGGTCATGAAGGCCGCGTCCCGTGAAGGCCGTGCTTGGACGGGCGGCACGATAAAGTGCTGTTGAAGCCCCAGCGTCATCAGCGCCAGTTGAGATGCAATTTCACCCAATTCGGCTTCTGACAGCTTTCCAGCGATGACCAGGCATATAACGCCATGAAGTGATGCCCACAGGCTGCGGGCCGTCGCCTCAGCTTCCAGAGTGGCGCGCCCTGAGGCGATCGCCGCCGCTATGGCCGAAGGGATACTACTACCCTGCCGTGCCGCTTCCGTCTGCCGCGGGAGCGGCTGCGAAAGGTCGAAAATCAGACGGTAGTAAGCTGCCTCTTCCATAGCAAAGCGGATATAGGCTTGCATCATCGCACCCGGTCCCTGCAGCCTTTCTGCATTCAGCCGGTCTACCAGTCGGGCAACACCTCTGGCGCGGACGGCCGCAAGGATGCCCTCCTTGTCGCCAAAATAGCGGTAGGGCGTCATCGCGCTGACGCCCACGCGGGCCGCCAGGTCGCGCATGTTGAAGTCGTTATGACCCACCTCGAAGTAAAGCGTTGCAGCCACATCACATAGCCGGCTGCGGAACTGTTCAAGGTGCGCCTGAGTGAGAATGCGTGGCATGGTCTCTCCACCGTCGAGCCGGGCGGCCATCCATGGCCATCCCACTTGTCTGGACGCCGGTGGGGCCGGATTTATTCCGCTGTAAATGAAAATTGCCCCACATCAAGAATGGGCTGGCGGCGCCGATTGGCGACATGGTATCTGCGCCGTCCAGAGGTCGAACCGCGATGGAGGCCGCTGCCGCCTGAGCCGGGCTGAAACCGGGCGCAGCTCGTACCATAGGGGATAGCGCACCCGGTAGCGGCGCCATGCAAGCCCGGGGGTGGCGTCGGCCAGGCGTCTTGGCGTGAGATATTCGATGAATTCGGGTTCAAGAAGGATGGCGGATTGGGTGCCGAATACGGCATCACCACGAGCCCGTTTTTCGGCCACCATGGCGCGCCCGTCGGCCTCGCGGTCGTAAAACGGGGAATCCATTATTACGAGCGTGCCGTCGGGACGCACCACGCGTGCCGCTTCGGTCAGGACTTGTGGTAAGTCGCGCGCATAATGCAGGGACGCATTGAAGACGGCGATATCGAAGCTCGCATTCGCAAGGGGAATCGTTTCGAATGGGGCGGCAATGCAGGAAAAGATGCCTGGCTCGCGCCTCAGGAACTCCTGCGCGGCCCCAAGACCATCCACATCATCGTCGCGTATATCCAGCGCGGTTGCTCGATGACCCAGCCGGGCCAGACGATATGACAACCAGCCATTGCCGGCACCGAGATCCAGTATGTCCAGCGGCCGGCTGGCGATCGCCGTGGGCATCACGATCTCGGCAATCAAGGTTTCATAGCTCTTTGCCCGCACCTGCCATTGCCGGGCGAGGGGGCCTTCCTTGAGATAGGGCAGCGCAAACAGCGTGTCTGCACTGTAGCCGCGGCCTTCTTTCGCGCGATGGCGTGCATATTCGGCAAAGAATTCTCTGCTGCTCATCGCAGCCCGCGACAGCGACATAAAGAAAAATCGTGTATTGGCACCATGCGTGGCGGTCCCCTCCGATATCCAAGGACGCCAACAAAGCCGCAACCATGCCAGACGGCATGAAATTTACACCGCTATAAGAACGCTTGCTGTGTCGAAGCGCGCTTACGAAGTAAAATAACAGCCCGCCGCTTATGATGGCCAGACGCGTGTTATATCAGTCTGTTTTCGATATCCGAGTGTTGGTTCGAGGCGGGCGCATGGGCCTGGTATCGCTGCAAGAAAGAATTTCGCTGACGGCCGGTGTCGCTTTCCCGGCACGTCGCACGCCGACAGCCGCCGTGGCTCGGGAGCTTGTCGCGGATTTTGCCCACGTGTCTGGTGCAAAAGGTGTAATCGCGCTCGGTTATATTCTGGGCACGGCGCTGCTGGAGGCCTTCAGCTTGTCCCTGCTGATTCCGCTATTGGGACTCGTGTTCGATGACGGGGCGCAATCCGGACGTGTGAGCACGGCGGCGGCCACCATGTTTGCGTTCCTGCCCGGTGAAACGCCATTTGCGCGTCTGGTGCTGCTCTTGTCGCTTTTCACCCTGATGATAAGCCTGCGCGCGGCGCTGGCGGGCTTGCGCGATCTTTCGGTCGTCGGACTTCAGGTGCGGTTTACCGCAGCCCTGCGTCTGCGCCTGGCGCAACGCCTTGCCGCCGCCCGTTGGGATCATGTCGCGCGCCTGCGTCATGCCCGCGTGATCCAGCTGATGGGCGCTGATATCCAGCGCCTGGCCATCGGGATTGAATTCCTTCTGCGCAGCAGCGCTGCCGCGGTGCTGTTGGCGGCCCAATGCCTGCTCGCGCTGATACTGGCGCCGGTCCTGGCGGCGGCGATGCTGTTGCTGCTGGGGCTGGGTCTGATCGCATTGGGCGGCGCGGCGATGCGCGCACGCCAGATCGGCGGCCTTGCGCTGGAGGCCAATCTGGCATTGCTCGACAATACTTCGCAGTTTCTCGGTGGCCTGAAGCTGGCCGTGAGTCAAAATCTCCAGGACGGTTTTGTGCGCGAGACTGGCGAGACGCTGCGCCAACTGGGCGAGCGGCAGAACCATTTCATGCGTCAGCAGACCGGGAGCCGCATTGCGTTGACCGTGACTGCGGCCTTTCTGGGGTGCGGTCTGTTGCTTGCAGGCTATGGCTGGCTGCACGCGCCGCCGGCCATCTTGCTGACACTCGCGCTGCTTGGCACGCGCATGGTGGGGCCGGTGAGCCAGATCCAGCAGGGCGCGCAGCAATTCACGACAGTCCTGCCGGTGTATGAAAGCCTGCGCGGGCTGGAAACCGAGCTTGCCGGTGCCGCTGCGACGCCATTCTTGCCAGCTGGCAATCCCCCCGAGGGGCCGATCATCTTCCGCCACGTGTCCTATCATCATCCCGGAACGGGAGGAGGTGAGGCCAAGGGCCTGAACGGCTTCTCGCTCACGCTGATGCCTGGGGAATTTTTGGGAGTGAGCGGCGCATCTGGCGCAGGCAAGACCACCTTCGCCGATCTGCTGGCCGGACTTTATTCACCCCAGGTGGGTGAAATTCTCGTGGGCGCAAAGCGGTTGGAGGGCCCGGTGCTCGCGTCCTGGCGGCAACATCTCGCCTACATCTCGCAGGATGCATTCCTTTTCCACGATACGATCCGGCGCAATCTGTCCTGGGCCAACCCTCTGGCCGATGAAGATGCGATGTGGCGTGCGCTGGCGGTTGCGGGCGCGGATCAATTTGTCCACGGCCTGGCGCAAGGGCTGGACACGCTGGTGGGCGAGCGTGGCACCTTGATTTCCGGCGGCGAGCGGCAACGCATTGCACTGGCCCGCGCATTGCTGCGCAACCCTCGGCTGCTGATCCTGGATGAGGCGACCAATGCAATGGACAATGTGGGAGAGCGGGCGGTGCTGCTGCGCCTGGCTGGGCTGGAACCGCGTCCCACCATCGTCGTGATCACGCATCGGCAGGAGAATCTGGATATTTGCGGCCGCACGATTTTGATCGAGAACAAAGCAGGAGAGCATCATGATGTTGCCTGAAGCGCTGCCGGCGCCCTTTATGGTCGATCCGCTGACCCCGACCATCGGGGCGGTGGTTGAGGGCGCGGATCTGCGGGCGCCGGATGCGCCGCTATGCGCCGCGTTGAAGCAAGCCCTGCTCAAATGGAAGGTGCTGTTCTTTTATGATAACGACATTACCGCTGCGGAGCAGGTGACTTTGGCGCGGCAGTTTGGCGAACTGGAAACCCATCCCGTGGTGCCGCATGTGCCGGGATTGCCGGAAGTGTCGGTCATCATTCATGACCGCAACAGCCGTGGCAATCAGAACATGTGGCACAGTGACGTCACGTGGCGGCCGGAGCCTTCCTGGGGCTCCATACTTCGTGCCATCGAGGTGCCGGCCGTTGGCGGGGACACTCTGTTCGCGGACATGGGAGCGGCTTATGACGGCCTGCCTTCCGCACTCAAGGCCCGGATCGAAGGACTGAGCGCGGTGCATGAAATGGGCTATCTGCGTGTAATGATGCGCAGACAGGGAATGAGCGCGGCGGAGATCGAGGACGCGGTGCGAAAGCATCCACCCAGCGAACATCCCGTGGTGCGCACCCATCCCGATACGGGCCGCAAGATTCTTTACGTCAACGCCGTATTCACGCGGCGCATTGTGGGCATGGAACCGGCGGAGTCCAGCGCCTTACTCAATGAACTCTGTTCCCGCGCAGCGGTCCCGGAATACCAATGCCGCTTTCGCTGGAAGAGAAATGCCATTGCCTTCTGGGACAATCGCGCCACGCAACACTATGCGGTTTCAGATTACTGGCCCGAGCGCCGGCACATGGAGCGCATCAGCATCATGGGCGACCGGCCTTTCTGATCATGCGACTGCCGCCATGGGGGTGATGTTCATCGGGGGCCACGCCTCACCGATGCGCTCGTGCCCCAGCATGGTGAGCCGGCGTGAGACGTGCTGCTCCCGATGACGCCGGCTGAGACTCGCGTGCAGCTGCTTGTGGCAGGCTGCGAGCATCTGCGGCGGCAGGCTTTCGGCCGTCGTCATGAAGCTTAACATCAGGCCCCCTTCGTCCGTGCTCCAGGACAGAATCGAAGCCAGCAGCGCCTCCAGCAAGTCGGGGCGCGGCGCGCTCAGAAAAATGTCCTCCAGCGTGAAATGAAGGCCATCATTGGTGCCCACAATGCCATAGCCGCGGGTACCGCAGGGCCAGGTGTGGGCGAGCGTGGCGCGGTGGCCCGGCCGGTCCCAGAAACGCCAGGCCAGATCGGCAGCGTCGCGCTGGGGCGCCAGTCCCGCAGTCGTCCGCGCATCATCCCAGAAATCGGCGAAGAAATGCGAATTCCGGGCCGTGGCGCCGTCCATCTCCGTCAGGACCAGGGAAGATTTCCGTTTTGGCAGAGCGCGCCAGGGGCGCAAGGCGCGGATGAGAGGAAGCCGCCAGACCAGGCGCATCATGAGCCGCGACAGGATCCCGGGCACACGCAGCCCCTGTTCGAAGTCCAACTCTGGCACGTCAGTGTCGTAACCCAGCGCGGCCCGCATTCTGACGGCATATTGTGCGAGTGTGTAGGTCGCGTCGAATTCATGCTCGACTTCCGCCAGGCACTGCTGCTCGAACCTGAGATAGATGAAGCGGCTGCGAAAATCCGGCAGGAGGAACGAATTGACGGTCTTGGCGAACAGAAGATCGCGCGCGCCCATGGTGAAGCGTATTGGACAAAGGCCGTGATGGCCGATCAATTGCCAGCCCGAGCCACTATTCGCTTCCACGATCCAGCTTTTGACCGGGCCGCCGGGCCCCCCGCGCCAGATTTGCTGCATTTCCTCGAGCGGCCTGAATGGCGCCATGCCCAGGCTGTTATAGGCATCATTGAACGCAGGCGCGTCGTCAGGCGTCATGCGACGCGTGCGAAAGCGGGTCATTGCGCGCGTTGGCTCAGATAGCGCGCGGTATCGGCGATGCTGGAAACGCTTTCGACATCGTCATCCGGAATTTCAATGCCATAGACGCGTTGCACCTCGCTCACCAGTTCCAGCAGGGCCAGCGAGTCGATATCGCACTCGGAAAAGGGCGTATTGTCGGCAATATTGGGCAAGGTCCGAGCCCAACTGGGGATACCCAGCAGGACGGCGCGTACGTGTTGTGGCGATACTGTCATGTGGCGCCTCCAGTGGCAGATCGAACCATCTGAATCCGTCCTGCCGGAACGTCATTCTGGGACAGCACGGCCTCAACCATCCGGCCCAGGACCATCTGCGTCCGGGTTACCGATAGCGCCGCCTGTCTTGAAAGCGGCTGGTTGAGTGCAATCGATGTGAACAGCCACGAACCAGGATGGCTTTGGGCGCAGAGCATCTTGAACAGCACGATCAGCTGCTCAAAAGGATCGTAACCCGCGACAGGTGACTGCAGCAGAACGCGCCCCTGTCCGCAGATGGCTTGCTGCGCAATGGGCGCTTCATCAAAGGCAATTCGGCGGCTAATCGGCGTCGAATCCTCCACCAACCAGCCTTCGACCACCCATTGCGATGCGGCGAAGGTAAAGGTGCCGAAGGCATCAGGGTCTGGACGGAAGCGCGCCACGACGCTGTGGTATGCGCGACGACGCAGCGTGAGCGATTTCAAGTACGCGCCAGGCCCCAGAAGTGATCCGGACAGTTCGTCGAGTGCCGCAAACAGATCCGTGGAGTGGACATAACCGCGCGCGCCCCGGAAAGGAGTGTCCAACGCAATTCTGGCCTCGGATCTGCGTGCAAGCATGCGTTATCAGTAGCGCAGCATGTGTTAATTGGCACGGCGTTTATCGCGTAAATGCTCCGTATATTCATTGCGGCGATTTACGCGATAAATTGATGCGCGGCCGCCGTTTACGGGCGAAGATGCATTCCAACTCCGTGGTTGCGAGCGACATGAAAACGATGAGTGAGGGAATGCGCGCCGGCTTGATCAACAATCTTCGACATTCTTTCTTCAGCATGCGACACCGGGTGCGGAATCCGGTACCGGGCCGCTTCCAGCCTTATCACCACACGCTGCCCGACCGGTACCCGTGGCTGTTCGGTTTCGCTGCAACCACGCTGAGCGAGTGCGAAGACTGTCGTCTTCTTTCCTTCGGCTGCTCTCGTGGCGATGAGGTCCGGTCCCTGCGCCGATATTTCCCCGACGCTTCGATAACCGGAATTGACTTCGACAGAGGCAACATAGCCCGCTGCCGCGCGCGTATCGGTGATCCCAAGACCCGCTTTGTGGTTGCCGCCTCGACACACGAAGAAGCTGCGCAGCATTATGACGCGATTTTCTGCCTGGCGGTTCTGTGTCATGGGTATCTTACGATCTCTGGTGCCCGCAGATCGGACCCGCTGCTTCGTTTTGATGATTTCGAGCGTACGGTCGAAGATTTCGCGCGCTGCCTGAACCCGGGTGGGTTACTGGTGTTGCACACCACCAGTTTTCGTTTTTGCGATACCCGCACCGCCAGGGCGTTCGACACTCTGTTGGAAGCCGAGCCCGGACAGATGGCCGACGACGTGCATTTCGGGCGTGACAATGTGCGGCTCGATGGCGAGCGCTATCGCGCGGTCGTCTTCCGCAAGCGTTTGACGACAATGTGATGGCCAGCCATCTGCTTTCACCTTCTCTTGTTCAGTTGGCCGCGCTTCTCGGCGAGGTGTTGGGTGGTCCGGTTGCAGCGAGTACCGTCCTCTCGCGGGAGCTTGGCGCGCTGGCATCGCGGCACCAGGTGGCGCCGCTGCTGTATGCCGTCGCGTCCAATGGGCGCCATCCCGCACCAAAAGAGGTGCTCGAAGGCCTGCAGGAAAGCTACCGCGCCAGCGTGGCGCGCCGCCAGGCCACGCTTCCCGTGCTCGATCGCATCGCCGATCACTTCCAGCGTCGCGGTGTCGCCTGGACGGTGTTCAAGGGAACCACCCAGGCGGCGCAATTCTATCCCGATCCGGCCTGGCGGTCATCCGCCGATATCGATCTTCTCGTGCCGCCTGCCGATTTCGGGCACGCACTTGATGTGCTCGTCGAGATTGGCTTCGTGGCCAGTTACCCGCCGGTGCCGCGGCGGGGAATATTCCGACACATGATCCTGGCGGCGGTGCGCGACGTGATGCTGGTGGTTCCTGCCAATACCGCCGATTCCATTGAGTTGCACAAACGGCTCTTCTTCGCCGGAGGGCGACATCCGGACAATCTGGTTCTGCCCGTGGGCGCGGGCCGGATGCCGATGCCTGTGCCGGGGCCGGACCTGGCCTTCTATCTCATCGCCCATGGCGCCCTGAGCTATTGGGCTCGGCTGAAGTGGCTGGTCGATCTGGTGCCGCTGCTCGGTCGGCTTCAGACTGACGAATTGGCGGCGATCCGTGAATGCGCGCGCAGTGCCCGCTCGGAAAATGCCGTCGCTGCCAGCCTGCTTCTTTTGCGCGCGCTGTTTCCTTTTGTTGCGCTTGGGCCACTCGAAGCGTGGTTGGAGGAGAAGAGGTCCGATCGCGCCGTGCAGCGGCGGTTTCGCCGTTACGCAGAAGCGCTTGGCAGCGATGACGGCAAAAGAAAATCCCCGCTCAATGACGCCTGGGCGATGCTGGAAGCCGCCATGCTGCTGTTCGAAGCGCCCTCGACCCGTCTGCGCATCCTGATTACCGCCCCCTTCTCCAGCGCCATGCGGCGGCTGGCCGGCCTCATCTATCACAAAGAGCGGGCTTTGACGCTGTCATAGCCTTTCTGGAAGAGAAAGAGTGCGACAATCGCAAGGCCTTGGTCCCGCGCATACATGTCAAGCCGGTTGGCTTGTTCATAAACGGGCCGTATGGCTGGCCCAACAATGCCACTGTGAGCGAGCGTCATGGTGAGGCCGGCTGCGGCCGCGGCGGCTTCATGGGCGGCAGCGTGGTGATGATACTGGATGATCTCATGCAAGGCTCCGTCCGAGTCGCGGAAGGTCTGGCGATGGCCGGCCGTGATGGCGTCGGCATGGAAATCACTTACCATCACCTGGCCGCCATCGCAGCATACTCGCGCAAGTTCTGCATAGGCTGGGGTCAGGTCTGGCAGGTAGCTCAACATCAGACGACACCAGATCAGGTCGAAATGGTCTGGAGGGAAGGGCAGGGCCCGCACATCGGCGGTGGCGACATTGGCAAGGCCGCCGGCCGAAAGCATTTCCGGGCTGGCGTCGACGCCAAATGCATATGCGGCCCCGCAGTCCTTTAGCCTGAGCCCTGTGCCGCAGCCGACATCCAGAAGCCTTCTGCCTTGCGGACTTGGCATGAGCGACGATACCAGCTGATCTTCCAGAACGCACACCGCATTGTCGCCGCGGTAGCGCGACGCCCACAGACGATAGGCCTGGCGCGGTGTCAGGACGTTCAAGCTGGACCTGCCGGCGACGGCGCGCGCAAATGGCCATAGGCTTGTTTGTCGGGCGGTTCGGTTCGGGCCAGTCGCATGACATTGCGGAGCAGCCTGGTCTTGGAATATTCGGCGCTGCTCCAGGCTTTTCTGGCGAGCACGCGGCCGGCGACCTTGCCCCAAGGCCGCGTCCGGTGGTCGTGGATCGAGGGAAAGCGGCTTTTCAACACCAGTTCGAAATCTTCGACCCGCGCTTTCAGGCGCTGATTCAGCCAGGGGACGTTGGGATCCTCAAATGTCATCCAGCGGATCCATTCCGGGGTAGTCCAATCCTCCAGGACGAGGGGCGTGCCGGCAAGAGGATCCACGGCGCCGTATGTGTTCTGGCGTTGCGGCATCGGCGTGTAGAAATGCGTCACCATCTCCATCAGGGGATTGATGGCCTTGAGTTTGCGAATGAAGCCGAGGGTGGTCTCGATTTCCCGCTCCGGCTCGTCGGGATCGCCAAAGACAAAGGAAAATTCCGGAATGATGCCGTGCTGGCGGGACCGCGCCGCCGCTTCCAGAACCTGCGCGGTGGTGATGCCCTTCTGCATCTTCTTGAGTGACTCGTCGGAACCGGATTCGGCACCGAAGAACACCATTTCGAGCCCTGAGCGCTTGAGCATATGCCAGGTGCGGTCTGAGAAGCGCAGCATCGCATCCACCCGCGCTTCGCACCACCAGCGCAGATTCAACGGGATGAGACGCTCGGCCAGTTCCAGCGCCACATCTTCCCGAAGGAAGAAATTGTTATCGTAGAAATGCACGGAGTCCATGCCGTGGGTCCTGGCCAGGAATGCCAGATGCTCCGCCGTGCGGGCCGGCGCCTGCATTTTCTCGCGCCTGCCATAGACGGATATGACGCCGCAAAAATTGCAGGAATGGGGGCAGCCTATTGAGGCCTGATAGACGCCCGAGCGTTTTCCCAGGAAGGTTGGCCTGAGATAATCGCCAACATCGATCTTGTGATAAGGCGGCGGCGGAAGATCGTCCGGCCCCACCCAGGTCCGCTCGATGCCCTTATAGTGGCTGCCGTCGGCGCGGCGAAAGCAAAGGCCGGCAACTTTCTCCGGATCGCGCTTTTCGGCCAGCACGTCGAGCAATTCGGTGAACGTGTTCTCGCCCTGACCCCGCACCATCCAGTCGATATAGGGGGCGTTCAATACAGGTTCGGGATAAAGGCTCGGGAAATTTCCGCCCCAGACCGTGGGAAGATCGGGGTATCGCGTCTTGATCCGCTGGGTCAGGTCGACGGCGTTGGCCAGCTGCGGTCCAGGCATCACGGTAAAGCAGACCGCGCGCACCGGATCACGTGTGCCGCGTCTCGTCTCGATGATGTCGCTGACCCGTGCGACGGCATCCATGCCAGGCAGGTTCCCATCGACGATTTCCCAGTCTTCGCCGCCGGGAATCGCGGCGCCAACGGCCATGATGGAAAGAGGAAAGCGCCGGTTACTCGGCCGGGTGGAGCGGGGATTGACCAGAATGATCATGACGGATGATGCGAGTTAAGTCGAGAATGCGGTGGCACATGTCTTATGACGGCATCGCGGGGCTTCGTATTCCATGTGAGTGTTCACTTTGGTTCTGTCGCGAACATTAAGAGCGGCTTGTCGTATCGCCGCCATATCTGGCTTTACGTACTGTTCGATTTTTCCGACATGTTCGCCTGGACATGTCCTCATTTCGGTGTAGAAGAATTTTAGCAAACAGGCAGCGCATGCCAAGCAATCAAGGCGAGATTTACAGCGATATCGTTCTGTTTGGGGTCCGCGTCGCGTTCAACTCCGATGATCAGCGGGCGCTCGATCTTGCGCTTACATTGTACGCGGATTGGAGAAACAGCGCGGCACCCGAAAACGCGGAAATGGTCCGCATTGCGCTTTCTTCGTATAGCGTAAATCAAGAATTCGCCGACCGGCACGATGTCGAAGGCCCCACTCTCGCCATCAGGCGAAAGGGAATCATGGTCGTGGGCGATGGCGAGACCAGGACAGGCTCGTGCATCTTCCCGTGCGATGCCGACAACGAGGACGTCACAGATCTGATCAATACCTTGGTGCTGTTTCTGGTTGGGCATGCGGGCCGCGTTCCCTTGCATGCTTCCGCGGTCATTCTGGACGGCACGGCGATTGTTTTTGCTGGCGCCAGCGGCGCTGGAAAAAGCACCCTGGCGTTGGCGGCCAGTCGCGCCGGGCTGGCATTGTTGTCTGATGACACGGTGTTTGTGCAGACATTGCCGGTCTTTCGTCTCTGGTCATTGGCCGGCGCCATTCACGTCTTCGCCAGGGACGCCCCGCCCGGCAGCGACGGCGCCATGCGCTTTCGGGCTGGGCGCTGGAAGAGGTCCCTGGTCGCGCCAGAGCGTCGGCATGTGGCTCACAAGGCGGTGCTTTGCGTCCTGGAACGCGGCGACACGGTCGGCCTGACGCCTCTGACGGCGGAAGATGCGGTGCGCAACCTCACCGTCAATCCCGAACCGGGGTATCAGTTCTATGGCGATGCGTCCGTAGCCGCGGCGCGAGCCTTGGCGGGCGAGGGTGCCTGGCGGCTGACGCTGTCCGCCGATCCGACGGAAGCGATTGCGCTCATTTTGCAGCGCTTCGCGAAACGGGGCGGCATTTTCTTTCACGACCGGTTTGTGAGGCTGGTTCATGAGATGGAGCGCCGATTTCCCGTGGCGGCGTGGAAAAGTGGCGATGCCGATCTGTGGCCACTGGCGCGCTTCGACATCTATCTCGATATGTATTGGGCCGGCGTGGGTTCATCTCCACCGCGGCCGCGAGCTTTTGCGATGCGCGTGCTCGGTCGCGCGCTGAAACCGCTGGTCAATCTTTGGCGTAGCCGGAAGGATCTGTCGCATTGGCGGGGCTGGCCCGCGCGTGCGCCAGTTGTCATGCTGGGCGACGGCGTATCGCTTGATCGCATCGAGGGTGCTTATCAGGACCGTCAGGGGGAAGCGCTGATGACAGCCCTGGAACGGCGAGGCCTGACCAGCTCCCTTATGCAGAGTGGTGAAGTGGCGCGGCTGCCTTGGCGCCGTCCGACCTTCGCCGCCAATCTTGTGGAAGCCTGGGGGTGGTTGCTCTCGCCCTTGTTTGCAGGCAACCCCGCCTTGCCCGGTCATGCACAGATGACGGCCTTTCTGGCTGAAAATGGCGTGCGTGTTCCTTCGCTCGATGCTGCTGCGCTGGCCCGTCGCGCTCGCCGGCTCCGCGCCAGCGCCTTTTTGTTCGAGCAGATTCTGAAGGTCATCAAGCCCAGGCTGGCCTTCGTTGTGTCCTATTACGCCGGACTTGGCCCCGCTTTCATCCTGGCTTGCCGTCGACGGGGAATCGCCTCGGTCGACTTGCAGCACGCGCCTCTGGAAGGCGCTCCCATGGCTTACAAGTTCGGCGCCTATCCGGCCACGGGATATTCCACCCTGCCGGATGTGTTCTGGAGCTGGACGCAAGCCGACGCCGAGGCTGTTCGCTGCAGTTCCCATCGCAGTTTCTGCGGCGGCCCACCACAATGGTCGTTGTTCGATCCCGCCCCAGATGATCAGTGGGATCGGGCTTTTGCCGGCAACTATGATCGCGAGATACTGGTCGCACTTCAGCCGATCGGTGGACGTCGTGGCGATTGGGAAGCACTGGCTGCCGTTATAAAGATGGCGCCGCCTGGCTGGCGATGGTGGATTCGCCGCCATCCCGCCTCGCGGCCGGATCAGGATGTGGAATTCGGCCCGCTTTTGTCATTGCGCGCGCCCAATATCAAAATCGAGGAAGCATCGCGCTTGCCGCTCCCGATACTGTTGCGGAGAATGAGCGCCGTTCTGTCGCTTGCCTCCGGGACAGCAATCGAGGCCGCGACTTTTGGCATTCCAGCCTTCTTTCTGAGCCGGGAGGCGCAGGGCCCGTTTGGCGACCTGATCAGTTCAGGTCGCGCATCGGTGATCGCAATCGACGAGATAGTCGACCGGATCGCGCCCCTTACGATACGATCCGCAGATGCTGCACAAGTTGGTGTGCCGGATATCGATAAGGCGCTTGACGAGCTGGAGAGACTGGTCGGTGGCGATGCCGTTGCGTTCTCCCGTAACCATGTAAATCTTTCGGCGTCGCATTGCGCCGAAACAGCCGAGCCTGTCTAATCGCGACATGTCGCCAGCCCGACCCAAGACGGCGCGCGCGTTGGTGATAGGCGCCGGCCCCGCCGCGTTTTCGATGCACCTGCCGGTTCTTGCGCGTCTGCGTGATCGGGGCGAGATAGTTCTCGCCGCGATCTGCGACATCCGGGAGGACCGCGCGGCTCTGGCATGCCGCAAGTTCGACTTTCTGCAACGCACTGGCGATGCGGCCGCGGCATTGACGCGATCCGATATTGATGTGGTCTATATTTTTGCCGACGCCACCCTTCATCACCAATATGGCCTTCGGGCTCTGCACGCCGGCAAGCATCTTTTTGTCGAGAAGCCCATCGCGCCTTCTTTCACAGAGGCATGTGAGATGGCTGACCTGGCGCGGTCCATGGGGCTTGTCGCCGTCGGTGGCCATAACCGGCGGTTTTTCCCTGCGCTTGTCGAGGCGCGACGCAGCGCTGGAAGCGCGGGCTGGAATTCGGCGGACGCCAGGTTCCACAAGAACGAGCTTGGCAATTCACCTCCCTTCGGCGCGAAGAGCTGGCTCAGCGCCAATGGCATTCATGCCCTGGATGCGCTGATTTTCATGATGGGAGGCCTTCCCGGTCATCTGGTCAGCCAGGCCGAAGGTGTTTCCGATTTTTCGGCCCTGATGCGCTGGACCAGTGGCGCCAGTGCCGTCTTCCTGTCCAACAACCGCGCCGGCGCGAGACGAGAACAGTATGTCTTCCATGCCCCGGGCCTGAGTTGTCATGTCGAGGAGACCAGGCTCGTCATTGAGAAGAATGGCGCCGCATCGAACAAGACGTTTCGCGCCGATCATGACGGTTTGTTGGCCGAGCATGCGGCGTTCCTGAGCGCGATACGTGATGGGAGCGAGCCGGACCATGTCCTGGCCAGGCTGGCTCCGAGCCTTTTTCTGGCCGAGCGCATCGAAGAAAGCTTTTGCGGCCGGCTGTATTTGCCGATGCAGCGCATGTCGCCGAAAGCGCCGCCGCCGCCACACAAGGTGGTTTTGATTGTCGAAGGCGAGGGCCTGCTTGGGCCCGCCGCCAGGCTCGCCAAGGAATTCTCGTTGGTCTCGCTGGAGGAGGTCGCCCGCTCGTCCTCGCCGCGCCTGGATATTGTCGCGGCCCTTCTGGGACATCGCGCGTCCGCCTTGCCGGCGGAAGTCCTGAACAAGTTGCCCAATCTGCGCGTGGTGGGATTTGCCGGCCTGTCACTGTCGCATCTCGAGCCCGATACCTTGCTCGATCGCGGCATTGCATTGATGCATGCCAGCCAGGCCTATGCCGAAAGCGTGGCAGAACTCGCGCTGGGATTGGCCATACTGGGCCGCCGTCGCGCCTTTCTCTCTCATAAGATCATGCGCGCCGGCGGCTGGGGCACGGATCCCGCCGCTCTGGGCTTGACGGGTAGCGTCCGGCGTGCGCGGCGTGGCCTGCGGCCATTGCTGAGTGCTTTCGGTTTGGAGCCGCTTGCGATGCAGGCCTGGCGTAAAACCAAGCCATTTCTGGGACATTCTTCACCTGGGACTGGACAGGTGCATGATCTCAACGGGGCCACGGCGGGATTGATCGGTTGGGGCGCGAATGCGCAGGCCTTCGCCAAGCGTCTTGGCGCGGCCGGCGTGCGCGTCCTGGCATGGAGCGAGCATGGGAAGATCGACGGCGAGGCTTCGGCCGTTTCGCTTGCCGACGCCTTGTCGGCGGATCTCGTTTCGCTGCATCGCGGTCTTACGCCGGCGACACGGCATTTCCTTGGAGCGGCCGAGCTGGCCCGGTTGAAGCCAGGCGCGGTACTCATCAATGTGGCGCGAGGCGCGTTGATAGAGCCTGGCGCGCTGGTGGACCGGTTGCGCCAGGGCGATATCTTCGCCTGCCTGGACACCTATGAGGAGGAGCCGCTGGCGGCCGAGCACCCGTTGCGGCAGCTGCCGAACGTCTTCCTCACGCCCCACATCGCTGGTGGAGCGCCAGAGATGCATGCGGCGGCGGCCGAGGAGATCGTCGCCAAGGTGGCGGCCTATTTGCGCGGCGATAGCGCAGAGACAATCCCCGCTGGCCGTCTTGCCACCATGACCTGAGATACGATCAGAGATTGAGACGCAGGCCAATCTCGGCGGACGCCTCGAAGCCGTGCGCCGGCCTGGGCTGGTCGTCCTGGAGGCGGCCCGCCAGGTCGATTTTCCAGCCATTCCATGGCAGCGCGATACGCGCCTCGCCGAGATTGAGCAGCACTGGCGTGGTGCTGACGATATTGTTGCCCGGCGGCGTATGGCTGTTGCCGATGGTGGCGTGGTGGAAACTCAGTTCGTAGAATCGCCCATCGGAATCGGTCCAACTCCCCTGCAGGGACAGCAATGTGGAATCGTCATCCAGGCTGAAGCCAAGCGTGCGCCCGCGATAGCGCATGCCGTCGAGAAACTGGAAGTTTGTATAGGAGAAGCCATAGATATTGTCGCCAAAACTGAACGGATGCAGTGTGGCGATGCTGTCGGTGAACTCGATGGTCAGGCGGACGGGGTTTACCGGGGCCGGCAGGAAGGCCGTGACGCCGAACAGATGGCTCGTGCCCGAATGGTTGAACCAGGAATAATCCTCATTCATCAGCTGGAGATAGAACTGAAAGGGAATGCGGCCAATTTTGCGACTGTATTTGACATCCCATACCGCCTCGTCATTGGTGTTATCGATGCTGTTGGGATTGTTGGAAAAGTGGAAATAATCCTTCAGCGGTGAACAGGGATGCCCGTTGCCGCAGAATTCCTCGGTCCGTGCAAGGCCGATCTCCAGGCCGGGGGCCGGATTGAAGGTCAGGCGCAACGCGTTATAGAGCGTGTTACGCACCAGACGCGGGCCATCGAGCAGGCCGACGAAGAACTCCAGCTGCCAAGGACCGAGAAGATTGATGACCGGCCAGCTGGACGCGCTGGTGTCCAGCCGCTCGATTCCGATCTGCGGCATTGGCCGGGCATTGTTGGACAAGGACAGGGCCGAGATCCAGCCTGGTCCCCACCAATGGTCCAGCCAGCCGGCATAGACCAGCGCCTCGTCTCCCAGTTTGGCGGCGACATAGCTGCCGTCGAGCATCAGCTTGGTATCGTGTCCACTGAACGTCTGGGTGAACTGCCCGATCGACAAGCGTCCTGCCAGGTCGGCGGAATTGTAGGAAAGCGAAAGCGCGGTCTCGCCTTCGCCCCGGCCCAGGCTGTCAAAGCCGTACACCACACTGGGATTGTTTGTGGCATCCAGCAGGAAGGAGGCGGAGAGGCCCGGCTTGTTTTCGCGATCCGCCTGGTCAAGCACACGCGAGGCTGCGTTCTGAAGGGCGTCTGACGGCGCAACAGGATCGGCATTGCGCAGATTATGTGCAATGGATGTCCAGGGCAGGGGCCACTCTGTTGTGACACCATCGATGAGGCCGGCGGAACTGAGCAGTTCGATGTCGGTCCGCAGCCGATTGTCGCCAACCTCGGCCCATGGTGAGGACCAGGCGGGCGATATGCCCATTACAAGAGGGATTACCCCATAGCCGAACCGGCGCAGGAAAGGCCGCGCCCGTATCCTGTTCATGGGGCGGGCGTTTGGGTGCGTTCGAACTGATAAAGGACATGGTCACCGAAACTGGCCAGGGGCCTTTCCACCAGGCGGTCCAATTTTTCCAGCATGTCCAGAAAGCGGGGATGGTTGGAAATCCAGGGTTCTGCGGCGCTGGGCGGTACGAAAATGCCGACACCGATGCGGCGCTTGAGCTGGAACCAGGGGCTCATCGCACCCGTCAGCGATTGCGCGCGGTGATAGGTGACCGTGAATTCCCGGCCGCCAATCCGGGCTGGCATGGGGCCATGTGCGAGCCGCCGCAAGGCCTGGCGCGGACGTCGGCGCAGGATCTCCGTGATGAACTCGCCCGGCGAAAGGCGGCCGAACAGCACAAGCATCGCATGTCCGCCGGGCCGGATCGTCGCCGCGAGCCCTTGGGCGACCGGTCCCAGATCCTCGACGCAATTCAGCGGCGCGAAATTGGAGAAGGCGGCGTCGAACGGCCCGCCAATCCCTGCCAAGCGATCCAGTGCGAAATTGGGCAGGTCTTCCGCCGCCACGACATGGGCCCGTGCGCCATGAGGTGCGAGTTTTACGCTGGCCTCCGCGACCATGGCCGCGGAAGCATCGGTCAGGAAAACCTTGAAGCCGTTCTCTGCCATCCATACGGCGTCTTCGCCGGTGCCGCCGCCCAGCTCCAGCACGCGTGCGCCTGCCGGCAGGGTTGCCAGCAAGACGCGCCGGACGGCCCTTCGCTGGGCAGCGACGCTGCGCCAGCCGCCAAAGCGCGCATCGAATTGCGGAGCCACAGCGTCAAAGGCGAGGGATGCCGCGGACGGTATGGCCATCTCATGAACCTGTGGCGAGCAGCATGGGATTGGCGGAACGATGGGCGAATTCGTCATGCCCCAGCCGTGCCCAACTGCAATCGTCCCGGCGGCCGTTGCGGACCTCGTCATGCAGATGATCGCGTACCAGCCGATAAAACGGCGTCCCGTAGGTGCCTTCGAACAGCATGGCGAGATCGTTGGAATCCCGCCAGTTGCGACGTTCCCCCAATCCCGCCTTCACCAGCTCGTGGAAGCGCGTCCCGGGCAGGGGATAGGCAACCGAGACGCCGATATCGTCAGGTTGTTCTTCGGCGATCAGATTGCGGGTCAGGGAAATATCCTCCCAGGTCTCCCCAGGGTAACCCAGCTGGATGAACCAGCAGGCGCGAATGCCGGCGGCCTTGAGCAGGCGCGTGGCGGAGCGCGCTTCCGCTACATTCGAGCCTTTTTCCATGGCATCGAGGACCTTTTGCGATCCGGATTCCACGCCCAGCCAGACTTCTTCCGCGCCCGCCTGCGCCAAGGCCGCCACCGCCTCCGGCTTCATCAGGTTGACCCGTGATTGCATCATGAAGGGCGTGCGCGCATCGAGCCGCGCCACTTCGCGTGCGAAGTCCTGAAGCCATTCCGCAGTAAGGCCGAAGATGTCGTCGGCAAACCAGACATGGCCGGGATTGATGTGATCCTTCAGCGACCGCAATTCCTGGGCCACCATCGCCGCGGAGCGCTGCTCATAGCCTCGCCCGAAGATCGGCTTGGCGCACCAGTTGCAGGCGTAGGGACATCCCCGCGACGCGGCCATATTCCAGGAAAAGCGGTTGTGTCGGCTCATCCAGGCTTGGCGATAGGTCTGCACGTCCACAAGGTCCCAGGCCGGCAAGGGCAGCTTGTCGAGTTCGCGCTGGTGCGGCCGCATCGGCGTGCGGCGCATGCCGTTGTCGTTGTCGGGCAGCACGATGCCCGCAACGTCGTCCAGCGGCGTGCGGGGGTTGCTGGACAGCGCCGCGGCGATCTCGACCAGGGCGGCCTCCCCTTCGCCCAGGAGAACCGCATCGGCGCCGGCCTGCAGATACAATAGCGGTCGATCGGTGGAATCGGGACCGTTGACGACGACACGGCTGCCGCGCCGGCGGGCAGCGGCGATCATCGAGAACGAGGCATTGCGGCGCTGTTCGGTGCACATTTTGGTGAGGAAGTTGAAATTGTCTTCCATGATCGCGACCAGCGAACCGTGGTTGCGATCCAGTACGTCCTCGAAGTCCCGGACGGTCTCGGCGAAGGTCGCGTCGAACAGATCGACGACATGGCCCCGCTCCCGCAGCATTGCCGCCGCGATCAGGGACGACAGAGGTGAATAGGGCGTACAGCGAGCTTCCTGCTTGGGGTCGTGCCGCATGAAGTAGGAGTGAGCGAGCAGGATCACGATGCCAATCCTTCAGATATGGGAAGATGAGATGCCCGGCATTTTGGGATGCCGCGTGTCGACGATGTCCGGTTGAGACAGCCAAAGCAGTGCGAGGACCAATGCCAGGACTCCGACAAGAATGCGCGACCATTTGATCATGACAACCCGCTAGCTCTCGGCGAAACGTGACGCCAACGCTGCCTGCGCCGTGTTTGTTCTGTCAGGGATGTGAAGACCGATTTGCGCCAGATCGGTTTCGTCTTCGACGGCGTTGCGCGGCCTGGGAAGGATGATCTTCTGCCAGGCCCTTTCAAAACCTTCGGCGGAGCAATGATCGCGCACAAAGGCATGTCCGATCCGCGCCGCGCTTGCCCATTCGCGGTCGCAAGGTGCGGCCAGGATCGCCAGCCATTCGGTTTCCGGCAGAACCAGCGGATAGCTTTCGATCGCCAGGCCTTCCATGGCGGCCTTGTTGCACAGAGCGGGACAACCCCAGGCCCAGGCTTCCAGAACCTTGGTCTTGATCCCGCCCCGATCCATCGCCGGCACCAGCGCAACGCTGCCGGGTTGATAGACTTCGGCGAGATCTTCCACGAAGCCGTGCCAATGCACGCCTTCGACCGTTGCTTGGGTCCGGCTTTGCCGTCCATAGATGTGCAGGTCCAGGGGGGCGCGGACCTTGCGCCAGCTCTCGAGCAGGAAATCGATCGCGGCACGGTTATGAACGAAATTGTCGCTGCCAATGAAGATGAAGCGGCTGGGCGCGATGTCCTTCATGGGTGAGCGCATCACCGTCACAGCCGGCGGAATCGCGTGAACGCTTTCCACCGACCTGCGCAGGCTCAGCATCTCGCGGTCCGCGACGGAGAGCAGGATCGTCGCATCGGACGCCGCGATGACTTCATTCTCGGCGGCGGGCAGGGTCAGGGCCTCATAGCCCGCGATCGGCCCGGCCAGAAATTTTTCGGAAAGAACGCGCAACCAGTGCGGTACATGCCGGCTGACATGGCCGGTCGGGAAAGGCAAACGATTGCGGAACAGGTAGTTCGCGCGCCTGGACATCAGGTCGTCGAAATCGGTCACGACGTAAAGGCCCGGTATTGCGCCGCGCAGCATGCGAAGCAACAGCTGGCAGCGGACGGTATCCAGATAAACCGCGTCGCACTGCATTTTCGCAATTTTCGCGATGATGTCTTTGCACTGCCGCGGTGAACCGTAAAGCACGCACTGCAGGGGCAGGGGGCGCATGCGCAAAACACTGGCGATCCAGGCGAGAAGGGCGCCGGCAATGTCGCGGATGCTGCTGCGGCTTTCGACCAGGGCAGATAGATGGAGCAATTTGATTTCGTGCCGGGCCTTCAGAGCGCGCACGACATGCGACAGGATCGGAGTGCGGCCGTTGCGCTCCGACAGGTCGCGGGTGACGACAATGGCGATGCGAAGGGGCCGCTGATACTGTATGTCCATGCCGCAACCGGTTGAGCCATGCTTTGCCAAGCGCTCAGTTGCGGACAGCCCACGCAGCCCACCGCATCACGCATCAACTAGACGGAAGAAAAGCTTCTTCTATTCCCCGCGGCTGACGGCTTCGCGGGGAGGAACACGGTTCATGGCGAAGCAGAGGGCCAGCGGAATCCACACGCCGGTCTCCACGAACGTGTCCTGGTTGAGGAAGCCGAAACCCAGCGCCATCAGGCTGGCGAGGCGAAAATAGGCGTGATAGTCGTCCCGCGCCGGCCCAAAAAAGATCTGCCGAACCAGGAACAGGCCGAACAGCAGGAAGCCGATCAGGCCGGTTTCCGCCAGAAGCCTGAGGAAGAAATTCTTGGCGTTGCCCTTTTCGGGTGAGTTGGGATCAAGCCAGCCTTCGCCTTCCTTGGCGCCACTGGTGAATATGCCGGTGGCGAAAGCCCAATCCGGCGCATACTTGCTGAAATAGCGATAGTCGTTTCCCAGGGAAACGCCGAACAGGGGATGATCCAGCCACATCCCGCCTGCGGCTTGGGCGGCAGCGATCCGGCCGGTGACCGTGAATGTGTCGCTGACATCCGCGGTGAGATCGGTTCCGGTGCTGTCGAGGCCGGTTGAATCGACGAGGTAGGCGACAGGACCCACTACATAGCTCGCGCCCGCGCCTGCACCTAGGCTGCTCATCGCCTTCAGGCCACCGCCACCCGCCGCCAGCAACACCAGGAAGCCGGTCGCCACCAGCATGTGCCCGCGCCGGGCCGCCATAAAGCCACTCACGACCAGCATCACGACGATGCAGACCAGGCCAAATCGCGATCCCGAGCATAGAAGCCCGCCAATGGCGATTGTGAAACCGCAGATCAGTCGCAGTTCATGCCCGCGGCTGGCCGGTATGCCGACAGAATCTTGGCGCGAAATGCTGGAGGCGATCAAGGTTGGCATCAGGAACACGATGATCTGGCTGGCCAGCCAGGACGGCTCGAAAGTCATGCCCTGGGCACGGCTCTTGAGGCCGTCATAATGGACGGCGATCAGGTCGGTGATGGCCTGGACGGCGCGCAGCATTTCACCTTGTGCCACGATGGCGGCGAGTTGGACTGCGGCAAAGGCGATCGACGCGCCCATGCCGATGAATAGACAGCGCTGTGCATGCCGTATGTCGGGATCGCTGCGGATGTTGAGGCGGGCAGTGAGATAGAAGGCCAGCCCCATTGACCAGGTGATCAGCGCCCTGAAAAAGCTGTCCATCGGTGTCTGGCCCTTGAAAAGTTCGGGGGGCGCCAGTGACGCCAGGACAAGGCCGCTCACCAGGATGTAGGCGGAGAAGAGGCCCAGCAGCCGGAAACCGTCAAGCGTCAGGAGAGGCTTTTGGCGCAGGAATACCATCCGGAATGCGGCGATCAGAAGAATGAGCGCGGCCGGAAATGCCGCCAGGGGGCGCGCCAGAGTGCCGGAGCCGAAGGGCAGCAATGGTGTCGCCGAAACCGGCACCGCGAGCAGCAGCGAGGTCCAGAGCATACGCTCTACGCTGGCCAGATTTGGCATGGGCACGGCGCTCATGTCAGGGCATGGCCAGTATGGCTTGCGGCGGCGCGGTCTCGCCACGCAGGCGCAGCACATGGAAGCATCCCATGGCGGCCCGCAACAGGCTCGCCAGGAGCGACGCAAGCGCGGCGCCATTCAAGCCGAAGTGGATGGTGAGCCAGCTGCCCAGGGTCAAGCCCAGGATTGCGGGATAAAGCTGCATGGAAAAGACCGCGGCGCCGGTGCGATAGCCGCGCAATGTCGCGGCCAATATGTAGGACAGAATTAAGCAGACATACGCGCCCGCAAGCATCTCCAGCGCGACGATATGCATCGTATAAGGGCTGGAGTGGCCGTAGATCAACCCCAGCACCTGCTGGGGAAAGACTGCGATTGCAAGAAAAAATGGCGTCACCAGCGCGACGCAGAACAGACAGTACCGCCCCACGACGCGCATCAGATCGATGAATGTGAGACGATGGCGCGTGCGGGCGATCTCGGGCACCAGGATGTTTTCCGCGCCCAGCATCACGGGACTGGCGATGGCCACCACATTGGTCAGCGCTACAAGGCTCGCGGCGGTGTCCGGCGTGTGCCGCCACGCGAGCAACCACAGGAACCATTGCGTGCTGAAAACCGCCAGAAGGTTGGCGCCCAGGACCGGCATGGCCAGGCGCCAGTGATCGGAAAGCTCCCGCGAGATTTTGTGCAGGGCCGCTTCCGGCCGCCACGAAATCCCGACCAGAGGCAGGACGCTGACAATCGATAACAGAGCGATGGCGAGATAGGCATCCGTCACGTCGATCCTGGAAGAAAAAACCAGGACCACGATCAGGGGCCCCAGATAGCGCACGCCGTCGATCAGGATCGCGGACATAAGGTGGTTGCGCACGATCAGGCTGCGGCGGAACACTTCCTGGAGTTGCCAGGCGAGGAGGGCGGCTGATGCCACGGGCAGGAGTGATAGTCGGCCGATGCTCCACAGCACAGCGCCCAAGATCACTGTGAAAGGCAACGCGCATGGCAGGGTAAGAAGAACGGCCACGCCGAGCAGGTGCGCATGCTTTCGTGGCGGCGTTCCCGCCGTGTGCACCGACAGGGGATAAATGATGAAAGCCTGGTGCAGGGTATTGAAGAACAGCAGGAAGGACAACGTCACCGAATAGATGCCGAATTCTGCAACGGGCAGGATGTGCGCCAGACTCACGCTCAATGCGAAATTGCCAAAGCTCACCATTGCCTGGTCAGCAAGGCCAGTGGTCAGGTTCGATCGCAATATCTTCATCCGCGGGATGATGTCCTTGTACCGCCTGAACATCGACCCAACCGGCTCCGGAGAGAAGGAAATTACTTTTTCCAGCCGGGGGAATGACTGGCGGGCGATTTACGTCTTCACAGTGGTATTTGGAGCGGGCGCACTTTCGTGGGATTGGAAGCTCAGGAGCCCGTCTGGGCAGCCCGTTCGGATTCAGATCGGTTGCCGCTTTTTTTTGACCGGATGCGCCGCAACTGGAAGCTGGCGGCCGGTGTTGTGGCCCTTTGCGTGGGCTTGGCGCTCCTGCTTGGTTTCCTGCTGCCCCAGTATTGGCGGGTGGAAGAAACCTTGATGCCGGTGCCCCGAAGCACGATGGGCAACTCCAATCTGGGCGCTCTTGCCGGTCTGACCGGTGGTCTGGGAGGCTTGGGGGGGCTCCTGGGGCGGACGTCCGCAAGCCAGGATGAGGCACTGGCTGTGCTGGGCTCGCGTGAACTGTTCGATGCCTACGCCACCAGGGAAAATCTTCTTCCGATTCTGTTCGACAGCAAATGGGACAGCGTGAACCGGCGTTGGCGGGTCTCCGGCTCCTCCATTCCCACCCTGCGGCGAGGGTATCGCCTGTTCAACCGCAGCATCCGCGATATCGAGCTCGATCGCCGCAGCGGGATCGTCACCTTCAGCATCACCTGGAAAGACCGGGCGATGGCCGTGAAATGGGCGCGCGATCTGGTCGATCTTGCCAATGCCCAGCTGCGGGCACGGGCGATGGCCCAGGCGGAGCGGGACACCCGCTATCTGGGGGCGGCGATCCGCAAGGCCGGAAGCGACAGTGACAGCAACCAGCTCAACGCCGCATTGTCATCGGCTTACGAACATGCGCTTCAGGACTACATGTTCGCCCAGGGCCAACCTGAATTCGCGTTCCGCATCATCGATCCGCCGACGTTTCCCGATGACCGCGAGCGCGTGTGGCCACAGCGGACAGTGTTCGCCGTGCTGGGGCTTGTTGCTGGTCTGCTGTGCGCGATCGGGGCCGTTTATCTCCGTGAGTGGTGGGCAGGGCGCCACCGCGCCAGCACGATGAATTCACCGCACGCCTTTGCGGAAAGAGTGTGACCGACATGGCTGGAACGATCGTGATCGATCTGGACGGCACGCTGACGGTTCCCGGCAGCGCCGACAGCTATGGCGCGCTTGAGCCAAGGCAGGCAGTTGTTCGACAGCTCCGCGATTACGCCGCCAGGGGATTTCGTATCGCGATCATGACCTCGCGCAATATGCGTACCTATGCCAACTCCATCGGCCGCATCAACGCGGAAACTTTGCCGATCGTGATCGAATGGCTGAAGCGCCACGACATTCCTTTTGACGAGGTGCATGTGGGAAAGCCCTGGTGCGGCGATGACGGGTTCTATGTCGATGACCGGGCCGTACGGCCATCGGAATTCGTTGCCCTCGACCAGGACGCCATCGCTGCGCTGCTGGAAGGGGAGCGGCGGCAATGAGTGTCGGCCTCATCGCCTCCGCGGCCTATATCAATCAGGAGATGGCGGCGGAATTCGGTCCGCTGCCTCCAGCTTTTCTGCCTCTGGGCAATGCCAGGCTGTTCCGCCTTCAGGCCGCACTGCTGCGTCCGATGGCCGACCGGATCGTCCTCAGCCTGCCGCAGTCCTTCAGGCTGCCTTCTCATGACGCGCGGCTTCTGGCCGAACTCGAGATCACGACGGTGCGGGTTCCCGACGGCCTGTCGCTGGCGGAATCTCTCATGGTGGCCCTGGCGCAAAGTCTCGGTCGCGACGAGCAGCTTTACATCCTGCACGGCGACACCCTGTTTCAGGGGCTCGAGTCGTTTCCGGAGGATGGCCTGTCGGTACATGCGGGCGACAATCCCTATCCCTGGGCACAAATGGAGAGACGCAATCCCGTGCGGATTTCTCCGCTGGGACGCGCGGGCGCGTCAGGTGTGCCACTGGTCAGCGGCCTGTTCGGCTTTTCAGATGGGGTGGATTTCCTGCGCTGCCTGGGCGAGGCGCACTCCGATTTCCTGGCGGCGATCAATCTTTATGCCGGGCGTCATCCAGATTTCGACGGGGTCGAGAATTGCGGTCAATGGCTCGACCTCGGCCATCTCAACACCTATTACGCCTCGCGGCGCACGCTCACCACGGAAAGGGCGTTCAATAATCTGTCAATCACCCGCTACACGGTCTGCAAGACAAGCGCGCAGGCCGACAAGATGGCGGCCGAGGCCGCCTGGTTCGAGAACCTGCCACCGTCGCTGAGAGGGTTCGTCCCCGCCTATCTCGGCCGCACCGGGGCCGACAGGAACCAGCCGGGCTACTATCTGCGCTACGAATATCTCTGTCCGCTCAGCGATCTCTATGTGTTCGGCGCAGTTGCGCCGGACATGTGGCGTCAGATCCTGGCCAGCTGCGCCGACGTGCTTGCCGAAATGCGCACCCACAAGCCTGCCGTTATGGAGGAAGACTGGTTTCCCGTGCTCTATCGCGCCAAGACACAGGAGCGGTTCGGGCGCTTCGCCAAGGATACCGGCGTCGATCCCGATCATCCCTGGACGCTGAATGGCCACATCATGCCGGCGCCACGGGAGCTGATTGAAGAGATGGTGGAAGTCATCGGTCCTCCCGCCAAGGACGATGCCGGAATTCTGCATGGCGATTTCTGTTTCAGCAATATCCTCTATGATTTTCGACGCGGTGCGGTGACGATGATCGATCCGCGGGGTTTTGTCGAACCGGGAAAGCCCGGTATCTTCGGCGACACGCGCTATGACATCGGCAAGCTCCATCACTCCGTGCTGGGCCGTTATGATTTCATTCTGGCGGGCTATTTCGCGCTCGAGCGCGTCGCGCCTTATGCTCTCCTGTTCGAGGTCGGTGGACCGGACTGCCATGACACGGTCGAGCACGCGTTCCGCGAACACATATGCCAGAACGACCCGGCGCGGGAGCGGGTGGCGGGCGCAATCTCGGTTCTGCTGTACCTCTCGATGCTGCCGCTCCATGCCGACGCGCCACGGCGTCAGCTGGCGCTGCTGGCCAATGGCTACCGGATTTATCAGCGTTACTTTGCCGAGGCCGCGTGATTTTCGTCTTTCCCATGGCCGGCGAAAGCCGCCGTTTCGCCGAGGCCGGCTACCGTCCGCCGAAATTTCAGCTGATGGTGCATGGCGCGGCGTTGTTCGATCACGCAGTCGGCAGCTTTGTCGCCTATTTCGGCGAAGACCGTTTTCTCTTCATCACGCGTGATGGCGATGGTGCGACGTTTGCGGCGCAACGCTGCGCGGCGCTGGGCCTGGCCAATGCGGATGTCGTGGCTTTGGAGCGCGCCACATCGGGCCAGGCCGAGACCGTGTTCCTCGGCCTTGAAGAGGCCGGCATCGGCGATGATGAGGCTGTCGTTATCTTCAACATCGACACTGTCCGTCCCGGTTATGTGAAGCCAGGCCATGTCATCGACCCCTCCTGTGCCGGTTATCTGGAAGTGTTCCGCGGCGCAGGATCGGGATGGTCTTATGTCGCGGCAGACCCGCAAGTCCCAGGGAGAGTGACTGCGGTGGCGGAGAAGCGGCCGATCTCCGATCTTTGCTGTACGGGCCTCTATCATTTTCGCAGGGCCGGCGACTTCCGCTGGGCCTATCGCCATCCCCTACCACCGTTGAGCCGGGCCGAAGAGCGGGAGCGCTATGTCGCGCCGCTCTACAACGCCCTGATCGCCCGCGGCGACAGGATCGCCTTCACCCTGATTTCCCCTTCCGAAGTCGTCTTCTGCGGAACTCCGCAAGAATATGAAAAAGCTGGAGCATCGGAAGAAATCGGCCGCCGGTTACGTCCATGAGAGGTGGGCTTATGCGCGGCGGAAAGATTGCCATTCTCGTTCCCTCCTACAATGGCGGCACCCTGTTGCGGGAGACGGTGATGTCGGCGGGGCAGGCCGGCTTGCCGCCGGACAGCTATGAAATCCTGGTTTCGGACAACGCGTCCACCGATGGCAGCGCCGCAGCCCTTCCCGAACGGGACGAGCTGGGCGCTCCGATCCATATGCGCCGGAACCAGAGCAATCTCGGCCGGGTCGCCAACTGGAACTGCGCCCTGGCCATGGCCGAGGAGATGGGATTTTCCCACGCCTTCTTTCTGATGGTTGGAGATGTCGTTGCCGGCCGGGCCATCGTCGACCTGAAGGAGCGCATGGTCCGGCAGGGCGCCGTTCTGGGCATCGCCTCCTGCAGAATTGCCGATGAAGCGCTGCGGCCGGTCAGAATGGCGCGCCGCATATGCTGGCAAGGTGATCCGGAGGCCGGACTGTCGGCGGACCGTTTCCTCGCGCAGTCCCTGGCGCAAGGCGCAATGTTGTATGCGCCGCTGGGCGCAAATCTCTATCGCATCGATGGCGGCAGGCGGCTGCGCTTTGATCCCGCGGACGAGACGCATACCGACCATCTCGCCACCGCGCTTTTCGCGCGGGAGAGCAGAACGCCCATCGTCTATCTCGACCGCCCCCTTTCCATATGGCGGCGGCGGCCGGGTCGGTTTCACAGTTCCATGTCGGTGGCGGAACGCCTGGCCGGCGATCTCAGGATCATCGAAAGCGCCTGCCGCGCTTCCAGCCTGACGCCCGACTATCCCCGGATACGGGCCAGCCTGTTGTTGCGCGGCACGGTCTTCTGCCGGGGAAACCTGCTTTGTGCCTGGCGTCTCGCCAGGGACGTCACCGACCGACGTCCAATCTCCTGGAGTTGGCTGGCGCGACTGGCCTTCAGGCTGCTGCGCAACGGAACGCCCTGGCTGGTGGAGGCGTGAGGCGATGACAGGCTGGATGGGTGAGGCGGATGCCGCGAAAGACTGAAAAGCGGCTTCGTCGCTATGTGCTGCGGTGCCTCATCCTGATGGCGCCCGTGCTGGCCGTCATACTGGTGCCGGCCATGTCGCGCGCACAGTCCCTGTCCGATATCCTGGGCGGCAGTGGCAACAATGTCTCCAGCGACCTGTTGCGCAATCTGCAGCAGCGGCTGACCGGCCAGGCCGCGGTGCCTTCGCTTCAGCCAGGCATGCAGATCCAGAACCCTTCGCTCTTTCCCCAGCAACCCGGCCTGTTGTCCGGCTTACCGATGCAGGCCGCGGCGCCCGCCAACAGGTCCATGTCGGCCATTGAAAGACTGATGAGCGAGCGTGCCGGCCAGCCCTTGCGCCAGTTCGGTTACGCCTTCTTCGGCCGTAGCGCGCCTGTGATCGTGCGCCAGAGCGGCGCGCTGCAGGACAATTATGTCCTGGGCCAGGGCGATGAGATCGTCTTGACCCTGCGGGGACAGGAGAATTCCAGTTTCCGCACCCGGGTCGACCGGGATGGCCGGGTTGTGTTGCCGACGCTGCCGCCGATCGCTGCCGCGGGACGATCCTTTGGCGCATTCCGCGCCGATGTGGAGGCCGCAGCCCGACGGGCGATGCCGGGTTCGCAGGCCCTGGTATCGGTTGGCGAGGTGCGCCAGATCTCGGTTCGGGTGGCGGGCGAAGTCAACAATCCGGGCGTGTTCTATGCCACCGGCCTTTCGACCGCCATGGATGCGCTGAGCCTGGCCGGCGGCGTCAAGAACACGGGCTCGTTGCGCGACATCCAGATCATCCGCGGCGCACGCATCACCCACCTGGATCTTTATGCCTTGCTGGCGGGTGGAGCGGGGGGTACCGACATCACGCTGACGGAAGGCGACCGCGTCGTGGTCCCGCTCCAGACCAGCGCGGTCGGTGTGGTAGGCCAGGTCAAGCGGCCTGCCATCTATGAATTGCCGCCGGGCCGGTCGGGCGTGCCGGTGGCCGATCTGCTTGCGCTGGCGGGCGGACCCGAAGTGCGCGGCAACTACCGGCTTTCGATCCTGAAAACGCGCGACGATGGCAAGCGCGAAATGGTTCAGGTTGGGACTGACCGCAACACACTGGTGCGTGACGGCGACATTCTTTTTGTCGCCAGCAATGCCGATGTGTCGCTCGCCAAGGTTTCGCTGATGGGAAGCAGCGCGCTGGACGGCTTTTACCCCCTGAGCAGTGTGCGGAGCCTGCACGATCTTCTGGCGTCAGCGGACATGTTCGCGCCGGTGGTGGGCAAGCCCCTGCCATATCTTTTGATCGGCGCCGTCATCCGTCTCGATCCCGCGACCATGCAGCGTACCGTCATCGCCTTTTCGCCCGCCGACATCCTGGAGGCCAAGGCCGATCTTCCGCTCCAGTCGAACGATGTCGTTTACATCCTCAACGTCGCGGAGATGCGTTATATCGCGCATCGCGCCACGGCGGCGCAGCAGGTGCCGGCGGGCCGGGTCATCAGCGACAATACTGTCTCCGGCGCACAGGCCGTGGCACCCAGCACCAACAGTGCGCTGGCTTCGGCCGTCGCCGGCACCGGCCAGCCTGCGCCGGAGCCCACTTCGCTGGACAACCAGCTGGCCACGGCGATTGCAGCTTCGCAAAACGGAGCAGGGGCGGCGGCGCCCGCCGCTCCTCCTGTCCCTGTGTCTGCCACCGCAACGCAGCCGGCACTGGCGGTGAATCCGGGTGCGGGCCTTGTCGATCCAACCTACGCGGCACTTGCGGCCGGTCAGGGCCGCACCAATGATGAGACGCAAGAGTCAGGCCCGCCCAAGACGGAAGCCGAGCAACTCAATCCTGGAATCGTCGCGCCGCCCGACGCGATGGAAACCGACCAGAAGGATCAGGCTTCCAGCAAGATGGAAAGCGGGATGCAAGGTCAGAGCCGCGCGGCCAAGCGGCCCCCCTTGCGCATCTTCGTGGGGCTTGATGTGGACGCGCGTCGCCTGCTGATCAGCACGCTGGGCAATTATTATGCCTCGGTCGTCGGCGAGGTGAACGATCCGGGCGATTTCCTGCTGATGCCGCAGACCGGCCTGGACAAGATCGTGCAAGCGGCCGGCGGGCTGACGCCGAAGGTCAATCTTCATGCCTTCGAGGTCACCTCCGCGGACATCGACAATGTCTCCGGGCTTTCCCGCACCGTCCGCAAGAACTTCGACCTGATGCCGGACAAGTTTACCCAGGTCGCCCTCAAGCCGTTCGACCGTGTGCGGTTCAACGCGGTCTTTTCCGACCGCGACAGCGGCGATGTGTCGGTCTTTGGCGAGGTGCAGTTTCCCGGCGGCTACGAAATCCTGCGCGGCGAACATCTTTCCTCCGTCCTCAAGCGGGCGGGCGGTTTTACCGGCGCCGCCTATCCGGCCGGTGCGATCTTCCTGCGCCGGTCCGTGGCGCAGGAAGAGCAGGGCGCGATGCGGCGGGAAGCCGACGATCTGGAGCGGCAGGTCATCGGCCTGGTCGGCACCGTCAGCAACAAGGCGCAGGTGTCTCAGGCGGAGATCGGCTACGTCACGGAGATGATCGGCAAGATGCGCGAGGGCGGCGACCAGAATGGCCGCATCGCTGTCCAGATTGTGCCGCAACAGATCGCCGCGCACCCCGAACTCGATATCGTGATGGAACCGGGCGACCGGCTTTTCATTCCACGCCGGCCAAGTTCCGTCGTGGTCGCCGGCGAAGTCATGGCGCCGGGCGGCATCCAGTTTAGGGCCAATCGGACGGTGGACGACTATCTGCGGCTGGCGGGCGGGATAACCAGCATCGCGGATGAAGACCATATCTTCGTCATCCAGCCGGACGGCGCCGCCGTGCAGGCTCATAGCGATTCCTGGCTTTCGGAATCGCCCAAGCTTGCACCCGGCTCGGTCATCGTCGTGCCACGCCAGCTGCGCCATTTCACATGGGACACCATCCTGGAGGATGCCGTGCAGGTCACAAGTCAGATCGGAATCACCGCAGCCTCGCTGGCCGTCATCGCGAACCAGTAGGTGGCAGAGACATGAAGCCCATCGGAAATACGCTTTGCGGAAATGGCAGCCGTCGAAGCAATACCTCGTAAATGTACGTCGTAATGGAAGGACATCGCATCGCCGCTATGGCTAAATTTAATCGCGGAAAACGGCAGATCAGGCGTCTTGCTCTCGCAGTGCAAAAGAATGCTTTTCCGCTTCCGTGTTTGGGGGATTGATGCGTATGCGACAGGTGTTGGGCATCACTGCCAGGCGCGCAATATATCGGCAGGTTGAGCGCACCATTTATTGGCTTCTGCTACCCGGCTTCGTGCTCTTGATGACGGCCGGCGGAGCGAAAGCGCTGCCCGCGTTTGCGGTTCAAACAGGACAACACTGCACCGCCTGCCACGTCGGAGGTTTCGGTCCGCAGCTGACCCCGTTTGGCCGGGAATTCAAGCTTGAAGGTTACACCCTGCGCAACGGAAGTGATTTCACCGCGCCGGTTTCGGCCATGGCTGTGGTGTCCTACTTGCAGACCGCGAAAGACACCAATTTCCCACCCGCGCCGGGGTACGGCACCAACAACAATGTCGCCCTGGACAAGCTGAGCCTGTTTCTCGCTGGGGGGGATGGCAGCCATTTCGGAGGTTTCGCGGAGGCCACTTATTTCGGTGTGGGCGACGCCACGGCCTGGGACGATCTGGATCTGCGCGCGGTCGATCGCGAGACGATCGGCGGACAAGATGTCCTTTACGGCCTGTCCCTGAACAACAGTCCGGGTGTCCAGGATGCCTGGAACACGCTTCCCGTCTGGGGCTACCCCTATACAAGGACGGCGCTCGCTCCCGGTCCGGGAACAGGGACGGTGCTCGCGGGCCTGGCCCAGACGGTGCTGGGCGTGACCACCTATGCCTGGTGGAATTCATCCATCTATACCGAGGCGGGAGCCTACGTCACGCCAAGCCGGGGCTTTCTCAGCACCGTGGGCGTCGTTTCGGGGCAAGCGAGTTCGATTGTGGGGGCGGCACCCTATCTGCGGGCCGCCTACCAGAAAAACTATGACGAGCAGAATTTCGAGATCGGCGTGTTCGCCTTCCTTCCCAATTTGCAGGGAACAGCCTTCGACACCGGCAGGACCGACGATTACCAGGATCTCGGCATCGATGCGAGCTATCAGTTCACGGGCGATGGTTCCAACATCTACCAGCTCAACGCGATCTACACCAATGAGCACCAGTCGCGGAACGCATCCGCCTTTCTGCACCTGTCGAATCCGAGCGACACGTTCAACGATTTCCGGGTCGATGCGTCCTATTACTGGCAGAACCTGATCGGCGGCACGGTCCAGGTCTTTAACACCTGGGGTTCGACCGATCCGCTGCTCTATGCCGGAAATTTCACGCATAGCCCCGACAGCACGGGCTTTGTTTTCCAGCTGGACGGAACGCCGTTTGGCGCCAATCCCTCCGCCCTGGGAACCAGGTTCAATCTGCGCGCTGGCCTGCAATACACGGTCTACACGAAATTCAACGGAGCATCCTCGAACTACAATGGATTGGGACGCAATGCCTCCGACAATAACGCATTGCGCCTGTTCCTCTGGTTGGCGATGTGAAAGCTGGTTCCAAAGGAGTTGTTTGATGTCTGGTGATGACGGTCTGAAGTCTGCGGCAAGCGCAAAGGTTGCTGCCGCAAATCTCTCGCGCCGGGGCCTTTTCCGGCATGTCGCGATCGCGGGAGCCGGCGCGGCTGCGCTGCTGGGCGCCGCCTCGCCTGCCATGGCCAAAATGAGCCAGGGTGACGCGGGTTATCAGGAGATGCCCAAGGGCGATCAAAGCTGCTCGAACTGCGGTCTGTTCAGCCCGCCGGCGTCCTGTACGCTGGTCGATGGCACCATCAACCCGCAAGGCTGGTGCCGATATCATCAAAACAAAGGCTAGAAGGTCCGCTCCAGGCTGAAGCCGATGATGTCGCGGTCGGCAAGGGGCTGGCGGTCCGGCGCGCCAATAAAGCCGGTCATCATCAGGCTGGCTTTCCATACCGACCTGTAAACCGCACTGACGCCGATCTCGAAATCGCCCGTGCCGCCATTCTGCGCGTAATAGGTGAAACTCTTGCCAGTCAGATTGTAGCCGATGCCCAGAGGCACGGTGAGGTCGAGATTGGGGAGCACCTGAAAATAGTGGGGCTCGAAAAGGAACCGCGCCTTCATTGCGAACCGCTCCAGCGAGGTTGCGCCCACATTGCCGCTAAGGCCGGTGACGTCGTCGGTCGCCGCTTCCAGGCTGATGTTGGCGCTGTCCCAAACATCGGTCTTTTGGATCGGCAGCTGGGCGGAGGCCTGAGCGTGCAAGAGGTCGCCCCTGAGATAGTTCACATAAAGGGTGTTGGCCGCATCAGGCGAAGTGTCCTCGCCGCGGGGATAGGCCAGCAGGGGAACATTCCTCCGCAGGGAGATTTCTCCGGCAATCGTTCCATCATCCAATGACGTGCTGGCGCTGGCACCCAGCAGCACAATGTCCTTCGGATAGACAAGCCTATAGAAACCCGCCATGGCGGGATCGGCGCCGCCCGAACGGGTCGTCATGATGGTTTGCGGATCCATGGCGTTGTATTGCAGCACGTAGAATCCGAGGTCCGTTTCGTCGATCGATGTATGCAGCGCGGCGCCATATTGGCCGCCGATCGAGACCTTGCCGTCGCCCTGTCGCAAAAGATATTGGCCCGAAGGAAGAAAGAAGCGCTCTGCGCCCGGGCCCAGGAAATCGACGTAGCTGAAATAGCTGCCGTCGCCCGCCTGGCGCGAAGGGCGCGCGCCCAGATGGTCGTAGATCGTCAGCGAGACGTCAGGTGCCAATTGCGCGGTCAGCGACAGCTGGGTGACAGGCAGATAGAGATTGTTCGCATAGCTGCTTTGTCCGGTGATCGTCCGGGTATAATCGGTGGGCGCCTGGGCCGAGGCAATGGAGTTCGCGTCATAGAACAGGCTTTCCCCCCAAAGGACGGTCTGGCGGCCAAGGCGCGCCGAAACGGGCACGTTCTCGATATTGAAAGTGCCGTAGACAAACGCATCGTCCAGTTCGGCATATTGCCCTTCCAGATCGCGCACCGCCGGCGCGAAGCTGCTACTGGGCACCGGCGTCGCATTGTAGGTGACCTGCGAGTGGTTGTCGGTGCGATCGTGATAGACCGTGTCATACCAGCCGGCGGCGCTGGCATGAAAGCCGAAGTCGCCCAAAGCAAGATCGAGCTGCGATAGCAGATCGAGGCGGTTGGAAACCAGCCCGGATGCGAAATTGCGGTCGCCATCGTCCGCATTGACATGGGCCAGGCGCGTGGCGCTTTGCGGCAAGATACGCATGGCGTTGCTGTAACGCAGCGTATTGTCCCAGCGCAGATCAAGGCCATCGGCTGCATACAGATCATCGGCCTGCGCCGCTGCGGAGCAACACAGCCACGCGACCGCAGTCACGAACGCGACCAGGAAGGAACCAGAGGTCATTGCTGCATTTTTGCCGTGTCGGAGACCGATTATTGCGCTATAGCACGTTTTGAGGTCTCCTTTGATCCGGCCCCCATATTCGGTGCGTATGGTGCGAACCAGAACTCTGACTCACGCCTGCGCCGCGGCCCTCTGGGCGTTGTCGCTTGCGCCTGTCGCAGACGCGGCGGTCACCGATCAACAGGCCGCGTTGCTCAAATCCCGTCTGACTCCGGTTGGGGCGGAGCGTGCCGGCACTGCGGACGGCAGCATCCCTGCCTGGACGGGCGGCTACACCGCCATCGTTCCGGGATATCAAAGCGGCGCGCCACGCCCTGATCCTTTCGCGAATGAAAAGCCGCTCTTTTCCGTCACCGCCAAAAATTACCGCGACCATGCAGAGAAGCTTCCGGAAGGCGCCAAGCATCTGTTCGAGGAATATCCCGACTACCGTATGGATATCTATCCCAGTCATCGCAGCGCCGCGGCGCCGGATTGGGTTTATGCAAACATTTTCAAAAACGCGACGCGCGCACATACGGCGCCGGAAGGCATCGCCTATGGCGTGGAAGGTGCGGCGGGCGGCATACCTTTCCCGATTCCACAAAACGGCTTTGAAGCGATGTGGAATCATCTGCTTGCCTTTTGGGGACCGGCGCGCGAGCTGACCATCAGCAATTACGTGGTGCCGCAGAATGGCGCGGTCGAGCGCGCCACCACCTACAGGGAGATCGCCGACTTTCCCTATTATTATCGCGATGCGACGCCGGATTCGTTCGGGGGCTACTATTTCAAGACCCTGCATGTCGCGGTGGCCCCGCCGGCGCGTGTCAGTGAAAGCTATCTCAATTGGCAACCCGTCGACATCAAGCGGAACGATTTTGCGGCGTGGCGGCTTCTGCCGGGCGAGCATCGCGTCCGCAAGGCGCCTGGCATTTCCTATGATGTGCCGGACATCGATGCGGCGGGCTTCATGAGCCTGGATGAATATTACATGTTCTTCGGCGGCCTGGATCACTACGACTTCAAGATCCTCGGCAAGAAGGAAATGTATGTTCCTTACAACAACAATCGGCTCTACATGCGGCCCGTCAGCGAGGTGCTGGGAACCGCGCATGCCAATCCGGACGACCTGCGTTATGAGCTCCATCGTGTCTGGGTGATCGACGGCACGCTTGCGCCGGGAAAACACGACATTGTCGCCCATCGGCGGCTTTATCTGGACGAAGACACCTGGCTTGCAGTGTACAGCGATGCCTGGGACGAGCGGGGCAGACCGCTGCGCTTCGGCCAGGCGACGATGTATCTCATGCCTGACCTTCCCGCCGTGATCATCGGCAGCCAGTTCAACTATGACTTTGAGCTCGGCGGCTATGCCTACGGTTTCGCCTTCAACGGAGAGCCGCAAGCCTACAAGGTAACGTCGCCCCATCCCGCCTCGCTCTTCAGCCCGGAGGCCTTGTCAGCCCGCTCCGTCCGCTGACCCGCCTTTCACGCCGTCAGGCCAAGATAGGTCAAGCTCGCCAGTCTTTGCATCACGGCCGCTGATATGGCGCCTGCCATCACGGTGCTGATCTGGTCATCCTGCCAAATGCAGACGTGCAGGCCGTCACGCTCGAACTGGTCAAAACGGGTCGTACCGTCTGATGGGCGCAGATAAAGCGTGAAGAGGCGGCCCTTGCCGTCGCGATATTGAATTTCCGCGGCGCGCTCATAGAACTTAAGGCCCGCGACGTGATAGCCCATACTGTCGAGCGCGGGCACTTTGACCTTCACGCCCAGGATGCTTTCAAGTGTCGCGTCATAGCGGCGCGCCTCGCCGACATTGCTCACCGCTATGAATTTTTGCACGGAAGCCTGGTCATTGCGTGCGCTCAGGGCAGCCTGAACCGCGTCACCGGCCGGACCGGGCCTGTAGGCGGTATCGTAAAAGCTCAGTCCGCCGATAACGGCCAGGACCAGCGCGGCGGCCACGCCGGTAAGCCACCATGATTGCCTCGCTCGCGCGGCGGGGTAGGGGAACGCGCGAGCGAGGTCTATCCACGCCGGCGGGATTGGGCGATCCGCCAGCGGGGCATAGATGTTCTTCAGCATTGCCTTGTCTGTGCGATAGGCCGTGATGCGATCCGCCAGTGTGGCATCCCGCAAAGCCGCATCTTCGACCGCTCGCACGCGATCGGCATCGAGTTCACCATCGACATAGGCGGTGATGTCCAGATCGGTGATTTTCAATTGACCGGTCACGGGAGTTCCTTCGGGGCAGGCGTCAAGGCGACGATTTGCGCGCCTTCGCCCTGCATGATGCCACGCAGACGCTCTCTTGCGCGCGCCAGGCGCGACATGACCGTGCCTTGCGGAATGCCCAGTTCTTCTGCGATTTCGCGGTAATTCAATTCTTCGACGCTCACCAACAGCAAGATCTCGCGGTGTTCGACGCTCAGCTGATTCATGGCTTTTGACAGATCCCGCACCGCATCACGGTCCGATGCCGGAACGCTCAATTCCAGATGGTCCGCAAGTTCGTTGACATCCTCTTCCCTGCCTTTTGCGCGATTGCGCCGAATCTCGTCGATATAGAGATTGTACAGAATGCGCCGGAGCCAGCCGGCGATGCGCGGCAACTCTCTCAGCTGTGAGGATTGGCGCAGCGCGCGCTCGATGCAATCCTGCACCAGATCGTCGGCCAGAGCGGTGTTACCGATCAGCGAGATGGCATATCGCCTGAGAGCGGGCAAATGGGCGACCAGCGCTTCCGAAAACCACTGACTGCCCGTCACGACCAGCATATCTCTCGGCACCCATCGTCACAGCGCTTCCGACCAATCCAGCAGGACAGACTCATTCGTTCATGCCCGACAACTTGTCCCAAGGCGCCCACTATGGGTGCCCCCCGCATCCATTAAGACGGTGACAGGACCGGTTTATTCCGCACTTTCTGGTGCCCGGCTGATTGAAAGGCCCGAAACGCATCAAACCCTGACATTTTAGGCCTTTTTTCGTATCAAAGCCAGTTAGCAGGCTGGCCCGACCGCCTGCCGTCAGGTGGCCATGCGAAAGCGCATGGTTTCCGCCACCAGGCCTGGGCCGAAGGACATGGCGCAGCCCAGCGCTCCCGGCGCTGCCTGGCCCATCAGCCGGTCCAGAACGAACATCACGGTGCCAGATGACATATTGCCAAAGTCGTGCAGCACCTGACGGGAGGCGGCCAGAGCCGACGCCGGCAGGGCGAGGGATTTTTCAACCGCGTCCAGAACCGATCGCCCGCCCGGATGCACCGCCCACAAGCTGATCTCGTCCTGCCTGGCACCTGCCAGGATATCGTCCCGGTGAATTTTCAAGGTGGTTTCGATGGCGTGCGGCACGCCGCCCGACAACACCATGTCGAAGCCCTGCTGGCGAATGCGCCACTGAATCAGCTCGCCGCTGCCGGGCGCCAGGACCGCGCGAAAAGATTCCATGGCGGCGCCGAGCGGATCGGCGCTGATCAGGGCCGCGGCGCAGCCGTCACCGAACAGCAGGAAGGAGAGAATGGTGTCCAGATCCGCTACCTCCTGCAGATGCAGCGTGCACAATTCCAGATTGACGGTGAGGATCCGGGCTTTTGGTTCGGAGCGCACGATATGCTGCGCCAGCTTGAGGGCATTGATCGCGGCATAACATCCCATGAAGCCAATATGGGTGCGCTCGATGCTTGTCGGCAGTCCGCAGCGCGCGATCAATTCCAGATCCAGGCCGGGCGCGGAGAAACCGGTGCAACTCGTCACAATCAGATGCGTGATGCGATCTCTTGCCTCGCCCTTTAACAGCTTTTCCACGGCCCTTTCCGCCAGATCGGGCGCCGCGGTTTCGAACCGCCGCATGCGCTCGGCCGTACCGGGGAATTGCCCCAGGCGATAAAAGCCACTGTCGTCTATGGCATCGGGATCCGAGCCGGGGTTGAGGCACGAAAAGCGATGCCGGATGCCGCAGCGCTCGACCATGCGGGTGAAAAGTTTCGCGCGCCGGTTGTCGTGGCGCATCAATCGGCCCGCGAAGTTGAGGAAAAAGTCGTGAACGTCGTGGCGAGGCACAGCCGTCGCAATGCGATTGATATATGCGTCTGTCACATGAGGCCTTTCATCAATCAGGACGAAAGCCGGGGTGACAATATTCCACCCAGCCGGGTTGGTATTGCCGTTGGCCGTTGCCGCAAATTCGCGAGTGGCTACAGCAATCCGACAGGGACTTTAAGCCCTCGGCCGGTCGACCAGCTGCCACCGCGGATCTGCGCCCCGTTCCGCCGTGTTGGCAGAGTGAACATCTCCTTGTCCCAGCATTATCACAGAACCTTGCCCGCCGACTTCGCTACGATTGCTGAGCCTGAAAGGCTTGGGAGGCTTTATGACAAAGAAGCTCACCATCGCATTAGCGGCGTTCCTGCTTATGGTGTCTGCCTCTGTTCTTCCAGCGGCCGCGGAGGTCATCTATTCCCTCGCAGGCGTGGTTGGAGACGCAAACTGGGGCGTGTCAGAATTCGCTGGCACCTATCCCGGCTACGAGATAACCGAAGATCTCTCTTCGGTCTTTCAGGCGAACGGCGGCCCTGGCGGGCTTATTAGCATCGACTTCAGTGGACCTCCCATCACTCGGGGTTTGGATCGGGAATATTACGGATCGAGTTCGATCACCGCCACATGCGGCAACCTTACCGGGTGCTATTCGGGCTGCCCCGACGTCAACCTCTGCGGTCTCCCCGGCTTTGCTTTTAGCGTATTTGGCCCTGTCAGCCGCTCGGATTGCTGCTTTGGCCTGCCGATAGATGGCCCCATCGTCATCGACAGCACCTTTTACACCCAGGCCCTGGTCCTTCCGTCATTCGCGCCTTACGGCGCCACCTTCACGGGATACACGAAGGGATACGTCATGTACCTCTTTGGGGCTATTGTCGGCCCGGACGCGCTCGGTCAACCCTTTTCCCTGACGGTCAATACGATCGACACCGCCGTCCCGGAGCCCCCGGTTTGGGCATTGATGCTTGCGGGGCTTCTCGCCGTCGGTTTTGCGCTGGGTCGCGCGCGCCGTATAATTTAGGTCTTCACGTTCAAAGCTGGAACGATTACCTCGCGGGGCTGTTCCATTGAATTGGATCGCGAGAAATGCCGTGGACCCAGATCAAGACCTCCTGGACAAGCTCGATAGAAAAGAAGGTCCGGGTACTTTTCTCACTGTAATACTAGGCGCTGGACTGGCAGCGCTGGCCGGTTTAGTCGCTTACTTCACGCTAAAAATGGAATTGCGCTTGAGCGGCGAGATTGCAGCCGATGTTGCGATATTGATCTCCATCGGTTCGGCGGCACTGCTGGGCACTAGCTTCTTCAAATTCAGATAGTTTGCTGGATATGCCTGGCTCACGCGTGCTGGCCGAAGTTCTATGAGGGCGTTGGACTTAGTTCGACTGCGGGGGCGTGGCAGAGATATTTGGATACTGCTGCTGCGGCCCGAGGTTATTCTTCTGCGGATTGTCCACCGGGTCGGCGTTCATGATATCGCGATTAACTCGCCCTTGATTGTACTGCGCGGAACCGCGCGGAATTTCATAGTGCTCAATCTTTGTTCGATAAGCTTCAAACGCACTCTCATCCTCAGGAGTATGCTTGTCGCATCGCTCCGGCGGGAGAGTCTTCTGTTCCTGACACCACAAATCAAAATTCATGGTCTCGCTGGCAGGATTTGGGGCGGATTGCGCCACCGCGGGGCTGATCGCCGCGAAGCTAGCGACAGCTGCAATCAAGGCACACATAAGAGTGTGGGAATTGGACATATGCCTACTTGCGCTCCTTTCGTGCCGGGTTCGCAGCCAGGATCTCAAGTCCTCAACGTTTAACAGAGGTCGATTTCGCCGGCGGGTCAATGGCGTGGGCCATGCGGACTTGATCCCTGTCGAGCTGGTGCTGCCGCCGTCGCCTTGTGAGCTCGGAGCTCTGCGAGAGCGGCTCCTTTCAAGGTGTAGTCAGCGCTGCCCCGAAATGAAACTGCGCGGGCCGGCTCCGGCGGAAGCGTCTAACTCTTTGAGAAGAATGGCTCCCCGGGCAGGATTCGAACCTGCGGCCAACCGGTTAACAGCCGATTGCTCTACCACTGAGCTACCGAGGAACACGGGAGCGGACGGGCCTATTAGCGCGTCTCAAGACCCAAACCAAGCGGGAAATTCATCTGGGCCCCTAACTGGCTATCTCCGCCTCGTACAAAGAAAAATGAGGCCGGGAATGATCCCGGCCCCAAGGCGTTGGGTAATGGTGGGTGTCTTCAAGGAAGACGCCGGGATCATGAGCCTCGGACGGTTAACAAGGCCTTAACCCTGGGAACCGAAACCCACGAAAGTTCCGCCGGTGGATGAAATCCGGGCAAAAACGGGCGTCCGCGTCGCCCAGCCGGTCCCGGGGTAGTCTCGGGACCGGATAGGTTGATCCGCTATTTCGGCATCGGGATCGAATCAGCCTTGCCCGCGCCGCGCTCCCCGATCCAGATCGTGTCGCCCGCTGGCTCCACGGCGGTGGGCGTGTTCAGCCCGTCCTTCAGCACCGTGACATGGGCGGTGTCGCCATTGATGGTGAGGGCATCGACCTTGCCCGCGCCGTTTTCGGCCAGGAGCAGCTTGCCGTTCACCGCGCGCATGCCGTCCGGACCCTTGACCGGGGCGTCCATCCAGATCTGCACGGGCGTGCCGGGCTTGCCGTTGGCGTCCGTCGGAACGCGATAGAGGTTATTGAAGAACACGCTGTTGTAATACATCACGCCGTTCAGGAAGGTGATGCCATCGATGCCGGTGACGTTGCGATTCTCCAGCCACAGTTCGGCCGACTGGGCGCCGGGCGCCAGCCGGTAGATCCTGGCATTGGCGGTGTCGGAGATATAAAGCGCCTTATCCGGGCCAACGCTGAAATCGTTGCAGGTGGTGTTGTCGCCCGGCAAATTCCAGCGCAGCAGGCGCTTGCCGGTCTTGAGGTCGGTGCCCAGAAGGGCGGTGTGACGCGCCACCGGCGTCACGCCCGGCACTGGCGTCAGCATGCAGCTCCACACCGTGCCGCCGTCCACCAGCTGGCCGAAGAAGAAGGTGCCGGGGCCTTCGGCGCTGGCGTCGATGAAGACTTCCGCCGCCGTGGAGCCGGGCTTGACCTTGTAGACATAGGGCGAGCTGGCGCTGCCCACGATCAGCGTGCCATCGGGTGCATGCGACAGGCTTTCTGGCTGGGATTTGTCGTCATGGATCAGGATGTCGGCGGCAAAGGCAGCGGGCGCGGCAATGGCGAACAAGGCCGCGATTGAGGCAGCAGAAAGCAGGCGGATCATGGATTTTCCCTGAGGTTGATGTGCCGCCAGCATAGCAGGGGAAAGAATGGAGGCCACGCCCGGAATTGAACCGGGGTTCACGGATTTGCAATCCGCTGCGTCACCACTCCGCCACGTGGCCTCAACAAAAATGCCGAAAAACACCCGGCAAGCGGCTGGCGGCTATAACAGAAAGCCGCCGCTTCCCACAACCCGTCTTACCCCATGACGAAGGCGTTGAGCTTGTTGCCGTCCAGGTCGCGGAAATAGGCGGCATAGAAACCTTCGCCGCGCGTCCCGGGCGGGCCTTCGCAAGTGCCGCCCAGGGACAGCGCAAGCGCATGCAGCCGGTCCACTTGCGCCTTGTCCTTGGCGGCCAGCGCCACCATGACGCCGTTGCCGACGGACGCCGGTTTGCCGTCGAACGGTTTGGTCAGCCCGATGCCAGGCCCACCGCCGGGTGCGCCCCAGGCGATGAATTGATCGTTTTCCATCATCCGCCCGATCCCGAATTCCCGGGCAATGGCGTCATAAAAAGCCGCGCTCCGCACCAGATTGTTGGTGCCCAAGGTGACATAGCCGATCATGGTCTTCTCCCCGAAGTCTGGTTCATGCCTGTGCGGCTGCCGTCAAGCGGTCACGTTGTCAGGCACCGACCCGCATCCTATAAGCGTGCCATCTTTGCAGGGGTTTTACGATGTCCGAATCAGCCCGTTTCAACATGGTCGAGGCCCAGATCCGCCCGTCCAATGTCACCGACCAGCGCATTCTGGCGGCGATGAATGCCGTGGCGCGGGAGAAGTTCGTGCCCCGCGCGGCTGTCGCCCTGGCCTATGCCGATGTGCCGGTCCAGGTGGCGCCGGGTCGCTATCTGCTCGATCCCCGGAGTTTCGCCAAGCTGGTTCAACTCGCCCAGGTGACGGCTGACGATCGGGTGCTGGATGTGGGCTGTGCCACCGGCTACTCCTCAGCGGTGCTGGCGCGGCTGGCCGCCGATGTGATCGCGCTGGAACAGGATGCCGATTTGGTGCGTGCTGCCAGCGGGTTGTTGGCAAATCCTGTGGGCAAGGTTGAAGTGGTTCAGGGGGGACTGGTTGAAGGCGTAAAAGATCGGGCGCCGTTCGATGTGATCTTTGTCAACGGCGCCATCGAGCGGGTGCCAGAAAGCCTGCTCAGCCAGCTCGCCGAAGGGGGCCGGCTGGTGACGGTTTTGAAGGACGGCCAGAGCCGCGCCTGGCTCTTCCTCAAGGAGAACGGCCAGGTGGGCAAGCGCCCCGACTTCGACGCCGATGTGCCGGTCCTGGCCGGCTTCAAGAAGGCGATGGGATTCGTCTTCTAAGACGTTGTGCCCAAGGGGGATGTCCCCCAAGCTGACGGCATTAACTCTATCTTTGTTGTCCGGCCGTCACTATTCTTCGATGAAACCTTCCCGTCGGTATCTTTGGCGGGCCCGTGGAGCTGCCGATGTCGAACCCTCAGCATGAACCCACCATGGAGGAAATCCTTGCCTCCATCCGGAAGATCATCTCGGAAGACGCGCCGGAAGCAGCCCCGGTGGTGGCCCCGGAACCCCCGCCGGCACGGACGCCCGCTCCGGTCCCCGTGCATGACGATGTGCTGGAACTGACCCAGGAAGTCGAAGCCGTGGCGCCTGCGCCCCAGCCCGTGACTCCGGCTCCCGCACCCCAGCCGGTCGCAGCGCCCGCACCGGTTGAAGAAATCGTTTTCCAGAACGTGGCTCCGGCTGCGGAACATAGCGACATTTTCTCCGCCCAGACCCGCAAGGCGATGGAGGACACTTTCAACAGCATTCCCGACGAGGACGAGCCCGTGCCGGCGCCGCGCAGCGCCGTCCCCTTCGCGCCGGTCGAGGGCTCGACGGTGGAAAACGTGTTCGAGCGCGCCGTGCGCGAAAGCTTCGAGCCGGTGCTGCAGAAGTATCTGTCGGACAATTCCGCCGCCGTGATTGATCGCATGAAACCTCTGATCCGCGATTGGATGGACGAGCATTTCCCGTCCCTGTTGGAGGGCGCCGTGCGGGCAGAGGTGGAGCGCGTGGTCAAAGCCCGTGGGGCCAAGCGTTAAGGCGCGGTCTTTTTGCGTCCTGAGTTCGTCGCTCGTCGCTCATGTACTGTTTGTACACATCGCTCCTCGCTCCTGCTCAGGCCGCAAAAATCCTCGCGCCTTCAAAGCGTTGATTGCAGCTTGACCTGACCCGGAAAAAGCCCGAAAGCGTCGAGCGGACTTCCCGGTTTTCCCATGCTCGACAAGACTTTCAATCCCAAGGATGTGGAACAGCGCATCGCCGCCCAATGGGAGGCGTCAGGCGCGTTCAAATGCGGCAACCGGCCCGGTGCGGAGCCTTTCTCCATCGTCATCCCGCCGCCCAATGTGACAGGCCGGCTGCATATCGGTCACGCCCTTAACAACACCCTGCAGGACGTCCTGGCGCGTTTCGAGCGCATGCGCGGCAAGGACGTCTTGTGGCAGCCGGGCACCGACCATGCCGGCATCGCCACCCAGCTGATCGTGGAGCGCCAGCTGGCCGAGCGCCAGATGAGCCGCCTGGGCTTGGGCCGCGAGAAATTCCTGGAAGAGGTCTGGAAGTGGAAGGCCGAATCCGGCGGCGCCATTGTGGAGCAACAGCACCGGCTCGGCGCATCGGCTGACTGGTCGCGCGAACGCTTCACCATGGACGAGGGGCTTTCGCGCGCCGTCACCAAGGTGTTCGTCGAGCTGTACAACCAAGGACTGATCTACAAGGACAAGCGCCTGGTGAACTGGGACCCGCGGTTGCAGACCGCGGTGTCGGACCTTGAAGTCGAGAATATCGAGGTCAAGGGTCATCTCTGGCACATCAAGTACCCGATCGAGGACAGCGACCAGTTCATCACCGTCGCCACCACAAGGCCCGAAACCATGCTGGGCGATACCGCGGTTGCGGTGCATCCGGATGACGAACGCTACACGGCTTTGGTGGGCAAGATGGCGGTTCTGCCGCTGACCGGGCGGCATATTCCCATCATCGCCGATGACTATTCCGATCCGGAAAAGGGCACCGGCGCGGTCAAGATCACGCCCGGCCATGACTTCAATGACTTCGAGGTCGGCAAGCGCCACAAGCTGCCGCTGATCAACATCATCAACAAGGACGGCACGCTGAACAACGACGTGCCCGCACCCTATCGCGGCCTTTCGCGCGAGGCGGCGCGCAAGAAGGTGGTGGCCGATCTGGAGGCGCTGGGTCTGGTCGACAAGATCGAACCGATCACTCATGCCGTGCCGCATGACGAAAAGACCAAGACGGTGGTGCTGGAGCCGTTCCTGACCGAGCAATGGTATCTGAACGTCCAGCCGCTGGCCGACAAGGCCATCGCCGCGGTGGAGAAGGGCGAGACCAAATTCGTTCCGGAGAACTGGGCCAATGTCTATTTCGGGTGGCTGCGGAACATCCGGCCCTGGTGCATCTCCCGTCAGCTCTGGTGGGGTCACCAGATTCCAGTCTGGTATGACGCGGACGGCAAGATTTATTGCGCCGAAAGCGAAGAAGCCGCCAAAGCGCAGGCCGGCGGCAAGCCGCTCACCCGCGACGAGGATGTGCTGGACACTTGGTTCTCTTCCGCACTATGGCCGTTCTCGACCCTGGGCTGGCCCGACAAGACACTGGAGCTTTCCCGCTACTATCCCACCAGCGTGCTGGTGACCGGTTTCGACATTATTTTCTTCTGGGTCGCCCGCATGATGATGATGGGCATCCACTTCCTGGGCGAAGTGCCGTTCAAGACCGTGCTGATCCACAACCGCGTCCTGGACGAGCAGGGCGCGAAGATGTCCAAGACCAAGGGCAATGTGGTCGATCCCATTACCCTGATCGACGAGTTCGGCGCCGACGCCCTGCGTTTCACGCTGGCGCTGGCGGCGGGGCAGAGCCGCGACATGCGCATTGGTCCCACCCGCGTCGAAACCAATCGCAACTTCGCCACCAAGCTGTGGAACGCGGCACGCTTCTGCGAGATGAATGGCTGCGTCACTGTGCCTGGCTTCGATCCGGCCGGCGTGAGCGAGACCGTCAACAAATGGATCGTGGCGGAGACCGCCCAGGCCGTGGCCGATGTCACAACCGCGATTGAGGCGCTGCGCTTCAATGATGCGGCAGGCGGCGCCTATCATTTCGTGTGGGACGTGTTCTGCGACTGGTATCTGGAATTCGCCAAGCCGCTGTTCAACGGCCAGGAAGAAAAAGCCAAGGCCGAGACCCGCGCAACCGCAGCCTGGGCACGCGACCAGATTCTCAAGCTGCTGCATCCGTTCATGCCCTTTGTCACCGAGGAATTGTGGGCAGCCACCGCCGATACGCCGCGTGACAGTCTGCTGGTGGTGACAGAGTGGCCGGAGATTGCCGTGCCAAACGGTGCCGATGCCGCGACCGACGAGATGCATTGGGTGATCGATCTGGTGAAAGGCGTGCGCTCGGTGCGTGCCGAGATGAACGTGCCGGCGGGCGCGAAAATCCCGCTGGTGATGACCGGCGCGTCGGAAGAAAGCGCGGCGCGGCTGGCGCGTCATATCGATGTCATCGCCACCCTGGCGCGGCTTTCCAGTGCGGAGGCCGGTCCAGAGATTCCCAAAGGTTCGGCCCAGTTCGTGCTGGGCGAGACGGTGGTGGCGCTGCCCCTGGGCGATGTCATCGACTTCGCCAAGGAACGGGCGCGGCTGGAAAAGGACCTGAAAAAGGCGCAGGAGGAAATTGGCCGCTTCGACGCCAAGCTGTCGAACGAGCAGTTCGTCGCCAAGGCGCCGGAAGACGTCCTGACCGAGCAGCGTGAAAAACGGGCCGAGGCTCAGGCTCTGGCGGTGCGGCTGACCGACGCAATCGGGCGGCTGCAAGAGTGATTGTCGTGCCTGGTTTTCCCGTTCATACGCCGCCGTTACGAACTCGCGCGAATGACAAGGCAGGGAATAACCTCGCAGTATGTACGGTTGAAGCGAAGCGGGACGATCCCTAACTCTTCGACTTCTGTCGAAGCGTTGGAGACCTCATGCCCACCCTTTTCGATCCCCTGAAGCTCGGCGCGCTCACGCTGCCCAACCGCATCGTCATGGCGCCGCTTACGAGGAGCCGCGCCACGCCTGACGACCGCGTTCCCACCCGGCTGCAGGCCGACTATTACCGCCAGCGTGCCAGCGCCGGCCTGATCATTTCAGAAGCGACCTCGGTTTCGGCAATGGGGGTGGGCTATGCGGCCACGCCCGGCATCTGGTCCGACGAGCAGACCGAGGGCTGGAAGACCATTACCAAGGCGGTGCATGACGCCGGCGGCCTGATCGTGCTGCAGCTTTGGCATGTGGGGCGAATCTCCGCGCCGCTGTTCCTGAATGGCGCGATTCCGGAAGCGCCAAGTGCGGTGAAACCCAAGGGGCATGTCTCGCTGGTCCGGCCGGAGCAGGAATTCGTCACGCCGCGCGCGCTGGAGACATCCGAAATTCCCGCCATCATCGCGGCCTACAGGCGCGGCGCGCAGAATGCCATGAAGGCAGGGTTCGATGGCGTCCACATCCACGGCGCCAATGGTTATCTGCTGGATCAGTTCCTGCAGGATTCCACCAACCAGCGCACCGACCAGTATGGCGGTTCGCTGGAGAATCGCGCCCGGCTGATGCTGGAGGTCACTGACGCCTGCATCGACATATGGGGCGCCGACCGCGTGGGCATGCATCTGGCCCCGCGCATGGACGCCCATGACATGGGCGACAGCGACCGGCTGGGCACCTTCGGCTATGTCGCGCGCGAATTGGGCAAGCGCAAGCTCGGCTGGATCGCGGCGCGCGAAGCGGTGATAGACGCGGACACACAGCTCGTCGACAGCCAGGGCAATCCCCGCGAAGCGGCGCACAAGGAAAGCATCGGTCCGATTCTGAAGCAGATCTTCGGTGGTCCTTTCATCGCCAATGAAGGCTTCGATCAGGCCAGCGCTGAGAAGGCGATCGAGGAAGGCCGGGCAGACGCGGTTGCGTTCGGCAAGCTCTATATTGCCAATCCCGACCTCGTGAAGCGATTCGCGACGCGCGCACCATTGAATGCCTGGAATGCCGCAACCTTCTATGCGTCGGGCGCGGAAGGTTACACCGATTATCCGCCGCTGCCGGCCTGAAGCGTTGCGAGTCAGGACATCGCAAATTACGCCGCCGCAATGATGCCTTTTTCCTCGTGGAACCTTTGCAGCGCACGGTACGTTTCCGGGCTGTAGTGGGGAAAGCCTTTGGTGGAATCCCCAAGGAAAACAGGAGATTTGATCATGAAGCGTTTGGCCAGAATTGCTGCCGCTGCCGCGCTTGCACTGGGCGCCGGCACCGTGACGGCCTCGGCCGCCTGCAATGGTGATGCCTCGACCGAAACTGTTCTGGGCGCCGGTTCGGGCGCCCTGGTTGGCGGTCTGGCATCGCACAGCATCGTGGGCGCTGCCGTCGGTGGTGTGGCGGGTGGTCTGATCGGCAATTCGATCGGTCATTCCAACAACCGGGCGGATTGTCGCCGCGAAGCGCGTGCGCGCGCCCGTCACGATCATGCCGCCTATTACGTCGACCATAACGGCGTGCGTCACTACTATTGATAACGGAAGCCGATTTTTTGAAATGATGGAAAAGCCCCCGACCTGCGGAAGCGGGCCGGGGTTTTGCTTTGCGTGCGTGACAAATTTAGAACGGTTCTCAACTCTGCCATGACGCAGAGCCGCCATCCCGAAAACCGGGCTTGAGCAGGACGGGCAGGACAGCAATAGTTCGCCCGGTTTTCGCCTGTTCAGGGAAATTTTATGTCCAAATTCGATAAGTCGAAGCTGCCTTCGCGCCATGTCACCGAGGGGCCGGAGCGCGCGCCGCACCGCTCCTACTATTACGCCATGGGGCTTACGGAAGCGGAGATTCACCAGCCTTTCGTTGGCGTGGCGAGCTGCTGGAATGAGGCTGCGCCCTGCAACATCGCGTTGATGCGCCAGGCCCAGTCGGCCAAGAAGGGCGTGAAGGCCCAAGGCGGCACGCCGCGCGAATTCTGCACCATTACCGTCACCGACGGAATCGCCATGGGCCATGAGGGCATGCGTTCCTCGCTGGTGTCGCGCGAGGTGATTGCGGACTCCGTCGAACTGACCATGCGCGGGCATTGCTATGACGCGCTTGTCGGTATTGCCGGCTGCGACAAGAGCCTTCCGGGCATGATGATGGCGATGCTGCGGCTGAATGTGCCCAGCGTGTTCCTCTATGGCGGCTCGATCATGCCGGGCAAATTCCATGGTCAGGACGTGACTGTGGTGGATGTGTTCGAAGGCGTGGGCAAGTTCTCCGCCGGCAAGATGCCGGAAAGCGAACTCTGCGAGCTGGAAAAAGTGGCGTGCCCCGGCGCGGGCGCCTGCGGCGGCCAGTTCACCGCCAACACCATGGCGACGGTAGCGGAAGCCATTGGTCTGGCGTTGCCCTATTCATCGGGCCCGCCCGCCGAAATCCTGGAACGCGACGATTTCGCGCTCAAGGCTGGCGAGACCGTGATGAACCTGCTGGCCAGCAATCTGCGCCCGCGAGACATCGCCACCCGCAAGGCGTTCGAGAATGCCGCCATGGTGGTGGCCGCCAGCGGCGGCTCGACCAATGCGGCGTTGCACCTGCCGGCGATGGCGAACGAGGCGGGCATCAAGTTCGACCTGTTCGACGTGGCGGAGATCTTCAAGAAGACGCCCTACATCGCCTCGATGAAGCCGGGCGGCAAATACGTCGCCAAGGACCTGTGGGAAGCCGGCGGCGTGCCCATGCTGATGCGCGCCCTGCTGGATGCAGGCCTGCTGCACGGCGACTGCATAACCGTGACCGGCAAGACAGTGGCGGAGAACCTGAAGGATCTGAAGTTCAATCCCGACCAGAAGGTGATCGTGTCGGTTGACAAGGCGCTGGCCCCCACTGGCGGCGTGGTCGGGCTGAAAGGCTCGCTGGCGCCGGATGGCGCGATCGTCAAGATTGCGGGCCTCAAGCATATCAAGCATCGCGGCCCCGCGCGGGTGTTCGACTGCGAGGAAGACGCCTTTGCGGCGGTGGAACGGCGCGACTACAAGGAAGGCGATGTCATCGTCATCCGCTGGGAAGGCCCCAAGGGCGGTCCCGGCATGCGCGAGATGCTGTCAACCACAGCGGCCTTGTACGGCCAGGGTACCGAGAATATCGCACTCGTCACTGACGGGCGTTTCTCCGGCGGCACGCGCGGGCTTTGTGTCGGACATGTCGGGCCGGAAGCCGCAGACGCCGGTCCCATCGGTCTGATCAGGGATGGCGACATCATCGTGATCGACGCCGAGAAGGGCACCATGGACGTGGAGCTGTCGCAAGCCGAGCTGGCCGAGCGCAAGAAGGCGTTCAAGCCCAAGGCTCCCGGCTTCAAGACCGGTGCCTTAGCGCGTTACGCCCGGAATGTCGGTCCGGCGCGCGATGGTGCCCTTACGACACCCGGCGCAACGGAAGAAGTGCGCTGCTACGCCGACATCTGATGAACGCGAAGTCTGATGGTGTCAGGGCGTAAGCGCCCTGACACCGTCGGCGACATACTGCACGGCCAGCGCCGCCAACAGCACACCGAGCAGCCGGCCCAATATGGCTTCGCCTTGCGTGCCCAGAAGCCGCTCGAGCTGCGTCGCGCTAAGGAACACCAGGTAGGACGCCAGCATCATCACGCCCATGATCGCGATCAGCGCCGCCAGCATCACCGGTTGATGCCCCAGCTGTCCCGCCAGCAGGATCATGGCGGTGATGGCGCCGGGTCCCGCCATCAACGGGATCGCCAGCGGAAAAGCAGCGATGGCGGTGCCGGGATGGCCTGCCTGATCGGCCTTGCGTTCGGTGCGGTGCTGGAAAACCATTTCGAAAGCGATGGCGAAGAGCAGAAGGCCGCCGGCAATGCGGAAGGCTGCGAGCGAAATACCCAGCCGCGCGAGGAGCCAGTCTCCCACAAGTGCGCTGCCCGCCAGCACGCAGAACGCGATGATGCTGGCCTCCAGCGCCACCTTGCGGCGGATGGTGGGCTCAAGGTTACCGGTCAGGCCGACGAACACCGGCCCCATTCCCACGGGATCGATCACCACCAGGAGCGTGACGAAGGCGGAAATCAGCTGTTCCGTCATGACGATCCCTCAGTGCTGCTCGGGTCCTGATCATCGCGACCGCGAGACCCGTCCCCTGGTGCGAATTCTGCATGAAAAATCCGGGCGATGGTACGGTCGGTGCGCTGGCAACTCCGCGTATTGACGGCGTGGCGGATGCGCGCCAAAAGCTGGTCGATGTTGCGGAGCTCGGTCATTTCAAGGCCGGCGACATAAAATAGCCGCGCATGTCCGTCAGACCGCGCGGAAAAACAATCTGGGAGGAACCGCATGACCACACGCACCATGCTTCTGGCTTTGGCTTTTGCCACGGGACTGGCGTTTCCGGCCATGGCTGCCGACAGCCAGCTGGCCGCCGCCGCTTCCTCATCCACGCGTGCGGCCGAGAACACGGCCCGCGACCGCTTCCGCCATCCCGAAGCCAGCCTGGAATTCTGGGGCGTCAAGCCGGGCCAGACCGTTGTCGAGATTTCGCCCGCCAATGGCTACTGGACCGAGATCCTGGCGCCTTATGCCAAGGCCACAGGCGGTCATTACATCGCGGCCGAGGGCAAGGCCGGCCAGATGTTGCCGACCAAATTCGCCGACAAGGCGGCTTATGGCGATATCGCCTATACCGTGTTCAACAACACTTCGGGTCCGCTGGGCCGGCCCGGCTCCGCCGACCTGGTGCTGACGGCGCGCAATATCCATGACTGGATGTGGACGCCGGGCTATGCGGAAAAGGGCATGGCGGATTTCTTTGCCGTGCTGAAACCGGGCGGGATATTGGCGGTGGAAGACCATCGCGCCGATCCCAGGCCCCAGATCGGTGATGCCCGCGACGGCTATGTCGCCACTGCTACGATCGTGAACATGGCCAAGAAGGCCGGTTTCGTCCTGGAGGCGCGTTCGGAGATCAACGCCAATCCCAAGGACACGAAAGACCATCCCTTCGGGGTCTGGACCCTGCCGCCGACGCGGCGCAGCGCGCCTGGCGGTCAGGCGGACAATCCCAATTTCGATCACGCCAAATATGATGCGATCGGCGAAAGCGACCGCATGACCCTGCGCTTTCGCAAGCCTGGCTGATCACGCATTGTCGTCGGCGTGAGCCGAATCGGATTCCTCTATGCCATCGTGGCCGCCATCCTGTTCGGGGTGGGCGGCAGTCTTGCGCAATTCCTGTTCCAGCAGCGTGGCGTCGATACCGGCTGGCTGGTGACCATGCGGCTGTTGTTTGCAGGTCTGGCCCTGCTTTCTATTTCGGCGGTTCAGCAGGGACCAAAGGTGCTGGCAATATGGCGCGGCGATGCGCTGCCGCTTCTGGCTTTCGGCCTGATCGGCATGATGCCGGTCCAGTACACCTATATGGCGGCGATCAATGCTTCCAACAGCGCCACGGCGACGGTGCTGCAATTCACCTCGCCGGCAATGGTGGCGGCATGGCTTGCGCTGATCCGCCGCCGCCTGCCGGACATGCGCGAACTCGCCGCCATCGCACTGGCGGTGGCGGGCACCTTTCTGCTGGCGACACACGGCAGAATCGGAGCGATGTCGATCTCAGCGGTGGCGCTATTCTGGGGCATCACCAGTGCGGTGGCCGCGGCTTTCAATTCCCTGCAGCCGGCCGGGATGCTCAAGCGTCACGGTTCGGCCGCGGTCGCCGGTTGGGGCATGCTGGTCGGCGGGGTGGCGCTGTCTGTCCTGCATCCGCCGTGGAAGGTCGCGGGCAGTTGGGATACGCAGGCTGTCGTCTTCTTTGCGTTCATCTTGCTGCTGGGCACGTTGGTGGCTTTCTATCTGTTCAATACGGCGCTCAGCATGATCGGGGCGCAGAAGACCATTCTGCTTACCTGTGGCGAGCCGCTGGCGGCGGCGGTGCTGGCGGTATGGTGGCTGGGCGTGCAGTGGGGCGCGATGGACTGGCTGGGCACCGCCTGCATTCTTGTGACTATCGTACTGCTGGCACGAGAACAGACGCCGGATTCTCAGGCCGAGAAAGTTACCTGAGCAGTTCCTTCAGCCCCTCGGTGAAGGAGATTTCCGGCAACCAGCCCAGCGCCGCCTGGATCTTGGAGATGTCGGCCAGCGTGGCTTCGGAATCATTCCTGCGCGCGTCGGTATGGATCTGGTCGGGCGAGATCATGTCCGCCAGCTCCTTGACGGACAGGCTGGCGCCACTGCCGACATTGAAAACCTCGCCACGCACATTGCTTTCCATGGCGGCGATATTGGCCGTCACCACATCGCGCACATGGATGAAGTCGCGGCGTTGCCAGCCGTCGCCGTGAATCTCCAGCGGCTCTCCCTCGGCCTTGCGCCTCAGGAAGATGCCCAGCACCAGGGCATAGGCGCCGGTCTCGGGCTGGCGCGGGCCATAGACATTGAAATAGCGCAGCACCACGGACGGCAGGTCGAACTGCTCGTCGAACATCAGCGTGTACTGCTCACCTACGCGTTTGGTCAGGCCGTAAATATTGAGAAGGTCGGGCGGATCGCTTTCCCGGTGCGGCGGCGTGCGGTTGCCATAATAAGTGGAGGAACCGCTATAAACGAAGCGCTTCGCGCCCGCATCGCGCGCCGCCAGCAGCATGTTCTGGGTGCCGGTGATGTTGGAGCCGGTGCAGATTTCGATCGCCTCCTGCGAGGGGCCGGAGCGTGACATGGCGGCGCAATGCAGCACCGCATCCATGCCGCTGACGGCGCGATGGCAAGCGGCAATGTCGCGGATATCGCCTTCGAGGAATTCGCATGGCCCCGGCACCCATTCGCGCCGGCCGTAGATCAAACTGTCCAGCACCCGTACCTGATAGCCGCGTGCCAGCAGGCCTTCACAGAGATGGCTGCCGATGAAGCCGGCGCCGCCGGTGACCAACACACGTTTCATGGGGCCTTGTTATACAGGCTTTGGAAAAAAGCGAGATCGTCTTTTGTGTTGATGCCGCGCGCCTCGGTGGCGTCGGCCACTTCCAGCGGCGTGATGGTCCAGCCGTCGCGCGAGAGAAAGGGCAGGAAGGGCAGAAAATTGATCTCGTCCGTGCCGCGGCCGCGCGGTGCGGTTTTCAGATATTCTTCCCAGGCCGTTTTGAGACCTTTCGTGCCCAAGAGGAAGGTGCCCACATCGGAAAAACCGTTCGACGAGGTGGTATCGCCCTCCCGGGTCTGCAGCACCCTGGCCAGTCGCGGGCCATCAAAGACGTATTCCACATAAGGTGTGGCCATGCGGGTCACGGGCAGGACCGCGTGAAGTCTTGACGGTTCCAACGCAGCAACGGTGCGCGACAGTGTATTGGCGGAGACAAATACCTGATCGCCCCACACGATCAGAACCGCGTCATATTCCGACCAGGCATCGAATCCGCGAAAGATGGCGTCGCCCATGCCGGTGGGCTCTGCTTGTATACTGACTGAGACATTCGCGGGCAGGGCGGGAAATTGTTTGGCGCCATCCGAGGAGAGGACCAAATGGATGTGGTCCACCAGCGGCGTAAGTTTGGCGAAGAGGATGGACCAGATGGTGTCGCGTGCGGTCAGAGGCGTGAGAATCTTGGGCAGGTCGCCGCCCAGCCGCGTGCCGCGTCCCGCCGCGGGAATGACGGCGCAGATGCTCATGGCAACAGGCTGGTCAGGTTATGCAGGCCGCGCCGAATGCGCCAATTGGGATCGGTGAAACCGGAGAAGGTGCGATAGAGCACCGGCAATTCGGCGACCTCCACGCCGTCCTTGGTCAGCTGGCGCACGATCGACAGCGGCGCATCGCCCTTGACCGGTGGCAGGCCGAGAAGCGCGCTGCGGCGAAAGACCCGCAAGCCCGTCAGGGGATCGGAGAAGATCACACCCGTTCGCAGATAGAACAGCGCGCTGAGGAAGAAAGCCGCCGCCTTGCCCAACCAGTAGAGCAGCTTGTTCTCCCCGTAAGCCGCGCGCACGGAAGTAATGAACTGGCGCCGGCTCTGGGTGCGCGAGCCGAACACCCCGCCCAGAGACTGTTGCTGTTCCAGCAGCCGGATGATGGCCAGGACGTCGGCGAAGCGATAGGCCCCATCACCGGTCATCAGCACCAGGTAATCCGACCTGCCGCGCGCAAGCCAGTCGCGGAAATAGGCGGTTTCCGGGAACAGTCCACCCAGATTCACGCTGCCCGCGCCGGCTGCGGTTACATGATTCAGGGTGAGATGGACGGTGACGCCATTCCAGTCGGTTTCCAGGAATTCCTCGGCCAGCTCATCGGTAGCGACCGAGCGTCCCAATATGTCGGCGAAAATCTCGACAGATGGGGGCATGCGTTGCATGCACAGCCCCAGCACGGCATCGGCCACGGCGGTGCCATTATGGACCTGCGGGCGCGCCGATATGGCGAAGGCGGCGCGCAAGACGGCCGCGCCGCGATAGCTGTCGCCGCTCAACGCGCCGGCGGGCAGCCTGTTCGGATCGTCGTTCAGAAGAACATGCGTCGCCCTCGCGCCATAGCCGAAGGCTCGGTCCGCAACATCGCTGCCGGAAAGGCCCTGAATGTCATGATCGCCATCCAGATTCATCACCAGTGCCTTGATTGGTGCGGGCGCGACGTTGAGCGCGGCGGCCGCAATGCGGTAGCTGGGAAAGAGCGAGGAATGCTGGGTGCCGGGCCCGTAAAGGATGATGTCAGCACCGGCGATCGCCTCGGCGGCCGGTTTCGACAAGGAGGGCACCGCATCGCGCGCGGATAGCCAGCCATGCTTTCCTCCCGCATCCAGCAACGTCAGGTTCTGCTTGTCTTCAACCGTCAGCGGCTGTTCCAGCAGATAAAGATGGCTGATGGGGCTGGGCGATTGCGGGCCAACCACTTCCGCTTCGCTGGCGAGCAGGGTGCCGTCCTGTTTCAGGCCCACCAGGATGCGGTTCTGCCTGGTACCGACATTGAGCAGATGCGCCCGGCTGCCGACCAGATCGCCCACTTCGGCGGCGGCGGCGTTGAAGTCTTCACCATGCATCAGATAGGCGCCGGCGAAGACCAGATTGCCCAGCGAGCAGTCGCGATAGTCGAAGTCTGCGCCCGCGGCATGGGAGAAGAAGCGCGCGAGCAAGGTGCGCATGCGTCGAAGTGTGGTCGGCTGCAGCTGGGTGAACCAGCCCGCCAGGGGTTCGTCCAGGCCTGCGTGGTTGCCGGCAGAGAAATGCGCCAGTTTCTCGATCTCCGCGCCGCCGGGCAGGCGATATTCCATCAGGTTCTTGAGCGCGTATTGCGCCTCGGAATAGTTGCCGAACAGATAGGACAGGTTCTTGCGGAAATCCGATGGTCCGAGCATGCCGGGGATGAAATTGCGCAAGGCTCCCGTCGACAGGCCATCGTCAAAGGCATTCACGATCAGCGTCAGGTCCACATCGGTACGCCTGAGCAAGGCCCTGATGATGGTGGCGCTGCCGCGCCCGCCGCAGAACAGGACGATGCGGCTGGTCATGGCTTGGACCGGGCCAAGGCGGGAGCGAGGATGCCGCGCCGGAGCAGCGCCTGGCGCAGAATGATATACAGCACAAAGAGGAAGCGGTCGCGCGCGCCGCGCACCAGCTTCATGCTGCTTGTGCCCGTGGTGCGGGGGCGATGCTCGATCGTCACCTCGACCGGAACGATGCCGCATTCCAGAAGCCGGGATGTGACTTCGGTCGAATAATTCATGCCTTTGGCTTCCAGCCCAAGCCCGCGCAGCACGGGTCCCGATACCAGTTTGAAGGCGGAATTGAAATCCTTGAGCCGGCTGCCGTGCGCCCAGTTGCATACCACCCCGCTGGCCCAGCTGCCGAAACGGGCAAAGGCCACATCCTTCTTCTGGCGGATGCCGATGGCGGCCAACCCGCCGGACTGACGCAAGCCCACCAGCATGTCGGGCAGGTTCCGGATCGGGAACTGCCCGTCGCTGTCGAGCAGCAGCACCCAATCGCCCGTGGTGGCGGCAATCGCTGCGTTCAACGCGGCGGCTGCGCCCTGATTGGCGCCGAAATGCAGCGGTCTCAGGCGCGGCAAAGTCTGGGCCAGCCGGTCCAGGATGGAGCCGGTATCGTCCTTGCTGCCATCGTTGCAGATCACAATTTCAAAGTCGGCCAGATCCTGGCTGGCGAGATAGTCATGCCAGTCGGTGATGACGGCTTCGATACCTTCGGCCTCGTTATAGGCGGGCGCGGCAACCGACAGTTTTATGCCCCCCCAAAGATCGCTCATGCCCTCTCCAGCATGTCGCGATAGAGATTTTCCAGATTGCGGGTGAAGCGCGCGGTGTCGAACAGCGGCACGCGCGCCCGGTTCGACTTGAGTTTTTCGCGGATGGCGTTCAATGCCACTGGATTGCGGGCCAGCTCCAGGGCCAGGGCTTCATAGGCAGTCAAATCCCTGGCGATCAGTTCGGGCAAGTCGGCGGCCTGGAGAATACTGGCGGCGACGCGAGCGGGAAAGGAATGTCCAGGCGTAGTGACAAGCGGCAGCCCAACCCACAGCGCGTCACTGGCAGTGGTGTGGGCGTTATAGGGCAGGGTGTCGAGGAACAGGTCTGCCAGCTGCTGGCGCGCGAGATGCTGCTCCGGCGTGGTCCGGGCGGCGAAGATCAGGCGGTCAGGCGCAACACCGCGCGTCTCGGCTTCCTTGCGCAGATTGTCCCGGATGCTGGCATTGCCTTCCAGCAGCCACAGCACGCTGCCGTCCACCTCTTTCAGCAGCCGCATCCAGATGTCGAACAAAGGCGCAGTGATCTTCCAGTTGTGGTTGAAACAACAGAAGACAAAACCGTCCTCGGGCAGCCCTGCCTGCGCGCGTGTTGGTGGTGCTGGCACCTCGCGCCTTGTATCGGTCACCCATAGCGTGTCGGGCAAGGCCGCGATCTTTTCGCTGAAGAAGCAGTCCTGGTCCTTGGGCACCACAAGCCGGTCGGTAATGAGGTAATCGATGAAATCGCTGCCGGAGGTCCCGGGATAGCCCATATATTTGGCCTGTACCGGCGCAGGCCGCGAAGCCAGAACCCAGGGCCTGGCGCCGCTGGTATGGCCGCCTAGGTCGATCGCGATATCGATTTCCCACCGGCGCAACAGTTCCGCCACCTCGCGGTCGCTCCGCTGACGCGCGTCGTGAAAATGCTCGAACGCTTTCATCAGCCTTTGCCGCATGGCGCTGCCGTCGTCGGCGCCGAATGAGACGGCGGTGACTTCGAACCTGGCTCGGTCGTGCAGCTCGAACATCTCCGCCGTCAGTGCGGCGGTGACGTGCTGGTGAAAGTCGGCGGACAGGTAGGCGACGCGAATGCGGTCGTGATTGTAGCCTTCTCCGTTCCACAGCCGGGGCAGGGGCCCGGGACCGGACTGGCGCACATAATTCTGTGAACAGCGCAGCTGCAGCTCGTTGTCGTCGCAATAGCCCATCACCACAAAGGGTTGGATGACCGCCTTGCCTTCCAGCACGGCATCCCTGATGCGTGGCGCCAACGCCTTTGTCCGCGTCCAGTCGCCGATGGTCATGGCGGCATTGGCCAGGCCGCTCAGCGCGTTGGGATGGCCGCGATCGATCCCGAGCGCCTGTTCATAGCTTGCCAGCGCTTCCGCCGGCCGGTTGAGTTCGATCAGGGCATTGCCGCGATTGTAAAACGCATCGGCAAATCCAGGTTTTATGGCGATGGCGCGGTCACAATCGGCCAGGGAATCGGCAAAGCGCTTCAGGCTCCACAGCGCCACGGCGCGGTTGTTGAACGCTTCAGCATAATCGGGGCGAAGCATCAGCGCCTGTTCGTAACTGGCGATGGCCTCGCCCATGCGTTTCAGGTCGAACAGGATGATGCCGCGATTGTTCCAGGCCTCGGCAAAGCTGCGATGCGCCGTTAGCGCGCGTTCCACCGCCACCAGCGCTTCGTCTGGCCGCTTCAGGGTCTTCAGCACCAGGGCGCGGTTGTTCAGCGTATCGGGGAATCCCGGCGCTACCGTGAGCGCCTGGTCATAGCTCGCCACCGCTTCATCGTAACGCCCAATATCCGTCAGGATGATGCCGCGCGTGTTCAAGGCCTCGAGGTCCTGTGGCCGGATCGCCAGCGCCTGATCGGCGGCGCCCAACGCATCTTCGAGCCGCCCCAGATCGCGCAACACCAGCGCGCGACGGTTCAGCGCCGCGGCATAGTCGGGCTTGATTGTGAGTGCCCGGTCTTGCGCTGCCAGCGCTTCGTCAAGGCGGCTTTCGGCACGCAGCACATTGCCATAGTTGGACCAGACTTCGGGCGCGTCGGGATTGAGTTTGAGCGCCGCATCCATCAGGGCCAGCGCTTCGCGGTTGCGACCCTGCTGCGCCCGAACCACCCCCAGAAGATGCGGACCGCTGGCGTTCTCCGGGACCGCCCGCATCAGCTGTTGGTAAAGCCGTTCGGCTTCCGTCAGATTGCCGGTCTGATGGAACGCGAGTGCCTGACGCAGGATACCTTCCGGGTTCATGCCTGTTCTAGACCATAGGGGGCTCCGCGGCTGCAAGGCCCCCGCCTTTCTGGCGTAAATAGCGCGATTTGGACCGATTCGCCGTTTCCTCCTGACAGGGAAGTAACGACCGCGCATCCATGCCGGAGTCTAAGCTGGCCTTCGTGGTGGGGCGATAACCACGAGGAATTGCAAATGACGATCAAGACAATGATGTGGGCTGCTGCCGTGCTGGCAATGGGTGCGGGTGCGGCGTTCGCACAGAATGGCGCACCGTCCGCGGGCGGCGGCGGCGGCCGCATGATGGCCTGCCGTGATGACGCGCAGAAACTTTGCCCTGACAAGCACGGTCCGGACCGCCGCGCCTGCATGCAGGCCAACAAGGACAAGCTGTCGGATGGCTGCAAGGCTGCAATGGCTGCGCGCGCCAACGGACAATAATTTCAGGTTCCATGGAAATGGCGGGGCGAAAGCTCCGCTATTTCCATCATCGGGCAAGTCACCTACCATCCCCCAGGTCATCGCATTCGGGCGCGGTTCAAGACGCTCTCGCGGAGGAATTCATGACGCTATTCGACCGGCGCGGTCTTTTGGCAACGGCCGGCTTGTTGCTGGGCGGCGAAGTTGTGGCGCCACTGTCGCGCGCGCTGGCGAGCGACGCGGTGCCAGGCTTCACCGCCTCCCAGGCTCAGTTCACACCCGACCAGCTCGCCCTGGTCTCGGCCATCAGCGAGCGCATCATCCCCACCACCGACACGCCGGGTGCCATCACCGCAGGGGTGCCGGCTTTCATCGAGATGATGCTGGCAGACTGGTATGCGCCGCAGGACCGTGACAATTTCCTGAGCGGCATGGGCGTGATCCAAGGCTATGCCTGGGTCCAGCACGAAAAGCCTTTTGTGGCGCTGGCTCCCGAACAGCAGGATGCGATCCTGACGCTGGCGATGCAGGGGCGGTTGGGCGGGGACTTTTTCGGCCACTGCCGTCAGCTGGTGATCCTGGGCTATTACACCTCGGAAGTCGGCTGCAAGCAGGAACGCGTCTATCTGCCGGTGCCCGGCCATTATGACGGCAAGTATCCTTACGCCCAGGTCCGGCGTGTTTTTTCGTCCTGAAACAGGTGGCGCATGGCCAATTATGATTTCGATGCCATCGTCATCGGCTCCGGCATCAGCGGCGGCTGGGCCGCCAAGGAGCTGTGCGAAAAGGGCCTGAAGGTCCTGATGCTGGATCGCGGCCGCATGGTCGAGCATCGCAAGGACTATATTACAGAAGGCAAAGGGCCCTGGCAGCTGGCCTATCGGGGCAACCTGCCGCCGGAGGAAACCGATCGCGATTACATCATGGCCAAATGGGGCGGCGCCAATCTCACCGCCCAGACCCATTTCTACAACAATGACCGGCTGAACCCGATCGACTTTGAGAACAGCAAGCCCTTCCGCTGGGTACGCCCCAACCAGGTGGGCGGCAAGTCGCTGATCTGGGGCCGGGTGGCGCTGCGCTGGAGCCATATCGACTTCGAGGCCAACAAGCGCGATGGACATGGCAGCCCCTGGCCGATCGACTATGATGAGATCGCGCCCTGGTACTCCTATGTGGAGAAATTCGCCGGCATCGCTGGTTCCAGGGAAGGCTTGGCCCAGCTGCCCGATGGGGAGTTCCAGCCGCCGCATCCCATGAATGTGGCCGAGATGTGGGTCAAGGATCGGCTGGAAAAGGCCATGCCGGGTCGGAAAGTGATTTCCACCCGCACCGCCAATATGACCGAGGACAAGCCGGAGCAGGGGCGCACCCGTTGCCAGGACCGCAACATGTGCGCCCGGGGCTGTTCCTTTGGCGCCTATTTCTCGACCCAGGCCGTGACCCTGCCGGCAGCGCGCAAGACGAACAACCTGACGCTGCTCTCCGACCAGGTCGTGACCAACCTGGAATATGATCCCAGGACCAAACGGGTGACTGGCGTCAGGGTGGTGGATGCCAACACCAAACAGGCGCATGTCTATCGCTCGCGCATTGTCTTCCTCTGCGCCTCGGCGATGGCATCCACGCAGATCCTGCTCAATTCACGATTGCCTGGCGGCGAGCGCAGCTTCGCCGATTCCAGCGGCTTGCTGGGCCACTACATCATGGACCATGCCTTCCGCGCGACCTTCTGGGGCACGGTGTCCGATCCGGCGCTGGAGCCGTTCATTGCCTATGGGCGCCGACCCAACGGCGTCTATATTCCGCGCTTCCGCAACCTGAACGGCCAGGACGCCGATGCCGATTTCGTTCGCGGCTATGGCATGCAGGGCGCGGCCGGCCGGGGCCCCATGGCGCCGCGTGGCTTTGGCGCGGCGATGAAGGAGAGCTTGCGTACCTATAGTCCCTGGACCATCCGCTTCACGGCCTTTGGCGAATGTCTGCCCTACAAGGACAACATGCTGAGCCTGAACCCCAACAAGCTCGACCGCTTCGGCGTGCCGCTGGCGGTCTTCAATGTCACCTTCCGCGACAATGAGATGAAGATGATGCGTGACGCCTGCATCCAGGGCGAGGCGATGATGCGCGCGGCGGGGCTGACCGATGTCGGCTCGATCAATGAAGAGCATGTGCCGGGCGATGCCATCCATGAGATGGGGGGCGCCTGTATGGGCGAGGATCCCCGCGCCTCGGTGGTGAACCGCTGGAGTCAGGCCCATGATGCTGCCAATCTGTTTGTCACGGACGGTTCGCAGATGGCTTCGACATCCTGCGTCAATCCGTCCATGACCTTCATGGCGTTGACGGCCCGTGCCGCAGATTATGCAGTGAAGCGGGTGAAAGCGGGCGCGATCTAGGCCCATTTATATGTTTTTTATATATATGGCATCCCCGTAGCGCATCGAACTTATACGCATCCATAACGACATTCGGCTCCGGAACTTTCGGAGGCGCGCATGTTGGACGCGATTTTCCTTGCTGCAGGCTTGGCCTTTTTCGCCGTGGCCATTGGCTACACCCTGATCTGCGAGAAGCTGTGATGAGCGGCGACTATATCCTTGCCTCCATCGTCACGCTGGGGGTGCTCGGTTACCTGATTTACGCCCTGATCCGTCCGGAGCGGTTCTGACATGACCGTGAATGGCTGGATTCAAATCGCGATCTACTGTCTGGCGGTCATCGTCTGTGTAAAGCCGCTGGGCCGCTACATGGCCCAGGTCTTCGAGGGCGAAATCAAGTTCCTGGCGCCGGTGGAGCGCGCCATCTATCGCATCTGCGGCGTCAAGGGCGAGGAGCAGCACTGGACGACCTATACCATCGCCATGCTGGCCTTCAGCATTGCAGGCTTCGTTTCGCTTTACCTGATCCAGCGCTTCCAGACGGCGCTGCCCTTCAACCCGCAGGGACAGGCGGCGATAACGCCCGATTTGGCCTTCAACACATCGGTTAGCTTCATCACCAACACCAACTGGCAGTCCTATTCCGGCGAAAGCACCATGTCCTATCTGGTGCAGATGCTGGGATTGACGGTGCACAATTTCCTTTCGGCCGCCACCGGCATTGCGCTGGCCATTGCGCTGATCCGCGGATTTGCCCGCCGTTCGGCCAGGACGCTGGGCAATTTCTGGGTCGATATGACCCGCTGCACGCTTTATGTGCTGCTGCCGATTTCCATTCTCATCGCGCTGGCGCTGGTGTGGCAGGGCGTGCCGCAAGACTTCAGCAGCTACACCCATGTGATCGGGCTGGACGGCTTCAAGCAGCTGATCGCGCAGGGCCCGGTTGCCTCCCAGGAGGCGATCAAGATGCTGGGCACCAACGGCGGCGGTTTCTTCAACGCCAACTCTGCACATCCCTTTGAAAGCCCCACCTGGCTGACCAACTTCATCGAAATGTGGGCGCTTCTGGTGATCCCGGCAGCGCTGACCTACACCTTCGGCCATATGGTGAAGGATACTCGCCAGGGCTGGGCGATCTTCGCCGTGATGGGCGTGCTGATGCTGGCCGGCGTGGGCCTGCTCTATTGGGCGGAAGCCCAGGGCAATGCCGCTGTCGCCGCCGCGCATGTTGCCCAGCCCATCGGCAACATGGAAGGCAAGGAAGTGCGCTTTGGCGTCGCCATGTCGTCTCTGTTCGCCACTATTACCACCGATGCCTCCTGTGGCGCCGTCAACGCCATGCATGACAGCCTGACGCCGCTCGGCGGGATGATCCCGATCATCAACATCGAATTGGGCGAGATCGTCTTCGGCGGCGTGGGTTCGGGCATGTACGGCATGTTGATCTGGGCCGTGGTCGCCATGTTCGTGGCCGGCCTGATGGTGGGCCGCACCCCGGAATATCTGGGCAAGAAGATCGAGGCCAAGGAGGTCAAGATGTCCATGCTGGCCATCCTGATCCTGGCCTTGTCCATCCTGGGCTTCACGGCGCTTGCCGCGGTGACCAAGGCGGGGCTGGCCGGGCCGGAGAATAGCGGACCGCATGGCTTCAGCGAGATCCTCTATGCCTTCACCTCGGCCACCGGCAACAATGGCAGCGCCTTTGCCGGGCTTTCCGCCAACACGGTGTTCTACAACACGACGCTCGCCTTCGCGATGCTGATCGGCCGCTTCCTCTTCATCGTGCCGATGATGGCGGTGGCGGGCTCGCTGGTGACCAAGAAGATCGTGCCGGCTTCCGCCGGCACCTTCCCGACCCATGGCCCGCTGTTCGTGGGCCTCCTGGTCGGCGTCATCCTCATCGTGGGTGGTCTCACCTTCTTCCCGGCTCTGTCGCTCGGCCCCATCGTCGAACACCTGGCGATGCAGGCTGGCACCTTCTTCTGAGAAAAATCATGACCAAACATCCCAAAACCCAGAGCAGCGTGATGGATCCGGCCATCCTGTGGCCAGCCGTCGGTAATGCCTTCAAGAAACTCGATCCGCGGGTCATGGCGAGGAACCCGGTGATGTTCGTGGTGGAAATCACTGCAACGCTCACCACCTTCCTCTTCCTGCGTGATCTGACCCAGGGCCATCAGCATCTGGCTTTCGCCTTCCAGATCAATCTCTGGCTCTGGTTCACCGTGCTGTTCGCCAATTTCGCGGAAGCAGTGGCGGAGGGCCGCGGCAAGGCCCAGGCCGACACGCTGCGGCGCACGCGCTCCGACACGGTGGCCAAGGTTCTGGCCGATCAGGCGACCAAGCTCTACTCGAACAAGCCGGCACAGCTCCTGGAGAAGGGTGATCTGGTGCTGGTCGAGCCGGGCGACATCATTCCGTCGGACGGCGAGGTGATCGAGGGCGTGGCGTCTGTTGACGAAAGCGCCATCACGGGCGAAAGCGCGCCCGTGATCCGCGAGTCCGGCGGCGACCGCTCGGCGGTGACCGGCGGTACGCGCGTCCTGTCGGATTATATCGTGGTCAGGATCACCGCCACGCGCGGCTCGACGTTCCTCGACCGCATGATCGCGCTGGTCGAGGGGGCTGAGCGCCAGAAGACCCCCAATGAGATCGCGCTCAACATATTGCTGGCGGGTCTTACGCTCATCTTTGTCTTTGCGGTGGCGACTATTCCGGCCTATGCGGCCTATGCCAATGGCGCCATCACCGTGCTGGTGCTAGTGGCGCTGTTCGTCACCCTGATCCCCACCACCATCGGCGCTCTGCTGTCTGCCATCGGCATCGCCGGCATGGACCGACTGGTGCGCTTCAATGTGCTGGCCATGTCGGGCCGCGCGGTGGAAGCGGCGGGTGACGTGGACACGCTGCTCTTGGACAAGACCGGGACCATTACCTTGGGCAACCGCCAGGCTACCGCCTTCTTGCCGCTGGACGGGGTCAGCGAACAGGAGTTGGCGGAAGCCGCTTACCTGGCCTCCGGCGCCGACGAGACGCCGGAAGGTCGCTCGATCGTTACCCTGGCCCAGACCAAGTACGGTCTGAAGGATGGCGCGGCGCAGGGCACCTTTGTGCCGTTTACCGCCCAGACCCGCCTGTCGGGCATCGACTCGCGCGATGGTTCGGTCCGCAAGGGCGCGGTGGATGCCGTACTGGCCTGGGCCGGTCCCTCGCCGCAGGCGAGCGCAGCGCTCAGCGCCATCTCTGATCGCATTGCCAAAACCGGCGGCACGCCCCTTGCCGTGGCCAAGGACAAGCGCCTCTTGGGCGTCATCCATCTGAAAGACATCGTCAAGGGCGGCATCCGCGAGCGCTTCACGGCGCTGCGCCAGATGGGTATCCGCACCGTGATGATCACAGGTGACAATCCGCTGACCGCCGCAGCCATCGCTGCGGAAGCCGGGGTGGACGACTTCCTCGCCCAGGCGACGCCGGAGAACAAGCTCAGCCTGATCCGCGAGGAGCAGGCCAAGGGCAAGCTGGTCGCCATGTGCGGCGACGGTACCAATGACGCCCCCGCGCTCGCCCAGGCCGATGTCGGCGTGGCAATGAACACAGGCACCATGGCGGCGCGCGAGGCCGGCAACATGGTGGATCTGGATTCCGATCCCACCAAGCTGATCGAGATCGTGGAGATCGGAAAGCAGTTGCTGATGACCCGTGGCGCGCTGACCACCTTCTCCATCGCCAACGATGTGGCCAAATATTTCGCCATCATCCCGGCGATGTTCCTGGCCTTCTATCCCCAGCTCCAGGCTCTCAACATCATGGGTCTGCATTCGCCGCAGAGCGCCATTCTGTCGGCGATCATCTTCAACGCCCTGATCATCGTGGCGCTGATCCCTCTGGCGCTCAAAGGCGTCAAATATCGCGCAGAGGGCGCGGCCAGCGTGCTTCGCCGCAATCTTCTGATCTATGGGTTGGGCGGTATCGTTGTGCCCTTCATCGGCATCAAGGCCATCGATGTCATCGTTACCGCCATCGGTCTGGTCTAAGGAGGACCGCGCCATGCAGCATATTCGTCCGGCCATCATGATGATCCTGGTGATGACCCTCATCACCGGCCTGCTTTATCCCCTGGGCTTCACCGCGCTCGCCACGGCTATCTTCCCGCATCAGTCGGGCGGCAGCCTGGTGGAAAAGAACGGTCAGGTGATCGGCTCCGAGCTGATCGGCCAGCAGTTCACGGCCGCGAAATATTTTCATGGCCGCCCTTCGGCCGCAGGCAACGGCTATGACGCCGCCAATTCCTCCGGTTCCAACTATTCTCCCACCGCCAAGAAGCTGAAGGACCGCATCGCCGCCGACACCGCCAAGCTCCAGGCCGAGAACCCCGGCATGCCGGTGCCTGATGATCTGGTGACGGCCTCCGCCAGCGGTCTTGACCCTGATATCAGCCCGGCGGCGGCCCTGTTCCAGGTGCCCCGCATCGCCAAGGCGCGGCATATGTCGCAAGCCGATGTCTCCGCGCTGGTGGGCGGCCATACCGAGGGTCGGCTGTTTGGCCTGATGGGCGAGCCGCATGTCAATGTGCTGAAGCTTAATCTGGCGCTGGATGCCCAGAACAAATCCTGAAGCATTGCGGCGGGCACCCGGGGCGTCGCCGTGCTCAGCCGTATTGCCAGATACGCCCTTCGCACGGCTCCTGGCGGATCGCCTCGCCGCAACACTTGCTCTAAACTCTACGGGGAATGACTGACGCCGATTCCAGACCATCACCGGACGCCCTGCTGAAGGAAGCGGGCTCGGGCGGCCATGGCCGGCTCAAGATCTTCCTGGGTGCGGCCCCCGGCGTGGGCAAAACCTATGAGATGCTGGTGCAGGCTCGTCGCAGGAAGCTGGAAGGCGTGGATGCGGTGATCGGGGTGGTGGAAACCCACGGCAGGGTGGAAACCGACCTCCTCACCAAGGGTATCGAGACCGTTCCCAAGAAGCGCATCCCCTACAAGGGGCGGGTTCTTCAGGAGATGGATCTGGACGCCGTCCTGCAGCGCCGACCCCGGCTCGCCCTCGTTGATGAGCTGGCGCATGACAATGCGCCGGGCAGCCGCCATCCCAAGCGTTACATGGATGTGGAAGAGATCCTGGCGGCGGGGATCGATGTCTATACCACTCTCAACGTTCAGCACATCGAAAGCCTGAACGATGTTGTGGCCAAGATCACCCATGTCCGGGTGCGCGAGACGGTGCCGGATTCCATCCTGGATCGGGCTGACGACATCGAGCTGGTGGATCTGACGCCGGAAGACCTGCTGCAGCGGTTGAAGGACGGCAAGGTCTATATGCCGGAGGCTGCCGAACGCGCGGCGCAGAATTATTTCGCGCCCGGCAATCTCGCGGCCCTGCGCGAGTTGGCGCTGCGCCGCACCGCCCAGCGGGTGGACGCGCAGATGGTCGATTACATGCGCGCCCATGCCATTTCAGGGCCATGGGAGGCGAGCGAGCGGCTGCTGGTGACGGTGAATGCGCGGCCGGGGGCGGCTGCGGCGATCCGCTATGCCCGGCGCTTGGCCGACCGCCTGCGCGCCTCCTGGACCGCCATCCATGTCGAGACCGGCGGGGCTGTGACCGAGGCCGAACGCGACCGCGTCGCCCAGGCGCTGCGCCTGGCGGAGCGCATGGGCGGCATGGCGGCGACGGTACCCGCGGCAAGCGAGGTGGAAGGCGTGATTCAGTTCGCCCGCGCCAACAACATCACCCATATCGTCACCACCGCCTCGCGCGGTTCGCGCTGGCGCGAACTCTTCGCGCCTTCGCTGGCCCAGCAGATCGTACGCGAGGCCGGCGAGATGAGCGTCCATGTGATGCCGGATCGCGCCGAGAAGCAGGAGATCGCCAAACGGCACACGCCCGAACGTCCCGTCTTCGATCCGCGCGCCTTTGCCGGCAGCTTTGCCATGAGTTTGACGGCGCTGGCGGTGGGGCTTTTATTGCGCCAGAGCCTGGCGGTGTCCAATGTGGCGCTGGTGCTGCTGGTGGCGGTGCTGGCCAGCGCCGTGACCTATGGCCTTATTCCGTCGCTGTTCACCTGCGTGATCTGCGCGTTGGCCTATAACTTCTTCTTCCTGCCGCCGCTTTATACGTTCACCATCGCCGATCCGGAGAATGTGATCACCCTTGTGGTGTTCATGACGGTGGCAGCCGCCGCCAGCAACCTGACGGCGCGCGTACGCATGCAGGCCATCGTGGCGCGCCAGCGCGCGGCTACGACCGAAGACCTCTACCGCTTCAGCCGCAAGCTGGCCGGAATCGCCATCCTCGACGACCTGCTCTGGGCCACAGCCTATCAGGTGGCGCACATGCTGCGCCTGCATGTGGTCCTCTTGATGCCGGAAGGCGAGGAGCTGATGGTGCGTGCTGGCTATCCGCCAGAAGATACGCTGGACGAAGCCGATCTGGCCGCCGCCAAATGGGCCTTCGTGCAGGGCCAGGAAGCGGGGCGCGGCGCCGATACCCTGCCGGGCGCGCGGCGGCTGTTCCTTCCCATGCGCACCGCGCGCGGCGTGGTCGCGATCATCGGTCTGGATTCCGAGCAGGAGGGCCAGTTGCTCACGCCCGACCAGCGGCGCCTGCTGGATTCGCTGTCCGACCAGACGGCGCTTGCCATCGAGCGTCTGCATCTGGCCGAGGAGGCGGACAAATCGCGGGTGGCGGCGGAGACGGAGAAGCTGCGCAATGCGCTGCTCACTTCCATCAGTCATGACCTGCGCACGCCGCTGGCATCGATCCTGGGTTCGGCGTCATCGCTCAAGGCCTATCGCGAAAGTCTCAGTGCCGAGGAACAGAATGATCTGGTCGGCACCATCAAGGAGGAAGCCGAACGGCTCAACCGTTTCATCGCCAATCTCCTGGACATGACCCGTCTGGAGTCCGGCGCGCTGGCTCCCAATCTCAGCCTGATCGATCTGGATGATGTGGTGGGCAGCGTGCTGCGCCGCGCGCCCACGCAGAACCACAGGCTGGCGCTGGAACTGGCTCCCGACCTTCCCATGCTCAAGCTTGATCCGGTACTGTTTGAACAGGTGCTGTTCAATCTGCTGGACAATGCCGCCAAATACGCGCCGCCCGACACGACCATCACCTTGCGGGCGCGCCGCGAAGGCGGGTTCGTTCGCGTACAGGTGCTGGATGAAGGTCCGGGCCTGCCCGAGGATGATCGCGAGCGGGTGTTCGACAAATTCTACCGCGTGCGGGTGGCTGACAAGAAGCGCGCCGGCACCGGGCTGGGGCTGGCCATCGCCCGCGGCTTCATGGAAGCCATGGGCGGTACCATCACCGCCGCCAATCGCAGCGACAAGAGCGGCGCCATCTTCACTCTGACTATTCCCTTGGCCCTTCCCATCCCATGAATCCATTACGTGTCTTGATCGTGGACGACGAGCCGCCGATCCGTCGGTTCCTGAGGACGGCGCTGTCGGCGCAGGACTACCGCGTCGAGGAGGCCGCCGACGGCGAGGCGGCGCTGGATTTCCTCAAGCGCAATCCGGTGGATCTGATCGTGCTGGATCTGGGCCTGCCGGGCATGGATGGGCTTGAGGTCCTGAGACGGCTGCGCGGGCAGGGCGCCGCCATTCCGGTGATCATCCTCTCCAGCCGCGACGACGAGGCCGGCAAGGTCGCGGCACTGGATCTGGGTGCGGACGACTATGTCTCCAAGCCTTTCGGCGTTGAGGAATTGTCCGCCCGCATCCGCGTCGCCTTGCGCCACCGCTTGCAGCAGGAGGGGGAGAAGCCGCTGTTCAGGAGCGGCGACCTGGCGGTGGATCTGGTGCGCCGCATCGTGACGGTGAAGGGTGCGGAGGTGAAGCTGACGCCTCGGGAGTATGATCTGCTCAGGCTTTTGATCGCCCATGCCGGCAAGGTGCTGACTCACAAATTCATCCTGAAGGAAGTGTGGGGCGGCGAAACCGATGTTCAGTATCTGCGCATCTATGTCCGCACGCTGCGCCAGAAGCTCGAGGCCGATCCCGAGCAGCCCGGCCTGATCCTGACCGAGCAGGGCGTGGGCTATCGGCTGCGCGCCGCCGATAGCTGAAGCCGCCAAAACCCATCGCCAAAAGCGCGGTTTCCCTATAAACAGACGCGGGCAGGGCATAAGACCCATGCGAGAAGGGGAAAGAGTATCATCATGTCAAAACGGATTTGGTCGGCCTGCGCCCTGGGCGTGAGCATCGCGGGCCTGCTGGCCGTCGGCGCTTCGGCTGCGCCGGAGGCGCGTACCGACTGGCCCAATTACGGCAATGACCGCGGCGCGATGCGTTATTCTCCGCTTGCCCAGATCACGCCCGAAAATGTCACCTCGTTGAAGGTGGCGTGGACCTATCACATGAAGCCGGCGGATGCGACGCGCATCGCCACGTCGGAGACGACACCGCTGGTTGTTGGCAACATCATGTATCTGGGCTCGCCTTACGGCCACATCGTGGCGCTGGACGCCACCACCGGCAAGGAAATTTGGAACTACAAGCTGCCCGGCAATACGCGGCCGGCGCCGCGCGGCATTGCCTACTGGCCCGGCGACAAGGACTATGCGCCGGAGATCCTTTTCGGCACCAATGACGGCAAGCTGGTCGCCATCGATGTGAAGATCGGCCAGCCGGCGTCCAAGTTCGGCGAGAACGGTTTCGTCAACCTGCGCACGCCCGAGATCATGCGCGGCTATGACAAGAACTATGCTCTGACCTCGCCCGCCGGCATCTACCGCAATCTGATCATCACCGGCGCCTCCAATCCGGAAGAGCCGCGCAGCGTGTCGGGTGATGAGCGCGCCTGGGATGTGCGCACCGGCAAGCTGGTCTGGACCTTCCACGCCGTGCCGCGCAAAGGCGAGTTCGGCTACGACACCTGGGCGCCGGGCAGTACGGAGAACCGCTCGGGCGTGAATATCTGGAACATGATCACGGTGGACGACAAGCGTGGCATCGTTTTCCTGCCGTTCACCGGGCCGGCTTCGGACCGCTGGGGCGGCGACCGCCATGGCGCCAACCTGTTCGGCAACTCGCTGGTGGCGGTGGACGCCATGACCGGCAAACGGCTGTGGCACTTCCAGTTGTTGCATCACGAAGTGTGGGACTGGGACCAGCCCACCCCGCCCATGCTGTTTGACGTGAAGAGGGATGGCAAAACCATTCCCGCCGTCGCGGCGATGAACAAGTCGGGTTACATGTTCATTCTCAATCGCCTGACCGGCAAGCCGCTCTATGACGTCAAGGAAGTGCCGGTGCCCAAGAGCAATGTCGAGGGCGAGGAAACCTGGCCGACTCAACCCGTGCCGGTGACCCCGCCGCCGCTGGCGACGAGGCAGAGCTTCACCGCGGCGACCGACGTGACCAACATCACGCCTGAGCTGCATGATTTCTGCGAGAAGCTGATCGCCACCCACCATCTGCATGACAGCGTGCCTTTTTCGCCATTGACCAGCGATTCCCAGATCGCGCGCTTCCCCGGTTCGGGCGGCGGCCCGGAATGGGGCGGCGGCGCGTTTGATCCCAAGCTTGGCTATTTCATCGTCAACACCCAGGAGATGGGCTCGATCGAACAGCTGGAGAAAAAGAAGGGTGGCTATTGGGCTTCGGCGAATATCCCCGACAGCTTCTTCGAGCAGGAGATACCGGGCCATGGCTATTATCCCTGCCAGGACCCGCCATGGGGCGATCTGTGGGCGGTGAACGTCAACACCGGCAAGGTCGCCTGGCGCGTCAATCTGGGCGTGAGCGACATCATGCCCGAAGGAAAACAGAATACCGGGCGTCCAAACCTGGGCGCGCCGCTGACCACGGCATCGGGCCTGATCTTCATCGGCGCCACCGACGACAGCCGTTTCCGCGCCTTCGACACCAAGACCGGCAAGGAGCTGTGGACTTTCAAGCTCGATGCCTCGGCGCATGCTTCACCCGTCACCTACAAGGGCACGGACGGCAAGCAATACGTCGCCGTGGTGGCGACCGGTGGGGCTTTTGTGCACAGCCCTCCGGTCGGCGACAGCCTGGTCGTGTTCGCGCTACCCTGAATTTTTCGATTGCCGCGCAATTTCCGGGTGAGGCGCGATGCGCTTCACCCGATTGCGCTTTAAGCCGGCAGCCCGATCAATCGATGGGCATTGGTCCAGGCCAGCTTGCGGAAGATCGCCGGCGTGGTTGAAGCCGTCAGAAGCTTGAGCGTTTCCTGCGCCACGCATTTGCCGCGCATGCGCGGGGCGACGCGGTCGGAATTCTGCGCTGCGCCGCCGCCCTTGCCGTCGTCGCAGTTGCAGTCGCTGCCGAAATGCAGCTTGTCCTGATGGCGTTTCAGGAAATCCACCGTGAAAGCGGGATCGCGTGACAGGGCATTATTGGCCGAATTGGCCGACAGGTCGGCGAACAGGTTGGGATAGTCCGATAGGAGCTTCTCGGTGATACCACCCGGCACGATCGGTCCCGTCGGATAGGCATCCTGTTCGTGATAGTCGGCGCTGATATTGGCCCAGAAGGCGTCGGCATGGCCGATGAACGTGGTCTTGGGATACGCCTTCAGGATCGCGCCAAAGCGCTTGACGCCGGTGTTGTAGCCACCAGCCGCCGCGGCCTGGCTGACTTCCTGGAAATGGATCAGCACCGGCACATCCAGTTCCGCCGCCAGGTCATAGACCCGGCGCATTTCCGGCCCGTCAGCCGCCACCGGATATTTCAGCTCGCCAAATCCCCTGGCGCCGGATTTTACCGCCACCGTCAGCAATTGTTCGGCTTCGGGCTTGGCAACATCGGTCGAGCCGAACCAGCTCGGGAACATGACCGGGTTTTGCGCCTGCAAGGCCTTGGCGTCGGGCGCGGAGTCCGTACGGACGAGGAGGTTGGCGGCGATGATGCCTGCGCCCTGTTGATGGGCGACATTCAACTCCGGCGAGCGGCGCATGTGGAAATGCATGTCGATTACCGGCGAGCTCCAGTGCGGCGTTTCCTGCGCCCGCACCGGCGCCGCAAAAGCCACGGCACCCAACGAAGTTAATAGTGCTCGTCTGTCCATTCTTTGCCTCCCATTTTGTGTGCAAGCTAACCCATTGTTTCAGGCCGCGGGCAGTGGCGTGTGTTGGAATGGAAATCCGCGTTCGCACTTGCAGCAAAGTTCCTTCTGAATACGGGAGTTCACTTTGAGAATGGGATCGGACATAAGAAGCGAGGGCTTGGACTCGGCACATCAAAAATTGCCGCAGCCGCAGGGAGTTGGTCATAGATGTCATTGGGCAGGATTGGCGGATTTGCCGTTGGCGCCGCTGCCGTTGCGGGATTGATGGGCGTGTTGGGGGCTGCGTCGGCTGATACGACGCCGGCTCCGCAGGTGGCTTCGAATACGGCGCCCGCATCCCAGCCGGTGCCGCAGATGGTCACGCCCGACGATCACAAGCACATGCTGATGCAGTACTGCACGGCCTGTCACAACGACAAGGCCAAGACCGCGGGCATGTCGGTGGTGCCAC
>DASXHL010000048.1:0-276271 GCA_036488555.1 Rhizomicrobium sp.
CTCGGGACCGTCGAGGGCAAGAAGGTGCTGCTCGGCAACGCCGCGTTCATGCGCTCGCAGGGCGTGGACACGTCCGCCACGGAGGACGAAGCCGAGCGACAGCGCGGCGAAGGCGCCACCGTCATCAACATGGCGGTGGACGGCAAACTGGCCGGCATCCTGGCCATCGCCGACCCCGTCAAGCAATCGACCCCGGAGGCGCTGCGCGATCTGGCGGCCGAAGGCGTCAAGGTCATCATGCTGACCGGAGACAATCGGACCACGGCCCAGGCGGTGGCTCGGCGGCTCGGAATCGCGGACGTGGAAGCGGAGGTCCTGCCCGATCAGAAGAGCGCGGTCGTCACCAGGCTGCAGAAGCAGGGCCGGATCGTCGCCATGGCAGGCGATGGCGTCAACGACGCGCCCGCCTTGGCCGCGGCCGAGGTCGGAATCGCGATGGGCACCGGCACCGACGTGGCGATGGAAAGCGCCGGCGTCACGCTGATGAGGGGCGATCTGACCGGCATTGTGCGGGCGCGCGCGCTGTCCCGCGCCACCATCCGCAACATCCGGCAGAACCTGTTCTTCGCCTTCGCCTATAACGCGGTCGGCGTGCCGGTGGCGGCGGGCGTGCTTTATCCCGCCTTCGGTCTTTTGCTCTCGCCGGTGATCGCGGCCGCGGCGATGGCCTTGTCCTCGGCCAGCGTGATCGCCAATGCGCTCAGGCTCCGGCGCGTGCATTTGGGCTGACGCGATCAGCCCAAATGAATGTCCTTGGGCCGGGTTTCGTCGCTGCCGTCATCGCGCTTCAGACGGCGGAAGATGATGGTGGACAGGATGGTGAAAGCGCCCAGCGCCAGAAAGGCCAGATGAAGCCCGGTGATGATCTGGCCGGTGGCCACGTGATTGCGGTCGGGCAGGAAGACGATGGTGGTGAGGCCGGCCGCCGCCACCCCGAAGCTGATGGAAAGCTGCTGCAGGGTGCTGGCGATGGAACTGGCGGCGCTGGCCTGTGCGGGCGTGGTGTCGGCATATGCCAGCGTGTTCATGCAGGTATATTGGGTTGAGGTGAGCGCGCCATAGCAGAAGGCCTGCACCAGGATCAGCCAGATCGGCGTCTGGCGGTCTATCGTGGCGAACAGCATCAGCATCACGCCCAGGATGACGGTGTTGGAAACCAGGATCGTGCGATAGCCGAATTTCCTGAGCAGCGTGGGCATGATGAACTTGGTGCTCAGCGCCGCCGCCGCCTGGGGCGTGATCAAAAGACCGGATTGCACCGGCGAAAGGCTCAAGCCTTCCTGATAAAGAAGCGGCAGCAGGAACGGCACGCCGCCGATGCCCAGCCGGGTGAAGAAGCTGCCGCTGACCGCGGCGGCGAAGGTGCGGATGCGAAACAGGCCGAGCTGCAATAGCGGCCAGGTTGTGATCCGGGCATGCTGGGCGTAGCCGAAGAGCAGGGCGAGCGATATGGCGAGCAGCCCCAGCACCTCGCCGGTGTTGAGCGAATGTTCGCCGAAGATCTCCAGCACATAGGACAAAAGCGCGATCCCGCCGCCGAACAGGATCATGCCGATGATGTCGAGCGGGTGACTGGTCTTTTCCCGGTAATCCGGCAGATGGAGATAGACCAGGATCAGGCCCAGTATGCCGACCGGCAGGTTGAGGAAGAAGATCGCGCGCCAGTGCAGGTAATCGACGATCAGCCCGCCGGCGATGGGGCCCAGCATCGGACCGACCAGGCCGGGAATGGCGACAAAGCTCATCGCCCGCACCAGCTCGAATTTGGGAAAGGTTCTCACCAGCGTCAGCCGGCCCACCGGCACCATCATGGCGCCGCCGCAGCCTTGCAGGATGCGGCAGGCGACCAGCATGTGGACATTGCTCGCAAGGCCACAGAGCAGCGAGCCCAGGGTGAAGACGCCGATGGCCGAGGCGAAGACCCGTCTGGTGCCATAGCGGTCGGCCATCCAGCCGCTGACCGGAATGAAGACCGCCAGGCTCAGCGTATAGCTCGCCAGCACCGACTTCATGTTGAGCGGCGAAATCGCCAGCGCGCGGGCGATCACCGGCACCGCGGTGTTCAGGATGGTGGTGTCCAGCGACTCCATGAAGAAGGCCACCGCGACCAGCCAGGGCAGCATGCGCTTGAGGGCATCGGGGGAGGCCGCGCTGGAAGGTCGGTTCAAGAGACGCTTGGTCCTGGGACGTTTTTCCTTTCCGAGCGGTAACCGAGATCGCGCCCAAATCCAAGGCGCTCGCCGATATCCATCAATCCGCGCCGGCGCCAGCGTCAAAATAGCCGGATTCCCCAAACGCCCGCATGGGACGGGGCGGTGCCTTTCTTGCTAGCCTCAAGCGTCGATTTTATCCCCGAGGGGCTCCATGAAGCGGCGTGTTCTGGCAGGTCTTGCCGTGCTTTTGCTTGGCACCAGCGCGCAGGCGCAGGGGCCCGATCTTCTGACCCGGTTCGACAGCCAGATCAGCTCCAAGGACCAGACCGACTGGCTGAAGCTGCTTGCGGCCGAGCCCAATCAAGTCGGCTCGCCGCACGACAAGTTCGTCGCCGACTGGATCGTGAAACAGTTCAAGTCCTGGGGCTGGGACACCAGGGTGGAGACCTTCCAGGTCCTGTTCCCCACGCCAATCTCCGAGGCCGTCGAGATGGGCGACTTCAAGGCGACGCTGACCGAAAAGCCGATCCCCGGCGATTCCACCGCGCGCTTCAAGGATTACGAGCTGCCCGCCTATCTCGCCTATCAGGGCGACGGCGATGTCAACGCGCCGCTGGTCTATGTGAATTACGGCACCGAGGCCGATTATAAGCAACTGGCGCTGGAAGGCGTCAGCGTCGAGGGCAAGATCGTCATCGCCCGCTATGGTCAGGTGTGGCGCGGGGTGAAACCGTTGCTCGCCGCCAAGCATGGCGCCATCGGCTGTCTCATTTATTCCGATCCCGCCGATGACGGATACGCGGTGGGCGATGCCTATCCCAAGGGACCGATGCGTCCGCCCCAGGGCATCCAGCGCGGCTCGGCGATGGACATGATGCTTTATCCTGGCGATCCGCTGACGCCGGGCATTCCCGCGACCGCCAACGCCAAGCGGCTGACGCATGAGACGGCGGGATCGATCGTCAAGATTCCGGCGCTCCCGATTTCCTATGCCGATGCCCAGGTGTTGTTGTCGGCGATGGATGGGCCGGTCGCACCGCGAAACTGGCGCGGCGCGCTGCCCATCACCTATCGCGTCGGGCCGGGCACCAAGGCGGTGCACCTGATGGTCAAGTCGAACTGGGACCTCAAGCCCGTCTATGACGTGATCGCCACCATCAAGGGTTCGGAATATCCCGACCAGTGGGTGGTGCGCGGCAACCATCATGACGGCTGGGTGGCCGGCGCCAGCGATCCGGAATCCGGACAGGTGGCATTGCTGGATGAGGCGCGCGCGCTGGGCGGTCTGCTCAAGAGCGGCTGGCGGCCCAAGCGCACGATTGTTTACACCAGCTGGGACGGCGAGGAGCCGATGCTGCTGGGTTCGACCGAATGGGTCGAGCAGCATATGGACGACCTGAAGAAGAAGGCCGTCATCTACATCAACACCGACGGCAATTCGAAGGGCTTCCTGAATGCCTCGGGCAGCCAGGACCTGGGCGCGTTCGTCACCGGCGTTGCGCGTGGCGTCACCGATCCCACCGCCAATGTCTCCGTCGCCGAACGCGCGCGCGACCGGTTGCTGACCAATGCGGCGCGCCCCGAAGCGGGCGCAGAGATCAAGGCCGCGGCCAAGGCGGCGTCTTCGCCCGCCAGCAGCCTGCCGATGGGTGCGGCGGGATCAGGTTCGGATTTCTCGGGCTTCCTCGATCATGCGGGGGTGACCACGCTCAGCATCGGCTTTGGCGGTGAAGGCGAGGGCGGCGGGGTCTATCACTCGGCCTATGATACCTTCGAGCATCACACCAACTTCGACGATCCCGGCATGGTCTATGGCAAGGTGCTGGCCGAGACGGTGGGCCATAGCGTGATCGCCGCCGCCGATGCCGACATGCCGCTGCAGCGGCCTGCGGCTTTCGCCACCTATATGGCGAGCTATACGAAGCGGGTCGAGAATCTGGCCGATGACGCCCGCGCGGCCGCCGAGCAGCAAAAGGCGCTGCTGGCGGCCAACGCTTATACGATCGTGGGCGGCGACATGAAGGGCGCACCGGTCCCGCGCGCGCCGGTGCCGGCCTTCGACTTCAAGCCGCTGGATGCGGCGGTGGCGACGCTGAAAGACAGCGCCGACAAGTATGAAGCAGCCGCCAAGGGCGATCTTTCGCCCGATCAGAAGAAGAAGGTGCTGGCGATCATGCGCGACATAGACGCCACGCTGCTGGATGAGACCGGATTGCCGGGCCGGCCCTGGTACAAGAACCTGATCTATGCGCCGGGCCGCTATATCGGCTATGGCGTCACCACCATGCCGGGCATCACCGAAAGCATCACCGAGGAGCGCTTCGACGATGTGCCGCGCTATATCGGCATGACGGCGGCGGTGCTGAAGGCCTATGCGGCGAGACTCGACCAGGCAACCGCGGTGATGACTTCAAAGTCGTAACCAGGCGCCAGTTTGAGAATCCGTCACTTCCTTAGCCGGTTGTGACGGATTCCCAATCGATTGCGCATTCCCGCGCCGATTATTGCCGGAAAATGTCGCCGTCCTGTTGCTAGCCTGTGTCCTGGGTTTTCGCGGGGTGGGGCCGATGCGCAAGAGTTTGAAACTGGCTTTGGGCGTGTGTCTGGCGGCGCTGCTGGGGGCGGACAGTGGCTGGGCGCAGTCCGGTGCTGGCTCCTACGACATCCTGATCAAGAACGCCCGCATCCTGGACGGCACCGGCAGCCCCTGGTTCTTGGGCATCATCGCCATCAAGGACGGGCATATCGCGGCCATCGGCAATCCGGCGGGTCCGCTTTCCACCGCCAGCGCCAAGCGTGTGATCGACGCCAAGGGGCTGGTGGCGGCGCCGGGCTTCATCGACCTGCACACCCATTCCGACATGCCGCTGCTGGAAGACGGCAATGCCGAAAGCATGGTGCGCGATGGCGTGACGCTGAATGTGATGGGCGAAGAGCAGAGCGTGGCGCCGCGCGACGGGTTGCCCGTCGAAGGGCAGGGCAAGGTGCGCGAGGACTGGACCAACCTGACCGGCTATTTCGACCGGCTGAAGCAGAAGGGCATCTCGATCAATGTGATCTCCCACATTGCCGAGGACCAGCTGCGCCGGGTGGTGATGGGTTATTCCGATGCCGACCCCACGCCAGAGCAACTCAAGAAGATGGAAGACCTGTTGGCGCGTTCGATGCACGAAGGCGCCTGGGGTCTGGTGACGCTCTATGACAGCGGCGGCCCGGCCCATCCCGACGAGGTGATCGCGCTGGCCAAGGTGGCCGCCAAGCTGGGCGGAAACTACACCTCGCACATCGGTGGCGAGGGTTATCAGGAAGAACAGGAACTCGCCTTCGCCTTCCGCGTGGCGCGCGAGGCGCACGTTCCCGTCCACATCTTCCATCTCTATGCCAGCGGCAAGCCGGTCTGGGGCAAGATGACTGAGTATCTCGACAGCATCGAGAAGGCGCGCGCCGAAGGTTTGGACATCACCGCCAACCAATATGCCTATACCGCCAAGACCCATCCCTGGTGGCTGTGGTTCCCCACCTGGTCGCGCGCCGGCGGGCCCAAGGCCTTCGGCGACCGGCTGCAGGACCCCGCGGTGCTGGAGAAGATCAAGCACGACAAGGAATTCATCGACTGGTCCACCGAGCATGGCGGGTGGGAAGGCATCGTCGTCGCCAAGGTCAACAAGCCGGAAAACCAGAAATATCTGGGCAAGACGGTGATCGAGGTGGCGAAGATGATGGGCCTGTCCGATCCCGCCGATGCGGCGCTGAAGCTGGAAGCCGACGAGCATGGCCAGGTCAGCGGCATCTATTTCGCGCTGTCGGAAGACAATGTGAAGATGGTGATGCAAAAGCCCTGGGTCGCGGTCGCCAGCGACGGCGCGGCGCTAAACCTGAATGCGCCGCCGATCCCCCATCCGCGCAGCTATTCCAACAATGCGCGCGTGTTGGGCCATTACGTGCGCGAGGAACACACGCTGACCTTGCCCGATGCGGTGAGGAAGATGACCGGTTTGCCGGCGCAGATATTGGGCCTGACCGATCGCGGTCAGTTGCATCAGGGCTATTGGGCGGACGTGACCTTGTTCGATCCCGATACGGTGGGCGAGACCAATTCCTACGAACATCCGCAATCCTATGCCAAGGGCATTCCCTACGTGATCGTCAATGGCGTGGTGGTGGTCGATCGTGGTCAGCATACCGGCGCCAGGCCTGGCATGCCGCTTTATGGCAAAGCTTATCAGCCGGCGGGCTGACGGAACTTCGCCGTCATAAATCGTGAAGCGCATGTACGGCGTATAAAGCGCCGCAATTGCGCCGCGCCCGCGTGCGGGCCTGGAAATCGCGATCCCGCGCGCAACAGAATGGCGCGCTTCCCGTTGCCGCTAGAGCAACGCGACGGAAGGGAGAAAAAGATGCAGATACGCGACGTGATGAGCCGGGACGTGGTGGTGGTCAATCCGCATGAGAGCCTGAAGACGGTAGCGCGGTGCATGGCGCAACTGGATGTCGGCGCGCTGCCGGTTGGCGAGGACGATCATCTGGTCGGCATGATCACCGACCGCGACATGGTCATTCGCGGGCTGGCGATCGGCAAGGGCCCCGCGACCAAGGTCGCCGATGTGATGACGCCGGATGTCAAATACTGCTTTCTCGATCAGCAGGTGGACGAGGTTGCCGCCAATATGGCCGACATACAGGTTCGCCGGCTTCCGGTCGTGGATCGCGACAAGCGGCTGGTTGGCATTGTGGCGCTTTGCGACATCGCCACCAGCAGGCAGGACGGTTGTGCCGCGCAGGCGTTGAGCGGCATCTCCAGGCCTGCGCCGCTGGCGGAGCTTTATTAGGGTGCGGGTCGAAGGCACGCGCACGCGCGCAACGCCGCTCTCCATGGCGTGCCGCGTGACGGCTCGGTAATGAAAAATCCGGCAACGATGTGGCGGCGCCATCAAGGATGCCCGATAAAAGGCGCAAACGCGGCACGCGCATAAACACATCTTCATTCTGATTTCGCGCCGCGCTTATTTACGGCGTAAGAGCCGGTGCATTTCGCGCATGACGCATATACTGCGACAGCTGCGACGTCGTGGCTGTGTTGCATATCGCGCGTCGCTCCATATGTCTCTATGCGTAACTTGAACGAGCGACTGCCATGAAAAACCTCCGGATGCTGACGATTGGTGCGGCCCTGCTGGCGGTGGCAGGGTGCGCTGCTCCCAACTATGGCGCCCCCTATTACGGCTACTACGCGCCCACCTACTACGGACCCGCCTATGACGATGCCTATAACGGCTATTACGACTACGGCTTCTATGACGACTATTGGCCTTACGATCCGTTCTGGGGCGACTACTACTTCGGCTATTACGGCGGCCGTTATGGCCACTTCGGCCACTTTGGCGGCCATGGCTTCCATGGCGGCGGCTTCCATGGCGGTGGTGGTTTCCACGGTGGTGGCGGCTTCCACGGCGGTGGTGGTGGTTTCCACGGCGGTGGCGGCGGCGGTGGTCATCGCTAAGCGGAACAATCTCGGAGATCCATAGGACAGGAGACAGGATATGAAGACACGCGTTTCAATATTCGCGGCGGCGCTGATGGGCGCCGCGCTGTGGGCAGGCAGCGCGGTGGCGCAGACCTCGACCTCTACGGGCTCGCCCTTCCTCGATCATCTGCGCAGCGACCTGCAGCTCACCGCGTCGCAGCAGGACGCATGGCAGAGCTTCCAGCAGGCCTATCGCGTCGATCCGCAGGACCTGACGCGCGAGCGTGATGCCGAACAGCGGATGCCGGGCCTGAACGGGCCGCAGCGCATGGACCTGGCGATCAGCATGGCCGAACAGGATCTGGCCGGCATGCGCCAGCGCAGCGATGCGTTGAAGGCCTTTTACGGGACCCTGTCGGCGGACCAGCAGCACACGTTCGATCGTGACACGCTGGCGCCGGCACCGCAGCAGTCCAGCTTCTGATCTTTCGCCTCGCGGCGCGGCGGCGTTTGCCCAGCGCCTTTCATCCTCATCCGGCCAGAAGTCGCCGCGCCGGTTTTTGTAAACTCGCCCTCACGGTCACCAAACGGAGTCAATCATGCGTTTCAAAATTGTTGCAGCCATCCTGGTCGCGTCTTGCCTTCCCGCCATGGCGGAGTCCCTGCCGGTGCAAGGCTCCCTCGCGGAGGTAAGCGGTGTTGCCCATGTTCATAAAAACGCGGAGGGAACCTATATCGAGATCGAAAACCCCGACGCGGCCCGCTCTGTCGGCGGTTTCATTCCCTTTGGCGATCAATCGAGTTTCCCCAACCTGTCCGATCTTGATGGCCGCACGGTACAAATTGCCGGCGTGGTCGGGGTGGATGGACAGCCCTTGATCAGCCTGACCGACACAGATCAGCTGACGGTCGTGAACTGACGGCTTCGGGAACGATCGGGAAGACATAACGAAAAGCCGGCACGCCGCCATGGGACCGCGCCCTTGGCGGCGTCGCCATTTTCACCGTCCGCCTCCGCGCAGGCCGCACGTCACGGCCGCGCTTCCAGCACGATATTGAACGGCGTCTCGGTTGCGCGATGCATGCGCGCGAAGCCGCCGCCCGTCACGACAATCTCGCGCAGGCGCGCTTCGCCTGCCTGCGCGCCCAGCGCGGGGCCCTTGCGCGCCAGCGAAACCGGCACGCAGACAAGCGAGGAGGCGCCGTAATACACGCGCCCCACCGGATTGAGATTGTCCTGCACCTGGTCGCCTGCGAAGGGTTCCACGATCATGCAATTGCCATCGGGCTTCAAGGCGTCGCGTGCGTGCCGGGCGGCGCCGACGGGGTCGCCCATGTCATGCAGGCAGTCGAAGAAGGCGATCAGGTCGAAATCGCGGCCCTCATAGGATGTGGCGTCCGCGACCTCGAACCGCGCATTGTCGGCGCCGGCCTCGTGAGCGCGCTGGCGGGCCGTGTCGATGGAAGGGCCATGATAGTCGTAACCGACGAACTCCGAATTCGGATAGGCCTTCGCCAGCAGCACCGTGCTTGCGCCATGCCCGCATCCCACATCCGCCGCCCGGCCGCCGCGCGCGAGCTTTTGCGTCACGCCGTCCAGTGAGGGGAGCCACGCGTTCAACAGGTTCGCGTTATAGCCCGCGCGGAAAAAGCGTTCGGTGCCGTGGAACAGGCAGCGATGATGCTCGCCCCATTCCATGCCGTTGCCGCTGCGGAAATTTTCCAGCGCGCGTTCGCGTATGTGAAACAGGTCCTGCACGATCAGATAGGCGCCCGGCAGATCCACCGGACCCGCTGGATCGGCAAGGCAGAGCGCCTGTTCTTCGTTCAGCCGATACTTTCCGGATGCCGGATCGTATTCGACATAGCCCCCGGCGGCCTGATTGTTCAGCCACTCGCGCGCATAGCGTTCGTTGGTGTGGGTGAGACGGGCAAGCTCGGCGGGCGACAGCGCCTCTTTCGCCAAGGCCTTGTAATAGCCAAGCTCGTCGCCGATGGAAACCAGAACGGCGCTGATGGCAGCGCCCAGATCACCGACGGCCTTGCGGAGAAATTCATTGAGCCTGTTCATGTCGACGGTCATGGACGCCTCCTCATTTTCCTGTGTCCCAAAAGCCACTGAAGCAAGAACTCAGGCTTGATCACTTCCACTCTGTCTTAAGAACTTGAACCCCATACTTCCTGGATTTGGGAGTGCGCAAAGTATAATCGAGCCATGGCTGCAAGTCATCGAAGAATGACCGGAAATAGTCACTTCGCGTGGCGCGCGGTGGCGATGGCCTGGTCCAGCTCGCCCGGCTTGAAGTCGCCGCGCCAGCTTTTGATCACCTTGCCGTCGGGCGCGATCAGGAAGACTTCCGGCAGGCCCAGTACGCCGCCATAGAGCTTGCCGATGGCGACATCGCCCATCACCACCGGATAGCTGACGTGATACTGCGCCACCGTCTGGCGGGGCGCTTTGGCATCGTCATCCATCGCCACGCCGATGATCTGCAGCTTGCCCGCATGGCGTTTCTGCAAGTCCATCAGATGCGGCAGCTCGACGATGCAGGGCGCGCACCAACTGGCCCAGAAATCCAGCAGCACCAGTTTTCCGCGCGGCAGCGAAACTTGTTTTCCGTCAAAGCCGGTGCGGGTGAATTGCGGCGCGATCGTTCCGGGCGCGAGCGGTGCAGCGGAAGCGGGGAGGGTGGTGGCGATCAACAGAAAATACATTGTCATGCCCGCGCAAGCGGGCATCCATTGAGCCGCAGCCTTCGGATTCCCGCTTGCGCGGGAATGACAAGCAAACATTCCGGCTCACCCCTTTACTACCGGATATCCCTTCTCCACCCAGTCGGCGCCGAAGTTGTTGGCAATGTAGAGCACCTTCAGGTTGGTGAAGCCCATCTCCTTCATCGTGCGCCAGGCGGCGGCGACGTTGGGGCAACGCTCCCACGGGCAGCAGCCGCAATAGAGGATGACCTCGCCACCCTTGTCGATGGACCCGGCCGCTTCCTTCAGCGCGGCGATGCCTTCATCCTTGCTGCCCGGCCCGGCATAGACCGCGCCGGGAATATGGGCCTCGTCATACATCACCTTGAAGCCGACCTGCAGGATGGTGGGCTTGGGCCCGCCCTTCAGCATCGATGCCAGCTCGGCCGGCTGGATCAGCGCGCCTTGCGGAATGGTGGGCGCGCTGCCCGATTGCGCCTGAACTGCAAGGATTTGAGCGGGCAGGGCGAACAGAATCAGAAAAGCGGCGAGCCAGGCGCGGATCATGGAACCTCCCGGAACATTCCAAAGCCAGCCTAGGCCCGGCTTGGCGCCCCGGCAACGCGGATTGGCTGGAATTCAGGTGCTTTTGTCTCAGGGTCCGGGGATGACCCCGCGCCCGGTCTTGGCTATAGTTTCACTTCATTGTCACGCGAACCCACGGGATGCAGGGGACGACAGTCACACAGCGCCTGTCCTGGCAGCCGGTTTCACGGCCGGCTTTGGCGCGTCTGCTGCTGATCGTCTTTGCGGCGCTGGCCCTGTTCCTGCAGGCCTATGCGGCCCAGACCCATTTTCATCAACAAGCAAGCGCGGTTTCCGCGCAGCAGGTGGCGGCGCAAACCGGGAAACATCATCAGCCCGTGAGCGACGACAGCGACAGCTGCCCGCTCTGCCACTCCTTCTATAGCGGCCAGTATGTGACGCCGAGCCTGGCGGCCTGGTTCCTGCCGATCCTGGCCGTCTCCATCATCGACGTCACCACCGGCGTCAGCCCGCATTACGACACGGTCTCGCACAGTTGGCGCGGCCGAGGGCCACCCAGCATCTGATTTCCAAACTCGTCCGGGTGAACAACCGGCGGCCCGCGCGGCCGCAGGTCCTCTCACCCATGGAAGTCATTTCGACCCGATAACGCGGTGATGCTGTCGCACCCGCACGGGTCCCTCATATGGGGATTTCGCGTATGTACCGTTCTTTCCTGCTTGCCACGACCGCCTTGCTGGCCGCGTCCTGTGTTTCCGCCGCTGCCCAGACCACGGAGTCGACCGAGGATATCACCGTCACCGCACAGGCCCTGTCGGCGGCGCGCAACGGCATCCAGACCCAGCTTGGCGCCTCCACCTATACCGTCACCGCCAAGGACATTCAGGCCGAGCCCGGCGGCGACAACCAGCTGCTCAACTCGGTGATCCTGCAGATGCCCGACGTGGCGCAGGATTCCTTTGGCCAGTTCCATGTCCGCGGCGAGCACAACCAGCTGCAGTACCGCATCAACGGCATCATCCTGCCGGAAGGCATCAGCGTGTTCGGGCAGACGCTGGACCCCCGGCTGGCGGAATCCGTCAAGCTGATCGACGGCGCATTGCCGGCGGAGTACGGCCTGCAGACCGGCGGCATCATCGACATCCAGACCAAGAGCGGCGTGTTCGATAATGGCGGGCATGTCTCGATGTATGGCGGCAGCCACAACACGCTTGAGCCCAGCTTCGACTATGGCGGCTCGACCGGGCACCTCAACTATTTCATCAGCGGCGACTACAATACCAATTCGCTGGGCATCGAGGCGCCCTATGCCACCCACACGCCCGACCATGACCGCACCAAGCAGTGGCACGGCTTCGCCTTCCTGCAGGACTTCCTCGACAATTCCTCCAGCATCACGGCGATCCTGGGCACGTCCAACGACATGTTCCAGATTCCCGACACGCCGGGTCTTCAGCCTTCGGGCATTGCCGGTGTGGTCGGGCTTGGACCATTGGACCCCGGCGGCAGCGGCAATTACCTGGCTCAGGCCAATGGCGTAACCCAGTTCCCGGGCCAGAATCTGGACGAGCGCCAGCGCGAGATCACCCATTACGCCACGCTGAGCTATCTGCGCTCGTCGGGCGCGGTGGACTGGCAGTTGTCGGTATTCGGGCGTTATTCCAGCCTGTTCTACACGCCCGGCTCGACGGTGGGCGGCAACAATCTGGGCGATCTGCTCTACAATGGCATCTCCCAGACCGCCTACAAGCGCGACATCGCCTATGGCACCCAGGACGAAGGCGCCTGGCATCTGGGCAGCCATACCGTGCGTTTCGGCTTCCTTTATCAAGCCGACGATCTGGTCAGCCGGACATCGTCGCTGGTGTTGCCGACCGCTTCCGGTGGCCCGGATACGGCGCTGCTCAATACCAATCCGCTGTGCAGCGATCCGACCCAGACCTGCCAGACATCGGATGTGCCGCTGAACATCAACGACAACAGCACCAAGCATGCCTGGAGCTTCAGCACCTATGTGCAGGACGAATGGAAGGTCTTCCAGCAACTGACGGTGAATTACGGCGTGCGCTATGACCAGTATGGCGCCTACAGCCATGGCGACCAGATCAGCCCGCGTGTCAACGCGGTGTGGACGCCATTCGATGGCACCGTGGTGCATGCGGGCTATTCGCGCTACTTCTCGCCGCCGCCCATCGAGCTTGTCGGCAACACCGACATCGCGCTGTTCGCCAACACCACCAATGCGCCGGCGACCACCCTCGACACCACGCCCCAGGCCGAGCGGGCCGATTATTACGACATGGGCTTCACCCAGATGGTGGGAGACCAGTTCAAGTTCGGCATCGACAGCTTTTACAAGAAGTCGAAGGACATGATCGACGAGGGCCAGTTCGGTGCCCCCATCATCCTCACACCCTTCAACTATGCGCGCGGACGGCAGTACGGCCTGGAATTCACCGGCGACTATACGCTGGGAAATTTCAACGCCTATGTGAACTACGCCATGACCCATGCGGTGGGCGAGGACTGGGTGTCGAGCCAGTTCAATTTCAGTCCGGACGATCTGGCCTATGTCGCCAACCACTATATCAACCTGGATCATGAATCGGTGGGCACGGCGTCGGGCGGGCTCTCCTATCGCGCCTGGAACACCATCTTCTCAGCCAACTTCCTGATCGAGTCGGGTCTTCGCGAGAGCGCCACCGCACCGGATGGCTCCAACATCCCCAATGGCGGCCATGTGCCGGCCTATGGCATCGTCAATCTCGGCGTCAGCCACGACATGAGCGATGTGGGCCTGAAAGGCCTGACGGTGCGCGGCGACATCGTCAATCTCGGCGACACCAACTACCAGATCCGCAACGGCAGCGGGGTGGGCGTGTTCGCGCCGCAATATGGCGCGCGGCGCGGATTATTCATGGGTGTCTCTCAGGCTTTCTGACGGCAGGCGGCTCCGGGCGATTGAGCCCGGAGCCGCCGCTTCTCTTAGGAGGCGGCGATGATCAAGTCTGTGATGATCCTGAAGCACCGGCCGGGGCGTCAGGGGCCAAGCGCCCGCACCTTGCGACGCGCGATGCGGCCGGCGCGGGGGCGGATCGGCCTGTGGGCGATGGTGTTCCTGATCCTGCTCAGCCTGGTGGTGGGCGCGGTCGGCATATCGCTCAACCTGAAACTGGAGAGATGGGAGCGCGAACACCCAGCGGCTTCGCATGGGAAGTGAAATTTGGGGGCGTGAACGGATGGACATCTCTCATGACCATGTCTTTCTGGGACAGGATCATGGCAAGAGTGAACGGCGCACCTGGGCGGTGATTGCGCTGTGCGGCGCGATGATGGCGGCCGAGATCGGGGGTGGACTTCTGTTCGGCTCAATCGCGCTTGTCGCCGACGGCCTGCACATGAGCACCCATGCTGGCGCGCTGCTGCTGGCGGCCATCGCTTACAGCTATGCCCGGCGCCACGCGCGCGATCCGCGCTTCACCTATGGCACGGGCAAGCTGGGTGATCTTGCCGGCTTCACCAGCGCCATCGTGCTGGCCATGATTGCGATCCTGATCGGCTATGAAGCGGTGGCGCGCCTGTTTGATCCGGTGGCGATCCATTTCTCCGAAGCCATTCCCATCGCCGGCCTGGGACTTCTGGTGAACCTTGCCAGCGCCTGGCTTCTGGGGCACGACGACCATGATCACCACGATCACCATGACGAAGCGGACCATGCCGCCCATCGCGACAACAATATGCGCGCGGCCATCGTGCATGTTCTCGCGGATGCGGCGGTGTCACTACTGGTGATCACCGGACTGGTTCTGGCCCGAGCCTTTGGCTGGCTGTGGATGGACCCGGTCGCAGGCCTGTTCGGTGCCCTGGTGATCGCGAGCTGGTCCTATGGCCTGGTGCGCGATACCGGCGCCATCCTGCTGGACATGGTGCCCGATCGGGGGCTTGTCTCGCAGATGCGTAACGCGCTGGAGAGCGACGGCGATCAGGTGGGCGACCTGCATTTGTGGCGTCTGGGCCCCGGCCATCTGGGCGCGACTATCTCAATCGCCACACGCCATGGGCGCGATCCAGCCTTTTATCGTGACAGGTTGAAAGGCCTTGCCGCCCTGTCCCATGTCACCGTCGAAGTGATAACGGTCGCAGGCTGAGTGTCAGGGCCTTGTGTAGCGCGCCACCGTCTTCTGCTCGACTTCCGCGACATAGACCGTGCCCTTGCCGTCGGCCCAGATGCCTTCGCCGCCGCTGGTGGTGCCGGCATCGGGATTGGGATCGGTGTCGGGAATGAAGGTCCTGACGATGCCGTCATGGGTGCTGCCGATGCGCACGCCGCGCTTCCAGCCGGGATGCCAGCCATACCCGCCCGGCACGTTGCGGGATTCCGAATCGGTGGCGTAGAGAATGTCGTTCCTGTCGATATAGATGCCGCTGGGGCGGCCGAACTGGGTGAAGACCTTGAGCAGCTTGCCGCTCTGATCGAATTCCTGGATGCGGTTGTTCCAGCGGTCGCCGACATAGAGATGGCCCTCCGTGTCCATCGCCAGGCAATGCGGCACATCGAACTCGCCGCCGCCCATGCCGTGCGTTCCCCACTGGCGGATGAACTTGCCGCGCGCATCGAACATCGCCACCCGGGCATTGTGCGGCGCGCCCGCCTCATGCCCGTCGCTGACGAAGATGTCGCCCTTTGGCGTCACCAGCACCGCATTGGGCTCGTTGAAATGGGTGGCGTCATTGCCGGCGACGCCGGGCGTGCCCAAGGTCATCAGCAGATGGCCGTCGGCATCGAATTCCAGCACGTCATTGCCGATGCCGTTTGCGGTATGGCCGTCGGTGACCCAGACATGGTCATGGGCGTCGATGAAGAAGCCGTGCGGGAAAAGCAGCTTGCCCGCGCCAAAGGCCTTGATGAAATTGCCCCGCGCATCGAACTCCATGATGGGATCGAGGTGGCTTCCGGCGCAGTCATTTTGCCCGCAGCGGTCCGCGATCCAGATATTGCCGTGGCTGTCGGTCGCGACCGCGCTGGACGAACCCATGGTGCGCCCCGGCGGCAGTTTGAAGAAGCCGGGCGCGGCGACGTAAGTGTTGGGCTGGCTGTTGGGCGTGTTGGCGGGATCGTTGGCGCTCGATGACAGCACGCCGGTCGCCTTGTCGGCCGCATCCAGCGCCGCCATGTCGGCGGGCGGTGTACGCGCCGGGCCTGTCTGTGCGAATGCCGTGCCGGCGAGGATCGCGGCCGCCGCTGTCATCACAAGTCTGCGCATGGGCGCCTCAATTGTTCGGCAGGGTATAGCAGATATATTCGCCGGAGTAGCTGCCGCCCGACACCGCCACCATGATGTACTGCTTGCCGTTCACCATGTAGGTCATGGGCGAGCCCGACTGGCCCGCGGGCATCAGCACGCTGCCCACCTCCTTGCCGGTCTTCTGGTCATAGGCGCGCAGCATCGCCCCGCGTGGATGATCCGGCGTGGTGGTGACATTGGCGTCGCCCGCGATCACCAGGTCCCTGGTCACCAGCGTGCCGATATTGAAACCGGTCTGGCCGGTGCGCGGGATGGTGATGCCCTTCAGCGCCGGGCTGTTCCTGATGTAATCGGGCGTCTCGCCATGCGTCGTCTGCCAGAGGATCCTGCCGCTGTCGAGGTCGATGGCGCTGATGGTGGCGTAAGGCGGCTTGACCAGCGGCAGGCCTTCCACCGTCAAGCTGCGGCGTGCTGCCGGGGGCGGAGCGTCCGGCAGCGGGGGCGGCGTTGGCGCGGCAGGCGGCGCGGCCCGCTTGAGCGGCGCATCGGCGCCCTGGTCGGCGCCCGCGGCATTGATCATCACCACCCGCTCGCCGGCATGGCCTTCGACATACTCCAGATCGCTCATGCCCGGCGGCGGTGTCACCAGCCCATAGGCCGAAAGACACGAATTGCAGGCATAGACGAAGACGGTATGGCTCTCGGGATTGAAGGAGCCGCCCGGCCAGTTGGTGCCGCCATTGGCGGGGCCCAGCGCCAGAGTACCAATAAAACCACCGCCGTTGGGGCCGGGGTCTTTCGATACGACCGGCGGGGTGTAGATCGGCCCCAGCTTGTAGTTCTTCACCAGCTCCAGCGCTTCCTGATGCATCTTCGGGGTGAAATCGATCAGCGTGTCCTCGCTGACGCCGGTGCGCGCGTAAGGCGCGGGCTTGGATGGTATCGGCTGGGTTGGCGCATACCATTCGCCGGGCACGTCGCCCTTGGGCACCGGCTTTTCGGGAATGGGCCAGACCGGCTTGCCCGTGAGCCGGTCGAAGACATACAGCATGCCCTGCTTGGTGGGCTCGGCCACCGCCTTGATGGGCTTGCCGTTCACGCTGATGTCCATCAACAACGGCGGCGAGGACATGTCATAGTCCCACACTTCGTGATGAATGAACTGGAAGTACCATTTCGGCTTGCCGGTCTTGAGGTCCACCGCGACCAGTGAGTTGGCATAGAGATTGTTGCCCGGCCGCCTGCCGCCATAGAAATCCGAAGTGGGTGACTCCACCGGCAGATAGGCCAGGCCTGCATCCGGATCGGCGGTGATCTCGGTCCACACGCCAGTATTGCCGGTATAGTCGGCCGAGCCCTTGAGCCAGGTTTCGTAACCGGGCTCGCCTTTTTGCGGGATGGTGTGGAATTCCCAGAGCTTCTTTCCGGTGCGCACATCATAGGCGCGGGCCGAGCCCTTGTTGTTGCGATAGCTGGTCGGCGTGAAGCCTTCGCGGAAGGCCGAGCCCACCAGCACCGCGTCGCCCGCCACGGTAGGCGCGGATTGCCAGCCGATCTCGCCGGTGGTGAGGTCGGGGGAAATCTTCTGGTCGTCGGTGGCTTTCAGATCGACCGCGCCGTTGTCGCCGAACGAGGCCACGCGCTGGCCGGTCCTGGCATCCAGCGCGATCAGCCGATAGCCGGGCGTGACATATAATATGCGCGCCTGATTGCCGTCGCTCCAGTAAGCGGGGCCGCGGCCCGACAATTGGCGGGGAGCAGCGGCGCCGCGCGCGCCTTCCTTCTCGCCATGCACCCAGATCAATTCGCCGGTCGTTGCATCCAGCGCCACCACGGCGCGGCGCGATCCGGCGGTGGCATAGACCACGCCGTCCACTTCTATGGGCGTGCCTTCCAGCTTGTATTCGGGACGATTGCCGATGTTGTCGGTCTTGAAGTGCCAGGCCATCTGCAGGCTGGAAAAGTTCGCGGCATTGATCTGGTCGAGCGGCTTGTAGCGGCTGCCGGAAAGATCGCCGGTATAGAGCGGCCAGTTCACATTGGATTGCGCCAAGGCGGGCGAGGTCGCAAGCAGCGCGCCGAGCACCAGGCAACAGATGCGGCCATCCATGATCGAAAAGCCCCCCAGCATGTTCTTGCGGAACGCCTGCAAGACCGGCGCGGCGTTCCATTCTTTGTTGCGATCATGCCGAAAAGAACCGGGCGGCGAAAGGCAAAGCCTTTTGCGCTGTTGCTGCCCAGCTTTCATGCAGGCGATTGCGCGTTCTGCCTGTCGTTTGGGCGACGGCGGGTTCGCGCGTGGCGCCTGTCAAAGGCGGAATCGCGCAGACATTTCAGCCGGATGCCGGAACGTCCACACCCGCCTGGGAAGAGATCGTACACGGCAAGACCGTGATGCAGGCGGCGAAACCGGCACAAACACGCTGTCCGGCGGCACAATATAAGAGCCGCATAAGAAAGCCCGGTCGCTTTTTCCCCAAATGGTTGCAAGGGCGGGGCGCGCGGCGGACGAGTCGCACGGTCCATGCGGCGCTTGCGGCGGGCTGGCGACGCCATTGCAAACTGGCATCGCCATTGCAGAAGACTGGAATGAAGGACTGTCCCGCAAGCTTTCCGCGCACGTTGCGAATTGCCTGGTTTCAGGCGCGGGTTGCCGTGGTGCGGCCCCTTCCAAACCGGGAGGAGAAAATGGCGACTGAAAACGAAAAGCATCTGGCCAATCTTGCCTTCGACCGTTTCCGCTCCATGCAAGAGGTGCCCAGTCTGTTGATTCTGGATTGCGAGACGCGCCGCTTCACCATCGAGCAGCCATCCTCGCCCGCGAGTTTCCGGCAGTGGTGCCAGGAGGTGGATCACGCCGCCGCTTCGGGGCGCAGCATCATCTGCGTGCCGGTGAACCGGAACAACAAGGCGGAAATCGAGGCCATGGGCACGGGGCTTGGCTATTCGCTGTGGCCGCCGCGCACGATCGTGCCCGAACCCGATCCGCTTCCCGCCGAGCCGGACGCAAAACAACCCACGCCCGACAGCGAGGCACGAGCCGCAAGGGATGACGATCAACGGCGAAGGCTTTTGGCCCGGCTGGGATTGCCCTGACCGGCGGCCGCGTCAGGCGGTGTTCGCGGCGGACCGGGACCGGCGATGTTGCGCTGCGGAACGGTCACAAATGCCCTGTTGGCAAGGTTGGGGGCCTGTGATTTGCTGGCCAAAAAGGCACTTCGACAATGTGGAAGCCGATCGCCCTGGCCGTTGCCGCGCTTGCGCCGGCCGCGGCACCGCAATTGCTCCATGTGGTGCGCGATACGCCAGCCACGCTCCCGCCCGTTGTGGCCGCGCCCGCGCAAGGCAAGACCTTTGCCGCAACCTGCCGCGGCGACCAGGTGCTGGACTCCAGGCCCGATCCGCAGTGGCTGAGCCAGAGCTTCGCCGGCGATCATTGCCAGTCCCCGCCCATGCCGCAGCCGATCGACGGCGCGCGTTCCTCGCGCGATCAGGTGGTGGCGGCGATGGCGCGGGCCAGCGCCTATGAAGCCGCGGCCGGCAGGTTTCAGAGATGCGTCGATGATTATGTGGCGGCGCGCCATGCGGCCAGGCCGCTGAGCGAGGCGGAGCTGGTGATCGAAAACCATCGCATCCTGGTCAGCCAGCGCGCCGAGCGGCGCGCGCAGGATCAGGCCAATGCGGTGGTCAATGCCTTCAACGAATATGGCAGCGACTGTCCGGACCACGGATAGCGCCGCCCAAGAGCAGATAACGCCTATAAGATAATGAAGGGGAGTGAATAATGAGGAATGTGACGCGGAATTTGCTGGCTGGCGCCTGTCTTGCGGCGCTGGCCACGCTGGGATCGAGCGTGCCGCTGGCCGCGCAAGGAGAGGCCAAGGCCAGCGCCGGCGATCCCATGGTGCCCTGGTTTCAGGTCGATCCCTTCTGGCCCAAGCCGATGCCCAACCATTGGGTGCTGGCCATGACCATCGGCCTGTCGATGGATACGCACGACAATGTGTGGATCGTGCACCGGCCCCAGACTCTGGAGCAGAAGGAATCATATGCCGCGCGCAACGAGGCCGATTGCTGCGTGGCCGCGCCCGACGTGCTGGAATTCGATCCCAAAGGCAATCTGATCCGCCATTGGGGCAGGGACGAGGTGAGGGGCAATGGCCATGACTGGCCCAGCTCCAATCACGGCATCACCGTCGATAAGGACGGCAATGTCTGGCTGGGCGGCAATGGCGCCTATCAGCCCGGGCCGCCGCCGGGCTCGGCCGAACAGTTTTCGGCCAAGCCGAATGCACCCGCGCCCGCGCCCTTCCGCGAAGGCGGCGGCGAGATCGGCATCTATCACGACAGCTTCATTTTGAAGTTCTCGCCCGACGGGAAATTCCTGGGCGAAATCGGCAAGGCCAATGGCAGCAAGGGCAGTCTCGACACCGACAATGTGCGCGGCGTGGCCCAGATCCGCATCATTCCCAGCACCAACGAGCTGATCCTGGCCGACGGCTATGGCAACAAGCGCGTGTCGGTGTGGGATGCCGCGACGCTCAAGTTCAAGCGCATGTGGGGCGCCTATGGCAAGAAGCCGGACGACACCCCCATTCCGCACTATGACGTGAACTCGCCTCAGTTCGGCAATCCGGTGCATTGCGCCCAGCCGTCGAATGACGGGCAGATCTATGTCTGCGACCGCACCAACAACCGCATTCAGGTGTTCAAGACCGACGGCACCTATGTGAAGCAGTACATCGTCAAGCCGGACACCAAGGGCGACGGTTCGGTGTGGGAAATCGCCTTCTCGCGCGATCCGGCGCAGAAGTTCCTCTACATCTCCGACGGCGCCAACGAGAACATCCATGTCTTCGACCGGGCGTCGATGAAAGAGCTGTACTGGTTCGGCGGCGGCGGTCGTCAGCCCGGCCAGTTCTATGCCGTGCACTCCATCGTCACCAACACCAAGGGCGACATCTTCACCACCGAGACCTATCGCGGTCAGCGGGTGCAGAAGTTCAAATATATGGGCCTGATCCGGCTGAGCGAGCTGAAGAAGAAGGGCCAGGTCGGCGGAAGTCTGATCGATCCGTAGCCGAGCTGACTGTCATCCCCGGCTGAGCATCGTGCTCGCCGGGGCATGACAAATGGAGTGGTTGCGCGGCATTGCCCTGTCGGCACGGCGCCGGGTTAGCTTTTGCTGCACTGCAAGCGCCGTTGACTCATAACTACAATGTAGTAGCGTTGCCTAACTTGTAACGGGCGCATGACATGGCGTTGCCGCGTTTGAGCAATCTGGAAATGCAGATCCTGGAATCGCTGTGGAAGCACGGCGCCTCCTCGGTGCGCGAGATCCAGGAGCGGTTTGCGGCAAAGAAGCGCCCGGCCTATACCACCGTGCAGACCATGGTGAACCGGCTTGAGGCCAAGAAGGCGGTGCGCCGGTCCAAGAAGATCGCCACGGCCTTCATCTTCGAGGCCGCCATTCCCCGCGATGCCGCGCGCCGCCGCCTGATCGACGACTTCCTGGCGGTGTTCGGCGGCGAGACCCAGCCGGTGATGACGCATCTGATAGAAAGCGGGCGCTTGACGCTCGAAGACGTGCAGGAAGCCGAACGGCATCTGCGCGAACTGCTAAAAAATAAAAGGGGGAAAAAACCGTGAGCGCAGCCATTCTCGATCATCTCTGGCAGTCCACGCTGTTTGCCGGCGCGGCGGGGCTTCTCACGCTTCTGCTGCGGGGCAATGCGGCGCGGGTGCGCTTCTGGGTCTGGTTCACGGCCTCGGTCAAATTCCTGGTGCCGTTTGCAGGTCTTGCCGCGTTGGGTGCGTGGCTGCTGCCCAGGCCTGCTGCGCCGCTGCCGGTGCCCGGCGGTTTTGTGCCGATGGCGGAGCCGTTGGTGATGCCGGTGGCGAACGCGCATATCCTGGCGGCGCCGGCGGCGGTCCATGTCGCCTTTGACTGGTCGCTGTTAGTGCTGGCGGTCTGGGGCCTGGGTACGCTGGCGATTGCGCTGCACTGGCTGTCGCGCTGGCTTGGGCTGCGCGCGGCCATGGCACGGGCTGGCAATGTCATCGTGATCGGCGACGTCGCCATTCGCATCACGCCCGAGCCGATGGAGCCGGGGCTGTTCGGCATCTGGCGGCCGGTGGTGCTGTTGCCCCAGGGCATTGAAAAGCGCCTGTCGCAGGCGGAGCTGGAGGCGGTGCTGGCGCACGAAGCCTGCCATATGCGCCATCGTGACAATCTGTGGGCTGCGATCCACATGCTGGTGGAGGTGCTGTTCTGGTTTCACCCGCTGGTGTGGTGGCTGGGTGCGCGCCTCAATCACGAGCGCGAGCGGGCCTGTGACGAAGCGGTGGTGGCGGCAGGGCAGGCGCCGGAAGTCTATGCCGAAAGCATCCTGAAGGTGTGCAGGCTCTATGCGCATTCCCCGCTGGCCTGCGTTGCCGGCGTTTCGGGCGCGGACCTGAAGGAGCGCATCGAGCGGATTGTCGTGGACAGCGTGGTGCGGCCGCTGGGGCGCGCGCGCAAGCTACTGCTGGCGGGCCTGGCGGCGGGATCGCTGATTGCGCCGCTGTCTTTGGGCCTGCTGACCGCGCCGCCAGGCGAGGGCCCTGCCGTGGCGCAGACGGTGGATGCCCCCCATCCGGGCACCGAGGCGGCACTGCGCCATCAGATCGAGAGCATGGAGAAAGGCCAGCCGGACTACAGCGCGATGGTCCCCAGTCTGGCGCAGGTGGTGCGCCAATACTACGATAGTGGGCAGATCAGCATTCAGAGGTGGGGCGCCTTTAAGTCGATTGCCTTCCGGGAAAACCAGAACGGCAATGACGTCTATCTGGTCGAATTCGACAAGCAGTTGGTTGCCTGGACCGTCGGGCCTTTGCAGCCCGACGGCAAGATCGGACCCGTATTTAACGTCGGATTAGCGATCAAGCGTGACGGAAACGGCCCAAGCCCGGGCCTGGAGGCCGCCATACGGCGCGAACTGGACGGCGCCTTGTCCGGCAATCCGCCACTGGAGGTCATGTCGCAGCGCCTGCAGACTGCCACCCAGAATCAATGGAAGGCTATCAGCGGAACCGCGAAAGCCCTTGGCGCCCTGCAGACCATCACCTTCCAGAAGGTCAACGCAAGGGGATGGGACGTATACCATGCGACATTCGCCAATGGCACGGAAACCATCCAAGCCGCGCCTTTGACGGACGGCAAGCTGGACGGCCTCTTCCATACCGACGTCCTGGTGCCACATGCGCCACAGCATCCGGGCACGGAGGCATGGATGCGCCGTCACATTGCGGGGATCCAGAATGGAACGCCGAATTACAGCGATATGGGGCCGTTTCTGACCAATGCCGTACGGCAGCAATGGCCGGACCAGCAAACGTTCTACAAATCGCTGGGCGCGTTTCAATCCCTTGCCTTCGAAGGCGGCGGAGGAAATGAGACAGACGTGTATGTGGCGACGTTCAAGAACAGGAAAGTCCGGTGGCACATCGGCGCCCTGGACGCCACTGGCAAAGTGGATGTGCTTTTCTTTCAGAGGTGAGCTGATTGATTGTCAGGAGGTGCCGCATGCCAGGACAGCGGCGCTATTTGCCCAAGTTTTTGCGGGCTGGCGTCTTCCCTGGTGACAGGCATTTCATGTGGCCACGGTTGCAACCGCCACGGTGCTCCGTAGCATGAGCAGAGCTGGAGGTGTGCGATGCGTAAAGCTTTGTGCCTCTTGTTGCTTATATTCTTGCCGTTGCCCGCGCTGGCACAGGTGCAGAGCACCATCGCTCTGCCAAACCTCAATGTGCAATCCGATCAGGGCAGCCCGACCGGCCCGGACGTGGTCTATTGCCGGCCGCCGCAACAATTGCCGGGTCAACGTCTCTATGGACCAAGGGTGTGCAAGCCTCAGCAGCAGTGGGATGATCTTCACCGGCAAGGCATGGATATCGGGCCGGATGGCGAGAGCGTGGTGGCGTCGGAAAAATTCCGCACCTTCCATGGCTGCAACTCCGGGCTGGCCTGCTGATAACAGGTGCACGTGATCGATATGAATTTCATGGCGCTGCGGTTGCAACCGTCACGCGGTTCCGTAGCATGGGCAAGGCTGGAGGTGTGCGATGCGTAAAGCTTTGGGCTTCGTGTTGCTTGGGTTTCTGTCCTGCCCCGCGCTGGCGCAGACAGAGACGGTCATAACCCCCGAACATATGGCGGAATTGCGCGCCGAACAGGCCGTGCCGCGCCAGTCCGTGCCCTTCGATCCGAAGGATTTCGACAAGTTCGTGGGCGAATATCAGCTGGGCCCGTCCGTCGTCTTCTGGATCACGCGCGACGGCTCCCATTATCTGAGCCGGTTGACGGGCCAGGTCGCGGTCGAGGTCTTCCCCGAAAGCCAGACCAAGTTCTTCAGCAATGAAGTGCGCGCCCAGATCAGCTTCGACAGCGACGCCGGCGGCCATGTTACCGGGCTGGTGCTGCACCAGGCCGGGCTGGAACAGCCCGCGCCCCGCATCAGCGAGGACGTCGCGAAAGCGATAGAGGACGCGCTGGCCGAGCGCATCAGGAACAACACGCCCAGCCTCGGCACCGAAGCGGCGCTGCGCCACCAGGTCGAATCGATGGTGGCCGGTGAGCGCGATTACGCCCCGCTGATGCCGGCACTTGCCACCATCGGCCGCGCGCAATGGCCCGTTACCAAACAGACTATCGCGGGGCTCGGCGCACTCAAATCCCTGGCCTTCAAGAAGGTGGGACCGGGCGGCCAGGACATCTATACCGTGACGTTCGAGCGCGGCCAGGTCGAGTGGCGCATCTCGCCCCTGACGGCGGACGGGAAAATATCGGCCATGGGCTTCCGGATACTGCCATGACGTTCTTCACCATCAAACAGCTGCTGTTCATTCCTGACTGACACGCTTTTCATGCGGCAGGCACGGGCCGCCATTGCAACGGTCACGACGCCCCCTAGCATGGGGCAAAGCTCGGAGGTGTTCGATGCGCAAAGCTCAAGCCATCTTGTTGCTTATGTTTCTGCCATTGCCCGCACTGGCGCAGGTGCAGACCACCATCGCGCCGCCTGCACTGCCCAGTCTCGATGCGCAATCCAACCAGGGCAGCGCGACCGATCCCGACGCCACCTATTGCCGGCCGCCGCAGCGGCGCACCGACTCCGCGCTGATGGGCCCCAGGGTGTGCATGACCAACAAGCAGTGGGCCGACCTGCATGCCAGCGGCTTCGACATCGGCCCCGACGGCGCCAAGGTGTCGATGGAAAAGCATGTGAACATGCTGAGCCACTGACCGCGCGGACTTCGCGGGATGAGCGGGATGGCGGCCGCCAGCGCCTGCCAGTCTGCCCATATTTGATGCAGCAAAAGACCGGGTTCCGCGCGTTGTTCATTGGATAACGCGCCGGATTGATGCGAGGCTTGCCGGCCGAAAAGCTACAAAGCGAGCCGCCATGAAAACCGCGATCATCGGTCTTGGGAATATCGGTTCAAAAGTTGCCGCCAATCTGGCGGCCGGCGGAGAACGCATCATCGTCGCCGAACGCGACATGGCCAAGGCCGAGGCGCTGGCCGCCAGGCTTGGCGACAAGGTCCTGGCCATGCCGGTGGAAGAGGCGGTGGACGCCGCCGATCTCATCGTGCTTGCCATCTCTTTCGACGCGATCAAGCAGTTCCTGGTCGATCATCGCCCCGGCATCGAGGGCAAGATCCTTGTCGATCCCTCCAATCCGATCGCGCCCGACGGCAAGGGCGGCTTCAAGAAGATCATCCCCGCCGACCAGTCCGCCGGCCAGATCATCGCCGGGCTGGTTCCGGAAGGCGCCGAACTGGTCAAGGCCTTCGGCACGCTTGTGGCGCAATCGCTGGAAAGCGGCGCCAACCGCTCGCCGGAACGCGCGGTCCTGTTCTATGCCACCGATTATCCGGAAAGCGGCCGCGCGGTCGCCAGGCTGATCACGGCCAGCGGTTTTGATCCGGTCAGTGTGGGTCACATCGATCAGTCCATCCGCATCGAGGTGTTCGGCGACCTGCATGAGGCCGGCAAGCTGGGTCGTCTGGTTTCGGCCGAGGAAGCCAGGTTGCTGGTGTGATTGTCCCTCGGAGCCAAGCGGTGGTGTCAGCCGCCGTTGCAATGGATGGTATAGTGAATCTCGTTGCTGCGAAGACATTGGAGAACCAGGGCACCAGCTGCTGGCTGCTGTAGATCAGCACCGCTTCATCGCAGATCTCAAGGTTGGGAAACACCACGGTCATTGTGCGCGTGTCCTCAAAGCCCGGCGAGGACAGGGTGATCTTTTGAAACGTCTCCACCCCCTTGGCTGGTCAGCGAGCGGTAATGCACCTCGACCAGTTCCCAGAATCGGCCATCCGGCGCGGCCTCCATGTCGATATCGTCCTTGACGATTTCCTAGAGCCGTGTGACACGGGTCGCGCCGGGGACTTCGGCGCACAGGGACGATGCCGCCGCCAGCAACATGGCAACCGCGACGATGGCGTGCTTCACGATTTCGGGCCCCATCCCGGGACAAGCTTAACGCGGGATCCTGTGCAAGGCAAAAGCCGGCATTTCCAAGGCGGCGCGCGGCTGGTTCGTTCCCGCGTGTCTCCTGAAATTTTTGCCTGTCACCCCCTCTTTTTGTCGCGCCAGAAACCCTCACGCAGATGGTTGCATCGCATCGCAACGCCGATTAATGGCATGAGTGGTGCGCCGGCCGCCCCATTCGTACCCTGTGCGGGCCGGCCGCACATATTGCTTCCGCTGCAGGAGTTTCATGATCAAGGGCACCGTCAAGTTCTTCAATGGGACAAAGGGATTCGGATTCATCACGCCGGACGATGGCAGCAAGGAGGTGTTCGTTCCCACCGCCACCGTCACCGCATCGGGCGAAAGCTCGCTGAAGGCGGGGCAGCGCGTCTCCTTCGAGGCCGAACAGGAGGCCAGGGGCCCCAAGGCCGTCAAGCTGACGCTTCTGGATGAGCCCTTGCGCGAGATCGTGCGCGACACGGCGCGCGAGACGGTGCGCGAGATGGTGCGCGAGACGTCCAGGCCCGGCGCCACGCTCTATTATGAGACAGATGACGAAGACGCCGCCGATGTGATGGCTGCCCTCTCGGCCGCGGGCTTTGCCACCCGCCATGTCGATTACATCGTCACCCCGCCGCCGCGCGAGGAATTGAAGAAGCTGTCGGTGATGCTGCGCGAGGCGAATCAGCCGCTCGCCCGCCGCTATGAGCCCCTGTTCATGGAACTGCAGCTTGATGACCGTTTCATCAGCGAGAGCGAATTCCTGACCGGCATCCACGAGCATCCCACCTTGATCAACGGGCCGATCCTGGTCTGGTCGGGCAAGGCGCGCATCTGCCGCACGGCGGAAGATGTGCTGGCCTTCCTGGGCAATGGCGCGGCCGAGGAAAAGCGGGCCAAGGGAATTTCGCCGCGCGTGGCGGCGATGATGCAGGGAAAGGCCGTGCCGCCCGCGCCGCCGCGCACGGAAGAAGCCGAGGAAGAGGACGCCGAAGAGGATGTGAAGCTGGCTGCGCCGCCGCTGGCTCCGGTTGCGGCAAAACCCGTCATCGCGGCCGCAAAGCCGGCGCCCAGGCCCGAACCCAAGTCGGAACCCAGATTTGAGCCAAAGCTTGAACCAAAGGTTGAACCCAAGCCCGAACGTCAGCCCGAACTTGATCTCGATCTCGCGCCCAGGCCCAAGGTGAAGCTCGCGCCCAGGGCGAAGAAGCCGGTGGTGGTGGAGAAGGCGCCGGCAAAAAAGGCGACAGCCAAACCGGCCGCCAAGCCGGCGAAGACGGTCAAGGCGGCGAAGGCCAAGCCGGCGGCCAAGCCCGTGAAGAAGGCGAAGAAGTAGTTTTCTTCTCCCTAAGGGGAGGAGGTAAAGAGGAAAAACAACGACTTGACGCCCTGGGCCTTGATCGGTCCGGGGCGTTTTGCTTTGCCTTGAAGAATTTCGGAGCCGTTGCTCGGCGGATGGTCTGCTGTTCGCCATAAGTCCCAGTGTCCGCCAGCGGGGCAAAACGACGTTGAGCTGTTCCGCCCAAACGACCGCATGTGACCCAAAGCGGACATTTACACCTCTCTGCCATGGCTATCTCGAATTCCGCGCAACTGGCGAATTGCGTGGGTACCACTTTGTCCACGATCTCCTCGTGTATTATGGGCTCCGAATTCTCGCGTCTTCTACGTCCTCACGGGTGAACGCTGATGACGGTCTTTCCCGCGCGTCGCGCGGTCGAGTTGAGGGTACCGACGGCCTCTTCGAGGGACGAAACCTTGCCGATGTTCGTCCGCAGTCGTCCGTCTCGCACCCGCTGGACGATCTCACCGAGCTGGGCCCGATCAACTTCGACGACGAAGTCGATTGTCAGCCCCTCGGCGGGGCGAATATCCGTTGGCCCGACAACGGTTACCAGCGTGCCCCCAGCCCGGACCAGCGCTGCGGACCGCTTCTGGATATCGCCGCCGATCACGTCGAACACCAGATCGACGCCACCGACGTCTTCCAGAACGTCGTTCCCGAGATCGATGAATTCATTTGCTCCGAAGTCGAGCGCCTTCTGGCGATCGGCGGCTCGTCCAGTGCCAATGACATAGGCTCCTGCCTCTCGTGCAAGCTGCGTCACGATCGAGCCGACGGCGCCAGCCGCGCCATGCGCAAGCACGCTCTGCCCCGCCTGGAGTCGGCCGTGCTGGAACAGACCCTGCCATGCTGTCAGGCCCGAGATCGGCAGGCTCGCGCCGACCGTGAAATCGACATCGCCGGGCAACGGCGCGAGGTTTCGTGCTTCCATGGCGACGTACTCGGCGAGCGTGCCGTCACGATGCCAGTCCGACAGGCCGAACACCCTCTGCCCGATTGACAGCCCTGTGGTGCCGTAGCCAAGAGCGGTAACGACACCAGCCAGTTCGTGGCCGAGAATCGATGGCGTCCGGTCATGGAAGGCTCGATCGGCCCAGGTCGAGGGCCACTCCAGTTCGGTGTTTACGAAGCCCGCCGCATGTACCTCAACGACGACGTCGTTTATCGCGGCCTGCGGCTCGGGGCGCTCCATCAGCCTCATCCCGGCCGGACCCGCGTTCTGGTCTGTTACAACAATTGCTTTCATGGAACTGTCTCCTCGGAGATTTGTTGGTTCGGGCTAAATTGCAGGCGTTGAAGGTCGATCGATCTTTCACACACTCGTTATCGGCTCGGCGGCGTTGGCCTGCTTCAGACGCTCGGTCTACCGAGGTCGAGAAGCAATCGGCCAGAACCCCGAGCCGCGATCGGGGCGGATGTCTATTGTTCCAGTGTCGCCAGTCTTCAGAGACTGTTCAGACCGGCCCTGTGTATTCGCCTCTCGCCGGGTAGTCATTTTTGATGATGTAATCGAGCGCTTGCACCATTTCCCCGAAATTGGGTCGGACAAACGGCATCGACTGCACTGAAAGATAGTAGATCGTTTGGTCAGGTTTGATCAAAAAAATGCCAGGCTCCGAGAATATCGGCGGCTCCTCTATATCGATTGAGCTTTTCCCGCGCGAGGCCGAGATATAAAGACCCCATTCGCGGGCCGCTCTTAATTCCAAACCGTAGCCAACCCGCAAGTTCTTCGCCGCGATCTTTTCCGCCATCTGACGCGCCCGCACTTCTCCGTCTGAGCTAATGGCGATCGTCTCGACACCGCGCTCAGCAAACGCAGGCGTCAAGCGCTCCAATTCGTTCAGATAGTTCGCGCAAACGGGGCAGTGCAGACCGCGGTAGAAGCAGACGAGAGTCAGGCGCCCCGGTTTTGCAGCAGCAAGATTGAAGCTCCCATTGTCCAGAGTTTCGACGATCAGCTCTGGGGCTTTCTGGCGTGGTACGATCATGGCAAATTCCTTCATAGGTGTGATGCGGTGGCCATCGGCCTCAGAAGAGGAATGGGTGGATGGCGAGTTCAAGGCCCAGAATGGCGATTAGAATCAGGAGCCAACGCCGAAAAGTTGCGGCACTTATGCGCTCACGTACTGTTGTTCCGACCCGCATGCCGACCAACGAGGGAACCACTGCGAGGGTGGACAAGGTAATATTCCCGAGATGGAAAGCTCCGCCACGAGCCAAGCCAGCCGCAAGCGCGATTGTTGAGACTGTGAATGACAATCCCAGTGCTTGAATAAGATCATCTTTGGAAAGGCCGAGGGATTGAAGGTAGGGAACAGCGGGAAGCGTGAAAACCCCAGTTCCTCCGTTGATCAGCCCGGTAGTTAACCCAATGACAGGCGACAATGGACGTTCAAAACGCGCGGGAACCGACAATTGCCTCGCGAGCAGACCGTGCGCCGCATAGACAATCAGGGCGGCACCCAATCCGACGCTTGCGTATACCGTATTGGTGCTTGTCAGAAGCCTTGAGCCGGCGAGTGTGCCAACCATGATGCCGAGCATCATCACCCAGAGCCTTCTTATCAGCGCCAGAAAGTTTGGTCCCGTGAAGAGCTGCCAAAAGTTGGTAACAAAGGACGGAATGACCAACAGCGAAGCGGCACTAACCGGCGACATGATGGCACTGAGGACACCCATGGCGACGGTAGGCAGGCCCAGGCCGGCCATGCCCTTGACGAACCCGGCGACGAAAAACGTCAGGGCGACAAATAGAATATGCGCCGACAAATAATTGTTCATTTTGACTGGCCCAGCCCGAAATAATTGGACCGATGACTTCGTGAATGCCGATGGTACATGTGTGCCTCGTCGGCGTAACGAGTTGGAGCGAACCGGCTCTTATCAAGGCGCAAGCCTCGTTAACAACTTGCTTTATCTTTTAAAACCGGCAATCCTAATGTCGTTCGCAAGGTAGAGTAAGCGAGAGCGCCGAACGTCACAATTGGTAGTTTCCGATGGGAACGTTCGGAAAAACCGAAGGACATGTTGCGTTTCGATCTGACAGATATGCGGTTGTTCCTGACCGTTGTGGAGCAAGGCAGCCTCACCAAAGGTGCCGAGAGCATGAATCTGGCTCTCGCGTCCGTGAGCGAGCGCATTTCCGGAATGGAATCCTCGCTTGGCGCGCAACTGTTCGAACGAAACAGGCGGGGGGTCACTACGACCGCGGCCGGTGATGCTTTGGCCCGCCATGCGCGTCTGATTCTAAACCAAGTGGAGCAGATGCGCGGAGAACTACGCACATATGGTGCTGGCCTGAAGGGACGCATCAGGCTCTTATCCAACACGGCTGGGTTGGCTTCGTTTCTGCCGGATCAACTCGACCGGTTCTTGGTCGCCTATCCCGATCTTTCTATCGACCTTCAGGAACGTCTGAGCACTGAGATTGCGGTGGCCATCGCGGAAGGTCGTGCTGACTTGGGAGTTGTGTCCGACTCCGCCGATTTGGCAGTTCTGCAAACTCGTTTCATCGCGCAGGACCAACTCGTCGTCGTGGCGGGCAGGACGCATCGCATCAACGATCAACAATCAGTAGCCTTTGCGGACGTTGTGAGCGAGCCGTTCGTCGGCCTGTTAGATGCAGCGCTAGAAGCTCACTTGGGGGAGCGCGCAGCCCGCCTCGGTCGCCAGATTTACTACCGCATTCAACTCAGGCGGGTCGAGGATATCGCGATGATGGCTGAATCAGGTGTAGGGATCGCAATTTTATCGGAGGCGTCGGCCAAGGATTTGAGACATCCCGGTTTGGCGGTAGTGCCGCTGCAAGAGCCTTGGGCGCTTAGAAAACTTTATCTTTGCGCTCGTGATTTCTCTGCGCTCACGCCGCACGCGAGCCTGCTCGCGCAGCAGCTTAGTGGCGTTTACATGCCGTGTTAATAGCCTTTGCCGTCAGCTTTATCGCGCGCGATATACGTTGATACACGCAGATCAATTTCCCCTTCGACATCCTCCAAAATTAAATCGGCGATTTCTTCATTGGCCAGCACGACCCCGGCCTGCAACTGCGGCAACTTTCAATATCCTCCATCTCCGGTCCATTTCTGAATTGGCGAACGATTCTTCGGCGGGATTTTTCGTCCTTCTTCTCGATCAGAGGCATTTCAGCAATAAACGGGCGTCAGAATCCTCAGGGCCACATTTTCGCCGCACTAACGCATCGAAAGTTCCGTCTTTGTCGGCCCGAATCCAATCGGTATGATTGATGGCCCCTCCAGCCTGAGATCGCAAAGTGCCCAGAGATTCCGATCCAATTTTCAACAACGGCGAGACGGGCGATCACGGCCTCCCATTTTCCGATGTCTTGTTCCAAAACGAACGAGCTATGTGGTGGGCGGAATTTGATGGCGTTGGTGAAGAAGCAGTTCGCAGCTACGTCGAGCGCAATTCATATCCCCCAACTGGAATGGAGGCCGCGCGCCAATGGCTTGCACGGCGCGAGTTTCTGCAATTACGTGGGGATGTGCAGTCTATTAGGGCGATTGCGGAACAGGTACAAGGAACTGCTTCTGAGTCCCTAAGGAGCGCATCGGAAGCATTGACGCTAGCCAGCCGGGTCGATGCCAACAGTCGCGCCATTGTTGAAATCGCGGCTAATGCCAAAAAAAACGCTCGGACAATGGTCTGGGTTGGAATGATAATGTCTCTTTTTGCCCTGTGCGCAATCGTGATGGTGCTTGCATCTTCGCGGCAAGTCGCGCCAAACACCAAACAGGTATCCGCGCAACTATCCCGTCCAAAACAGGCCGCCATACGACCGCTGCCGCCCGCGGAAATACGGCAAGCCTCTCCAATCCCGCCAGAAAATGCCCCGGAGAAGCAGCCGTCCAGCGCACCCCAAATCAAGTCCCCCGATCTGAAACCGGAAGGCCAATCGTTGGCGGAAGTCCTGGCGCTGATCGCAGACAAGGTGGGCGGCGAAGGGACAATCAATTTTACGGCGCAGTTTCACGATATGGCCACCAGCCGCGACGATACCCAGCAGCTTTCATACAAAACCAGCAACGTGACCATCGATCCAAATCGATGTCAGGTGGGATACCACTGGCATGCCGAACAGGATGGAAGAGTAGTGTCCGATCAGGATCGCACGATCGAATTTCGCCTCGCCAAGAGCATAAAGGTGACGTCGAATGATGTTGAGCCCGGCCGTCGGTTTTCCGTGCGCGCCTACCCAAAGGTCTATGTTGTGCACATTGCGCGGTGGGACAACTCGTCAGGGGACGATTTGTATTTCCACGACAAAGGCATGGCCGCACGGGTCGGCACGGCCACCAGGCATGCAGTGGAATTGTGTGACAATGGGGAGCAGCAATTTCGGCGCAGGTAGCCAAGGAGTGCACAAATATAGGCGGCTGAGCGCCATCCCCTCAGGAGGAGAGGGATAACCCATGTGTGGGCCCTCCATTCCCCTTCTCCAACTGCTTCCACGTCACCGCCGCCAGAGCTATTCTGAAAAAGCTGGCGGCGGGGATTTTTCGGCATGGCGAAGCTCGTTTTCGCATTGAACCAGTCCCTGGACGGTTACGTCGACCACCAGGAATTCGCGCCCGGTCCCGTGCTCTTTCGACACTTCACCGAGCAGGTGCGCGGCCTGGCCGGCAGCGTGTATGGCCGGCGCATGTACGAGGTGATGCGTTATTGGGACGATGACAGTCCCGACTGGAGCGCGGAATGGCGCGACTTCGCGACCGCGTGGCGAAGCCAGCCCAAGTGGGTCGTATCGCGCACATTGACGTCTGTCGGCCCCAACGCCACGCTTGTCGAAGGCGACATCGCGGCAGCGATAGGCGGGCTGAAGGCCCGGCTCGCCGGAGAGATTCAGGTCGGCGGCCCGGAGCTGGCGCAAAGCCTGACCGACCTCGGACTCATCGATGAGTATCGACTCTATCTGCGCCCGGTCGTGCTTGGTCGCGGCAAGCCGTTCTTCGCCGGCCCGCGGCCGCCGCTGCGCCTTGTCGCCAGCGATCTGATCGGCGAGGACGCGATCCGGCTGACCTACGTTCCCCCCTGATCACACAACGCGCCCGCACATGGAACCGTCCGGCTGGAACCCGTGAGCGGTTTCGCACGTTTCGGTTTTCGTCAGGTGGAGGAGAAGCCGGATGCCGTTGCTTTATCTTGTCGGTTTGCTGATCGTCGTTGGCGTGCTGCTTTGGCTGGTCAACACCTACATTCCGATGGACCCCAAGATCAAAGGCATTCTCAATGCCGTGGTGGTCATCGCGGTGGTGGTCTATCTGCTGCAGGTGTTCGGCCTTTTGGGCACGCTGGAGAACATCAGGATCGGCCATGGCGGCATAGTAAGCGGCTAGCCTTGTGGCGTTGTTGTTGGGAAGTTCCGCTGCTGCAGGCAAGGTGGCGCGACGGTTGAACCGGCCGGCAAAGCGAGCGAAGTAACGGGCCGCCCTCTGCGTCAGCGCAAGATCGACCACGCGGCGCACGTGATCCGATCCCCGCGCCGCTTCCGGCGGCCCGGCCTATCCAAGCGGCACGGCGATTTCGCACGTCAGCCCCTGGTCGCGCCAATCAAAACGCACCTCACCCCTGAGGTGGCCGATCATGTTTTCCATAATGCGTGTGCCGAACCCGCGGTGCGTGGGCGGTTTGGCAGCCGGCCCACCCGACTCGAGCCAGCGCAAGCCGAGCCTTCCCTCTGCCGTATGGGACCATGAGATTTCAACGCGACCACCGGCTGCCGATAACGATCCGTATTTTGCCGCGTTGGTCGCAAGTTCGTGCAACGAAATTGCAATAGTCTGAGCTATATTCGGCTCCAGCATTATGGCTGGCCCGTCAATTCGCACGCGCGCTTCGCTCTCCCCGCTGTAAGCCAAAAGCTCCTGCGCAGCCAGACGGCGAAGTTCGGCTCCCGTCCAGCGGGACTCCACGAACAGCGTATGGACCTTTGCAAGGGCAATGATGCGCCCTTCGATCAGTTGTTTCAGATCATCAGGCGTATCGGATTTGGAGAGACGCACCGTTGCCAGCACGGTGGCCAGGATGTTTTTTGTTCGATGCTCGGCCTCGCGCGCCAGATCGACGATTTGCGCCTCGCAGCGTTTGCGCTCCGTAATATCCTGGAAGCAGTTAATGGCACCGCAGATGGTTCCCGCGCTATCCTTGACCGCCTCGATGTCAACGAGCGCGATCCCGCGCGAGCCGTCCGGGCGCTCGATGTGAACTTCCTGCTGGCGCACGGAAATTCCGGTGCGGAGCACCTCTGCCATGGGGCATTGATTGTGCTGGAGCAGACTGCCGTCGGGGCGATACATGCGATGCGATCCGCAGTACCGTTCATCCCACTCGCGGAGTTTGGGCGACCGACCCCACAGTTCGGCAGCGCGGCGGTTATATCGAAGAAGAAGCCCGTGCCGGTCACAAACATACACGGCAAACGGCAGATGTTCGAACAGCGGCCCAGGCAACTCGAAGCCCTGTTCCTCGTTATGTAAGCCAAGCGCAACGCTAGCCGCTTTGGAGACCCTGTCCAGCTTGGTGGATGTTTCAACGCAATCGCGTCGGGAGAAGCTGGGAAGGCCGGAAAGTTCATTGCCCATTTTGATGCCGCCTTTCGCTTCTTTGCCGAGCGAAATATCAACCCAGCACCAAGGGGGTAACGCTAGGTCATGTCCGCAATCTGAAACTGATCACAATTGATCAGTTCTTGCGGTATTTCGCCCCCGTGACCGTTGTTATCGGGAAGGCATAACGAGCGGCGTCCGATCTCCTGTCACCCTGGTAGCCAATCCATTTTGAACAAAGGCTCTTGGATTCGGGCGAATGATTCTGAGGATCGCCGGAGGGGCGCCCCAATTTGGGGGACTCCGTTCAGCCAGGTAACCAACTGATATTGCGCCGTAAAAGCGGGCAACGGGATCAACTTTGATTGAATCGCGTTGCGCAATAGCATCAATTCGTCCGTACAGGGCGCAGCTTCGGCCCGCGCACCGTTCCCTCAAGGTCGCACGCGCAGGAGTATTATAAGTGGCAACAAAGCGAAAAGCCGACTCCAGCCTGGCGAGCATTCTTGCAGAGGCTGGCAAGGGACGCAGCATCATTGGGTTTCGCAAGGGCCAGGTCATCTTTTCCCAAGGCGACGCTGCCGATGCCGTCTTCTATATTCAGAAGGGCAGATTGAAGGTCACGGTGGTGTCAGCCCGGGGGAAGGAAGCGGTCGCTGCGATTCTGAACGCCGATGAGTTCTTTGGAGAGGCCTGCGTGGCGGGCCAGACACACCGTCTGGCGACCGTTTCGGCGATGACGGACGTGGTCATTGTCCGGATCGAAATGCGGGAAATGATCTACCTGATTCAGGAGCAACCGGCCTTTTCGCGGATATTCATGAACCACATCCTGAACCGAACCATCCGGCTTGAAGCCGATCTGGTTGACCAGTTGTTCAATTCCAGTGAGAAGCGGCTGGCGCGGCTTCTTCTGCTGCTGGCAAACTATGGCAAGGAGGGCGAATTGCAGCCGGTCCTTTCCAATATCAGCCAGGAGACTTTGGCAGAGATGATAGGAACCACCCGGTCCAGGGTAAGCTTCTTCATGAATCGGTTCCGCAAGCTTGGCTTGATCAGCTATAACGGTCATATTGAGGTTCACAAGTCCCTGCTCAACCTGGTTCTGCACGAACAACCGCACGTCAAGACCTGACCGCGCAGGGACGTGTGCGTGACCCTTTCGGTCCAATAACGTCATCGGAAAGATGCAGTGATGAAAGACGACCTTCAAGGGCGATCTGAAAGCCTTGAAGAAATCTACGCTCTGATTGACGAGAGCCGCCTGAACGCCGCCAAGGCGGCTCAGGCCAGATTTCATAATGAGATAGAAGCCGCGATTTCGGCGATTGCCGGCATAAGCTCCATCGCCGGAGCCCGCGTTCTTGCGGACAGCCGGGTCGCTTCGGCAAACGTCCTGATCAATGCCGAGGTGGCTGCAACCCGCTTGTTGACGGAAGCGGAGATGCAGGCTTCCAAGGCCACATTCGATGTCCTGACCAAGCCAAGGCAGGTCGTGGAAGCAGAATTGTTGGAGATAGGCAAACATACATCGTTGCAGCTTGTGACCAGCGCTCAACAGTCGGTGGAAAAGATCCAGCAGGATGCCGAGGCTGCAATCCAGCTTTTGCGGGAGACCAGCGCAATCGCGATGCGCGAGATTCAGACCCTGGCCGCCACCGTGGCGGAACACACGAAACACGATGCCGCACTGGCCGCGGAAGCGTTAAAGGAATATCGCAAAAGCGCGCGCACGGTGGAAGAAGCCACGTCCGAAGGGGAGGGCGCGGCCAAAATTGTCATCGAGGCGGCTGAAGATGCATCAGTGCACCTCCACGAGGCTCTGAAGAAGTCTATGGCGGAGATCACGGGAATCGCTGATGAGGCCTGTTTTCTGGTACGCGAAGCCGCGCTTGCCGCCGAGAAGAAAATTAAAGAAGGCCTGGACAAGGCGTTGATGCGTTTGAAAAACGCACTGAGTGCCTATCTTTGATTGCATCCGGAGCGGGTGGCAGGAAGCTAACCCGGCAGCGGCGCTAGACTGCCGGATTAGCTATGCCACGGGAAGCCAGGGAGGGGACGGGAGGGGCCTCACCGGAGCCAGACAATAGGCCAACCGTCGGGTCGCGGATGTCCAATTTAGCTCAGATTTTCCTTGGCGACTGGGAGATCATTCTCCTGCCGGGGGCGGCCGCCTGGGAGACATGAGAGCCCGTTTCGCAGGCCCCGCGCTTCCATCGCATATTGTGGAGACGTGGGATGCTTGAAGGGACCGAAGAACAAATAGACGCGAACGAGCCGAGAGAATTTGGCATCAGCTTTTTGGATGCAAAGGGGGAGCTCATTCAATTCATGTCGCTGAGCGCTGACACTGTGACCAGCGCGACTGACCGCGCCAGCGAAATCGCAACCGAACTAAGCGCGACAAGTTTCTTCATCACCGCAGCGCCATATTCCTCCACGGAAGCTGCCGCGATTGCCTCTCCAAATATCGCAAAGCGAATCGGCCCTCTGGGCCGTCTCTGGCTTGGCGCGCTTAGCCAACTGCCCTGATTGCGCCCTGTTCAGTCGCTCTATCGCTTCGGCCAGCGACGCGACGTAAGCGACGATTGTCGCTTTGCGCAAGCAGCGCCATTCCACAAGTCATTTGCAAAAAAGTTCCCGCACGAACCAATGCAGTCGCGCATCGAGGAACTCCGCCACCACATGACGCATCTTGTGTCTGCTTGACACAACTGGCGGCGTCACTAATGCACCGTTGCAACTGTTAATAATTGCCTGTTTCCGCTATTCTTCCAGCGTTCGCTGTCATTTCGAGAGGGAACTGCGCCAGCGGGCAGGCCAGTTGCGTCACCCCAAATGCGGAGAACGATGAAATCAGATCGCGATGGCGCGCCTCGAACCAAGCGTTGAGCACGCCGACATGATGCCCGTTTCCCGGTTGCTTTCGCGTTGCGTCCTACCCAGCCAATGTTGGAAACCAAACGGAGGAGGCATTTCATGACTGTAACGCTAGAAGCTCGGTCGACACGAACTGCTCACGACAAAAACTCCAAATATGCGAAGGCGGAAAGCGCCAAGGCGCTGCTCCGCGGCGATCTGGGGACGATAGACATCCCCGCGCCTGACCTTATTCCGGCCACGAAATCCGACGATCGGCCGCCGGTCAGCGCCCCTGCCACGAACGCGCGCGAATTCCTTCACCCAACCGCAACCCGAAAAGAAAGAAGCCAGGAACAACTCGACGCCGGCGCCGCCCTCGGCTTCGCTTATCCCGCGACACTGGTGGGTGTGACCGGAAACATCACCGTCATGTACGACCCCGCGCTTGGAACGCAGGGCAAAACGCTGGCGACAAATCTCCTGGACTGCGTGGCGGCGCCTTACCAGCAAATGCAGATGAACTTCGGCATCAAGGGTGGCGCCACGACCGTGATCGTTGCGCCGCTGAGTGGACACAATGATGGATCCGGCGGCGCATTCCATTATGGCTGCGATTTCACCTCTGGCGGTGTTTTGTATCTGGATGCGACGTTCGCGAATACGACGCAAAATCCGCTGGACCTGGAAGTCGCACTCTATGTCGCCGAGCTGTCCGAAGCCTTCATGGGCACGCAAGGCAAGGGGTGGGGCTGCGGTTCCAGCAATGGCGAAGGGCTCTCGCGCTATCTGGCCGAGAATGCGTCGCCTGGCGTCATGCCGACATGGGGCATTACCGTGCCGTCCTGGGTCTCGGCGGGTTATCCCGATTGGGTCACCAAGACGGAAGGCACGGACCGCAACTATGTCTCCACCGGTTGCGCGGTCGCCTATCTCTACTGGATGCGCTCGCTGGGCTACACGATTTCGCAGATCACGCAGGCGGGTGGCGCCACCCTGTCGGACAACTACAAGGCGCTGACCGGCAAGACCACGGCCTATAATGATCTTGTCGCGGCGGTAAAGGGCCTCACGATCACGACCGACAACCCGTTCCCCGACCGCCTCTATCAGATGCACGGCGACGGGACGATCTGGCGTTACACGAGCCCCCCGATCAGCGGCTGGCAAATGCTGGATGACAACCCGCGGGCACGCTCGATCGTTGCGTGCGGCGACTTGCTGTACCAGATGCATGGCGACGGCACGATCTGGCTGTATACCGGGCCGCCGATCAGCGGCTGGCAGATGCTGGACAACAATCCCAGAGCACGGGAAATCGCGGCATCCGGGCGGCATCTTTATCAGCTGCACGGCGACGGCACGATCTGGCTATATACCGGACCGCCGATCAGCGGCTGGCAGATGCTGGATAACAATCCCAGGACAATCGCAATCTCGGCCGGCGATGCGCTGTATCAGCTCCATAGTGACGGTACGATCTGGGTATATACCGGCACACCGTTGACTGGCTGGCAGATGCTGGACAACAACCCCGCAACCACACAGATCGCAGCCTCTGGCGGCGATCTCTATCAGATGCACGGGGATGGTACGATCTGGGTGTATACCGGCACACCTTTGACCGGTTGGCAGATGATCGACGACAATCCCGCCGCGACACGCATCGTCGCGACCAATTCCCACCTCTATCAGACCCACGGCGATGGTACGATCTGGGTGTATATCGGACCGTCGATCAGCGGCTGGCAGCTGTTGGACACCAATCCCAGAGAACGCACCGTTGCCGCGGATAACAATCTGTATCAGCTGCATGGAGACGGCACGATCTGGATTTATACCGGCCCGCCGATCAGCGGATGGCAGACGCTGGACAACAATCCTGCGGCGGAAGCGATCTGCGTCGCACAGTGATGACGGCATGACGCGCCTGGCGCCGGCGGCCCCGAAAGCAGGGGCCCGCCGGGGCCGGTCGTGCGGTGAGGGGAGGCTGCAACGCCTATCCGCCGCTCAAGGCTTGCACAATGCACACCTGATCAGCGGGGCGCACGCCATGTCCGAGGTCCCGCACCTGTTCGTCATTTATGAAGACGCGAATGTGTTTCCTGATCCTGTCCTGCTCATCGACCATGCGGAACCGGATGCCGGGAAAGCGCGCGTCCAGATCGTTCAGCAGATCGCCCAGCGTCTCGCCAAGCGCCTCGACCTTGTCGGCCCCGGTGTAGGAAACCAGGGGGCTGGCGATCAACACCTCAACCGGTCCGGCCGCAACCATCAGCTCGTCTTGCCGGTTTCGACCGCGTATATTTCCGGCAGGTGCCTTGCGACGCAGTTCCACGATTTGCCTTCATTGCCGCTCGCCCACAGCTCGCCACTCGTCGTCCCGAAATAGATTCCGACGGGACTGCCGTCATCCACCGCCATGGCCTGACGTTTGACTGTCCACCAGGCCTGGCTTTTGGGAAGCCCCTGCGCCAGGCGGTTCCAGGATCTGCCGCCATCGCGTGTCCCATATACGGCCGGTTCGCCATCGATGCAGGTTCGCGGCCAAACCGTTTGTCCGTCCATGGGCAGGACCCATGCAACCGCATCGTCCCGCGGATGCACGACAATCGGAAAGCCGACATCGCCGATATTTGCGGGCATCGCCTTGCCGACGCGCTTCCAAACCGCCGACGGACGGTCAAGCCGATAGATGCCGCAATGATTTTGCTGATAGAGGCGGTCGGGATTGCTTGGGCACAGCCGGACGCAATGGGGATCGTGAAAGGCCAGATTGCCGGCATCAAACCCCGCGACCACTTCCAGACCTTCAACCAGGGGCCGCCAGCGATTTCCCCCATCCAGCGTCTCATGCACGCCCCCGCTGGACATGGCAAAGTACAGATGGGCCGGGTCACGCGGATCAACCATGATGGAATGCATCTTGGGTCCGTCGGGCGTGCCGTCCTGCTCGCTGCCCATCCAGGCGCGGTATTGCGGATCGTCGTTGACGCTGGAAAACGCTTCCCAGGAGAGGCCGCCGTCTTCACTGCGGAACAGCCCTTGTGGAGACGTCCCGGCATACCAGACGCCCGGTTCGTCCTTGTGTGCTGGCGTCAGCCAGAATGTGTGCTTTACGGTGCGGCCTTCCGCTCCGTTTGATGCCTTCGCAAAAGCCGGAGGCCGTGACGCTTCCTGCCAGGAACGGCCCAGATCCGTCGAACGGAAGATCGTGGGACCAAGATGGCCGGTGCTGGCGGCCGCAAGCAAAGTTTTCCCGTCACGCGGATCAAAGACCAGATGATGGATGATATGGCCCAGAAAATGGGGGCCATCGGCACGCCATTCTTTGCGCGAACGATTACCTTTATAGAGCCACGCCCCCTTTCGCGTCGCCACCAGGAGAAGATCGTTATGCGTATTCGCCTTGCGGCCAGGCGATCCGGCTGCCGTCTTTGACTGCCCGCTCGAAGGGCGGCTCGAAGCGCGGCTCGAAGGACGCTTCGGCGTGCTTCTTGACCGGGATTTTACGATTCTGCGCGCCATGCTGCCCTCGCGGTCGTGTGCCCACAGACTGCGACACTAGCACAAACCCGTCCAGGCGCTGGACCACCTTTTCCTGGCGTTGGCTGGGCAACCCGTGGCCGGGTCTTTGGGTCAGAAGCGGTCGTTCAGCCCACATGCACTACGCGCCAAAAGCGGTCATAGCCGTCTGAGGGAAGCCTCCTTACCCGGGGTAAAAATCATCATGTATCCCGATCTGGTCCGCCCTGCTAAAATACCCGCGGGGGGAGCAATTTTGGGGTTGGCTTTTGCTGTTCCTGGCGCTTGATATCGTCACCATCGTTTGCAACGTCCTTTTCGGAGCCCGAGTGCTGGCGCGCCATCCGCGCAATATCAGCGCACAGATCGCGGCGCTGATAGCTTTCAACACGATTTGCCACATCGTCCTGTCGCGCTATGAATATGGATATTGGATCGCCGCGCCCTATCAGTTTCATGTCGGCGACTGGGCGCCGGCCTTGAACTTCGCGCGCAATCTGACGCCGGGATTGTTCATGGTCCTCTGCTTCACTCTGTTCGCGGACAGGCAGCGATTTCCCCGCTGGCTCATCGCGCTTTTCGCCTTCGAAGCCCTTCTGGAAGGCCCGGGCCGCTGGTTTCTGCCGCTGAGCGGTGTTCCGGGCGACCTGGAATTGCGCGTCCTTCCCGCGATCCTGCAAACGGTTTTCGCAGGGTTTTCGCTCTACTGGTCGCTTGCCAACTGGTCGGGCGATCTGGTCGAAACCCGCTTGCGCGCGCGCATTGTGCTGGCGAGCGTCATTGCCCTGAACATTATCGGCTCCAGCCTGCTGCTGCGACTGCTGGCGCAAGACAGCATCGCCAATTACTACGGCCATGTCGCCCTCACCGCCGTCAACCTGGCGGTCCTGGTGTTTTTGCTGGTGTTCCTGTCGGACGGGAGTCTGGCGGTACCGCTGGAGAAAAAACCGGCGGCGGCCCGCCCCTTGCCGTCCCTGCCGCAATCGGACCCCGCACTTGCGAGACTGGCGCAATTGCTGGAGCGCGATCATATCTACCGCCGGCCAAGCCTGACCCTGAAGGACCTGGCGGATGCGATGCAGCTTCCCGAGTACCGGCTGCGCAAGCTGATTCACGAACGGCTGGGCTACCAGAATTTCAACGCCTTCCTGCACGATTGCCGTATCCGCGATGCCTGCCGGCAATTGCGCGACCCAGCCATGAAGCGCGTCCCCATCCTGACGATTGCGCTGTCCACCGGCTATCAGTCCATCAACACCTTCAATCGGGGCTTTCGCGAGGTCATGGGCATGACCCCGTCTGCCTATCGGTCGCAGGACCAAGCGCAGGAATTGCCCGGAAAAATCTCACCACAATCGACATAACGATCCCAATTTCAGGAATTGGGGAGGGTTTTCGAGAAATCGGCAAGCCGGATTGCCGATTTTGCGGCAGACGACAAGGGCGCCCTCACCGGAAAGGCCCGGACATGAAGTATTTTCCGCTGCTCTGGGCGGCGCTGATGCGCAGGAAGCTGCGGCTGCTGCTCACCGTGATGTCGGCCGTCGTGGCTTTCACGCTTTTCGGCATGATGGCGGGCTTCAAGGCCAGCCTGGACCGCGAGACCGGGCTGGCGCGGATCGACCGCATCTTCGTCATGCCGCGCTTTGGCTTTGAGGAATTGCCCGAAAGCCTGAAGCAGAAACTGGCCGCCATTCCCGGCGTGGCCAAAGTCACCGCACAGAATACGGTGGAAGGCTATTACCGCGATCCCCATAATCCCGCCGTCGCCATGGCCGTCGATCCCGATGTGCGCGGCGTATGGCCGGAAATTTCCGCCAGTGCGGCTGAGCTCGCGGCGCTGAGTCAGGATCAGACCGCCGTCTTTCTGACCCACGGCTATGCCAGGCGGTTCGACAAGAAAGTGGGCGACTTTTTTCCGATTAAGGCGCCCGAAAAGCAGCGCGAAGATGGTGGCCAGACCTGGACGTTCCATGTTATCGGCATCATCGACGACATGGACACAGAACCCGGCGGCTTCGCCTTGACCAGCCTGAAAGGCGTGGACCAGGCCAAGGCGGAAAGCGACCGCTACAAGGGCGGCATTTTCCGCGTGCTGGCGGCCGATTCCAGCCAGGGCGAAGCGCTGGCCCGGCGCATCGACCGGGATCTGGCCAATTCCGAAACGCCCACGCGCTCTTTCACCGAAAGAAGCGCCTATCAGAATGCCTTCGCCGGTTCCGGAATCGATATCGGTTTCCTCATCGAAGCGATTGCCGGCGCCGGCCTGTTCATGATCCTGTTTCTGGTCGCCAATTCCATCGCCCAGTCGGTCAGCGAGCGCAGGACCGAATTCGCGGTCCTGAAGACCATCGGCTTTTCCGGCACCGGCATCATCCTCCTGGTCGCCGCCGAAGCCATGGCGCCTTGCCTGATAGGGGCGGTGCTGGGCACCGGCGTCGCCACTGGCTTCGCCACTGTTTTCCCGCGCCTGATTCCACCCGGGGTTGGCGTGCCTGCGCCGGCGGTGGGTCTCGCCGTCGCGATCTATGCCCTGGCGGCGGCCGCCCTTGTCGCGGCACTTGCCGCCGCAATTCCCGCCGGCCGCATTGCGCGCACAGATATCGCCGTTGTGCTTTCAGGACGCTGAACCATGAAACAGATCCTGGCCGTTGTCGGCATGAACTTCAAAGGACTAGGGTCCCGCTTCTGGCCGGCCCTGGTTGTCGTGACGGGCATGGCCTCAGTCGTGGGCGTCTTGCTGTCGATGATGTCCTTTACCGTGGGGATCGTCACGGCCTTTGCCGAGACCGGCGACCCCGGCCGCGCCATCATCCTGTCACTGTCGGCCCAGAGCGAGATGCAAAGCGGCATTGCGCGCACGGTCTTTCCCATGATCGCCGACGCCGGTGGCATCGCCAAAGACGGCGGCGCACCCCTGGCCGAAGCCGAAGCAGTCGTCACCGTGCCCATGGTCAACAAGGTGACGCATCTGGATTCCGCGATGGTGCTGCGCGGCCTGGGGCCACAAAGCATTCGCCTGCGGCCCAAATTCCGCTTGCTCGCGGGGCGGATGTTTGTGCCCGGCAAACGCGAACTTATCGTCGGCCGCGCCGCCCAGGGACAATTCGCCGGCACCGCCATCGGCGACAAGGTCCTGCTTCCCGATGGTCAATGGTCCATCGTCGGCGCCTTCAGCATGCAGGGCGACATCACCGAAGGCAGTTTCTTTGCCGATCGCGACACGATGATGGCGGCAAACCGCAAATCCACCTACAATTGCGTGCTGGTGCGGCTTTATTCGCCGACCGGTTTTGCCGTCCTCAAGCGCGCCATCGCCGCCAATCCCGCTCTGCACGTCGATATCGAACGCGATAGCGACTATTACCTGCGCACGACGGCCAATGTATCGGCCTTCCTCAAGGCGATCGCCACTATGGTTGGCGCGACAATGGCGATAGGCGCGGTGTTCGCGGCCCTCAACACCATGTATGGGGCGGTGGCGTCGCGCTCGCGCGAGATCGCCACGCTTCGCGCCCTTGGTTTCGGCGGCGCACCGGTGGTGATGTCGGTGGTCGCCGAGGCGCTGGTCTTGTGCGTGACTGGCGCCTTGATCGGAGCCTTGATCGCCTGGGCGCTGTTCGACGGCAATGCCAAGGCTGTGAACAGCAGCGTCTTTGTGCTGCGGGTATCGCCGGGCTTGGTCATGACCGGCTTGATTTGGGCGCTGGTGGTGGGATTGCTTGGCGGCCTTCCGCCCGCGATCCGGGCCGCAAGGCTTCCAATCGCCACCGCGCTCAGAGCGACATAAGCGGCGCTAAGTGCCCAGCTGAGATCGTCGGTAGATGTCCGCTTCGGGTCAGAAGCGGTCATCAGAGAATTCAATTCTGCTTCTTCCCTTGCGGCATCAGCCGATAGCCTCGGCGATCCGCAAGCCGGTTGTCACGCCTGATACATCACCTGGCCGCCAACCACGGTCTGGACGATCTTTACATCCTTGATCCTGGATGGATCAATGGCGGAGAGGTCTTCGGCCAGCATGACGAAATCGGCCAGCTTGCCCGCTGTGATCGATCCCTTGTCCTTCTCCTCGCGGGAATTGTAAGCGCCGTTGATGGTGTTGACCCGGATCGCTTCATCCAGGGTGATCTTCTGGCTGGCGCCCCAGGTTTCCCCGTTCCAGCCGGTGCGCGTCACCATCGCCTGGAGCGCCATCAGGGGCGAGAAGGGCCCGGGTCCGAAATCCGAACCCGCCGCCGCCCTGATGCCTGCATCCAGCAGGGTGCGCAACGCGATCATGTGCTGCATCGTGTCCTGACCATAGAAATGGAACTTGTCGGAATTGTAGTAGGGATAGGTGCTGAACAGGGAGGGCACCACGTCCAGCGCCTTCATGCGCCGCACCAGGTCGGGATTGATCTGGCTGCAATGGGTGATCTTGGGGCGCGCATTGGCCCGGGGATACAGCTTGAGCGCCCGCTCATAGGCGGTGAGCGTGCGGTCGATGGCGACATCGCCATTGGCGTGGCAGTTGAGCTGGATATTGGCGCGATGCACCCGCTCGCACCAGGCGTTCAGATCGTCCTGCGTCTCGGTGAGATTGCCGTGATAGCTGGCGGGCAGGCCGATATAGGACTGGCGCATCGCCATGGTGCGTTCCGACAACGAGCCGTCCACCGTATGCTCGGCGGTGGCGCCCAGCCTGATCCATTCATCGCCGAACCCGCTTTCCATCCCGTTCTTGATCATGGCCTCCAGCAGTTCGCCCCGCGATTCATAGCTGACCCGGTGCTTGAGCTTGCCGTTGCGATGCTGTTCCTGGATGGCTTCCAGGGCGCCGTCCTCATTGTGGTGGACGGTGGTCAGGCCATATTGGACGAACTTGGCGGAAATGAAGGCCACGCCGTCCAGCAGGCGCTTTTCCTTTTGTGCCGGCGTGAATTGCTCCCATTTGCCGGCTTTAAGAACAGCGGCGGCCGCGCGATCTGTAACCCGGCCATTCAATTCGCCATTCGTATCCTTGTCGTAGGTGCCGCCAAAGGGATTGGGCGTGGCGTTGGTGATGCCCGCCATCTGGAAGGCCTTGCTGTTGAAGAAGGCGGTATGGCCGCCGCGATGGACCACGATCACGGGATGGTCCGCCGAGACCTTGTCCAGGTCATGGACGTCGAGCGGCCGTTTGTCGGCCAGCTTGGTGTCGTCCAGGAAATTTCCCAGCACCCAGGTGCCGGGCGGCAGGGTCGCCGCCTTGGCTTTCAGCTTGGCGATGATGCTGGAGATGGCGACCTGCTCAACCTCGTAAGGATTGCCGACATGCACGTCATAGAGAAGACCTTCGCCGCCGGCATAACCGTTGCCGATGCCTCCAGCGCCGGCATGATTGTGGGTGTCGATGAAGCCGGGCACCACCATCATGCCTTTGGCGTCGAAGGTGCGAGTCTTTTTGCCTGCCAGACTTTTGATGTCGTTGCTGCCGACCGCAACAAAGCGCCCGGCGCGCACGGCAAAGGCCTGCGCCTTGGGCAGGGCGTCATCCACGGTGTGAACGCGCGCATTGTGCACGATCAGGTCCGGTTCCTGCGGATCGGCGAAGGCCATGCCCGGCGCCGCGCCGGCGAGGGCGCCGCCCATCAAGGAGATGAAATCCCTGCGATTGCCCATCCCGCCCCACCCCCGTGTTGCACGCAATGTTGAACAGAGACTATCACGACGCCGGCTTGCAGAAGCAAGCCGCCTCGAAGGTCACGCCCAAAGCGAACCGGTAGATCAACCCCGCCCGGTTGGCTGTGACAAACGCTCAACATCCATGCTTAGCGGCAAACACATATTGGTGCTGTGGCCGCTGGGCAGCCATGTGTCCGGCAGATTGTTCCAGGAATTCAACTGTCCAAGCGCATCGAACAAGCCAAGAAACTGGCGATACGTGACAGTATCAAATTCTGCAGCGATCGGGCATCCGAGCGTCACGACCTGCAGGCCGTTGCGTTCGTCCGGGTGAAGCGAGCGGATTGCGTTTGCGATTGCGAGAGCGCCCTTGCTGTGACCGATGAGACGCTTGAGCGCAATCTCCTGCAGCAGGGCATGCAGCACATCGGAAGAACCGCTCCCTGTTTGAAAAATCGGCGCTCCGGTCGGCGCTTTCTTGCTTCCAGGCGCGGAAGCAGACAGATTGCGACCAATCCATGCCGTTTCGGGAACGGTCATGGCCAGGAGCTCCTGGACATTCGATTTGGTGTTGAAGGCATTATAAAAGCCAAAACCAAACCAGCCGCCCAAAGCCTGCAAGATGCAATCGGCCACGCCATAGCCGGGGACGATGGCAATGACATTGTCGTGGATCGCTCGCGAAATGTCCCATGCCAGTGCGGCGCTGCCCAGCGCCGAGCTTCCCACACCGGAAATGCAGACGGTGGTTGGCTGCTTTTCCGCTTTTCCATGCCATTCGAGAAAATCGGGAACCTTGTCGAACCGCAAGACGAAGGGGGGCTGGCTGGCATCAATAACCAGAATGGCGCCCTCGGGATTGTCGAAGGCGCTCAGGTCCAGTGTCGACGGTGCGCCTTTGTCCGGTTTTCCGCCGACGGTGCCGATGTCTTCACCATGCGAATGCAAAAATTCGGCAAATGCCGGCACATCGTAAAAGTCGTAATCGAGACACGTATTGAACCTGCGGCACATTTTGAGCGCCGGTTCGATGAGCGCGCTCGGCATTTCAAACAACTGAAGATAGTCACGCGATACCATGCAGGCCCCCTCAGGTTGGCGCAGTGACATCACGGAAAGTATCACAACCTTGCAAAAATGGTTGTGATTATTTCGGCAAGGCTCTGCCTGTGGGGCGCGGCGGCAAATGGCGTTGCCGCCATCTGTCGCTATTTCTTTGCCAGCAACATCAGCGGATTGGGTACAGGCTCGGCCACCTTCACCAGCGTGTTGACGTCGCGATGGTGGAATGGTCCCTGGCCGTGCACCACCAGCAGGGTGTCGAGCACATAGCTCCAGCTGCTGTCGGGATTGAAGGTGACCTGGATCTGGTAGCTGTCGGTGCGAAACGCCTTGTCGAGAAAGGTGGTCGAGGCGATGCCATATTCGGTGTCGCCGCGCGTCGCCTTCAAGACCAGCTTGTCGTCATCCGGTTTGGCATGGCCCGCCGCCAGCGCCACCTGGCCGCGCGGAATGGCCAGTGATTGCAGGATCAGCCCGGTCGCGGGCTCCCACAGCCAATAGCCGACCTGGTCGTGGAAGGTCGCATCCTCGTCGGTGGCGAGAATGCGTGTGTGATAACGCAGGCCATAGAAAAGCTGCGGGCCGTTGGCCTGGGCGTCGATGGGTTCGAACACCATCCGCTCGGTGAATTGCTTGCGCTCGGGCCCGTCCGCCTTTGGGTTCAGGTCCACGCCCTTTTTGCCTTCCCAGGTGCCGGCCAGACGCCTCAGTGGCCCCAGATTCTGCAGCGTGTCGTCGGCGACATCGTCGGGTTCGGTGAAAATGTCGTCGGGTATGTCATTCATGATCCAATCCGCGCGCAATAATTTGCACGATTACTGACACAAAAGCGGCGTGGACGAAAAGGAATTCATCTGGAGCGACGTCTTCCATGGCATTGACATTGCCATGGTCGGCATCGCCGGCCGGGACATTCAGGCCGCCAGAGCTTTCGGCCACTGGAATGACGGCGGCCTCAGCCCGTACGGGACTCTGCACATCGCGTCTCTCCGATAGCGTCTGCCCAATTCCGAGGAAGCTGCCGGTGACAAGCCATTCTTGTTTCATTTTCTCACATCCGGTCCGCGTCGATCACGGCCTGGGCAAATTCGCGCGGCGCTTCCTGGGGCAGATTGTGGCCGATGCCGCCGGTGATCAGGCGGAAGGCATATTTGCCCGAGAATTTTTTGGCATAGGCGGAAGGATCGGGATGGGCCGCGCCATTGGCATCGCCTTCCATGGTGATGGTGGGCACGCCGATCACCGGCGCCTGGGCCAGCTTCTTCTCCAGATCGTCATACTGCCGTTCTCCGTCGGCCAGGCCGATGCGCCAGCGATAATTGTGGATCACAATGCTGACATGGTCGGGATTGTCGAAAGCCGGCGCGCTGCGGTTGAAAGTGGCGTCGTCGAAATTCCATTTGGGCGAGGCGGTCTTCCAGATCAGCTTCGCGAAGTCCTTGCGATAGACTTCATAGCCCGCGCGGCCCCGGCTGGTGGCGAAATAGAACTGGTACCACCATTGCAGCTCGGCGCTGGGCGGCAGCGGCGCCTTGTTGGCCTCTGGGCTGCCGATCAGATAACCGCTGACCGAGACCAGCGCCTTGACGCGTTGCGGCCACAGCGCCGCCACGATGTCGGCGGTGCGTGCGCCCCAGTCGAAGCCGGCGAGTACGGCCTTCTGGATGCGCTGGGCATCCATGAAGGCGATGATATCCACGGCCACCACCGACTGCTGGCCATTGCGCACCGTCGCGTCGGACAAAAAGCGCGTGGTGCCATAGCCACGCAGATAGGGCACCAGAACCCGGTAGCCGGCCTGGGCCAGGATGGGGGCGACTTCAACAAAGCTGTGAATGTCATAGGGCCAGCCATGCAGCAGGATGACGGCGGGGCCGGTGGCGGGGCCCATCTCGGCATAGCCGACATTGAGCAGGCCGGCATTGATCTGCTTCAGCGGGCCCGGGAATTCGCCGGTCGAAACTGTCTGAGCGAGTGCCTTGCCGGCCAGGCCCATCTGGCTGGCGGCAAGGGTGAGGGCAGCGACGCCCAGAATGCGGCGGCGGCTGATGTCGATGTTTTCGGTCTGCATTGGGGGCTCCGTGAGTCACATTTCGATGACGGGGAGAGTGCCGGGGAACGCGGTTTTCCGCTTTGAGAGGACCTTGAGAAAGCCTCCAGAGCTCCATGATTTTCATGGTAGTTTCGCCCCAATTTGGGGCCATCAACCGCGTGATCTATCGCTTCGGACAATTCACGCTCGATGCCGGCCGGCGCGAACTGCGCAAGGGCGCGGACCTGGTCGCGGTCGAGCCTCAGGTCTTCGATCTTCTCAGGGTCCTGATCGCGGGACGCGACCGGGTCGTCAGCCGGGACGAGCTGCTGGAAGCGGTGTGGAACGGGCGCATCGTTTCGGAAGCCACTTTGTCCAGCCGGATAAATGCGGCGCGTGCCGCCATCGATGACAGCGGCGCCCGGCAGGCGCTGATCAAGACGCTGCCGCGCAAGGGCTTGCGCTTTGTCGGCGCGGTGGAGGAGGTGGGCGCCGAGGCCACGCCTCCCGAGCTGCCCGCCGCGCCCTGGCGCGGGCCACGCCTGCCATCACTGGCGGTGCTGCCCTTCGCCAATCTGAGCGGCGACCCGGCCCAGGACTATTTCGCCGACGGCATGAGTGAGGAGATCATCACGGCCCTGTCGCGCTTGAGTGGTCTGTTCGTGATCGCGAAGAATTCCTCCTTCACCTACAAGAACCGGGCGATCGACGTGCGCCAGATCGGGCAGGAGCTGGGCGTGGGCTATGTGCTGGAAGGCAGTGTGCGCCGCGGTGGCGAGCGGCTGCGCATCACCGGCCAGCTGGTCGATACCATGTCGGGTGCGTGTCTCTGGTCCGACCGCTTCGACGGTGATCTCGCGGATGTATTCGCGCTCCAGGGCCTTGTGTCGGACAGTGTCGCGGCGGTGATCGAGCCGACGCTTCAGTCGGCCGAGATCGGGCGTCTGAGGCGCGATTCCCACGCGAAGCTGGATGCCTATGAGCTTCTGCTGCGCGCCTATGCGTGGGTATCGGATTTCACGCAAGCCAGCATGGCCGCGGCATTGGACTGTCTGGACCAGGCGCTGGCGATCGATCCCGATTATGCGCTGGGCCTGGCGGCGGCGGCCTATTGCCGGGCGCAGTGCCATTTCCAGGGCTGGGCGCATCAGGATGAAACCGCGCGGGCGCGTGCCGTGGCGCTGGCCTGGCGCGCGGTCGAGCTTGCGCCGGGCGATGCGCAGGTCTTGTGGATGGCGGCTTTCGCCATCTGGAACATGGATACAAGCCGGCGGATGCGGGCGCGCGAGCTGTTCGCGCGCGCGCTTCTGATCAATCCCAACTCGGCCATGGCGCTGGTGCTGTCGGGCTGGATCGAGATCATGTGCGGCAATCTGGGCGAGGGGCGCGAGCGGCTGGAGCGGGCACAGCACCTGAACCCGCGCGATCCACGCGGCTGGCTGATGGCGGGCGCGCGCGCCATTCTGGCGGTGATCGAGGAAGACTATGCCGGGGCGCTGACATGGGCGGAGCGCGCGCTGGCGCAGAACCGGCGCTTTGCGGTGGCGCTGCGTGTGGCGGCGGTGGCGCAAGTGAAACTGGGCCAGCACGAGCAGGCGCGCCAGACGGTGGAAATGCTTCTGGAGGTTGAGCCCGGGCTGACGGTTTCGGGTTTCTTCGCAAGGATACCGGTGCCGCTGGAACGCATGGCCAGGACCTATGCCGAAGCGCTGGAAGCCGCGGGGCTGCCGCCGTGATTTTCATGAATCCATCTGGAAAGGAGGCGTGACATGAAGAGCGCCACCGCCCCGATATCCATCACCGTGAACCTGACTGTGGCGGTTCAGGAGGCCGCGATCTTCAGTGCGAGGGTGCGGCTTTCGCGTGCTGCATGCAGACCCGCCGTGAATTGCTTCTGCGCTTCCGATGTGTCGCCATCCGATCCTTCGGCGACCGCCACATTCTGAAAAAACTGATTGAAGATCGTGCCAATCACATTGGCGTAAGCTGCATTCACCAGGTCCGCATCCGTCGGCATTTTTCCACCCCGATAGTTGCCCAGCCGGTCGCGCCCGGCGGGTCAAAATAGCAAACGGGCGGCCAAAGCCGAAATGAAAGCGATATGGAAGTGATTTTCTGTCACCGCCGATTTTCGTGGAATTATTGTTTCACCCTGGCCCTGCATCGGGCATCATCGACAGGGGCTTGTGGCCAAGCAAAACGAAGGCCGTTTTCATTGGTGCCTCCAATGCCTTGAGCGCGGGCGGTTTTTCCACAGCGACGGCGAGAATCGGCGCGCCCGTCAGCCGCATCTGATCACGACTGTGTTGCGTGCTTCCTAGGAGGGATCGTCATGGGCGCGCAAAACATGTTCCGCATGGCCGGATGGCTGTCCGTCCTGGCATTGTGGCTTTTTTCCTTTTCTCCAGGCTTTGCCGCGGCTCCTCATGGGTCCGCGCCATGGCCTTCGGCCCTGTATTGTCCCGGTTACAGGGCATTGCCGCTTCCCGAAACGCAATTGCTGGCGCATGCAAGCCGTATTGCGGCGGAATCCGACACCATCATCCTGCCCGTGGGTACAAGCGCGTGGCTGGATTTCGATCAGCCGGTCCCGCCAGACAGGGTATTGCGGGTTTTCGAAGCTTACGATCCGCTGTCCGGACCGGAACGGTGGGGCAATGAACGCGATATCCTTGCGATAACGCATGTGCCTCCCGCAAGCGATGCCGTGCCGGATCGTACCCGGATTCAGGTCGAAATCCCCAGCGATGACTATCCGTTTTGGCCCAGAAGGCACTTCGTTATCCTGGCTTGCGACGGCAAGCATCAGGTCGCCAGTTGGGGGCTGGTGAACGCCCGTGTCAGCAATCCATGGCTGGCGCGCGGGATCTGCTTCCTTGCCGTCCTGGCGGCGTATTTATTGTCCACCTATGCAGTGCAGTTGTCACGAAAACAGAAGCACGAGCTTGCCGATGCCTATCCCGCGATATTCAAGGCGCCGCTGCTGCAGGGGTTCGACTGGCTCAATCCCATTCAGCTGACGGCCAATGCGTTCAACCAGGCGAGCGTGCAGAAGCTGCAGGTCATAGTCTTTTCCTTCCTCGTCGGCTCTCTTGTCCTGTATCTGGTTTTGACCACGGGCACCTTGACCGAATTGTCGTCGACCGTGGTCCAGTTGCTGGGCATTTCCGGCGTGGGAGCGGCGGCCGCACAGGCGACATCGACCCAGCGGGGCCGGCTCAGTTTCGACAACTGGGCGTGGCTGGTTCAAAGAGAGGTGATAAATCTTGCCGTCGGGCCCGGCCCCCGCTGGCGCGACCTGATCATGACAAACCGCGAGTTCGATATCTACAAGCTGCAGACAATCATCTTCAGTGCGGGCGTGATGTGCGACATGGTGGTTTCCGGCGCTTCCAATCTGGCAAATTTCGTAATTCCCGCCACGACTTTGGGTATCCTGGGATTGTCGCAGGTGGTTTATATCGGCGGCATTCTGGTGCGCCCGCCCGCCATCGGCGATCTTGACGACGCGCTGACCGACCTCAGGAACGCCGAGCAGAAGGCGATTACCGCAAAAATCCAGAAGACGGACACCGATGCGGACGGCAATCTTATCGCCAGCGCCAAGTTCATCGGGACCGATTACGCCGTGAATGCGGAACGCCAGTACGACCTCAAGGCCAGGAAAGTCAAAGTGATGATCGAGTCGGCTCTTGAGGTAAAGGCGGACGAAAACCAGCTGAAGTTGAATGCAACGTGCAAAAGAGGTGAAGAGACATAACCTGGCCGGTAATCCGAAAATGGGATTTCCTGTTACCGTTCAGGAGGCAAGGGCAACCCTTCGTTTACCCGCAAAGGTTCATTCTTGCCTTTGGGAGACGTGACATGAAGACCGCGATCATGCTGGGCGTCCTGCTTGCCACTTCTGCCGTCGCCGCCGACGCGCCCAAGGCGCATGAGCCGGAAAAGCCGGTGGAGGCCGCCAGCTTCTGGGCCGGGCGCTGGTATGAGATCGGCCGCACGCCCAAGAGCTTCAACAAGGATTGTGTGGCGGGCGTCACCGACTTCCAGATGAAGGATGGCGAGCTTTACGAACAGGACGCCTGTCACGACAAGACGCCCGACGGCAAAGAGGAAACCATCGGCGGGGCGATCAAGATCCTCAATCCCGGCCCGAACACCAAGGTCGATGTCGCCTATCACGCGCTGTTCGGTTTCGTGCCTATCCATGTCGAGAACTGGGTGCTGGATCATGCGGATGGCTGGGCGATCCTGGGCACCCCCGACATGAGCGAGGTTCATCTTTACACCCGCGAGCCGCATCCCGCGCCCGAGCTGGTGGAGAAGCTGACCAAGGAGGTCCGCGACCTGGGCTATGCCGGCGAGCTGCAGCTTCCGCCGCAGTCCAAACCATGATCCGTTGCCGGCTGTACCTCCTGCCCCTACTTCCCGAATCCATTGGCGAGGCCGCCCGCGCGATTTCAAGCCACGCGCGAAAAGAAAGAAGACTTCCACCGCCGGCCGGGGCTGATAGGCTCCGCCCGCGATTTCCAGGGGCGCCTGTCATGGCCGACGTGTTGCTGTGTCTGCATATTCTGCTTTTCGTGTTCTCCTTCGCTTTCACTGCCGGGATCAGCATTCTGCTCGGCCGTGTCGCAGGCAACGCCGACCCCGCCACCATCCATGCGGCGTTCAGCGCGGCGCGGCCACTTTCCATGGCCGGGGGCATCGGCTGGGTGCTGACCGCGCTGGTGGGCGGGGCGCTGGCCAATGCCTTCCAGCTTCCGATGAATGCGCCCTGGCTGTTGGGCTCTTATGCTGCGGTGGCGATACTGATCCTGACCGGCTTTCTGGTGCACAGCCCGTGGCAGGCCAGGGTGATCGCCGCATCGGCATCGCCAAGTCCGCAATTGCAGGCGTTGCTGCACTCGCCCATGCACCGCATCGCCTCGGGCGTGAGCGCGGTCTGCGTGCTGGCTATCGTCTATCTGATGGTGGCTCGGCCGGGCTGACGCGTCACGTCATCTTGCCCGCTGATCGCCCAACTTTTGATGCGCATCGCGCTGGAAGAGAAATTCGGAAACCAGCTCTAAACCGCCCAGAGCGCGTCCACGATCGGCATGCGCGCGGCCCGGTGTCGGCCGCAATAGGTCATTGCTTTCAACGGGCTGGGCTCGCGTGTTGTCAGCGTCACCCGGATGTGCGTGAATTCGAACAATCGGCACGGGCTGGGGAGCCAAGGTGGCAGAGGAAGAGGCCGAAGACGGCCCGCAATCAACCGGTATTGGATTTTATCCGGCTACGGAGGAAATGGCGCTGGCCAGCGCCAGCCACCATGAAGCCGATACCTTCCTGCGCGCCCGGCGCGCGCTGATCGCCGACCAGCGCCATCACCTGCACGAACAGCTCAGGCAGCGCGCCGCCGCGCTTGATCTGACGCCATCGGAGAAATCCGAACTGGCGGGGATGGTCCATGGCTGAGGAAATCGCAGGCAGCGCGCAGGAAGCCGGCGATCCCGCCGCAATTGCGCTGGCGCTCGGCGGCGCCAGCCGGGCGGAAGCCGACGCCTATCTGCGCGACCAGCGCCATCACATGCATGAGCAGTTGAACCAGCTTCACCTGGACGTCTGGGAAAAGAAGCTGGGTGTGCTGCTCAGGCTGGCGACCCTGGTGGTCGGCCTTGGCGTCATCGCGGGCCTTGGCCTGATGGTGTGGGACGCCGCTCACAGCCGGGGTCTGTTGATCGAACCCTTCTCGGTGCCGCCCGACATGGCCGCGAAGGGCCTGACCGGCCAGGTGGTGGCGGCGCAGCTGCTCGACAAGTTGGCGGTGCTGGGCATCAGCGAATCCTCGCGCTCCACCCAGTCCTATGCCAACAACTGGGGCAATGACATCAAGGTGGAAATTCCCGAGACCGGGGTTTCGATCAGCGAGCTGGAGCGGTTTCTGCGCGGCTGGCTGGGGCATGACACCAGGATCAGCGGCGAGGTCTATCGTACCGCCACCGGCATCGCGGTCACGGCGCGGGCCGGCGCGAATGGCGCGACTTTCACCGGCGCGGAAAGCGATCTGGGTACCCTGGTCCAGAAGAGCGCCGAGCATGTTTTTGAATCGACCCAGCCCTATCGCTATGCCAATTACCTGGACCGCAATTACGATCCCAAGGGCGCGGCGCAGCGCGTCGCCCACGCCACCGCGATTTACCGCAAGCTGATTGCCGGCGACGACCGCAAGGAGCAGGCCTGGGCCTGGAACGGTCTGGCGACGATGCAATTCAACTTCTACGCCGATAATCTCAAGTCATCCTGGTATTATCACAAGGCGCTGGCCACCGATCCCGATTTCACGCTGGGCTATTACGCGCTGGCGGCCCGCAACGGGCCGCTGGGGCAGGAAGAAGAAAATTTCCGCAACACCAGAGAGTTTATCCGGCGTGCCGAGCAGGGAACGCCCGAACTGAACCCCCGCTATGCCAGCAGCGCCCTGACGCAAGCCAAGGGCCGCAATCTATACATTGTCGGCGATTTCGCCGCCGCCATTCCCATCCTGATGGAAGGCGCGGAAAGAACCGACAGTTTTTCGGTTCTTAGTCGTAGCAACTTCACCGGTTTCGCGCTTTCCGCCATGGCGCAGCTCCATGATCTGGCGGCGATGCGCGCCTACCTGGATAGCCTGGGCTCGATCGGGATTCCGCGGGGAGGCAACTACCTTTCGCTCCGGTTCTGGTACGCCATGCAATCCGGAGACTGGGGCAGCGTTCTGGTCATGGAACAGAGCATGAATGCGCTGTCTGCTGCGAACCGGCTGCGTCCGGCAATGCGCATCAGCAATGGGGATTTCAATCCCAGTCTGTGGCCCCTTGTTGCCTATGCCCACGCCCGCACGGGCGATATCGCGGGCGCGGAGAGGCTGCTGGCGCGGCTGGCGGACGATAACGCCATGGCCGTGCGCATGCGCGCCATGGTCGCGGAACTGAAAGGCGAGCATGCCCGCGCCGACTGGTGGTTTGCGCGGTCTGAGGCACAGACGCCGTCGATACCGCTGACCGACCTGTGGTGGGGCCAGGCGCTGCTTGCGCGCGGCCAGCCCGACGCGGCGATCGAGAAGTTCAAACTGTCCATCGCAAAAGGCCCGCGCTGCGCCGATCCGCTGGAAGGCTGGGGCGAGGCGTTGATGGCCAAGAACCATTCCGATCGTGCGTTGGTCAAGTTCGCGGAAGCGGAGAAATACGCGCCCAACTGGGGCCGGCTGCATCTGAAATGGGGCGAGGCGCTGGTCTATGCCGGCAAGCCGGGGGAGGCGCAAAAGCAATTCGCCCGCGCCGCCGCGCTTGATCTCACCCCGTCTGAAAAATCCGAGCTGGAGCAACAAGGCCGTGGCTGAGCATACAGATCCAGCGCGACATGCCGATCCAAACCCGGCGCAAGCCGCATCGCCGGGCATTCCGATCATCCGCGGCGTAAACATAATGAGGCAATGAAGATGAAAAAGAAGACGTCAGCCGCAAAGGCGAAGCCCGCCAAACTTGTGAAGGCGACGATCAACGAAATCCTGGTCAACGACAAGGTGCAGGTCCTCGAGGTCATCTTCAAGCCGGGCGCGGAGAGCGACAGCCTGGCGCTTCCCGCGCGCGTCACCCGCGCGCTCAAGGGCGGCAGCCTGACGCGCATCTTTCCCGACGGCAAAAAAGAGAAGATAAAATTCAAGACCGGTGAAGTGCGGTTCGGCGAAGCGGTCCCCGAGCATGTGATGAAGAATCCGGGCAAGGGCACCATCCAGCTTTATTCGGTGTTCCTGAAATAGCCGCTTCGATAGTCGTTGCTTATTGCGGTGTTGCGCGGGGAGCCCGCCGGCATGACCGGCAGGGGTGGGCTCCCCTGCCAACTGGTTGAAGTCTTTTCGGGGGGGGCATGACATGAAGCGTTTCGATACTTTCCTCTTGTGCTGCATTCTGACGGTACTGGCTTCGCCTTCCGTCCGGGCCGCCGACCGCGTGTTGTTCCTGCGGCTGGCCCCCACCAAGGCGACGCTTTACATCTCTGGCGCCGATGGCAGCGGCGAACGCGTACTGGCGCCTTCCCCATCGCTGGATTACGACCCGGCCTGGTCGCCCAAAGGCGACTGGATCGCTTTCACGTCGGAGCGCAATGGCTCCGCCGATCTTTATCGCATTCATCCCGATGGCAGCGGCCTGGAACGGCTGACCGACAATCCGGCTTACGAAGACCAGGCGGCTTTCTCGCCGGATGAAAAGAGCATCGTCTTTGTGTCCACCCGGGCCGCGGGCACCGCCAATCTCTGGATCCTTGATCTCGCCACCCACAAGCAGCGTCCGCTGACGACAGGTGAGGGCGGGGATTTCCGTCCCAGCTGGTCGCCGGACGGACAATGGATCGCCTTTTCCTCCGACCGCGACAGCGATCTTCCCAATGCCAAGGGCCGCTGGGAGCGTTTGCACATTGCCGGCATCTATCTGATCCATCCCGACGGCACGGGCCTCAAACGCCTGAGCGCGAAAGACGACAATTTCTGCGGCTCGCCGAAATGGTCCGCCGACGGCAAAAGCGTCATTGCCTATTGCATGAAGGGTCAGGACACCTGGGAGAACCGGGTCGGCAATGACCCCACCGAGGCCATGCTGAAGCGGATCGATGTCGCGACCGGCGCCGCCAAGGTGGTGGAAGCGGGGCCCGGCCTGAAGGAAGCGCCGTTCCCGCTGGGCGGCGGCGACACCGGGTTCCTGCGCCGCGACGGCGCCGCGCAGGGGCTGTTCTACGCCAGCGGCAAGAAGGGCCCGTCCGGCAAGGATATCCGTGTGCCGTCCTGGTCGCCGGATGGAAAACAGGTGGTCTATAGCCGCTTTACCAGCGAGCGGAAGCTGGAGCCGGTGCGGCTGTGGAGCCGCAATCCCAAAATCGAGCTTTACGCCACCGGCTTCCTGCCCGCTGTTGATGCTGCCAGCGGCAGGATTGCCGTGGAGAATCCTGTCAGCGGCAAGTCGAACCTGTTCGTCGTGGATGGCGACAGCAAAGCCCATGCGATCCTTACGCGCCCCGACCTGATCATCGGGCCGCAATGGTCCGCCGACGGCAAACAGATCGTGGTCGCCGTGGGCGGTTTCTCCAGTTTTTTGGATTTCACCGTGGGCAACAAGAAGCCGGCTGATCCGGTCAATGGCGGCGCGCAGGTCGCCATGCTGAACGCCGACGGCGGCGGCTACCGGGTGCTGACATCGGGACCCAACAACAATGCTTTTGCGTCGTTTGCGCCCGACGGCAAGAGCATCGTCTATCGCACCATCGGTCCCGACGGGAACGGCCTCAGGATCATGTCGCTGACCGATCATTCGGTGCGCAAGCTGACCGACACCTGGGACAATTTCGCCATCTGGTCGCCCAAGGGTGATCGCATCGCCTTTGTGCGGCGCATCGGCCGCGACTTTCAGATCTTCACCATCCATCCCGATGGTTCGGGTCTGACGCAGCTGACGCATATCCGTGGCAACCATGCCCATCTCGCCTGGCTGCCGGACGGTGAGCATCTGCTGTTCACCACCTCCATGAAGGGCTTCAAGGACGAGGCGCCCTATACCGGCGCGCCCCAGCCTTACGGCGAGATCTTCATGATGCGGGCGGATGGCGGCGATCTTCAGCAACTGACCGACGATCAATGGGAAGAAGGCGGTCCGGCCTGGCTGCCAGAAGCAAAGAAGTGAGACACGCAGGCCCCATGGCGGAAGGACCGGGCAAGGTTCTGACCAGGCGCTCGTTGATTGGCGGCAGCGTCGCGGGCATGACCCTTCTGGCGGGCGGTGCGAAGGCTCAGCCAGCCGGGCGGCCGCCCAACATCGTCTTTTTCCTGGCCGACGATCTGGGCTATGCCGATGTCGCCTGTTACGGCCGGCCCGATCTCGCCACGCCCAATATCGACCGCATCGCCGCGGAGGGCGTGCGCTTCCTGCAAGCCTATGCCAATTCCGCGGTGTGCACCGCCTCGCGCGTGGCCCTGATCACCGGCCGCTATCAATATCGCCTGAAGATCGGGCTTGAAGAACCGTTGGCGGCCAACGCGGCGGTCGGCCTGCCGCCGCAACACCCCACCCTGGCTTCGCTGCTTGGGAAGGCGGGCTATGGCACGACGCTGCTGGGTAAATGGCACCTGGGCTACCTGCCGGATTATGGCCCGCTCCAGAGCGGCTATGACCATTTCTGGGGTTTTCGCAGCGGGGCCCTGGACTACTACACCCATGCCGACACCACGCATAAGGACGACCTGTGGGACGGCGACGTGCCGGCGCATGAGAACGGCTATATGACGGATTTGATCGGCGACCGCGCGGTCGATGCCGTCAATACATATGCCGGGACAAAGCAGCCATTCTTTCTGGACGTGCATTTCAATGCGCCGCATTGGCCGTGGGAGGCGCCGGGCGACCAGGCGGAAGCTGAACGGCTGCGCCAGGCATCGCTTTTCCACTATGACGGCGGAACCCAACACACCTATCAGCAGATGATAGAGCGGATGGATTTCCAGATCGGGCAGGTGTTGCGGGCAATCGATCAACAGGGACTTGCCGACAACACCATCGTCATCTTCACCAGCGACAATGGCGGCGAGCGGTTTGCCGATACCTGGCCGTTTAGCGGCCGCAAGACGGAGCTGCTGGAAGGCGGGCTTCGCATTCCCCTGGTCATGCGCTGGCCGGCGCGGATCAAGAAAGGCGCGACAACAGAGCAAACCGCCATTCACATGGATTGGCTGCCGACCTTGCTGGCGGCGGCAGGCGCCACGCCGGCGGCGGATTATCCCAGCGACGGCATCGATCTGTTGCCCGTCATGACGCAGCGTGCGGCGCCGGCGCCGCGCAAGCTGTTCTGGCGCTTCAAGGCCAACCACCAGCGCGCGGTACGCGATGGAGACTGGAAGGCTCTGAAGATCAACGAGAACAGCTTCCTGTTCGATGTCACCGCCGATCCCATGGAGCGCGCCAATCTCAAGGACCGTCACCGCGACGTCTTCGACCGGTTGACCGCGGAGTGGGATGCCTGGAATGCCACCATGCTGCCCGAGGTACGGGAGAGCAGCACGGCCGCAATCACCGCCGTTACCCAGGCAGATCACATCGGCGCTCTTGCGGCTTCCGTCGAACCGGACCTCAGCACCGGCTGGCCGAAATGAACCGTATGATCGCGCAAGTCCGCCCGGGCTGAGGCCGGCTGGAGGGCATTTACGGGAAAGCCGGCGATCCGAAATCGTCGCGCGACGGATTTGCCTGGTCGATTTCGTGAAAGCCCCTATCGCGCGGCGCCGCTTTGCGTCAGTATGCGAGCAAGGGCACCTGTTTCACGCATTGCTATTTGTCGTCCATCCGGCTGGCGGCCGATTGCCGCCCTTTGCACATGGCCGTGTTCGCCATCGTTTTTCCGTCCATCGCATCTGAACCACGGAGATCGCCATGACCATGGAATTGTCTTCCGGTGCACCCAGGTTCTTTCGGCGGCCGGACGCGAAGACCCTGCTCTTTGTCCTGATCGGGGCGATGTATGTCTATGTCCTGTACAATGTGGAAGGATTCCTGATCGACAAATCCGACCCGGAATGGGCGCATATCGCTGCGTTCAAATGGTGGCTCTTGCCGCATGGCCTGGCCGCCGCTTGCGCGCTCTTCCTGGGACCGTTCCAATTCTCCGAACGGCTGCGGCGCAAATACATGCTGGTGCACAAGACCTTCGGCTATCTCTATATCGCCGGCTGCTATGTCGGGGCTCCGCTGGGAATTTACATCCAATGGGTCGAGGAGAAGATGGGCCGCTTCACCCACACTTTCACCATCGGCACCATCATGGATGCCGGCGTCTGGATTTTCGCCACCACCATGGCGCTTGCGATGATCCGCAGCGGCAGGATGCAGCAGCACCGGCAATGGATGATTCGCAGCTTCGCCTGTGCCCTGATCTTCCTGGAAGCGCGTGTGATCCTTGTCTTCTTCCAGATACCAGAACCGGCGGTTGAAGCCGTGGTCTGGTCCTGTGTTGCCGCAGCTTTCCCCATCGCCGACCTGGTGTTGCAGATCGACGAACTCCTTCGCCAGAAGCGCGCGCGCCGGGTGCGGGCGGCGGCGTAGGCAACCGCTCACGCCACCTGGGCGGCGGCGCGGCGGATGCGGGTGGCGGGCAGGCGCAGGGTCAGGATCGTGCCGCGGCCCCTGCTGCTTGTGGCGGTCAGCATGCCGCCATGCAGTTCGGCCAGCGAACGGGAGATGGGAAGCCCCAGGCCCGTGCCCTGATGCTGGCGGGCGATCTTGGAATCGATCTGGCCGTAAGGCGAGAAGGCGGTCTGCAATTCCTCTTCATCCATGCCGATGCCGGTGTCGGCCACCTCAAGCGCGATGCCGTCCGCGTCTTCGAATGCCCTGACCGTGACCTGGCCGCCATCGGGGGTGAATTTGATGGCATTGGAAAGCAGGTTGAGCAGCACCTGCTTGATCAGCCGCTTGTCTGCCCAGATGACGGCAGGGGCCTCCATTTCGACCGTCAAGCGGCAGTGATCCCGCGCCTTGTCGCGCATCATCATCACCGCCTCGTTCACCAGCTCGGTGACCGGGAATTCGCTTTCGCGCAGCTCCATGCGGCCGGCATCGATCTTGGACATGTCGAGCACGTCATTGATCAAGTCCAGCAGATGGGCGCCCGACTTGTGGACATCATCGGCATATTCGCGGTAGCGCGAATGGCCTAGCGGCCCGAACATCTCGGACCGGAGCACCTCGCTGAAGCCCAGAATGGCGTTCAGCGGCGTGCGCAGCTCATGGCTCATATTGGCCAGGAAGGTGCTCTTGATGCGATTGGCGGCCTCGGCGGTGTTCTTGGCGCTGCGCTGCTCCAGCAGTTCGGATTTCAGGCGCTCGCGCTCGTGCGTTCCTTCGCGGAAGGCGTGCAGGGCGCGCGCGAACTCGCCGATTTCGTCCTGGTGATTTTCGTAAGGAACCGGCGTGTTGCTGGCCCCCTGGTCATGCAGGGCCCCCTGGTTATGCAGGGTAAGCGTAATGACTTTGAGCGGGCGGATGACGCGCAGGACGATGGTGGCGACGCCGCCCAGCGCCAGCGCCAGCGACAGGAACATCAGGAGGATGGCGTTGGCGAAAGAGGTGCTGGCATCGGCCGCAAGCCTGAGCGCGCGCTCGCCGCACAGGCTGAGGGCGGTGGTGGAGATGGGAAGAATGCCGGCCATGCCGCGGTCCGAAAGCTCCACCCACTGTTCGCCGGTCATCGTCACCTGGCGGCCTTGCGTGAGATCGCGCAGCAGGGCGTCGCGCACCATCATCTGGCGGATGAAATAGGTCTCTCCGGTCCTGGCCACCGCTTGCTTGATCGCCAGGGGCATGGTGGAACGCCGGGCCAGCGCCTGGATGGTGTTCCAGTGGGCCAGCACCATGCCCTTCAACTGCGCCAGATATTCCAGCGATGCAAGGCTGGGCGCGCGGTTGTCGATGATGGCGGTCTGCACATAACCACGCTCGCGTCCCGCTTCCATGCGCAGGTCCCAGGCCGCATCGCTCATGCGCAAGGTGGCGTCGATGAAGGGATCGGTCCCGGTGGCTTCCTGCTCCAGCAGCAGGCCCTCGGCGGAAAGCTGGCGCGTGAGCGCCGTGGTGATGTCTTTCCATGCCGCGAAGATCCTGGGATCGCGCTGTCTGCGCGGCCGGCGCATCTCGGTGACGGTACGCGGATAAATGGCGCGGAATTGCTCGTCAGAACCACGCAGCGCCGCGGCGGCGGACTTGGAATCGCCAAGGTCGCTGCCGGCGCCTTCGGCAATGGCGGTTTCGATCACCTGGGCGGAGGCGGCCTGCATCCGGTTGACGCGGGCGATCTCGTCGGAACGTGCGGCGTCGGGCGCATCCAGCAGCCAGTTGGCCAGTCCCAGCTCCAGCCGCACTTGCGCCTCCGCGCCCATGATCTGGCGGATGTCGGTGACATCGGCCAGCACGGTGCGCGCTTTCTCTTCACGGCGGAAGGCATCGAGCGCCGAATAGGCGAAGACCGAGATCAGCATCACCACCAGAAGCCCGGTGATGAGCGACAGCAGCATGCCGATAGAGCGAAAACACCGCACAGCCCGCTTCCCCAACAGGGCTTTTCCATCCCCGATTGCGGAAAGGCTAGGGCAAAGTCATTGGCGATAGATTAAGTCCCATCGCACGGCGACAAAGGTTTGGTAAACACTGCCCGTCGAAAGCCCGGTTTTGCGCGGCCCAAAGTTAATGAGCGGCGAGCGGCTGGCGGATAAGCGAAAGTTCCGTCATACGCGGGATCGTGCCTTCCGCAGCGGTCCGTTCCGGCGCAAGGCTCGTGTCACCTGTCGGCCCGCTGGCCGAGGTCGCCAGTTGTGTCTGGGTTGCGCATGTCTGTTGCGGTGCTCCAGTCCTGCCGACCTTCAAACTGATGAATTCGAACTTGGCCCATGACACTGCCAGGCCGATCTTGTCGATGGAGCCGCTCGTTTCGATACGTTTCACGAATTCCCCGCCGAAATTCACGCTCACGACGCCATCGGGGGCCCAGGCGAGATCAATCTGCAATGGGCTGGTCAGGTCGGCCGGAACGTAACCTGGTCCATCATTTTCGGAATCCGTATCCTTTTCCAGCCATTCCAGGGCATTCAGCCTGTAGGTATCGGTGGGCGCCTTGACGACGGCGGCGATCCATTGCTCCGGCTCACTTCCTGTCTGCATCGTATGGAGCCAGACTTTTGCAACCGGCAATTTGTGTGCGTTGGAATATGCTTTGTCGAATTTCAGGGTGACAGTCGCGCGGTTTGCGCCGCACGGTAACGTCTTGTCCCACACAAATCCCTTTCCGGTGGGATCGTCGAAGATCACTGACGCAGGAGCGAAAGCTTGAACGGGCTCAAAGGTTCCCATCTCTGTCGCCGCCCAGGCAGGCTGGGAGATGGCAAGCAGTAGCACTGCTTTCGTGAATGCGGTTCGTGGCATTCCCGGCGTGGCTCATTGTTTTTCTCAAGGTAAAACTGCGCACGCGGTCGGCCGTTCCGGTCCCGAACATCGATCATCCCCATACTGAGGAAAAATTATTCGCATGGTTAACGGCCGTGCGTGTACAGGCGTTCGCACCAATGCTTACGGTTGTATTGGCGAAAGAACTGGGGGGCGATGGATTTTATTTTGCGCCACCCCTGATCCGTTCGTCGCTCGAAATGGTTCCATAGCGAGACCATTTCGTTCGCCTTCGGCGAGACGCTCCTCACTCGCGACCCGTCACTCGCGAAAAGTGATCTTCTCCACATTCCATAGCGAGCAGGCGCCCTTGTAGAGCACCGTGTCGCTTTCGGCATAAAGCGAATGGATCAGGCAGCCGGTCTGGCCCTGGCCCATGCTGGTCTGCACCCAGCCGAGCAGCTTGCCGTCGTGATCCATCCGGTAGATCTTGCCGTCGCCGGCGCCGCTATAGATGTATTTGGGCGTCACCTGCACAGCCCAGGGCTGGCCGATGCCGGTGATGTATTTCTGGAAATTGAGGTCCATGTCGAAGACCTGGATGCGGCTGTTGTTGCGGTCGGCGACAAAGACATGGCCGTAGCCCACCGCGACGCCGTGCGGAATCTTCATCTGGCCGTCGCCCGAGCCGTAGGTGCCGTAGGCCTTCTGCCACACGCCGTCGCGGCTGATCTTCACCACCCGCGAATTGCCATAGCCGTCGGTGATATAGATGCTGCCGTCCGGCCCCCAGGCGACATCGGTGGGGCGGTTGAATGTGCCCATATTGCCGTTGGGATGGGGATTGGTGTCCTTCATGCCGCGCTCCATGAATTCTTCCCACCAGTCGATGGATTCGATCTTGCGGCCGAGCACCATCTTCACCAGGCCGGTGGGATCGACCTTCTGCACCGTGTTGGAGCCTTCATCCACCACCCACACATTCTGCGCAGGGTCCACGCGCACGGCATGGGCAAAGGAGGCGCCATAGGAATCGGGCAGCCATTCCTTGATGAATTTCAGCTTCTGGTCGAACTCGAACAGCTTGGCCGCGCCGCCGCCGCGCGATGAGCCGCCAAAGCCGGTGCGCGAATAGACGAAGAGATGACCAGCCTTGTTCCTGGCCACGCCTTCCGTTTCACCAATCGTGTGGCCGGGGATGCGCAGCGGCAGGATTTCCTCGCTGACGGAAAGCTGGGGCGTGTGGGCTTCGATCTCCATCTGCGCGGCACGGGCGGCCTGGGCGGCGCGCTGGGCTTCGGCCTGGCTGCCGCCTTCCTGGGCGAGCGCCGAACTGCCAGCCAATAACGTCAGACACAAAAGGCTCAGTGATTTTCTCATGCGACGTCTCCCTCGGTTTTTTGCGGTTTATCGGGTGCTGAATTTGAAGACCGTGACCTCATGCATCGGCTTATCGGGCGTCACGACGGTGGACGCGAAGTTGGGATGATGGACCGCGTCCAGATAGCCTTCGGTCTCGAAACTCATGGCGTAGAAGTTGCGATAGGTCTTGCCGCCCTTGCCGGTGACGGTGTTGGCGCCGATGCTGTCGCCATACACGACCATGCAGGGCTGGGTGGTGGACACGTCCATCACGATGCCGGTATGGGGATCGGTCATCCGCGCGGCGGGACGCAAGGCGCCGGGCTTTCCGTTGATGACGAATTCCAGCTCGATGCCCTTGCGCATCGCGATCTGCGGCCAGTCGGAGGTGCGCCTGTCGCCGACCCGCACCGGCTGGCGGAAATCGGCGGGCGTGCCCTCGACCGGCAAGATCTTGCCGGTCACCAGATTGCCTTCGTCGGCGGGGGTGAAGCGGTCGGCGAAGACCTGCATCATCTCGTCGGAGATATCGCCATTGCCTTCGCCCTGCAGCGCGAAATAGGCGTGGTTGGTCAGGCTGGCGACGGTGGGCCGGTCGGACGTGGCGCGATAGTCCAGCTTCAGTGCGTTGTCCTTCGTCACCGTATAGGTGACGGTGGTGGTGAGCTGGCCGGGAAAGCCGCCATCGCCATCGGGACTGACCAGCGTCAAGGTCAGGCTGGGCTCGGGCCCATCATGCATCCGGGCTTTCCACAGCTTGCGCTGAAAGCCCGCGGTGCCGCCATGAATGACAAAGGGCGCGGCGGGATCGGTTTTCTCAAGCTGATAGGTCTTGCCGTCCAGCATGAAGCTGCCGCCATGGCTGATGCGGCCGACATAGCGGCCCACCAGGGCGCCGTAAAATCCGTCCTTTTCGTAAGAGGCGAGGTCGTCAAAGCCGAGCTGGACATCGGTCCTGGTGCCCTGGGCATTGGGCACATACAGGCTCACGATCCGGCCGCCGTAATTGGTGATGCGCGCTTCCAGGCCATGCGCGCCCTTGAGCGTGAAAAGACTGACCTTTTCACCGCTCTGCAGCGTCCCCCAGTCCTCGCCGGTGATGTTCGCCGCCCGCGCCGCCCCAAGCGGGACAAGACAAAGACAGGCCATGACGGCGGCGATGCGGAATGCGGACATGGACGATGCTCCCCTGTGCCGGCTCTTGGTGGCCGGTCCTTCAACGCTAGCGCAAAGCCCGATTTGGCCGATAGTGCCTTTTCGAACGCTACCGGGCTTATTTTATTGTGCGCGTGCGGTATCGTCGGTGGCCATGCGCGTCGGTTTCGCCAAAAGAGCCGTGTACGGAGCATTCCTGCTGCTTGCCGCCGCATCCCAGGCGGCCCAGGCGCGCGTTGTGGCGCGCATCGTCAAGCCGGCGCCAGCCTTGAGCGCCTTTCAGCAGGAACAGGCGATGACGCCGGCCCAGTTGATATTGCGCTGGCAGCCCCTGGTGGCCAGGGCATCGCACCGGGCGGGCGTGCCGGTTGCCTGGATCAATGCGGTGATGCGGGTGGAAAGCGGCGGGCGCACCATGCTGAGCGACACCCAGCCCATGGTTTCGTCGAAAGGCGCGCTGGGATTGATGCAGGTCTTGCCGCAGACCTATCAGGACATGCGGGCCCAATACAGGCTTGGCCCGGACCCGTTTGTCCCTAAGGACAATATCAGCGCCGGCGCCGGATATCTGCGCTGGCTGCGCGGCAAGTACGGATATCCCGCGATGTTCGCCGCTTACAATGCCGGGCCGGGGCAGGTGGACGATGTACTGGGCGGGCAAAAGCAGTTGCCGGCGGAAACCCAGTCCTATGTGGCGCGCGTGGCCGCGATATTGGGCGAGCCATCCGATGGGGCTCTTGTGAATGCGGCCAGGTTCACGCGCCCGGATGGCACTTCGGTGCTGATCGATCCCCTGGCGGTGAGCCGGGTCCGCGCTGTTGAGCCGGGAGAATATCCGGATGGCGTGCAGACGGTGCTGTCCATGGGACGGCTGACACAGGCGGTGCGCGAAGATATCGGCGCGGTCACGGGGGCGATCCGGATACGCGGCGGCAAGGTATAGCGATCGGGCACGCGGCCCGTGATGCCTACTCGACCGGCGCCGGGCGCAGCACCCGCGAATAGAGCGAGTAACGCGGGTCGAACAGGAAGGCCAGCCAGAGCAGGGTCCAGGAGCGCGGGCTTTTCAGTTCGTCATAGAATTGCGGCGCGAGGGTGCGGATGCGCGGCAGCCGGTTCCACGGCACGGCGGGAAAATCGTGGTGCTCGTTGTGATAACCGACATTGAGCGCCAGCCGGTTGAGCGCGCCATAATAGCTGGCGGTTTCCTGTGCGGGATCAAGCGTGAAATGCTCCTGGATCCAGCGTCCCGCCAGCGGGTGAAAACCGATGGAGAAGATCCACGAGGCGGCAAGATAGACCAGCGCGTTCCAGCCGAAGAAAGCGAGGATCGCGCCATCGAAGGCCAGGGCCGCGCAGACATTGACCAGGCTCCAGCGGTTGACCACCAGGATGCCTTTTATCCGCGCCGGACGGGTGAGCTGGAACAGCGGCAGCAACAACAGCCACAGCGCCTTGCGATACCAGCGGCGTCCGATCAGCCGGGCTTCCCAATGGCTGGCGATATCGGCGTCGCGGCCATAATCGCCCTGATGCGCGTGATGCTTGAGATGATAGATGCAAAAGCCGACCGCCGTGGGCATGACATTGGGCATGTCGGCGAAGATCGCCACCAGCATGTTCGCCGCCCGGCCGCGGAAGACCAGCCGGTGGGTGGCGTCATGGATCACGACATAGAGGCAATGGTTGGCGAAGGCGCCGATGCCCCAGGCGATCAGAAGCGCGGCCCACCAGAAAGACAGTCCCAGATGTCCCATGGTCGCCGCCAGCGCGACCTGCAGGCTCACCACACCAAACGCGATCAACGCGGTCCAGGGATTGCGCCCGATCAGCCGGCGCACCTGCGGGCAGGTGCTGGAAATCGCGATCGAGCGCTCGGGATGCGGCTGATCGGCAGCGGAAACAAAGAATGCGGGCGTCGTCATGCGTGAAGGCCGTCATTGGTTTCGTCCATCGGCCCTCCAGGCGCTTTGGTGCGCGCGCCAGCGGCCACCCTAGCGGGAAAGGCCCGGATTGCAATCCGTCAGGCTTTCGGCAGGCGGAAGGCCATCAATTGCGAGGGCGAGGAGGGGCCCGCGCCCACCGCCAGCACGATGTATTGTCGCCCGTCCAGCATGTAGGTCATGGGCGAGCCGGTCTGCGGGCCGGGCATGTAGGCGGCGCCTTTTTCCTCGCCCGTCTGCTTGTCATAGGCGCGCAGCATCGCGCCGCGCTGGCCGTTCGGTGTGGTGGCGATGCCGGCCTCGCCGCAGATCACCAGCGTCTTGGTTACCATCGGGCCCAGCAATCCGGGCCGACCGGTGCGCGGAATGTTCAGGCCCTTCAGCGCCGGATGGTTTTTGATGGCGTCGGGCGTTTCGCCATGGGCGATCTTCCAGTCGATGTCGCCGGTTTCCAGATTGATCGCGCTGATGGCGCCATAAGGCGGCTTCATCAGCGGCAGGCCATCGACGGTCACTTGACCCGGATGGAAACCGTCGGAAGAAGCAGGCCCCTCGCGGCGCGCGGCCCCGCCCCCTTCCGAGCCCATGCCCGTGGTGGCGACCTGGGTGGCGCCGGGCACGCCGCGCACATAATCGAATTCGGTGACGCGATGATCGCCGGGCACGATGCTGCCGGGTTCGACCGTGGTCTCGGCAAAGACGAAGACCTTGTGCGTCTCCGGATCATAACAGCCGCCCGGCCAGTTGGTGCCGCCCTGGAAGGCGGGCGTGCACAAGGTGCCCCATTTGCCGTCGATGGTCGCCAGCGTCGGTGGCTCGAAGATGCCGCCGGTGTGATAGTGCGAGATCAGCTTCAGCGCCTTTTCGTGCAGCTCGGGCGTGAAGTCGATGATGGTGTCGGGGTTCACGCTGGTGACGCCATAGGCCGGCGGCTTGGACGGCAGCGGCTGGGTCGGGGAATACCATTCCCCCGGCACATCGCCCGCGGGCGCCGCCACTTCGGGGATCGGCCAGACCGGCTTGCCGTTGGTGCGGTCCAGCACATACAGAATGGTCTGCTTGCTGGGCTGGGCCAGCGCCTTGACGATGCGGCCCTCATGCGGGATGTCGCACAGGATCGGCGCGCAGGGGATGTCGCGGTCCCACAGCCCGTGATGCATCAGCTGGTAGTGCCATTTGCGCTTTCCCGTATCCAGATCGACGGCGACCAGCGTCTCGCCGAACAGCGCCGAACCGGCGCGATAGATGCCGACCTCGTCGCCGGTGGGCAGCTCGATCGGCAGATAGGCAAGATTGAGTTCGGGATCGATGGACACTTGCGCCCAGCAGCCGGCATTGCCGATCTTCTCGGCCTCGCCCGGCCGCGCCCAACTGTCGTAACCGAACTCGCCCTTGCGTGGGATGGTGTGGAAGATCCATTTGCGCGCGCCGTTGCGCGCGTCGAAGCCGCGCACATAGCCTTTGACATTGTTGCGGATGGGCGGCTGGGCGCCCGACAGATGGGCGGCGCCGACCACGATGGTGTTCTTCGCAATGGCTGGCGTGGAATGCAGCCCGACATCGCCGGTGACGGGATCGATGGTCTGGTCGTCATTCAGCTTCAGATCGACCATGCCGTCCTTGCCGAACGACTTCATCGGCACGCCGGTCCTGGCGTTCAGCGCCACCAGCCGGTAGCCGGGCGTGACATATATAATGCGCTCGTCGCCCTTGCCGTCGCTCCAGTACGAGACGCCGTGGCCGGAATATTGCCGGGGCGCGTGCTTGCCGCGGTCGCCTTCGTCCAGGGAATAAAGCCAGAGCTGTTCGCCGGTGGCGGGATCGAGGCACACCACGTCGCGGCGCGAGCCGGCGGTGCAGTACATCCGCCCCTTTATAAGGAGTGGCGTGCCTTCATAGATGTATTCCGGCCGGGGCCCCAGCTTTTCGGTGGAGAAGCGCCAGGCCACTTCCAGCTTGCTGAAGTTGCTGGCGTCGATCTGGGCCAGCGGGGAATAGCGGGTGTTGGCGAGATCGGCGGCATAGGCGCGCCATTCTGTGTTAGCGGGCTGTGCCAGCGCCGGAAGCCGGGACAGGGCCATGCCCGCTGCCGAGGTGAGCAGCACTTTCCTGCGCGACAGCTTCGCCATGACGTTCCCCCGGGACCCTTGTCGTTTTGGGGGAGCCTAGCGGTCCGGTTCGGGGAGGGGAAGTTGCCCTCTTTCGCCAATCCCGCCTCTTCGGCGGCGCAACAATGGCAATAAAGAATCGGGGGCGGAGCAGATTTCCTTAATGTCATCCCTGGCGAATGCGAGCGGCAGCGAGCATGAGGGAAGGGGACCCAGGTGTTTGATACCGTCACGGTGGCGCCTACCTGGGTTCCCACCGGCCGCTCGCCCAAGCTCGTGGCGTTCGTCGCTCGAAATGGTCCACTGGACCATTTCGTTCGCGAGGCGAACCGCTCCTCACCCCTCGCGCCATGCTTCGCATGCCGCTCGCCGGGAATGACAGTTGGGTTTGGTGCGGCCTGCGTTGTGCCGCTCGGCCGGAGATGACCCGTGGGGCGGTGGCGTGTCCGCACCTTCTTGCAACTGTCTTGAAAGCTGGGATGCTCCAGATCCTTCCGCCAGACCGTTCTCAACCTGCGGTTTCGCGAATAGAATGACAGACCAAGGCTTGGGAAGGGCGTCGCATGACAGGACTGACAAAGGCTTTGGCACCCGGTTTCTGCCTTTGCGCTCTATTCGCGGTGAACGCGATGGCACAGGAGGCTCCTGCGCAGGCGACCACCACCCAGGCGCTGCGGATCAAGAAGCTCGTGCAAACCGTTGAGGTCGCGCCCGATGGCAAGGCGGTGACCACCACCCATTCCGAGGTTCAGGTGATGACCCCCAGCGCCGCCACTGCGGCGCAATTGCCGGTCACTTACAATGCCATGCTGGCGGATGCCGAGGTGTCCGATGCCTATACCCAGAAAGTGGACGGGCGCAAGATTGCGGTCGATCCCTCCAACATCGTCGCCCAGAAGCCGGCATCCGCGCCCTTGGCCCCGATCTATACCGACCGGGAACAGAAGCTTGTGCTCTTTCCCAATGTCGAGGCCGGCGACAGCGTGGTCTTCACGTCCAGGATCAGCGACAAGACCGCGCTCACGGCCGGCCAGTTCACGACATCGCATTATTTCAGCACCGGCATCGAGGCGGACGAAACCTCCTATTCCATCACCGTTCCCAAGACCATGCCGCTTTTCGTGGATGCCAACGGTGTGGAGCAGACCATCTCGTCGAGCGGCGATCTCAAGACCTATCGCTGGACCTTTTCGAACCTCTCCGCCAAGGCGATGCCCAAGACGATGGTGATGGACCCGGATCGGCAGATCCATTTCGCCGCCTCCACTTTTGCCTCCTATGACGACTTTGGCCACTATTTCGCGCGCCAGATCATGCCGGTGGTCGTGGTCACGCCCGAGGTCCAGAAACAGGCCGATGCGATCACCGCCGGGGTGACCGACAAGCACGAGCAGGCGCGGTTGATCTATGAATGGGTCAGCCAGCATATCCGCTATGTGGCGATCGAGATTGGCACCAGCTCGCTGATACCGCATGGGCCGGATTGGACCCTGACCAATGCGTTCGGAGACTGCAAGGACCATGCGGTTCTGTTCGCTTCGCTGCTGAAGGCAAAGAACATTCCCGCCCAACTGGTCCTGATCAATGCCGCCAACACCTATTCCCTGGGCAAGGTGCCCACGGTCATCGGCTTCAATCATGTGATCGCCTGGCTGCCGGACTTGCGGATTTATGCCGACACCACCGCCCCCGGCACCAAGTTCGGCGAATTGCCGATTGCTGATTATGCCAAGCCCGTGGTGCATCTGGTGGAAAGCGGGCCGGCGGTTCACGCCACGCCCGCGATTGCGGCCGGCCTGCTCAGCTCCAATTACAAGGTGCATGCGGTGATGACGCCTGAGGGGCGTTTCGACGTGGACATGACGATCAGCGCCACCGGACCCTGGGCCGGCGCGCTGCGCCAGCTTGGCGCCTCCATCCAAAAGCTGGACCCGGCGGCCGCGGCCCAGGCCCTGCTCAAGCTCCACAAATTCCCCAACGCCACCGGCACGGTGACGGTTGCGCCGATCAATCTCAACAGCAGCACCTATTCGCTCAGCGGCACCTTTCATGCGGGCAGGCCCACGGCCCAGGCCAATATGCTGGCGCTGGCCAATGGACTGCGCATGCTTCCCATGTCGGGCGACGGCCCGATGGGACCCAGCGCAAATACCAGCCTGACCGTCTCCGACGAGACGCCCTGCTACAGCGCCCGTCAGGTGGAGGATGTCGAGATCGATTTCGTCAACGGCCAGCACCTGGCAAGCCCGCCCGCCGACGTCCAGATCAAGACGGCCCATATCCTCTACCAGACCCATTGGACCATTGGCGCAAGCTCCGCGACCCTGCACCGGGAGTTCGTGGCGACCATGGACAAGCCGGTCTGTTCGGATGAGATTCGGGTGGAGGCCGCCGATGCGCTGGCCAAGATCCGCGCCGATCACGATGCCCCGACCCGACTGGCGGTGGTGGCGGCGACCGCATCTTCCACGGGGCAGGGCGCCCAATAGGTGCCAAGACCTTGAAGAACTGAAGTCGAAGCAGGGTTTCCTCAATGTCATCCCCGGCTGAGCGCCACACGGCGCGAAGGGAAGGGGACCCAGGCGTTTGATACCGTCACGGTGGTGCCCACCTGGGTCGTTCGTACGCGTCTTTCGCTGTTGCTCAAGACCTACGAACTCCCTCATGCTCGCTGTCGCTCGCATTCGCCGGGAATGACAGGCGGGGCGGTGGCGCGAGCGCACGATGCTCGGCCGGGGATGACAAGTGGGGCAGCGCAGCAACGGTCAGGCGCGTTTGTTTCTCTTGGCATCGCCTTCAAACGCCAGGATATCGCCGGGCTGGCAGTCCAGCGCATCGCAGATCGCGGCCAGGGTGGAGAAGCGGATTGCCTTGGCCTTGCCGGTCTTGAGGATCGACAGGTTGGCGAGCGTGATGTCCACCTTCGCGGCCAGCTCGGTCAGGGTCATGCGCCGGGCGTAAAGCATATCGTCCAGCTTGACGATGATCTCCATCTAGACCGTGCCTTCCAGATCGGCGCGCATTTCGCTGCCGCGCCGGAAGATCTGCGCCAGCACGAAGATCAGCAGCGCCGCCAGGATGCCGGTGGCCGAGACATCGAAGCCGAAATTGACATGCTCCCGAAGCTTGGCGGGGAACATGTCGAAGACGTTGTCGAAGACAAAGCCCACGGCTTGGCTTGCCAGAAGCAGCCAGGCGATGCGATTCAGCCGATCGGCATTTTCGCCGACAAAGGGATCGCCCGCGCCGGCGGTGTCGATGATCCGCGTGGTGAGGACGAACATCCAGGCGGCCAGTGCGACGCAGATGGCGGCGCCCGCGATGCCGATGCCCACGGCGGTCATGACCTGGCCCAGGTTCAGGCCCGTGCTTTGTATGTCCTGCATCGCGTCGGCGGGAATGGGGATGTGGAACAGGCCCAGCGCCATCAGCTCCAGCGCGCCGATGGCCAGCGCCAGAACCGCGATCAGGAAAAAGCAGAAGCCGGTGGCGAGCCGAAGCAGCCAGCGCGTGACGGCGAAAAGATGATGTGTTCCAGGCATTTCCGTTCTCCCAGCCAAATTCATTGAGAGACGATAACGGATATATCGAAATACGGCAAGTATATTATTGAATATCGATAAATTCATTTGGGGGAGCAAATAGCCGAAAAGGCTGTCAGGGCATGAAGATGTCTTCGACTTTGCAGCGGAACAGCTTCGCCAGGGCGAAGGCCAGCGGCAGGCTGGGATCATAGCGCCCCGTCTCGATGGCATTGACGGTCTGGCGCGAGACATTGAGCTTGTCGGCCAGGTCGGCCTGGCTCCAGCCCTTCTCGGCGCGCAATTCACGGACGCTGTTTTTCATGGATCGACGCGGCGTTTGAGCAGCCAGTAGATGACGATGATTATGGCCGTGCCACCCAGCGCGACCGCGCTTCGCAACGTCGGCATCGACTGTGCCGGCAGAAGCCGATTGAGCGTCAGAACAAGCGCCAGAATACATGCGAGCAGGAACAGCTTTGGCATCAGGCGAATGATGGCCTGTTTCATGCCCCAGTCGGCCCGGGATTCCAGAAACTTGACGACCGCGCTGCACAGGAAATAGCACCCGCACACCACCAGAATGGCGGTCTGCCCTGTCAGCGGTGGAAGGCCGAGTTGGTGCAGGGCGGACCAGGCGATGAGCAGGATCATCGACAGCAGCCCTGCCGCCGCCGATATCTTCAATATGGTCTGGCGCTGGAGTTCGTCGCTTCTCCCGTAGAAGCGCCAGACCGCCGCGCCCATCAGCAGAATGGGCAGCAGCGGCAAAAGCTTTGCCGTCAGAAGCAGGGCAGGGTTGGTGGTGTAATGGATGGCGGTGCGTCCGAGCCAGGCGGTGGCGAAAAACAGCGCGAGGCCCGTCAGTACCTCCAGGAAATAGCGTTTTTCGCCGGTTTTGAGATAGTCCATGCCAGCCCTCGCATGTGTAAAGCATGCTTTACATAGGTGTGGCCAAGGCGTGTGTCAAGTATGCTTTACATCGGTCGGCCGTGCGCGCGCCGTCGCGCAGGACGCCATCGCCAGCGCTTGGCCGGCCTCTGACGCGTCATGGCGCTGTCATCCCTCGAAAACGGCTCGAACATTGGCAAAAGTTATGGAGCGGCAGCGCTTTGCGCGGGCCAAAGCTTGCGGCAATTAGGGGAAAATCGGGGCCGCAGGGAGTACAATCGGGGGGCATGCTGCAAATCGACAAGAAGACACTCGACCCGTCAGGGGTGGCGGTGGTTCCACTCCGCTTTCCCCGCGCAAAAAGCTGGCTGATCGGCGGCGGCCTGCTGGCGCTGGTGCTGGGCGCCTATTGGTATTTCAACGGCGCGGGCGATGCGGGCGGTGGCAAGGGCGCGAATGCCGCGCCGGTGCGCGTTGCCGTCATCGAACAGCGCGACATGCCGGTGGTGGAGCGCAGCCTGGGCAGCGTGGTGGCCAACACGCTGGTGCAGCTTGGCGCGCGGGTGACGGGCACGCTGGACCGCGCCAATTTCAAGGAAGGCCAGTTCGTCAAAAAGGGCGACCTGCTGTTTGAGATCGACCCCAGGCCCTTCGAGGCGGCCCTGGCCCAGGCCCAGGCGGTCTATGCCCGCGACCAGGCGCAGCTGAGGAACGCCCTGCGCGACAAGGCGCGCTATGCAAACCTGCGCGCGCAAGGCGCGATCTCGGCCCAGCAGAGCGACACCTCTGATACCAATGCGGATGTGATGGCCGCCACCGTCGCTGGCGACAAGGCGGCGGTGGACATGGCGCGGCTGAATGTGGAGTACACCCAGATCCGCTCGCCGGTGGACGGCAAGACCGGCCCGATCATGATCCAGCCGGGCAATCTGATCTCGACCTCCAACGGCGTCACCGCGCCCCTGGTGGCGATCGCCGAGATGCGGCCGGTGAAGATCTCCTTCACCCTGCCGCAGAGCGAGCTGGCCCGCATCCAGGCGCGCCAGCGGGTCACGCCGCTGCTGGCGACACTCGACGCGCGCGACACCGCCGGCAATCCACTATCGGCGCCGGTCGATTTCGTCAGCAACATGGTGAGCAACCAGTCGGGCAGCATCGAGCTGCGCGCCACCTTCCCCAACACCGACCTGTCGCTGGTGCCCGGCCAGCTGGTGAATGTGACGGTGCAGCTGAACGACATTCCCCATGCGCTGGTGGTGCCGCGCGATGCGGTCAATGACAGTCCCAGCGGTTCTTTTGTCTTCGTCGTGAAGGGCGGCAAGGCGCTGGATGTTCCGGTCCATGTGCTGACCGATGACGGCACCAATGCGGCCATCGCCGGTGACGGGATCGCGGCCGGCGACACGGTGGTGGCGGAAGGCCAATTGCGCGTCACCGCCGGCGGCCCGGTCCGGGTGCTGAGCGCAGGCGCAAGGACGAAGAAGAGCCGCACCCCATGAATTTGCCATGAACCTCTCTGCGCCCTTCATCCAGCGGCCGGTGATGACCTGTCTGGTCATGGCGGCGCTGGTGATCTTCGGCCTGTTCGGCTACGCGCTGCTGCCGGTCAGCGAACTGCCCAACGTCGATTTTCCCACCATCAATGTGCAGGCCAACCTGCCGGGCGCCGATCCCGAGACCATGGCGTCGGCAGTGGCGACGGTGTTGGAGAATGCCTTCTCCTCGGTGCCGGGTCTGGATTCCATGACCTCGCGCAGCGTGCAGGGCAACACCACCATCGTCCTGCAGTTCCGGCTGGACCGCAACATCGACAGCGCCGCCACCGATGTGGAGGCGGCGATCACCGGCGTGCTCCGGCGCCTGCCGCGCAACATGCCCAATCCGCCGTTCCTCAGAAAGAACGATCCGTCGTCGCAGCCCATCTTCTTCGTCTCGCTCTATTCCGACACCGTGCCGATCTCCAAGGTGGACCAGTATGCGCGAAGCCTGCTGGCCACCCAGCTTTCCACGCTCGACGGCGTCTCCCAGGTGAACATCTCCGGCCAGGCGCGCTATGCGGTGCGCATCCAGGCCGATCCGGCGGCGCTGGCCGCGCGCCACATGACGCTGATCGACCTGTCGAACGCGGTCAACGCCACCAACACCAACCAGGCGTCCGGCACGCTGAACGGTCCCACCAAGAACGCCATCATCCGCGCCGACGGCCAGCTCGACAATGCGGAAGCCTTCCGGAAACAGGTGATCGCCTATCGCGACGGCGCGGCGGTGACCTTCGGCGACGTGGCCAAGGTGGTGGACAGTTTCGAGAGCGTGCGCTCGATCGACTGGCTGAATGACGATCGCGCCGTGACCGTGAACGTCCAGCGCCAGCCCGATTCCAACACCATCGCCATCGTGGACAACATCAACAAGGTGTTGCCGCGCTTTGCCGCCCAGTTGCCGGCGGGCATCAAGATGAAGGTGTTCTATGACCGTAGCCAGACCATCCGCGCCGCCGTCCATGACGTGCAGTTCAGCCTGATCCTGGCCGCTGTTTTGGTGGTGGCGGTGATCTTCCTGTTCCTGCGCACGCTTAGCGCCACCGTGATCGCCTCGCTCGCCTTGCCGATCACCATCCTGGGCACTTTCGCCTTCATGGAGCTGTGCGGATTCAACCTCGACAATCTGTCGCTGATGGCACTGACCCTGTCGGTGGGCTTTGTGGTGGATGACGCCATCGTGATGCTGGAAAACATCGTGCGCCATGTCGAGGTGGGCGAGACGCCCTATCGCGCCGCCTGCCGCGGCTCGCAGGAGATCGGCTTCACCATCCTGTCCATGACCCTGTCGCTGGCGGCGGTGTTCATTCCCATCCTGTTCATGAGCGGCATCATCGGGCGGCTTTTGCACGAATTCGCCGTCACCATCATCATCGCCATCCTGATTTCCGGCTTCGTCTCGGTGACGCTGACGCCCATGCTGTGCGCCCGCGCGCTGAAGGATGAAAAGCATCGCGCCCATGGCTTGATCTATCGCTGGAACGAGGCGGCCTTTTCCTGGATGCAGGACATTTACGACCGCAGCCTGCAATGGTCGCTGGCCCACCGGCCGGCGATCCTGGGGCTGTTCGCGGCGAGCATCCTGGCGAGCGTGGGGCTTTTTTCCATCATGCAGCAGGATTTCCTGCCCAGCGACGATACCGGCCAGTTGCATGGCAGCGTGCAGACATTGACCGGCACCTCCTTCGATCAGGTGGTGGCCTATACCCGTCATGTAATGAAGGCGGTTGAAGCCGATCCCAATGTCGCCGACGTGCAGGGCGACGAGGGCGGGGACATGAACATCGCGCTCACGCCCCTGTCGCACCGCAAGCTTTCCGCCGACGAGGTCGCCACCGAACTGCGCCGCAAGCTGCGCAACATTCCCGGCACCGCCGTCACCTTCAACAATCCGCCCATCATCCGCATCGGCGGGCGTTCGTCGCGCTCCACCTATCAGTACACGCTGCAGGGGCTGGACCTGACCGAGCTGCAGCAGTCGTCCCAGGACCTGGTGCAGGCGATGCAGGAGGACCCGACCTTTGTCGGCGTCAACAGCGACCAGGACCAGGTGGCGCCCACCGTCGGCGTGACGATCGACCGGGCGCGCGCGGCGGCCCTTGGTGTGACGCCCGATGACATCCAGTCCACGCTGGGCCTGGCGTTTGGCGGCCAGCAGGTGTCGCAGATCTATGCCACCACCGACCAGTATCAGGTGGTGCTGGAGCTTCTGCCGCAATATCAGCTGGATGCGTCGGGCCTGTCGCGCATCTACATGAAGGGCAGCGGCAACGACATGGTGCCGCTGACGGCGGTGACCGACATTTACCGGCGCACCATGCCGCCGGCCATCAACCATTCCGGCCAGATCCCCGCCATCACCGTGTCCTTCGACCTGGCGCCGGGCAAGGCGCTGAGCGATGCGGTGACGGGGGTGAAGAACGCCACCGACAAGATCGGCGGCCTGCCCACCAGCGTGCAGGGAAGTTTCGCCGGCAACGCCGCGGCGTTCCAGAGCTCCACCTCCAACATGGGCTGGCTGCTGTTTGTGGCGGTGATCGTGGTCTATATCATCCTGGGGATTCTGTATGAGAGCTTCATCCATCCCCTGACCATCCTGTCGGGGCTGCCCTCGGCGGCGCTGGGTGCGCTGTTCACGCTGTATCTCTTCCACATCCCGCTCACGCTCTATGCCTTTGTCGGCATGATCATGCTGGTGGGCATCGTGAAGAAGAACGCCATCATGATGATCGACTTCGCGCTGCAGCGGCAGCGCGGCGGCGCGCGGCTGGAGGCGGCCGAGGCCATCTATGAAGCCGCCATCGTACGCTTCCGTCCCATCATGATGACCACCATGGCGGCGTTGATGGGCACGCTGCCCATCGCGCTGGGCTCGGGCATGGGGGCGGATGCGCGCCGGCCGCTGGGCCTGTGTGTGGCGGGCGGGCTGTTCTTCTCCCAGCTTCTGACGCTCTACATCACGCCGGTGCTCTACACCTATCTGGACGGCTTGCAGAAACGTTTCGGCAGCTTCCGCGAGATCGCCGACCAGGCGCCAGTGGCCGGCGAGTGAGGAGCGGTCTATCGCGCATTAGCGCGATGGACGAGCGACGAACGGGCCCGGCCCTGCGGGGCCGCGCGCCACGGTTTCTGAATAACCGCTGTTCAACTAAGAGTGGTTGGCGCGATCAGTTTGTGTGCTATGGTCGCCAGACGCGCCGAGGCAGTCATTTCAAGCCAAATTGATTTGGCTTGAGGCTGCGCATGAATTCCAGCCGCCCTGCGACACGCATCTGCTTGCCTTGTTGCTTACGCGCCGCAAACCGGTCTGCGGCCCCGTTGCGAAATTGTGGCTTAACGCCGCCCGCGGTCATCCTCAGCTTTTCAGAAAATGGGAGAGTATACATGGCGAGATATTACAAAGGCCATATTCGCCGTCCCGACAGGGATCATCTCATCGCGCTGTCCTACGCGCGACATCAGGGCCATCTGAAACAGATGCAGGCGATCCCGCTTCCTCCAAGCTGGGATTCCCGCAAACTCAATCTGGTAGGGCCGATCAAGGACCAGAAGCAATGCGGATCGTGCTGGGATTTCAGCGGCACGGGCATTATCGAGATCGCCTTCAACAAGGCGGGCATCGGCGGCGGTCCCGCCACGTTCATCCTGTCCGAGGAATACAGCCTGTCCTGCTACCGCAATGGCCAGTGCGAGGGCGACGACAATACGACGGTGCTGGACTGGGCCAAAAGCCATGGCTTGCCGCTGACCGCCGACTATGGGCCCTACAAGGAAGCCCCGGGGGCCTGCCTCTACAAGCCCGACATGACGCTTTACCAGCCGGACGATTGGGGATTTTCCGACTCGCGCGGCACAAACGGGATGACGCCGACCCGCGACATCAAGGCGGCCATCATGCAGTATGGCGCCGTCGGCTGCGGCATCGCCGCCGACGACGCGTTCCAGGCCTATACCGGCGGGGTGTTCGCCGACAGCGGCGCAAAGACGGTCGATCACGACGTCATTCTGGTGGGATGGGACGACGCCACGAAATCGTGGATCCTGCGCAACTCCTGGGGTGAAGGCTGGGGCGAGCAGGGCTATATGCAGATCGCCTATCTCGCCAATCAGGTGGGCACGGAGGCGGTCTGGGCCGTGAAACATTCCGGCAGCCCTCCATGATCCGGATGGACTAGCCCGCGCGCGGCGTTATTTCTTGTCCGCTATGCGCCATACCGCGCGGAAATAGATCACGGTGGCCAGGGTGCGGCCGTTCAGATTGGCGGGCACCCAGTGCCAGCCGCGCGCCAGTTCCATTGCGCGCGCATCCAGATCGGGAAAGCCGGAGCTCTGGAAGACCTGTATCTGTGACACCGTGCCGTCGGCGGCGACCGCGATCCCGATCGTTGCCGCGCCCTGTTCGCCCAGCTTCAGCGCATCTGTGGGGTAATCGCTCGCCTGCATATAGACCGCCTGCATCAGAGTGGGCGCAGCATTTTGCAGGTTCCAGGTGACATTGACCTCGGTCTGGGCCGCTTGCGGCTTGCAGCTCTTCACTGGCGCATTCCAGCGCCAGTCGGCCTTGATGTGATCCACCGCAGCCTGGTCCAGCCGCAGCGATCCGCTGGATTTTGCTACCGACACATCGGTGGGAACGCCGTCGGCGCCGATCGAAACCTTCACCAAAGTGCTGCCTTCCTCGCCGGTCATCACCGACACGGGCGGATAGGGCGCCTGGGTGTGCGTCGCCATGATCGGGCGCAGCGGCAGGTCGGTCGCGGTGCAGGTGGCGCTGCTGTTATCGGCCGCCCAGGCTGGCGCGGCCAACAGGGCCATCCAGGCAAGCGACAGGAAAGGTATGCGCATGTGGCGAACCTATTTGTAGAGAATCTGGGATGTCAGCGTGCCGATCATGTCGGACAGCTGGGGACGAAGCTTGATATAGTCGGCGGCATGGCAGACCGGCCCAGGCCGGTCGAGCTTCATCACCACATGTTCCTTCACCATGTTGGGGCCGAGCTGCTCATAGCTGGTCAGCAGCGACGCGCCGGCCACCGTCACGGTCTTTCCCGCGGGCAGGACCACGATGGCCGTTCCTGGTGGCAAGATCGCGGTGACGTCGTCGGTATAGGTGCCGGAGGGACAGACGTAGTCAAGTTGGCGCGTTGGCGGCAGAGTCAGGCCCGCCAACTGGCTGAAAGACACGGGCTTGTAGGCCAGGGCCGCAGGCAGGGCGCCGGGGCCGGGAAAATTGGCCATGTGCGCGGTGTGATATTTGGCGGAGAACTCGTAACTATCGCCAAGCGCTTCGGGATCGCCGCGCAGGAACTTGCCGGACGAGCCGGGTCCAAACCCCGCGCGGAAGAAATTATCGTCGTCATCGGATGGCAGCGCCGCCATAAGCGCGCGCAGATCCGCCGCATTGGCGCCGGTCGCGGTGATCCTGGTCTGGGTGTCGGCGCTGCCGTCCGGGTTCAAGGTGACGGTTGAGGTGGTGCTGATGGTGGAAAGCGCTGCGCGCACCGGCGGGGTGATCGCTGTCTTGCCGCTGGTGACGATCAGGACATTCTTGCCCGCATCCGACCCCGGCAGCACGCCAAAGGGCGCATAGCGGGCGGTCGAATCCAGATAAAGCTGGAATTCCGGCACATAGGTGATCAGATGATCGAACAGGAAGGGTGACGGCGCTTCGGGCAGCCGGTACTGGCTGGCGCCGGCGCGGATCAGCACGGGGGAGCTTTTGATGCCCTTTGCCGCCAGCAGCGCCTGCAGCAGCATCACATGGTCCTTGCAGTCGCCATAGCCATTGTTCAGCACATCGGCCGCTTTGTGCGGCAGGAACCCACCCGCCCCCAGCACGATGTTGACATAGCGGATATGGGTGGCGACCCAATCATAAAGCAGTCTGGCCTGGGCGCGGTGATCGCTGACGCCCTCGGTCAGCTGGCCGGCCAGCTTGGTGATTTCGGGTGTGACCTCGGCGCGGCTCTTGAACAGGTCGGTGTAAAGATCGGCGACATCGGAATAGTCGCGCAGCGAGGTGATGGCGACATGCGGTTCGTCGGCGATTTCCGACACCGCGTCTGGTTCGTCCAGGACGGGGGTGTCGTTGTGAAAATGCCAGACGTGGCGCGTCTTGTCGCCCATCGTCTGGGGCGCGTCTTGGTCCACGCCCGAGATGGTGATGTGAAACGCGCTGTCCTTGCCTTCGCTGGTGAAGGCGAGGCTGGCTTCCTTGACCACCACGTCGCGGGGCCAGGCCCGGGTCACGGCGAAGATATTTGCGAACCATGGCTTCGACTGCTGGGTGGTGGTGATCAGTACGGCCTGATCGCCGACTTCCAGTTTGGGAAAGAACACCGTGATGGTGCGGTTGTCTTCGAAGCCGGGCTGGCTGGTTTCGCCATGGCCTTGCAGCATGCTTCCCGCCGGGATGTCGATCTTGCGGCCATCCTTCTTCAGGGTATAGGCGTGAACGTCGAGCCGCTCATAGCCTTCGGTATAGCTCAGCGTGATCTGCTGCAGGGCTTCGACGCCGCGACTGGTCAGCGGGCGGCTGTGAACTTCGGCGAACTGCCAGAAGCGGCCGTCGGGGGCGGCTTCCAGATCCACATCGTCCTTGACGATCTCGTAAGGCGGGGAAGGCTGGGCACGCGCATGGGAAGCCGCCGCGACAACCAGGATCGCCGCAAGTATTGCGCGTTTCATGAATCCAGACCCCGTTCCCCGGCCATCAGATTAGCGCGATTGGCCCGGGATGGAAAAGCGTGCAGTGCTCAGGGCCTGATCCCGTTCCTTGTCATTTCGTCGCCGGCATGGGGGTCTGCGGCAAGCGCCCTGGCGATGTCGGCCCGGCCGTCCTGGGTGTCGCCCTTGCGGTTTTCGGCGATGCCGCGCTTGTAGAGGGTCACCGCGGAATCGGGTCTGACAGCCAGCGACAGATTGTACTGGGCGATTGCCTGGTCGAAATCCCCTTTGCGGAAATAGGCGAATCCCAGACTGTCCAGGACGAAGCCATTGCTCGGCGTCTCGGTCAGTGCCGTCTCGCAATCGGCGATGGCGCTGTCGATGTTACGGCCCACCAGTGCGAGCGTCCAGCAGCGGCCGTTGAGGATGTGAGGCTCACCAGGCTTGAGGCGCAGCGCGGTGTCGTAATCCTCAAGGGCCTGATCGAAATCTCTTCTGTTTGCATGGAGTTCTGCGCGATTCACGAAGGCCGGGAAGAAATTGGGATCGAGCTTGATCGCCTGCTCGAAGTCGTTCAGAGCCTCTCTATAGTCCTCGTTTCTGCTGTGAAAGACGCCGCGGTCATTGTAGCGCCCGGCGGTGGGTTCCAGCGCGATCGCGTTGGTGTAGTCAGTAAGGGCGGCGTTGTAGTTCTTCAGTGCGCTGAAAGAATAGCCGCGTCCGGTGAAATAGGCGGCATTGCGGGGATCGCGCTTGATCGCCTCGTTGAAGTCGGCAATGGCGCCCTGATTGTCGCCGCTGGCCCGTTTGGTGAAGGCGCGATTGGCGTAAAATTCGTCCAGGCCCAACCCTCTCACATCCAGCTTGATCGCCTGGTCGAAATCAGCGATTGCCTTGGCATAATCCTTCGCGTCCCTGAAGCACAGGCCCCGGACTTCATAGCTAGGGGGCAACTCGGCCGGGGAACCGAGGCTGATCGCCAGGTTGAGATCGGGAATGGCCAGATCGCATTTACCTTCCGCCTTATAGACGACGCCGCGCAGGTGATAGAATAGCGCGGTCTTGGAATCGAGCGCGATTGCTTTGCTGTAGTCGGCGAGAGCCGCGGCATAATCCTGCTTCCGCCGGTATATGCTGCCTCGGTTGTTGTAAACGACGGCCGTATCCTGCCGGATCGAGATGTACTGGTTGTAGAGATCGAGTGCCTGGTCGAGGTCGCCGGCCTTCTGCAGCGCCAGCGCATTGTTGTAGAGGTCATCCAGCTTGTGCTGGGTTGCCCTGTCCGGTTGCGGGCTGGTGGGCGAAGGCGTCTGGGCGCCGGCCGGCGCGACGGCCAACAGAAGCAGAATGGCCGCCAACGCCGCGCGTGTCATGATCGTTCACCCCAAGCCCAAGGGCGATGCTAGCCGATACCGCCAGGGAAAAGAAGAAAATCACCCCCGCGCGGCGCGGCGGCCTTCGATGAACTGCCAGACCAGCAGCACCGGCACGGCGACAAGAATGTCGCGGGCGCGGCGCAGCAGCGAGACCGCAAGCCCGATCTCGGGCGGCAGGCCGAACACCGGCGCGACCGCCGCGTAACCCGCTTCCTGGATGCCGATGGCCGCGGGAATGAAGACGGTGGCGCTGCGCAGGCCCTCGACCAGGGCCTGGATGGCGATGGCGCTCCAGAGACTCGGCTTCAGGTCCATCACCGCCAGCACCACCCACAGCCACAGCCCGCTGGCGATCCAGCCCGCGAACTGGAGCAGGATCGACAGCGCCACGCGCGCGCGGGCGCGATAGATGGCGTGCACCGCCGCGCTGAAATTGTGGGCGCTGGCGGCGGTGGAGGCGAACAGCTTTCCGCCCAGCCTCTCGGCCCAGCGGCTGCCGTTCAGTTGCAGCACCGCGAAGAGAAGACTGCCGATGGAAAGAAACACCGCGCCCGCCAGCATGGCGCCGGTCCAGGGCTTGAGCAGCGCATTGCGATGGAGCAGCGACAGGCTGGCCACGACGCCCGCCAGGACATAAAGCCCCTGGGCGAAGGTTTCGGTGGTGAGGTCGGCGATCACGCTGGCCGATGCCTCGAAGGCGCCAAGCCCCGCCAGCACAAAGGCGCGGGCGGCAAACGCCACGCCGCCGATCTGGGTGATGGGCAGCACATCGGAGGAGGAATCGCGCAATTGACGCGCGGCGAAGACGATGGACAGCGGCATGGGCCGGGGCAGAAGCGGAATGATGCCGACCGCCAGCACCAGCTCGGCGGCGAGGCCTGCGACGATCACGATGGCCAGCCCGCCAAAGCCGGCGCGCGCCAGCGCGCGCACGGCCAGCGAAAGGTCGAAATGCGTCAGCACCAGCGCCAGGACGCCTATGCCGACCGCCAGCGCCAGGAAAAGCTTGAGTCGTGACATGAGGCGGGGAAGATAGAGAGTGGGAGGCGTCAGGTCCAACCGTCGCGCCGGGTTACTTGCAACTGCCCGTGCTGGCCCTCAAGCTTCCTCCCACGCCGCCGAAATCCATCGGCAGCACGCCATCGATCTGTGAGGCGTGCATCCGCTCGGGTATCGCGGGCAGCGGCACCGAGCGGTGCAGGATGTCGAGCGCGAATTCGTCGAGCAGGTACGAGCCGGAGCTCTTGGCGATATCCGATGTCAGCAGCGTGCCGTCCCTGGCGACGATGAAGTGCAGATAGACCAGTCCCGTCATCGGAAAGCGGCCGGTGGCCAGGTGGTGATAGTAGAACCGGTGCACATGTTCGGTGATGGCCTGCATCCAGGCCGGATCGAGGCAGGCGGCCAGCGCGTTGCCATTGCCGCCGCTGCCATTGGCGGAGGCCGCCTGTCGCGCCGTGCCCGCGCCTTGCGGCGCACCGGCCTCCAGCGGCGAGGTCCTGGTCGCGGTGACGGGAAGCGCGGCCCTGGGCGCCGGCGCGTCGGAGGCGATGGTGAAGCTTGGCAGCGCCATGGTTTCGGCGCGCGGCCGGATCAGGTGTGCGATGAACGGTTCGGGCGGCGGCACGCTTATGGTGCGCGGCGCATCGGGCAGCAGCCGCATCACGGTTTCGCGCGCCAGGCTGGTGTCAGGCATGCTCCAGAAGCCGCGCTGGCTGAACAGGAAGGCGAAGCCGGCGAACAGCAGCGCGGTCAGCACAAGCGCCATGGCTCGGCTGGACGGGGTTGGCCCCATCCGCAGGTGATCACGCGCAGTTGCCCCCAGGCCTGGATTCATGCGGCGGTGTCTTGCACCTGTGCTGCGGTTGCCGGACCGAGCTCGGCGCGGGCGGCATGGATGGTCAAAAGCAGAAGGGCCGCGCCCAGGAACAACACGCGCAGGGGATGGGCGAGCACAAATACCGGAAGCGGGCTATGCACCGTATCTCCCTCCTTTGGCTGGCGGACAGTCTACGCCTGCCGCGAGGGAATTTCCATGTATGAAAGCCGCTCAATTGTGGCGTCCCCGAATGCGAGCGGCACGAGTGCGCGCAATGCACAGCCTCCGATGACCGTTTGCTCTAATCCCGGCAGGTGCCTTCGATCGTGTTGTGGTATCCGGTGCCGAAATCGATCGGCACCAGGACCTCAACCTTGTCGGTGTGCATGCGGTCCGGAATCTCGGGCAGGGGCAGGGCCTTGTGCACCATCCAATAAGCGGCGGCGTCCAGTGTCCGGCTGCCGGATGACTTGCCGATTTCCAACAGGTCCGCATACCCGTTGCGGCGCACGATGACATGCACCATCGCCAGCCCGGTTACGTGCCGTGCGAGCGCCTCTCGCGGATAATAGAGGAAGCGGCGCACCCGGTCGCTGGCCGCCTGCATCCATTGCGCATCGAAGCAGGCCGAAAGCGCCGTGCCGGCGCCATTGCCGCCATTCGATGACGCCGCCTGCGCCACGGCGCCGGTGCCGTCCGGCGCGCCGCCGTCCAGCGGCGAGGTCTTTGCCGCCGAGGCGGGAAGTGCTGCGGGCGCGGGCGCCGCATCAGCCGCGACGGTGAATTCCGGCGGCGCGGCTGTCTGGACGCGCGGCCGGATCAGATGCGCGATGAAGGGCAGGGGCGGCGGTGCGACCACCCTGCGCGCCACATCCGGCAACAGGCTCAGCACGATTTCGATGGGCACGGGCTTGTCGGGCATGGCCCAGAAGGCGGGCTGGCCCAGCAGCAGCGCGAAACAGACATAGAGCAGGGCGGTCAGGACAAGTGCTGTGGCGCGGCTGGAGGGTGCGGTCGCCATCGGCCGGTGATCGCGCGTGAAATCCGCCGGCCCCGCGGTCATGGCGCCGCGCGCAGGGGATGGGCAAGCACAAATGCCGGAAGCGGGCTATGCACCGTTTCTCCCACCTTTGGCTTTGCGGATTTTACGCCTGGCGGGTGGTGGATGCCATATGCGGGAAATGGATGATATCGTAAAGGTGATTGACGAATGGGAAGCAGCGGCTTCGGTCTAATATGCCTTCTCTCCGCACGCGGTTTTATCTCACGCTCGCAGCTTTTCCGATCTGTAGCGTTACAGTGCTTGCACTATTTATGGGCCGCCCCTGGGCGCCCGTTATCTTTTTCGGGATAGTGATTGTCTTCGGTGGCTATACGTTCACCCTTTGTTGCCCCAAATGCCGGAAGCCCATCGGCACTAAGCAATTTGGCCCAACGTTGATTTCCCACCCTTGGGCCGAACGTACTTGCAGCAAGTGTGGGTATGACCTTACCCAAGAGCCTACCGATAAAAATTCAAACTGACCCACTACCCATATGCGGGGACGAGGCTAGAGACTGACCACGTCGGGCAGGTCTGCCGGCTCGGCCATGAAGCTGATCATCTCCCGCCGGCTGGTATTGCCCAGCTCGACATCGACATTGCCCACGATCCAGTCATCGCCCACCGGCCGCCAGTTGGTGTGCATCAGGAAATGGCGGCCGCCATCGCCATCCTCGCCGCTGAAGGGCAGCGCGATGCCCTGGCACAGGCCTTGATGCCCGTCCCTGGAACTGAACCGGCGATAGCGCACGGTGATCGCGCCTTGGCTGATCGCCCAGGCGCGCCCGAGCTCGTCGGCGCGGCAGTCCTGGGGCAACAGCGCCAGAAGATCGCGCTTGCGAGGGTCGAAGCCCAGCGCCAGCCGCAGCAATGCGCCCGCCATGACGCAAGCCAGGCTTTTGTCCTTCACCACCCGGCAGATCATCATCGCCGGCTTGTACTGCCACACGGCATCCAGGGTGGAGACGCACAGGCGTGGGGGCTGGCCATGCCGCCAGCCGCTCAGCCAGTGCTGCGCCACATCCAGGTTCGCGCCGTTGATGCGCAAGGCGGTGATGGCGGCGGCCGCGGCGTGATGGGGATTGGTCAAGCGGGGCGGGTTCTTTCGGCCGGTTTGCGGCCCGAGGCCTGTTTCAGCGCCTCCAGGTCGCGGATGGCCTCCTGGAAGAGCCGGTCAACACGCGCACCATAGGCGCCGGTGTCAGGATTCTTCGGTTTGGCCCGCTTTTTGGGTTTCGGTCGGATCCGACGACGCACTGACATTGTCTTTTCCCCCTACAGCCAGAGTGCTCTGAATGATGTCTGATTTGTCGCATATTGTCGCAACATACTCAGCAGCCGGTAAATCGGCCAGGAGTTTGGCATAAGTATTTGAACGTATTGGCTTGCGAAAAGGGTGGGGACCGGATCTCTCCTTCCGGTCCCCGATCCGGCGCGGGGTCTCTTGGGTCGGGGCGCCGGAATCTTTGGACAAATGTCGCAAAGTATCTCAAACAGGCTATTACATCGTAAACATTTTTGGTGAAAAGAGCCAGTATCCGATGACCGCCACATCCCGGCACGACCTGGCCGAAGCGCTGATCCGCATCTGCGGCCGCGATGCTTTGCGCCAGGCGCGCGAGAACGCCGTCAGCAATGCGAAGGCCGGCGATACGGTGAGCGAAAGGGTGTGGCGCGAAGTGGCCGAGTTGCTGGAGCGCGAGACGTCGCGGCCCGTATCGCCGAAATGAAGGGGGCGGAAGGGCTTGCGGCGCGGGCGTAAACATCCGGCGTTTTTTCTTTGATCTCAATTGGTTCGGAAGGCTTTTTCAAGCGGTATCGCAACCGGCCGCGCGGCATTTGATCAGGATCAGGATGCACGCGCATGACATTGCCGCCATCGTCCGGCTTTGCATGCCCATCGCGGGTAGGGTTTGCCTATCCTTGCGGTCCGTCGCGCCACGAGGCCCGGGGTCTTTTTTGTGCGGCGTCCGAACGCGCGCCCGGCCCTGTGACTAATCCTGCGGCGCCACGCTTTCCCACGGCACCGGGCAATAGGTCACGTAGGGATAATATTGCTGGTAGGTATCGCACCAGTACCACCAGCCCATCGCCTGCCCATAGGGCGTGTAGAGATCGGGATAGGGATAGACCGGGTTGTCGAAATAATAATAGTCGGGTCCCACCACCCACCACCAGCCCAGCCGGCCGCCATGCACGACATGCTGCCAGCCGCCGCCCTGCCAGGAATGCAGGTCGAAGTCATGGACATTGCCATGCCAGTCGTTGGGGCGGGGCAGGTTGGTGCCGGCGAAACGATGCGGCGTCAGGCGCTCGGGCACGCTCTCGTGATGGAAATCGTTCCAGTTGGCGGCGCTGCGCGCGCCCCCATGAAAGACCGGCGGGGCATGGAAGGCGCCGGCATTGCCGGCCGGGCCCGGATGAAAGCCGCCGCTGCCATTGGGATGGAAACCGCCGCCGCCATGAAAGCCGCCACCGCCATGAAAGCCGCCGCCGCCCGGATGGCCCCCACCGCCGCCGCCATGCTGGGCCGCGGCCGGAACGGCAAGAAGCGCGAGGGCTGAGAGGGCAAGCAAAAACTTTCGCGACAGCATCCGGTTTCTCCTCGTCATCGGGAAAACAACCAGACCCGCCAACCATGGCGGGCGGCCATGATCCGGATCAAAGCGCGGCGCGCGGACGCCGTCCATAAAAAGATGAAGGCCCTGTTTGTTCTTCTGTTTGCGCCCGGGGCCATGCCCGGGGGCGGCCTAGCCGTATTTGACGCCCGGTTTGCTCTGGCCGATTTCTATGATGTAGCCATCGGGATCGCGAATGTAGCAACGCGTCTCGCCGTATTTTTCTATGGGCTCGGTGATGAACTCAGCTCCCCGGCTTCGCCATAATTTATAGCAGGCCTGAATATCGGCGACACGGATGTTCATGAAGCTGCTGAGGGAATCGGGATTGGGAGGGACGCTGAGCGTGACCGTTGGCTTGTCGGGTGTGGGACCGCCGCCGACATTGACGAGCAGCCACGTGTTCGCGATCTGGATGTATCCCGGTGCGCCGGCACTGTCACCCAGGCTCAGAATGCGGCCGTCGAAAACCTTCTCGTAAAACCGGGCCGATCGCTCGATGTCGGCGACAGTGAGATAGTGCGCGACGGTGAACCCGTCCTTGGGCGGCATCTCATAACTTTTGCGCTCGATTTGTATCTGGTCCATGGAGGCCTCCAATTCGGGTGCATCGGCAGCCAGTTGAACTTCGTGTTGCTCGTTTCCGCGATGAGCTTGCACGGCGGCACACAGTCTTACGCGCGCGAGCACCACAAAGTATGCCGGCGATGTGAAAGTACATCAGGCGACCAGCCGCTAGCGGATGTGCCTGTTATTCGTTTGGCCGCCATACCGCGCGCCCGCATGGACCTGAAGCGGACGCCTCGATTCCGCACCCAACCGGGACCTCCGGGCTGAGCCGCCATGCCAGGCCCGTGTCAGCGCGGCGCGCCTGGAATGGGCAGCACCGGCATCACCTCCACCGCCTCCCCGGGGAAGATGGCGAAGTGGGGATGCTTCTCGAACATTTTCGCCGCTGCTTCATGGCTTTGCGCGCGCAGCACGACAAAGGCGCTGAGCTCGTTGCTCGTGTCCTCGATGCCGTCGCAGTCGATCTTCCTGGTCTTGCCCAGCGGGCCACCCATATAGACGATCGCGTCTTGATGGGTTTCCATCCAGGCTTTCCAGCCCATGAAGCCTTCCATCTCCTTGGCCTTGCGCTCGGCTTCCGGCATGGCCATCCAGGCCTGCATGCGCGGGCTGTTCTTGGAACCGGTGAAGACGGCGAGGAATGTGTCGGGGTTTTGCGTCATGGGCGGTTCTCCCTTGGGGTAACGCGGAGTCTGACCACAACGGTGTGAAGGTCAATTGGCTCTTTGCCGGCTCGCGCGATCTGTCATTCCCGGCGAGCCAGGCGCGATAGCGCGTGGCGAGGGAAGGGAACCCAGGTGTCCAACACCGTCACGGTATCAGCCACCTGGGTCCGCTTCCCCTCACGCGCCGTTGGCGCGCTCGGCCGGGGATGACAAGTGGGGCAGCGGCGCTATCGCGCAATGCTCCGCTGGGGATGACAAGTGGGGCAGTGGCGCTATCGCGCGCAATGTTCCGCCGGGAATGACATCACGCCGTCTTCGCCAGCACCTGTTCCAGCCTGCCAAAGAAATTCTGCCAGCCGAATTTGGCGCCCTGGTACGCCTGGGTCTGGTCGGGCTTGAAGCCGGTCTGTTCCATGAGGAGATGGGTGCCCGTGGCGGTGGGCGTGAGCGTCCAGGTCACCACGCTTTCAAGCCCCATCGCCTCCCAGGTGTAGGAGAGCGACTTGCCCGTTTCGATCTCCACCACGCGGCAATCCACCGATCCCCAGTCGCCCGTGAGCTTGAAGCGGTGATCCATCGCCAAAACGAAATCGTTCTGCATCAGCCATTCCGCGATCAGGTGCGGCTCGGTCAATGCGCGCCAGATCTTGTCCGGCGCAAAGGGCAGTTCGCGCGCGACGGTGACGGTGCGGGTTTCGGCGGCGACGTTCATTGGTCCATCCTTTTCAAGAGATTCTCGAGAGCATCGAACCGGCTCTGCCAGAAGCCGGCCATCTGGCTGGTCCAGTCGATCAGCGGCGCGAGCGCGGCGATCTGGGCGGTGTAATGGGTCTGGCGGCCGTCCTGCCGGTCGCGCACCAGGCCGGCGTCTTTCAAGATGGCGAGATGTTTGGACACCGCGGGCTGGGAAACCCTGGCGCGGGCGGTCAGCGCCGAGACGGTCTGTTCGCCCTCGCGGGCCAGGCGCTCGAAGATGGCGCGGCGCGTGGGATCGGCCAGGGTGCGGAACAGCGTGTCGTGGGTGTTGGGCATGAATATATAACCCGGTGGTTATGGATTTGGTCCATAGCTGATGGGTTATGGGTTCGTCAAGACGCATCGCTTCTGACAACGCCGCTTTTCAACTGGCTCCCCTCACGCGATGGTGATACTGTTTGTCTTGCGCGGGATTTTCCGGCCCGACTTGAACAGGTTTCCGCGCATCATACCGTAGCTGGCGTACGAAGCGTTCTTCCGCACCGACGTGACGTTTTTTCCGATCGCTCCGCATTCCTGGAATGCGTGTTCCTGTATCAGCCCTTCAGTCCGATGATTGATGTCACCTAGCCAGGTCGAGGTCGCTCGACGGAAAGGTTTGAAAATGTGGCCCAAGCTGTCTTTGGTACTGGTCCTGTTTCTGTTCGCGACGACGACTTCCGCATTGGCTCAGGCAGGCGGCCAGAAACCGCTCATCACCTGCTGGTATAATGAGAGTGGCGCCTATACCGGCTCTGACACGGCAACGCCCGATGCCCGCCCTGGAGGTCCATTCAAGTCGGGGCAGGGTGATTATGCCTGGAGCTACAACATCTCGGCGCCCAATGGACAATCCTGCCCCAAGACAAAACCGGGAAAGTAGGCCAGATGCGGCTCCTGGGTGCGCACTCGGCACTGATGGTCACGACGGTGATCGCGCTTCTTGTCGTCGTGATTGGCGCTCGGGCCCAGAATGACGATGGCCCGCCTGTGCCGGCGCCCGCCCGTGGTTCGACCGGCAGCGCCTGCTACGAAGACTGCATGTGGCACTATCGCAATGCTGACAATATGGTTGGCGCCCGCGAAGCGGCATATTGCGGACGCCCGGCCTGCTATTCCAAACCGCGCACCCCAAGCGCTTCGTGCATGAGTTCCTGCGGGGACGCCTACAGGAATTGCATGGCGCACTCTTCCGATCCCAGTAATGATCGAACCTGTCCAATCAATCAAATGACTTGTCAGCGAAGCTGCTGAGGGGGAGCGCACGCAAGCTGTGCGGCGGATGCCCGGCGTGCCGATCTGAAAGCGGATGGCATGAAAATCCCGCTCATTCTCATGCTCTCCTGACGTCGTCGCACATTGGCGCATCTTGGAATCGAGGGGTGGTCCGGTGGATCTGATTTATCGAATTCCCGCCGTAATCCTGCTTGTGGTCGCCTTGCTTGCGTCCACCGCGATCGTGGGCGCCGGCCAGCAATATGTTCAGCGCCGTTTCAAGGGGCACGACGCCCTCGCGCACAATGAAGTCGGCGGGATAATCATCGCGGTTTCCGGCTCGATCTATGCCGTCGTTCTTGGCTTCATGACGGTGGTTGCGTGGGAACACTTCCAGGAGGCGCGGGGGCTGGTGGTGCAGGAGTCGGAGGCCGATATCGATGCCTGGCACACGGCGGTGGGATTGCCGCCTGAAATTCGCGCCCACCTGCGGTCCGATGTCGATACATATGCCAGGATCATGATCGAGCGCGAATGGCCGCTGATGCGCAAGGGCCACTTTGATCCCGATGCGGCGATGGTCAGCATGGACGCCATGGATGTCGTGGGCTCGGTCGTCCCGAAGAATGCGGGCGAAGCAAACGCGCAACTCGCGACCATGCAGCAACTGACAGTCATGCATGATGCGCGTCAGAGGCGCATTGCGGTCAACGACAGCGGGGTTTCTTGGTTCGAGTGGCTTGTCCTGTTGATCGGCGCCGTATGCATCGTCTGCTTTTGCTGGCTGTTCGGCGTGAAAAACCGGCGCATGCATCTTTTGATGACGTCCACGATCGTGACGATGATCGTTTCGATTCTGGTGCTGCTGTTTGAGCTGCAATATCCGTTTCGCAGCGATATCGGCATCAGTGCCGAGGCCTGGGAGGGGGCGGTCAGCCATCTCCAACAGATGAAGACCGGAAGCATGCCGAATATGAAAATGTAGGAGGAGGTCTTCCGCAAGCCCAAGACGGCCACGGATGCAAGGCAGGCTGACGGGATTCTTGTCGGGCCGGCTTCGGCTTCGCTCAGTTATAGCTCGTGGTCGTGACGAGCCGTTCCGAGGAAATCATCGGGTTGGTTTTGGGCGCGGCATCGAGGGCGATATACCAGCTTCTGCGCATGTCGCTGACATAGGGCGCCAGCGTGCCGGGTTTGACCACCAGGCGCAGCTCGGTCGATGACCAATAGTGCAGGGCGTCAAAGTCGGGCAGGTGGTTGTCGGTGCTGATCTGCAGCTCAGCCTTTCGCAGGTCGCGTGGCTCCGGCGTGGCATGGACGATGATCTCGGCGCAGCTTCGCGCCGCGTCATCCGGCGTGCAGCCAACCGGGCGCGCATAGGAAAAGGCGATGTTGTGGGTGACCAGGAACTCGCCCAGGCCAAGGCCGGGCAGGGACAGCGGCGCGCTCATCTGATACCACACGCCCTGTTGAAGCGTGGCGCCGGCCCAAGTCGCGGTTTCCAGCGAATATTTCTCGGCCGCGAAGGTCTCGACATAGCCCGGCGACAGCACGGCCCTGAGGTTCCTGGCCAGCACCTTCTGGTCGGACGTGGGCGTGCCGAAGCCCGCCGACACATTGGCCGTCAGCTCCGTGCTGAAATGCATGGCATTGGGCACATCTTCGAACTCGCCGGTCTGATCGACCCGAAATGGCGGCGTCACCAGCAAGGCGATGGCCATGAGATAGCCGGTGAAGGGCTTGAGGATGTCGTTGCTGGCGGGCCAGTCGCCCAGGCTGGCGCTGGCGATTGCCGGATCATAGCTCACCGCCCAGCCCTGCAGGCGGTCGGGACGGACGTGACGGTTCAGGCTGATCGCGCCGCTGCTTTGCACCACCTTGCCGCCGGTCAGGTTGGTTTCGGTGACGGCGATATCCTCCTTCGCGTCGCTCGGGGCCCAGGCGAACTTGAACGCGGCGGGTTGCGGCGCGGGAAAGTCCTTCATCCGTTCGGCGATCGTCGCGTCGCTTTCGTCTTCGCCCTGCCAGTGCTGCAACAGGCGGATATTGTCCCTGGCATCGTCCTGAAAGCCGAACTCGGCGTCCATGGCGATGGTGGTCTTAAGCGCGGCGAGCGCGGCCTGATTGTCGTTCAGCGCGCGAAGGGCGGCGGCGACATTGAACTGCATGATGGCGGCTGACTGGTAATCCCGCGCGCCGCGATAGGCGTGGGCGGCTGTGCGGGCGGCGTCCAGCGCCTTGCGCAGTTCGCTGGTCCGCGCCGTGGCATCGCAATCGGCGCGCGCAGCATGGAGCTTGTAAGCGCCGTCCGCCAGCTTCGCCGCGCCCAGCGGCAACAGGATGCGGGTCGCCGGCCGCGCCGCCAGGATGTCGAGCTGGGCCTGGGCGGTGTCCAGGCGTGTCCGGCAATCGCCCGTGGTGGCGTTCACCAGGAAGTCGGCATATTGCAGCCGCGCGTTCAGGGCTTGCGGCGCATTGGGGTCGCGCTGTTCCAGCCGCACGATCGCGGCCTCGAAATCATCCGCGCCTATCGCTGGCGCGCTTGCCGCGGGCGTCTGCGTGGCAGGCGCGCAGGCCGCCAGCATTGCCGCGGCGATCACAAACCGCAAACGCCACATGTCAGACAACGGGGCTAGCGCACCCTGGCCTTTATCGGACGGCCGCAGCCGAAATTCTGGCCGATATCCTGCGAGTCGTAAGGCAGGCAATCGTCATAAAAAGGCGAATAGCCGAAGCCGTACTCATAGCCGGTGCCGAACTGATTGGTGTTGGAATTCTGCGCCAGACCGGTCAGGTGATGATCGTGCATGCCTTCGCCATGTTCGTGCATGCCTTCGCCTCGTTCGTGCATACCTTCGCCACGCATGCCTTCGCCACGCATGCCGCCCATGCCATGTTCATGCGCGCCCTCGGCACGGGCAAAGCCCGCGCCAGAGCCAAAGCCCGCGCCCGCGGCACCGCCGGCATGGGCGAAGCCCGCGCCATGCGCAAAGCCTCCGCCCGCCGCGAAACCGGCATGGGCTGCGCCGCCGGTGGCAAGACCGCCGCCATGCGACCAGCCGCCGCCGCCGCTGAAGCCGCCACCGCCGCCGCCATGGCCGCCGCCGCCACCGCCGCCGCCGCCATGGCCACCGCCGCCACCACCACCATGACCGCCGCCGCCACCGCCGCCACCGCCATGGCCACCACCGCCGCCACCACCACCACCACCGCCGCCACCACCACCGCCGCCACCGCCAGGATGGGCGAGGGCGCCGGCGGAACCGGCCAACATCAGGGCTGTGATGAGGATTGCGAGATGGCGCTTCATGGCGGTGACCTCTTTGGCTGATGGGTCAACTGGCTACAGTATACCGCAGCTTCTCTGACAGATGTAGGTATGGTCATCCTCAAACGTCGCGATTGTTTGTCGTGAGCCGGGATCAGCCGAAGGTCCAGCGGACCTTCAGCCCCGGCGAACGCCGCAGCGGCGCGCGCCCAAGCGCGACCCGAGGCCGGGAATGCCGCGTTTTGGCTTAACGCAGAACGCGAGCAGACGGCGTTAAGTGCTTGTGTTTGGCTGTTTTCCGGTTTTCGCCAGCTGCAACGCGCGTCTCAAATCGCGCTGCAGCAAAACTACTGTCATCCCCGGCTGAGCGCCGCGACGCGGCGCGAAGGGAAGGGGACCGGTGGTTAGCGCCGTGACGGTATCAAACACCTGGGTTCCCTTCCCTCATGCTCGCTATCGCTCGCATTCGCCGGGAATGACAGATGGGGAAGCGGCGCTATCATGCGCACCTCGCACGGCCCGGCCGCTCGCCCAAGCTCGCGGCGTTCGCTCGTCTCGCAGGTCCACTGGACCTGCTCGTGCGCATGCCGCGCACCCTCGCTCACGGAATGACTGGTGGATAGCGGCGCTATCGCGCGCGTTCGCCGGAAATAAGAGATGGGGAAGCAGCCCGAGGCGCGCCCTGCCAGGTATCGCCGCCCTGTTTAAGCAGCGTGCACGCCGCCGCCGAGTGGGGGTTCTCCGCCGTCCTGGGATGTCTGCGCAAGTGCGGACGACTTTTCCTGGGCGGAGCTGGCCGGGTCCTGGGCATGGCCGCCATTGAGCTGCATCACGTAGCTCTGGTCTGTGTCGGTGGCGACGGCGCTGGCATTGGCGACAGCCCTGACGCCTTGCGGAGCTTCGCCGCCGTTGAAGATTGTAATGTTGTCGGACATCAACAACTCCTGTTTTGAGGGGCGATCAGGGGAAGATGGCGTAGCGCGCCTCTATGTCAACATTGCTGCCGGTGGTGTTGGTGATGCTGATCCAGTAGGTGACGGCCGTGTTGGACGTGCGCTGGACGGCGACGGACCAGTTGATCTCGGGCGCCGCCGTGTTGATCGAGACGGGCACTATGGTCCAGATCACGTGCTGGGCAGGATTCCAGTTGAAGGTGAACCAGCGATGGGTCTGGTTGGCTGGCACGGTGCCACGGAATTGGATGCCGGTCTGCATGGGTGGTTCTCCTATTGCCAGCGGCCGAGTACTTCGTACCGTCCCTCGAATGTGACCGGCGCATTGCTGAGATTGGTGACTGTGATCCAGTAGGTGATGAAGGCCCCGCTGGCGCGCTGCACCGCCACGCTGCAGGAAAGTTGAGCGCCGGAGGGATCGATACTTGTGGGCATCACGGTCCAGAACACCTGCTGCCAGGCCAGCCAGTTGAAGGTAAACCAGCGATGCGAGGAGTTGGCGGCCACGGTGCCGGTGAATTGCGTGCCCACAAAGGGATAGCTCTGCGCGGGATAGTCGAAGACCTTGCATGCCTTGTTGGACTGCGACCAATAAGACTGCACGCTCGCGCCGTTCACCGTTCCGGTGGTGCCCTGGCAGACGTCGCCGATCTCGCACCAGCCGGTCCCAGAGCAGGTGCCGGCGTCGCCCAGGATCGAGGACCCTTCGGGGTCCGTCATCGACTCCGCGATTTCGTGGGAGGTGATTATGGAGACGCTCGACAGCGTTCCGTTGTTGGTGATCCAGCCGAAATGGACGCGCCTGTTGCTGGAGTCCGTATAATAGGTGTGTTCGCCGATGAAATTGCTGTTGGAGGCGTTCACGCCTTTGGGCATGAAGACGATGTAGAGGGTCTGATTGTCGGTATCGAGGTTGGGAATGGTTCCCGCGCTGATCAAACCCTTTATGAAATTCGAAACGTTGGTGTCGGTGAATCCGTTGGGCGGGTTGCTGGAGGTGACGGTCGCGGTTCCCAGGATGTAGCCCTGACCGATGCCGCGATATTGCGACAAGCCGGTGAGATAGCCGCCGGAGACAATGCGGCTGATGGCATCGGTGACCTGGGCCGTCGTCGGTGTCGGCGGTGGATTGCTGGTCCAGGCGCTGCCCCAGAAGATGAGATAGGCGCGCACGAACTGGATGACGGCGCCATTATGGTCGGTGAAGTTTATCGCCACGGCTGATCCATCCCCCTGCTTTGGGAGCCCGTTCCCAAGGGGAGCGGAGCGAAGCGGTTTCGAACTAGGGTTCAGAAAGCAACGACATCGGCGCAATCATGACGCACGAAAGCACAGTCGAATTCTTTATGATGTGCTTCAAGCAACTTGCGCGGCGGTGGCTCTAGCGAAAGTGAGCGCGCTGAAGATACCGATTTTCAAGCACTATACGCGCGTTCCGGAAAAATGAAAATACGGTAATCCGATAAATCATTGGATCGGGAGTCGATATCTGGAACCGACGCGTGCGGCCTGAACATATATGACGTTCAGATGACCAATGGCGCCATCGCGCGCAACGTCCGGCTTGAAATGACATCAAATGCGCGCGTCGGGTCTCTGCCACTCATAACCGCGCGTCACGTCCGCCACGACCATTTCATACCAGTCGTACCATTGCTCGCGGCCCTGGGCGCGGATGGCGGCATGGGCGGTATTGTTCTTCCAGGCCAGCGCCGCCGCATTGTCTTTCCAATAGCTGACGGTGATGCCGATGCCGTCGAGCCCTCGCGCGCTCCAGATGCCGACATAGCCGGGGAACTGCTCGGCCGCCTTCACCATCTCTGTTGCGGCGTGCGCATAGCCTGCCGCGTCGGCATCATTGCGCTTGGAGCGGAAGATCACCGCGACGGTGCCGGGTGGAAAGTCCTGCATACATGTCACCACCCGGCCGCCAGGCCGTCCTTGCGATGATCGGTGCCGGCGCGATAGACGCCATTGACCGGGGCCTGCGATGTCTTCGACAGATCGGGCATCGGCAGCGCGGGATCGGGCGTGAACAGGATCGCCTGATAGCCGCCCATCGACTCGCCGTTCACCGACGCCACGTCATGGCCCATCGCCTTCAGCTTGGGGCCCACCAGCGCCGCCAGATTGGATTCCATATCCAGACGGTTGGCGATCTGGCTGTGATGGAAGCGCGCCATGTCGGTCGCCATCTGCAGGTTCGCGCCCAGATCCACCAGGTTGACCACCATCTGGGCATGACCCTGCGCCTGCATGTCGCCGCCCATCAACTGCATCGCCATGCGCTGACCGTTCGGCGCCAGCACGAAGCTGGCCGCCAGGGTGTTGAACGGCCGCTTGTGCGGGGCGATCGCATTGGGGCTTTTGGGGTCCAGCGTGAACAGCCCGCCGCGATTGTGCAGCAGGAAGCCATAGCCCGGGATGGTGATGCCAGAGCCGAAGCCGGAGAAGTTGCTGTTCACCCATGACACCATGTTGCCCCAGCGGTCGGCGGCCGACAGCACGATGGTGTCGCCGGCGCCGTTGGCCTTGCCCGGCCGGGTGGCTGACGCCTTGGCCGGATCGATGCGGGAGCACAGCTCCTGTGCGTGCGTCGGCGAGAGAAGCGTTTTCACCTTTGCGCCCAGCCCCGGATTGAAATCGGGATCGCCATTGGTCGCGATCAGATCGCCGTAAGCCAGCTTCTTGGCTTCGACCAGCATGTGCCAGTAGCGCGCATCGGTTGGCCCCAACGAGGCCAGCGTCTGCCCCGGATAGACGCGGCCCACGCATGTCGCCAGGATGCTCAGCATCTCGTTGGCGGCAAAGCCCTGGCTGGGCGGCGGCAGTTCGGCCAGCGTGACGCCGTGATAATCGCTCATCACGGCTTGCGTCCACTCACCTTTATAAGCGGCCAGGTCTTCCATGGTCATGGTGCCGCCGACCGCCTTTTCCTTGGCGACGATGGCGCGCGCGATCTCACCTTTATAAAAGGCGTCGCGGCCTTGCGCCTGCAACAGGCGGAAGGCGCGCGCCAGATCGGGATTGCGGAAGATCTGGCCGGCGCGCGGCGGGCGGCCGTCGATATACCAGGCATGGATGGAATCCGGATCGACCGTGGTGCAGCAGTTGGCGGCATCCGATGCTTTGGGCCCCAGCGCCTTGGGCAGATGCCAGTCGAACGACGCGCGCTCGGTCACCGGCACGCCCACGCTGGCATATTCGGCCGCCGGCTCCAGCACCTGTTTGAAGGTCATGGTGCCGTATTTCTCCAGCACCTCCTGCCAGCCCCACGCCGCGCCCGGCACCGTCGCGGTCAGGATGCCCGCATGCGGCATGCCCGAGCCCGGCCCCCAGTTCATCGGATCGGCGCGATAGCCTTTCGACGCCATGAAATCGACGGTTTGTCCGCTCGCCGCCATGCCGCTGGCGTTCAGCACATGCAGCTTCTTGTCTTTCGCGGTGTAGACGATGACGAACAGATCGCCGCCCATGCCTTCATTCATCGGCTCGATCAGGTTCAACACCGCGGCGGTGGCGACGGCGGCATCCACCGCATTGCCGCCGCGGCGCAGGATGTCGAGACCCGTCTGCGCCGCCAGCGGTTCGCTGGTGGCGACCATGCCGTTACGGGCCATCACTTCGGAGCGGGTTTGCGCCAGCCAGCCTTCGGTGCGGTCGCCGCGCACGGCGCTGCAGGCGGGCGCGGGGCTCGGGCCGTTGCAGGTGGACGAGGCGAGCGGTGCGGCGATGGCGGGTGTGGCGAGGAACGCAACAGCAAGGAGGGTCATACGCATGGCAGACTCCTTATTATTGTTGTGGTGGGAGGATACGCGCAGTTTCCTCTATTGTCATTCCCGGCTCAGCATTACGCGCACGCGCCGCAACTTAACTTGTCATCCCCGGCGAATGCGAGCGATTAGCGAGCATGAGGGAAGGGGACCCAGGCGGGCGATACCGTGACGGTGGTTCTCACCTGGGTCCCCTTCCCCTCGCGCCGCTAGTCGCGGCGCTCGGCCGGGAATGACAGGATGAGCTACGCCTCGCTCGCCCCCACCACACGATGAATGGAAACGATGTCGTCGCTTTTGATGTCGAAGCTTCTTGCCGGGTTGAACTGTTCCAGCGTGATCTTCGACCCCGTGCGCTTGATCAGCCGCTTGATCACCGCCAGCGGCGGGTCGCCGTCATGTTTGGGTTTCTTCTGCACCAGCACGAAAGCCCCCAGGGTCACCGGCTTGCCCGGATGGATCAGGACCAGCTCGCCCGGATAATAGCGCGGTTCCATCGAGCCGCCCACGACATAAACGCCATAGGCGCTCGGCACGCCGGCCAGCGCGGCGGGGCGGTCCACCATGTCGATCACGTCGCCGTTCCACAGCGACCAGCCATCGGCGCCGCATTCGGCCATGCCCAGGACCTTCAGCTTCTCGCCCAGAGCGGCGCGCGTCGGCGCGATGCGACCAGACGGGGCAGGGCCGCTGCCATCCTGCAGCCATTCGGCGGAAACCCCCAGCGCGCGGGCGATGGCGACCAGATGCTTGGTGCCGCCGCCGGCTTCCAGTTGCTGGATCGCCTGATAGGTGATGCCCCCGGCCTTTTTGGCCAGTTGGGGCTGGGAGAGTTTGAGCGCCAGGCGGCGCTCTCGAACGCGGTCACCAACGGTTTTCATCGGACACGACCTTACAAGATGCCTTGAGGGCCTACAAGGTTTCTTGTGTAAGCCGAATCCATCCCCGATTGCAAGGATTCTTGTTGACGTGAAGCAAGAAATCTTGTCACCTGAACAAAGGAAGAACGGGGAATGGGCGGGCGGGCATGCCGGAAGTCAGTGCAGGAATAACAACAACAAAAACAAGGCCCTGGCCCGGACATGACCGCCGCCGCCCGCCTCCCTGGGAAGGGTGTTCGAGTGATGGCACGCGGAATTACACAAGCGCACTTGTGGCGGATCAAAAAGGTGCTGGAAAGCCCCGTCTTCTGGGCGGCGCTGCTGCAGGCGGTGGGGGCCGTGGTGGTGGCGCTGATCGGGCGGCTGTGACGGCCCCGCTTGGCCTTTGCGGCGGTGCCCGTGCCTGAACAACCGGTTGCAGAGGACGGCCAGCCCGGCATGGCGGCGCTGGCGAAAGCGGTGCGCCTGTTGGGCAGCCAGAGCAAGACGGCGCGCGCGGCGGGCGTGAGCGGCCAGGCGGTGAGCGAGGTCTTGCGCCGCGGTCGCCGCGTGCCGGCGGAATGGTGCCTGAAGCTTCAAAAGGCGACGGGCGGCGCGGTCACGGCGAACGAACTTCGCCCCGACCTTTATCCCAGGGAGAATGACGAGCAATGACCACGCTGTTCCACATGAATGTCGAGAAGACGCGAAAGCAGCCGGCCGCCTTGCCGCTGGAGGCGCAGACCCTGGTGGCGCTGAAGGCGCGGCTGCCGCCCGGCGCCATCGCCATCGAAACGGCCGAGTGTCCCGGCATCGTCATCTGCCACCGGGGCAGGGCGCTGGGCCTTTTCATGATGACGCGCGGCACGCAGATGAGCGTGGCCCAGACCAATGCGGTGATCGCGTTGCGCGAGGCGGGCATGCGCATCGAGGTGGCGCGCGGGCTGGAACAGGCGCTGGGTCTGGTGCGCGAGATGGGCGTGGTGCTGAAAGACGACGGCGCCCACGACCTGCGCGACCATTACTGGCGGGAGACGCGCCGCCGTTCATGACCAACTATTTCAGCGTCACCAATTATGATCAACAGCAGCACTACAAAGACCGCGGTCCGACCTGGATCAAGCTCTACAACCGGCTCCTGGATGATTATGGCTTCGCGCAATTGCCCGACGCCGCCAAGTGGCACCTGATCGGCATTTTCCTGCTGGCCAGCCGCCACAACAACCGCATTCCCGCCGACCCAGCCTGGCTGGCGCGGCAGGTGGGTGCGGTGGACGCGATTGATCTGTGTGTGTTGGAAAAGAGCGGCTTCATCACGCCGGTTGACGACTGGCCCGATGTTGACGCTGCTTGTGAGATTTTTGGAAATCCTGCTAGCGCAGAGAAGAGGAGAGAAGAGGAGAGAAGAGAAGATATTTTGTCCGCTGTCGCGGACCCATCGAATTTTTTCTCGAGGGATTTTGAGGAATTCTGGACTGGCTATCCCAAAGATCCGCTGATGTCGAAGAAGAAGGCGCACGACATCTGGCGGCGCATGATCGCGGCTGACCGCGAGACAGCGATCCAGTCGCTGCCGCAGTTTCGCGATTTCGTGGCGCGGCAGGACAATTATCGGGTGGTGCATGCCTGGAAATATCTGACAGAGCGGCGGTACGACGGCTTCTTGAAGCCGCACATCGCGGCCGAGGCGATTGCCGCGGCCAAGGACCGTGCCGACCGGCTGCTCAAGCGGGGCAAATATGCGGAGCGATATGAATGACGCGGGCTAAGGCGAAGAAGGTGAAGGATGACGCGGAGATCGAACGGCCGGCGGTGGTCATGGCCGATCATGCCCGCGACCGGGTGCTGGGGCTGGGCGCTGGCGCGAAGAAAGGCTGGTCGCGGCTCACCGTGTACGAGCGGGAATTTCGGCGCGGGTCGTTTGTGTGCAAGGAACGCTGCACCGACAAGGCGGCGACCGAGGCCGAGATGCGCCGCGCGGTGGACCGCTACGAAGCGGCCAAGGCTTTCGATGAAGGCTGGCAGTTGTGCTGCGTCAGTTGGCCGGGATCAAGCGGCTTTGACCGGGTGAAGGGCGGGGGCGGCACTCTGTGCTGCTAATTGAATGTCATCCCCGGCGAGCGAGGTGCGAAGCACCGAGTGAGGGAAGGGGACCCAGGTGGTGGGCCCTATAGGTGTTTGATACCTGGGTTCCCTTCCCTCGCCATACGCGCGACCGCGCATGGCTCGCCGGGAATGACGGATGGGCTTGTGGCGTCGCTCGGCCGGGGATGACAAGTGGGGGCGGCGGCGCGACCGCGCATGGCTCGCCGGGAATGACAGTGAAGGTGTGGCGAGAGCGAGGCGCTATTTGCCCTTGGCGCTGTTCAGCGCCACAGCAGGTCGCGCCCCCGCTCCGCTCAGGAAACAACTTCGCTGGTGAAGACCTTGAAGCTGGCCAGCTCGGCGGTGCCGAAGGCCGTGGATATCGCGGCATCGGTGGCATCGCGGCCATGCGCCATGGCGATGCGCCCGGTGCGCGGAATGTTGTGGCGCGCATCCACGGCATGCCATTTCCCGTCGAGCAGGACTTCCGCCCAGGCGCTGAAATCCATCGGCGCCGGGTCGGGCGGCACGCCGATATCGCCGAGATAGCCGGTGCAATAGCGGGCGGGCACGTTCATGCAGCGGCACAGCGTTATCACCAGGTGCGCGAAATCACGGCAGACGCCCACCCTTTCCTGATGGCACTGCGATGCGGTGCGCACGGCGGAGGCGTGCTCATAGCCGAACGCGATGCGATCGTGCACATAGTCGAGAATGGCGCGCACGCGCGGCCAGCCCGGCTGCATCTTGCCGAACAGCTTCCATGCCAGGGTGGCAAGGTTGTCGGTGTCGCAATAGCGGCTGCCCAGCAGATAGACCAGGGCGGCATCGGGCAGCTCGTTCACCAGCGCCTGCTGACCGCGCAGCGGCAGCGTTTCCGGAACGCCGGTATCGCGAATCCGAAACAGGTTCGACAATGTGAAGGTGCCCGCCGGCGCCAGCAGCCGGGTGCAGCGGTTGCCGAATGAATCGATATAGGTGCTGTAGGGCGTATAGGGCGTGGTGCCCAGGCTTTCGGGCACCTGCAGGTCCGGTTCGCGTTCGGGGCGCACATGCACCTGCAACAGCATCGGCGTCGGACCCGGACAGGTGAAGGCGATTTCGAAGCCGGCCTGGATCAGCATGACGTACACCTACTCACCGCTCCAGCGCATTGGATCACTCTTTCCTGACGGAAAGCGAGCAGGCGTGTCGGAATAATCCATCAGCGGCCGCGCGTAATCGCGCCTGACCGCCCGGCGGAAGATGTTCTGTCCCCATGCGATGCGGCTGGTGCCGAAAAGCCGGACCGGCCGCCAGGCGAACCAGGGTTGCCATGGGCCGGTTTCGAATGCGCTGCTGCCTTTGGGTGGCTGGGGCTGCAAATGTCTCAGGCTTTGATGGTCGATGTACGTTTGCGCACAGATGCTTTCGCAATGGCTGGCGGCGGTTCGGCGGCCTTGTCGGCGGCTTCCTTTTCCAACCGCAATGCGCGCAGCCGCGCCGTTTTCGCCTCGGTGGCGGACCGCTCGGCCTCGATTTCGCGCTTCACCAGGGCTGTGCGGTCTTCCCAGGTCGCATTGGGATCCTGGCGGGGGCGCTGGTTCGCATTCGGACGGGATTTGGAACCGGGCATGATGAATCTCCCCCAGGAAACAGGCGGCTGCCGGATGACAGCCGCCCCATTTCAGTTATGCAAGCTGCAGGTTGGCGGCCTTGGAGCCACGCGCATCCGGCTGGATGTCGAATGACACTTTCTGGCCTTCGGCCAGGCTGCGCATGCCCGCCGCTTCGACGGCCGAGGCATGGACGAAAACGTCCTTGCCGCCGCCTTCGGGCGAGATGAAGCCGAAGCCTTTGGTTGCGTTGAAGAACTTCACGGTTCCGATGGTCATTGATTTATCCTTTTGGTCATCGGGTTGTGGCGCTGCGGATGCAATGCCGTCCGTGGAAACAGAACATCGATCTTTAGGAAGAAGAATTTCGGTTCGTCCGGCGCGCTGGGGCGTGTCAGAGTGATGAAAAGCGCTTCGTCGGACAGGGACGTAAGAACCACGTAACTTGGATATAGGCGCTTTTATCCCAAGTTACAAGGCCGTAGCCCGGAAGCGACAGCCGGCGCGCTATCGCCGTCGTCATCGGCAGAATGATGCAGAATGATAAAGACCGATCATGCGCGCACCATCGCATTGCGGTGTTTTCCCGAAGCATGCGCGATGAATCGCGAATGGCGGGATATTTGTTGCGCGATCCCCGTATAGTGAGACGACAGCGCTCGATATCGCGCAATGCTGCGCGCAGGGTTGGTGCCGGAACTTCCGCATGCACACCCATCAGTTCCAGAGCAGCTTGATCACGTGCGTCAATTGCCATGCGCGTGGCGCCTTGACCGTGGAAAGGGACACTGAAGCGGGCGGCCTTTCCGCAGGCATGTTTGTCAGAATTTCCGGAAGCTTTCACGCGGAAGCCGGGCGTGTGTCGTCCGACAGCGTGGCCGTGGTTTGCAGCGTGTGCGACGAAATATATGACGTCGAGCTTGCCGTGCGCAGGGACCGATAGTTCGATGGCGCGAGGCTTCTGCGCGCTACCTGGTCTTGGCGTCGTTCAGCGCCGCCGCAGCCCGGATGAGTTTTGTGAAGGCGGTCGCGCTGAGGCTTTCGCCTTCATGGATGTCGATGGCGCGGCGCATGTTGCCTTCCAGGCTGGAATTGAACAGCCCTGACGGGTCGGCAAGCTGCGCGCCCCTGGCGAAGGTGAGCTTGACCACGCTTTTGTAGGTCTCGCCGGTGCACAGGATGCCGCCATGCTCCCACACCGGCACGCCGCGCCATTTCCATTCCTCCACCACATCGGGGACTGCCTCCTTGATCAGCGCGCGGACATGGGCCAGCGTCTCGCCGCGCCAGTCGTTCAACGCCCTGATGCGGGCGTCGATGTGTGTGGAGGCGTCGGCGGTCGCGGTCTTCTTCGCACGCGGCTTTGCCGGCGCGGGCTTCTTCGCGCGCGTTTTTGTGGGCTTCGCGGCGGCGGCCGTCTTTGTCTTCTTCAGCATGGCGCCCATGACATTAGGGGAAACAGGGCTGGTTATACTAACAATCTCCCCATTCGCGAATTTGGAATAGGGCATGGATTTCACGCGCCGCCGCGGCGCCGTCGCAGGCCCAAAGGATGCCACGCCGCCGCAGCAGCGCCCTGGTCGCGGCATTGGCGTCATATTCGTTGCGGGTCCGGCGATGCTTGCGCCAGGCGAAATTCGCAGGCGCGCCCGTGGCGATGCCGGCCAGAAACAGCATCCGCCGCGCATGCGCCTGTGGCGACGCGACCAGTTCGGCGGCCTCGGTGTGCAGCGCCCAGCAGAACCACATGATGTCGCCGTCCAGGGTATGGCGGCCGGCCGTTCGTTTGCGCAAATCGTCTTGCGCGATCCGGGCATGGCGCTCGTCGGCGCCCGGAAGGGCGTCGGTTGAGAAACGGAATATCGCTTCGAGATAATCCTCCTGCACCGCGGGATCGCGCGGGTCGCCGAAATGGGTGGCGAACAGGCGGTTCAGAAGATCATCGACTTCCGCGACGCCTTCCGCGACGGCGGGCGAACGCGCCGCATCGGCAAAGGCCTGCGCCGGCCCGATCCCCAGCGCCATCTTCTTCCAGGCGGTGAAGACCGGTGGCGGTTTTCCGATGCGCGGCAAAAATCGCGTCAGCAGGCCTTTTTCGTCCTTGTCGTCGCCGAAATAAAAACGCCCCTTCGTCTCGGGATGATAGACATCCCAATATTCGGTCCATGCATCCAGGTCGTGAAACCAGGCGGCATGGCGCACGCCGTCGCTGGTGCGCGGCGCGGCGTGCGCGGTTTCTCCTTCGGCGTCGCTGGATCCGGTCAACGCGTCAAGGCGCGGAAATCACCGAGATGCCGCCTTCCTTCACATGCGCGGCCACCTGTTCCTGCACAAAACTCGACAAGGTGCTCAACACGGCCTTGGAGACGGCCGGCGTCTTCAGGCTCGTGGCCTCGGCGATCATGCGCGCGGCGGTCGCGACTTCCTGAAGCTGTTCGGGACCCCATCCCGGCACATGATGGACCACGCCGTGTGAATCGACATACGAATAACCGGCATCGCTTCCACGAAAGCCAATAATCAAGACGATATTTGCCGCTGCCATTGTCTATCTCCGCCGACCCGTTAGAGGACTCGCGCGAAACCAGGGCCTTCGATATTCGGGCGAGATCGTCTCTCGGGTCGAGACAACTGGAAGTCCAACTGGCCAAAGCCGAGGACGCAACACACAGACTATAAGTTGTGTACGCGCATGCTGCTATACTTTCGTGGCTGACTGATTGTCAGAGCGTGAGTGTGTGCAGATCCGGTTCGCGCATGACGGAAGTTGCGCCGGAGCATTCTTGTCGTCGATGCGTCTGCCGCACGCCGCTGAAGGCGCGGATGATTTCATGCGCGAGCGCTTGGGCATCGCGACGTCCGGTTGGCGAGGGCAGGCGCGCGGTAACAATCCGTACACGGAATATATAGCGGCATGCGGAGGCGGGCGGCGCCCGCGACGGAGCATTTCGTCCGCCTACGGCGGACCGCGCCAAACCGGAAAGTTCCATTATATTAAACGCTTGCCGATCATCTTCTTTCTGTCATGATGCCGATGGCTGTGGGGGGCTATGCTGTGAACAGGGATGTTCATGCAATTACTTGCCCAAAAGTCCCGTGCGCCTGGCGCCGGGCAGAATCTTGCGCTCGGCCCCGTGGCTGAAGCGGCTCCGTCGTTCCTCGGTTCCCGCGTCGGCATTCGCGGCGTGCTGGAGGTCGATGGCGAACTGGTGATCTCCGGCCATGTCGCTGGCCGCATCGCCGCCACGCGTCTGGTCATCGCCAAGGGCGGGCTGGTCGAGGGTGACATTGTCGCGCGCGAAGTGGTGATCGCGGGCCATCTGAACGGCCGCGTCTTCGCGCCCAGCGTTATCATCGAGGATAGCGCCGAGGTCGAAGGCCGGGTTTTCCATACGAACATCACGGTGGCGCGCGGGGCGCGCGTGTCCGGCCGCATGCCGTGGCGGCCGATCAGTTATTTTGAAACGCTCGATAAACTTCCGGAGGTCCGTCCATGAACCTGTTCAACCGCAACGACAAGCCGGCGCCCGCCGGCGAGCCGGCGCAGACCGCGCCGCCCAAGCCGGCTGCGGCCACGGCGCAGCCGTCCGCGCCGCAACCACAGGCCACGCAACCCACGCAGGCCGCGCCGCCCAGGACCGATTTGCCGAAGTTCGCCGATTTGAAACCGGTCGAGCCGCCAAAGGCCGCCGCCCAACCCATTCAGACCCAACCCGCAACAAGGACAGGAGTAATCATGGCATCGGTCATCAGCAAGGCGCTCAAGATCACGGGGGAGCTTGAGAGCACCGAGGACATCCAGATCGATGGCCAGATCGAAGGCGATGTGCGCGGCGTGGGCGTGAAGATCGGCCAGAACGCGAAAGTGAAGGGCACGGTCTATGGCGACGAGGTGGAGCTGGCCGGTTCCATCGAAGGCAAGATCGAAGCCAAGAAAGTCATTCTGACCGGCACCGCGCGCATGACCGGCGATGTCGTGCACCAGGACGTCAAGATCGAATCCGGCGCCTATATCAACGGCAACCTGAAGCCGGAAATGGGCAAGCCCGACAGCAAGGCCGATACCAAAGCCGCGCCCAAGCCGGCGTCGGCGACGTCGTCGGTCTCGTCATCGGCGCCCAAGGAGAATGCAACGGCCGCGGCCGTGCACCACTGACTGGTGGCGGGCATGGCGGGTGGCGCGATCTGCATCCGCGCTGCCCGCCGGTCGCCAGCGATCCATTCCATAATGTCATCCCCGGCGTATGCGAGCGATAGCGCGCATCAGGGAGTTCGTAGGTCTTGAGCAACAGCGAAAGACGCGTACGAACGATCCAGGTGGTCGATACCTGTAGGTCGCAGATACCTGGGTTCCGTTCCCTCGCTCCCTGCTTCGCATGTCGCTCGCCGGGAATGACAGTTGGGTGGCCGCGCATGCCGCGCAAGCGCGCGTCTTAACGTTTATGTCAGCATACGTCTTAACGATTGCGTCACCGCTCCTTAAAGCGGGTAGGCATCATCAACATCGCCCATTGGCCATCGCGGCTGCCCGGTGATAAAGTTGATGCGTTGCGTTGCGTTGCCGGGGCCGGAAGGGGTTCGGCCACCTGATACTCACTGGGCTGGGAAGCGTTTATGGCTGACCTTGCAGGCCTGTATCCCTTCACGGGATGGCGGTCGCCTGCATCATCCCGCCATGTGCCCGCGGGCGCTTTGGCCGGTCTTGTCGTGCTGGGGCTTTCGGTGCTCGCGCTTTTCGCGCTGGGCATCGTGATCTGGTTGAATCAGTCTCAGCTGCGCGCGCGTTTCGACCTGATCCAGCATACCGACGATGTGCTTCTGCAGACGGGGAGCATCCGCCAGAATCTGCTGCGCATGGAATCCAACATGCGCGCCTATGGCCTCAGCGGTGATCCCGCCCATGTCGCCACATGGGCGCGGCAGCGCGCTGATACGCAATCCCGTGTCGCCCGGCTTGCCGTGCTGGTGTCGGACAATCCGGCGCAAGAGGCGCGGCTTTCCGCACTGAGGCCCAGGATCACGGACTGGATCGCGCGCTGGAGTCCGTTTGCCACGGCCCACCCCGCGGCGCTCGGTGTTGCGCCCGCGGGCCTGCGCGAACAGCTTGCCCGCGACCTAATCGAGCATCCGGGCCGCCAGATCCATGGCGGCCTGAACGAATTCGTTGCGGTGGAGCGTACGCTTCTTGCCCAACGCCAGGTACAGGCGGCGCGGCAGACCGATCTTCTCACCACGCTGTCGCTGTTCCTGGCGCTTGCCGCGCCCAGCCTTGGCGGGGCAGGGGTTTTCCTTCTGCTGCGCGAGGGCCAGCGTGCGCGCGACCGCGAGATTCGGATGCAGCTGGAACATGCCCAGCGCCTGGGCCTGATGGGAGAGACCGCGTCCATGCTGGCGCATGAGCTGAACCAGCCCCTGTCCGCGGCGCGCACCTATCTCGCCGTGGCCAAGAGCGGCAAGGGCTCGCAGCCCGAGATCATGCAAAAGGCCGAAGAGCAGATCGGGCGCGCGGGCGGCATCCTGCTGCGTCTGCGCAACTTCATCGAAAAGCGCGAAGCCATGCGGCAGCCGGAACCGCCCGCAAGCCTGGTCTCCGATGCCGTGGCGCTGCTGGGCACGATCAACAACAAGGTCCAGCTTCACACCCAGCTCGAGCCGGGCCTGCCGATGCTGACGGTGGACCGCATCCAGATCCAGCAGGTGCTGGTGAATCTGATGCGCAATGCCATCGAGGCGATGGCGGGCGCGGAGCGCCGGGAAATGTGGCTGACGGTGGCGCGCGCGCCGAACGCCCGCGTCATCTTCCGCCTGCGCGACAGCGGGCCGGGTATTGCGCCGGCGGTGGCGGCCAGGCTGTTTCAGCCCTTCAACTCCAGCAAGGATGCCGGCATGGGCGTGGGGCTTTCGATCTGCCGCAACATCATGAGCGAGCATGGCGGCGACATCTGGGCGGAAGCGCCGACGGAAGGCGGGGCCTGCTTCTGCTTTGCGCTGCCGGTCGCCCAGGCGGCGTAACTGGCGCGGTGGATAAATTCATTCTGTCATCCCCGGCTGAGCATTGCGTCAGCAATGCGAGGGGAAGGGGAGCCAGGTATCAGCGACCTATAGTGTCTACCACCTGGGTTACCGCCCGGCCGCTCGTTCGTCACTCAAAACCGTCCACTGGACGGTTTTGCCGGCCTTCGGCCAGACGTTCCTCACAGCTCGCGGCATTCGCTTGCGTTTGCGCTCGCACTCGCCGGCAATGACAGTTGTGTTGGGGGCAGACCGCTGGAAGACAGTCGTGACGGATATTGAAGAACGGTCGTTGTCTTAAACAGGCATGATCTGAACAGGTGGCGTGCTGATCGTCCATCGGTTCGTTGACGGCTGAGGTTGTGTTTTGCAATGGACAAAACTTGAACGGTTATGCAGTATCAACAGAATTGTGGCGTATCAGGGCAGTGGCGTAATTCCCCTGCAAGAGTTTAAACGTTCAGGCGTCTTTTGGCGCATCTGGCGCCAATTCCTTGGGGTAATCGGCATGATTTACCCATCTACCATGCTTGTGCTCACGGCAACCTCGCCTTTACGCGTTCTCCACGCGGCGCGGGGCTCATTCCAACTGTCCGGCTCTTAAGAAGCCTTCGGCTTTAGATCAATGTGGCTTGGCTTGCTCAGCTCTTCCGGGGCTCGTCGTTGTTCCTTTTCTGTCACGGCCCCTGCCGACGATCAGGGCCTCATTGTCGAAAGTCAGGCAATAGGCGGCACGACGGTCCCATACTCAAGAGGTGAGCCATGGATTTCAAAATTCTAACTGAGTTCTTGAAGGGCATCTTCACCGAGAAGTCCGCCAAGCTGGCTATCGCGGCGTTGCTGCTCGACCTTTGTCTCGCCACTGCAGTGCTCGTAATACTGGTTGGGTCCGGATGGAAAGATCACTGGCTGAGTCCTACCGAGACATGGATCATGGCTGTCGGCTCCATCCTCGGTTTCGCGGTCATATGGTTTATCCTTTACATCCAGACGAGGCAGGATCTGACGGACATCTACACGATCGTCAGAAAGCAAATCTCGGGCAGGTGGCAGGTGAGATACGCGACTTCAACGCGCTACGGCGAGATGGAGGAGAGGATCGTCAATTGCGATATACAGGAGGACACGGTTCGAAAGCTCGAGATGCGATTTGAAATCGTGCACAATCCGATATTCAAATCGCAAGGTCCGAATGTTGTCAAAGACGTGGCTCTTCGCATGACCGACACTGGTTACAAGTTGTTCTATTATTTTGAAACAGATCGCTTCCTTATGGACGATATCGTGAAGCTGTTGAAGCCGGGCGAAGCCCGGCGGGCAGAGATCCAGGTGGAAACGCTCGGCATGCTGGAGTTCGAGCGTCCGGCAAGGAATGACGACAAGGTTAAGTTGATGAGCGGAAAGTGGTACGATCTGAACGGCAATATGATGAGAGTATTGAAATTAATAGAGATGGCTCACGAGGCAAAAATAAAGGACGAACCGTTTCAACCACTGACTTTCAGTGAAATACCCGTCAGCGAAATACATTTCGACGCTGACATGGGCGACGTGACTTTCCAGTTTCAAGGCGAAAGGTAGAGGCCGGACTGGGGATCATTGCCGCTCGGTCTGACAAGGAAGTCGTCCCGGCGATGTTTCAAGCCGTGACGCGTCCCGTTCAAGGCGTCGCGGCGAAGGGCGACATGGTGGGGTGGAAGGCCGGGCTCGGATTCGGACCAGGCGGCATGGCAGAGGGCGCGCCATACTGGCCGAAGGCAGAGCCGGTGGTGGCGGGCGAAAAGGGGCTGCCGTAATGGCCATAGGGGCCGGCCATGTTGCGGATCGAGTCGAATTGACTGAGGTTGTCATTGCTGCTGGCCGGGCTGCCCGGCGTGTTGAGCGGATCGCTGGCGACCGGCGGCGGCGGGGGCATGGCGCTCATGCCGTCGGTCTCCTGCGCGATGGCGGCGCAGGAAGCGGCAAGCAGAACGGCAGCAGCGATGGCGGGCAGGCGCATGGCTCGGCTCCTTCAAGGTCCTCGCGCAAGTCTACGCCCGGCGTCGCGCAACCAGATGCGCGAATTCGGCAACGCACGTCTGCCTGCTGCCCGCGATTTCTGAACGTGCTTTCAAGATTCATTCAGATTGACGGGCCGCGTCAACGCGCGTGAAGAAGCGTAAGTACGGCCAAAAGCAGGACGACCAGGCCGACGGAATAGACCACCGCGCCGGCGGCTTCTTTCATGATGATGGCCAGCCTGTTCTTCTGTTGGATGCGGCTCATGTCCTGTTCGGAGGGCGCGGGCCAGGCGTCCGGCCGATTGTCGCCGCTGCTGAGCGCGCAATCGTCGATGTGGGGGACCAGACGGGCGAAATGCATGGCGCGCCATCACTGTTTGAATGACCGCCATGGATAGCGCCCGCGCGCATATAAAATCGATGCCTGGTCGGGACACGGAAAATATAAAGCCCGCAATGCGGCCGGTTCAGGTCGCGGCGGACATCTTCAGCAGCCGCCGGATCTTGTCGGAATCTTTCGCCGTGGCGGGGTTGTAGATCACGAGTATCAGGTCGGGGATGACAAGTGGGGCAGCCGCGCGACCGTGCGCGACACGCCGGGACCTCTGTCCCAGAACGATGTGTTAAGCACCCTGGGGATAACAAGCCGGATGCGTCACCGGTAAAAGCCCATGGAAAATGCTGGCAGCGGTACCCGAACCTTCGGCCATCGTGCGCATCCGCCCGTCATGACCGCTGACGTACCGGCGCCCACGGAACAGGGCGAGGTGAATACCGGGCGCAGCCTGGGCCTGGTCGTCTGCGCCATCCTGTTTGGTGTCGGCGCCGTGGAAATGATAGTCGGGCCGACCTTCTACGATGACAACGGATCGTCCTGGGGATGGCCGTTGTTCGGTGTGGGCGTTGTCTTCGTCGTGCTGGGCTTCTGGGGCATTCGCCGCTTCTCGGGAGTCAAAACCAAAATCGGGGCGCCGTGGGTGTTTCGCTGGCCGTCTCTTTCGACGATCCCCGTCATAATCATCGCGACGCTGCAGATAGGCTTTATGGCCTGGCAGGAAGAAAGAATACCGCCCTGGACGGTCCCGCCCGGCGGGGCCCTTTCGCAGACAGTGGGCGTGCTTCGGCCGATGGGGCATGGACGCCATTCGGGCGATTTCGCCACCCTGCTGATGCCCGACGGAAGCTATCTGCAGTTCACCTGCACGCCCGGTCGGGGTTCGGTGCAATGCCTCAAGGCACGCGACTTCTATTATCCGAGCTGGATAGGGCATCAGCTATTGCTGCGCTATTTCGCGGTGCCGTCGCACAAGTATCCCGACACGATCATTGCCGAGATCAGGACACCGGACGGGATCGTGCTGCTGCCCTATGAGCAGCGGGTGCCGGAGCTGCAGCAGGCGCTGGTGGTGGATCATCGGAAGCGCGGCCATCCCAACATCTTCGAATGGCTCATTGCCATGGGTGCGATGTTCGGCGCGTTCAAACTGTTCTTCCGGCGCGCAGACGACCCGCAAGCATAGAGCGTGGACCGCGCGCGATTGGCGCCGACTTAGGAGCAATTGGTGCCACACTTGCTCTTTGCAACTGACAATTGATGGCTTTCGCGCTCCATTGCCAGTTGCGCGCATGCGCGCAATTCCGATTTCGCCGCTGATTAGAATTCGCTGCTTCGTGGTCGCGAAACGTAAACCAATCGCGAAGAGTTTCTGCTCTACAAATGACTAACGTTTACAGGCTTCTGATTTTGTATCAGAAACTCTTTCATAAAATTAGAATCGCTGGAGGGACGATGGAGTCCGGTTCCCAAGCCTGAAGAGAAGATTGGAACAGCTATCGCAGCTCGATCGTCGCGCGGGCGATCGTTCCAAAATGCGACGGGTTGGAACCGCACGGCACGTCAGCCAGCAGTGAATGTTTCCCGGAGACAGCCCCATGAGTACCAAGGCGGTTAATGTGCTGATTGCCGATGACGATCCGCTTATCGCGGCGACTCTGCGGCAGATTCTCAGCGACAGGGGGCATAATGCGTATGTGGCCAAGGACGGCCGGGCGGCGCTTCAGGTTTTGACGCGCCACAAAATTGAATTTGTCCTGATGGACATCTTCATGCCCGATCAGGACGGGATCGAGACGCTGAAAGAGATAAAACAGACCTTCCCGGAGACGATGGTGGGCATCATGTCGGGCGGCGGCATACGCGGCCGGTTCGATTTTCTCGACATGGCCTTGCGACTTGGCGCGGATGGAATCGCGCAGAAGCCGATCAGCCGGGCGCAGTTGCTGGACATGGTCGAGAACTGCAACTTTCCGGCCCAGCGCACGGCTTATTGATGTCGGAGGGCAGGGACGGCAACGCCGGCAACAAGCCCCCCACGCCGCCGAACGAGACGGTCGTCTCGGCCGGCAAGATTCACATGCTCGGCCTTGAGTCCATAAAGGAGCGGCTCGGCGAAAAGTGGGGCCGGATGTCCACGCTGGTGCATCGCTATTTCGAGGCGGCCATCCGCCGCGAAATGGCCCCGGGAGACACTTTCGCCCATACCAACGAACTGTCCTATATCGTTCTGTTTCGCGGAACGACCATCGCCGAGACCCAGCTAAAATGCTCGCTCATCGCCAAGGAGGTCTGCAAGCGGCTCTTTGGCGAGGAAGATGACGACATCTCCGTTCGCAGCCTGACGCTGCCCGTCGATGACGTTTGCCTCGACGAGCCGGAAGCCCTGGCCGCGCTGAACAGTCTCCTGGAGCGGGAAGGCGAGCAGGCTCTTTATTACGTCAAGGATGCGCGCGAGGAGCGGCCGTCCAAGGTTCTGCGCATCCGCATGGATGCGCTCTCGGCGCAATATCATTCGCTGCCGAGCAACAAGCCGAATTTTCTCTACCGGCCGATATGGGATTCCGTTCGCGGCGTCGTGCTGACCTATTTGTGCCAGCCGCTGCCCACGACCGTGTCCAGCGCGATGATCTTCAGCAGCTTTTGCGTTGCCGACGACGAGGCCGATCAGGCCCTGCTCGATGAATCATCGCTGCTCGATTGCCTCTACCGCTCCAGGAATCTGCGCAATGCCGGCCTGCGCGTCCAGTTCGCGGTTCCCATACATTTCACGACCCTGGCCCGCGGAAGCCATTGGCGCAAATTCTCCGCCTTGCGCCATCGCGCCTCGCCCGAACTGCTCAAGGATATCGCCTTCTTCGTGCATGGCATCGATCCGGATGTTCCCAACATCCGGCTCACGTCCGAACTTCCCAAACTGGGCATCATTTCCAAGCGGCTATTCTGTCTGATAGAAGACCCTTCCAGCGTCAACCGGCAGTTTCGCAACACCGGAATATACGCGGTTGGCTTGAACTATCGGGCGAAGACGTCCGAAAAGGACTGGATGACAAAACTTTCCACGCTTTCGGGCATAGCCCGCGATGCCGGTTTTGAAACCTTTGCCCTGGGGTCGGTTCTGCGGTCCACGGCTGTCAGCGCCATCGGCGCCGGCGCCCGCTTTGTCGAGGGGGCCGGGGTCAGGCGCCCCGTCGCCGATCCCAGATATGTTTATGTTCATGAGATCGATGATCTCTATCGGGACACCGGCTCGGTGAAGCCAAGCATCGTGACTCTGTGAATCGGGACATTGAACGGGACCTGATCCCGGCCTCGCTGCTAGATGCCCTGCCGGCCAATGTCGCCCTGATCGACCATGAAGGCATCATCATTGCCGTAAATGAACCGTGGCGCGCATTCGCGTCGGGCAATGGCATGAGCGGGCCAGGCGCCGGCGTGGGGTGCAATTACATCGACATCTGCAGGGCGAGCACCGGTCCCGATGCCGCGTCGGCGCATGCGGCCGCGGCCGGCATCCAGGCCGTGCTGGCCGGCGAGCGCGAAAACTTTTCGCTGGAATATCCGTGTCATTCCCCGCTGCAGAGGCGATGGTTCCGGCTCATGGTCAGTCCGGTCCTGTTGGAAGGACGGCGCGGCGTTCTTGCCACGCACATGGACATCACCGATCGCGCGCTGACGGAAGAACATCTGCGTCAAACCCAGGAAGGCTTTCGCGAGCTGGCGCAGCAGCTTCGCGAAGAACGCAAAAACCTGACGACGGCCCGGGCTGTCGCAAGGATAGGGATCTGGGAGACGGACCTGAAGACATCGAAGGTATGCTGGTCCGCCGAAACCTATCAGTTCTTCGAGATCGACCCGGCGACGGTTCCCACGCATTCCCTGTTTCTGGCATCCGTACATCCCCAGGATCGCGATGCCGTGGACAAGGCGTTTCAAGAATCGATTTTGACGCGTGGCGTACACACGATCGACCACCGTATCGTGATGCCCGATGGGCGGATCAAGTATCTGACGGAAACCTGGCAGACCATCGCCGACGAGCAGGGCGTGCCGGTGCGCGCGGTGGGCACATGCCAGGACATCACGGAACGCGAGACGGTGAACCAGAAGCTGCGCGAAAGCGAAGCCAAGCTCAGGCGTTCCCAGGAGATATTCACCACGGCGGAAAGGGTGGCGTCGATCGGCAGCGTCGCCCTGGATTTTCGCACCGGCCTTTGGGAATGGTCGGACGAGGCGTATCGCATCTATGGTCTCAACCGCGACGAGTTTTGCCCGTCTGTCGATACCTTTCCGGCGCTGATCCATCCCGACGACCGCGAGGCGCTTCTGGGGGCCATTCCCCGCGCCAGGCAAGGCATCACGCCGGAACCGATCGAATATCGCATTCGCCGCCCGGATGGTTCCGAACGGTTGTTGCGGCGCGAGGCCGCGCTGGCGCGCGGTCCGGACGGGGAAGTGCAGGGCATTGTGGGAAGCCTGCAGGACATCACCGATGTCCGCGCCAGCGAACGCGAGAGGGAGTTGCTGCAAGCCCAGCTTCGCCAGAGCCAGCGCCTGGAAGCGGTGGGCCAGATGACGGGCGGCATCGCGCATGACTTCAACAATCTTCTGACGGTGATACTGGGCAATGCGGACACGCTGGAGCGCAACATCCCCAGGGATTCGCATTTGTTTGAACTGGTCGAATTGGTCCGCATGGCCGCGGAACGTGGGGCAGAACTGACCAGCCGGTTGCTGGCCTTTTCCCGGCGCCAGCCGCTCAATCCCAGGGCGATCGATGCCAATGACCTGGTGCAGGGAATGGACGGGCTGCTGCGTCGCGTTCTGGACGAGGAGATCAGCCTCTCCATTGTCTGCGATCCCGGCTTGTGGAGGGCGCTGGTCGATCCCTCCCAGCTCGAGAATGCGCTGATAAATCTGTCGGTGAATGCGCGCGATGCGATGCCCCAGGGCGGCCAGCTCACGATCGAGACCAGGAATGTGGACGCGGACGATACGCTCGCCATCGAAGCGTCGGGCGACGGGACGGAGACGCACAGCGTCTTTCGCGGTCAATATGTGATGATTGCGGTTTCCGATACCGGGACGGGCATGAGCGAGGAGACGCGGCAGCGCGCCTTCGAACCCTTTTTCACGACCAAGGATGTGGGCCGGGGCAGCGGGCTCGGTCTCAGCATGGTCTATGGCTTTGTCCGCCAGTCCCGGGGGCATGTCCATCTCTATTCGGAGGTCGGGTTCGGTACTTCCGTGAAACTGTATCTGCCGCGCGCCGGCGAGGATGCGATTGCCGAGGCAAACGCATTCCCGCAGACGGACGTGCCGGGCGGAAGCGAATCCATTCTGGTGGTGGAGGACGATGCGCTGGTCAGGCGGCAGGTGATGGCCAACCTCAAGGCGCTGGGTTATCGCGTCAAGGGCGCGGTCGATGGTGTCGAGGCGCTGGAGATACTGAAGGCGGGCGGGGAATTCGACCTGCTGTTCACCGATCTGGTCATGCCGCGCGGTCTGAACGGGCGCCAGTTGGCCGAGGCCGCCGCCAGGCTCCATCCCAACCTGCCTGTCCTGTTCACGTCAGGTTATGCGGGAAGCGCGATCGTGCATCACGGGCGCCTGGATCCCGGCGTCACCCTGCTGACCAAGCCCTATAACAATTCCGAGCTGGCGAAGAAGATCCGTTTCGTCCTGGACCGGGCGGGGGAACAGAAGAAGCCGCTGCTCTGAACAGGGGCCTGTTCGCATTCCAGGGGCATGATTCCTGATAGACGTTCAGCTGCGGGCTGGCCGCCATCTCTTGCTGTCATCCCCGGCGAATGCGAGCGATCGCGAGCATGAGGGAGTTCGTAGCGCCAGCGTACGAACGATCCAGGCATCGACGACCTGTTGGGTGTCTCCCACCTGGGTCCCCTTCCCCTCGCATTGCTCGCGCAATGCTCGGCCGGGGATGACAAGTGGGTAAAACACTGGCCGCGCACGTCAGTGCCCAATGGCATCGCCTTCTTCATCAAGCTGCGGGAAGTTAGATCAAGCACCGGTGTCCAACGGCGTTTCGGGATGGCGAGAGACAAAGCGGGGTCCGTCCCACACTTCAAACCCATCCGCGCCGCGCTGTCTGCCTGACGCGTCGAAAAGTTTGCGAGCCTCATTGATAAGCGCCTGATCGTCGGTTCCGGAGAGAAATTCGACGGCTGAGATATGGCCGTTTTTCATGAAATAGCACCGCAAATGATTTCGTCCTTCTGATGTGTATCAAGCCCCGGAAGATCGGCCAGCCTGATGACGTCCTGCGACAGGCTGAGGACCCTTTGTCGGCGCGTAGATGCAATCAATCCCACGCCACACTTCGAAGGGGCGATCACCAGCAAACTTCCGAGCGGAACGGACCGCTGCATGGTCGTTGAGATGAATTTCCTCGATAATCATGGTGGCGTGCCCTGATGAGAGCACGCGAATTTCATATTCGCGCATGAGGTCCTCCAAAATCCACAAGACGGAATTTTCCTCCCGGTTTTTTGACGATTTGAAGCGAGAAAATTGCAGGCATTTGTTGTCATCACCCATATGCGCGGCAGCAGGCCAGGGCGCGACACCTACTCACTGGGAAAGTCGCAGCGGATTTCGCGAGCGGCCTTTCTGAGTTTCACTGCTTCCTCCATGAGGAGCTGATACTGCTTGGAGATTTCTTCCCACTGACGGCGGTGAATTTCGCTTATCGAAGCATTCGCTATCGCTTCTGCTTCCTGCGCTTTTTGTAAATGGAACCGCTCGTCCATAACCCGCCCCAAGAAAGAGTGATTTTTTCTCCGAATCTGGCGGGGGTCAATTTAAAAGTACAGCGAAAACAGTGTCTGATAGCAGACATAAAACAGGTATGGGTACTGTCCGGTAGCGCGAAATCGTTGGACATTCAGGGGTCTCGCGCGCCTCATTCGAACGAAACCGGGAACGAACCTGCGTCTGTTTCGTACATAGTTCAGGATTGTCAGAGTCTTTGATCTGACCCTTCTCTGCCTGCCAACGTCCGGCCGCGACACAGGTGGAGTTTCCGCTCATGCCGCATGTGAGGCAGAGTGGAAAACGACCAGAAATCCCTGAAAAACAAAATCCTCGCCAGCCTGACACCCGAAGATTTCAACCAGCTTCAACCGCATTTGAAGCGCGTTGATCTGCCGAACCGCAAGATTCTGGAGGTGAGAAACCGCCGCATCGAAAGCGTCTATTTTTTGGAAAGCGGTCTCGCCTCGATGGTCGTTTCGGGCGGCAGCCAGCACGCCATTGAAGCTGGCATTATTGGCCGCGAGGGAATGACCGCTCCTGCTCTTCTGATGAACGTAGACCGTTCGCCCCACGAAATCTTCATGCAGATGGGGGGGCGGGTGGCAACTCACGGCCAGCCACTTGATCCAGGCAATGGAAAAGAGCGTCACTCTAAGGTCCCAGCTTTTGCGGCACCTCTACATTTTTCAGGTGCAAATGAGCTTTACGGCTTTGGCCAATGGCCGTTACCGGCTCCAGGAGCGTTTGGCGCGCTGGCTGCTGATGGCACATGATCGTGTTGACGGGGACCGCGTTGCTCTCACCCATGAATTTCTGGCGCTCATGCTGGGCGTGCGCCGCCCCGGCGTTACGGCAGCCTTGAACATGTTCGAAGGAGAGCGATTTATCCGCGTACATCGTGGCGGACTGACCATTCTCGATCGCAGCAAGTTGGAAGAAGCCGCTAATGGCAGCTATGGCATGCCGGAAGCGGAATATGGACGGGTATTTGGAGAAGCCCGACTCTGAAACATTGTCTGAATCCAGACAGTGATCCCAATGGCAAATTTTGCATAAAGTGTTTCACTATCGCGCGACATTAGCAGACGAAAGCCTGTGCCTCGCTACTACTTCGAAATCGACGACGGCCGGCGAAAGATTGCCGACGAAGAAGGGTCCGACCTGCTGGATAGGCAGCAAGCGAGAGAGGAGGGTGTCAACCTTGTGCTGGAGTTTGCGCGCGAGGGATTGCTTGATGGCGATCAACGCGCTCTTCTCTGCAAGGTGCGCGATGAAACAGCGTTAATTCTGACGGTCTCGCTCTCACTAAGTGCTGAATGGAACAACAGCCAAAACGACCTTGGCGGGTGAACGGGGCCGGACGCCGTTTGTGTTTCGGGGAGGCGATAGCCGATGGGAAGGGGCTGGGCTTCCTCCTCGGCCAGGCCGTGGAGCTGTGCCGCAAGTTCCTCCACATTCATGATGCTTGCGTCCTCGGTTTCCATTTCGCGCCAAGGACGTAATGGTTCTTTCTGCCGGGGCCCAGACGCAACCCGTTGCCCTTTGGCTTGCGGTATTCACTGCGATGACCGCGTCTGTCCTCTTCCTTGAATCGCCTTTCCTTGGCCTTCGACCCATATTTTTGGGAAACCTTTCCCTTGTTCATGATGATCACATAGCCGCCCTTGGTCATCGCATAGGGCGCCTTCAGCAATCCCAGATGGTCGAATTTGGTGCCGGCCGGATGTTTGAAAGGCTCGAACCAGGAGGGGTGGACGAAATTCGACATCGCGATGCCGTTGACCTCGAACGTGTCCTCCTCGACGGGATCGCAGACTTCGTAAGCATACTCCGTGCCGTTGCTTGCCTGCGCCCAGAGATTGGCCACGGGATCGATTGCCATCTCGAATAACTCATGGCACGCCGTAACGCTGACCTGTTGTTTGTCTTCGATCGTGGTTTTGACGAAGATCTTCGAAATCGGCTGACCGTCTTGTGTGAGCTCGTGATAGCCGAGGGCGCCGGCCTGGTCGGCAGTGTCGAAATATATGAGCTGCCAATCCGACGGCTTTGCCTCGCCGGTGTTGTAGAGCTGGACCGGATATCCCCAGACCGGCAGGAAGTATTGATCGTAGCAAGCCTGCAAGGCGGCGGTAAGTTTGTCGATTGGCACACCCAGATCGACGGTGGCTTTGTTGATGCAGGCGATGGTCACTGGCCCGCCTTGGCCGGCTTGCGCCGCGAGAATGGTCTTCATGGCATTGCCCTTTCCTTTGGCTATGGCGACAGGTGGCTATGGCGACAGGTTGGCGTTCTGCTCCCCCGCTTTTTGCGCGGTTGATCCCGGTTGAAATCTTGCTATCGATGCGTGCAGGACTGCTCGCACGGCCCGAGGGCCGCGTTGCTCAATCGATGATTTTGCCAATCGTACCTTGGTGGAAACTCAGGACAGCCAAGCAACAACGCCACTACAACCTGAGGCGGTCATCGCATCAGAATTTCGTTCGAAGTTCAACCATGGAGATTCTGCGATCGCATATTATTGCCTCTCCGGCATTCGGCCGTGCATGGGCGTTGGGGCATGGCGGCGGAATTTGCGATGCAGCAGGAATGCGCAATCGGGCCGCTTCGGGCTCTCGCAACCGCAGGCGCGCAGTGGTCCGTATGCAAGGCCGCGCCTTCAATGCAGCAGAAACACCCCGTTCTGCGCCGTCCATTCCGAGGGGCGGATCAGATTGCTGTGGGCGACGCGCACCGAATGCAGTGCGCCTTCCAGCTCCCGCTGCCAGAAATCCAGGAACGCCTTCAGCTCCGGAAACAGCGGCGCCAGGTCATATTCCTGCCAGATGTAAAGCTGCAGCAGCCGGGGATGATCGGGCATGTGATAATGGATCTCGGCCGTGGTCAGGCCGTAGCCCTGAAGCTGCATCCGCAAATCCTGGCCGACCATGGGGCGCATCCTTCCACGCAACAACACGCTGAAAACGCTAAGGCCGGCGTCGCGGGTTCCGCAAAATGTTTTTCGCCGTACCCGGATGGGATGCAGGCGGACGATTGGCGAAACGCCAGCCTTTCGAAGGCGTTGGGCGCCGCGCCGGAAATCATCAATTTTTGGCAGCCAATTCTGGTGGCTGCTAGCGCCGTCCGTGAGGACGGTAAAGCGCCCAACCCGAACAATCGGGAGGGGCGCGGGCCCGACACCCCTTTGGGCGTTTGGTCACATACCAAAGGATAGGGTCCGCAGATGGTGTTGCCACCGTCCGCTTTCTAGAGTCCCAGCGCTTGCCCTTGCAGAGGCGGCTGCCAGGGAGCTTTCACAATGCGCGGGCTATTGGCGCCGCCGGTTTTCGACAGTCAGGAACTGACGCTTCGCGCGCGCATCCTGTTCTATCTGCTGACTCTCACGGCGCTCGGGGTCGCATTGGCGATGGCGGGTGTCGGCGTCTCCCAACCCGAATTGATCCTGCCGGCCAGCATCACGGTGGGCGTCACGCTGCTGGTCAACCTGCTGCTGCTGGTTCTGGTGCGCGCCGGGCGCATCCGGCTGGCCAGCCTGCTCTATGTCATATGGTCGGTGGCGCTGATCACCGAAAGGTCGATCAATGCCGGCGGCGTCCGTTCGCCTGGCGTGCCGATGTATTACGTCGTCGCGCTGATCGCGGGCCTTCTGCTGGGCGAGGCGGAAGGCATCCTCACCGCCATCATCTGTTCGGCGCTGGGCCTGGCGCTGGTGGTGGCCGAGTCTCTGGGCGTGCTGCCGCCCGTCACCCTGCATTACACCGCCATGAGCTATTGGTGGATCGACTTTCTTTACATGTGCGTGGTGCTGCTCCTGATCCGGCTCGCGACCCATGCGGTGCGCGACGCCTTTGCCGGCAAGCAGAAGGAGCTGGCCGAGCGGCGCCATGCCGAACGCAAGCTGCATATCGCGCTGGAAGCGGGCGAGATCGGGGTATGGGAATGGGTACCGTCTACGGGCACGCTCAGTTGGGACGCGCAGATGTACCGGATTTACAGCAAGGAGCCCGGCAGTCCGGTGGACTATCAGGACTGGGCCGCCGCCGTGGTTCCGGACGAGCTGGCGACGCAGGAAAGCAGCCTGCGGCAGATGATGGAGGGCGAGAGCCGCGCCGAGCGCGAGTTCCGCATCGTCACGCCGGCCGGCGTGCGCCACATCTTCGCGGCCGAGAAGAGCTTTCCCGCCCAGGACGGCGAGCCGGCCCGCATCATCGGCATCAACATGGATGTCACCGAAAGCCGCAAGGCCGAGGCCGACGCGCTTGCGGTCAAGCACCAGCTGGAGACGCTGGTCGCCAGGGCCAAGGTCGGCATCCTGATCCATCGCGCCTTCAAGCCCCTGGTCGTCAATGCCGAGCTGGCGGCGATGTTCGGCTATGACAGCGCCGAGGAGGTGCTGGCCATGCCTGACACCCGCGTGGCCTTGACCGACCAGGACCGCGACCGCGCCACGCAGAACTATACGGCGCGGGTGGAGGGGCATGATCCGCGCACCGTCATTCCGACCCACAGCCGGCGCAAGGACGGAAGCTGGATCGATGTCGAGACGCGCAGCTTTCCCATCATGTGGGACGGCGAGCCCGCAATGTGTTCCATGATCACCGACGTGACCCAGCAGCGCCGGCTGGAGGCCCAGCTTCGCCAGGCGCACCGGCTGGAAGCGGTGGGCCAGCTCACCGGCGGCATCGCCCACGACTTCAACAATCTGTTGACCGTGATCCTGGGCAATGCGGACGCGCTGGAACGCATGCTGACGGAGCCGGCGGCGCGGGAACTGGCGCTGTTGACGCGCGCCGCCGCCATAAGGGGCGCGGACCTGACCAGCCGCCTCCTGTCGTTCTCGCGCCAGCAGACGCTCGACATCCAGCCCGCCGATATCGAGGAGCTGGTGGTGGGCGCCCATGGTCTGATCCGGCGCACCATCGGCGACAAGGTGGAGATAAGGGTCCTGCACGGCCAGGGCCTGTGGCGCGCCTTCACCGACACGATGCAGCTGGAAAGCGCGCTGCTCAACCTGGCGATCAACGCCCGCGACGCCATGCCGGAAGGCGGGGTGCTGTGCATCAAGACCCGCAATGTCGGCCGCGACGATCCCGAACTGAAGGGCCTTGGCGAGCCGGACGAGACCGGCAAGATGCCGCCGCCCGGCGATTATGTGATGATCGCGGTTTCCGACACCGGCACCGGCATGGATGACGAGACGCGGGCGCGCGCCTTCGAGCCTTTCTTCACAACCAAGGATGTGGGCAAGGGCAGCGGGCTCGGCCTCAGCATGGTCTATGGCTTTGTGCGCCAGTTGCGCGGGCTGATCCGCATCGATTCCGAACCGGGCCGCGGCACGATGATTGCGCTTTATCTGCCGCGCGCGCCGCAAGCCGACATCGCGGCCGTGCCGGGGCGTCAGCCGCAGCCCATGGTGGGCGGCAGCGAGACCATCCTTTTGGTGGAAGACAATGACCTGGTGCGCGAGCAGGTGATCATCCAGCTCAGGCGGCTGGGCTATCACGTGCTGGCCGCGGCCGATGGCGAGGAGGCGCTGGCGCACCTCAACAGCCCGGCGCCGATCAGGCTGCTGTTCACCGACGTGTCGCTGCCCAAGGGGATCAGCGGCCCCGATCTGGCCCTGCGCGCGCAGGAAATCCATCCCGGCCTGCCGGTGCTGTTATCGTCGGGGCGCATGGGCGAGGCCGCGGTCGCGATCGACCGGCTGGGCACGCGGGTGGGCGTGCTCGACAAGCCCTATTATCACGACCAGCTTGCCGCCGTGATCCGCGATCTGCTGGGGTGATGCCTGCCAGTGCGCGTGCGAGTCAGTGCGCGGGCGCGTCGGGCAGCAGCGTGTCCACCGCGGCGACCAGCTGGGCGACGGTGAAAGGCTTCCTGAGCACGCCATGGGCGCCGAAGCGCGAGGCCATGTCGAGATAATCGCAATGGGCCGAGGAACCGCCCCCCGATATCGCCAGCACACGGGTGCTGGCGGCGTGGCTGTGGACCTGGCGCAGGGTTTCGAAGCCGTCCATCTCGGGCATGAACAGGTCCAGGATGATGATGTCGGGCCGGTCCTCTTCCAGGTGGGCGACGGCCTGACGGCCGTTGGAGGCCAGGCTGACACGATGGCCTTCCTGTTCCAGACAGCGCTTCAAGGTCTTCTGGATCATGGCGTCGTCATCAACCACAAGTATGTGGGCGGGATGGTCTGTCACAAAGGCTCCGCGGCGAGGTGTAGAGACGCGATTATGCACATTCCAGGTGGCAGGCGCATTTCCGGACGCCGCCAGTTTGTGACGATTTGTAACTGTGGCCGGATGCGGCGGCGCGCCCGCTTGAAAAATCCGCGCATGCGATTAAACCGCGCGCTCGGGAAAATCAGCGTCGGTATCGGATATGTCATTTGTTTTCGGGCGCAACATTGCGGCGGTCCTGTTGCTGGCCGGCCTGTCCTCGGCTGCTTTGTCTTCGACAGCCCTGATTTCGGCTGCCTGGGCGGTCGGCGTCACCGACGCGCCCACCACGCTGGACGGCACCACGATCCTGCCCGACCCGTCGCTGAACAAGGGGCATGTCCTGCCGGCTTCGGTGGTTACGGCCGGGGTGGCCGCGATGTCGGCCAGGGACGACGGCGCGCGGATGCAAAATTGTTCCCGCCGCAACCCGTGCGCGGTGCCCACGCCCGCGCGCGACCAGATCGCCGTCCCCGCCCGCAAGACAGTCGCGGGCCGGCATCCGGATGGCAGCGGCGCGGCAGCCGCCAAGTCCCATGCCCCGGCGGGCGCGGGCGATCTGCGGTCTTGATGCTGTGACCGGTTGATCTGAATCCGCGCGCGGTGTGCGCAGGGTTTATCAGCAGGGATTTGTGGGGCCGGAAACTATTGCCGGCCGCGCAAGCCGTTTTCTGAGAAAGCCGCGCGGCGGCATTTTGCGGAGATCCTGAAAGATTCTGCGCCATTCACCGAAGGCCATATCGGCAACCCTGGTGGATGAGCGGCCATCCACGCCGAAGTTCAGAATCCGAACATCGCCCTCGGCCTGGCAGGTGCCGAAAAGCCGGTCCCAGATGATGAGAATATTGCCATAGTTGCGGGTCACGGCCCCCGTGCCCGATTGGTGGTGCACGCGATGATTGGACGGCGTGACGAAAACCTGTTCGAGCACGCCCAGACGTGGAGCCCATTCGTTGTGTGTCACCGCGGGCCCAGCCGGTCGCAGATGGCGCCATCCCCTGTCGATCGTCCTGCTGACATCGGGCGACTGCACGGCGGTGTTGCACTGGGATTGGCGGCCCATTGTGGCAATGACGGCGGTCGAGCCGCCAGGCCCGGGTTCGTCAATTCAAACCGGCCGGCGGATGCCCGCTTTGCGCCGGAAGCAGCCAACAACCAGGCAACCAGTACAACGATCTGACAACCAGAGCGAGCGTGGCTCACGACGGCGGATTAACCATACAAATTCGATGGCAAACTACGTCGCGGCACGACAAAAATTGCGGATGGAACCGTTGTTAATCTCTGTTAACAATTCAAGGGCGCGGCGAGTTGTGTGCTTGCAATGAATGTGAGGGGGCCGCGCCAACCAACGCAAACAAACCTATCGGGGAATGGGGCTTATGAATCTTCAAAATAGACAAAAGGTGCTTGGCCGGAATCTTTTAACCGCTGTGGTATTCACAACGATCTTCGGTTCAGCGACAGCTTTTGCAAATACAATTACATACACTTCCGATCCATCGTTCTTGGCGGCGGTGGGTTCGTCCATCACTGATAATTATTCAAATCCTGGGTATGCGCGCAGCAACGGACCACAACCAACCTTCATGACGGACGCGGTCATGTCAGCAGTGCTCGGCCAAACGACCTACACTGACACGAAATTTCCGAATCAAAATGAAGTGGTCGGACCTGCGAGTGGCGGGAATCCGTATTTTTGCAGCGGTTGCAACGGTTCTGTTAAGCTTGGCTTTCTGAGCACCAGCTTGACAACTGACGGCGGTGTATATGGCGTCTCATTTAATTATCGAGATGGCGTTCCAGGCGCCACCGGTCAGCCTTTCGATTTCCTTGTCACCTTTGGAGACGGCAGCAAAACCGACTATACCGTACCCGCCTCCGGCCAGGTTTTGCCAAGTGGCTTTGCGACTGATTTCTTCGGCATTACTTCCGACCAGGAGATCGCCAGCATCTATTTCGGAATAGACGGCAGCCCTTCGTCATCGACAGTTTTCGCTTTGGATAATCTGACGATTGCCGCGGCTCAATCTGTTCCCGAGCCGATAAGTATGGCGGTCTTCGGGGCGGGCCTCGCCGGACTGGCGGCCGTGCGCCGCCGTAAAATGCCTGCAGCCTGACAAGCCCACCGGAGCGGGGCCTATATTGGGTCTCGCTCCGGTGCCGACCTTTCGTTAGGTCTGCTGGTGCAACAAGAGTGCGTCAGTCGCCGTCAGAAGCGGACATTCCAGGCACGAGGCGCCTGCTGATGGATTTTTGCGAGATTGCGCCGTCGCCAGGTCATGGGCGGCGGAATGTTAGCTTGCGGTTCTCTCAGGGCGTGGGCAGGTTCAGAAGAAATCTCGCAAGCTGTTCCTTCCAGAACCTGGCCGCGCCCGTGGTACCGTGTCCCCGCGTGTCGTCCGACGCCGGGATGAGAAAATACCGCCCCTTTTTGACTTCCGCCACGCCCCTCTCGAGCAAGCCGGTTTCGGGGGGATTGCGTTCGTCGTCGGCGCTGTTGATGGCCAAAAGAGGCGCTGCGATGCGCTGCAGCCTTGGCACAGGGTCGTAGTCCCGGGACGCGTCAAACTGATAGATGGTGTCATTGGCATCTCCTCTCGCGGGGCCCGCCAATTGTGCATTTACCAGCATGTCCGCCTGCGCGCGCGTGGGCGCCTGTTTCTGAATGCCCAGATTGCCGCCGCTGGTCGCGAATCCGAAGTAGGCGCTTGCGAGCCGCAAAGATCCCGGTTGGCTCGTATAGTTGCCATTGTTCCAGGCGGGATCGGCTTTTATGGTTTCGATGAGCATTCGCCGCAGAATCCAGTTGCGTCCCGACATCGGAGCCGGTGTCGAGGCCAACGGCACCAGCCCGTCCATGAAGTCGGGATATGTCTCGCCCCACACCCAGGTAAGCATTCCCCCCATCGAATTTCCCATGACGAGATGAAGATGCCTGACCCTCAATCCCTCTGTCAGCAGCCGATAGGTGGCAGATACCATGTCGTCGTAATTGTACGGCGGAAACTGCATTCGCAAGCCGTCGGAAGGCTTCGAGGATCTTCCTGCGCCGATCATATCTGGCAGGATGATGAAATATTTGCCTGCATCGAGCGGCTGGCCGGGACCAAACAGCTCGCCCCCGAAGGCTGGCGACAGCATGGACGCCCCATTTCCACCTGTGCCGTGCAGCACCAGTACCGCCGGCGATTTGGGATCACCCAAGGTGATGTAGTGCATCGAAAGCGCTGCCAGCCTTGAGCCATCATGGAACGTAAAATTGCTGAGCACGAAATCGCGTTCTTCGCGATTTTGGGCGAAACCGCTTTGGCTTGCACAAAGAAACAGCAGCAAAGCCAGTCCAATTGAACGAACAGCGCCCATAGCCCGTCCTCTGATTTTTGCCGATAAGATCGCATGAAAGTGCCGGCAGTGAAACATTCGCCGAAGGCGCCACCATCTGGACGCCGCGCGTCGGCAGGGCGGCAAACCGCCAATGCCAGCCAGCCAACCGCGAAACAGGCCAGGCAAAATACGCAGACCAACAAATACCGGCTGCGGTTTTCGGCTATTGCGCTTTGCCAGTCTGAGGTAATTTCCGGCTAGCAACAGCCCCTTTCCGGAGGCGAGCGATGCCACACATTTTTTGCCCCTCCCGCCGGCAGGTGATGGATGTTTTGGCGGCTGCGCTGGTTCTGGGCTCGGCATCAAAGGCTCGGGCGCAAGATGTTTCCGCCCTCAAGATCGCCACAATCGGCGCCGGCGCCGAAGGCGGCGCGCTGGGCACGATATTCGCCAGGCTGGGCCATCCGGTGATGTTCTCGTCGCGCCATCCCGAAGAGCTCAAGGATCTGGTCGCCGCTGCCGGCCCCAACGCCCAGGCGGGATCGGTGGCCGACGCGGTCGCGTTTGGCGATGTCATCTTTCTGGTCGTGCCCTATTCGGCGGTCGAACAGATCGGCCGTGACTATGGCACGGCGCTCGCCGCCAAGCCTCTGGTCGTGGACGTCTCCAATCCGAGTGCTGCCCGTGACGGGGACGCGCTGGCCAAATGGGTCGACGAACAGGGCGGCGCGGGCCTGGCGACGGCCAAACTGTTGCCCGGCGCGCATATCGTGCGGGCCTTCAACGCGTTTGGACACAACGGCATTCACGGCGCCGAGGTTTTGACCAAGCCCGCGTCGGGGCAAACGGTTGGCGTGCCCATCGCGGGCGACGATGCAAAGGCCATCGCCCTGGCGACCAAACTGTTCAAGGAAACACGCTTCGAACCGGTGCTGATTGGCGGCCTGGCCAAGGGAAAATATCTGGTGCCGGGATCGATCATCAGCGGCGAGCACACGCCAGACGAGCTTCGCAAGATTGCAGCAAGCCTGAAATAATTTCGAGCTTCGGCGATTGATGCGCAAGCTGTTGATTGACCTGAATTGGTGCAAGGTCCCAAAGGGGCTTCACGCCAAACCGTCAGCCAGTTCGGTCAAAGCCCTTGCGCCGTCACCGCGAAAGGATGACCCGTGCATGATGTTTGAAAACACGAACGCCAGCGAGGGGCGCGGCTCAATGCATGAAGTTGGTCGAATAGAGCGCCGCCACAAGGACGAGCATGGCGATCGCCACGATCATGAGCTCGGCGAAGATGCTGTGCTCGTATCGGGGGCTCGCCCGAATTTCGCCGGTCTGTTCATTTGTTGCGTGCGACTGGTCGTTCATTCTTTTGGGTCCATAAGAATGGCCTCGAGACCGGGACTGGCCCTTGAGCCTTTTTGTTTTGCCAGAAAGACCCGGGGGGTAGGGACGGGGAAGACCCCGGGTCTTGGGCTGGCAGCCTGGGAGGCTGGGTTTCCACTTAAGCCTCCGGGTTCCAGAACACAGAACCGCCACAATCGTTCCATTTCAGGGCGACGGCTCGACTTCGGCCAAGCGGAGATGTTGGTTCCAGCATCTAGCGTTCGGGTCACCTGCATACCACGGGAGCATTAGGTGCGTGCCTCCCACCCTCGCGATAACCCCGTGTCCGCTTTGCGCCAGCGGATATTGGGACGTGTTTGACTTTGGCCTGATGCCCCGGTCCACTGCAGGACAGGGGCACGGGCGGGGCATCACGGTGAGTGGTTCAGGCAACTACGTACTTGGGCATTCCGAGCAGGAACAGGAGCGCCTGTTGCTTCAGGCGCGTATCTTGCGGCCCTTTACGGACAAATTCTTTCGCGCGGCCGGTATCGTGCCGGGAATGCGTGTGCTGGATCTGGGATCAGGCGTTGGCGATGTCGCACTGCTCGCAGGCGATATTGTCGGGCCTGGTGGCCGGGTCGTTGGTCTGGATCGCGATGCAAATGCACTCGAACGCGCGCGCCGGCGGGCGAGCGAACAAGGTTGCTCGTCCTGGGTCTCATTCCAAACCGCAAACCTTGATGATTTCGCCTCAACCGAACAATTCGATGCTGTCGTAGGGCGCTACATACTGCTCTATCAGCCCGATGCGGCAGCCACGATCAGCCGATTGATGCGCTTTCTGAAGCCGGGCGGCATTGTCGCTTTTCATGAGATCGTTTTCGGCCAGGCCGAAACGACGTTCCCGCCCTGCGAACTCTGGGACCGGGTCTCAACGCTCCTGGCCGAGGTGTTCAGGCGTGGCGGCGCACCGCCCGATTTCGGGCGTCGCCTCGGTCCGACCTTTTTGGATGCGGGCCTTCCCTTTCCGACAATTGTCGCGGAGGCAATTGTCGGTGGTGGGCCTGGTTCGATCATCTTTCCATGGCTTGCCGCGACGGTCGTCAATACGGCACCGCGCATGCGGGAATTGGGACTGGCGCCGGAAGGGATTGCCCTGGACCATAGCTTGGCTGGAAAACTCGAGGAGGCTGCCGTGGCGCTTGGCTGCCAGGTTCAGGGACCGATGCAATATGCCGCCTGGAGCAGGAAATCCCTCTGAGCCTTCGGCGCAAAATCACGGAGGCCTGCATCCTTCGACGTTTTACGCTATGCGCGCTACATGCAGATCGGGCTGATCCGGTTTTCGCTCGCGCCGCGGGACGCGCGGATGGGGGCAAGACGGGGCGCGGCCATCGCAGCGTCGGTGTGCATCAGGCTGCCAAGCCAGGCCGCGAGGCTGGCCCAGAGGCCCGCGCCGCGCACGGCGCATTCCTGCGGATAGGCGTCGAGATCGCGATACTGCGTGGGCATCTGGCAGAGACCGAAATACATGGGCGCCACCTCCCGAAAGGATCTGCGCCCATTGAGCCACCACAAGACGGCAGCCGGAATCCGGAATGAATGCTTAGTGTTTTCTACTTAGATGCGCGCCTTGCGCGTCAGTGGAACAGGCTGCGCAGGAAGCGGCGGAAGAAGGCTTCCATCCTGTCCAGCAGGTCGGGGCCGGGGTAGGGCGTCTCGAAAAGCTCGGCATCGAACCGATCGTGCCGGCGCGGAGTTTGGTACAGACCGAAATACATGGGAAGTCTCCCAGGCGCTCGCGAATCATAGCCCTTCCCAATTAAATGGGGTTTAAAAGCGCGCGTGTGAATCCGAAAATACGCGTATACCGTGTGAAATTTTCGTGACGGCTTGCGGCCCGGGTGGGTTGGCAATGCGCAGCGCAATATGCCAGGGTTCGGTCTGCGACTGGGGCGCGCCACTCTCATTGGGAGTATTCTCACGATGAAGATGTCACCTTTTGATGCCGGGCCGCCGGAAGATCTGACGGCGCAGGAAATCGATGCACTGGCGGCGATCAAGCAGGGCCGCAAGGTTGCGGCCGCGATGCGCATGCGTCTGGAAAGCGTCGAACTGGTGGAAGAAAGCCTGTGCGGCTGGGAACTCACGCCGCAAGGCGATTGGCGTCTCTCCCAGGGCCATTAGGCCGGAAAAGTCCGCCAGAGTTCCATACGGCTAGCGTGCCAGCCACGCCACCAGCCAGCAGAGTCCAAGCCAGGTCGAGCCCGCCGCGAGTGTGATGAACAGCCAGTCGCGCCATGGGTTGCGCGAAGAAGGCTTGCGGGGAGAAGGTGGCTGGTTGCCGATCACGGTCATATGCGTCCCGCGCGATTTCTGCCCGGAACGGTCCCGTCAGGATTTTGCGGGGTAACTGACGGGACCGGGCATGGCGGCTTGGTTGGGGGGGCAATGCCATGCGTTCGGATATCGAACGGGAAGGATCATGCCACAAGGGCATGAAATGGCGCCCAAGGCCGCATTAAAATCCACTCAGTTCTGCTGATAGCCCATGCCGATACAGTCCCAGGCGAGATGTTCGGCAAAGCGCGTGCAGCCACCCGGGCCGCTTTCCAGACAGCGCGTCTGAGGCGGCCTGTCCGGCTGGGCGTCGGCGAAGCCGCCCTGGTGGCAGCGGTCCATCGCCGTCATCAGCGCGCGCCATTCCCGGTCGCGCCTGTCGGTCGCGCCATAGGTGACATCCGCCGTCACCACGCGATAGCCGGTGTCCGATTGCGGCGCGCAGGCAAACAGCAGAAGCAGCGCGCCCGGCGCGGCGAGACGGCGGAAAAGAGGAGAGGGAACCATGGCTTTTTCTCTGCATCGGAAAGCGCCCCGGCCGGTTGTGGTTCCGGGGTGCGACGCTTGTCCCGCAACTTCTGTGCGAATTTTTATGTTCGCTTCAGTGTGGATTCAGGAGCCGCTGCTAGCCTGCTCCTGTCGCCAAAGACGGTGAGAACATCATGACATGGCGTAACCTTGCGGTTCTTCCTTTCACTCTTATCCTGATGGCCGTACCGGCCGCGGCCCAGAGCGCGCCGCAGCCGATCAAGGCCGATACCACGGCTTCGGTGCGCGATACGGCCTATGACACGACTTCGGTGCAGCAGTTCCTGACGGTCTGCAACAACGACACCGCGCATCAATGCGGTCTGGAGATCAGCGCCGCGCTGCTCGACAAGCTGGATGCGCGCAACGCAACGTCGGTATGCATGGCAAGCGGCCATTACGAGAAGCCGGTGGTCGCCTGGCTGAAGGATCATTCCGAAAGCTGGAAGATGCCGACGGAAGACGGCATCTATGCTGCCTTCAAGAGCCTCTATCCCTGCACGTGAAGAGCGCCGCGCCGCTCAGGCGCTGCGTTCCGCGGGGCTGCCGGTGAATACGCAGCGGTTGCCGCGCCATACTTCCACATGATCGGATTCGTCCGCAAGGTTCCGCGCATGGCGGATGGCGGCGAAGTCGCTGGCTTGCCTGAAGGCCTCGGAACTGATTTCACGGCCATTCTTGATAATGCGGATTTCGTAGATTTCCATTATGGGCCTCCCATTCCCCCGCTGTTCAAGATTTCTTATTGACTATCGGGCCTGAACTTAGGCAACGCCCGTGAAGCCGGAATGAAGCGCCGATGAAGCTTAACTCATGCTTGTCGCCCTATGTATGTCCAGCCGGGCGGCCGGACAAGGCGTGACAATAATGAAAAATGCTGTCAGTCGAAACTGTCGGACCGCACGGCGAAGGGCTGTGGCGCAAGACCCGCGCGCTTGTGTTTCCACATGTCACGATAGGCGGATTCGATGTGGCGGCAAAACCGCTCAGTGTCGAACAGGCAACAGTCGTTGCGCGCCGCGGCAAGACGGTCGCGCAAGGCGTGCAGCTCTTGCGGATTGTGCGCGAGTTCGATTGCACGATTTTTATATTCTTGCGGCGTTGCAGTAACCAGTTCGGGCAGGCCCGCCGCCACGAGCAGGCTGGTCGCCACGCGGCCCGCAAATGTCGTGCCGGTCTGGGTCAGAAGCGGCAGGCCCGCCCACAGCGCGTCGCTGGCGGTGGTGTGGGCATTGTAAGGCAGGCTGTCGAGGAACAGGTCGGCCAGTTTCAGGCGGGCGAGATGATCCTCCACCGGCATGGGCCCGGCGATCACGATGCGCTCCATGGCGATGCCGTGGCGCACGGCGAACAGTTTCACATTGAGTTCGAAGGTGGGATTGTCGGCCCAGAGCCACAAGACGCTGTGCGGCACGCGCGCCAGTATGGCGAGCCAGGCCTGGAGCTGGGCGGGCGAGAGCTTGTAGGGCTGGTTGAAATTGCAGAAGACGAAGACGTCGCCGGGCAGGCCAGCCTCGGCGCGTGACCGCGTGCGCGGTGCGATCCTGCGCCTGTCGTCGTTCACCTGATAGCTCTCGGGCAGCCACACCACCTGCTCGGTGAAGAACTGGCGCTCGTCGTCAGGCAGCACGATAGGGTCGGCGATGATATAGTCGATATAGGGCGCGCCCAGCGTGCCGGGAAAGCCCAGCCAGTTGACCTGGATGGGCGCGGGGCGATGCGCGAACACGCCCATGCGATGGGCGCCGTAATAGCCGTTGAGGTTGATCAGAATGTCCACCTCCTCGGCGCGGATGCGCTCGGCCGCCTGCCTGTCGCCCATGTCCGTAATGGGCACGATGCGGTCGAGGCCGGATTCCAGCCGCTTGCGGGTGGGGCTGTCGTCGCCCGCGCCATTGTCGAAACCGATGACCTCGAAAGTGTCGCGGTCGTGCTGTTCGAACAGGCCCACGCTGAGATAGGAAGTGGCATGGCCGCGGAATTCGCCGCAGACATAGCCCAGGCGGATTTTCGCACGCTCGCGGATCACGGCCGGCGCCAGCGGCGGCTGGGGCGGATATTCGCGCGCGGCGTGCGTGGCGGCGCAGGAGAGCAAGTCTGCGGGAGATGTGGAAAAGGCCTGAAAGATGAAGGGCTGAACCACGGGCCTGCCGGCGCGCACCCCGCGGATCAGCGAGAGCGCATCGTCATCGAAATGCTTCCAGTCCGCGATGGAGGCGCGCACGTAAAACAGATCGCCTTCGGTCAGCGAAAAATCGGGGTCGAGCCGCAGGAGATGTTCCAGGTCGCGCCGCGCCGGCTCGTAATCGCGCGTCTCAGACCACAGCAGCCGGGCGCGGTTGGACAGTGCGCCGAGAAGATTGGGATTGATCGCCAGCGCCTGGTTGAAATCGACCAGCGCGGCGGGGATTTTCTTCTGCTGCCAGTGCGCGCCGCCGCGATTGGCGAAGGCCTCGGCAAAACCGGGCTTGAGCGCGATGGCGCGCGACGCGCTTTCGACGGCCTCGCCAAGGCGGCCCTGCTCGCACAGCAGGCTGGCGCGGTTGTTCCAGGCATTGGCAAGGCCGGGCGCAATTCTTGTGGCGCGGTCGAAGCAGGCAAGCGCTTCCTCGACGCGGCCCAGCCGTCCCAGCACCGCACCGCGATTGCTGAAGGCGTCGGCAAAGCCGGGATGCGCCCGGGTGGCGGCGAGATAGCTCTGTTCGGCGGCGGCAAGATCGCCGGCCTCGCGCAGGGCATTGCCGCGGGCATAGAGAAGATCGGGATTGCCCGGATGGCTGGCGAGCGCGCGGTCGTAGCTTTTCAGCGCGCCGGTGAAATCGCCCAGCGCCATCTGCACCTTGCCAAGGCTGGCGAGGCCTTGGGGATCGCCGGGGCGAAGCGACAAGGCGCGCTGGATCAGTGCCTGCGCGTCGTCATGGCGGCCCTGCTGGGCGCGAAGCACGCCCAGAAGATGGCGGGCGTCGAAATTGTCGGGATGAAGGATCAGAACTTCGTGATAGAGTTGTTCGGCGGATGCCAGGTCACCGCCCTGGTGCAGGGCGACCGCGCGGCGCAAGGCGTCGGCCCATGGCATCGCGCTTCACTCCAGAAGCTGGCGCGCATGGTCGCGCCACTGGCTGGCAAGCCCGGGCATGGTGGTCATCCGGTACAGTTCGTCCTCGCTCGCCCCGCCGCGATAGATGATCTCGGTCAGGCGGGCGAAAGGGAAATCGGGATTCGGGCGTTCGGTGAGCGCAAGCGCATCGCCGGCCTTGAGCTGGCCCTGCGAGAGCACGCGGTAGTACCAGCCGGAAAGGCCCAGCCGCACCATCGCCTTTGGCAGGAATTTGTTGTCGTGCCGGAGAGCGAATTTGAAACAGGGCTGGCGCGGCTGGCAGACCTGAAGCAGCGCCGAGCCGATGGCATGCACATCGCCCACGCAGATGCCGCTCTCGTCCAGGCCGTCGATGGTGAGATTCTCGCCCATCGATCCCGCGATGAAGCGGTCGGCCATGGCGGGGAATTCCCGTGCCCATTGTGGGTAGCGCGAGGCGGCATAGCCGTAGACGGCCTTTTCGGGCCCGCCATGGGCGATGGGATCGGCATGTTCGTCGCCGGCAAGTCCCAGCAGGGTCACTTCAACCGCCCCGTGGCGCGGGGTTTTGACAAAGGCGCTGGGCACCTGGTCGGGGCCGAGCGGGGCGATGCGGCCGGTCTGGACGGAAACAAGCGTGGCGGTCATGGGACACGACCATAACCAGAGCCGGCGGAAGTTCAAACGCCCGGTTGTATCAGGAGCCGGTCTGCCACCGCCGCCAGGCGCGCCTGATCCGGTGCTCTGCCACGAACATCATGGCCACCAAGAGCAGGGCGACGTAAAAGTCCCAAGCCCATATGGCGGGAATGCGCGAAGGCTCCAGACGTGTCGTGAAAACAGAAGCGGGCGCCAGAAGCTTAGCCGCCCAAAATCCCACGATGCCATACACGCTGGCGCGACGCTCGACCCAAGGGTCCGGTCTTGTCGACATGCTGTTCCCCGATTTCGGGAGAATGTCACCGATATTTGAAAGCCGTGCAACGGCTCAGGCGCTGTCGCCAAGGCGCAAGCGCACGGCCTGGAGCACGCGATAGCCCCAGATCACGTCGCGGGAGTCGTTCTCAGGCTGCCACATCAGATTGCCGGCATCGTCGATATGAGCAGCGCCGAGCGCCGACGCGCTGAGCACGGTGGGATCGGTGAGACGCGGTCCCTGGATAGCCGTGGCCGGTGGCAGGAAGCCGCCACGGCGGTTGCCGCAAGGCACCTGGAGCGTGATCGCCTGGCCCTCATGATAGGCATTGCCCTCCCACACATGGCGCACGAAGCCGTCAACCTGGCAGAGGCCGGGCAGGGTGGGCGGCACCTGCACATGGGCGACCGCGATCATCACCACATTGTCGCCGGTGGCGAGCGCAGGCGCCGCCGAAGCGGCGAGGCTCACGGCCAGGAAAAGAGGGACGCGCATGCCTGCCGATATAAAGGTGTCGCGGGAGGCAAGACTAGATCCGCGAAAATGAACCGTGGCTGAATTTCAGGCGTTGGGCGGGATTATCCAACCAGTTGAATCATATGACGATTGGGGGAAGACGCGCCGATCGTACAAAGGGTGTCTCGCCATTGTTGCGTGATTCTGTCATGCTTGTTGGGTCGCCGGCAATGTTGCGCGCGCCAGCGATTGAGAGACCTCCGAGACAGGATTGAGAACACTGTCCGCGCTCCCGTCTATGCCGGATAGCGCGCTCGGTCTGCAGGCCTTTCTGCGAAGAGGTTTGATAATGCACGAATATGAAATCCGTATCCTGCAAGCCAATGGCTCGCCGGCGATTCTCACATGCGAAATTCAGTTCTCCGATTTTGCCGCCATACGGTCGGCCCGAAAAATGGCCGATGGCAGACTGTTCGAAGTGTGGAGGGGTTTGGAGTGCATCACCGGTCTTGCGAGGGTGCCACAGGCAACCGCGCAAATGCTTTGTCCAACCGATTGAATCATATGAAGATCGGGAGAAAGCGACCTGATCGTACGAAGATAGGCATCGCCTTTGTTTCGTAACGCTGTATACTTGGCGGGTCGTTGGCAGAGTTGTGCACGCTGGCGCTTGAGAGACCCCTGGGACAGAAACCAGAACGCTGTCCGCGCTCCCGCCAATGATGATGCTGGAGACGCACCATGAAGCATTTTGAACTCCGTTTTCTTGACAGATTGGACGTCGTCATCGTGATGCGGTCCTACATCGGCGCCGATGACCTTGCTGCCCTGGCAGAGGCCCAAAGAGTGTCCGCAACCCATACCATTGAGGTGTGGGACGGCATCCGAAAAGTGGCCAGAGTCAAAAAGGGGAATGTCCCCTTGAGCTTCACGGATCGGCTTGCCGGCTAGTCCCGCGCCCCCAGCCTCAAACAGCAGGGCCAGGCGCGCGACGCTCCGTGAATTGATCAGATGCGCCGCACCGGCTCGCATACCGGCGGCAGCTCGAAACAACAGGCGAGCGTGGCGCAGCCTTCGATGTCGTCGCCCGGCACGATCCTGAGAAACTGGGCATGGGTGAAAAGGCCGCCGCAGCGTTCAAGCGCATGCTGCGCGGAGCGATAGCCTTCTTTCAGGCTGAACGATCCACGCCGATATGCAACCCACCAGATCATGCCGAACTCCTCTGCATGAGAGGGAAAAGCATAGCGCCGCGCGTGGTTCCGTGGGTGCGAAATCTTACCGGCGGCATTGATGAATGCGCGCTTAAGCTTTACGCGCCGGAAAGAAAAAAGCCCCGCGGCTTTCAGGCCGCGGGGCTGGATGTTTTGGGTAGAGACGGTTCTTAGAGCGAGGTCTGGATGGTGAAGAACACGCTGCGCGCCGGCTGGGTCCAGTAGAGCGGGGTACCCGCGCCCACCGTATAGCCGGCCAGGTTGATGATCTTGGTCGTGTCGGTGATGTTGTCCACCTGGACCTGGATGGTGGTCTGCTTGATGTCGCTGAAGATGTGCGACAGGTCGTAGCTGGCCGAGCCGTCCAGGGTGAAGATCGGCTGCAGGCCCTGGGTCTGGCCGGTATCGCCGAAACGCGAGCCCACCCACTTGCCGATCAGCGAGGCATAGAGGCCATCCTTGCTGTAGATGCCGCCGATGGCGCCGGTGGTTTCCGGCGCATTGGGCAGCCACTGATGGGTGATGTTGTCCTTGGCGCTGTTGAGCGAACCGTTGGCATAGAGGCTGAAACCATAGCCGAGCATGTAGGTCCCTTCCGCTTCCAGACCCATATATTTGGCGCCGCCCAGATTGTAGTAGACGGTCTGGCCGCCCACGACCTTGGTGGAGTCAAAGTTGGTGAAGGCGATGTAATAGGCATCGGCCGACAAGGTCAGGTCAGGCAGCTGAATGGTGGTGCCGGTCTGGTAGTTCCAGGTCTTTTCCGGCGCCAGGCTGGTGGTGCCCGGTGTGGTGTGGTTGAAGAAGTTCTCGTTGGGGGCCAGCGCGCCCGCCGCCACCTGGGCATAGGCCGTCCAGTTCGGCGTGATGGTGTAGTGCGCCGAGATCGAAGGCAGCAGCGTGCCGAAGGTGTTGTCGTAGGTCTGGGCCGCTTCGGTCTTGACGTTCACCTGTGAGTTCACGCTGCGATCGAAATACATGTAGCGCAGGCCGGGCGTGATGGAGAGCGCGTCGGTCACGTTCCAGTCAAGCTGCACATAGGGCTGGAAGGTCTGCAGGTTCTGAACCAGCGCGCGGTCGACGCCGTTGACGCCGCCGGTGTCGGCGTCGTCCAGGTTCAGCGGCAGGCCGGGAGCCGACATGTCCACTTCGTGCAGGCCGCGGGCGTTGTTCTGGTGGTCATACCAGACGCCCGCCTGGACGTCGCCAAAGTTGAAGCCCTTGGTCAGGCGCGTGATGGTGCCGACCGAGCGATAATCGTTCTGCAGCACCTGGCCCGGCACGGCGGTCTGGGTGGTGGTGCCATCCAGCGAAACCACATTGGGGAATTCGCCGTTGGGGTCTTCGCCGTTCAACCCGCGATGGTAATAGGCATAGGTGTAGACCTTGGTATCGAGCGACCAGCGATCGCCGAAGCTCGACTGAAGATCCAGATATTCCAGGTCGGTGGTGATGTGGTCGTTGTTGTAGCCGTCGTAATTCTGCTTGGTGGGATCGGTGGAGAGGCCGTAATTGGGACCGAACTGGGCGATATCGGCGGCCGTCTCGCCCAGGCCGATGTTCTGGCGGACATGGTTGAACATGCCCACCGCGGTCAGGGTGGTGTTGGCGTCGAGCGGCTGGACGATCTTGACGAAGCCGTTGAGACGAGCCTGGCTTTCATTGGTGAGATAGCCGTCGCTGGTCTGCGTCTGCAGGTCGGCCATGATGCGCGTGCCGCCGGTCTCCGCGATCTCGCCGCTGTCGAACTCCCCGCCATAGAGCAGCGTATTGTAGCTGCCATACATGAGATAGGGATTGATGGTCATCTCGTCGGTCGGCGCCTTGGACAGGGTGCTCACCGTGCCGCCGAAGGTGGCGTTGCCGATGGTGGAGGCGGTGCCGGGGCCGCGGTCCACGCTGACCAGGCCCACGTCATGCGTCGCGAAATAGGAGGTGGTGTGGTGGGTGAAGTCGTTGGAGTCGCCGATTGGAATACCGTCGAAGGTGACGTTGAACTGGCCGTCCACAAAGCCGCGGATCGAGATGGCCTGGCTTTCGGCAAGGCCCGGGCCGTTGGGCGCGGTGTCGAACACGCTGGGCGAGAACTTGATGGCCTCGTCATAGTTGGCCGTCATGGGCAGGTTCTTCTCGATGAAGTCCTGCGTGATGACTGAGGTGGGCTGGAGCGCGTCCAGCGGCGTGGTGGTGGGCGCGATGTCGGCGGCGTTGTCGCCGCGCTGGCCGTTGATGGTGATGGTTTCGAGCGGCACCGTCTGCGCGAACGCCGGCGCGGCGGTGAGAAGAATTGCACTGGATGACAGCAGCGCGTGAAGCAGCGAACTGCGGCGAAGAATTTTCATTCGAACTTACCCTCTGAATATGCGCGGAGGGTTAGTGATCGCGTATGACAGTTTGCCGACAGTGCCGTTGAGAATAACCAATGAGTTTTCGTTCATCGCGCCTTCATTTGAACGCCGTGAACATAAACTATCGGTATAGTTCGCGCGCACTTTATATATGCCGTCTATATACCAATCGATTGCATGCAGTCCGCGAGATGCACGGATTCACTTTCGGCACGACATCGCGCGACATCACGAGACATCGTGCGACACACATGCGCCGGACTTCAATGTTTACGGGCACTGTGGATATCTCCTCTCCTCTTGGGGGAGAGGAGGAAAAATCACCGGGTTGGCGGAGCGATGGCGACGCCCCACCCGCTGATTTTTCAGGTGAGGGGTGAGTCGCAAATGCATGTACCCCCTCACCAGCAAAATCGCACTTAGCTTCGCATGCGCCGCGCCAAGCGCAAGATTTTGCGTCCTCTCCCACAGGGGGAGGAAGGCGTTCAGGTCAGCCGACGGAGAAGAGGGCGTGCGGTCGGGCGATGCGGCTTTTGGGCAGAAGCAGGGTCATGCGCGTGCCTTCGCCCAGCACGCTGGTCGCAATGATGTCGCCGCCATGGAGTCTTGCCAGCGACTGGGAGATGGGAAGGCCAAGTCCTGTGCCCTGGTGGGTGCGCGCGATCTTGGAGTCGATCTGGCCGTAATGGGAGAAGGCTTTTTCAATCTGCGGCGCGGTCATGCCGATGCCGGTATCGGCAACGCAGATCGCGACGCCGGCCGTGCCTTGGCTGGCGCCCACGGTGACGGCGCCGCCATCGGGGGTGAATTTGATGGCGTTGGAAAGAAGATTGAGCAGGATCTGCTTGATCAGTCTTTTGTCGGCCAGGACTTCGAGGGGCCCGTCGATGTCCTGATGGATGGCGACATGATTTTTCGCCTTGTCGCTGACCAGGTGCACCGTGTCTGCGATCAGGTCGCGCAGGCTGAAAATGCCTTCGCGCAGCTCCATCTTGCCGGCGTCGATCTTGGAGAGGTCGAGCACGTCATTGATCAGGTCGAGCAGGTGGGCGCCCGACTTGAACACATCCTCGGCATATTCGCCATATTTGGGATGGCCGAGCGGGCCGTAGAGCTCGGACTTGAGGATTTCCGAAAAGCCCAGGATGGCGTTCAAAGGCGTGCGCAGCTCGTGGCTCATGCTGGCCAGGAATTCCGATTTGGCGTTGCTGGCGGCGGTGGCCTGTTCCGCCATGTCGCGGGCATGCTGTTCGCTGGCGCGCAGCGCGGCATTGACAAGGGCCTCGCGCTCCAGCGCCTGTTCCATGCCGTCGCGCAGGCGCACGCGCTCGGCCACGGCTGCGGCCACCGGCAGCATCACCCCGATCAGGATCGCCATAAAGACCTGGAGGAAATAGAGCTGATAGCCCATGGGCAGATGCTCGATCGCCGAGGCGCTGAAGCCCATGACGGTGGCGCCGGTCAGGATGAGCTGGGTCAGCACCAAGCCAAGGGCCGCGCCTTCCAGCCCCGACACCAGCGTCACGATCAGAAGCGCGATGGGCGTGGCGAAAAGGAGCGGCAGGCGCACAGGCAGGAAATTCGCCGCCAGCACCAGCCCCATCATCAGCAGGCAGGCGGCAAGCCGCCGCCAGTTGCCGATGAGGGCGCTGCGCTCGGCGGTGGCGAGCAGCATCATCACCGGCGTGAAGATCACATAGGAAAGCGCGGTGGGGATGAACCAGGCCTGCCAGTAAAGCGCGAGATGCGGATTGTTGGGGCCGTCGATCGTCAAGGTGAAGGCCGAGGCCGAGATCAGGCAGATCGCCGTGGCGATCGCGATATAGCCGACCAGCTGGCGCCAGGCGCGGAAGTCGATCTTTTTTCCGATCAGCCGCCGCGCCGCCAGGTGGACGGCCAGCAGGGTAAGGCTGGTCACGACCGGCGTGATCAAGATGTCGGAAAGCTGGGTGGAGGTGGCGAACTTGGCCAGCATGCCGCCCAGCGTGCCCGCCAGCAGCACCGGCCAGAGCCAGGCTTCGCCCATCATCAGGATCAGGGCCAGCGCCACGCCGCTATAGGGTTTGACGGTGGTGAGCCCGCCGGCCAGTTCATAGAGCGCCGAGCCCATGTAATGGAGCGGCATGAACAGGGCCGTCAGTACCGTGACGATCAGCAACCGGTACTGCAGTGTCGGCGCGGGCGTGGGGGGCGGAGGGCGCATGCGAAGGCCGAGATTGGCCGGCAATCGGAAAAGGATATGTTAGCGCCGCCACCCTTTTTTGCGGGTGCGTTGTGATGGTTAGCCAAACGTAAAAGGGGCTGGATTCTGGCGCGGCTGTGGTAATCTTGCCGGGCGATTTGCCGGGCGTGAAGCGGGCCGGCGCGAACGGGGAGCGGGCATGGAGCGCTGGTTCATCGTCGGTTTCATGGTTGCCATATTCATGGTGCTGGCGGTTGCGGGCTGGCATTTTCACCAGACAGAACAAGCCAATACCGGGATATGCACGTCGTCCGAGGCCGACTGCGGCGATCGCCACCTTTGAGCCGTTCAACCGCCGGCGCCTGAATGGCGCAGCAGATCGTTGCTGGCGGTGTTGTCCGGCCCTGGCGCGGCGGCGTGCGCTTCAAGCCGCTCGGCCGTTGCCAGAAACATCGCGATGTCGTGCACGTCGCAGGTCTTGGGCGGCGTAGCCGCGAAGTTTGTTTGCCAGTCTCACCAGATCACGCGACCCCAGGGCATTTGCATCTGCACCCATGGGCGAAGCCGAAAAAATTTTTCTCTAATGATAACTAATCAGTGCGCGTTTCGGCGGAAGTGGCGCGAATTGCCTTGAATTTGTGGTAAACAATTGCTGAAAGGGTTGTGTAAGATTGAATCCTTGCGGAAATTCCGTATCCCGCCCGCCGATCATTTGCAGTATAGGGGCAGCTCACGGAGGTGGTGTAAGTGCCGCGAGAAGTCTTCAATTCCGAAAATATGGCGCGGGGGATCATGGCGCTGTATCCCGAGATGGCGCGCGAGATCGCGGTCAGCATGATGAATGACGCCATCATGATCGGCGAAAGCACGCGCGCCCGGCTGTGGTGGGACGTGCTGGTGCGCATCGGCCGCATCGAGCGGGAAGAGCGCGTCCGGTTGCATTGATCCGGCGCTCGCGGGCCTGTGTCCTTCGGCCCGTTAACAATTTGCCACACACATATATATAAGTGCCGCCGGAGCTCACACGGTGGAACTTTCATGACACGGGCAGGCGGCTGGACGGCGCGGACGGGGCTTTATTTCGTGCTGCTGTTCGGGGCGGTGAACCTGTTCGCCGATTTCGCCTATGAGGGCGCGCGCAGCGTGGGCGGGCCGTTCCTGGCGATGCTGGGCGCGAGCGGGCTGATCGCGGGCCTGGTCGGCGGTTTCGGCGAATTCATCGGCTATGGGCTTCGCCTGTTGAGCGGGCGGTGGGCGGACCGTTCCGGGCGCTATTGGCTGATCACCATCCTGGGCTATCTGGTGCAGATGATCGCGGTGCCGGCGCTGGCGCTGGCGGGAAGCTGGCAGGCGGCGGCGGCGCTGATGGTGATGGAGCGGATGGGCAAGGCGATCCGCAATCCGCCGCGCAATGTGATGCTGGCGGACGCAGGCGAGGTGATCGGGCGCGGCTGGGCGTTCGGCGTAAACGAGGCGCTGGATCAGTTGGGCGCCTTCGCCGGCCCGCTGGTGGTGGCGGCGGTCTATGCCACGCGGCAGGATTATGCGCTCGCTTTTGCCTGGCTGGCGGTGCCGGCGGCGGCAGTGCTGTTGCTGGTGCTGACGGCGCGTTTCATCTTTCCCAATGCCAGCGAGATCGTGCGCGACGCGAACGCAAAACCGATGGATGGCTATCCACGCGTGTTCTGGTGGTATGCGGCGGCGAGCGCGCTGGTGGCGTTCGGCTTTGCCGACTATTCGCTGATCGCGTTTCATTTCGCCAAGGGTGGCGTGATGCCCGCGGTGGCGGTGCCGGTGGTCTATGCCTTTGGCATGCTGGCGGGCGGGGCGGGGTCGCTGCTGTTCGGCAAGATGTATGATCACGTCGGATTGAAGGTGCTGGTGCCGGTGACGGTGGCGGGCGCCTTCTTCGCGCCGCTGGTGTTCATGGGCGGGTATGCTTTCGCGGTGTTCGGCGTATTGCTGTGGGGCCTGGCGACGGGCGTGCATGAATCGGTGATGGCGGCGGCGGTGGCGGACATGATCCCGGCGGAGAAACGCGCCAGCGCCTATGGCCTGTTCACCACCATCTTCGGGGTGGCGTGGCTTGCCGGCAGCGCGGTCGAAGGCGCGCTGTACGATCATTCGGTGTTGGCGCTGGTGGCGGTGGCGGTGGTGGCGCAGCTCGCCGCGGTGTGGCCGTTGCTGATGGCGGTGAAGCGGACTCAAGAAAGCTTGTGAGGGTGCGCAAATTTTTTCGCGTGCGTGCGCGTGGGGTGGTTGACCGGTTTTTAAAATGAGGGTACTCATTTCGCCATGGTGAGTGAGTGCGGCTGATGCACTTCTCCTGAGGCCTCGCGAAACGCGGGGCTTTTTTATTGGCGCTTCAATCCCATCACGCACGAATCTCATTCCCGGCGAGTGCGAGCGGAAGCGAGCATGAGGGAGCTGGTAGCGACAGCGTACCGGCAACCCAGGTGCCAGATACCGTCACGGTGGTGCCCACCTGGGTCCCCTTCCCTCGGCGCTGGTCGCGCCTCGCCGGGGATGACATGTGGGCGTGATGAAACCGACATCCAAAGCGGCGGCGGAGATCAAGGCGCTGGCGCGCAGGCATTCGCGCGCCGCGATCAAGGTTCTGGCCGCGATCATGAACCAGGATGACGGGCCCGCCACGGCGCGGGTGTCGGCGGCGCAGGCGCTGCTGGATCGCGGCTGGGGCAAGGCGGCGCAGCCGCTGGCGAGCGAGGCGGAAGGTGTGGGCGTGCTGGCGCGGATCGAGCGGGTGATTGTTGACGCTCAAGCAAACGATGGCGGGCAAACAAACAGCAGCGGCGAAGACGCCGGCGCGCACCCTGAAGATTGATACGCCGCGGGTCTTTCTGCCGCTGCTGGCGCCCGCGCGCTACAAGGGCGCGTATGGCGGGCGTGGATCGGGCAAGTCGCATTTCTTCGCCGAGCTGTTGATCGAGGACTGTCTGGTTCAGCGCGGGATGCTGGCGGTGTGCATCCGCGAGGTGCAGAAGTCGCTGAAGGATTCGTCCAAGCGATTGATCGAGACCAAGCTGAAGGAGCTGCGGCTGGGCGAGGCGGACGGGTTCAAGGTTTTCGAGAAGGAGATCAAGACGCCCGGCGATGGCGTGATCATCTTCACGGGTTTGCAGGACAGCAACAACGAGAACATCAAGTCGCTGGAAGGCTTCGGCCGCGCCTGGATCGAGGAGGCGCAGGTTCTGTCGCATCGCAGCCTGACGTTGCTTAGGCCCACGATACGGGCGAAGGATAGCCAGATCTGGGCAAGCTGGAATCCGCGCCGCAAGGGCGATGCGGTGGATGACTTCTTCCGGGCGAAGCGGCCGGCGGGTGCAGTGGCCGTGGAAGTGAACTGGCGCGACAATCCCTGGTTTCCGGATGTGCTGGAAGCCGAGCGGGTGAGCGATTTTCGTCTGTACCCGGACAGATATGATCATATCTGGCAAGGCGGATATGCCAAGGCGCTGGAGGGCGCGTATTTCGCGCGGGCGTTGGCGGAGGCGCGGGAACAGCGGCGCATCTGCCGGCTGGCGGCCGATCCGTTGTTGCCGGTGCGCGCCTTTTTCGACATTGGCGGGTCGGGGGCGAGCGCCGACGCCATGGCGATCTGGATCGCGCAGTTCGTCGATCGCGAGATCCGGGTGCTGGACTACATCGAAGGGGCCGGCCAGGTGCTGGCCTATTACGTGGGGTTGTTGCGGGCGCGCGGTTGGGGGCAGGCGTTGTGCGTCTTGCCGCATGACGGCGTGGCCGAGAACAGCATTACGGGAAAAAGGTACGAGGACCATGTACGGGACGCTGGTTTTGAAGTGCAGGTGATCCGCAATCAGGGCAAGGGCGCGGCGATGATGCGGATCGAGGCTGCGCGGCGGTTGTTTCCCCGCATATGGTTCAACCAGGCCGCGACCGAGGCGGGTAGGGACGCGCTGGGCTGGTATCACGAGAAGAAGGACGAGACGCGTGCCGTGGGGTTGGGGCCGGAGCATGACTGGTCATCGCATGCTGCGGACAGTTTTGGGCTTATGTGCATCGCCTATGAGGAGCCGGAACGGGTTCGGGCCGACACCCAGGCCGAGCCGGTTGAGGGTGGGTGGATGGGATGATTTCTCGTCGCATCCCGCGTCCGCTTGACAAAGCGTTCCCTATATGTTCTTTTAAAGGGGCTGCCTCGCTCAAATGGCGTAACTGGGCGTTAACTACCTTGGTACGATCTGTATTAAGCATGTGGGAGCCTCGAGTCGGCCCCGCGCGAAAGAAAGATACGACCCATGCGGCATCAACGTGTTCAATCGGGTCGCCCGTGAGCAGGGCCGATTTGATCTTGGCGCTATTGGCTTCAGCGTCTGGACGCTCGTATTCGCCTGCGCAGCTTCAAAAGACCGTATTTTTGGTCACGCGCAATGTTCCTGGCCTCGTCAACGAGGGGCCGGGTTTCGATTTTCAGCCATATGACTATGGCCCGTTCGATAAGGCTGTGTATCAAGAAGCCGAGGTTCTCAAACAGGCCGGTAACGCAGAAATCGTCCCGTCCCCGTGGGGGCGTTGGGTCACATATGCTGCAACGCAGGCCGGTATTGAACGGGGCGAGCAAATTCTGAATGGTCTCAGAGGTGAGACCGCGCAGTATCTTCGGCAAGTCTCTGCATGGGCTTTGTCACAGTCCTTCAGCAGCTTGGTGAAGGCGATTTACGACATGTACCCGGAAATGAAGGTCAACAGCATCTTCAAGGATGCGCCTGCGTGACCGTTATCGTTGGGGTGCGTTGTTCCGATGGCATCGTCATCGGTGCGGATAGCGCCGCGACGTTCGCTGCTGGGCACCAGCCTTTAATGAAGCACGACAGCGACAAGCTGCAAATAGTCGACAATAGACTCATCATTGCAACTACAGGCTCAGTCGGGCTGGCGCAGCGGTTTCGAGCCGTTGTTGATGTGGCAAACAAGCACAATATATTCGCCAAGGATTGCCTGGCTGCGGTAACCCATCTCGCCCGTGAAACCATTTTAAATTTTCAGAACACCCACATTCACCGCGACGCTCACATGGGCTGGGGATTGGGTGCGTTCGTCGGTGGTGTGTTTAAGGATGGGGTTGAACTCGTTGAATTCCCGTGGACTGACTTCCAGCCGGAGGTGAAGACCGGGAAGTTATTCTTTGGTTCGATGGGCTCTGGCCAGATGTTGGCTGATCCATTCTTATCGTTTGTGTCCAGAGTTATGTGGCAAGACAAGCAGCCGACGGTAGACGTCGCTCGTTTTGGTGTGCATTGGGCACTAAGCCACACAATAGATTGTGCTCCTGGCGGGGTTGGTCATCCCATTAAGCTGGCGACCCTGAGCCAGAAGGGTGGCCAGTGGGGTTGCAGATTGCTTGAAGAGCAGGAGCTGCAGGAACAGGCTCAGTACATTCAGGCGATTGAAGAATATATGCGTAACTATGCCAAGACTGGCATCGAAAGCGCGGAGGCTGCACCTCCGCCTCCACCTCCACCTAACAATCAAGCCAATTAGCATTTCCGACGAGCCGCGCTAGCGGGTCTATTCCCCATCTGACAGGTATCTGATGACCGACGAGCAATTGCTTGCCGACGCAAAGAGCGCGTTTGCGCTGTGCGAAGAAGCAGAGGCGGAGAACCGTATTACGGCTCTCGATGATCTGCGTTTCGCCAAGCTGGGCGAGCAGTGGCCCGAGAGCGTACGCCAGCAGCGCATCCGCGATGGGCGGCCGTGCCTGACCATCAATCGCCAGCCGGCCTTTATTCGCCAGGTGGTGAATGCGGCGCGGCAGAACCGGCCGGGCATCAAGGTGCATCCGGTGGACAGCGCCGCCGATGTCGAAATCGCGGAGATCTATAACGGATTGATCCGCAATATCGAGCAGACATCTAAAGCCGATGTGGCCTATGACACGGCGGTGGATTGCGCGGTTTCCAACGGCTTCGGCTATTTCCGCATCACCAGCGATTATGCCGATGACGATAGCTTCGACCTGGAGCTGAGGATCGAGCGGATCGCCAATCCGTTCAGCGTCTATGCCGATCCGTTGAGCACGGCTTCGGACTCCAGCGACTGGAACCAGTGTTTTGTCACCGAGGTGCTTTCGCACGACGCCTTCCGCGCCAAGTATAAGGGCGCCGACCCGGTGAGTTGGAGCGATGACGGCTATCAGAAGCTGCCGGCGCCCTGGTCGGGCGAGCACAGTGTGCTGGTGGCGGAATGGTGGCGGCGCGAGCGGGTGAAGCGCAGCATCCTGGCGTTGTCGGATGGCTCGGTGGTCGAGGCCGATGTTTATCTGAAACAGAAGGACGTGCTGGACGCGCAAGGCGTGACCGTGATGGGCGAGCGCGTCGTTGCCAGTCATAAAGTGACGCAGACGGTGCTAACCGGCGCGGAAGTGCTGGAGAGGAATGACTGGGCGGGCAAATACATTCCCATCGTGCCGGTCTATGGCGATGAAGTGAATGTGGAGGGCAAGCGGCATTTCCGCTCGCTGATCCGTGACGCCAAGGACAGCCAGCGGATGCTGAATTACTGGCGCACCGCATCGACCGAGCTGACGGCGTTGTCGCCGCGCGTGCCGTTCATCGGCAAGAAGGGCAGCTTCAAGTCGGACGCGCGCAAATGGGCGAGCGTGAACAGCCAGAACCATGCCTTCATCGAATATGATGGCGAGCTGCCGCCTGCGCGCCAGCCGCTGGACAGCGGGGCGGCGATCGGGGCCATTCAGGAGGCTTTGAACGCCAGCGACGACATGAAGGCCATTCTGGGCCTGTATGATGCGAGCCTGGGCGCGCCGGGCAACGAGATTTCGGGCGTGGCGATCCAGGCGCGGCAGGACCAGGGCGACACCTCCAACTATCATTTCATCGACAATCTGGCGCGCGCCATCGAGCATGGCGGGCGGATTCTGATCGACCTGATACCCGTGGTCTATTCCGGCAAGCGGATGATCCGCGTCCTGGGCGCCGACAACAGCGCGAACGCTGTGGCGCTGGGCGCGCCGATGGCGGTGAAGGGGGCGGATGGAAATCCTGCGCTCGATCCCGCGACCAAGCTGCCGATGACGCGGCTGTGCGATCTGGGGCGCGGGCGCTATGACCTGACGGTGGAGACGGGGCCGAGTTTCGCCACGCGGCGCGAGGAAGCGGCCAGCCAGATGCTGCAGCTGCTTCAGGCCTATCCGGCGGCGGCGCCGGTGCTGGGCGATCTGTTGGCGCGCAACCTGGACTGGCCGGAAGCCGATGAAGTGGCGCGACGGTTGAAGGCGCTGTTGCCGCCGCAGATCACGGCGGCGGCGACGCCGGCTGTGCCGGGCGCGGTGCCTCCCCAGGTGCAGGCCGCGGCGGCGCAAGTCGTGACGCTGATCGCGGGGCTGAAGCAGCAGAATGCGGCGCTGGCGGCACAGGTCGCGTCCTTGCAGAACGACCGCAGTCTCGAAAACCAGAAGCTGGGTATCGATGCCTTCAAGGCCCAGACCGAAAGGCTGAAGGCTGTGAGTGGCGCGTGAGCCGCGGGCGCGCCGCGGGCACAGGACGGAGCTGACGATGGCGGATGAACAGGTTGGCGGGTTCGGCGCCGCTCGCCCAAGCTCGCGGCATTCGCCCCCTTTCGCAGGTCCACTGGACCTGCCCACGCGCGATCCGCGCGCCGGGGGCTCATGGGCGGATAACGGGATCATGGCCGGTGTGCCGGCAATGAACGCGGCGGCGGGCCAAAGTACGCTTGGCGCCGTGATGAGCCCCGAGCAGATGGCCGACGTGGATTGGGGCGAGGATGAGCCGCCCGATCTGGGGCCGGGTCTCCACACGCTTTTGAAGAGAGGGGACGAACCAGATTCAGGGCCGGCGCCGCTGGACAGCACGAACGGCCAGAACACCGGGGATGATGCACCGCCCTGGACGGTGAGCGGGCAGGACCCCGGGCTTGTGCCACCGGGCGGCGCGCCGTCGAGCTCGCCCACGGCGGATCAGATTGATCCCAATGCGCCGGCAGCGGTAACGCCGCCACCTGTGCCGTCCTTGCCGCCCAAGTATTTGCTCGATCAGATCGCAACTGGTGAAAGCGCAGGGGACCCAAGCGGGCGTTCCGGGTATGACGTGATCTATGGCTTCGGGCAGACGTCCAAGCCGCTTTCCCGGATGACCCTGGATGAGGTCCGCCAGCAGCAGGCGCAGATGGGCAAGAATACACCGGTCGGGCAGTATCAGATCACCAAAGACACCATCGATCACATGCAGAATGAGTTGGGGCTGGATGACGATACGGTCTTCAGCCCCGATGTGCAGGATCAGATGGCTCAGCAACTGATGGCGGACAGGGGCCACTGGAACGATTTCATCAACGGCAAGATCAGCACAGCCCAATTCGGACAGAACCTGACCCCGACCTGGAGTTCACTGCAAGACCGGGACAGGATGGCGCAATTCCAGACATTGCTTTCGCAGGTGCCGCGTAACAAATAATTCGGCACTTCATGGAGCAGGGACGGAAACTTTGCTTTAGTATCGCGGTTTCTCAAGTCTGGAGCGACTGCCATTCGTCCGCTATTTCTTTCGATCCTGGCATTTGTTTTCATGGCATTTGGATTGTCTTTCGCCGTCGCCAGCCCTGGGACTTGGCCCTATCCGCTTTATGCCATGCAGAAGGAGATATCTACCTTACCGGAGAAGGCATGGCGGCCTTATGCCGAGGTGCGGACGGAATTGTTGCAGCAAGGCTGGAAGCCTTTTGCCGCTGCACATGCCGATGGTGATGATTTTTGCCATGACTCAGATCGGCTGTGTCAGAAATATCCGGAGCTTTTATGGTGCTATCTCGCTGGCCGGCCTGGGTGCCATCTGGGCTTCTACAAGACCACACCGATGCGTTACCGGGTTGTGCTGGTGGATGGCCAAAAGAAATACTGGAGAGTTGCGGCGATTTTCGAGCCGGACAGACAATTCATTCAGAAATGGTTCCATCGCAAGGCTGGTGAAGAGCGATAACCAGTGGCAGTCAACTGGTGGTCGCCGTCGAGGTCGCCGTGCTGGTCGATGCACCGGGCACGGCAAAGGTCACCGCTATGGCGATGAGCGATACGCCGATGAAGCCGGTGCGGTAGGAAATGTGCTGTGCGGCCTTGGTGCCCGCGGGCTTTCCAGGCGCCAGGAGCTGAGGCCAGGCGGGCTGGGTTGCCAGGGCAAGGATGGCAAGGATCAGGGGCGCGCGCGACATGGGCGAAAGTTATGGCAGCCGGCCCGCGCGGCAAAGTTAAATAGAAGCGAGGGGTCAGCGAAAGCGGGGCCCGGTGATCCAGATCACCAGCGACTTGCGGGTTCCGGCGGTGACCGGGGCGACGCGGTGTACGCCATAAGAGGGGAAAGCGATCAGCATGCCGCGATCGCGCGGCGCGGTCTCGGTCCGGCTGCCGGCCAGGAACTGAAGGTCGCCGCCCTGATAGCGTGACGGGTCGGTGAGTTGCAGCGAGAGCGAGAGCTTTCTGCGGGTGACCAGCGGGCCCTGATCGACATGCCAGTCATAATGGCCGCCTTCGGCGTCGTGATAGACCGAATACTGGATGCGTTCGGAAAAGCCGGTCAGGTCGAAGCGATAAGCCATGGCGTTGATCATCATGGTGATCTGCTGGATGCGGTCATAGATCCATTTGTTCGGTTCGGCCGAGTCCAGCCAGGCGGTGCGGGTGACGCGGATCAGGTCGCGGGTGTCGGCCGCGATGTCGGTCATCAGGCCGGCTTGTGCCAGCGGCAGGCCGTCGCCGATCTGTTCGATGCGGTCCAGTTCTTCGGCCGTGAAGGCGTTGGCCCAGGGCACGAAGGTGATGGTGGGCGGCAGTTCGGGCGGGGATTGCTGCATGGATGAACGATAGCGATTTGAGAGACGGGGTCAAAATGGCTGATGATCTGGACAATTCAGGCGTGCCGGATGGGTGGGCGCCGGATGGGTTGATGGCCGGGCTGCCGGCAATGAACGCGGCGGCGGGGCAGAGCACGTTGGGCGCAGTGATGACGCCGGAGCAGATCGCCCAAGCGTGTGGAACGGACGGGCAGGGTGCATCCGATAGCGTGCCGTGGACGGTGAGCGGGCAGGATCCGGGCATCGTGCCGCCGGCTTTAACGGACCCGATCCGCCAGGCCAGGACGCCGCCGGATCCGGCCGGTTATGCCCGGGACGGGGAATTTGCAGCACAGCTCCAGGCCGATCCCAACGATCCGAATGGCAATACCGGATTGGGTGGGTTCGCCTATACCGCCGGGCAGGAGGGGCAATTCCACAGAGGTGGTGCGCAGGACGCGCAGGCGCATGGTGGCTCGACGTCTGACGGAAATTACGATTTCGGGGTCTACAATGCGGCTGCCGGAATTCCGCTTTCGGGTGCGCTTGACCTGGCCAATACTTATGGAAAGTATTTCAGCAAGTATCCGCCGGACTGGAAGATGGATCAGACCTATACCTCCATTCCGCCGCAAAATGTCCAGAACATCACCAAGGGCTACAATGACTATCAAGGCGGGAAGTTTGGCGGGACGGATTGACGTGGTTGCGCGCCGGTTCGGGACTGTGCTCGCACTTTGCCTTTGTGCGGCGGCCTGTGGCAATGACGACCCGGACTGGAAATTCGAGCAGAAGTCCCCCAACGGATATTGGGTGGCGGAGGCCAAGAACGTCCATACCGCCGGGCCAGGCAACGCAACTGATGATACGTCTGTGGCATTGAAGCGGTCCGACCAATCCGACAAGGACGCGATGCTCATTATCGATCTTGATTCAGAGAGCATTGAAACCGGAGGCGTAGAGCTGAACTGGTTGACCAACCGGCATCTGGAAGTGGTCTATGGCAAGGGATCGACCGTCACATTCCAGGCCGTCAAGCTTGCGGATGTGGAGATTTCGTTGCGCCATGTCGATCAGGTCGTGTTCCACAGCCTGCCCAACTGAACTTCTGACATTTGGGATGACACGCCGTGGACGACGCGCCACGGCCTGATTGCCGACACGCGTCTTTAACCAAAGGAACAAGCATGACCATCGAGAACGGGGCCAATGCGGCCACGAACGATCCCGCTTTGCCGGACGACCAGGTGGATGACGCCTGCGATACGCCGGAAGAGGTCGAGGTTCAGTATAACGGCAAGAGCTATTCGCTGCCGCCCGAGTTGCGCGATGCGCTGCTGCGCCAGGCCGACTATACGCGCAAGACCCAGGAGCTGGCCGGCCAGCGCCGCGCCTTCGAGGCCGAGCGCGAAGGCCATCGCCATCAGGCGGCTGCGATGCGCAGCCATCTGCAGGATGCGGCCAGGATCGTGGCGCTGAACGATCATCTGGCGCAGATGGACAGTGTGGACTGGCCGGCGCTTCAGGGCCAGGACCCGGCGCGCGCCGCGCAAGCGTGGCAGCAGCGCATCCAGATCAAGACATTGCGGGACCGCGCGGCCCGTGCCTGGTCCCAGAAGGACCGGGACCATGCCAGCCACACGCAGCGGGCGACCGCCAGGCGTGCCGGCCAGGTGCACGCGCATCTATCGCGGCTTATCGCGGACTGGTCCCCCGGCCTGGATGCGAAGCTGGCGGGGTATGGCATCGCCAATGGGCTCTCGCAGAACGAGATAACCCAGGCGGCGCTGCAGAACCCCAGCTTTGTGGTCCTGTTGCACAAGGCGCATCAATTCGACGAAGCCGAGAGGAAGAAAAAGACCAAGCAGACGTTCGACGCATCGCAGGCCGCCCGGCCGGTGACGCGTGTCGGCGGCGGCGGAGGGACGGCGCAGAGACGCACCACCGATGCCAGCGGCGACACGCTAAGCACCGAGGAATGGGCCAAGCGCGAGCGCGAACGGATGCGCAAGCGCTAACCCATATTTCCCTGAAGGAACCCCATGTCGAACACACTTCTTACCCCCACCCAGGTGACCCGCAAGGCGCTCATGGTGCTGCACCAGAAGCTGAATTTCGTCGGCACCATCAATCGCGGCTATGACGACAGCTTCGCCAAGGATGGCGCCAAGATCGGCAACACGCTGAACATCCGCGTGCCCAACCAGTATACGGTGCGCACTGGCCCCACGCTTTCCACCCAGGACACGACCGAGAACAGCGTGCAGCTGCAGGTTTCGACCCAAAAGGGCGTGGACGTGAATTTCACCTCCAACGACCTGACCATGAGCCTGGACGATTTCAGTGACCGGATCATCGAGCCGGCCATGGCGGTCCTGGCGGCCAATATCGAGGCCGATGCCATGAACATGGTCAATGACGTCTATCAGCAGATCAACAACCAGGGCTCGGCGATCGCCTTCAACAATGTGCTGATGGCGAGGAAGCGGCTGGTGGACAGCCTGGCGCCGGTCAACGACCGCACCTGCAACCTCTGTACCCAGGACAATGTCGATCTGGTGGATGCGCTGAAGGGTCTGTTCCAGGATTCGACCAATATCGCCAAGCAGTATCGCGAAGGCTATATGGGGCGCACCGCGGGCTTCGACTTCCTGGAGAACACGCTGTGGCCGACGCATCTGTCGGGCACGGAGAACGGTTCGTCGCCGACATTCGCGGTGAATGGCGCCAACCAGACCGGCAGCAGCGTCACGGTGAGCAACGGCTCGAGCAAGACGCTGACCCAGGGCGACATCGTCACCTTCGCCGGCTGCTACAGCGTGCATCCCGAGACCAAGGCGGTATCGAGCCAGTTGCAGCAGTTCGTGGTGACGGCGCCTGTGTCGAGCACGGGCACGAGCATTCCGATCAGCCCGGCGATCGTGACCGGCGGCGCGGCGCAGAACGTTTCGGCTTCGCCCACCAATACGGGCGCGGTGACCAAGGTTGGCACGGCGTCGCAGCAGTATGGCCTGTCGCTGGCCTATCAGAAGAACGCGTTTGCCTTTGCCACCGCCGACCTGATCATGCCCAAGGGCGTGGACTTTGCGGCGCGCGAAGTGCTGGACGGCGTATCGATGCGCATCGTGCGCCAGTACGACATCGTGAACGACAAGTTCCCGTGTCGTATCGATGTTCTGTATGGCTACAAGACCATCCGGCCGCAACTGGCGTGCCGCCTGGCGAACAACTGATGTGCTGGCGGCGCTGGTTGTGACGCCAGCGCCGCCACATTTTCCCATAAGGAGCAAACATGGCGCTGGATGGCAGCTATGGCGGGTTGCAGGCCAGCATCGCCGATTTTCTCAATCGCGGCGATCTGACCGCGGTCATTCCCGATTTCATTACCCTGGCCGAGGCGCAGATGGCGCGCCGGCTGGTGTCGCGGGCAGGGCAGGGCATGCCCGTGCCGCGCCGGCTTGTGCAACGCGCGGATGCGCAGATCGCGCAAGGTGCCGAATATGTGGCGGTGCCCGGCGACATGTTGGGGCCGCTGGACCTGATGCTTGAGGCTACGCCGCCGATCGAACTGGACTATCTGGACCCCGCCAATCTGGAACGCGAGAAGGCACGGGCAGCGTGGGTGGGGGCGCCCAAATTCTATACCGTGGTGGGCGGGCAGTTGCAGCTATATCCCCTGGCCGACCAGGATTACGACGCCGGGCTGGTCTATATCGCGCGCACGCCGGCCTTGAGCGATGCCGCGCCGGCCAATTGGATCCTGGAGGATTATCCCGACGCCTATCTTTATGGCGCGCTGGTGCAGTCCGCGCCCTATCTGCGCGATGACGCACGCGCCGATCTGTGGGGCACGCTGTTCACCGCCGCGCTGGACGACATGTGCAATGCCGATCCCATGCCGACGGACAGGTCGCTGTTGCGCACGGCGTTTCCGTCGCTGACGCGCCGGGGACGGTTCGGCGCGTACGACATCATTTCCGACAGCTGAAAGGTTTTCTGATGGCGAGCTTTTCCAAGTTCAACTGTTTTGTCGCCGACCTGGCCAACAAGGTGCACAATCTGGGCGCCGATGCGTTGAAGGTCATGCTGACCAACACCGCGCCGGCCGCCACCAACCAGGTCAAGACCGATATCAGCGAGATCGCAGCCGGCAGCGGCTATGCCGCGGGCGGGCTGAGTGTGGCGATTGCGTCTTCCAGCCAGGCGGCCGGGACCTATAAGCTGTTGCCCAGCGTCGATCCCGTTCTGACGGCGACGGGCACGGTGGGGCCGTTTCGCTATGCGGTGCTGTACAATTCCTCCGCTGCGGGCGGCAATCTGATTGGCTGGTGGGATCGCGGCACGTCGATCACCCTCGCGTCGGCCGACACCTTCACCGTCGGGCTGGACCTGACCAACGGCATTCTGCAGCTGAGCTGATGCCGGCCAAATATGGGACAGGCGCCTATGGCGAGGGGAATTACTCAGCCCCTACGGCTTCGGCGTTTACGTTGGCTGCGGGTGGGTTTGGCGAGACGGGGCAAGTGTGTGGCTTGAGCTGGCAGGCGTCGGTGGGGGCGGGTTTTGGCGGCTTTGGCCTGGCGGGGATTGCAAGCGTCTTGCGGGCCGGGTTTGCGGCGAGCGTTGCGGCTGGGTTGTTTGTGTTGGCCGGCCGAGCGGCGGGGCTGTTGTGGGCCGCGCTGGTGGCCCTGGGCGAGGCTGTGTTTGGCGTGAGCGCAGGCGTCGTGTTGTTGCCGGCCCGGTGGATCATTTCGGCCTGGCCCGGGATGGCCGGCCTGGCAGGGCAGGCAGTGCCGTTTCTGTCCGGCAACATCTGGGCGCTGGGCGGCGGCAGCGAAACCGCCTGGAGCGCGGCCGGCGAGGGCGGCGATCCGTGGGCGCCGGTTTCGCCCGATCAGATCAGTTGGACCCTTCAATAGAGAGCGAGCGATGACAACGACCAACCTTGGCATGACCGTACCCACCGTCGGCGCCGACACTGACAATTGGGGCAATGACCTCAACACCGATCTGGGGCTGATCGACGCCTTTGCCGGCAAGCTAATGCCCGGCGCGGAGGTGACGCTGGCGTCAGCCGCGACCACCGACATCGGCAATGCGGCGTCGACCGCGGTGGCGATTTCCGGCACCACGGCCATCACCAGCTTCGGGACCGTGGCCAACTGCATCCGCTTTGTGCGGTTCACGGGCGCGCTGACACTGACCCACAACGCGACCAGCCTGATCCTGTTGGGCGGGGCGAGCCGAGCGACGGTGGCGGGTGCGGTTGGCGTCTACAGGTCGGACAGTTCGGGCAATTGGCGGGAGCTGGCGTATCACGATCAGGATTTGTCCCGCGCGGCAAGCGCGGTGCTTGGTGCTCTTGCAATCAATGGTGCGCTTGCCACCGGGAAGCAGTTCTCCGTGAACGGTGACTCCCAATTTGGTGGTAGTATAAATATTGCAAACAACATCACCGGGGCCGCAAGCGTTATAGCGGGTTCTATGACGACAACTGTTGGCAGCTACACCAACACAGGCTTTGGCAATACGAGTACTTTTGACTGGGGTGGTATCGCCACCAGTTACGGGGGCGGGTTTACTGTCCAGTGCGTCAGTGGTGGCGCCATTCTCAACGAGGGCGCAACATCCTGGGCAGCAAATTCAGACAAGCGATTGAAGATGGCGTTTAAGCCTATTGTCAATGCTCTCCAAAAGATCGCGCAGCTAAATCCTGTCACCTTCAAGTATAAGACTGACAAAAAATGTTCGCGCCGCCGGGTTGGTCTTATTGCACAGGACGCACGAAAGGCTCAGCGGGAAGCAGTCTATAAGGGCAAGGACGGATTCTTGCAGCTTGCCCTATGTGAAATGGTGCCACTTGCATTTGCCGGTATTCAGGCGTTGGTCGCGGAGAATCGCTCGCTCAAAAAGCGTCTCGTAAAAATTGAACGACTTCTGGCTAACAAGGGCTATTGATGTCGCGCCTGCCGATCGTCCTGCCGCCCGGAGTCCATCGCGACGGCACGCAGTATCAGGCCAGAGGCCGCTATTACGATGCGTCGCTGACCCGCTGGTACGGCATTGCGCTGGGGCCGGTCAATGGCTGGCGGCAGCGCGGAACCTCCACCGTCACTGGCATGGCGCGGGCGGCGTTGGCCTGGAACGCCAATAACGGCCAGACCTGGCTCGCCATCGCTACCCATTCCCATCTTTATGTGATGGATCGCGGCAGCACGCTTTATGACATCACGCCGTCCGGCTTTGCCGCCGGCCAGGCGGACGCCACCGGCGCCGGCGGCTATGGCGGCGATAAATACGGCACCGGCACTTATGGCGCGCCGCGTCCCGACACCAGCCTCATCGCCGATGCCACCCAATGGACCTTGGACAGCTGGGGGCAAGATCTGTTGGGCGTCAGCCCCGATGATGGCAAGCTGTATCAGTGGGCGCTCGACACGGCCACGCCTGCCGCGCCCGTCACCAATGCGCCGGGCTGCAGCGCGGTTGTCACCACCGCCGAGCGTTTTGTCTTTGCCCTGGGAACCGCTGATCCGCGCACGGTTTCCTGGTGCGACCAGGAGAACAATACGCTCTGGGCGCCGGCCTCGACCAACCAGGCCGGCAGCTTTCCGCTTCAGACGAAGGGCCGGCTTCTTTGCGGTTGCCGGGTCAAGGGTGGCACCTTGCTTCTGACCGATCTCGACGCGCATCTGGCCACCTATATCGGGGGCACCTTTGTCTATGGCTTTGATCGCGTGGGGGATGCCTGTGGCGCCATCGCGCGCCAGGCGGTTGCCGCCTTCGACCAGCAGGCCGCCTGGATGAGCGCTTCCGGTTTCTGGCTGTGGAATGGCGGCGGCGTGGTGCCGCTGGACTGTCCGGTGATGGATTACATCCGCCAGGACATCAACTGGCTGCAGATGTCCAAGATCGTGGCGACAGTCAATTCCGGCAGCTTCGAGATCGAGTGGCGCTACCCGTCGGCATCGGCGACCGAGATCGACCGCTGCGTCGTCTGGCAGTACAAGGACGACTACTGGACCATCGGGCGGGCGCCGCGCACCTGCGGCGTTGACGAGGGCGTGTTCCAGTATCCCATCCTAGTCGATGCGAACGGCGCGATCTGGGATCATGAAGTGGGCTGGGACTATGGTGGGGCGGCGCCTTACGCGACCAGCGGTCCGATCGAGCTGGGCAATGGCGATCAGATCATGCACGTGCTGGGGCTTTATCCCGACGATGCGACGGTGGGTGATGTCACGGCGTCGTTCACCGTGCGGCGCAATCCCGATGACGCGGGTCAGGTCTTTGGTCCTTTCGCGCTTTCCGGCAAGACGGATCTGCGCTTTTCGGGAGGGCTGGTGGAGCTCACCATCACGGGCGCACGCGACACCAACTGGCGTTTCGGCAATCCGCGGCTCGAAGCCATGCCGGGCGAGGGCCGATGAACCTGCCCAAGCCGCCGGCGCAGTACGACGCCACCGACCAGTCGCAGATGCGCCGCATTCTGGAAACCGAAGACAAGCGCAATCTCAAGACCGGCCAGGTGCTGGACAAGATTCTCTTCCGCGACACCGCGACGGGTGCGGTCGTTGCCCTGACCGTCGCGCATGGGGCAATTGTCATTACATGACGCCCCTTCAGGCGGAATGGGCCCGCTGCAAGGACTGGATTGCGGCGGCGCTGCCCTATTGTGGCGGCTTCTACGAGATCGAGGACATCGAGCGCGCCATCGCTGATGGGCGGATGATTTTCCTGCCCGGGCAGCATTGCGCGCTGGTTCTTGAGATTTGCACCTACCCCAATGGCAAGGCGCTGAATGTTTTTGCCGGGGGCGGCGAAAAAGGCGGCAAAACCGTCAGGGAATATAGCGAGAAAATGGATCCGTTCATCGAGGCGTTCGCGCGCAATGCGGACTGCAAGTGGGTCATGCATCACTGCCGGCCTGGTGGTGAGCGTGTCGGGCGCGGGCTTGGCTATCGCAGGCTTTGGTCAGTTATCGTGAAGGAAATATAGAATGGGCGGCTCCAGTTCCACGCAGACCTCCACAAAGGTCGATCCCGAACTGATGAATCTCTATTACGGCAACTATGCCAATGCGCAGCAGAACGCCGCGAACTACAGTTATGTGCCCTATACGGGCGAGATGGTGGCGGGATTCAATCCCGCCCAGCAACAGTCGTTCCAGGATCTCTCGGCGGCGGCGAATGATCCGACCGCCCTGAACGCCCTGACCGGTTCGATGAACACCACAAGCGGGCTTCTGGGCTATCAGGCGCCGACCTTGAACGCGAGCGGCGTGAACGCGCCCGCCTATTCGGCCGCGCAACTGTCGGGCACCGATCTGTCGCCCTATATGAATCCGTACCAGAATTCTGTCATCGACAGCACCATGGCGCAATTGAACCAGCAGCGTGGTCAACAACAGGTTACGGACAATGCGGCCGCCACGGCCGCGGGCGCGTTCGGCGGTGATAGGCAGGCGGTCCAGAACGCCCTGTCCAACCAGTTCTATGACCAGGATACCGCGTCGGCGCTTGCAAACCTGAATTCGGCCAACTATGCCCAGGCACAGCAGGCCGCGCTTGCCGATATCGGGGCGCAGAACCAGGCTAGCCAGTTCAATGCCACGACGGGTCTGAATGCCGGGGAATTCAACGCCGGCCAGAATCTTCAGGCGCAGCAGGCCAATGCAGCGAACGCACTGTCCGCCGCCCAGCTTCGGGGCAATGCCGCAACGCTGAATGCCGGCCTGGGGCAGGACTACCTGAACCAGCTGATCCAGCAGGGCGGCATTCTCAACAATATCGGTGCCCAACAGCAGCAGCTTCAGCAGGCGCAGGACGATGCGGCCTATCAGGAGTTCATGCGGCAGATTTCCGCGCCATTGCAGGCGCAGAGCATCCTGAACCAGTCGCTGGGCATGATCCCGCAGCAGACTACCACCACCAGCAACAGCGAGAGCAGCCCGGGTATCGGCGGCATCCTGGGTGGCATCGCCAATCTGGCGATCGGCGTCGGATCGATGGGGACGGGGACGATTGGCGGCAAGTACCTGACCAATCTATTTGGATGACCCTGCGCCCTGGCTATGTAGCCGGTGGGGTCCTTATTTCGACGGCATTGTTTCATGGGTGAATGTGATGAGCGGTACTGGGGACTCTGATTTTTCGCCCGGCGGGATCGTCCCGCAGAGCGTCCAGGCGCAGGATATTTCTCCGAACATCAACATCAGCCCGGACGATCCCGCCTATCAGGCGCCGTCGATCATGGGTGGGTTGGATTTTTCCGGAAACGATCTGCCGGTGCAGGGCGGCCAGAACGATTCATCAGGCGGGCTGTCGAACATCGCCGGGAAGATCTGGAATCTGCCCAACACGGCTCTGGGCCTGGCTTATGGCGGCGCGGGCTATCTGGCCGGGCGGGCAAGCCACGCGCTTGGCGGACAGAGCGAGGCGCCCGGCATCCAGCTCGGCGACAACGCGATCCAGTTCACCAACAATCCCTTTGGAGGCGTTTCCGCGATCACAATCGGGAACGCCGAAGTGTTTGGTAACAACGCGTCCCAACCAGGACCCGACGGCCAGCCCATTGGGGCGCCGCATGAAGAGCAGCATACCTATCAGGGCGAGCAGCTTGGGCCGCTGTATCTTCCCTCTAATCTTCTTGGCGGCGCGGCTGCGGAAATGTTAGGTGGTAATTGGCACGCGCCGCAGAACTGGAATGAGACAGGACCGCTGCAAAACCCGCCCGTGCCCTGGCCCCAAGATGGCCGGAAGTGAGGCAAGAATGCGATCCGGAACGGTCATTGCCTCTCTTTTGCTTGCCGCATCCATTCTCACCGGGTGCCAGCACGTTATGGAGATCGTTCTTTTCAACAATACAGGCGTGCCCATAACCATCAATGCCGAGCTTGAGGACGCCATCGTGCCCGGGCAATCCGGTGAATTTTACTATCCCCGGTATACAATGAATTGGACCTTGCTGATCTCTGCCGGGGCATGTGATTACCTGTACCAGGCCCCACGGTCGCTGGATCATTGGCCCTGGCCCATCGACTACAAGACAGAGCCTACCGTGCAGTTGGAACGCGATTTCAGCATTTGGGCCGTGCCGCCTGACACGTCCGGCGTCACCGATGTTTCCGCCCTGAAGGCCCAGCAGACAAATGGTTTTCCGCTGCACCCGGTGTCGCGGACCTGCCACTGAGCCGCTGATCTTCTTATATTCAATGAGGACGTGACGTGGCACGCATCAATGCCGCGGGGCTTGCGCTTGTGAAGGCGCAGGAGGGCCTGCGCCTTAAAGCCTATCCGGATGAGGGCGGGGTGTGGACCATCGGCTATGGCCACACGCAGGATGTCAAATCGGGCGATGTGATCTCAAGCGCCCAGGCCGATTTGCTGCTGGAGGCCGATCTGGCTGAGGCCGAGCGCGCGGTGAGCGAGCTGGTGAAAGTGCCGCTGACCGACAACCAGTTCGCCGCCCTGGTGGACTTTGTCTTCAATGAAGGCCAGGGCGCGTTCGCCGGCAGCACGCTGCTGAAGAAGCTGAACCAGGGCGGATATGCGCTGGTGCCCGCCTGCCTCAAGAGCTGGATCTTCGATTCCGGCAGGGTGGTGCCGGGGCTGGTGAAGCGCCGCGCCGCCGAAGCGATGCTGTGGAGTGAGCCATGAAATTCGAGCTGGTGGATGACGCGCGCAGGTTCTGGAAATGGGCCTCGGTGCAGGCGATGGTGCTGGCCGGCGCGGTGCAGGGCGCCTGGGCGGCATTCGGCGACGACCTGAAACAGAATGTGCCGCACTGGCTGGTGACCGCGATCACCCTGGGCCTTTTGGCGGCCGGCATCGGCGGGCGGCTGGTCAAACAGGGCGCGCCCGGGGAGGGCGGGTGATGCCGCTGTTTCTTCTGTCGCTGCTTGGCGGCGGCAAAAGCGTGCTGGGCTTCATCGCCAAGCCACCCGGTTCGTATCTCGCCATCGCTTGCGCCTGTGCGCTGGCGCTGTGGTGGTATGGCCAACATGAATTCAATCGTGGCGAGGCGGCGGTGAAAGCGGCACAGGCCAAGGCCGCGGCGCAGATCATCGACCGGCAAAGCCGCATCACGCTTCAGGTCAGCCAGACATTCGATGCGGTGAAGATCGCCGACGCGGCCGCAACCCAAACACGACTGAACGAGGTGACCACCCATGTCTCTGAAAAGGCTGACGCCGATTGCCCCATTCCTCTTGGCTTTGTGCGGGTGTTCAACGGTGCCGCCCATGGTCCCGTTCCCCAAGCCGCCGCCGGCGCTGATGACGCCCCCTCCGGCGCTCAACTCTCTGACGTGGCAAAAGCCAGCGTCCAAAACGACGGGCAGTACGACCAGGTCGCCGACCAGCTGAAGGCGCTGCAAGGCTGGGTGCGCCAGCAGGAAGCCGCAGCGCCATGACCGCGCTGACCAATCCGGTGGCCGATCAACTGGCGCGCGATGCCGCCAACAAGGCGTTGGCCTCCATCGAGGCGCATGAACAGGTCTGCGCCGAGCGCCAGGGCCATATCATCCAGGGCCTGGCCGAACTCAAGCAAGACGTGAAGGGCCTGTTTCTTCGCTTCTGGGTTGCAGCGATCAGCTTGATCACCATCCTGATGAGCGTGTGCGGGTCGTTGATCTATCTGATCCTCAGCCGGGGACGATGAGTGACCCTGAAGCTGACGCCGGACATGCTGGCGGCGGGGTACGACTTCCTGCGCACCACCGACCCCTTCCGCGCCTGGCGCCTGCCGGAAGCCGAGGAGGTCGGCTTTCATGTGGTGCGCGACGCGCGCCTGTCGGCCGATTTCGTGGTGGAAGATGGCATGCCGCTGATACGGGTGAGCGAGGCGCATAACGGACTGGCCGCGACACTTCTTGCCACCTTGGCCCATGAAATGATCCACCTTCGCCAGCATCTGACTGGCGACCGCGAGCATCACGGCCCGCGCTTTGCGCGCATGCGCGCACGGGTCTGCGCCATTCACGGGTTCGATCCCAAAACTTTCTGACATTCCCCAGGTTCGCGCTCGCTGGCTGCTCCCTCCCGGCCGGCTTGAGCGCGGGCAGAAGCCCCGGCTGATCTTCGCGCGCGTTTCCGCGCGGCGAGGTCGCCGGGGCTTTTCTTTCATTGCAATTCCAAAGGAGCTTTCTATGGCGAGCGACACCGGCGACAGCAACAGCACACAGGACAGCGGCACTTATGATCCCAACCAGCCCATCAGCGTGCTGGGAAATCTGCCGATGCCATCCCAATGGAGTCTGGCGGGAACGGATAGCAGCCAGCCCAGCATCCTGGGCAGTGCGCGGAACCCGAAGCCCTGGACGCCGGCAGACAACAGTCTGAACTTTTTTGTCGATCCTGAAACCATGAAGACGATTGACTTTGGTGGCGATAATGAACTGGGGCAGGGTGGCTCCATGTCATCAGAACAGAACCAGCCGTCCCCGGATGGTACGCCAACCCAGGCAGGAGAATATGAGCTTCAGGGGCTGGGAAAGACATATCTAGAGCCGCAATTCGCCGACCAGGTCGGCATTCTGATTCAAAAAGCGCAAGGCCAGAACATACCTCTACAATTCACCAGTGGTTACCGCGATCCCGCCCAGCAGGCCGCTCTGAAGAACGATCCGAATGCCATTACGCCGGCTGATCAGAGCCTTCACTCCGCGGGCCGCAGCGTGGATGTTAACTGGAAAGCACTGAGCCCAGCGGACCGCGCCACTGTGCTGGATGACGCTTCAGCAGCCGGGCTGAGTTGGGGCGGCAACTTCCACAGGCCGGATCCAGTCCATTTCTATTCCGATCCCGGTACCGACCGCCGGCAACTGATTGACAGTTTCTCGCGAAGCGTTGCAGCCTTGCGCAACCAGATTCCGGATCGCTGAGACCAGACAGATGCGCACTACCTTTGTGATGGCGGCTTTGTGCGTGTTTGGGAGCGCAAGTGCCGCGCCGGCGCGGCCTTTCACGCTTTATTCCGATGTCTGCTACAACCGGGAGGGCGGTGACGTCCTGGGGACACGCATCGGTATTTTGCGGCTGCCGGAAGCCAGCTATCTCTACCTGCAATTCGCGCAGGGCGATTTTGAAGCGCCGCAAATGATCAAACTCGGGCCGGGGGATTTGAACGGCGGACGGCTGACTTTTTCGGCACAGATCGTGGCGAAGGGGCCGCAGTCCGTCTTTCATGGCCGCGTCACCGATGCAATGCTGATGGGTGCGTTCGACGATCATGCCCAAGGTCCCTCTGGCAACGCGCGTTTCAACCTGCGCCAGTCGCCGCCGGATAAGAAAGGCTTCCCCGACTGCAAGTAATGGGTGTCGGATCAGGGGCGAACAACTCCCTCCTCTGACATCAAGACATTCTGTCTGCAGGGTGGCGCAGACTTTTCCGGCAAATACGGTCATCATGATCACAATGACGGTCTGAGCATAGATGTGCGTCCGGCGCGGACCGACGGAGCGCAGGCGCCGGTGAGCTACCAGGACCCCCAATACGATCGTGACGCGACTCAGCGGCTGGTCGATGCCTTCCGTTCAACTGGCCAAGTCAGCAAGATCTATTTCAACGACCCCCAGATCAGCGGTGTACAGCCTTTGGCGGGTCATGATAATCACCTGCATGTGAAACTGACGCCATGAGGATGGAATGTTCAGGACAACAAGACTTCATATTCCTTTCGTTGCGTTGGTCATGGCGGCATGCCGGTGCGCCCCGGCATTCTCGCAGGACGTCATGCCGAAACAGGATTTCGGGCCGGGAAAGTTGTCCGGCTATTATTCCATCTACAGTGGCGCCTTGGGCGACGAGGTTCTGCTGCCCAACAAGAAGGATGCGAAGGTCCGCTTCACGATCACGGACCGGGCTGCCACGCGCATGTTCGACTATATGGGCAGAGGCGCGACACAGAAGGATTATTGCGCCGACAACGAAGAGGCCCGGGCCCGTGACAATCTGCTGTGCACGCGCGACAAGGGCACGCACAAGACCGAGTGTTATTTCGGCTTCGATCTGCACTCCGGAAAGTCCATCGGCGGCGTGGTGTGTTAACCGACGAAGTCAAACAAGTCCTGAGGATGGGGCGGGCGATTGAGTGGAAACCGTGGATTTTGATCAGGAGGAGGTGATCGTCGCGCACGCGCACGATCATTGTCCATCAGGCCTGAGTGCCCTGTGCAAGCGTCTGGAAAAAGCGGCGGCAAATCCCTGAGAGAAATCGCGAGACTGGACTTTGAGCCCCGGCGATCCGCGAACAGCGGGTCGCCGGGGTTTATTTTTTGGCGGCGGCGGTGTGTCCCATCCGTGCTATTTCTTGGTGGATCAACGGTAGGCAAGCGGGTGATGAGAATATTCTTGGCGGCGGCGGTTCTGATGGTCCTGCCCATGGTCGGCGCGCTTGCCCAGGGCGCTGGGCGCGCGCCGTGGCATGATCCGTCCCGCTGCAGTCGGAAGGACGTGATGGAAGCTGATGCCGCCACCGACCATATGAAGGACTGGGCCGCGGTTTACAGTGTGTTCAAGCAATACGGAAAATGCGATGACGGGGGAATCGCGGAAGGAAACAGCGACGCTGTCGTCAAACTCCTGGCGCTGCACTGGCAAAGCGTCGATGAGCTTTCAAAGTTGATACAGAAAGATCCGCAGTTCGGAGATTTTGTAATCGCGCATATAGATGAGACGGCAGATTTTGACCAGGAGAAGATGATCGTTGCCCATGCGCGCGTTGCGTGTCCGCGCGGCATGGAAAAGCTGTGCAAGCGTCTCGGGAAGAGGGCGGAAAATCCCTGAGAGAAATCGCCAGAGTGGACTTTGATCCCCCGGTGATCCGCCGACTGCGGGTCGCCGGGTTTATTTTTTGGGCGCTGTGTAAGTGTATCGATAGGTCCAGCGCTTTTCCTGCCCCGGCGCCAGATCGATGGCGATGTAGGGCTCGACCGCCTGCACCTTGTCGATGGAGAAGATGTTGATGCGGGTCAGCGGCTGGTCGCCCACCACATGCACGCCGGCGCCGGTCGCCATGTCGGTGACGCGGAAATCGTAATCCTGCGCCCCGCCCGCGCCGAAGCCGGTGATGGGGAAGGAGATGCGCTCTTTCGGCCGCATGGCCCTGAGATAGGTCAGCGAATTGCCGGAAATGCGGATCAGGCGGGAATCGGGCGGATTGGCGGCCGAGACGATGAAGGGAAAGCTGATCCGCAGGCCCTTGTCTCCCGGCACCAGCCTGAGGAAGTTGTGGTCGTAAACGGTCGTGTGGATCGCGGTCTTGCCGGTGTTCTTCAGGACATGGAGGATATCAAGCTCGTTCCTGCCGGGCGCCAGCGCCAGCGTCTTTTCATAGACATAGCCGATGGCGGCGTCATCGACCGTCTGGATATAGGTCGAACCGCGCGGGGTGATGCGGGTGACGCGCTGGCCGCCATCCAGCAGCTTGTAATGACGGTAGTGGTCGTAAGGCGCGTTGTCCGGCTGGTAGAGGATGCCTACGCCGATCTTGACGAAATGGCTGCCAGGTGTCGGCGTGAAATCGATGGGGGCGAATTCCTCCACCGGGCCGATCGCGGCGCTGTCGGGCCCCGCCACGACCAGGCCGCCCGCGTCATAAGCATAGTCCAGCACATCGGGCGCGACCGCATCGAACCAGGGGCCATAGAATTGCCGCCCGTTCAGCATCAGGCTGAAGACCTGGCCGGCCTGGTCGAAGCGCGTGCCGCGATAGAAGCCCTTGGTCCCGTCGGTGGTGCCCAGCCGCGCTGTTATCAGCACGTTGGAGATGTCGCGATGGGGGGCCTGGGACAGGGCAACCGCCACCGGCGTCGAGCTGGTGGGCATGGGCTGCTCCGGCTGGGCCGTGGCCGGGCCAAAAACAGGCAATGCGGAGGCCAACAGCGCGGCCAGCACACAATATCGCTTCACAGGAAATCGCCTATCTGGAATCGGACCTATTTGGCATCATTGGGGCCGTAATAGTCCAGAGTATGCGTCCAGCTCGTCTGTTCGCCCGGCTTCAGCTTGACGTCCATGTAAGGTTCGATGCCCATGGTCGAGGGCACCGACCACCACAGCAGGCGCGTCACCGGCTTGTCAGCGCGGATGCGCACGCCATAGCCGGTCTTGGTGGCGGTGATCTTGAAATCATTGTCGGCCACCGCATTGGTGAAGCCGGTGAGATCGCTGGCCACCTGTTCCTCGCCGGTCAGGCCGCGCAGGTATGTCATGCGGGCGCCGTCGAACTTGACCACATCGGCCGGCATGGGCCGGGCATGGGCTAGGGTGAAGGGCGCCTGAAGTTCGACGCCGTCCTCGCCGGGGCTGAGCGTCATGAAATGATGGTTGTAGACGGTGGTGTCGATCGGCTTTTTGCCGGTGTTCTTCAGGCGATCCTCGATCCTGATCTCGGCCTTGCCCGGCACCAAGACCACCGTCTTGCTGTAGACATAGCCATAGCCGGTGGCGGGATCGATGACCGTCTGGTCGAAGCGGATGCTGTTCTTGGTCACCGTGGTGGTGCGCTTGCCTTCGTTCAATATCGGATAGGTGTGGAAGCGGTCATACTTGTCGGTGTCGCGCCCCAGGATGCCGACGCCGATTTTCAGAAACCGGCCGTTCGGGCCGGCGGCGTCAAAGCCGTTCTCGCCGAATTCCTCCACCGGGCCGGCGGCGAAATTGTTGCTGTTGGCGACCAGGCCGTCTTTGTCATAGGTGAAGTTCTTCACATCGGGCGAGGTCTTGACGAACCAGTACTGGCCATAGTCATGACCCTTGTAGGTGATGTGGGTGATCATGCCGGCATGGTCGAAGCGGGTGGCGCGGTAGAAGCCGAACGGCACCGGCAGATAGACCTTGGCGGAGATCATGCCGTTGGTCAGCGTCTTGGACGGCATGTTGTCCAGCGCGTTGGCGGGCGAGGTGTCGGCCTCGTTGGGCGGAATGAAGGGCGCATTGCCTTGCGCAAAGGCAAGCGTGGTGGTGGCGAGCAGCGCGGCGGTGAAGGCGAGCATTCTCATGTCTTGTCCCCCCTGTGTTTGTCGTCCGGTCCGAAGAAGTCGTAAGTGTAGGTCCAGCGTTTGGTCTCGCCGGGCTTGAGGTCGATGGCGATATAGGGCTCCCAGCCCAGTGTGGTGTTGATGGTCCAGAAATTGATCTTCGCCACCGGCTGGTCGGCGCGGATGCGCTGGCCGAAGCCGGACGCGGTGTTGGTGACGGTGAAATCATAATCGCTGACGGCGCCGCCAAAGCCGGTAATCAGGCTCTGGACGGACTGGCCCGCCGGGATCGGCGCGACATAGCGGATGGCCTTGCCGTCGATCTTCACCAGTTCGGGCTTGAGCGGTTCAACCGATGTCATCGCAAAGGGTGCGGTGACCGCCACATGCTCGTTGCCGGGCGAGAGCGTCAGGAAATTGTGGTTGTAGACCGTGGTGACGATGGGTTTGGTGCCGGTGTTGGTCAGCACATGGCTGATGGTCATTTGCGGCTTGCCCGGCACAAGCTGAACGGTCTTCACATAGTGATAGCCGAAGCCGGTCTCGGTATCTTTCAGCGATTGCGTCCAGCGCGCGCCGGTCTTGCTGGCTTTGAAGGTTCGCGTGCCGGCATTCAGGATGGGCAGGGTGGGGAACTGGTCGTATGTGGCGATCGCCTTCTGCACGATGCCGACGCCGGGCTTGAGAAAGCGGCCATTGGCAGCGGCTTCATCAAAGCCCACGGGCGCGAATTCCTCCACCGGGCCCGACGTGGCGCAGCAGGCGCTTTCGGTGCCGGCGCCGTATTTCTTCGGGTCCTGCGGATCGACGACGAAATGGTCGAACCAGTAGGTCGAGTAATCCTGTCCCTTGTAGGTGACATGGAACACCACCCCGGCATGATCGAAACGCGTGCCGCGGTAAAGCTCGCGCTTGCCGGGTGGATAGACCTGGGCGGTGATCAACCCGTTGCTGATCGCCACATGGGGAAAATCTTCCAGCGCGGTCGCGGCCAAAGTCCCTGGAACAGCGGTGGCGGGAACGGCGGGGTCGGCGATTGCGGCGCCGCAACCGCCCGCCAGGAATAACGCGGCCAGTGCCGCGTTCTTCATCTCAACCTTCCCCCGGGCCGAAGTAGTCGTAAGTATAGGTCCACTTCTTGGTCTCGCCCGGCTTGAGCGAGATGGCGATATAGGGCTCCCAGCTGAAGATGGTGCGGATGGACCAGAAATTGATGCGGCTGAGCGGCTGGTCGGCGCGGATGCGCTGGCCAAAGCCCGTCGCGGTGTTCACCACCTTGAAGTCATAGTCGCTGGCCTTGTCGCCAAAGCCGGTGAAGGGCGAGGTGACGCTTTCGCCCTCCTTGACCGCGCGCAGGTATTTCAGCGTCTTGCCGTTCACGGAGGCGGCGTCGGGCTGAAGCGGCTTGCCCGCTTCCAGCGCAAACGGCGCGGTCAGGGCCACATTCTCATTGCCCGGCGAGAGCGACAGGAAGTTGTGGCAATAGACGGCAGTCTCGATCGGCTTGGTGCCGGTGTTGGTCAGCACATGCTCGATGACCATTTCCGGCTTGCCCGGCACCAGCCGCACCGTCTTGGCATAGCGATAGCCCCAGCCGGTGTCCTTGTCGTTCAAATCCTGGGTCAGGCGCACGCTGGTCTTGGTGGCGGTGAAGCCGCGCTTGCCCTCATTCACCACCGGATAGACATGGACGAAGTCATAAGCCGCGGTGTCGCGCTTGAGGATGCCGACGCCCACCTTCAGGAACTTGCCACCCTGGCCCGCCTCGTCAAAGCCGATGGCCGTGAACTCCTCGGCCGGGCCGGCGGCGCCGCTGGCGGTCGAGACCGTCACCTGATGGTCGCGCCAGGCAAAATCATGGACCATGGGGGAGTAGCTGGAGAACCAGTACTGGCCATAGTCAGTGCCCTTGTAGGTGGCATGGGCCACCACCCCGGCGCGGTCGAAGCGGGTGCCGCGATAGAAGCCGCCTTCGCCCGGCAGATAGACCTTGGCGGAGATGATGCCGTTGGAAATGTCCTTGTGGGGCAGGCTGTCCAGGGTGCTGGCGGGGATGACACTGTCAGCGGCGACCTCAGCGGGGCGATTCTGGGCTGCGGCCCAGCTCATCAATCCCGTGAGGATCGCCACAGAACCCATTGTCAAAGCGACATAATTTCTTGTTCTGGTCTGCATGTTGCTCCCCTTTTGCGCTTGCCACCGTCCCCTTGTATGAGGACTGGTGTCCGGTCTTTCGGTTTTGGCACTTCTTATATAGCGAAATAGCAGAACATGAAGCGCATCCTCATCACCTCCGCCATCCCTTACGTCGCCGGGGTCAAGCACCTGGGCAACCTGGTCGGCTCCATGCTGCCGGCCGACATCTTCGCCCGCTATTGCCGGTCGCGCGGCTATGACACCCTGGCGATCTGCGGCACCGACGAGCATGGCGCCCCGGTCGAGCTGGCGGCGCTGGAGGAAGGCACGCCGGTGGCCGACTATGCCGCCAAGTGGCATGCGGTGCAGAAGGAGCTGGGCGACAAGTTCGCGCTGGGTTGGGACAATTTCGGGCGGTCTTCCTCGCCCCAGAACCATGAGCTGACCCTGCATTTCGCGCGGGCGCTGTGGAAGAACGGCTGGCTGGAGCTGCGTACGACGAAACAGGCCTATTCGGCGACAGACGGCCGCTTCCTGCCCGACCGCTACGTCATCGGCACCTGTCCGCATTGCGGCTATGACCGCGCCCGCGGCGACCAGTGCGAGAACTGCACCCGCGTGCTGGACCCGGTGGACCTGATCAATCCGCGCTCGGCGGTGTCTGGCGCCCAGGATATCGAGATACGCGATTCCACCCACCTGTTCCTGAAACAGTCGCTGTTCGCCGACCAGCTGCGCGCCTGGATCGACAGCCACAAGGCCGACTGGCCCCAATTGGTGACGTCGATTGCCTACAAATGGCTGGACGAAGGCTTGCAGGATCGCGGCATCACCCGCGACCTGGAATGGGGCATTCCGGTGCCCGACGACATCGCCGACGGCAAGCTGAAGGGCAAGGTGTTCTACGTCTGGTTCGATGCGCCGATCGAATACATCGCTTCGACCAAGGAATGGGCCGACAAGAACAAAAAGGGCGATGCCTGGAAGGACTGGTGGTTCGGCGAGGCGGCCAAGGACGTCACCTATTGGGAATTCATGGGCAAGGACAATGTGCCTTTCCACACGGTGGGCTTTCCGGTGACCATCATGGCTTCGGGCGAGCCCTGGAAGCTGGTGGATCGGCTGAAGGGCTTCAACTGGCTGAACTATGACGGGGGCAAGTTCTCGACCTCGGGCAAGCGCGGCATCTTCATGGATACCGCGCTGGAGGTCGCCCCCGCCGATTATTGGCGCTATTACCTGATCGCCAACGCCCCGGAATCAAGCGACAGCAATTTCACCTGGGAGCATTTCGCCGGGGTGATCAACAAGGACCTGGCCGACGTGCTGGGCAATTTCGTCAACCGCGTCACCAAATTCTGCGTCGCGCGCTTCGATGGCCAGGTGCCGGGCGAGGGCGAATATGGCGAGGACGAGCACGCTTTGATCGCCGAGATGGACCGGCGCATCGCCCAATATGCCCAGTACATGGAGGCGGCGGAATTCCGCAAGGCGCTGGGCGAGATGCGCGCCATCTGGGTGGCGGGCAATGAGTATATGACCAAGGCCGCGCCCTGGACGCATATCAAGACCGACCGCGCCAAGGCGGCCGTGGGCGTGCGCATGGGGCTGAACCTGATCCATCAGTTCGCGCACCTGATCTGGCCGGTGATGCCGTCTTTCGCCCGCACCATCCATGAATGCATCCAGCCGGTCGGTTATCGCGGCGGGGTGATCCCGTTCCCCGATGCGCCGATGGCGGAGCTGCTGGACGATCTGACGCCCGGCCAGACCATCAAGGCGCCGGAAGTTTTGGTGGCCAAGATCACCGACGAACAGGTGGCGGAGCTGAAGGCGCGGTTTGGTGGAGCAGCCCCCGGCGCGTAGGCAGCGCACGGCCGGGGCGCTACAGCGCCACGCCTAGAGATAGATGCCGATGCCGGCAAACACGGCGCGCGGCTCGCCGGAAAGACCGTAGAAATCGACCAGCTGGTTGCCCGTTGCCGGGTTGATACCGTTGTTCATGTCGGTGTTCGTCTGTGCGCTCGAGAAGTAGTGCTTGTCGAACAGATTGTCGATGTGAAGGCTGAGGCGCAGCGCCTTGGTCGGGCCCCAGTCGAGCGGGATGACCTTGATGACGCCGACATTGAACAGGAAGTAATCCGGATTGTCGGTCAACTGCCCAGGCTGGATGTCCCCGGTGACGCCCGGGAGGCTGGTATTGTAATCGGCCAGCTGCTGCTTGCCGACATAATGGCCTTGCAGATCGACGTGCCAGCCGGCGAAGTCCCAGATGAGGCCGGCATTGCCAAGATAGTGGGGCACGTTCGGCAGGGATTGGCCCGGATTGCAATTGGTGCCCGACAGGTCGTCGTGTGACAGGGTGGCGCAAACCGCCTCGTTGTAGGACGCGTTCAGATAGCTTTTCAGGGTGCCGACGAAAACCTCGCCGAAATCGTCCGTCAGCTGCATCTCCGCGCCCCTAAACTGCTCGCTGCCGCCGTTCTGGTACTGGGTGAATCCGGTCGCGTTGGTGCTGGAGAAGATGATGTGGGTGAACCGTTCGTCGTAGAAATTGAGTTCGGCCCGCAGCGTTCCCAATTGATAGCGGGCGCCGACCTCGAAGTCCTGCGCATATTCTGGCTTGACGACGATGGGCGCGGTGTTCGCGCCCGCCACCGCATTGTAGAAGGCGGTGATGTCGGGGAATTTCACATTCTTGCCGTAGGACCCGTAGATGTCGAAATCCTGGAACGGCTGGATGCTTGCGCCAAGTGTGGGCGAGAGGAAATGTTCGTCGGCGCTGTCGGGTCCAGGCGCCGAATAATAAATGCCCAACCCATCGGTGTCCTTGGTGTGGGCGGAGATGTATTTGACGCCCGGCGTCACATGGATGCGGTCGTCCCAGAGATGGATGTCATCCTGGACATAGGCCGACCACATGGTGCGATTGTCGTGCTCGTCCCAGGCGTCGTTGTAGCCGGCAGTCATCGGCATGACCGCGGCGCCATACCAGTATTCGCGCGAATGCAGCTCGCCGTAATTGAAGTCGCCGCCTGCGGTGATTTTATTATAGGGCAGGTCGGCTGCGACCTGCAGGCGGTCGCCATAGATCGAGCCGTTGTAGCCGTAAAAGTGATAATCGGTGCCGGCATAAGCGCAGTCGGGCGCGCAGCCGCTGGTATCGTTGCCATAGGCTTGCGCCGCCGTGTACGGGAACAGCGTATGGCCGTCATAGCCCATATAGCTCGTCCAGAACGGATAGCCGGAACCCTGGTCGTCGATGAAATACGGGCCGCCAAAAGCGGGATTGGAGAAGGACGTGCGCTTGTAGCTGTTGTCGCCGCCATAGGCCTCGTCTTCAACCGTGATGAAACCCGCAACCTGCGTATTGAAGCCGATGATGCCAAGAAAGTTGGTGTCGAGATTGTTGGACTGGTAGGTGCTGCTGGGCCACTGAAAATCGAACTGCTGGTTGATGATGTTTTGCGGAATGAACTGGGGCGCATTGCCCCTGTTCTTGTTGTAGACGAAATAGCTGAAAACCTTGGTGTTGCTGGCGACGTCGGCATTGCCGGCGTAATAGATGTTGTCGTTCCAGTCGGGCGTGTTCTGAAGCCAGCCCGAGCTGAAATCGCGCTCGAAGGAGATGGTCTGCTTGATGCCGTGCCAGTCGCCGGTGTTGAAGGTCGCGTGGTAATCGAAGGTATTGAAGCTGCCGCCGTCGATGCCCGCATCCCCGCCCATCGTGTCGGTCGGTTGACGCAGAAGGTAATTGATCGTGCCGCCCAGCGAGTTGTAGGTGTTGACCGACGGGTTGTTGACCCCGCGATAGATCTGCACGCTGTCGAGATCGCGGGTGATGAAAAGGGCGTTGTTCCGGTTGTCGGCCTGGTAGGTCACGCCGCTGTTGAAGAGGTCGTTCAACGGCACGCCCTGGATGGTTTCGCCGAATTCGCCATCGGAGAAGGAGCGGAACTTGATGTCGGTCTCCATGCCATTGGTGCCGCCGGTCGTGGCATAGATGGACGGCTGGGTATTCAGAAGCGTCTGAACGGTCGTCGCGGGGCTTGGCGTGATGTTCAGGATCGCTTCCGGCGTGATGGAGCTTTCGGTGTAAGGCGCCTGCATCGGGATATCGTTCAGCGGCGGGCGGTCGCCTGAGACGATCACCGTTTCGATATTGCTCGATCCGGCGGTTGTGGTCTGCTGACCGGTGTTGGTCTGTGCCCATGCGCCCGCCGTAAAGAGCATGCTCCCCGCAAAGGCGGAGGACATCAAGATGTTCCGGTTCATTCGATCTTCCCCGATTGCGCAAAGAGCAGGAAATGCTTCCCCATTTCGCGAGTACGCGGACGGCGCGACAGGATCGCGACGAAACAGTTTTGGTTCCGCAACATTGACGAAACTCAATCAGCGGAATCATTTTGCTTTCGGAAACATTGATGAAAGCCAATTTCGGCGCGGGTTTGTCTGTGGCGAACGAATTCGAGGGAACTTTGGTCGGCTTCTTAAAATGCTCGCGGTAGATAAGCAGATGTCGTTGTTACTTGTGCGTGCAACGCCGCGAATCCGCCCCATTCTGCCTCAATGAGTTCCAAGCGGAACGAAGGCGCCGCTTTTCTCATTTGAATCTGCGAAAGGTTCAAACAACGGAGTTCAGCCATGACCAAAGGCAGGATTGCCCTATTGGGTTCCGCGATGGCGATGTTGCTCTGCGGCGCCGGCATGGCGAACGCGCAGGGCTATTATGACGGCCCCGGTTATCAGGACGGTTATGGCCGCGTCTATGAAGATCAGCCGGGCCCGGCCAGCGAGACCATCATCGTGCATCCCAATGATGATATCGACCAGCAACAACTGATCGGCCGCTACAATGGCGAGATCAACCCGCAGGCCTATACCATCTCGCGACAGGTAGATCTGTCGGACCTGGACCTGCGCCGCGGCGCCGACCGCGAGGAACTGCATGACCGCATTTACCAGACCGCCAGCAATCTCTGTGCCGAATTGGATGCGCGGGTGCCGGGCCTTGCCGGTGACGCCAGCGCCGACCGGGAATGTGTGCGCGACGCGACCCGCAACGCCATGCGTGATGTGATGGCCCGCGTTTACGGTTGAGTCATTTTGGTCGATCTATTTTGACGAGCACAAACGAAAGGGGCCGGGCGATCCTCCGGCCCCCTTTTCTTGTCGAAAGGAACAAGTCGGGGCGCCCACGCCTCCCGACACATTTCGAAATAGCCCCGAAACAAAGTCGCCAGGCCCGGACATACCGTCGAAAACAGGGCGGGCGACATTTCTCGGAAATTCCATGCCAATGGATCGACCGAGGCGCGCCCATGTTCGGATCTTCGAAGAGCGACAGACAGGATGCGGTGGCGCCGGCGCTGGCCGCCGCCTGGGACGCGCTTGAGACAAGAGTGATGATCGCCGATGCGCGGTACAACATCATCTATCTCAACCGGGCCACAAGAGAGTTTCTGAAGCAGGTGGAACCGCAGATCCGCAAGGACCTGCCGCATTTCGATGCGTCCCAGCTGGTCGGCAAGAACATCGACATCTTCCACAAGAATCCGGCCCATCAACGGGGGATGCTGGACCGGCTCAACGCGTCCCATAAAGCCAGCATCCGCCTGGGCGGCCTGCTGTTCGGGCTCACGCTCGCGCCCCTGCGCGATGTCGCCGGCGCGCGCTGCGGCGTGATGACGGTGTGGGAGGACGCGTCCGTGCTGGACGTGAATGGCCAGATCGCCGCGATCAACAAGTCGCAGGCCGTCATTCACTTCAACATGGACGGAACCATCATCGAAGCGAACGACAACTTCCTCAAGGCCGTCGGCTACACGCTGGAAGAGGTCAGGGGGCGCCACCACCGGATGTTCGTCGACAGCGCCTATGCCATGGGCGATGAATATCGCGAATTCTGGGCCAGGCTCAATCACGGCCAGTATCAGGCGGCGCAGTACAAGCGGCTTGCCAAGGGCGGGCGCGAGATCTGGATCGAAGCCTCCTACAATCCGGTGTTCGATCTCAGCGGCAAGCCGTTCAAGGTGGTGAAGTACGCAACCGACATCACCGCCCGCAAGAATGCGACCGCGAGGCTGTCCACCCAGGTCGGCGAGCTGGTTTCGCTTCTGTCGGCCTCCGCATCGGAGTTGCAGACGACCGCCGAGGGGCTTGCTTCCGGCGCCCGCGAAAACAATCAGAAATCGCAGATCGTGGCGTCGGCGGCCGAGCAACTGCGCGCTTCGGTCCTCGAAATCTCCCGTCAGCTTGCGGAGGCGAACAAGGTCGTGGGCAATGCGGTTTCGGAAGGAACGCAGTCCGAAAGGAAGATGAACAGCCTTCTGACCACCGCCGAAAGCGTCAGCGCGATAACCAATGTGATCGCCAAGATCGCCAGTCAGACCAATCTGCTCGCGCTCAACGCCACGATCGAAGCCGCGCGCGCTGGCGATGCCGGCAAGGGCTTTTCGGTCGTCGCATCGGAGGTCAAGAACCTCGCCAATCAGACCGCGAAAGCCACCGACGAGATCGGAAAGCAGATTGAGGAAATTCAGGGCTCCAGCAATTCGGCCGCCGACGCCATAAAGCTGGTGGTTTCCATCATCGCCAAGGTCAGCGAGATCAGCACATCGATTTCCGGCGCGGTCGAGGAACAGTCGGCCGCCACGAAGAACGTGTCCGACAACATCTCCAGTGTCCGGACGTCCTCGGAAGAGGCGGCCCAGTCCGCGGGCAATCTTCTGACGGTATCGGGCGACCTGGCTTCGCGGGCGGCGGATCTGGAGAAGCTGGTTGCGAATTTCGCCCGCACCCTGTGACGGGCGAGCCTCGCGTCCGACGTCGAACGCGAGCGACAGGACTCCCAAACGCCAGCCCATAGCCGGACCGGCGCTGGTTCAGCGAGACGCTGAGAAGGCCCCTGGCATAACCGCTAGGCACAACCGCTAGCCGGGCAGATGCTAGCGGCCGATGAAACGTGGCCGGTCCGCCAAACTGACGGTCGCCGCCGCCGCCGCCAACTTTCGCGCGTCGGCGTGACGCCGTCTTCTGGCTTTCTTTCTTGCTTTGGAACGTCGCGCTGCCATCGGGCTATCTGGCGCGATTATGATCGTCCCGGAAGTTCATGTCCCGGAAGTTCTGTTGATTGTGGTTGCGATATTCGGCTGCGTCCGATGGATGGCTCCAGCGGTGCCACTTATGGCGATTGTCCTGATAGCCGTCCCGGTAACCCACCGACACGTTGCCGAAATTCACATGCACGGCGGCCTGCGCCAGCGTCGGAACGGTTATCGCGGCAGTCATCAGCGCAAAAGAACAAACGCGCTGGAAGCTCATGAAGGTCTTGATCATTCGTATCTCCCTGAAAAAAGGCGCCAGCTTTGCCGGCGCCTTATCCCGTTCAGCTTTTCTTGGCTTCCGCGCCCGCACCGGCGTTGGCGGGGGCCTGCGGCTCTTTCGCCGTGTCCGGCTTCGGGGTCTGCTGGCCGCCCTGATGCTGCTGCTGCTCGTTCAGCTTCTGCGTGCTGGGCTGATTCTGCTGACCAGGCTTGTTCGGTTGATCGGTATTCATTGTGTATCCTTAAGGGCAGAGAACCCGCCCGCATGAACAACCCTTGTGCGGGACCAGCGTTCCAACGGCGGCCGGTCTATATATTGTCCACCAGCTCTTGCTAACGAGAGCGATCACGAGAATGGCGCAACGGCGACTGTTCCGCGATCAGGGCCGGGACCGTGATGGTCCGCTATTACGGCTGGCGCGCCATCATATCAAAATAGCGATTTGACAGCCCTGGCGACCTGGTCCCGGGGGTGTTTTCCGTTCGGCCCGGTGCTAGGTTTGCGCGGTTGATCGGCGCGGGGAGCTGCCTGTCATGAAGCCCTATATGCTATCTGCCATCGCGGCTTGCGCCTTTGTCGGGCTCGTGGCTTTTCCAGGCCTTGCGGTGGACAAGGAGCAGGACAAAAGCGATTTCGCCATCTTCTCCATCTGCCGGGTGGAGCAGCATGCGGAAATTGCCGCCGGCCATCAGACCATCAGCATCGAAAGCGGCATGGGCAGCGGCGGCTTTGCGGTTCCCACCACCAGCCCCGCCGCGCAGCAATGGTTCGATTACGGCATCAAGCTGTTCCACGCCTTCTATCATGACGACGCCAAGCGGGCCTTCGATCACGCTGTTGCCGCCGATCCGCGCTGCGCCATGTGCCTGTGGGGCCAGGCGCTGTCGCACGGGCCGACGGCGAATTTCGATGTTTCCGATAGCGAGCTGAAAACCGCGTTGGGAGATGCGCGAAAGGCGCAAAGCGCCGCCCGCACTCGGCGCGAGAAGCTGCTGGCGGCGGCCATGATCCGGCGCTATTCGCGGGCGCAGGACGCCGCCGCCGAACGCGATTTCGCCAACGATCTTTTGAAGACGGACACGTCCGATGCGCCGGATATAAGGTTGATCGCCGTCGAGGCGCTGCTCGCGGCCCACAGGCGAGGGGACAATGATACGCCGGCCCAGGCGATGGCGATTCTTGAACCCATCCTGCAAAAGACGCCCGACAACACCGCCGCCATACACTATTATATCCATGCCACCGAATTTGCGGGTCACGCCGCCCTGGCGCTGGCCTATGCCGAAAAACTGTCGGCCCTGGCGCCCAAGGCCAGCCATCTTGTCCACATGGCCGCGCACACTTTCCTGCGCGTGGGCCGTTATGAGGATGCCGCCACCATCAATGCCTTCGCCTTGCGGGTGGACGCCGAGCATCTGACCGATACGGCGACGCCGGGCTTGCCATCGGTGGCGGATTACTACGGGCACAATCTGGCGTTCGGCATGGCGGGCGCCGTCATGTCGGGCGATCGCGCGCTGGCGCTGAGATTCGCCGATCATGTCCATCGCGTCTATCCGGAGCGCGATTTTGCCCATGACGACATGCGCGACGAAGACATGCGGCACTTCATCATTTATGCCCGCTACGATCCGCAGCGGATGCTGTCCTTGCCCGAGCCGTCAGCAGACAATCCGGTGACGCGCGCGCTCTATCACTATGGCCGCGGTGAAGCATTTGCGGCGCTGCATGATGCAGCCGGCGTGTCGCGGGAAACCGCGCAGGTGACGGGCGAGGACCCGGCCGTGGTCGTGGCCAGGGGCGTGCTGGCCGGACGGCTGGCCATGCTGCAAGGCCATTATGCGGCAGCGGCGGATGCGTTTGAGGCGGCCGCGTCGAAACAGGACACGCTGCTCACATCCGGTTTCGATCCGCCGCCCTGGTGGTATCCCGTGCGCCGCAGCGCCGCCGCGGCCTGGCTGCAGGATGGCCAGTATGCCAAGGCGGTCGATGCGGCGACCGCCAGCCTGAAAAGCTGGCCCGCCGATCCGCTCGCGCTGCTGATCCTGTCACGTGCGGAAGACCGCCTGGGCCGCGCCGCGGATGCACGTCATGACGATGCGTCTGCCATCGGCGACTGGCGGGGCGACATCGCCAAGGTCGACGTGACGGTCATCTGATCCTCAACAATTGCCAATGCGCCAGTCACGAAACTGTCGCGTTGGCTGGCCTAGCTTCGGTTCCATTGGGGGGATTCGTGCGCAGCATTCTTCTGGCTTTTGCCATTCTTCTGGGGTGGAGCGCGGTGGCGCAAGCCGTCGAGCCGTTTCCCGACGCGTGCAAGCTGGTCCGTCAGGCCAGCCTGCCTTTCGTAATCGATCACGGCCACATCGTGGTCGATGTGGCGGTGAACGATCATCCACTACACTTCATGGTCGATACCGGCGGCGCCGTCAGCGCCATAACCGGCGAGGCCGCGCAGGCAGCCGGGTTGCATCCGGCCCCCATCGGGTTTGCCTTCAGCATCAAGGATGCCGGCGGCGCCGAGGCCACCCATTACGCGCGCGTCGAATACCTATCCTTCGCCAGATTTAGGTCCGAAAACCTGACGCTGATGATCGCCGACCTAGGTTCGGGGGAAGACGGTATCCTTGCGCCCGAACTGCTGCGGAATTTCGACATCGAGCTCGATTTCGCGACCCAGACCATGAATCTTTTCAAGCGTCCGCGCTGTGACGACCATGTCGTCTATTGGACGGACGATTTCGTCAATCTGCCCATGCGGGTCACCGAGCAGGGGCACATTCAGATTCCCGTCATCGTCAATGGCCAGACGGTCAAGGCGACAGTCGATACGGGCTCACCCGTAACCCTGATCGGCGACAATGCCGCCAAGGCGATCATCGGCGAGGGCAATGAACCCGGGCAGGTCACATTGTCCGGGGGCTCGGGCGGAAAAGTGCATGGCGCGGGCGTCGCCCCGGACAGCGTCATTATCGGCAAGTTCAAGTTTGTGTCTCCCACCCTGATCGCGACGGCTGACAAGACCGGCTGGCGCCAGGACGGGTCGAACATGCTGTTGGGGCTCGATATCCTTCACAACTTGCATCTGTTCATCGATTATCAGGGCCAGCAGCTTTACGTGAGCAAGAGATAGCCCCTGGGTACCTAATCCGCCGCGTGAATCTTCGGGACCGCGATATTCGCCAGGCGATGGACGTCCGGCAGACCCTGGCCCAGCAGCGGGCGCAGATAGCGATGGAAGGCGTCGGTCACGTCGGTGCCTGAGGGGGCGATGAATTCGTCCGGCATTTTTTTTGTCAGGGCCGCCACATCCCCCAGCGCCGAAAGCCGGTAGTCCACCGCATAGTCGCCGGTGCGGTGAAGGCTGACCGAACCGCTGCGATGCCCCGCGATGGCGAACTGCACCGCCTTTTCTCCCGCCTCGCGCGCCTCGCGCTGGTCGACGTCGGAGACGACACCCGCAAAACCGCGCTGAAGATAGCCGAAGGTGTCGGCGCGCACCCGTTTATAGCCCAACCGTTCCTTGACCAGCCGGGTCAGAAAGCCCGCCAGCGCGTCGCCGGCCAGTTGCACATTGCCATGGGGATCTCTCTCGGCCGCCCCCACCAGGCTTTCGGCGATTGCTCTGCCCCTGGCATCGGTGACGCCCTCGGAAATGGCCATGACGCAGCGGCCGTGCCGCTCCATGTTGGCTTTCACCTGGGCCAGGAAGCTGTCGATATCGAACGGGCGCTCGGGCAGATAGATGGCGTGCGGCCCGTCATCGGGAAATTTGCGCGCCAGCGCCGATGCGGCGGTGAGAAAGCCCGCATTGCGCCCCATGATGACGGCGAGATAGACGCCGGGCAGCGAGCGGTTGTCGAGATCGAGCCCCATGAAGGCCTGGGCGACGAAGCGGGCGGCTGACGGAAAGCCCGGCGTATGGTCGTTGACCATCAGGTCATTGTCGATGGTCTTGGGAATGTGGATGCAGCGAAGCGGATAGTCCGCGGCCTCGGCCTCCTCGGAGATGATGCGCACCGTGTCGGCGCTGTCATTGCCGCCGATGTAGAAGAAATTGTCGATGCCATGGGCGCGCACCACGCGCAGGATCTCCAGGCAGTAGCTGCGGTCCGGCTTGTCGCGCGTCGAGCCCAGCGCCGATGACGGCGTCCGCGCAATGCGTTCCAGGCTGGCCGTGGTTTCCGCCGTCAGATCGACCAGATTCTGGTCGATGATGCCGCGCACGCCATGCAGCGCGCCATAGACCTTTTCGACATGGGCGAACTTGCGCGCTTCCAGAACCGCGCCGACCAGCGACTGGTTGATGACCGCGGTGGGACCGCCACCCTGGGCCAGCAGGATCTTGCTCACGGGCGGCCTCCTCGAACCAAGCGCGCGAGTATTGCGCCAGCGGTGCGAGGTGGCAATCGTGTCTGCTCCTTTTGTGCGGCCCGATAGGGGCGGCTTCGCGCGGGAAATTTTCAAGCCGTTTGCGCGTTCCTTTCGGCATGGAGACATGGAACCGGTTCATAGGCTGGACGCCGCCCTGGCTGGAGGGCCTTGCCCTGTTCGTCGCGATCGCCGTGGCGGGCCTTGGCCTGCATGCGATGCTGCTCCGCTGGGTGCGGCACCGGCCGACGGGCTGGCACCCGTTCCTGCGCCATGTGCTGGAGCGCACCCGCCGGCTGGTGCGCTACATGATCCTTTTGTTCGCGGCCGGAAACGGCCTGGCGCAGCTGCCCGTGCCACCCCGGTACGAGAATCCGGTTCATCACGCCTTTCTGGCGCTGTTCGTCATTCAGCTGGGCTGGATCGCGATCGTCGCCGCCAACCTGACCATCGACCGTTATGTCAACCGGCTCGATCTCAAGTCCAGTGACAATCTCCTGGCGCGCAAGGCCGCCACCCAGATGCGCATTTTCCGCCAGGCGGTCAGTGTCCTTCTGGTGCTGCTGACCATGGCTTTCGCGTTGATGAGCTTCGATTCCGTGCGCCAGTTCGGCATCTCGCTGTTCGCCTCTGCCGGCATCGCGGGCATCGTCGCGGGTCTTGCGGCGCGCCCGATGCTGGAAAACCTGATCGCGGGCGTGCAGCTGGCGCTGACCCAGCCGCTCAGGCTGGAGGACGCCGTTGTCATCAACAATGAATGGGGCTGGGTGGAGGAGATCAATTCCACCTATATCGTGGTCAGGTTGTGGGACTGGCGCCGCCAGGTGGTGCCCCTGTCGTACCTGTTCCAGAATCCGTTCACCAACTGGACGCGCTCCACCTCCACCATCATCGGCACCGTCTTCGTCTATGCCGATTACACCCTGCCCATGGATGCGGTGCGCGCCGCCGCCACCGACATCGTCAAGGCGTCGCGGCTGTGGGACGGGCAGGTGGTCAATGTCCAGGTCTCGGACGCGAAGGAGCAGGTGATGGAGGTGCGCGTGCTGGCCTCGGCCAGCGATTCCAGCCGCGCCTGGGACCTGCGCTGCGAGATCCGCGAAAAGCTGATCGCCTTCATCCGCGACAACTATCCCGAAAGCCTGCCCCGGGTGCGGCGCGAGGATTTCCGGCTGGCGGAGGGCGCGGCGCGCCCGGTCCAGCCTCACTGAAGGCGCTTGCCCGTGGAACGCAGGCGGCAATAAGATTTCCAAAACGGGGGAATACCGCTTGAGATATCTGCCGCTGGTCTGGGCCGCCATCCTGCGCAAGCCCATGCGGGCTATCATGACCTTGCTGGCGGTGACGGTGGCTTTCACCGTTTTCGGACTGATGATCGGCTTTTCCGCCACCATTGACGGGGTGGAGCAGCGCGCCCATGCCGACCGCGTCTTTTCCAGCGCCCGCTTTGGCTATGACGATGGCCTGCCCATTGCGGTGGGGCGGCGCATCGCGGGCCTTGAGGGCGTGAAGGCGATATCCGTTGCCTCCTACATTCCCGGCTATGTGCAGGAGCCCAAGAACCATGTCTTCATCAACATGGCAGATGCCAACTTGGTGCGGGTATTTCCCGATTGGCAGGTCTCGCAAGCCGTGTGGGACCAGATCCAGCATGACCGCAGTGGCATCGTGATGAGCCGGCTGCAGGCCCGGCGGTGGCACAAGAAGATAGGCGATACCTTCACCGTGATCGCGCCGCAGGTCACCAGGGCCGACGGCAGCACCAGCTGGACCTTCAAGGTCCTGTCCATCTGCGATGACGTGGCGCTTGCGCCGGATGGGTTCATCTTCGGCAATTACGATTATTACGACAAATCGCGGCCCCTGGCCGACCAGGGCCGGATCAACGAGGTCGATCTTGTCGCTGCTGATCCCGCGCATTCGCCTCAGATCGCGCAGCAGATTGATCAGATATTCGCCAATTCCGCTACCCCAACCCAGACCCAGACCGAGAAGATGGCCTATGCCGTCAGCAACAATTTCGGCGGCATGGATGTGGACACGCTGGCGCGCGAGATCGCGCTGGCCGGCCTTTTGATGATTCTGTTCCTTACCGCCAATGTCATCGCCCAGTCGGTGCGCGAGCGGTTTGCGGAATTCGCCACCCTGCGCGCGCTGGGTTATGGCGATGGGGTGGTGATCGGTCTGGTGGTGGTGGTGGAGGCGGTTGTGCCCTGCTTGATGGGAGCGGGCCTCGGCGTCGCGCTGGCGGCGTGGGTCGCCCATCACATGCAGGCGGTCATGCCGCCCAGCTTCGGTGTTCCCATGCCCACCATGTCCGTGGGTGTCTTTGTGGGGGCGGTGGCCAGCGCCTTTATGCTCGCTTTCGCCAGTGCCGTGCTGCCTACAATCCGCCTGATGCGCATGGACATCGCCACCGCCTTGTCGGGGCGCACATGAACACGCTGCGCCAGATCGTCATCGTCTCGGCGCTGAATTTCCGCAGTCTGCGGTCGCGGCTATGGCAGTCGCTGGTGATCGTGGTGGGCATGGCGTGTGTGATCGGCGTGCTGCTGTCGATGCTGTCCATGACCGAGGGTCTGCACGACGCCTATCTGAACACCGGCGATCCGCGCGACATCTTCGTGATCTCCGCTGGCGCACAGTATGAAGGTGCCGGCTCGGTCTCCCGCGACAAGGCCCGGATCATCATGGACACGCCGGGCGTCGCCCGGGCGCAGGATGGTTCGGCCATCGCCGAGCCGGGCCTGGAGTTGAGCCTGCCGGCCCACTTGCGCAAGAACGGCGCCAGGGCCTGGATCATCCTCAGGAACCTGGGGCCGAAGGGGGCGACGCTGAGGCCCGAATTCCATATGGTGGCGGGGCGCATGTTTCGGCCCGGCACCCATGAGTTGATCGTGGGCGTGCATGCCAACGACCAGTTCCAGGGCGTGGCTGTGGGCGACAAGGTGATCCTGCCCGATGGCGCATGGCCCATTGTGGGCGTCTATGCGACCGGCGACCTTCGGGACGGCGAACTGCTTGGCGATACCGAAACCCTGATGCTGTCAGTGCGGCACAAGACCTATAACAGCGTGCTGCTGCGGCTGGGTTCGCCTGACGGTTTGCTGCCTTCCGCCGGGCACTGAAGGCCAATCCGGCGCTGAATGTGGACGTGATGACTCTGCACGACTGGAACGTCAAACGCAGCGCCGATTTCACCCAATTCTTCCGTACCATCGTCTATGGCGTGGGCGTGCTGCTGGCCATCGGGGCGCTGTTCGGCTGTTTCAACACCATGTACTCCGCCGTGGCGGCGCGGAGCCGTGAGATCGCGACCTTGCGCGCGCTGGGTTATGGCGGCTTTCCCGTCGCGGTGTCGGTCATCCTGGAGGCGGCCGCGCTGTCGCTGGCCGGCGCAGGCCTGGGCGCAGCCTTCGCCTGGTCGCGCTATGACGGGGTGATCGACGGCTTTGGCGGCGATGTCTTCCGCATGATGGTGTCGCCGGCCATGATCGGCATGGCCGCGCTGTGGGCCATCGCCGTCGCCTTTCTGGGCGGGATATTGCCGTCCATCCAGGCGGCGCGGCGCCCGGTGTCGGATGCGCTCAGGGCGACCTGAAAGCGAAAGCCCGTCTCAACCGCCCGGTAATCCCTTTGCCCTAATATTGGCTGCCACCGCTGGGAAGCACGGGCGCCATGCAGGGAAGTCTCGATCAGCCGCCTATTGTCATCCAAACCTCCGCGCTGAAAACCGGCGCGCTGATGATCGGCTGCGCCGCCGTCGCCGTTCTTTGCTGGTTTCTTCTTTCCTGGAATCCGCCGGCCAACTCCCACGCCGACAGCGGTCTGGTCGCGTTCGGACTGGCCGTTCCCTATTATGGCTGGCTATTTGTCAGTCCCAATGTGCTGACGCTTTCCCCGGACGGATTGACACTGAAGACCCGCTGGCGTCAGGCGCAATGGTCCTGGGATCAGGTGAGCAACTTCCGCGCCGTTCGTGTGCAAATCGCCAACCAGCATGTTGCCTTCGATATCGCGGAAGGAACGCCGGCGCCGTCTTCATACATGCAGTGGTATGTGCGCTATGCCGGGGCCGACGATTCCCTGGGCGGCGGATGGGAGCTTGACCCGGCCGCACTCGCCGACCTGCTGAATTCCGCAAGGGAGCGCTGGAAAGCCGCGCATCGATGGGGCGGCGCCAGGGCCGCCATGTCGGGGCGCTGAAAATCAGCGAAGATGTTGACCCAGAAACGCGGTCGTGCGCCCGTTGGCGAGTGCCGCCGCGGCCGCGTTGTAATGCGCCCCGTTATGGCGGGCGAAAGCGTGGGATTGGCCCGGATAGCTGTAGATCGTCACGTTCGGCCTGTTGGCCAGTGCGGATTTGATGGCGGCCTGCGCGGCCTTGGAAATGAACTCGTCCTCCTCGGCCAGATGCATCAGCATCGGCTTGTCGAACCCGTTTATCTCGCCAAGATATTTCTCGGTATCGCCGCCGTGATAGGCGACCGCCGCATCGGCGCCATAGCGCACCGCTGTGAGGAAGGTCATCAACCCGCCCAGGCAAAAACCCATGACCGCAACCTTTCCGGTACAGCCGGGCAGCCCGGCGGCAAAATCGGCGGCGTCCTTGACGTCGCGCGCCCCCGCATCCCGGTCATAGGCCTGATACAGGCGAAGGCCGTGTTGCCAGTCTTCTTCCGATCGCACGCCAAGGTCCACGCCCGGCTCCAGCCGCCAGAAGAGATCGGGCGCGACCGCGATGAAACCGTTCCCGGCCAGTTCATCGCAGGTCTGGCGTATGTCGGCATTCACCCCAAATATTTCCTGAAGGACGATGACGGCCGGGGCGGGAAGCGTCGCCGGACGGGCAATATAGGCGCCGAAAGTGCCGTCACGGCCTTCTATCGTGATGTGCTCTCCCACAACGATCTCCTCAAGGTTCAATGCGCCGATTCCGCCGCTTTCGCTGCCTGCCGGATCGCATCCAGCACCTTGTCGGGTTGCGAAAGCATCGGAACGTGGCTTGACGTGGTTTCCACGAGCGTCGCGCCCATGCGCTTGGCGGCCGCCCGTTCGAGCTCGGGGTGAACCGTATGGTCATTGGTGCCCATGACATACCAGCTTGGCTTGGTCTTCCACGCGACACCGGCATGCTTCTGGTCGAAGAGATCGGGGACGGGGACGCTCTGGGTCGCCCAGACAAGCTTCTGGTCGGCTTCAGACAGGTCGCCACAGAAATACGGTGTCCCGCCCGGCTGCAACCAGATGCGGCCGTCGGCGACCTCGATGTGGGAAAAGACATCGGTTTTTGGGAATTTGTTGATCTGGCTCTGGGAGGTTTCGGTCTCGTCCGGCGCAAGGGCGCACAGATACACCAGCGCAGCCACGCGGCTGTCCATTCCAGCATGGGTGATCAAGGTGCCGCCATAGGAATGGCCAACCAGCACGATCGGGCCACTGACCCGCCCAAAGCAGCGGATGACACAGTCGACGTCGCCTTTCAGGGAGTCCAGCCCGTGCTGCGAGGCGATCACGTCGTGCCCTTCGGCCTGCAGGGTCGGGATCAGTTTCTGGAAGCATGAACCGTCGGCCCACAGGCCATGTGCGAATACGATGCCTGCCTTTTGCGCCATATGAATCTCCCTATGTCTGTTGCGTTGAATGATCAGAGTTGGCCGGATGACCCAATCCGGAAGGGATACGCGTCAACCCGAATGGGTTGCGATGCTGCCGACAAATGGACCTGAAATTCGGTACAGAAAACCGGTGGTGAACGCCAAGCTGAATTGCGCGGGAATGCCTGTGGCGACGATACCACTTTTCCCCTGACGCGACTTGCAAAAAGGCTGGAAAAATCTTGCGGGCGCCGCCTGTGGTGCCTGATGCTTGGGCGGGCATTCAATCACGCAATTATTTCCGCGCCTTAGCGCGGCCGCCACATGGCGCGAACGGGATCGCTCAGGAGTCGATGAGACGAAACAGGTTGGTGTTTTCCAGCATGGTGGTCTCGTCGGCTTCGCGTTCGTCCTGGCCGCGGCCAATGCCATAGCGGCTGTCATATTGCAGGACGGCCTGTCCGGCCTTGCGGCGAACGACCGTTGCAAGCAGCCATTGTCCCCGGCTTGGAACCCATGTGGACCATTTCTGGCCTATTCTGACATCGGCCGGCATGGCGCAGGTCCTTATCTGCGGCGACTGGCGCCGCATTTACTCCGAGGCGCTGGCAAAGCCCTGGTTCCAGCGCGTCCGCTCCGGCTCCGCGGTGTAGGGATTGAGATCGGCCATCGTTTTGGGGTCGGCGCGGACGTTTGCGGGCAATCGTCTCGCCGTATTCCAGCCCTGGGCATAAACGCGGCTGAGCTGGAAGGAGTCCGCACCGGTTTCGATTGTCATGGCTGACGGGACCACAGCCGCAATATCTTTCGAGGGGGAGGACTTTGCGCGACCGCTGTTGCAGGCGCGGTTGGCGGATCGGTGGACTGGTCGCTGTCGCGCCGCAGTGCCTCCCGCAGGTCCTGCATATCGATGGCGACATGTTCTGTCGCGCCGTTTGCGGTGAGTTGAATCGTCGCCGCGATCTGGCGCCAGCCGACAAAGGAACGAACGTCCAGCTGTTCCTCCTCCACGCTCAATATGTAAGTGCCAGGCGGCTGGCTTCCTTCCATGCCTGCGAGCCGGAAGGATTTTATAAAGGTCACCTGTTTGCTGGTGGTGCGGGTTTGCATGGCCATGCGCCTTTCGGGTTGGGCATCGGCCGGACGGACTTGCCATCCGGCCGCGCCCCGGCGCATGCATAGCCCAAATCACGCATGCGCGATGCCGGGAGCACCAGCAGGCGTGAGGACCCTAGATTGCGCCAGGATGGAGTTCTGTTGAAGGCAGTCGCCCGCCTTGTAGGAAGGTGGCGACGAAAATCAAGAATACAAGGAAGATGCAGTAATAAATACCGGACAAATACAGCGCTATATCTGCGGTATTAATACCACGAATTTTTACCGGAGTATCACGGCTTCTTGAGAAGATCTGGAACGTCTTTCTTCTGTTGAAACAAATATGCCACCTGCGATTTTCGCAACGGGAGCTCAACAGGCTTGCGGATCGATTCTGGCTGGCCTGCAAAAGCGAAAACGCGGCCGCCGGTGAGGGCAGCCGCGCTTCGTCAGACAGATTGATTTATTCAGCGATAGCGCCAGCCGCCGTGGAAGCGGTAGCGGTCGTGATGCCAGCCACGGCCGTCCCACCAGCCGCGGCCCGGATAGAAGGTGCCGACCACGAAGGCCGGGGCAGGGGCCGGCGCATAAGCGCCACAGGCGCGCGGATGATAGTAGCACCAGCGCGCGCGCGGCGGGGGCGGCGCGACGACCGCGGGGCCCGGCACGCCGATCCCGATGCCGACGCTCACGCCCGCATTGGCGGGCGCGGCCACGGCAGTCATGGCGGCGGTGGCAAGGGCGGCAGCGGCAGCAAGCCGGGCAAAAGTCTTCTTCGTTGTATTCATCGTCGATCTCCTCATAAACAAATAGTCCGTGATGTCCCCCATCAACGGGGCCAAGACTGACGCGCCGCGCCTGAACGGACTTTGAGGCCTGCGTTCATTTTGGGTTCAGGTTGTCGATGACAACCCGCGCCCCGCAACGGTAAACTTCCCCAAAACAACAAAGGGAAACGCCATGCGAATCATCTGGGCCGCGCTTTTTGCGGCTTTCTGCGTCACGTCTGTTACCATTGGCGCCAACGCCGCCGAACTGACCGTGCTGGCGCCGGGCTTTGTGAAGAATGCCGGCATCGACGACCTGGCCGCGTCCTACACCAAAGAGACCGGCGTGAAGGTAACGGTGAATTCCGTCGGCATGGGCGCGATGATGAACACGATTGCGTCCGGCACGCCCGCCGCCGACATCGTGATGCTGCCGCAGGACCTGATGGATCATCTGCAGGCCGGCGGCGGCGTGGTGGCGGGCAGCCGCAAACAGCTCGGCCGGGTGCAGATCGTGATGATCGTGCCGGCGGGCGCGGCCCATCCCGACATCTCCACCACCGACAAGCTGGCGGCGGTGCTGCACGCCACCCGCCATGTCGCCTATTCCAGCCCCTGGAAGGACGAGAAAAGCGCCCAGGCCATGATCATCCACGACATCCTGCAGCAGCCGAAGTTCGCCGGCACCCATGAGGTGCTGGTGATCAACGGCAATGGCGTCACCGGCATCAAGCAGGGGGCGGAGATGGCGCTGCAACTGGAATGCGAGACCCGCGATCCGGCGGTATCCGTGGTGGGCCCACTTCCGCCCGAACTGCATGCCTGGCTGGATGGCGATGTCGCGATATCGTCACGCAGCGCCGACCCAAAGGCGGCCGCGGCCTTCCTGGCCTATATCACGCGGGCCGAGGCAGCGCCGGTGTGGAAGGCCAAGGGGCTGGAGCGGCGCTAGTTTTTGCGGAAATTGGGCGGGCAGGGCGACCCATACCAGAAATCTGGCATGCGACGTTTGCAGCCTTTTGTGATGCTCCCGCACTGGCCTTTCGCTGGACATGGCTATCGTGTTATGCAAGATAGCAGGTCGGTTGACGCCGGGAGATTATATCTACATCGTATGACATATGAGCCGGAGTTTTGTGTGCGCCGGGCAGGTTTTTTGAACCAAAAGGATGGAGCACATGTCATCAGCGGTCTCATTGCGCCAGGTGGTCAAGCATTACCGCCGTGGCAAGGAATCGGTTGAGGTCCTGCACGGCCTGAACCTGGAAATCCCGGAAGGGGAATTCGTCTCGCTGATGGGCCCGTCGGGCTCGGGCAAGACCACCATCCTGAACCTGGTCGGCGGGCTGGATCACGCCGACAGCGGCCAGGTGATCGTGGGCGGCGAGCATCTGGAAAGCCTGAACGGCGGGGCGCTGGCCAAATGGCGCTCGCGCCATATCGGCTTTGTCTTCCAGTTCTACAATCTGATGCCGATGCTGTCGGCGGCCGGCAATGTCGAGCTGCCGCTGCTCCTCACCAACCTGTCGAAATCCGAACGCCAACGGCGCGTTGAGGTGGCGCTGGAGATCGTGGGCCTGAAAGACCGCGCCAGCCACAAGCCCGGCGAGATGTCGGGCGGCCAGCAGCAGCGCGTGGGCATAGCCCGCGCCATCGTCGCCGATCCCACCATCCTGCTCTGCGACGAGCCGACCGGCGACCTCGACCGCGCCACGGCGGATGAGATCCTGCTCCTGCTCCAGCAGCTCAACCGCCAGCACAAGAAGACCATCGTGATGGTGACTCACGATCCCAAGGCGGCCGACCATGCCAGCCGCCAACTGGAAATGGACAAGGGCACGCTGATCGAGCGCGCCCAGGCGGCGGCGGCATGAAATATCTTCCGCTCGTCTGGGCCGCGGTGATGAGGAAGCCCGCGCGCGCGGTGCTGACGCTGTTGTCGGTGATGATCGCCTTCACTCTGTTCGGGCTGACGATCGGCATGAACGCGACCTTTGCGGCGGTTCAGGCCGCGGCCCTGGACAACCGCATCTATAGCAATCCACGCTTTGCCAGCGGCATGACGCCCATGCCGCTGGCGGTCGCGCACGAAGTCGAACACCTGCCGGGCGTTGCCGAGGTCGGCTATCAGAATTTCATTCCCGGCTACATTAGAGACCCCAAGAACCGTGTTTTTGTGCAGATGTATGGCGACAATCAGCGCAAGGTCTTCACCGAGCAGCACGTCACCCCGGCGCAGTGGGACCTGCTGCACAATGAGCGCGACGGGGTTCTGGTCAGCCAATATCAGGCCGACAAGTGGCACCTGAAGGCGGGCGACAAGCTGACAGTGATATCGCCCTTGGTGAAGAAGGCCGATGGGAGCACCACCTGGACCTTCAAGGTGCTCGCCATCGTGGGCGACATGGCCTACAACACCAACGGCTTCATCTGGGGCAATTACGACTATTTCGACAAAGCCCGGCCGCTGGCGTCGCAAGGCCAGATCATGAACATGCAGATCCAGACCTCCGATCCCAGCCGCACCGCGGACATCGCCCATCAGATTGACGAAACTTTCGCCAATTCGTCCAACGCCACCCAGTCCATCACCGAAAAGGCGGCGCTGGACATTTCCAATTCCGGCGTGGACATCGCCAAGGTGGACCGTGAGATCGCGCTGGCCGGCATGTTCATGGTGCTGTTCCTCACCGCCAACGGCATCGCCCAGGCCGTGCGCGAACGCTTTGCCGAATTCGCCACCCTCAAGACCATCGGTTATTCCGATTGGGGGGTGATCGGGCTGGTGTTCGCGGAAGCCGCACTTCCCTGTTTCCTGGGCGCGGTCCTGGGCGTGGGCCTGTCGGCGTTGCTGTCGAGTCAGATACCGCATCTCATGCCGCCCGGCATGGGCACGCCACCCTTGCCGCGCGTCACCGCGATGGTGGCGGTGTGGGCAGGGTTCTGCGCCCTTGCCGTGGCGCTGGCCAGTTCGGCACTGCCGGCGCTCAGACTGAAGCAGATGGACATCGCAACAGCGTTATCGGGGCGCTAGACCATGCTGCGACAGATCTGGATCGTTTCCGTCCTGAATTTCAAAAGCCTGAAGGCGCGTTTCTGGCAATCGATGGTGATTGTGGTCGGCCTGGGCGCCACCATTGGCGTACTGCTTTCCATGATGTCCATGACACAGGGCATGCGGCAGGCCTATTTCAATTCCGGTGATCCGGGCCGCGCCATCGTGACCTCGCAAGGCGCCGACGCCGAAGGCCAGAGCTCCATCTCCCGCGCCGACGCACCCGTGATCATGGACGCACCGGGCATCGCCAAGGACAAGGACGGCAAGCCACTGGCCGATCGGGCGCTGAACATGGGCCTGCCGATCCAGCGCAAGAATGGCACCGTGGGCTATACCACCTTGCGCGGCTTCGGACCCAAGGGCGTGGCGCTGCGGCCGGAATTTCATCTGGTGGCCGGCAGGATGTTCGAGACCGGCAAGCGCGAGCTGATCGTTGGCGTTGGCGCCCAGACCATGTTCCAGCACATGAACATCGGGGACAAGGTGATCATGCCCAGCGGAGAATGGCCCATCGTGGGCTCCTACACCACGGGCGACATATTGGACGGCCAGCTGATCGGCGACACCGAGACCATGCTGACGGCCATGAAACACACGACCTACAATTCCATCCTGGTGCGGCTCACCGCCCAGGATGCGCTTTCCACCTTCCGCAAGGCGATCACCACCAATCCCGCCCTGCAGCTGACGGTGACACGCCATTCCGACTGGTATGCGAAAGTCTCGAACCAGGCGACCGGGCTTCTGGCGGTGCTGGCCTATGTCGTGGGCACGGTTATGGCCATCGGCGCGCTGTTTGGTTGCCTCAACACCATGTATGCGGCGGTGAGCACGCGCGGGCGAGAAATCGCCACCTTGCGCGCGCTGGGCTATAGCGCCTTTCCCGTCGCGGTGTCGGTGATATTGGAGTCGGTTGTTCTGGCGGTCGCGGGCGCCCTGATCGGGGCCGCCATCGCCTGGGCGCTTAATGACGGCAAGACTGGCACCTGGGGCGTCAATATCTTCCGCCTGACGGTGTCGCCCTCACTCGTCATGCTGGGCGTGAGTTGGGCGGTGGTGGTGGCGCTTCTGGGCGGGATTCTGCCGTCCGTGCGCGCCGCGCGCCGCCCGGTAGTGGATGCGCTGAGGGCGACATAGTAGGATCGCGGTGGTTGGCATGAGCTGGGCATGAACGTCGAGAGTGACAAGTCCTCGCTTCTGGATTCGCTCAGGATCGAGCGCAATGCTCCCGTGCGGCGCAAGGGGCCGTCGCCCTGGCTTTATGCCGGCATCGCGGCGCTGGTGATCGCCGGCGGCGCGGCCGGCTGGTATTTCTGGCCCGACAACAGCGTCGGTGTGCATGTCGTGACGGCAGCCACGCTGGGCAGCGGCGGGGCCACCGGCACCGGGCTCGATGCCTCCGGCTATATCGTGGCCCGGCGCCAGGCGACGCTGTCGGCCAAGATCCTGGGCAAGGTGACGGAAGTCAATTTCGAGGAAGGCCAGAAGGTCAAGGCAGGCGAGGTCGTGGCGCGGCTGGATGATTCCAACTATTCCGCCGCGCTCAAGCAGGCGCTGGCCCAGCAAGTGGCCGCCAAGCAGGCCTATGACGACGCCGCCCCGATCTGGGCGCGCTATCAGCGCTTGCGGGCAGAAGGCGCGATCTCGGCCGACGCGGTGGAGAACCAGCGCATCGCCTATGACAATGCCCGCACAGCGTACGACGTGGCCAAGGCCGCGGCCGTCTTTGCCCTGGCCAATGAGAATGACACGGTGGTGCGCGCGCCGTTCGACGGTATCGTCACCGTGAAGGTGGCGCAGGTGGGCGAGGTGGTGGCGCCGTCCGCGCAGGCCGGCGGTAGCACCCGCACCGGCATCATTACCATCGTGGACATGAACTCGCTGGAAGTGCAGGTCGATGTCAGCGAGAATTATATCGACCGGGTAGATGTGGGCGGGGAGGCGGTGATCCATCTCGACGCCTATCCCGACTGGGACATTCCGGGCTCGGTGATCGCGATCATTCCGACCGCCGACCAGAGCAAGGGCACGGTGCAGGTACGTGTGAGGATCAAGACCAAGGACAAGCGCATCCTGCCCGAAATGGCCGCGCGCGTGACCTTCATGACCGCGCCGGAGAAGGGCACGGCGAGCGCCGTGTCGCGGGTGACGGTGCCACCGGCCGCGGTTCAGGGTTCTGGCAAGACCGGCAGCGTCTTTGTCATCAATGACGAGGGCCGGATCGAAAAGCGCGAGGTGGCGCTGGGGCTCAGGACCGCCCAGTCCGTCACCATCCTGTCGGGCATTTCCGCGGGCGACCGGCTGGCGGGCGACAACCTCGATCACCTGCATGACGGCGACCGGGTGAAGGTGCTGGACCAGCCCTAGTATCGTGGTTTCGAAGTTCGCTCCGAGTTCGATATAGAGATAATGCGAATTTCGGAATCGGGATGCCAGTTGTGAGATATTCTGTACACGGATTTTATGCGGCGGCGCTCGCCACCCTGCTGTTCGCCGCACCCGTACGGGCCGAGGATGCCGTCCGGCGGCTGGAAGCAGACCTGACCGCATCGCCCAGCGCCACCCAGTTCCTGACCGACAGATGCGCGGCCCTGAAGCTCGCCACGCCGCCGGTCATCAAGGCGGAGCGCGCGCAGGAGACGCGCCCTGCCAGCGCCGAGGTTCGCAATTGGCTGAATGTGGGAACCGACACGGTGCTGGGCTATCGCCGGGTGAAACTCGCCTGCGGCACCCATGTCCTGTCGGAAGCCGACAACTGGTATGTGCCGGGCCGCCTGACGCCGGAGATGAACCACACGCTTGATACCAGCGACACGCCGTTCGGCGCGGTGGTCAGGCCGCTCAACTTCCACCGCAACACGCTGAAGATGGAAACACTGGACGAACCCGCGCATGCCCTGCGCGTGACGGCGGTGCTGGTCACCGGCGATGGCAAGCCGTTCAGCCTGGTGGTGGAGAATTACAGCCGCGAACTGGTGGGCAGCCGTTAATTGTCATCCCCGGCTGAGCGCCGCAACGCGGCGCGAAGGGAGTTCGTAGCGGCAGCGTACGAACGACCCAGGTGTTTGATGCCGTCACGGTGGCGTTCACCTGGGTTCCCTTCCCCTCGCATTGCTCACGCAATGCTCGGCCGGGAATGACAGTTTTGTTTGATGGAAGCGATGCGCTTAATGCCCGGAATTGCCCGACATCGAGCCGTTCGACATCGAACCGCTCGACATCTTGTCATGATCACTCATTGAGCCGTTGGCCATCGCGTCCTTCTTGTTCTTCTTGCTCTTCATCTTGGCATTGTCGCTCATCTTGTCATGATCGCTCATCGAGCCCGACATCGAGCCGTTCGACATCGAGCCGTTGTTCGACATCGATCCCGACGACGAACCCGACATGGAACCGCTGGAACTGGACTGGGCCAGCGCCGGTACGGCAATGCTGCTGGCGAACAGGGCCAGGACGGCCAATTTCGTGATCTTGTTCATTGCTCTCTCCTGCTTTGCCGCGGGGCCCCGCGGCTGGTCGTTCCATCACCTGGAACTGGGTTGCGCGGGAACAGGCCCGCGTCATTCGTTGAATTCGTTTCAGCCGCGCGCCGCCGCCAGTATGGCGCCGCCGGGGCCCTGTTGCACCAGCACCGCTTCGCGCAGGCCGTCCGCTTTGGCGGCGGGCAGGGCGAAGGATGCTTCCTTGCCGTTCCATTCGCCCAGCTTCACCAGCTCCTTGACCACATTCTTGTGGGGCAGGGTGAGGCCGCCATTCTCGCCGCGCGCGATCGGCACATTCTCGATATTGGGATCAAAGCGCACCAGCCAGACCTGGGCGCGTCCAGGCTTGCCGCTGCCCACCGTGACCGTGCCGGGCATGATGCGAACGTCCGGTTCCGAACTGTTGGCCTCGCGCGCGATCAGCGCCTCCAGCGCCGGCTTGTCGCGTCCCACAATGTCGGCGCGGCCGTTCACCACGACTTGCGGCGTATAGACTTCCGCATGATGCAGGGCGTGGGCATAGTCCCATTGGCGCGCGGTATATTGGGGCGAGGCGAAGGTATCCTTCCAGCCCAGATAGTCCCAATAGGTCACGCCGAAACTCAGGGTAAGAAGATCGGGACGGCCGCTCAGCGCCATCACATTGGCGTTGGCGGGCGGACAATCCGAACAGCCCTGGCTCTGGAACAGTTCCACCACCGTCAAAGGCTTCTGGTCGGCCTTGGCCGGAACGGCCAGTGCGATCCCGGCTGATACGGTCAGCGCGACAAACGCCGCGCCGCCAAGCATCCATCTGCGCATGGTATCCACCCTGAAAACTGTCTGCCTGATCCATTCGCCGCGCATGTTGTGCGCGTTACAGCCACGCGGCCGAAATGATCAGATCCCTGCGTACCATTCATAGCCGCGGTCTTCCCAATAGCCGCCGCGGCCGCCGGCGATATGCGCGAAGCTGTCGGTGATCTCGATGCGCTCGACATATTTGGCATGCTTGTAGCCAAGCTGGCGCTCGACGCGCAGCCGAAGCGGCGCGCCATGCGGAACATCCAGCGGCTTGCCGTTCAGCGCATAGGCGATCAGGGTCTGGGGATGGAAGGCATCGACCAGGTCGATGCTCTCGTAATATTGCCCGGGGCTCTGCTCGCCACCCTTGGCCGGTTCGCCGGTCAAATTGTCGGCGCAGTGAAACACCGCATAACGCGCATTGGGTTTGAGCGCGGCCGCCTTCAGGATCAGGCCCAGCTGCACGCCGCTCCACATGCCTATGGCGCTCCAGCCCTCCACACAGTCATGGCGGGTGATCTGGGTGCGCCGGGGCAGCCGCATGATGTCGGCAACCGACAGCGACAGCGGATTGTCCACCAGCCCGTCCACCTTCAGCCGCCAGTTGACGAAGCCGCTCGCCACATGGGCGTTATATTCATCCGTACCCGGATTGAATGTGCCGTTGGGCTTGAACACGGGCGAAATGTCGGCAGCGCTGTACTCCCGCGCCAGCCGCTCGGGATGCAAGAGCCCGCGCTGCGCCGTTTTGGTCCAGTCTTCCACCGCGCCAAAGACGTGGTTCAGGCTCTGGTTCTCGGTCAGGCGGGTGGCGTTGGCGATCAGCCAGCCGGCGCCGGCAAAGCCGCCCGCAATGGCGACACGGCGCGAAATGGTCTTCAGGCTGGCCATCAGGCGTGATCCTTTGAGGAATGATGCTTTGAGGAATGATTCTGGGGAATGCGATAGCGGCCGCCCAGCATGGAGCGCACCTCGTTGACGGGGCCGGCCAGCACCACCTCGACCAGATGCACGATGACGAACAGAACGATCAGGCTGGCCGAAAGAAAATGAATGCTGCGGGCCGACTGGCGGCCGCCAAACAGGTCGAGCAGCCAGGGAAAAAAGGCGTCGAAGCCGGGCGACATGGTCAGCCCCGTCAGCACCATCAGGCTGATCAGCAGAATTACGCCCAGATAGGCCAGCTTCTGCAGCACATTATAGCGGCGCGCGGCGTCGCCGGTGGGATGCTTGAGCCTGATGTGATCCAGCACCGAACGCGGAATGGCGCGGATGTCGGCACCTGTCGGCCAGATGTCCTTCTGGATGTGGCGCACCCAAAGGCTGTAGCCCAGATAGGCCAGGCCATTGATCGCCAGGAGCCAGGCGAACAGGAAATGCCAGTGCCGCGCATCGGCCAGATCCTGGAAGCTCGGAATAGTAAGCCAGTCGGGCCAGCCGCGCGCCTGGAACTCGCCATCCACTTTCGACCAGCCCAGCACCCCGGTGGTGTTGAAGTGCAGTGGCCCGATCTGGGCAACGCCCTGCGGACCGGCCGCCGTGTCCATCGCGTTCAGCGAGAAGAAGGGGGTGTCGGCATCGGCGCCATACAGGCCCCAATAGAGGCGGGGATGGGCGTTGAAGATGTTGAGGCCCGTGCCGACCAGGAACAGAATCGCGAGCGCATTGATCCAATGGGTCAGCCGCACCACGATGCGATGGCGGTAAAAGCCGTCGGCATTGCTGATCGGCGCGAAGGCGTCGCGCCACGCCCTGCGCCAGAGCCCCGGTCTCGTCTGGACGTGCCGCTTATGCATGCTGTCCTCCCACTGCCTTACATTCGGCGGGGAAATGGCGCGGTTTCAGCGGGCGGGAGGATAATTTCTTTCTTCGGTTGCTGCGACCCCGGGCGGGACCGAATCTTACCGATTCCCAACCTTCCAAAGTCCGGCCTTGCCGGGGCACCATAAAAAGTTATGGTCCGCCGGGGGCGTTGGAGCGGACATGAATTTCTCGCGGCACATCAGCATCTTAATGCTTGTTCTTGGCTTGGCCGGGGGCGAGGCGCAGGCCTTCACGGTCAACACGACGCCGCTGTCCAAGACCCGCAAGGATATCGAAACCTTGGGAACCGGCGTCGCCATCGCACTGCCGCTGACCGCCGCCGGAATCGCCTGGTTCAAGCATGACCGCGTGGGCCTGGCCCAGCTTGCGGTCGAAGGCGTGCTGACGGTGGGCACCGTCTATGCGCTCAAGAACATCGTGCGCGAGGAACGGCCGGACGGTTCGGACTATCACTCCTTCCCGTCAGAGACCACTGCGGTCGCCGCTTCGGGGTCTTCCTTCCTGTTCGGACGCTATGGCTGGGAATATGGCTTGCCGGCGGAAGCGGCAACGGCCTTTGTTTCCTTCAGCCGTGTCGAGGCGCGCCAGCATCGCTGGTATGACACGCTGGCGAGTTCGGCCATCGCTGCTGGTTATGGCATGGTTCTGACGACGCCCTTCAAGCGCAAATACAATATCGACACGTCGCTGAACGCCACGCCCGATGGCGGCTTCCTGCAGATGTCATATAAGTGGTGACGCGGGTCCCCTGACGGGACCTGCTTTGCACAACAATTGATCTTCGTGCCCATCCGCCGCGCACGCCGCGTCTGATGTTGCGCGCGTCCGATGTTGCGCGCGTTCGCGCGATACTACTTCTTTCGTATGCGACGGAATGCGCGAGGACTGTCGCTGAAGCTTTAACTTTGCGTCACCGATCTGTCAGGGCTTCCCCCCTATGTGCAGCGCACAATTTTTTTAGAGACGGGGAATCCATGTCGAGTCGCGTTGAACGTCACCTGATGTCGGGCTGCTGTGTGCTGGCCGTGTCGCTGTTCGCGGCCTCTGCCGCGAACGCCCAGACCGCTATTGCAGCCGAAGGCGCGAGCGCCCAAAGCACGATCGAAACGGTGACGATCACCGGCCAGTCCTATGCGCTGCAGAAGTCGATCGACGACAAGCGCTCCAGCAATGTCGTGTCGGACGGCATCGCCTCCGACGAGATCGGCCAGACCCCGGAATTCGGCCTGGGCGATGCGCTGCGCCAGGTGCCCGGCCTCACCATGACCATCAACAATGGCCGCGGCGAGGACCAGTTCCTCACCATCCGCGGGCTCAACCCCGACTACAACACCGTCACCATTGACGGCATGGCGCTGCCCTCGACCGAGGAAACCGTGCGTTCGGTGTCGCTGGACGTGATCCCGGCCGTGCTGGTCAATCATGCCGACGTGGAAAAGACCTGGACGGTGGACCAGCCCAGCGACGCCATCGGCGGCGTCACCGACCTGCACACGCGCAGCGCCTTCGACCATCCTGGCGAATTCTTCGGCGCCCATCTCGACGGCGCCTACTGGACCTCGACCGAGCAGATCAAGTCCAAGCAGCCGTCCGGGCAGGGCGACATCACCTATAGCCGCACGTTCGGCGATGACAACCAGTTCGGCTTCCTGGCGCAGGCGAGCTATTACCAGCGCTCCTCCTCGACCCTGAACACCTACACGCTGGGCTATTCCTATTATCCCTATGCGGGCAGCGGCACGGCGGCGAATGTCACGCCGCTTGAAGGCGGCGCAAGCACGACCTCCACCACGCTGAAGCCTGGGGATTCGGTGGTCGGGCTGACGCCGATCCCGGACCGTCACCGCTGGTATTTCTATGACAATGACCGCACCCGTCCGGCCGGCTTCACCCGGCTGGACTATAACGACCATGGCATGTTCCGCGCCGACATCGAGGCGGGCTTCTTCGAATTCGTCAACAACGAGAACCGCTGGTCGCAGTATCTGAACCGCGTGGGCAACGCCACCATCACCTCGCCCACCACCGGCAGCTTCGCCTCGGGCAGCCCGGAATCGGACTTCGACCGCTATGTCCAGTATCGCGAGCTGAACTACATCCAGGGTCATGCCGCGGTCGATTTCTCGCCCAGCACGCGGGTGGATTTCACCGCCAATTACGGCGTGGGCCAGTACCGCCAGACCGACGACGAAGACCAGTTCACCGGCGTCACCGGCTCGACCTATGCCTTCAGCTATCAGCTGAACGCGCCGACCTCCGCGCTGTTCATTCCCAACAACATGGCGGCGTTCCAGAACCCCAACAACTACAATCAGGTCTATCACGAATCCGTGACCGACCAGAGCATCAGCCATCTGCCCCAGACCAAGCTGGAGCTGACCCACAACACCGATGGCGATGACAAGGGCTTCGGCTTCAAGCTGGGCTGGACCTGGCGCGACCTTTCCCAGCGTTATGACCTGACCCAGTATCGCCTGGTGCCCACCGGCACCGCGCCCACGCTGGGCCAGATCGGCACCATCAACAAGAACCTGTCGCTGTATAACGGCGAGGGGCAGACCATGCTCCTGGTCGATCCCAATGCGGTGATCAATTTCGTTGCGGCCAATCCCGGATTGTACAAGGAGAACGCTTCCGACCAGCTGACCAGCACGGTGAACAATTTCCGGCTGGGCGAGATGATCAACGCCTTCTATGGCCAGATGCAGTACAAGGCCGACAACTTCCTGGTGATCGCGGGCCTGCGCTTTGAATCGACCAAGCAGAACATCCAGAATTATCTGCCGGTGCCACTGAGCAGCACGACCAACTTCCAGCAGCAGAACAGCAACATCCATTACGGCCGGCTGCTGCCTTCGATCAACGGCGTCTATGACCTGAGCGACGACATCAAGATTCGCGCCGCGGTGACCCAGAACCTGGCCAGGCCCGAATATGCCCAGTTGGCGGAGAACAGTTCGGCGACCTTCTCGGGCACCCAGGCGACCGAGACCATCTCCAACCCCAACCTCAAGCCGCGCCAGGCGACCAATTACGACCTCTCGGCGGAATGGTATCCGGCGCCGGGCGTGATCGCCTCGGTCGCCCTGTTCGACAAGGATATCCATAACGAGATCATCACCGTCAGCAACACCGTGCAGAATGCCAGCATCCCCGGCACGTCCCAGCTGGTGGCGCTGACCACCACGACCTCGCAGAACGTCAACAAGGCGCAGGTGCAGGGCATCGAACTGAACCTGTCGGACGTGAAGTTCGACTGGATGCCGGACTGGATGCCGGGCTTCCTGTCGGACTTCGGCGCCAGCGGCAACCTGTCCTTCACCGACTTCGACGCGCCCTTCGTCCGCATGAGCGACAACACCTATCGCAAGCTGCCCCAGCTGATCGCCTCGGCCAAGACGGTGGGCAATGCCTCGCTGCTCTACAGTCATGACGCCTGGAGCGGCCAGCTCGCCTACAACTACACTTCCAAGATGCCGATCAGCTTCGACACCAACAACCAGGCCAACGACCAGTGGTGGGCGGGCATGTCCACGCTCGACGCCCAGATCATGTACCAGATCGACGAGAACTGGATGGTGCGGGTGCAGGGCAAGAACCTGACCGACTCCACGCCGCAAAAGGTGGTGGGTTACAATCAGGAACTCAACTATTCGGCCCTGGAAAATGGCCGGGGCATCTTCTTCGGCGTGGGAGCGACGTTTTGAGGAAGCCTCTGACCGTTCTGATGCTGGGTGCGGCGCTCGCCGCACCCGCCCAGTCTGAAACCAGGAAGTCTGAGCCCGCCCACCGCAAGCTGATGGTGGTGTCGGTGGATGGGCTGGATTGGCGCTACATCCGCGACCGGGAAAAGCTGGGGCTGAAGATCCCCAACATCACCCGGCTGCTCAAGAAAAGCGCATGGGCCGATGGCGTGGTCGGCGTGTGGCCGACCGTGACCTGGCCCTCGCACACCAGCATCATCACCGGCGTGCGCCCGGACCAGCATGGCATCTTGAACAACGGCCGCGGCACACTCGATCCGGCGTTGAGTTATTGGTCGGCGGACAAGCTCAAGGCGCGCACCTTGTGGCAATGCGCCGGCGATGCGGGGCTGACCACGGCGGCAGTGACCTGGCCGGTGACCATGAACGCCAAGATCACCTGGAACCTGCCGGAAGTGTTCATCCGCAGGAATGGCGGCTCGATGGACCTGGAGTCGGTTCAGAAATACGGCACGCCCGGCCTGGTGGAAGAGATCACGCGCGCCTATCCGTCCTTCCCGCAACAATGGGTGGATGACCGCACCCGCGCGCTGGCGACGCTGTATCTGCTCAAGACCAAGAAGCCCGATCTGGTTCTGACCCATCTGGTGGACCTGGATTCCGATGCCCATGATCGCGGGCCCTATACGGGCGAGGCCAATGCCACGCTGGAACGCACTGACGCGCTGATCGGCGACATATTGAAGGCGCTGCCGAAAGGTTACGACTTCGCGCTGGTGTCCGATCACGGCTTCGAGCTGCTGGACCATGTCGCCAACCTGAAGGCGCTTGCCGCCCAGGCCGGCGTCACCGGCGACTTGAAGGCGATGGGCGGGCTGGTCACCACCACCGATTCCAAAGTGGCCGACTGGCTGCGCGGCGAGGCGAAGAAGCCGGGCAGCGACATCGGCCGCGAAGTGCCGCATGACGAGCTGGTCAAGTACGCGCCCACGCTTGGCGACGCGGTGGCGGCCTTCGAGCCCGCGCCCCATGTGATGTTCTTTGGCCGCGACGCGAGTGGGCCGGTCCATGTCGCCCCGCCGGAAAAGGGCGAGCATGGCTTCTGGCCGATGCGCGAGGATTATCGCAGCGTGTTCATGCTGTCGGGTCCGGGCATCAAGCCCGAGGCATTGGGACAGGTGCAGATGCTCTCGTTGAAAGACCGTCTGGCCAGCGCGATGGGTTTGAGCTGTCCGGCGAATTAGGGGCCTGCCCGAACTGAGCGAGTCGCTTCTCCTCTCCCCTTGGGCCCCCTTGGGGGAGAGGAGGGCATGATCAAGCAGCCTGCCCGAACTGAAGGTTTACCAGAGATGTTCGCGGACGCGGCACCGGAAACGCAAAGCTGAACACCGCCACTGCGTGCGTCCCGATATTGCAGCGATCGCCGGGACGGCATTCCCGCTTAATCACAATCCTTATATCCGCTTTTGAAGCATCGCGTCAGATGCTGTTTTGCCTGCTCAATTTCTTCAGGCTTCATCTGCGCGGTAATGAAATCGCGATCCAGCGCGTAGTCCTTCTGGTATCCTTTCGACTGTAAAGCAACTCCTGTCATCTCGACCGTCACGCCTCGCTGGGCCAAGCCCAGGCTGAACCACATATAGGCAAGGATAAGATTTTTTTCAGTGCCGAAGCCGCAGGCATAGGCCCTGGCCAAACCCGATTGTCCGAAAAAATTGCTCTTCGCCGCCGCCAACTGAAAATATTTAAACGCCAATGGCAGGTTGTCCGGCGGCTCGACTGGTGGCCAATGCATCCCAGCCGCTGTCAGGATTTTCAGGACTTTAGCGTCTGGCGCCGGCAGATACTTCGCTGACAGTCCCGTGGTACCGAAAGAATAAATGCCAGCGAGCCTGATCTGTGCATTTACATCGCCCGCGTCCGCCAAAGGCGTCAATAATTTAATCGCCAGGGTAAAGTTTTGATCGTGCTGTGCCGCCTGTGCCTGGGCGGCCGGGGTCATTTTGGCAAACAACTCTTTTTGCGCCTTCACATCTCCGCGTCTTCCCGCGTCTTCGTAATCGGTAACATAGGGAAGGTCTTCCACCAGATCGCCACCGTCAGCTTTGTTGGCTTGAACTGCCCTATCCTCTGCGCGCTTTACATCATCCGGGCCTGGACGATGGTTGGCCAACTGATGTCGAAGCAGATTTCCGTTAGCCGTTAATATCGCCATGAGGCGGGCGTGGAGTGTCGCCGGATCACAGAAGTCAACAGGAGTGTTCGTGATATCGTTGAGTTGGTCGCGCAGTTGATCGCCGACCGGGTCCGCAGGGCTCTGATCCACCGCCGCCGAGGCGTCGCTTCCGACAACCGGACCGACTGCAAAAGTCAAAGCAACGGAAAGCGCGAGTGCAGCCCGCAGTTTTCGGATGCACGTTTGAGAAGCCATGGCGATCTCCCCGGTAAGAATGCTTGATCGCAATCCTTGTATCTAGATCCGGAGTATTGAATGGGAGGGCGCTTACCACAAGCGCGCGGGTCCACCATAAGGCATTACTTCAGCTTCATCTCCCCTCAAGGGCAAGGGCTGACGCCCCATCAACTCCTGCGTTCACTTGTATCCCAGCGCATGAACAGGACTTCCGCTCACAGCCCCGGAATGATCATCGCCGTCTTCGCGCGATAGGTGGCATAGTCTGGGAATGTCTCCACGAGGATCTGCTCCTCATAGCGCATGCGCGGAAACTGGAGCAGGAAGCCCGCGACCGCGATCATCAGCGCCCAGGGCTGGGCGAACTGAAGGCTCACGCCGATCAGCGACATCCCGCCGAAGAGATAGAGCGGGTGGCGCACATACCGATACGGGCCGCCCGTGACCAGGCGCCGGGCCTGAGGCAAAATAGAGAATGACCGGCCCAGAAAGGCGAGGGTCACGATGCCCCCGATCGTTCCGGCCAGCAGCAGCAGGACCGACGCTGTTCCTTGCGGAACCGAAAGCGTTCTGTGCGGCAACAGAACCAGGACAAAGGGGACGTAAGCCGCCAGCAGCGCGCTTGCGCGCGGCAACAGCCCGCCAAGCTTCTTCAGCGGCAACCTGCGGGTGCAGACGAGGATCGCTTCCTGCGAAAAGAAGACGAAGCTTCCGGCCTCGGACAGGATCTGAAGCCCGCCCGCGAGATCTATGGCGCCGCGCATGGCTTTTGCCGCGGTGATGACGAAACCGATCGCCGCCAGCACATTGAACAGGATCAGGGGCAGGGCGCTGACCAGGTCCCATCTGCGCGAATGCGCATAGACTTCGTTCTTCACGTTTTGTCCGTCACGCAAGGTTCAGGCCCATGCCGATGCGAAGCCCGGGATTGTTGTCTTCGGCAAATACGCGCCCGGCATGCAGTTCCGTCACCGCCGCCACGATGCTCAGCCCCAACCCGTTTCCGGCGGTGGCGCGGCTGCTGTCGACGCGGAAGAACCGTTCGAAGATCTTCTCGCGCATGGGCTCGGGCACGCCCTTGCCATTGTCGCTGACCGCAAGCTCGACCAGGCCGCCGACATGGCGCAGCGACACCGACACGGTGGCGGGCGTGGGCGTGTGCAGATTGGCGTTTTCCAGAAGATTGGATAGCGAAAGCGTCAAAAGCTCGGGATCGCCATAGATCGAAAGCCCGGGCTCCACGTCATGGTTCAGCGTCTTGCCGTCTTCCTCGAAGGCTGGCGAGAAAGTCTCGCAGGTTTCCAGCACCAGATTGCTGAAATCGAATTTCCGAAAACCGTTGCGCCGGTTGCCGCTCTCGATCTGGGATATGCGCAGGATGGCGCTGAACATCTCCAGCACGCCGTCCAGTTCCTGCGCGCAGGTCTCGATGGCGGCCTGATATTCGGTCACGGTCATCTTCTCGTTGCGCGCGGTTTCCAGAAGCCGCTGCATGCGGCCGAGCGGCGTCCTGAGATCGTGCGCGATGTTGTTGGACAGGTGGCGCAGCGAATCCATCAGCCCGGTCATGCGGTCCAGCATCAGGTTCAGGGTGGCGGCCAGCTTGTCGAGCTCGTCGGGCGCCTTGCGCCTGGGGATGCGCCGGCGGATGTCGCCGCGAATGATGGCGTCGGCCGTCTGGCGGATGGTCTCGATGCGCCGCAGGAAGGCGGAACTGAGGAACAGGCCGCCCGCCGCCGCCAGCGTCAAGGACAAGAGGAAGACCCAGGCAAAGGTCTGCAGCACCAGCCGGCCGTAATTCTGCACCTCGCCCCAGTCATTGCCCACGAACAGGCACATGCCGTTGGGCAGCGGCGTGACATAGACGCCAAGCTGTTCCATCTCTCCGGGGGCTTCGTCGCCGTCCGGCGGACCGAAGATGGTGGTCCAGCCCGGCTTGCAGGGCACGATGGGCATGGTGCCGAAAAGATGTGTGCCCTGGCGGTCGATCAGCGAATAGTCCAGTCCGCCCACCAGATGGCCGCGCTGGCGTTCGGAAATGGTGCGCAGCAGTTGGGCAACGCCGCCCAGGCGGAAGTCGGTTTCGAGCGAATGGGTTTCCGTGACGATGCGGCGGTGGAACTGACGGCTCAGTTCGGACGTGACCGAGAAATAGGTGATGACCGCCAGCACGCCGAAGGAGGCGGCGAACAGAAGCACATAGGCGAGGGCGAGCTTGAAGCTCGCCGATTTAATGGTCTGAGCGAGGCGCACGGATCATATACCCCGATCCCCGGACGGTAAGAATGATGTCCGGCCCGATCTTGCCCCGGAGCCGGCTGACATGGGTTTCCACGATATGGGTCTTGGGATCGAAATGATAGTTCCACACTCCGTCCAGCAGCATGGTCCGGGTCACGACCTTGTCCTTCTGCTTGAGCAGATATTCCAGCAGGCTGAACTCGCGCGGCTGCAGCGCGATCGGCTTGCCCGCCCGGGTCACGGTGCGCTTGATGCGGTCCATCTCCAGGTCGGCCACACCCAGGATCTGCGGTTCTTCCTGCTTGTGGGGGCGCCTCAGCAGCGCATTGACCCGCGCCAGAAGTTCGGTGAAGGCGAAGGGCTTGCCCAGATAGTCGTCGCCCCCCGCGTTCAGGCCCTCGACCCGGTCGTCCAGCCCGCCCAGATTGCTGAGAAAGAGCACGGGAACGTTGCAGCCTTTTTCGCGCAACTGCTGGACCATGGTCAGTCCGTCCATGCCCGGCAGCATCCGGTCCACGATCAACAGATCGTAACCGGTGGCCAGCGCGGCCCGGTAGCCCAGATCACCCCGGGGGCTCAATTCCGATTCCAGGCCGTGGCTGCGTAGTCCGCGCTGGATATGGCTGGCGAGTTCGGCCTCGTCCTCCACGATCAGGATGGTCATGCCGGCGCCCTCCGGGCCGGATCAGCTCTTGATGTTGACGACCGCTCCCATGCCGCCGGGCGCGCTTGGGGAAACAGCAGGCGCCGGCGCGGGCGAAACGCTCTTGTCGTCTGCGTCTCCATCATGATCGGGTCCGGGTCCCTCTGCCGCTTCTGGCGTCCGTGATGCAAACATCGCGGGCGCGGCGTGCGCAACTGCTGTGATGCTCATGCTGTTTACTCCTGTTGTCCAGCATCGCCATGCTGGACCGCAGAGACGGAATCCGCCGTAAACAGAATGTTGTGCTTCCGTATACTTGAAGCCGCACACATGCCTCAAGTCCGAGTGCATTGCCGGGATGATCCATGCGCACAAATTGCGGTTCGCATGGGATAATACAACGGTACCGCTGGCGCATTCATGCGCTTGCGAACAATTATCACTTGCTGCCGGTGGCGAACCTCACCAAAAAGACGAATGACGGTAATGCAGAAAAGCGCCGCGCACTGCTAACTGCCGCACAGGGAATCCTTTCCGGTCAGTGATGTGATGAAGCGGCATGCCTTGTGTCTTGCGGTCCTGATGCTGTTCGCGGGGGCCGCGGCGGCCCGCGCGGAACCACTGGATCTTTCCAAATACAGGGGCAAGGTCGTCTATCTGGATTTCTGGGCCTCGTGGTGCACGCCCTGCCATCTGTCCTTTCCCTGGATGAACGAACTGCAGCAGAGCTATGGCCGCGAAGGCCTCGCCGTCATCGCGGTGGATCTGGACCGCGACCGCCATGCCGCCGACGCCTTCCTGGCGGAAAACCGGGGCGCGCTCGACATCGTCTATGACCCCAAGGGCGACATCGCCCGACAGTTCAATTTCAAGGACATGCCGACCGCGATCCTGATCGGTCGCGATGGCCGCATCCGCACCACCCATGCGGGCTTCGTCACCAGCCAGGAAGGCGCCTATCAGGCCGACGTCGTCCAGCTGTTGCAGGAAAAGGCGCCATAGGGGCACAGGCCATGAACAGCCGGCTGTTTCGCATCGCCGTTCTGATGGGGGCCTGCCTGTGCGCCGGCTGCAGCGCATTGGGCCCGCGCCCCTGGGAGAAAGACCTGATGGCGCGGCCGGAGATGCAGCTCAATCCCTATCCGCTGCGCGCGGCGGCGGACGATCACATCTATTTCAGCAAGGAAGCCTCGAGCGGCGGGCGTGGTTTCGCCGGCGGGGGCTGCGGTTGCAATTGAAGAAGCGCAAAGGGGGGCGGATCAAGCGCGCGCTCTCGGCCGTCTCCACGACACTCCTGGTCGCGGCCGCGCAAGGCTATGGCGATGGCGCGGCGGCGCAGGATTTTTACGGCCTGGACAAACAGGGGCGCGACAATTTCGGTCCGGGCATCGCCTATTCGGAAATCGACAGCGCGCTTCTCATCTATTCCGAGGTGGGCGGCCGGGTGCAGGCGATTGAGCCCTCGGCCAGCCTGACCGTGCATGGTCCGGTGGGCCAGCAACTCAGCCTCAGCGCGGTGGCCGATTCCGTGTCGGGCGCAACGCCCAATGGCGCGGTGCCGTCGGACCTGCCGCAGAACTTTGTCACGCCCTTGCGGCCCGTGGGCTCGACCACCACGGTGACCAGCGCCTCGGGCGGCAGCACCGTCATCCAGCTTCCGCCCACGCCGGGCCAGATCGCTGCCGCGGCGCTGGGCCGCCAATATACGGTCGCGCCCAACACATTGCCGGTGGACAAGGGGTTCCACGATGATCGCGCCGCGATTTCGGCGGGCTGGTCAGAGCCCATCGGCCCGATTTCCGAAGCGGGCGTCAGCGCCGGCTTCTCGCGCGAGCAGGACTACCAGTCCATCACCGTCGGCGGGCGCCTGGCGCAGAATTTCAATGCCGACAACACCACCGTCAGCCTGGACCTGAACGGCGAATTCGATTCCTCCTTTCCGTTCGGCGGCATCCCCACGCCACTGAGTGTGATGAACGCCCAGTTCAAGCCGCAGACAAGCCGCGACAAGACCCAGCTGGGTTTCGTGCTGGGCGTGACCCAGGTGATGTCGCGCAACTGGCTGACCGCGCTCAACTACGCCTATGACTCGCAAAAGGGCTATGAGACCGATCCCTATCGCGTGATCTCGCTGGTTGATCCCACAAGCGGCGAGCCCATCAGTTCGCTTTATGAAAGCAGGCCCGGCTCGCGCCAGACTCAGAGCGTCTATTGGGACAACAAGTTGATGTTCGGGCGTTCCCTGACCGAAGTGTCCATTCGCTATTTCCGCGACAGCTGGGGCATATCATCGGAGACCGCCGAACTGTCGGAGCGCATCAGCCTGGGCAAGGCCTGGTATATCGAGCCCAACGGACGGCTCTATCATCAGACCGCCGCCAATTTCTATTATCCCTACCTGTTGAGCAGCGCCACGCTGCCCACCTATGCCTCGTCCGACAGCCGGCTGAGCCGTTTCGACGCCGTCACCTATGGCCTGATGCTGGGCGTGCACGTATCGGGGCGCGCCGAACTCTATCTGCGTGGCGACTATTACACCCAGATGGGGCAACATCATCCCGTCGACGCCCCCGGCCAGCTGAAGAACCAGAACCTGTTCCAGGGCGCGAATGCCGCGATCATCGAGGCCGGGCTGCAATGGAAATTCCACTGATCCCGCTGACCCGGTCGGGGGAGGATTTCCTCTGCCAGTTCCAGGCGATGGCGACGCCCTGCGAGGTCCGCGTCGAGACCGCGGACCGCGCCCATGCGGGAAAGGCCGCGGCCGCGGTGATGGCGGTGGCGCGCCGCATCGAGGACAAGTACAGCCGCTATCGCGATGACAGCGTCACCAGCCGCATCAATCACGCCGGCGGCCAGACGATCGCGGTGGACAAGGAGACGGCGCGGCTGCTGGACTTTGCCGCGCAATGTTTCGAGATCAGCGACGGGCTGTTCGACATTACTTCTGGTGTGCTGCGCCGCGCTTGGACTTTCGACGGCTCGGACAGGCTTCCCGATCTTGTGCAGGTCGAGGCGCTGCGCGCGCTGGTCGGCTGGGACAAGGCCACCTGGCGCAAGCCCTATTTCACGCTGCCCGAAGGCATGGAGATCGATTTCGGCGGGCTGGCCAAGGAATATGCCGTGGATCGGGCGCTGGCGGAGGCGCGCATGGTGTGCGGTGCGCCCATGCTGGTAAATTTCGGCGGCGACCTGGCGGTATCGGGCCCGCGCTCGGGCGAGCGTCGCTGGCATGTGGCGATTGCTTCCGTCGAGCGTGACGGCGACATGGCGGCGATGCTTGACTTGGCCCAGGGCGGGCTTGCCACCAGCGGCGATGCGCGGCGCTATCTGCTGAAGGATGGCGTGCGCTATTCCCACATCCTGGACCCGCGCACCGGCTGGCCGGTCAGGGACGCGCCGCGTTCGGTGACGGTGGCGGCGGCAAGCTGCGTGGAAGCGGGACTGACGGCGACGCTGGCCATGCTGCATGGAGCAGGTGCCGAGAAATTCCTGGAACAGGAAGGCATGCGCGCCTGGTGCATCCGTTGATCGATCTCTGTCCGAACTGAGCAGGCTGGGTGGAGGCGGGGCACCCCATTGACGCAGCTTACGGTGTCCACGGTCCGGATTTTCTGAAAGCACGCAAACCAGCATCACAGTCTGATCCACGAGCCTCCTACTCTGGCGAACAAGGAGAGCACCGTCATGCAGAGGCAGAGCTAGTTCGGCATCGACGATTAAGGCCCTGAATCTTGAGAAATCGTCATGCGGAAGGATATTTGCGGCAGCCATACGCTTGGTACAAAGTTCGTTACACCGCTGTAACTTGAACTTGCAGACCAGCTCGGGAAGTTGTATTTGTGCAACGTACGGTTTGCGCCCGCTTGAATTACAACTCCTACCGCGCTTCACCCAGCTCCCAGTTCCGCATAGCCCGGTTGCTTTCCAGTTTGCGAAGCGAAGGCCAATTCCAATTGGCGCAACAGTTTGTTTCGGTCTTCTGCGGGCACTTTCGCAATCTCTTTTTCACATAGAGGACGGATCTGCGTCCCATCATCTCCAAATATACTTGCGCCTCGGTACTACGCCGAGACGTGGCTTGAGCTTGTCAAACATTTGACTGTGCCCGACGACGCGTTTGCTCCTTCCAGACATGCGAAGCGATGTTTCGTGGTGAAGGCGGCCGGGATATTCCTGCGAAGCACGCGCTGATGTAGCGCAATAGGGTGGCCAAGTTCGCGTGCAGACAATTATCGGCCAGATTGTTTTGACCTAACAAAATTGGATCAATGTCCTGGAAATTGAAGGGAGCAATAAGATGGGTGCGACCGTCGACGCTGGCAGTTCGGAGTACCCGGGAAAATACCACCGTGGGCACTTCAAGCCGTATTTCAGAACGCCGTGGACCACAACAGCCGCGGAAATTACGGGTTGGGACGTGCCGGAGCTCTGCAAGGAATACAATTGGCCTTCGAACCAAATCGGCGGTGGCACCATCGCCCTCGTTGAACTGGGCGGCGGCTGGCTTAGGGAAGATATGGAAGAATTTTTTTCCCGATATAGGCAGCCGATCCCTCATATCAAAGACGTTTCGGTTGATGGAACAAAGAATCATCCGGATCCCCATGATCCTGACGGTCCAGATATCGAAGTGGCTTTGGACATTCAGGTGGCGGCGGCGTCTTACTTTGCGGCAACCGGAAAACCCGCTTCAATTCGGATCTATTGGGCGCGCGACATTGCGGCGGCAGTTAGAGCGGCTACATCAGATGGCTGCGACATATGCTCCATTTCCTGGGGATCGGATGAGGCCAATTGGGGACCGAGTGAAGCCAACGATATGGCAATTGCCGCGGCTGACGCCGTGGACTCTGGCATGGTTATTTTTGCTGCGTCCGGCGACAACAACTCGAACGATGGTGGTCCCTATGCGGCTAACGTGGATTTACCCGCTTCGTGTCCTGCCATCATTGGATGCGGAGGAACAAAGAAAACTTCTGAACGCGAGATTGTTTGGAACAACAATCCTGGCCAAACAAATGGAGAAGGGACAGGCGGCGGATTCTCGACTCAATTTCCGCTGCCAAATTGGCAGATCGGTGCCCCTAACGGACCCGGCCGTATGGTGCCGGACGTGTCGGCGAATGCTGATCCACACACCGGTTATAAAGTTGTGGTTCATGGGAAGAACCGGGTCATTGGTGGTACCAGCGCTGTAGCGCCACTTTACGCCGGACTATTTGCGTCATTTGGTTCCAGGCTAGGTTTTATAACGCCCGAGCTTTACCTGAATCAGGCTTGCTTCAACGAGGTAACACGTGGGGACAATGGTGCCTACCGCGCTGGGTTCGGTCCGGACCCTTGTACGGGAATCGGTTCTCCGATCGGCGCTCGGTTGGCCAAATTGTTTGCCCGATCTGGACCAGAAAGAATGCAGAGACGCCGCATCAAATGCCTTGAGGCCGAAAATGCCTTCCTGAGGCGTATGTATCGCGCCGATCCCGTAAATCGCGCCGATCCTGTAAATCGCGCTGATCCCGTAAATCGCGCTGATCCCGTCAATCGTGCTGATCCCGTAAATCGTGCCGATCCGGTAAATCGTGTCGATCCGGTAAATCGTGCCGATCCGGTAAATCGAGCTGATCCCGTAAATCGCGCCGATCCGATAAATCGCGCTGATCCCGTTAATCGCTACGACCCCGTGAATTGGGCTAATCCGGTGAATCGCCATGATCCGGTAAATCTGTGCGGCTCATGGCCGGTCAGAGTCACCTTGACCCTGAGCGGTGTCGTCAATCATTTTTCCTCAAGCACTTGGACCTTATGATCCTGACTGGGGCTATGCGGCCTGCAACTCCGCAAGCTTAACCGCCGAGTCCAAGTTCCTTCAGCAACCTCAAAAAGTCGGAATTCGCACGAATCCCGTCCAACAGAGGGTCTTCGCCTGCCATAAACAGTCCCGGATCGTGGTTTGTCCGGGCCAGGTTCAGCGCGGCGACGGCTGCTTTGTCGTCACCCCACTGCGCCAGTACTTCTGCCTGTTGGTACAAGCCGTTAGTGCCGAGTTCGGCGACCAGCCTGGCGAACCCTTCGCGAGAGCCGACCTCGTTTCCGCGCCGTTTGGCGACCATGGCGAGGCCCGGCAGCCGGGTAATCGGGCTTGTCTCCTTCTGGAAGGCCCGCTCGGCGTCGTCGAGCTTGCCCATCAACAAAAAGCAGTAGCCGCGATAGCCGTTCACATTGGCCATCTGCGGACTGAGTGCCAGGACGCGATCCAGGGAGGAAATGGCATCGCCGAAGTGGCGCGCGAAGAATTGAATGTAACCAATATCAAAATAGGTCCTGGGGTTTAAAGGATCGAGATCCCGGGCTTGGCGGATTGCCGCTTCCGCATCGCGGAGCCGTCCGGTCTGCGCGCAATAAAGCGCATAGCGGCCCAGTACATCGGGATCGCCTCGGCCCAGGGCATAGGAGCGTTCATAAGGCGTGCGAGCGCCCCGAAAGTCGAGGCGGCCGCTGACCAGAGCGAAAGCCAGGGCTGAATGAGCAGCGGCAAGGTCGGGCGCCAAGACAATAGATTGCTTGGCGGCTGCAATTGCCTGATCGTAGAGAAGTTGGCGTTCACCGCCCGCGGCCTGCTGATTGGCGATTGCGACCAGGGTTCGTGAGCGCGCGGCATAGGCGGCGCCGAATTTCGGGTCGTACGCGATAGCCCCCTCAAAATGGGCAAGGGCGGAGTGGTCCGTGTCTGGGCCTGCCGCCAGCGCAAAATCGGCGCGCCCCCGCAGATAGGCGTCGAAAGCCGCGACATTCGTCGTCCCGCCGGCTTGCGTAACGGGTGTCGTCACGGCGACTTCGCGCGTGAGCGCCGCGGCGACGGCATCTGCGATCTCGGATTGCACCGCAAAAATATCATCGATGGCGCGGTCGAAGGTCTGCGCCCAGCGGCTAAAGCCCGACTCGCCCTGGATCAACTCGGCACTCACCCGGACGTGGTTTGCAGCCAGTCGGACATTTCCGTCGAGGAGGAACGCTACGCCCAGCTTCCTGGCGATGGTTTCGGCATCTTCAGAACTTGACTTGAACGCGTTCGAAGAGACCTGGCCTACGACACGCAGGAGCGTATTGCGCGCCAGGGCCGCCCGAACCTCCGCAGAAAGGCCATCGGCAAAATAGTCCTGGGCGGGAGAGCCGCCCACATTGGCGAAGGGCAATACGGCGACCGAGTTGGCTAGCGCTCGGCTCGCGCCAAACAGTCCCGCTCGCCATGCCGCGGCTATTGCCCCAATTCCCGCCACAACGGCGCACCCCAGGATGACCGGGCGCCGCCCAATTCTCATGATATGTCGGGTTGGCGGCGAGACGGCAGGCGGCTCTGCTTTTCCTGCCGGAAGCAGGAGGCGGTAGCCCACTTTGGGGATGGTCTCGATCGTGAAGATGGCGTCGTCCTCGGACAGCCTTCTCAGCCGCCAGATCACCCGGTTGATGGCATCCTCGCCGACAATGCGGCCATCCCAGCAGCGGGCAATCAGCTCGTCGCGGGATACCACCCGTCCCCTCGCCTGATGGAGGGCGACCAGAACCTGCGTCGCCTTGGGCTCCAGCGTCTCGCGCCGGCCGTCGCGGACCACCTCACGGGTCGAAGGACTGATCTGCAAAACCCCCAGCGAAAAATCGCTCTCTCGCGACAGGTCAATGTGCCCTTGACGGACGGTCTCCTCGTTCATCGGCGCTAGTCAGGTGTCTGCCAAGGCACTTGTCACCCATTTGCCGGCCATTTGACGGCCAATCATCAGCCGTTTGTCGGTTCGAGCGCCGCGCGGAAAAGGCGGAATTGCGGCCTGATTGCTGGGCAAACCGGCGCAAGCCTCAAGGAGCCCAAATGCCTCGTTCGACCATCCAGTCCTCAAAGCCCCGGCTGACTATACGCCGCCGGCCGGCAGGGGCGAAATGGCTAACCGGCGCAAAAAGGCTCCAGGCGGGACCGGGATGCACCAACCCAACCCCACCAAAGGAGACCGCCATGTTCCGCACATTCATCACCGCCGCCATCCTGACGCTGACAATCACCGCAGCCCAGGCCGGCCCTTCTGCCGTCGTCCGTTTCGGTGACCTCGACCTGTCCCGGCCTGCGGACGTCCAAGTCCTGAACAGCCGCATCGAGAAGGCCGCCGAAGCCACCTGCAACGTGGCTGACCCGCATACGACCTCGCTCTTCTACCGGCGGTGGCACGCGACCTGCATGAGCCACGCCGTTGCCGACACCTCGGCGCGTATCGCGGCTGTGTCCGGCAACCAGCACCGCGCGTTCGCCAGCAAGTAACACATGCCTTCCAACCGCCGTGGGCGCCTCTGGCACCTCCAGAGACGCTCACTGCGTGTTGCCCAATCCATGATCCGGCGGAGCCACCATTCGCCCTCTGCTTCGCCGGCCGCACGCAATCCGAATCCATCGTCCGCGCGTTTTGCCTTCTTGTTCCAACGCTTTGCCACGCGATTGCCCCCCCGATACCCGGTCAATCGGATCGGCGAAAGAAGATTGCGGAGTTGATCGATCTTTTTGGCCGGACAAGGCGTTAGGCTCTACCAGGTCGCTTTCGACTATTCTGGCCCGGCTTTTGGCGTTCGCGAATGACCGCTATTGGCGCAAAGCGGATCTGGCTATGGGACTGGGTAAACCTGATAATGCTGGTCTATCAGTTTTCCGCGAAGAACATGAGGAGGGGCAATAATGACAAGGGCGCTCAATATTGGATTGTTGGCATTTGGTGCAGCGTTTTGCTGTTTTACTTTTGCCCGGCAGGCTGCATTCGCGCAGGAAGGCCTGACTGCAAAAGCCCTTGAGGGCGTCTGGCAAGTCACCAAGGTTGTGCAAGCAGGAGTGGTCAATACTAACCCACAACCGAGCCTATACATATTTTCTCGCGGCTATTACAGCGCACTCAGGGTCAATGGCAGTGAACCACGCACGCAAGCGCCTGCGCCGAAGGACCCAGCAAACCTAACCGATGCGGAAAAGATCGCGCTTTATAATGAGTGGGCACCCTACGCAGCTTCTGCGGGCACCTACGAGGTAAAGGGCAACACGGTGATCAACCATAACGTCGTGGCGAAAATGGTGAGAGGCATGACGATCACTGAAGAGGCAATTATTTCAAACTTTGACGGCAACAGCTTCGTTGCGAGACCCAAGCCGGGCAATCCGAATAGTGACAGGCAAACGACCTACAGCCGCGTCAAATAGAGTGCAGGATACCCGGCAATGTCCGCTTCTGGCGCAAAGTGGACATGTCCGCTCATTACTCCAGCAGACTTTGTCGGTCATTGAGTACGGAGCGGTTTGCACTGCTGTCCCTGCTGCCGTCGATGAAGCATCTCAATCGGCGGCTTGCGTTGGCTTTTGTGTGGGCCCCTCAAGGGGAGAGGAAAGGGATGGTCGGGCTCGATCGCAAGTGACACTAGGCGCTGAGCCACACCAGCACGGCGCTGGTCGCGCCGACACCGACATGCACATCGACATCCCTGATGGAAGCGACTTCCACCGGGCGCAGGCCAATGCCTGACTGTGCCTCCACCGAAGGCGCGCTCAGTCCCAACCCGCGAGTGGCACGGACCATGCCGCCTGTTCCGATGGTGACCGCTGCGTCGTGCTTGTCCTTGTTGATCAGCGCCACGCAGATGTCCTTGCCCCTCTTCACCGCATGGGCGGTGAGATTGAGGTCGCCGGCCTGGCAATCCACCGCCAGCACATCGCCCTTGGGCATCTGGGCGAACGCTTTCAACCCATAATATTCCGGCGCGGGCGCATAGTTGCCACGGCCGTCATCGCTGATCGGCGTGTAGTGGCTGATCCAGCCCAGATGATTGACGCCGGTCTCCATGTTCACCCCGGCGCAGCCATGCTCCGCCAGCACGAACAGATAATCCAGCGCCCATAGCGCCGCCGCGAAGATGTCGCTGACGCCTTGTTTGCCGCCACCGGAGAAGCTGGCGGTCTCGCACATGCGCCAGAGCTTGCCCGCGCTTTGCGCAGCAGCCTGGAAGCGCGCCAGCACGGGATCGTATTTGGTGTTGTTGGCCAGCATGGTTTCGATGGTGGCGGCGGGACTGGCCTGGCCGGTGATGTAGTGATGCGCGGTGAGCAACGCGATGTCGTGCCCCTCTAACGTATTAGTGTCGCGCGCGAACTGCTCCATCCAGTCGGTGGCGCCGGCAAGGTCCGGCCCGGCAAACGGCGCATGCGGCAGCACGGCGCGGATCGCCTGCTTGTAACGGCGATAGTCTGAAAACCAGGCGGGATAGCCGTAATCGGCTCCGCGATGACCGGAGTGGGGAAAGAGGTCGGGCTCGTTGCCGATCTCCAGCGCCAGCAACTTGTCGCCCATGATGCCCGTCACCGCGCGGGCTTCTTCCACCGCATTGTCCAATTTGTCGTCGCCCAGGTTCAGGCCCCAGATCAGCTTCCAGCCAACAGCATCGATGAATGTTTTCAGTTCGCGCAGATTGGCTTCGGTGACGACCGTGGCCTTGGGCGCCGATACCGCCGTGCCATGCGGGTCATAGCGCGAAAAGTCGGATGTGTTGCCGCCGATGCGGATCACGCCATCGTGGCCCAGGTCACGCACCAGCTTGACGTAAGCGTGGTTCGACGCCGCCAGCAGGCCCGGCACCGCGACCGAGGAGATCTCAAAGCCCAGGCCCATATAGTCGGGCGCAATGGTCGCCAGCACCTTGCTCGCATCCACCGTCACGGCGACCTTGCGGATAGCCTGCGCGGCCGCGGGAGCGGCAAAGGGCAGGGCAGCCGCCCCCGCCATCACATTCCTGCGGGACATGATCATGCGCGGAACTCCCCATTTTTGGGAGGACGCTAGCACGCCCCGCGATTGACCCCCAAAATGCCGAGGCGTAATTTTGCCAGACCCCGGACGCGAGGTGGCCGCCATGCCGCGCAAATCGCTTCTTTTCTCCGGTGCCCTGCTGCTTGCCGCCGCGCCGGCATTTGCTCAAACCAATCTTCCCGACGGCCCCGGAAAAGACACGGTGGCATCGGCCTGCAGCGCCTGCCATGCGCTGACCAACATCACCAATACCGGCCACAGCCATGCCGACTGGGAAACGGTGGTGCACATGATGGTCAATGACGGGGCCAAGGTGTCGCCCGGCCAGTTCGCGACGGTGGTCGATTATCTGGCGAAGAACTTCCCGCCCAGGGCGCTGCCCGCCGCCGCCGTCGTTCCTGGCGTGGTGAAAGTGACGATCACCGAATGGGACGTGCCCACGCCGGGCTCGCGTCCGCATGATCCGATGGTCGCACCCGACGGTTCGGTCTGGTACACCGGCCAGATGGCCAGTGTGCTGGGGCGTTTCGATCCCAAGGCGCACAGCTTCAAGGAATTTCCCTTGCCGCCCGGTTCGGGTCCGCATGGCCTGATCGCCGATGCCGCCGGCAATGTCTGGTACACCGCCAACTTCAAGGCCTATATCGGCAAGCTTGAGCCCGCGACCGGCAAGGTCACGCAATATCCCATGCCCGATGCGGCCGCGCACGATCCGCACACATTGCTGATGGCGCCGAATGGCAACATCTATTTCACCGTGCAGGGCGGCAACATGGCGGGCCGGCTCGATCCCAGAACCGGCGAGGTCAAGCTGGTGACCTCGCCGACGCCGCGTTCCAATCCCTACGGCATGGTGATCGATTCCCATGGCGTGCCCTGGTTCGTGGAGTTCGGCAGCAACAAGATCGCGCGGCTTGATCCCGACACGCTGGCGATCCGCGAATTTGTCCTGCCCAATGCCGAGGCGCGGCCGCGCCGCGTCGCCATCACCGCCGACGACATCATCTGGTACAGCGATTACGGCCGGGGATATCTGGGCCGGCTCGATCCCAAGACCGGCGCGGTCAGCGAATGGCCGTCACCGGGGGGACCGAAGTCGCGGCCCTATGGCATCACCGCGATCGGCGATGCGATCTGGTACAGCGAATCCGAGACCGAGCCCAATACGCTGGTGCGCTTCGACACCAGGACGCATCAGTTCCAGACCTGGCCGATCCCCTCCGGCGGCGGGGTGGTGCGCAACATGGTGCATACGCCCGACGGCAATCTCTGGCTGGCCGAGAGCGGCCTGAACAAGATCGCCTTCGTGCAGATTCAAAAGGACACCGCCGCGCGCTGAGATGTGGCGTTGGCGATGGAAACATTTGCCTTGCGGAGTGCGGAAAAGTGGCATTTCGCCGGCGTTCGCAGCCCCTGGTTGAAAAGGTCGCAGCGCCGGTTGGCAATTGATTTACCGCCTCTCGCCTAGACGGGCCTTTTACGTTGAAGGGCCTTTTCCATGTTTTTCCTGCGTCCGACCCTGGCGGCGATGCTTTGCGCCGTCTTTGCCATGCCCGCCATGGCGCAGGATGCATCGGAAAGCGTCCCGGAGAACATCGAAGTCTCCGCCTCGCGCATTTCGCTGCCCGGGTTCGAGGCGCCCACGCCGGTTACCGTCATCGGCGCCGACAAGATCGCACGTGACGCCAAGATCGACATTGGCGACCTGATCCGCGAGACGCCGTCGATGGGGGCTTCGCCTTCGCTCAACAATGGCGGCAATGCCGTCGATGTCAGCCAGGGCGATGCGGGGCTGGACACCGTCAATCTGCGCAATCTGGGCCTCAACCGCACGCTTGTCCTGTTCGACGGCCAGCGTGTGGTGTCGTCGAACCTTCTGGGCGGCGGCGTCGATCTTTCGACCCTGCCCACGACATTGGTGAAGCGGGTGGATGTGGTGACCGGCGGCGCATCCGCCGCCTGGGGCTCCGACGCGGTGGCCGGTGTGGTCAACCTGATCCTCGACAAACAGTTTGAAGGCGCGAAAGCCAATCTGACATTGGGCGACACCACCGACCAGAACCAGCGCAAGCTGGCGGTGGAAGGCGCCTGGGGCACGGGCTTCGACGGCGATCGCGGTCATGTGGTGCTGGCGGGCAATTACACCACCAGCCCCGATGCGGTGTTCCTGGGCCAGGCCGGCTGGTGGCAGGGCTCAAGCCTGGTGCAGAACCCGGCCTATGCGCCCGGCAACGGCCAGCCGCTGTTCGTCCATGCCGATCATGTCGGCAGCATTCAGGTGACACAGGGCGGTCTGGTCGCGGGCAACACCGCGGGTGGCGCGGGTTCGACGCTCGCCGCCAATGCGCTGACGGGTCTTCAGTTCGGCGCCAACGGCGCGGTTTCGGCCTTTAATCCGGGCACCATCTTCGGCACCAGCTGCTACAATGGCTGCACCAACAATGAACGCACCGGCATCATCCGCTTCACTCCGCTGGCAGTGCCTTATCATCATGGCACGGTGTTCGCCTATGCCAGCTATGACGTCGCGCCCGACATCACCGCCTCCCTCCAGTTGAATTATGGCCTTTCCGGCGAACGCAGCCTGGGCGGCGCGCGCCAGACGCTAGTGACGGTGCGTGCCGACAACGCCTATCTGCCCACATCCATCGCATCGGCCTTTGGCACGCTCTCCAACGGCTATAACGCGGGGACCGGCACATCCGGCACTGCCACAGCACCCGCACAGGCGCTCCTGGTGGCGACCGAGAACGCCAACAACATGCCCGCCAACGATTACAAGCTCAGCGACCTGTGCCAGACGGTGGGCGCGCCCTGCAACATCAACGATCGTGCCCTGACACGCGGCGTGTTCACGCTCGAAGGCAGGCTCGGCGACGACTGGCGCTGGACGGCCTATATCCAGCACAGCGGCGTGCGCGAGACCCAGAGATTGAACAATGACAGCCTGACCTCGCACTACAATTTCGCCACCGATGCGGTGAAGGTCACGGCCGCCAATGTCGGCACATCTGGCCTTCCCATCGGCAGCGTCCAGTGCCGCGCCCTTCTGCTGGGCAATGCGGCGGCGGCAGGCTGCCAGCCGCTCGACATCTTCGGCACCAATGTGGCGTCGCAAGCAGCCCAGCTCTACGTCAATCCGGGCCAGGACCCCAATTCCGGCATTCTGGACCAGGAACTGATCGCCCTGAACCAGGATGTGGTGTCGGGATCGATGCAAGGCGTGCTGCCCTGGCAGCTTCCGGCCGGTCCCGTCGCGGTCGCCTTCGGCGCGGAATACCGTCATGAACAGGGCGGGGTGATCGAAGCCAACGCGCTGGGCGCGGCCGGCCAATGGGGCGCGGGCAACTTCGTGCCCTATCGCGGCCAGTATCATGTCGAGGAAGGCTTTGCCGAAGTGAATGCGCCGATCCTGCGGGATACGCTGGTCGAAAGCCTGGACTTCAACGCCGCCGGCCGCATCACCAGCTATTCCACCAGCGGCGAGGTCGAGACCTGGAAGCTGGGCCTGACGTCCCAGCTGGACGACAATATCCGCCTGCGCAGCACCTGGTCGCTCGACATCCGCGCGCCGCAGATTTCCGAACTTTTCTCGCCCGGCACCCTGTCGGCGCAATATTGCAGCTATCCGCTGGGCGCGCCGCAATATGCCTGTTACGCCAACCAGGGCGGCAATCCCAACCTGCAGCCGGAAAAAGCGGTCACGGTTTCGGGCGGCGCGGTGTTCACGCCCGTCTTCCTGCCGGGCTTCACACTGTCGGCAGACTGGTATTCGATCGACATCCATGACGCGATCGACACGGTCGATTATCAGACCACCATCAACCGCTGTCTTCTGGGCCAGGCGATCTATTGCCCGCAGCTGGTCTTCGCGAACGGCGCGGCCCAGCCGACGCAAGTCAATGTCTTCCCGCTGAATTCGGATGTGAATTCCACCTCCGGCCTGGATGTGGCGGCGAGCTACACCCATCCCTTGTTCGACGGCAGCATGAGCTGGGAGCTGAACGGCAACTATACCGACCAGCAGACCCGTACCGCGCTGGGCGTCACCTATGACAGCGCCGGCGCGCTGGGCGCGAGCCCGGACGCTTACGCCAGCGGCATTCCCAAGCTGCGCGCCGTGCTGGCCGCGACCTACAGCGAAGGTCCCTGGTCGCTGACCGCCCAGGGCCGCTTCATCGGCGCGGCGCGGCTGACCAACGGACCGGAAGGCGTGGCGGCGATCACTTCAGCCTCGCTTTCCCGCACCGGCGTGCTGACTCGTGGCGACATATTGGGTCTGGTGGACGACAACGACATTCCCGCCATCGCCTATCTCGACCTGCGCGCTGCCTTCCGCCTTGATGAGCATGTGCAATTTTATGGCGCGATCGACAATCTGATGGACACCGCTCCGCCGCAGATCGTCTCCACCAGCGGCGGCACCGGCACCAATGCGATGGTCTATGACGCGCTGGGCCGCGCCATCCGGCTGGGCGTGCGCGTCAACGACTGACATGATATGACGGCGGGATGAGGGGATTTCATTCCGTTTTTCTTCTGCTCATTTTTCCGGCTGTGGCCCAGATTCAACCGGTATCGGCCCAGCCGATCCTGACCCAGCATCCGCAGCTGGCTGCGTTCGCGGCCCAGGTCTCGCCGGAGCGCGAGCGGGCGACCGACACGCGGCTGGTCGCGTTTGGCACCCGCCACACTCTGTCGGACACCACATCGGATACGCGCGGCATTGGCGCGGCGCGCCGCTGGGTCCAGGCCCAGTTCGCGGACATGTCCAAGGCTTGCGGCGGCTGCCTGGAGATCCTAACGCCATCCCAGACCTTCACCGGCGTGCGCATTCCCCAGCCCAGCGTGGTGATGGATGTGCTGGCGATCCAGCGCGGCACGACCGATCCCGGCCGGGTGATCGTGATCAGCGCCCATGTCGATAGCATCAACGGCAATGTGGTGAACGGGCAGCGATATGCCGATGCCAAGGGCGACGCGCCGGGCGCCAATGACGATGCCTCCGGCGTCAGCGCCGTGCTGGAGGCCGCCCGCATTCTGTCGGCGAAGAAATTTCCCGCCACCATCGTGTATGCCGTGCTGTCGGGGGAGGAGCAGGGGCTTTATGGCGGCAAGGTGTTGGCGGACTACGCGGTGGCGCAAGGCTGGCGGGTAGAGGCCGATCTCAACAATGACATCATCGGCAACATCCATGGCCAGAGCGGGCTGATCGACAACAACCATGTGCGGGTTTTCTCCGAAGGCAGCCGCGCAACCGAAAGCGCCGACCAGGCGCGGGCGCGTCACAATGTGGGCGGGGAGAGCGACAGCCCGTCGCGCAATCTCGCGCGCTTCATGGAAGGACTGGCCGACGCTTATCTGAACGGCTTTTCCGTGAAGCCGATCTATCGCCCCGACCGTTTCGCCCGTGGCGGCGACCATCTGGAAATGCTGGCCCAGGGTTTTGCGGCGGTGCGCATCACCGAAGCGGCCGAGAATTACACCCGCCAGCACCAGACGGTGCGGATGGAGAACGGCATCCATTATGGCGATGTGCTGGAGGGCGTGGATTTCGACTATCTGGCCCAGGTGACGCGGCTGAATGTGATCACGCTTGCCGCGCTGGCGCTCGCGCCCGCGCCACCCACAGGCGTTGCCATCACCGGCGCGGTCACACCCGACACGGTGGTGTCGTGGAAGGAAAGCGGTGACGCGGCTTCCCATCGCGTCTGGTGGCGCGACACCACCCTGCCGCAATGGCGCTTCAACCGGCCGGCTTCGGGCAACAGCCTGACGCTTTCGGGCATCAATATCGATGACTGGTTCTTTGGCGTCAGTGCAGTTGGCGTCGACGGCTATGAAAGCCCGGTTGTCTATCCCGGCCCGTCCGGCAGCTTCGAGCGCATGCCGCCGGCGGCTGCACCCGCGCCATTCATTACGCCGCCGAAATAGCGGCCTTACACAGATGTCATTTACAACGGCATCATATAGGTGAACTTGAACTGAACGGCCGTCTCAGTAGGCGTTCAGGCGCGCGCGGTCATTCTCACCGCAATATTTGCAATGGTGGGAATGGATATGAATCGCGTGATCATTCTGGAAAGCCTGTTGGCGCTGGCCGCCATTGTGTTGTTGGGACCGGGCACCTCCATGCTGGCGCGTGAGGCCGCGAAGCAGGTCCTGGTGCTGGCCAAAGCGAAGCGCGGCCGGGCATTCAATTAGCGGATCGTGACCCTGGCCGATGGCCGCACGTCGATGGCCTGGCCTTGCGCCGTGGTCACCTTCACATCGTCCAGCACTGCCTCGGCGTCACTGATCACCGCGCCCTTTTCGGCCACGATCAGGACATGGCGCAGCACCAGCCCTTTGACCGGCGACTCCGGCAGGCCATAGACGACCGCCGCCACCTTGCCGCCCGTCGCGGTGACATTCTCGATGGCGATGTCGTGAAAGAAAGGCGTCAGCCTGCCGATAGGTGCGCTGGCATTGCCGGCCGGCGGTTCGACGCTTGGATAATATTCCGAGATCAGGATGGCGGTTTTCACCGCGATCATGGTGATGCCCTTGAACGAGATATTGCTGACATCATGGCCGCGGTCGCGATTGGCCTTGATGCGGATGCCTTGGTCAGTGCCGGTGAAGGTGATGCGTTCGGCGCGAATATTTTGCGCCCCGCCCGCCAGTTCGCTGCCGATGGACAGGCCATGGCCATGCAGGAAGGTGCAGTCGGTGATGGTGATGTCGCGCGCCGCATCGTCGGGTCCCGGTGAATTGATCGCGCCCGACTTGATGGCGATATTGTCGTCGCCGACGTCCGCCGTGACGTGATCGATCACTACATGGCTTGAGGCAAAGGGATCGATGGCGTCGGTGTTGGGCGAATCCTGTGGCGCCAGAACCCGGATATGGCTGATGGTCACGTCGTCGGAATAATAAGGTACGATCTGCCAGCTCGGCGAGTTCTGCACCGTCACTCCGGTCAGGCGCACATGGCGGCAATGGTCGAACACGATCAGGCGGGGGCGAAACACTACCTGGCCCATCACGCCGCTGGGGCGCTTGCCTTGCGCATCCGTCCACCAGCTTTTGCCATTGCCGTCGATGGTGCCTTGGCCGGTAATGGCGACGTCATGGGCGCCTGTTGCGTTGATCAGGGACTGGCGGCCGGGCTCGCGGAATACGGTCGCGGTTGGATAATCGCCATGATCGGGCGAACCCAAAAGAGTGGCGCCCGCCGCCACAGCCAGGGTGACGTTGCTTTTGAGCATGATCGGTGCGCTGAGATAGGTGCCATGGGTGAGGGGGACGGTGCCGCCGCCCTTTGCCGCGCAGGCATCGATCGCGGTCTGGATCGCGGCGGTGTCCTTGGTCGCGCCATCGGCCTTGGCGCCATATTGCGCCGGATCGCAGGTCGCCGCGGTTGCGGGGGCGGCAAACAATGCGGCAAGGCACAATAGGGCCGCCAGCCCGCAGCTTTTGATCATCACGTCCTCCCCAACGGCTTTCGCTGCGATGCAACCAGCATTGCGGCCGCACGAAGCTTATGTCTCTATCATAACGCTATCGGCTTGGGAGCGGCGCATGCAAGGCCTGATGCAGCGGCATGAATTGCTGATCTCCTCCATCATCGCCCATGCCGCGCGCCATCATGGCGACGGAGAGATCGTCAGCCGCCGCGCCGACGGATCGCTGGCCCGCACCAGCTGGCGCCGGATCGAAGAACGTGCCCGCAAGCTGGTTTCCGTCTTGCAGGCGTTGGGGGTGAAACCGGGCGATCGTGTCGGAACGCTGGCCATGAACAGCGACCGGCACATGGAGCTTTATTTCGCCATCTCCGGCATGGGCGCGGTGACGAACACCATCAATCCGCGCCTGTTGCCCGAAGACATCGCCTATATCGTGGACCATGCCAAAGATGCGGTGATCTTCTGCGATCCGCAACTCCTGGCCCTTGTCGCCGCCATCGCGCCCAAGGTCCGATCCTTGCGCACCGTGGTCGTTCTGGATGAGCAGGTGCCAAAGGCCGATCTGCCTGTCGCGCTTTTGTCGTACGAAGACCTGCTGGCCAAAGCCGCGCCCATTCGCGAATGGCCCAGCTTCGACGAAAACACCGCGTCGGGCCTTTGCTACACCTCCGGCACCACGGGCCGGCCCAAAGGGGTGCTCTATTCCCATCGCGCCACTCTGCTGCATGCCATGATGATCAATTCCGCCGATGTGGTGGGATTGAAGGCGACGGATCGGGCGCTGGCCATTGTGCCCATGTTTCATGTCAATGCCTGGGGTCTGCCTTATGCCGCGCCCATGGTGGGGGCGTCGCTGCTGATGCCGGGTTTCGGGATGGATGCGCCCTCGCTCCTGGCGCTGATGAACGAAGAACGTGCCACCGTGTCGATCGGCGTGCCCACCGTCTGGATGAACCTGCTGAACCATCTGCGCGACACCGGCCAGAGGCCCGCCACTCTCAAGCGCATCGTGATCGGCGGTTCGGCCATGCCGCGCGCCATGATGGAGGCCTTTGGCGAGATGGGCATTCGGGTGACCCAGGGGTGGGGCATGACGGAAACGTCGCCGGTGGTGACGCTGAACGCGCCCAAGCCGGCCTGCCTGAAACTGGCCGGCGAGCCCCAGGTCCAGCGCCGCTGCGCGCAGGGCCGCGTGCTGTTCGGCGCCGATGTGCGCGCCGTGGACGATGCCGGAAAGGAAGTGCCATGGGATGGCAAGACGCCGGGCCACATGATGTTCCGCGGACCCTGGGTCGCCAGTGGCTATTACCGCATGCCGCCAAATGCGGGGGAATGGTTTCCGTCGGGCGATGTCGGTGTCGTGGACAAGGATGGGTTCATCATCCTGACCGATCGCAGCAAGGACCTGATCAAGTCGGGTGGGGAATGGATCAGTTCCACGGCAATCGAGAATATCGCCGTGGCGCATCCAGACGTGGCCGAAGCCGCGGCCATCGCCGTGCCGCATGAGAAATGGGGCGAGCGGCCGCTGCTGATCGTGGTGCTGCGCCCCGGCCACACGCCCGAACCGGGCGCCTTGCGCGAATTCTGCCGCGGCAAGCTGCCCGACTGGTCGCTGCCCGACCGGGTGGTGATCGCGGACAGCATTCCCCATGGGGCGACCGGCAAGATACTGAAAACAGAACTGCGCCGCATCTATGCCGGCGGCTGATCCAACAAGGGGCCTGCGGCTGTGCTGGATTTGGCCCATGCCACGCGATAATCTGGATATGGGGAGCGTGTCGTCGGGCCATCGCGGCCGGAACGAGTGTTGTGTGCCCTTTTTGGGTCGGGCATGAGCAAAAGACCTGGCGCAGACGATCTTCGCGGGGGCGCGAGCCTTGATGTTCGCGTACGGCTGCTTTGCGGAAGCGCGAAGCACGGCGGAACTTGCGGCGCGCGATGAGAGGCCAGGGGGGCGCGATCGACCAGGCCGCGACATTGAAGGTTCTGACGCGCCTTGGCGTTCTCGCCATCGTCCTGATTTGCGGCACCGTGCTGGCCGGATGGATTCTGGGAATCCCCGCGCTGGCCAGCATCGTTCCAGACTGGCCGCGCATGGCGATCATCGTGCTGATCTGCTTTCTGCTGTGCGCGGGCGCGCTCTTCGAACTCACCTTGCCGGAAAAAAGCCGATATTCCGGGCGCGCCCGCATGGCCGCGGCCACCCTTGTGCTGTTGGTTGGCGTGGATGCCCTTGTCGGCATCCTGGCAGGCAGCCTGAACGGGTCTGCCCCGTCATCGATAGCCGGCGCACTCTTCGGGACAACACTTGGCCGCCCGTCTGTTGCCTCGGCCTTTGATTTCCTGCTGGCCGCCACCGCGCTCATGCTGCCGCGCGATGACGCCTGGGGAAAATTCTACAGCGTGCTGCTGGCGGCGGGCCTCGCCGTCACCGGCCTCGATTTCGTGGGCTATGCCTATGGCATCGCGGCGCTCTCCAGGGGGCCGACCCTGTCGGCCATGTCGCTGCCGACGATGAGCTGTTTCATCCTGCTTTTCACATCCGCGCTGCTGGCAAGGCCGCAGGCCGGCTGGACCGCCATCTTCTTTTCCCGCAACAGCGGCGGGATCGCCGCGCGCCGCCTTTTCCCGGCTGTGCTTGTCCTGCCTTTCATCGTGAATGGCATTGTGGTCCTGACGTATCGCTCGCGCCCGTTCGAGGCCCTGTTCGGTTTCGCGATCCTGGCGGTCATCATGTCGCTGGGACTTGGGATCATCACCATCACGATCTCCAGCTGGCTTTCGGCTTACGAGAACGAGCGGCGGCGCAGTCAGGATCTGCTGGAAGCCATCGTCGAAAACAGCGGGGCGATAATCTATGTAAAGGATCTGGCGGGCCGCTATCTGATGGTCAGCCGCAGCTGTCTGGACATCTTCCATGTCGGGCGCGACGTGGTGATCGGCAAGACGGACCATGAGTTTTTCTCGAAATACGAAGCCGATGCCTTCCGCGCCATGGACGAACAGGTGGCGCGTGCCGGCGAGCCGTTGATGGGGGAGGAAATAGCGTCTCTTCACGACGGACTGCACACCTATGTCTCCATGAAGGCCCCGCTACGGGACGAAGCCGGAAACGCCTACGCGATCGTCGGCATCTCGACAGACATCACCGAACGCATCCGCGGCGAGAAGGCGCTGGCCGCCAGCGAGGAGCGCACACGGCTGATCGTGGAAACGGCGCTTGACGCGGTGATCAGCATCGACGGCCGCGGCGTCATCAACGGCTGGAATCCGCAAGCCGAAAAAATCTTCGGCTGGACGGCCGAAGAGGCTCTGGGCAGGCCAATCGATGAGACGATCATGCCCGAGTACCAACGCCACGCGCACAAGCGCGGGTTGGCCCGTCATATCGCCACGGGTGAATCACGCATCCTGAACCGGCGCCTGGAACTGACCGCGCTCGACCGTCAGAAGCGCGAGTTTCCAGTCGAGCTTTCGATCACGCCGACCCGATCCGGCGACAGCAGCGGATATACCGCCTTTCTGCGCGACATCACCGAACGCAAGAGCGCGGAGCTGCGTGTCCAGACCCAGATCGAGCGCATGGCGCTGCTCGAACGCATCACCCGCGCTGTCGGCCAGCGGCAGGACATGGCAAGCATTTTCCAGGTCCTGGTCCGAACCCTTGAGGAGCGGCTGCCGGCGGACTTCGTCTGCACCTGCGCCTATGACGCGGACAAGGACACGCTTGTCGTCAACCATGTCGGTGCCCACAGCAGGGCACTGGGCCGCGCGCTTGGCCTCGTCGAAGGGGCGACGGTTGCGGTGGACCAGAACGGGCTTTCGCGCTGTGTGCGGGGGGCGCTGGTCTATGAGCCCGACATCGCCGAGGTCGATTTCGCCTTTCCCAGCCTGCTTGCGCGGCAGGGCCTCAGGTCGCTGGTTTTCACGCCGCTGGCGATCGAGGACAGGGTTCTGGGCGTTCTGGTCGCGGCGCGGACGCAAGCCTCGTCGTTCAACAGCACCGACTGCGAATTTCTCAAACAGCTTGGGGAGCATGTCGCGCTGGCGGCAAACCAGGCGGGGCTTCGCGACAGCCTTGAGGCGGCCTATAACGATCTCAAGCAGACCCAAGCCGCGGTGCTGCAACAGGAACGCCTTGGCGCGCTGGGCCAGATGGCGAGCGGCATCGCCCACGACATCAACAATGCCATCTCCCCGGTCGCCCTCTATACGAAGTCCCTGCTGGAGCGGGAGCCTGGCCTGTCTTCCCATATGCGCGACTATCTGGAGATCGTCAGGCGGGTGATCAATGACGTCTCCGCCACGGTGGGGCGGATGCGCGATTTCTACCGCCGCGACGATGCCGATACCGAGCTTCTGCCCGTGAACCTCAACGACCTCGTGCGCCATGTGGTGGAACTCACCCGCGCGCGCTGGAGCGACATGCCCCAGCAGCGCGGGATCGTGATCACGGTCGCGACCGAGCTCGAACCCGGCCTGCCGCCGGTCATGGGCAATGCGGCGGAACTGCGCGAGGCGATGACCAACCTGATCTTCAATGCCGTGGATGCGATGCCGCAGGGTGGCACCATCACGATCCGCACGGCGTCCGCCGGCGCGAACGGGTCGCAGGCGTCGCGCGTGCTTCTGGAAGTGGGCGACAGCGGCCTCGGCATGGATGAAAAAACCCGGCGGCGCTGCCTGGAGCCGTTTTTCACCACCAAGGGCGAACGCGGCACCGGCCTTGGGCTGGCAATGGTTTATGGCGCCGTCCAGCGCCACAAGGCGTCGCTCGACATCGCCAGCGCGCCGGGCAAGGGCACGCGCATGCGACTGGAATTTGCGGCCGTCGAGGCCCAGGGCGCGCTCGAACCCGCGCCCAGGCTCATCGAGATCCCACCCCTGCGCCTGCTGCTGGTGGATGACGATCCGTCCGTCCTGCATTCCACCCAGATCGTGCTGGAACTCGACGGGCATGCCATTGTCGCCGCCGATGGCGGCCAGGCCGGCATCGATGCGCTCAAGGCCGCCAAGGGCGCGGGTGAGGCATTCGACATGATGGTCACGGATCTGGGTATGCCCTATGTCGATGGCAATCAGGTCGCGCGCGCGGCCAAGGAACTATTTCCGCAAATGACCGTCATTCTTCTGACAGGCTGGGGAAGAAAGATGAACGACCGGGAACAGTCCCAGGACCATATCGATCACATATTGCCCAAGCCACTGGACATTGATGAATTGCGGGCGCTGTTTGCGCGTCGCGCGGCGCAGTAGAGGCGGCCATGGCGTTGTCGGACATAGAAACCATCGTGATCGTCATGATGGAGAACCGTTCCTTCGATCACATGCTGGGTTATCTGAGCCTGGACCGGGTCATGCCTGTCGAAGGACTCAAAGGCGACGCGGCCTGGCAGGCCTCGTTCGCGAACATCTATGCGAAAAAAACCTATCCGCTTTCGCGGACCCTGCCGGGAACACCACCCTGTTCCGATCCGCAGCACGATCAGAAGTCGATCGCCGTTCAGATCAACACGCCGGCGCAAGGCCAGCCCGCGATGGGCGGCTTTGTCGAAAGCTTCAAGACCTATTCCGATCCCGTGCCTGCCGATCCGAGCGCGGTCATGGACTATTTCGATGCGCGGTCGGTTCCCGCCTTCGATTTTCTCGCCAGGAACTATTGCGTTTGCGACCACTGGTTCTCGTCGCTGCCGCTGGGCACCCAGGCCAATCGCCTCATGGCGATGGCCGGAGAAAGCCTGGTGCTGGACAATGCCAGCCTGCTGCTGCCCGACCAGGATCTGGTCTATGACTGGCTGACCCGGAAGAACATTATCTGGCGCGCCTATCAGTGGGGCGACTTCCTGCCTTTCTTCTCGCTGATGCCGAGCTGGCTGCCGCAAATCGCGGAAAGCCTGACCCTCAGCCAGATGGGCATGGGCGGGCGCTTCCGGCGTTACACGCACTTGGAAACCGACTGGAATTCCGCCGATGCGCCGCCCCAGGTGATCTTCATAGAGCCGGAATATACCGACGGTCCGCATGCCGAACCCAATGACGATCACGCGCCAACGGGCATCGCGCCGGGACAGGCCTTTCTGGCGGACATCTACCGGATACTGACGGGCAATCCGGGCCGCTGGGCAAAGACCATGCTGATCGTCACCTATGACGAACATGGCGGCTTTTTCGACCATGTGCGGCCTCTGGATATTCCAGCCACCATCAATGGCGCCAAAATTTCAACCACCGGCGTCAGGGTGCCGGCGCTGATCGTCTCGCCCTATGTCAAACCGGGTTCGGTTTTCACCGGGCCGCTGGATCACACATCGCTGCTGCAGGTGCTGGACGATCGCTTCGGCAAGGACGGGGGATATTCGGATGCGGTCAATGCGCGGCAGAAGAGCCTCGATCGCATAGGAAAAGCGCTGACGCCGTCTCCCGCAATTGCGGCGCCGCCCGCGATGCCCGCGATCGGCGTGCCCGCCCGGACCGCCGCGGCCGTCCCCGCCGCGCCCAACACCGCCAATGCACAGGCCCTGCATCTGGCTGCTCGCAAGCTTGCTGCCGAGCATCCGCAATATCTCAAGCAGCCGGGCTGGGAAAAACTGAACCGCTATCTTGCGGCGCCCGCGATAGCGCCAAAGTCTTAAGCCGCGCCTTCGCTGCCTGCCGGACTGGGCGTGTGATACTAGCGCCGCCACAGTTGACGTCGGTCTGTTTGTTTTCTAACTATCGTGTAACGACAGGCGTTGCGTAGAATTGCACTGTCCGCTGGGGGCTTCAGGTGTTTCGATCGTTGTTGGGCGCGCTTTTTGCGTGCGCTCTTCTTTTGTCCGGCTGCGCTGCGGCCGATGTCACGCCTGTGCGCATGTCGCAGCCGGGCGACGTAAGCCTGAGTTGTGAGGCTCTGAAACAGCAAATTGCCGACAATACCGCAGCGGCCGAGAAATTTCTCAAGCGAGACCATCAGGTCGAAGAGGCCAATACGGCCAAGCAGGTGGGCGGCGTGATTCCCATCGCCGGCCTGCTGTTGGTCGCCTCCACCGATCTGTCCAACAAGGAACAGATAGAAGCCCGCGCGCTCGCGGACCGGGACGAGCATCTGCGATATCTGGCGAAGCAGAAAAACTGCACCGATTGATACTGGGAGGATTTGAAAAATGCGTAGCAGGATATGGAATGCGGGCGTTTGCTTTGCCGTGATGACGATGGCCGCCACCGGCCTCAGCGGATGCGCCACGGCGGCAAAGCCGGAGGCCATGGTTGCCAAGACGCAACCGACGGACAGGCCGTTCCCGCAATTCCTCAACCATGCCATGTGCGTGCGCAACGTCACCGGCGGCGAGAAGACCAATCCGCTCTGGGTGTCGAAGGTCGACGATGACGGCTTCCGCACCGCTTTGGGCAACTCGCTGGGCATGGCCGGCCTCAGCGCTTCGGCCAACAGTTGTTCCTATCCCATCGATGTGAACCTGCTGGGCTTGTCTCAGCCGGGCCTGGGCTTCGACATGACGGTCACTTCGCATGTCAACTACAAAGTCTATGACCCCAAGGCCCAGCCGCTGGTGCTGGAGACCATCGACGCGCCCTTCACCGCAACGGTTTCGGATGCCTTTGTCGGCGTGGAGCGGATGCGGCTGGCCAATGAAGGCTCGGTCCGCGCCAGTATCGAAAAATTCTTCGACAAGCTGCGTGACGCTGCCCCGGCAAAAACGGCTTCCGCGAACTAGGGGGATATGCACGCGCCGGATCTATCCCGGGCTCAAGCCGCACCTTCGCTGCCTGCGGGTTTTGACGCGTGGTACCAGCGCCGCCAGGTGACGCCGGACCACTCGCGCAGGCGGTCCAGGTACAGATAGATCACCGGCGTGGTGTAGAGCGTCAGCACCTGGCTGAGCAGAAGCCCGCCCACCACCGACACGCCCAAGGGCTGGCGCAATTCCGATCCCTGGCCGATGCCGATGGCCAGCGGAATACCGCCCATCACCGCGGCCAGCGTCGTCATCATGATGGGGCGGAAGCGCAGCAGGCAGGCATGATAGATCGCGTCATGGGCGCTTCTGCCCTGGCGCTGCCCCTCGATGGCGAAGTCGATCATCATGATCGCGTTCTTCTTGACGATGCCGATCAAGAGGATCACCCCGATCAGCGCGATCAGGTCGAATTCCATGTGGAAGACCAGCAGCGCCAAGACCGCGCCCACCCCGGCCGAGGGCAGGGTGGAGAGGATGGTCAGGGGGTGGACATAGCTCTCATACAGAACGCCCAGCACGATATAGATGGCGATGATCGCGGCAAGGATCAGGATCGGCTCGTTGGCCAGTGACGCCTGATAGAGATTGGCGGTTCCGGCGAAATCGCCATGCACCGAGATCGGCACGTTCAGTTGCGCCATGGTCTGCTGGATCGCGGTCAGCGCCTCGCCCAGGGATTCGCCCGGCGGCAGGTTGAAGGAGAAGGTGGTGGCGACGAACGGCCCTTGATGGTTGATGGCGAGCGGGGTGGTGCCCGGGCCGAAGGTGGCGAAGGCCGACAGCGGCACCATGGTTTCGGTCGATGTGGCGATGGAGGCGCCGGTGGACGATCCGCCATGGGACGTGGTTAGGGCGTTGAGCTGGGCATTCTCGGCAGACTGGGCCTGGATGCTGCTGGCGTCGGCCGAGGAGGTGGTGGCGGATGCGCTGGCGGAGGCCGTGCTGATGGCGCTGGTCGCGGTGCTGTTGTTGATGGCGTTGTTGTTGGCGGTGCTGGAACTGACCGAGGCCGTGCCGTTGATCGCCGGAGAGCTGGCGGCCGCACTCGAAGCATCCACCACCGTGCCGGCCACCGCATTGGTCGATTGGGTCCCGCTGACCGCGCCGGCCGAGGTGCTGACATAGATGTCGCGCAGGGTTTCGGGGTTCTGCCAGAAGGCGGGCGCCACCTCCATCACCACATAATACTGGTTCTTGTCCTTGTAGATGGTGGAGACGGTGCGCTGGCCGAAGGCGTCGTACAGCGTGTTGTCGATCTGGCTGGTGGTCAGGCCAAGCCGCGAGGCGGTCGGGCGGTCCAGCTTCAGATCGACTTCCAGCCCTTTGTCCTGCTGGTCGGAATTGACGTCTTCCAGCTCGGGCACGTCCTGCAAGGCGTTGGTGATCTTGGGCACCCATTCATTCAGCAGATCGAGCGAATCCGCCTGGATGGTGTACTGATAGCTGGAAAAGCTCTGGCGTCCGCCCGCGCGCACCTGCTGTGCGCCCTGCAGGAACAGGCGCGCGCCGGCGATGTTGCCTAGCGGTTTTCGCAAGCGCGCGATCACCTGGTCGGTGGTGACGTAATGGCGTTGTGCGGGCGGTTTCAGGGTGACAAAAAGATTGCCGGAATTGCTGGCGCCGGTGCCGCCGGCAAAGCCGCCGACGGTGGCCACCGCCGGATCGGCATCCAGCACCTTCACGAACTGCATGAATTTCTTCTGCATCGCCTGGAAGGAGATGCTCTGGTCGGCGCGCAGGCCGCCCTGCATGCGGCCTTCGTCCTGAATGGGGAAAAAGCCCTTGGGGATGATGGAGAAGAGATAGAAATTGAGCCCGACGGTGATGGCCAGGATCGCCATGATGGTCATGGGATTGTCCAGCACCCAGCCCAGGGTGCGCTCATAGAAATGCTGGGCGACATCGAAGGTTCGGCGCGAGACGCGGAACACGAAATTGTCGTCATGCTCGCCGGGCGTGAAGGCCAGATAGGCGCACAACATGGGCGTGACGGTGAGCGAGACGACCAGCGACACCAGGATGGCGATGGTGAGCGTCATGGCGAATTCGTGGAACAGCCGGCCCACGATGCCGCCCATCAGAAGGATGGGGAAGAACACCGCGATCAGCGAGACGCTCATGGACAGAACGGTGAAGGCCACTTCCTGCGAGCCGTGGAAGGCGGCGGCCAGCGGGGTTTCGCCGGCTTCGATATGGCGGGTGACATTCTCCAGCACCACGATGGCGTCGTCGATGACGAAGCCGGTGGAGATGATCAGGGCCATCAGCGAGAAATTGTCCAGGCTGTAGCCCAGGAGATACATGCCGCCCAGGGTGCCCAGCAGCGACAGCGGCACCGCCAGGCTGGGGATGATCGCGGCCTGCGCGTTCCTCAGGAACAGGAACACGATCAGGATCACCAGCATGATGGCGATCACCAGGGTGACTTCCACGTCATGCAGCGCGGCGCGGATGGGAATGGTCGAGTCATTGACCACCGACAGCAGGATGCTGGGCGGCAGCGCCGCCTGAAGCTGGGGCACCAGCTTGCGCAATTGGTCGGCCACCTCGATGACATTGGCGCCCGGCATCTTGGTGATGGTGATCAGGACCGCGGGATGGCCGTTGGCGACGCCGATATTGCGTACATTCTCCACGCCGTCCTCGACATCGGCCACGTCCTGGAGACGCACCGCGGAGCCGTTGCGATAGGCGACGATCAGGGTCTTGTACTGGCTGGCCTGGGTGGCGGAGTCGTTGGCATTGACCTCGAAATCCTCGCCGGATTGCGAGATCGAGCCCTTGGGGCTGTTGGCGTTGGTGGCGGCCAGCGCCGCGCGCACGTCTTCCAGGCCGATCCCGTATTTGAACAGGGCGCGGGGGTTGAGCTCGATCCGGACCGCGGGCAGCGAGGCGCCGTTCAGTTCCACATCGCCCACACCGTTCACCTGCGACAGCCGTTGCAGCACGATGTTGGAGGCCTGGTCGTAGATCTGGCCCGGCGTCAGCGTCTTGGACGTCATCGCCAGGATCATCATCGGCATATCGGCCGGGTTGACCTTGCGATAGGTCGGGAGCGAGCGCAGGGAGGTGGGCAGGTCGGCCTTGGCGGCATTGATCGCCGCCTGCACGTCGCGCGCCGCGCCGTCGATGTCGCGGTTGATGTCGAACTGCAGGGTGATGCGCGTGTTGCCCACCGTGCTCGACGAGGTCATCTCGGTGACGTCGGCAATCACGCCCAGGTGGCGCTCCAGCGGCGTGGCCACGGTCGCCGCCATCACGTCGGGGCTGGCGCCCGCCATGGTCGCGGTCACCGAGATGGTGGGCACGTCAATGTTGGGAAGGGGCGAGACCGGCAGCAGGAAATAGGCCATGGCGCCCGCCAGCGCCAGACCCGCCGCCAGGAGTGTCGTGGCGATGGGGCGCCGGATGAATAGGGCTGGAATACTCATGAAAACTCGTCTGCTCCGCCCGCCACCATGAGGATGCGGGCAAGGCCTTCCAGTGATGCCTTGTTAATTATGTGAGAAAGTGTGTCCAGTTCCCCGGCCGCAAAACACTATTTCACGTGGCGGGAACAAGCCGAGACGCCCCGGCAGCGGCGGAACCGTGCGGCGATCCCTCAGCCCCACATCCAACGCAGGCGCACCGAATTTGATCCAGCCCCGGCGCGACCGTCACGCCGCCCCGCTGTCGATGTCGAACCGCAGCGTGGTGCGCGAAGTGTGTTCATGCCTTGGTCCGCGACGAAGTGGAACAACCCCACCCGTTGCCGGGAACGGTCCGGAATACCACGTGACAGGTTGAGTTGCGTTTTCTGATGGACTGTTACTTTGGAGACATGACCATGAAGCTTCTGTCCGCCGCCGTTTGTATTCTCGTTGTTTCGCCGCTTTTTGCGATCCTTCCCGCTGCCGCCCAGGATCTGCCTTCGGCGGTTGGCGTGGTCACCGCGCCGCCCGGAAGGCAGACCGGCCGCGATTTTGCGGCATCCGTGATGATGGACAATATGTTCGAGTTCGAGGCTTCCAAACTGGCGCTTGAATCCGCGCACTCACCCGCGGTCCGCCAATTCGCCGCCGAGATGGTGGATGCCCATCGCAGCATTGCGGCGCAGTTCAAGCCCGTGCTCGACCGCACCATGACGAGCTTCGAGGTGACCCCGCCCCCGGCCTTCGATCCCGAGCATCGCGACATGTTCAGTGCGCTGCAGGCGGCCGACGGGCCCGCGTTCGACGCCCTGTACATGGCCCAGCAGGCGAGCGAGAACCAGCACCTGCTTGCCGTCTATCGCGGCTATGCCAGGCACGGGATGGTGAAACCGCTGCGCGGATTTGCGCGTGAGATGGTGCCGGTCGTGCGCGGGCATATCGCCGATCTGCAGGAACTGGACAACGGCGCGTAAGCCGTCACGCTGTGTCCAGCGCTTCCCAGCCGTTCTGCGTGAGCGCTTCCAGCGGCGCGAAGCGGATCTTGTAGTCCATCTTCTCGCTGCCGCGCACCCAATAGCCCAGATAGACGTAAGGCAACTCTTGCGCGGCCGCCGTCCGGACGTGGTCCAGGATCATGTAGGTGCCCAGGCTTCTGGCATCTGCGCCGGGATGGAAGAAGGAATAGACCATGGAAAGCCCGTCCCGCAGCCGGTCGGTGAGGGCGCAAGCCAGCAGGCTGCCGTCGGGCGCGCGATATTCCACGATATGGGTCTGCACCGGCGTCTCCTCGACCATGGCGACATAGTCGAACAGGCCCATGTCGCTCATGCCGCCGCCGGGATGGCGCGAATCCAGATAGGTACGCAGCAGCGCGAACTGTTCGCGCGTGGCTTCCGCCGCCACTTCGGCGCGGACCAGATCGCCGTTCCTGCGCAGGATGCGCTTCTGGCTGCGGCCGGGCACGAACTGCCCTGTGCGGATACGAACCGACACGCAAGCCGAACAGCCTTCGCAGGCCGGGCGATAGGCGATCGACTGGCTTCTGCGGAAACCGGAATGGGTCAGCGCCTCGCTGAGCGGCTGGGCCAGATTGCCGCCCAGCCGCGCAAACACCTTGCGCTCCGTCTTGCCCGGCAGATAGGGGCAGGGCCCGCCTGGGGTCAGGAAGAACTGAGGTATGCGGGTGCTTCTTTGGTCGGTCACGTGACGGGAAACCTGCCCATTTCCGATTCAATTATGACGCGAGCCGGGGATTCGCGCAGCCCTAATATTTTAGGCGCTGACAGATTTTTGGCTTTTTAGTTTCCAAGCCCAGTGCTTGCCGGCGCGGGTGGCGCTTCTTTCATCAACAGGATGGAAAGGCGGCGGTTGGCGCTGGCATTGGGGTCTTCCGGCAGAAGCGGCTCGGAGCCTGCCTTGCCCGCCACTTCGTAGATGCGGTCGCTGGTAAGGCCGCCGGTCTCGAGCAGGCTGCGGGCCTGGTTGGCGCGGGCCGAGGACAATTCCCAGTTGCCGCCTGCCGTGGCCGCATCATTGCCCGTGGTGTGGCCGGCGATGGAAACCCGGTTGGGCAGGCTGGCGATGATGCCGCCCACCGCCGCCAGGAGTTTCCTGGTGTAAGGCATGGGCTCGTTAGAACCCGGCTGGAACATGGGCCGCCCGTCCTGGTCAACCAGCTGAATGCGCAACCCTTGCGGCGTGTTCTCGGTGATTACCTGATGGGAAAGGTTGGCGATGTCGGGATTGTCCTGCACTGCCTGGTGGATGGCTTCCGCGGCGTGAGCGAAGTCGCTGTCCTGGGCGGAATGGGAATCGTTGGCGGAAGTGGTGCTGGCGCCGGCGCCGCCCTGTGCCTGGCCGCTGGCCAGCGCCTTGGTATCGGATGGCGGCGAGGGCGGAGACTGTTTCTGCATCACCGACTGGGCGCCGCCGGCATGGGCGCTATCCTCGCCCATCACCTTGCCGCCCAAAACGCCGCCCGAGCCCGACACGGTCTGGGCGATGGACTGGGGCGCGAAATAGTCGGCGATGCCGCGCTTCTGTTCGGGCGTGGTGGTGTTGATCAGCCACATCAGGAGGAAGAACGCCATCATCGCGGTCACGAAGTCCGCGTATGCGACTTTCCAGGCGCCGCCATGGTGTCCGCCATGCCCCCCTTTTTTAATGCGTTTGATTACGACCGCGTTCTCGCTGGCCATACTCACCACCTGTCCATTTACCCGTTGGCGTCTTGCGGTCTTTTTGCCGTATCGCCTAACATTTCCGATAATGCATACCCCCACTTAACCGAGTATGAAGCGGGGACCATTCAGGATCTGGCATGGACGGAAGTCATACGGGTGGTGGTACCCCCTTCGATACCCGCGCTTTCCGCGAGGCTTTGGGCTGGTTCCCCACTGGTATAGCGGTGATGACGGCAGCCCCGCCGGCGGACGCCGGCAATTCAAAAGGAGCTGCTGAGACGTCCCATATCGGGATAACGGTAAATTCCTTCACCTCGGTGTCGCTGGAGCCGCCTCTGGTCCTGTGGTGCATCGACCGGCGCTCGCGCCGCTATCCGGCTTTTGCCAACGCGCCGGGTTTCACGGTCTCGATCCTGGCCAGCGGCCAGAAGGCGGTTTCGGCCAGGCTCGCAGGGGCGGGCGAACATAGTCTGGATGGCATCGCATTGGTCGAGACCGAACTCGGTCCGCCGGGGCTGGCGGATGCGCTGGCCATCTTCGAATGCGCGCGCGAGAGCGTGCAGGATGCGGGCGACCACGCCATTCTGATCGGGCGGGTGCTGCGCTTTTCCCGCCATCCGGACGCGGGTGCGCCGCTGGTCTATTTCCGTGGGCGTTATGGCGCGCTGGCGCAGGACGCATTGCCGGAGGGCGTTGAAAGCGGCCGGACCGCCGACCGCGCCACCGACAAGGAATAATCGGCGCGTTCGCAACGTCCCTGTTGTTGGATTGACAGCCCCGGGCGCCCCCTGAACACTCCCGGCATCATTTCGGGATGAGCCCAGAATGGCCGAGCGCAGCACGCCACGCGGAGGCAGGGTTCTTGTCGCCCTTCTTCTTGTCCTGCTGGTTCTGGTCGCGGTCTTCTGGCTCGCTGTCCTGCCGGGTCTTTCGGTGGCGCGGCAGGAGCCGTCGCGGCTGGAGACCGCCGTCGCCACCTGGCTGCTGCACCACAGCATCCCGGCACAGGCCGCGGATGCGGCCAATCCGCTTGGCGCCCATCCCGATCCCGCTGCGCTGACCGCGGGCCACGATCTCTACACCGCCAAATGCGAGACCTGTCACGCCTATGACGGCGGGGGACGCAGCGAAATCGGCGGCAATATCTTTCCCCGCGCGCCGGTGTTGCGCATGGCGCTGCCGCATATGAGCGACGGCGAGATTTTCTATCATATCAGAAACGGCATCCGGAATACGGCCATGCCGGCCTGGAATTTCCCGGACGCCCAGGTCTGGCAGCTTGTCTCTTATCTGCGTAGGCTTCCCGCCATCGCCGGGCGCAAGGAAGAGAACATCGCCGCCACACAGGCGGAAGCGGTGAACGGCGCGCATTATGTGGGATCGCAGGCCTGCCAGAACTGCCACCAGGAGATCTATGCCCGCTGGGCCAAGACCCGCATGGCCAATATCGTGCGCGATCCACGCGCCCATCCCGACGCCATCATTCCCGACCTGTCCCAGGCCGATCCCAAGATCGTGACCTTCACGAAGGACGACATCGCTTTCGTTTATGGCAGCCACTGGAAGCAGCGCTATTTCAAGAAAGTGGGCGACGATTATGTCCCGCTGCCGGCGCAATGGAATGTCGATACCAAAAAGTGGTCGAAATACCACGTCGCCGACAATCAGGACTGGTGGGCGAAGCTCTATCCCGATCCCGCGGGCGACAACTCCGCCCGGCCCACCAGCGCAACCTGCGACGGCTGCCATTCGGTCGCCTACAATATCGACACCAAAAAGCCGAATGAATGGAATGTCGGCTGCGAGGAATGCCATGGCGCGGGCAGCGCACATGCGGCCAATCCAATAAAGAACAATATCCTCAATCCGGCGCGGCAGAATTTCGTGCAGGCCAACGACACCTGCATCCAGTGCCACAGCCAGGGCCAGCCGCTGTCAAACCCGATCAAGGGCAAATATTACGACTGGCCGGTGGGCTATCATGCCGGTCTGCAACTGGCCGATTACTGGAAGCTGGAGCCGCATAAGCTGGGCGAGACGACCTTCACGCATTTTCCCGACGGCAGCGCACACAAGAACCGCATGCAGGGCAACGATTTTGTGCAGAGCCTGATGTACAATCGCGGCGTCACCTGTTTCTCCTGCCACGATCCGCACGGCACCGAGAACGACGCGATGCTGAGGAAGCCCGCGAACCAGATCTGTGCCACCTGTCACAGCCCCGGCAGTCAGAACGGGCCGCATACCGCGACCCTGGAGGAACACACCCATCATCCGGCGAACAGCCTGGGCAGCCAGTGTGTCGGCTGCCATATGCCCAAGATACTGCCCGAACTGCCGGGCGGGCCGTTTGTCGCCAGCCATACCTTCCATTTCGTGACGCCTGCCGACACCGACAGCAGCGGGATCCCCAATGCCTGCAACACCTGCCACAAGGACAGGGACACGAAGTGGGCGGCTACCCAGCTCGCAGGCTGGAAGAACGATTCCATCTGGCGCATGCGGCAGTAGCGGGCGCAGCACCACCAACAAGGATTGGGCAACTCATCTTGGGCTGAGCGTCGCGATGCGGCGCGAAGGACGATATTGAGCACCAGGATTTCCCGTGCATGCCTACGTCTGCGTAATGAGCATGGCTTAATACATTGCGCGTTATGATAACGTCGCTTATTGTATACGCATGAAACATGAAATGCTTGTAGAACTTTATGACGTGGCCCGCCTGATGCGGACCCGTTTCGACCGCTGGGCGCGTACCTACGGCATGACCAGGGCCCAAGGCGTGATCCTGGCCCGCCTGTCGCGGCAGCCCGGCATGACACAGAACGAAATGGCCGGCCTGTGCGAGGTCGAGCCCATCACCGTCGGGCGCCTGGTGGACCGATTGGAGGCGCGGGGACTGCTCGAACGCCGTCTGGACCCTGCCGACCGCCGCATCCGCCGTTTGCATCTGTTGCCGGCCGCCGAGCCGATTCTTAAGGAAATCCAGTGCTACAAGGAGGAACTGTTCCGCGAAACCACCATGGACCTGGACCAGGCCACGGTGGAACTCCTCACCGATGCGCTGCTCAAGATGAAAGCCCGTCTCATCCAGGAGCCCGCGCCGAAAGTCGCGCTGGCAGGAGAATAGAATGACCGCAGTTTCTGAAACCGCCACCGCCTTTGAGGCGGCGCCCAGGCGGGGCTGGGCCGGTGCGCTCTGGGCCGACAAGGCGCGGCTGCGACGTGTGCTGATGTTCGGCGGCGTGGGGGTGTTCCTGGCCGTTACCGGCGCCTTCTATCTGGCGGGCGGCCGCTATGTCGGCTCCGACGATTCTTATGTGCATGCCAACAAGCTGATGGTGTCCACCGACGTGTCGGGCCTGGTCAAGACCGTCAATGTGCATGAAGGCCAGCAGGTCAAGGCCGGCGACATCCTCTTCACCCTCGACCCGCTGCCGTTCCAGATCGCGCTGCAGAATGCCAAGGCCGCGCTGGCATCGACGGCGCAGGACGTGGAATCCACCCGCGCCATGTATCGCGCCGCGCTGGGCCAGATCGCTGCCGAACAGGCGCAGGTCACCGTCAACCAGCAGACCTATGACCGCTATGTGGCGCTGGCCAGGAACAACGCCATCGCCGCCATGCAGGTCGATACCCAGCGCGCCGCGGTGCTGTCTGCCCAGGCCACGCTGGCCTCGCTCCGCCAGACCGCCGCGACACAGCTGGCCAAACTGAACGGCAATCCCAACATTAGGGTCGAGCAGACGCCCGACTGGCAAAAGGCCAAGGCGACGGTGGATGAAGACCAGCGTCAGCTCGATCACGCCACAGTGCGCGCACCCTTCGCCGGCACGGTGGGAGAGGTGGATTCGCTTCAGCCCGGCACGCTGGTCGTGTCGGCGCTGGCGGCCTTCACCACCACCAGCGCGGTGGGCCTGATCGGCAAGGATGTCTGGATCTCGTCCGACATGAAGGAGACCGATCTCACCCATGTGCATCCTGGCGCGCCGGTGGACATCACGGTGGACACCTATCCGGACTGCAAATGGAGCGGCCATGTCGACAGTGTGAGCGCGGGCTCGGACTCGAGCTTCTCCGCGCTTCCGGCCGAGAATGCGAGCGGAAACTGGGTCAAGGTGGTTCAGCGCATTCCGGTACGCGTCGCCATCGACAAAAGCCAGTGCGACCGTCCCTTGCGCGCCGGCATGAGCACGGTGATCAGCATCGACACCGGCAAGCGCCGTCTCGCGCGCCTGCTGGACGAGTTCTAGGCCGCCAATGACGCAGACGCCGCATCAGGCGCATGTCTATGACAGCAAGTTCGCCGAATGGGCGGTCTTGATCGGCTCCATGGCGGGCGTCCTGATGCAGGCGCTGGACACAACCATCGCCAATGTCGCGCTGCCTTACATGGAAGGAAGCCTGTCGGCCTCCCAGGACCAGATCACCTGGGTGCTCACCAGCTACATCATCGCCGCCGCCATCATGACGGCGCCGGTGGGCTGGATCGCGGCGCGCTTTTCCAAGAAGACATTCCTGATCACCTCTGTTGCCGGCTTCACCATTGCCTCCATGCTGTGCGGGGCAAGCCAGAGCCTGACCCAGATGGTGCTGTTCCGCCTGATCCAGGGCGTGTTCGGCGCCGCGCTTGGTCCCTTGTCGCAAGCGGTGATGCTCGACATGTATCCGCCGGCCAAGCGCGGCAGTGTGATGGCGATCTGGGGCATGGGCGTGATGCTGGGGCCGATCCTGGGTCCCACGCTGGGTGGTGTACTGACCGATGCCTACAACTGGCGCTGGGTGTTCTATATCAATGTGCCGTTCGGCGCGGCCGCCTGCGTGGCGCTGTGGATATTCTTCAAGGACACCGCCAAGGACAATACGCTGAAATTCGACTGGTTCGGCTTCGGCACCCTGTCGGTGGGGCTGGCGGCGCTGCAGCTGTTCCTGGATCGCGGCAACACCAAGGACTGGTTTTCATCGCAGGAGATTGTGATCGAAGCGATCGTCTGCGGCATCGGCCTCTATCTCTTCGTGGTGCACATGCTGACGGCCCAGAAACCCTTTATCCCGAGGACGATCTTCAGGGACCGCAATTTCGTGGGCGGGCTGGTCTTGATGTTCGTGATGGGGCTGGTCCTGCTCGCATCCTCGGCCCTGATCTCGCCCTATCTGCAGAATCTGTCGGGACGCAGCGTCACCCAGACCGGCTTTCTGATGGTGCCACGCGGCTTCGGGGTGATGTTCGCCATGGTGTTCGCCGGCCGCCTGACCATGAAGATGGACCCGCGCGTCATCATGACCGTGGGGGCATCTCTCATGCTGTGGTCGCTGTGGGCGATGACCGACTGGACTCCGGACGTGTCCGAGACAACCGTCACCCTCGTGACATTTATACAGGGGCTGGGCATGGGGTTTGTATTTGTTCCCATGAATCTGGTCGCCTTCGCCACTCTGGCCCCCCAGCTGCGCACCGATGGCGCGGGCCTCACCAACCTGATGCGCAATATCGGCTCGGCCATCGGGGTTTCCCTGACCTCGACCATCCTTGCCAATTCGGTACAGACCATTCACGCGCAGCTTGCGGGTCATGCCTCGATGTTCAACCGGGCGTTGGGCGTCAATGGGCCGTCCATGTATATGAATCCGCAGATTCCTTTTGGGTTGGCAAATCTGAATTCTCTCATAGAATACCGCGCGCAAGTGCAGGCCTATGCCAACGATTTCCTTTTCATGTTCCTGATTTCGATGCCTGTGTTTGCAATTATCTGGCTGATGAAGCGTCCGTCTTTCGCGGCCGGGCAAACCCCTAAAGTGGAAGTGGTGGACTGATGAAAATCGCATTTCTGGGCCTGGGCGTGATGGGCTATCCCATGGCGGGCCACCTGCAAAAAGCCGGTAACGACGTCACCGTCTATAACCGCAACGGCGAGAAGGCCAAGCAGTGGGTCGCCGAATATGGCGGCAAAAGCGCACCCACCCCGGCCGAAGCCGCCAAGGACCAGGAGATCGTCTTCTGCTGCGTGGGTCGCGATTCGGACCTGCGCGAGGTGACCCTGGGCGCGCATGGCGCCTTCGCCTCCATGAAAAAAGGCTCATTATTCGTGGACCACACCACGGCCTCGGCCTCCATCGCCCGCGAGCTTGATGCGGCGGCCAGGAAGCACGGTTTCGGTTTCGTCGATGCCCCGGTTTCGGGCGGCCAGGCGGGTGCGGTCAACGGCAAGTTGGGCATCATGTGCGGTGGTTCCGAGGCCGATTATGCCAAGGCGGAAGCCGCGATGGTTCCTTACACCAAGCTGGCCAAAAGGCTGGGGCCTGCAGGTTCCGGCCAACTTACCAAAATGGCAAATCAGATTTGCATTGCGGGCATCGTGCAAGGCATGTCGGAAGCCTATAGCCTGATGCGTGGCGCCGGTCTCGACATCGAGGCGGTGACGGATGTGATCTCCAAAGGTGCGGCGCAGAGCTGGCAGATGGAGAATCGGTATAAGACTATGAACGCTGGCGAGTACAATCACGGTTTTGCCGTGGAATGGATGCGCAAGGATTTGGGCATTGCACTGGAGGAGGCCCGCAGGCAGGGCGTCAGCTTGCCGCTGACGGCGCTTGTGGACCAGTTCTATGCTGAAGTGGAGAACTTGGGGGGCAAGCGCTGGGACACGTCCAGCCTTTTCGTGCGCCAGGAGAGCGCGCGCAGGGGCAACAAGTCATAGAGGTTTGCTTTGGTCATGAATAACGAGCGGGATGCCCGCAACGCAACTGCCGCGGCGCTCGCGACGGCTAAGGGCCGTGCCTATCATCACGGTGATCTGCGCAACGGCCTTCTGGAAGCGGCGCGCACCATCCTGGAAGAGGAAACCCTGGCGGCGCTGACGCTTCGCGCCGTGGCGCGCAAGGCCGGCGTCAGTCACGCCGCGCCTTATCGCCACTTCCCCAACCATGAGGCGCTGCTGGTCGAGCTTTCCATCGAGGGCTTCGACGAATTGCGCGATGCCCTGGTGGAAGCCGCCAAGGCGCCGGGCAACGAATCCGACAGGATCGCCCATATCGGCGCCGCCTATATGCGTTTCGTCGCCCAGCGGCCGGCGCTGGCGCGGCTGATGTTCGGCGGCCAGCTCCCCAACCGGGACCAGTTTCCCTCGCTGGGTCTCAAGGCCGATTCCATCGGCCAGGAGATCGGCAACGCGCTGCATGACAGCGCGCTGGGACTGGCGGTGTGGTCGGCGGTGCACGGCCTGGCCATGCTGGTGCTGGAAAACGTGATCGACCTGGGCCAGCGGCGCTCGGGGTTGCACGTGCTGCCGACCCGGGCCGAGATCATCCTGCGCAGCCTGTTTTCCACCGCGCGCGATTAGCTCATCTGTCATCCCCGGCGAGCGCCGTGCGAAGCACGGCGCGAGGGAGTTCGTAGCGTCAGCGTACGAACGACCCAGGTGGGCGCCACCGTGATGGTGTTTGATACCTGGATCGTTCCTACGCTGCCGCTAGGAACTCTCCTCGCATTGCTAGCGCAATGCTCGGCCGGGGATGGCACAAGAGCCGTTTGCGACTGCGGGCCATGACACGTTACTAACAGTCAAGGCGCTGGATCAGGCTGCCGCAATGTCATAGTTTTCTCTGGCTGTCAGAAGAACAACCGGCATGGCTCAGCACAAACCATCCCAGAACGCGGGCTTCGAGCCCGATGTCGTGATCGTGGGTTCGGGCGCGGGCGGTGGCATGGCCGCCTATGTGCTGACGCGCGCCGGCATCAAGGTGCTGATCCTGGAAGCGGGCCGCGACTATGATCCCGTCGCGGAAGCCGCCATGTTCAAGTGGAACTATGAGGCGCCGCTTGCGGCCTCCTCCACGCCCGACAAGCATTTCGGTTTCTACGACGCCACCGCCAATGGCGGCTGGGAGGTTCCGGGCGAGCCGTATACCAACGCGCCGGGCTCGACCTTCCGCTGGTGGCGTTCGCGCATGCTGGGCGGGCGCACCAACCATTGGGGCCGGCATGTGCCGCGCTTTGGGCCCTATGACTTCAAGGCGAAAAGCCGCGACGGGCTGGGCATGGATTGGCCCATCTCATACGAAGACATCGCGCCCTATTACGACAAGACCGAAAAGCTGATCGGGGTGACGGGCGCCAATGCGGGGCTGGAGAACCATCCGGATTCCTCGCCCGGTATTTTGCTGCCGCCATCCAGGCCGCGCGCCACCGAATTGATGATCAAGGCCGGCGCCAATGCGCTGGGCATTCCCTGTGTGCCGGCGCATTACGCGGTCCTGACCAAGCCGATCGATCATCCGCACGCCCCGCGTCAGGCCTGTTTCTATGCCACGCCTTGCGGGCGCGGCTGCGGCATCGGCGCGGCCTTCCAGACCACCACCTCGCTGCTCCCCATGGCGATGGGCACTGGCAAGGCCCGCATCATCACCAATGCGATGGTCTCGCGCGTGGTGATGGGCGCGAACGGCAAAGCCGAGGGTGTGGAATATTACGATCAACACGGCGCCACCCATATGGTGAAGGCGCGCGTGATCATTCTGGCTGCCAGCGCGTGTGAGACGGCGCGGCTGCTGCTGAACTCCAAGGATGGCGGCCTTGCCAATTCCAGCGGCCAGGTTGGGCGCAATCTGATGGACACCACAGGCACCAATATCACCGGCCATATCCCGGCTCTGGAGAACCGCCCGCGCCACAATGAAGACGGGATCGAGCAGGGCCATCTCTATATCCCCTGGTGGCTGTATCAGGAACAAGCGGCGGGCAAGCTCGATTTCCCGCGCGGCTATCACTACGAGATCGGCGGGCGGTTCTCACAGCCTGGCCCGGGCGTGAGCCTGGGCGGCATGGAAGACGGCTACGGCCTGAAGCTGAAGGACGATGCGCGTCGCTATTACGGCGCCCAGCTTTCCTTCACCGTGCGCGGCGAGATGATCCCCAACAAGGATTCCTATTGCGAGATCGATCCCGACACGAAGGACAAGAACGGCATTCCCGTGCTGCGCTTTCACTGGAAGTGGTCGGATCACGAATACCGCCAGATCGCGCATGGCATGGAGACGGCGAAACAGATCATCGAGCGGTTGGGCGGCCATGTCGTGGGCGGCCCGCTGCCCAGACCGGAAGACGCCATCGCAGTGGGCGGCTGGATCATCCATGAGGTCGGCGCCGCGCGCATGGGCGAGAGCGCAGCGGACTCCGTCACCAATCAGTTCGGCAAGACCTGGGACGTGGACAATCTGGTGATCGCCGACGGCGGCGTGTTCCCGTCCAACGCCCACAAGAACCCGACCCTGACCATCATGGCGGTGGCCTGGCGCAGCATGGACAATCTGGCCGACCGCATGCGCAGAGGCGAAGTATGAGCGAGGTCTCCCGCCGCGAAACGCTTGCCTGGGTCGGCGCCGCGCTGGCCAGTCCCTGGTTCGTGCCGCTGGCCGAGCCCGCCGAAGCGCAGACCTCAAACGGGGCCGCGCCCAGCCTGTGGAAAGAGCTGACCTTCTCGCCGATCAATGCGCCCGGCTATGGCTCCGATCCGAACCTGCTCAAGCCGACCACGCCCTGGCCGCTGACGCTTTCGCCCCAACAGCGCGAGGCGTTGCGCATCTGCGCCGACCTGATGATCCCGGCCGACGACCGTTCGCCGTCCGGCGCGGCGCTCAACCTCGACGCCTTCATCGACGAATGGGTCAGCGCGCCTTATCCCGACCAGCAGCGCGACCGCTGGCTGATCCTGTCGGGCCTGGCCTGGCTGGAGGCGGAAAGCGATGCGCGCTTCCATCACGGCTTTGCCGCCGCCAGCGATGACGAACGCCGCGCCATCTTCGACGACGTCGCCTTCAAGGGAAGGATCAAGCCCGGCCATGGCCGGCCCGCCTTCTTCTTCGCGCGGCTGCGCGGGCTGATGCTGGGCGGATTCTTCTCGCGCCCCGAGGGCATGAAGGATATCGGCTATATCGGCAACACACCGATGGAGAGCTATCCCGGCCCCAGCGACGAGGCGCTCGCCCATCTCAACACCGCGCTCGCGGGGCTCGGCATCAAGCCGGTGGCGTGATCTGCGATTATTTTATGCCTGATGACGGCGGGGCTTCATGACGATTCCAAAAGTTCTTTCTTCGGTGCTCCTCGTCTGTTCGGTTGTCGTTCAAAGTTTAAGCCAAGCCGAGTCAGCCCCGGCGCATGACGTCAAGGTGCCGGGAAGTGAAATCACAAAGCTCAAAGGCGTAGAATATGTGAAGGCCAGGAAAACTATTTTGGCGCATGGGTGGAAGTCCGTGCCTGGGCCTTGCTACACCGACAAGCAAACCTGTCTGGAGTATCCTGAGATCGATGCGTGCTCTGTATCCCTGCCTGTTCAATGCAGCATGGTTTTCGTCAATGGAGATCAGTGTTTGGCCGTTGGAACCAGCGGAGAATCCCCACCGGGTTTTGAACAGGGTGATCCAGTCATCGACACGGTAAGGTTTTTTCACGGGCGCTGCATGAAGAACCCGTGATCTCCTCTCCCCTTGAGGGAGAGGAAGAAAAATCACCGGGTTAGCGGAGCGAAGCGACGCTCAACCCGCTGATTTTTCAGGTGAGGGGTGAGTACTTTCCCCTCACCAGCGAAATCTAGGCACTTAGCTCCGCATGTGCTTCGCTAAGTGCAAGATTTCGCGTCCTCTCCCTCAAGGGGAGAGGAAGGTTATTCCGCCAGCCTTCTGATCCACACATTGCGGAACGACACATGGCTGTCGGGATTGCCATGATCCTGCAGCGCCAGGGGCAGGGCATCGGCGTGGGGCGCATAGACGCCGACCTTGCCATGCACCGTCGCTCCGATCAGCGCGGTATTGTCCTGCACCAGCACCCCGTTCAGCATCACGGTCATGCGCGCGGGCGTGACCACCTTGTCACCGTCGAAATGCGGGCGGTGGAAGACGATGTCATAGCATTGCCACACCCCTTCGGGCCGGCCCGCATTCACCAGCGGCGGGAACTGGGAATAGATCGCTCCCACCATGCCGTCGGGATAGGTGTCGTTCTTCTCGCCGTCCAGGATCTGCACTTCATACAGGCCCATGGGGAAGACGCCGCTGTTGCCGTGATATTGCGGATTGGCGGGCGGGTGCGGCTGCGCCGGCTCCTGAAACTCGACATGGATCTGGGCGTCGCCGTAGCTCTCTTTGGTCTTCAGGAAGTTGTAGATTTTGGCGCCCGTGGTCACCACGCCGTCATGCACATGCCACTGGTCGAAGTGATCGCCGGTCCATTTCGACAGATCGTGCCCGTCGAACAGCACGTCGGCATCGCTTGGCGGCTTGGCCGAACAGGCGGTGCCGGTGTCGACACGGCGCGGCTGCGGCCGGCGGATGTCGTCCACATTGTATTGCGAGCCCGGCATTTTCGGCCCCGCCAAGGTCAGCTTGGCCAGCGCCGGATCGTTCAGCCACACGGCGTAATCGGGATGCTCGGCGATGATGCGCTTGACCTCAGCCGGATCGACCGTGCCGGCCGGCTGGGTCAGGGCCGGCGTGGCGGCGCAGGCGAGGGCGGCGCCGAGCAGGGCGCGGGACGTGGCTTTCATGCATATCTCCCCGAGAACTATTGCCGGGGAGCATAGCCAAGCGCCCGGACGCTGTCAGGACTCGGTTTGTGTTTGGGGTTGGCGGGCCAGGAAGGCATGCGCCATGGCGTGATAGAGCGACTCGCGCTGGAAGCTGCGCGACACGCCATAGCCGATCAGCGCCGCCAGCAGCAGCGGCAGCCGCATGCCGGTGGCGGCGCTCATCTCGCCGATGATGACGGCGGAGGTGATGGGCGCCTGCACCACGCCGGCAAAATAGGCGGTCATGCCCAAAAGCACGATCGCGCCCGGGGCGTGTACATGCAGCAGGTCGGCGATCACATCGCCAATGCCGGCGCCGATCGACAGGGTGGGCGCGAAGAAGCCGCCGGGAATCCCGGAGAGCGTCGAGGCCAGGGTGGCGATCAGCTTGAGAGGCGCAAAGCTCCAGGCCAGATGCCCACCTTCCACCGCGCCCTTCGCCGCTTCATAGCTGGTGCCATAGGTCGCGCCGTGGCTGAGAAGGCCGCAAAGGGCCACGATCAGCCCGCACGATCCCGCCAGCACCAGGGCGCGCGATCCGGAATTTACCCCAACCCAGTTATGCAAGACGGCCGAACCCTTCAGCACCAGTTTGGCGAACAGCGCCCCGGCAAGCCCGCCCGCCACGCCGCAGATCACAACCGCAACCCAGTCGATGGTGACCATCAGCATCGATCCGGTGCTGCCGAAGTAATCGTAATTGCCCACCAGCCCGAGCGAGGCGATACCGGCCAGGATCACCGCGATCAGCACCAGGCCCGCATTCTTCTGCTCGAAGGCGCGGCCCATTTCCTCGATCGCGAAGACGATGCCGGCCAGCGGCGTGTTGAACGCCGCCGCAACCCCGGCGGCCGCGCCCGCCAGGATCAGTCCGCGCTCGCCCAGCATCCTGCCGATCTTGCCCGCCTGCAAAAGGATGGCCGCGCCGACCTGCACGGTCGGGCCCTCGCGGCCGATGGAGGCGCCACAGGCCATGCCGAACAGGGTAAGAAGGATCTTGCCGAAGGTGAGCCTGAGCGACAGCAGCCGCGAGCGCGCTGCCGTGTCCTTCATATGTCGCGCCGCGATAGCCTGGGGAATGCCGGAACCTTGCGAGCCGGGAAAGAAACGAGCCGCGATCCAGGCCGACAGCACAAAGCCAAGGGGCGTGAGGACCAGGGCGACCCAGGGCCGGACCAGCAGAACCTGGAAAAGATGGGTCGCCTGGGTCGCCAGCGCGGCAAAGGCGACGCTGACCACGCCCACCGCCAGCGCGCCGCCCCAGAACACCAGCCGCATCCGCCAGCGCCGGCCGGAAAACAACAGCTTGCGGTGACGGCGATAAAGAGCGGCATTCATGGGATGGGGAATAGTCCCTCATGTGCGCGAGCGAAAGGGGCAGGTTGCCGCTGATAATCTGTCTGTGAGCGCTATCTTGACGGTGACAAGGCACACGCGCCACAGTTCTGCCGTGGGGCCGTTCCCCGGCCTCTCCCCTTCTCCGGAAGGTCATCTTCCCTAGGGAGAACCTGACCCGGCGGCTCGGTCGCCGGGTATTTTTTTGCGCCGCCTCAGCCGTTCAAAAGGCGTGCCGCATCCAGCGCGAAATAGGTGAGGATGCCGCTGGCGCCGGCGCGCTTGAACGCGGTAAGCGCTTCCAGCATGGCGCGGTCGCGCTCCAGCCAGCCTTTTTCGAACGCGGCCGCCAGCATCGCGTATTCGCCCGACACCTGATAGGCGAAGGTGGGCACGCTGAAGCGATCCTTCACCCGCCACACCAGATCCAGATACGGCATGCCGGGCTTGACCATCACCATGTCGGCGCCTTCGGCGAGATCGAGCGCCACTTCGCGCAACGCCTCGTCGCCATTGGCCGGGTCCATCTGATAGGTGCGCTTGTCGCCGATAAGCGACTTTGCCGAGCCGACCGCGTCGCGGAACGGGCCGTAAAAGGCGGATGCATATTTGGCGGCATAGGCCATCAGCAGCGTGTTGTGATGGCCGCGTTTTTCCAGCGCCGCGCGGATGGTGCCGATGCGGCCATCCATCATGTCGGATGGCGCGATGATATCGCAGCCGGCTTCCACCTGCACCAGGCTCTGCTCGACCAGCACCTCGACGGTGGCGTCGTTATGCACATCGCCGTCGCGCAACAGCCCGTCATGGCCGTGGCTGGTATAGGGATCGAGCGCGACGTCGCAGAGCACGCCAATCTCCGGTACGGCCGCCTTGATGGCGCGCACGGCGCGGCAGACCAGATTGTCCTTGTTTAACGCCTCGCGTCCGTCTTCGGTTTTCAGCGCGGCCGGCGTCTGGGGAAAGAGCGCGATGACGGGAATGCCCAGGGCATGGGCTTCCTTCGCCGCGCTGGCGACCAGATCGACCGACAGCCGTTCCACGCCGGGCATGGACAGGACGGGCTCGCGCCGGTTCTCGCCCTCGATCACGAATACCGGCCAGATGAAGTCGGCCGGCGACAGCGTGTTTTCGGCGACCAGCCGGCGCGTCCAGTCGTGCCGCCGCAGACGCCGCATGCGGATATGGGGGTAGCTGCTCATGGGGCTCTATTGCCAATTCGGGACTATTCCCGCAAGTCTCGCCCCCATGAGCGAGCTTTCCCCCCATATAAAGGCCGAAAAACGCGGTTTTTTGGGTCTTCTGACCCTGAACCGCCCCAAGGCGCTGAACGCGCTGGATCACGGCATGATCCTGGGCCTCACCGCCCAGCTTCGGGCCTGGGCCGCGGATGACGGCATCCAGACCGTGGCGATCCGGGGCGAGGGGCCGCGCGCCTTCTGTTCCGGTGGCGACATCCGCGCCGTGCAGCAGGCGGTGCTGGCGGGCAGGGACGATGGCGTTGCGCTGCTCGCCGACGAATACCAGATGAATGCGCTGATCGGCGCCTATCCCAAGCCCTACATCGCGCTGACCCATGGCATCTGCATGGGCGGCGGCGCCGGCGTGTCGGTGCATGGCAAATATCGTCTCGCCGATGCGTCGCTGTCTTTCGCCATGCCCGAGACCGGCATCGGCTTCATTCCCGATATCGGTGCCAGCTTCTTCCTGTCGCGGCTGCCCGATGAGATGGGCATGTATCTGGGCCTCACTGGGCTGCCGATTGGCCAGGGCGATGCGCTGGATGCGGGCCTGATGACCCATGCGGTGGCGCAAGAGGATTTCGATGCGGTGATCGCGGCTTTGGCAGAGGGCAGGGACTTCGCGCCTTTTGTCCGCAAGCGCGAAGCAGGCGCGCTGGTGGCGCATAGGAAGCGCATCGCCACCATCTTCGGCGCGTCTTCGGTGGAAGCCATACTCGAACGGCTGGAGCGCGACGGCAGCGACTTTGCGCTGGCGACGGCGCAGACCATCCGCACGCGCTCGCCGACCTCGGTAAAGCTCGTCTTCCGCCAGTTGCGCGGCGCCCAGGGCCTCAACCTGAAACAGTGTCTGGCGATGGAGTTCCGGCTGGCGAACCGGGTGCTTCAATCTCACGATTTCCGCGAAGGCGTGCGCGCCGCGCTGGTGGACAAGGACCGCAATCCGAAGTGGCAACCGTCATCGCTTGCAGGTGTTGGTGATCTTGATGAGTTCTTTGCGCCGCTTCAGCGCGAGTTGTTTTGATTTCTCCCCCGCGCGTGCGTAAGCACGTTGGCGGGGGAGATGCCCGGTCCATAGCGACAGCGTATGGACGCGCCTGCGTTGCGAAGGGAGAGGGGGCTAAAATTTTCGCAGAATTGTTTACGTTTCATTTGCCATAAGCCGGCACAATCGCTCAGTCGACGGAAGAAGTTCCGCCATTTCTCCCGATTTTACGCGTCTTTAAGACATCTGCGCCTAGTGTTGTCTCAACAACAGGTGGGCTTCGCAAAAAGCGGAGAAAAGCAGATGACAGCAATGGCCAAACCGCAGGTCGCGGCGGCGCTGAACGGCGCTCCTTCGGTCCGCAAACACTACCTCGAAGCTCTCAACCTCGTGGAGAGGTTGCATCGCCAGCTTCTCGATGTGATCAAGGACGAACTGGATCGCCGCGACGAGCGGGAGATCAATTCGGTCCAGGCACTTCTCCTCTTCAATGTCGGCGACCAGGAACTGACGGCGGGCGAACTTCGCACGCGCGGCCACTATCTGGGCTCCAACGTCTCCTACAATCTGAAGAAGCTTGTGGAAGGCGGCTATATCCATCACGAGCGTTCGGAAGCCGATCGCCGTTCGGTGCTGGTGCGTCTGACCCGCAAGGGCGAAGCGGTGCGCGACATGCTGCGCGAGCTGTTCGACAGGCATCTGATTTCGCTGGAAGCGGTGGGCAATGTCGCCAGCGACCAACTCGAGAGCCTGAACACCACGCTCAAGCGCATGGAACGCTTCTGGATCGATCAGGTCCGCTTCCGGCTTTAAGCGCAATCACGCGACAATCAAAAGTCAAAACGCGGGTCCGATCCGGGCCCGCGTTTTTTTATGCCGGGCGGGCGAGAGAGCGTCCGCTGCGCTTGCGCCCGAAGGCCAGCGTGGCCTGAACCAGCGCTTCCACGTCCGCCGCCGTCGTCCTGTGGTTGATGAAGCAGGCGCGGATGGCGACGTGGCCGTCCAGCACGGTCAGTGACGGGGCGGCGATACCCGCCTCCTGCATGTCGGCGACGATCTCGTTGTTCAGCGCGTCATTGCCCATATAGCGGAAACAGACGATGTTGAGCTGGGCGCTGGCGGCCAGCTCAAGCTCCGGTTCGTTGAGCACCCGCTGCTCCAGATGCCGCGCCAGGGCGCAGCTTTGGCTCATCATCGCGCCAAGCTTTTGCGCGCCGAACGCCTTCAGCGTGAACCAGGTCTTCAGCGCGCGGAAGCCGCGCGACAGGTCGGGCCCGAAATCGCAGGGCCAGGGGCTGCCGGCCGAAAGCCCGCGGGTGTCGCGCCTGAGATAGGCGGCGGGCGCGGCGAAGGTGTCCATGTGCATCTTGCCGTCCCGCACCAGCAGGAAACCGGCGTCATAGGGCACCTGGCCCCATTTGTGGAAATCGAAGGCGATGGAGTCGGCGAGGGCTATGCCGTTCAGGCGCGGCGCGATCTCGGGCGACAGCACGCCAAGCGCGCCATAAGCGCCATCGACATGGAACCAGAGTTTTTCCTCGGCGCACAGCGTGGCAATCGCGTCCAGATCGTCGATCGCGCCCACATCCACCGTGCCGGCCGATGCGATCACCATGAAGGGCTCCAGCCCTGCCATGCGGTCGCGGCGGATGCGGGCCTTGAGTTCGGCGACATCGATCCGCTGCAACGCGTCGGTGGGTATCTCGCGCAGGGCGTCGGAGCCCAGGCCCGCATATTCAAAGGCGCGATTCACGCAGCCATGCGCAGCGACAGAGGTATAACCACGCAGCCGGCTGCCCGACTTGCCCAGGCCCGACTTGCGGACATGGCCGCCCATCGCCCTGGTGCGGGCAACCAGCACCGCCATGAAATTGGCCATCGAGGTGCCCGTGACGAAGATGCCGCTGGCGCAATCGGGAAAGCCGAACATCTCGCGTACCCAGGCCACGAGCTGGCACTCGACCTCGATGCCCGCATGATCGCGTCCGCCCAGATTGGCGTTCAGCCCCGCTGCCAGCATCTCCGCCAGCATGCCGGGCACCGTGCCGGCGCCCTGCACCCAGCCCATGAAGCGCGGATGGGTGTTGCCGCTGCCGTAAGGCAGGATGGAGGACAGGAATTCTTCGTGAATGTCTTCGATGGCCTGCGGCGCATGGGGCAGGGGCGCACGGAATTCATCGCGCTTGTCCTGCGGCATGGGCTGCCACACCGGCTCCTCGCGGATATGCCGGATATGGTCCAGCATATCGTCCAGCATGCGATGCGCCTGGGCGCGCGTCGCCACCCAATCGGCAGGGTCGAGCGTGTCCTCGATATCCTTGCTCATGCGGCACGCGTCGCTTGTGTTGCCGCGCGGCGCTTCAACATGGCGCCGAAAGCATCGAACAGCGCCTTCATGGCGCCGGGCTTGTAGGGATAGACATTGACCGGGTCCATGTCATGGACGATGGCGCAATGATCGGCCTCGAAGATCAGAAGCTCGCCGCTCTTGGTTTCCGCGCAGTCGATCAGGAAATAGTCCAGACCGATCCGCCTGGCCATCTCGGCAAGGGTCTTTGCCTGGCGGCGGCCGAAATTGTCGTCGAAGAAGCGCAGGAATTTCGCTTCCTCGGCGCGGTGCGCCGCGTTCAACGCCATGTCGGCGTTCAGGTACCAGATCTTCCACTGGTCGGCGACCGCCATGTGCACGGGGAAGGGCCGCCCGTCGATCAGGGCGATGCGATATTTGCGGAACATCCCGTCCTTGCCGGAATAATCCACGAAAGGCGAAACGAAGAAGCCGTCTTCGTCGCGCGCCGTCAGATAGGCCTCTAGCGCATCGGCGTCTTCCAGTTTCTCCAGCCCGCGGCCGGCATGGGAACCGAAGGGGCGAATGATCACCGGAAAATCCGGCGCCGCGCCGTTTTCCAGTTCATCGCGGCTCATGCGCAGGGTGGGGGGAATTGAGAGCCCGGGAATGCCCGCGAGCTTGCGATAAAGCCGGTCGCGTTCCAGTTCGCGGATCATTGCCGGATGGTTCAGCACCGGCACCGGCCATTTTTCCGCCAGCTGCTCGATCATGGTCAGCGCGTATTCGCCGTCCTGGGACGAGGGCGCGACGACAATCGCCACGTCATGGGCGGGAATCTGTGAAGGCGGCGGCACGTCCTGGCCCAGATAGAGCGTGGCCAGCGCGATGTCCTGGCCGGCCAGCAGGAAATCGACCGGCGTGTTCGCGCCCATGTCCGAGGCGGTGGCCAGCGCCAGCACGCGCAAGCTACCGGGCGCGGGGTGAAGATCGGTGGTGAAGACTTGATGCAGCTTGAGCGAGTCCCGCTGGATGGCCAGCCCCGTCGGCTTGTCGCCGCGGATCTGCGCGATTACCGACAGGTCCATGCCCAGGCCCGAACCCGCCACATCGTCGGTGACACGGTCCATCAGTTCGGTCCAGAGCGGGAAAAGATCGATACCCGCGAAAGCCTGACGCGTCAGATGCGCCACGCCAAGGCGCGCGACACAGGCCTGGTCCCATGCGCTATCTGGAAAAGGCAGGTCGGTCACGCTGAGACCTCTTGGGAGAAGGGATAAAGCCCCGCCAGCAAGTCGAGCTTCCTGACGGCCAGCGCCAGGTCGTCGCGCAGCGCGGTGATGTTGCGCAGGGCGCGTGCCGGATCGGGCGACCAGCAATCGCGCACGATACGCGCCGACAGGCTGAAGCGCAGCGCAGCCGTGCCATGAGCAAGCGCCACCGGCTGGCCGATCTGGCAGGCCAGACGCAGCACATCGGCATCGCGCGCGCAGGCGGCACACGCGGACTGGTCGCGGCGCATGGCGCGATAGATGTCGGCGCAGGCCTGGGCGGGCAGGGCCTCGCCATCCTTGATCAGCCGCACCGGAAAGATAGTGGGCTGGCGCGGGCAAAAATCTTCGCCACCATCCAGGAAGGCCAGATGGCGTGAGCCGCCGACCAGTCCTTGCATCTCTTCGCAGAAGATCTGCGCCACATGTTCGCGGAAGTCGCGCGGCACGGCATGGTAGAGCCGCATCTCCTCCAGCGCCGCTTCCCAGCGCAGCCACTGGCCGAAGTTGAAGCGATCGGAGAAGCGGTTGCGCAAGGGCCACGCCCCAGGCCAGTCGAAGCGGGTGGCGTAGCCGGCGAGATGGCCGGCAGGAGCCTTGAGCTGGGCAAGCCTGTCGGCCACCGCACGCGGCACCAGCAGGGCGCCGCTGAAGGCCGGGCCGGTGAAGAATTTCGAGCCCGTCACCAGCACGATCGTGCCCCTGGACAGCAGCGCATTCAGGCGGATGCGGCTGATGCGCAGCTGGCAGGCATCGGACACAATCTGCACCCGGCCGGGAAAGCGCGCGGTGATTTCATCCAGCAGGGCGTCGCTGGGGGCCTTCCAGCCGAACTTGGAGGCTTCCATCGTCTGCAGCAGCACATGATCGTGGGTGGCAAGCGCCTGTTCGACTGCTGCGCGCACTGCCGCATCCATCTCGGCGCACCCGCGGAATTCGCCATCCGCTTTGCGAAAGCCGACCTGGATGCCGGTGACCCCGTCCAGGCCGGCGACACAAGCGCCCTTTTCGACCACGGCGCCGGTCGAGGTGGTCTGGCTGAAATGGCGGCCATGCGCGGTGTGGGCGGTGCCGCTGCCGGTCTGGTCGGCGCCCACGATGACGGTGGCGAGCGATCCGGGATTGAGAAGTCGGACAAGATAAAGGGTTTGCAACTGCGCGTCGGTGCCGGAAGCCGAGAATACAACTTCGGCGTCGGTGATCTGAAGTTCCGCAAGCAGCGCGGCGCGGGCGTCCGCTGCCGCCGCTTCGCAAGCCGCGTCGGGACCGTAATGCAGCGACTGGGTCAGGAGCGTTTCGCGGGCGGTACGGGCGCGCGCATAGGCTTCCTGCGATATCGAACTGGCGGTGGAGGAGGCGAAATCGATCAGTCCCATGGCCGGAAAGGGCGTGCAGCCATAGGCATTCTCGCTGTCGGCCGACAGGGTCAGGCGGCCGTCGCCGCCACTGACCAGGAATTCGTCCAGTGTATCGGTTTGTTCGGCCGGGGCGGCATCGCGCGCGGCGAGATTGCCTCTGTCCGTCCACGCCATATGCCGCTCCTTCGCCCTTTGAGACAGGCTGCCTGCCTATGGTTAAGAAGTGTTGAACGGGACGTTGCGCGGGGCCGGAATCTGGTCCATTTTTCAAGCCGTTCCCCGGCAATCAGTCATCGGATCGTCATGCGAAAACTGATTGTCATCGTCGCCCGCCATGGCCGGTTCTACAGCGCGCTGTTGTGCGGCGCCGTCACGGTGCTGGCGGCCCATCAGATGGGCTTTGCGGCGCCCGTCCTGGCCGGCGGGGATGTCTTCTACCTGGTCTTCCTGCTCCTGATCGGGGTCCTGGTGGTGCGGATGAAGCCCGGCGACCTCAAGCGGCGGGCGAAACGGGAGGACGAGGGCATCGGCATCGTCCTGCTGATCACGCTGGCCACCATGGCCTTCTTCACCGAGGCAGTGTTCACGGCGCTCAACAAGAAGCACGGCATGGAGATCGTGCCGCTGGTGCTGGCGGGCGTGGGGGCGCTGCTCGGCTGGTTCGTGCTGCACACGGTTATGGCTTTCCACTATGCCGACATCCATTATTTCGACGATCCCGATGTCGAAGGCGACGAGAAGGACCTGGACTTTCCCGGCCGTGGCCAGCCGGGCACGTGGGACTTCCTCTACTATTCCTTTGTGGTGGGGATGACCTGTCAGGTTTCCGACGTGCAGGTGACGACCACGGTGATGCGCCGCGCCACCATCCTGCATGGCGTGGTGTCGTTCTTCTTCAACACCGTCTTCATCGCCATGGCGGTGAATGCGGGCGTGGCGCTGGCGAGTTAATTTTTTCACACCTGGCGAATGATCGAGCCGCCCGTCATTGAACCGTCGCAGGCCATTGCCTAGCCTCGGCACACCATTGGCCCTTTCCGTTTGCCAAGGTGAATGAGGCGGCATGAAATCCATCCTGGCCATTGGCGCGTTGGCCTTCGTCCTGGCAAGCCCTGCCGCGCAGGCGGCCAATGAAACTGTCACCGTAGAGGCGCTCAAGAACTTCCCGGAAGAATGCAAGCTCATCCGCCAGGCCGCGCTACCTTTCGATTGGGTGGATGGCAAGATGGTGGTGGAGCTTCAGGTGAACGATCATCCGCTGCACTTCATCGTTGATACGGGCGCCGTGGTCAGCGCCATCGATCACGATGTCGCCAAAACCATCGGTTTGGGCCAGGGACCGCTGGGTTTCAGCTACGACATAACCGACACAGGCGGTGGCAAAATAAAGAGCCTCTCGCGGATCGCTGATATCAAGTTCGGCTCGCTCAAGACCGGGAGCCTGACGCTGGTTTTGGTGGCGCTTCCCAAAGGCCTTGACGGCGTTCTCGCACCTGACCTGCTGCGCAATTTCGATGTAGAGATCGACTCTGCCCACCAGGTCATCAACTTGTTCAAGCCCCACGCGTGCGCTGACCATGTTGTCTATTGGACAAACAATTTCGCGAAGCTCCCCATCTCGCGGACCGACCTGGATCAAATCAAAATTCCGGTTTCCATTGACGGCGTGCCGATACGAGTCTTGCTGGACACAGGCGTGGCGCACACCCTGATCGACACCGACGACACCGAAGCGGTGCTGGGATCGAAGGTTACGTTCGGCCCCGCCCATCACATGGCGGCGGAAAACGGCGGCGACCTTTCCGGCTCCGAAGTCAAGCTGGACAGCTTCCTGATTGGCAAGCTGAATCTGGTTGGCGCCGTCGTCCTGGCAAATTCCCATTCTCCCGGTTGGGGGTTCCAGCATTCGGAAGCCATGGCCAATACGCTGATCCTTGAATCGCTCGCCGCGCAGTCCGGGACCCCTTTTATTATGCCGTCTGACGACCCCACAGGACCGGACAATTCGCAGGTTCTGGTGGGCAATGACATCCTGCAAAACCTGCACATGCTGATCGATTACCAGTCCTGGCAAGTCTATATCAGCAAGAAATAAGACCGGTGGCGGAACGCCCTGAGCGAAAGGTGGGGTGAGACGCGACCGGCAAAGCCGGGCCGCCGCGAGCTTCGGCGAGCGGCGGATGCTTCCACCAACTCACCCCTCACCAGAGAAATCTAAGCACTTGGCTCCGCATTCGCTTAACCAACGCTTTATCAGGTAAATTTAACCCCGCGCTGCGTGTACCCAACAAGTGGCGCTTGGGCGTAGTGCGGGCACCATCTCACGCCAACATGGAGCCGGAGGGGTTATTCCCCCATTTTTCATCCATTTTAGAAATAGATTCCTGACACCGGCGAATGCATCTGGGTTATGATGGGAAGCATGCCAAGTGTGTGTCTGCTCGCAGAGCCAGCCGATTGTGCTCACGAAATGTTGAACCGTTGTTGCTGCTGATGGATGGCTGGATCAACAAGGCGCGTGCATTCGGAAATTTCAAGTTGAGTGGTTTGTGAGATGTACCGGGGCGCGCTGACAGCAACCGTAATGATGCTGCTGTTGAACGGGGCAATGGCTGCCCCTGTGGGTGATCAGGCTCCTGGCGCCAATCCCTCTGACGATCCTGCGCAAGCAAACTGGCATGGGCGCGACCGGGGTGGTGGCAGGGGGCAGGGAAGCGAAGGCGGCGGTGGGGACGGCAGCGTCATCATCGATGTCCCATACCCATCTGAACCGGAAGCTCCACCTCCCTATCCGCCCGGCCCGCGCTCCCGCTCAATGCCAGCCCAATTTCCGGGTGGCGGAAACGATGCTGCCAACCAGCCGCGGCCTTGGCCCGTGTGGTACTACTGCGATCAGCCTGGCGGTTACTATCCTTACGTGAAAATCTGCGGCCATGATTGGCAGAGATTTCCCATCATGCCGCCTCCACCCGGCTCCGCTCCACCAATCGCTGAACGCAGTTGGGAACGTTGCGATGATCCGGCGGGGTATTTTCCGTATGTCGCGGAATGTCGCCATCAATGGGAAGCGGTTTCGGCATCCATTCCGGTGCCGGCAGATTATCCCGATGGAATTCCGGTAATTGGGCAATGGTATTACTGTGACGATGCGAAGGATTATCTGCCTTACGTCGGCAGCTGCCCGCATGTCTGGCGGATGATCCCGGCGGTTCCGCCACCAAATGTCCAATCGACAACCAGATTAAAGGCCGGCGGCTGACCGGCATTGATTGGTTTCGTCCAATCCAACGTGGCGTCCATCTACGCCCCGGAATAAAGCCTGCCGCCGAACCGTCTTGTGCTTGCGACCTGGTGGGGTGCATCTCAACGCGAAGCCCAAATGAACGCAAACGGGAAGCAGTCTGAACGAGGAATGCGTATGATCAGATTTTGCTGCGCAGCCGCCTTGATAGCCGTGTCTCTCATTTCCGCACATGACGTCGTGGCCCAGACCGCTACGTCAATTGACGTGACTTTGAGTGAGTACGCCGTCACGCCGGGCGAGCTTGACCTGAAATCAGGCACGACCTATCGCATGCACATCGTCAACAACGGCTCCAAAGGTCACAATTTCAGCGCTCCCGAATTCTTTTCGGTCTCGCAGGTCGCCTCCGAAGACCAGCCCAAGGTGGCTGATGGCCTTGTTGAGCTGGAAAACGGCCAATCGGTCGATATTACCGTGACGCCCGGGCGACCGGGGACGTTCGCGGCCGAATGCACGCACTTCATGCATAAAATGATGGGCATGCACGCAACGATTGTCGTCCAATAGATCGATGTGCGTTGGACCGCGCCGCTCCGCGAACCCGGTGATTTTTACTTCGGAGGATTAATTAGGTTGCCGTCGTAGCCAAACCAGAACGAAGCAAAAAGAAATCCCACATCCCTGCAGAAAAGATCGTGGGGCGCCGTGTCCGCCACTTCTTGTCGGTATCTTTGAGAATTGCGAGGCATTGAATATTTAAAATCGCGCCTCAATAAAGCGTTGTCGCCACTTAAAAATGCCCGGCGAAACGAGGCTATCCTGTCTTCGAGATGCTTGAGCTTCATCGCGTCCACATCACATCTGTTGCCGTTTTCAGCACCCACGGCATCTGTTCCATGTAGCTTTACGGGAAGGTTTTGCTTGCCATCGGCGCTTTCCCACGTTCCCATGATTTCGTCTGCCGGAATTGTTTTTGCTACGGCTTCGATGGGCGAGTGGAAGTGTAATGCATCATAGGTTGGAAACTCCAGATACAGGGTCGCTCTCTTTTTCCCTGAGCTGTCGTCTTCTTCCAAGGTGAGGTGGCGGCCTTTGCGCTCGATTATTTTAAGAGGGATGTCCTGAAAATGTTTGACGTAGAAATAGTGCACCTTCTCGATTGGTGTATCAGCGGGTGGGAGTGCAGTGTCCGGCGTTTGCAGAACCATTTGAATGCGCTGATTTCCAAGTGTTCCTTCATAGTCTCGTAGAAAGGTGGCCCATGCGTCTGTGCACGATAGCCAGCAAGCGACACCGACGACAATAAATGTTCGTATCTTCGTCACACGTCACCTTGGAATAAAGACGCACCTGTCAACGGCATCTCGAACGAAACGTATCTCTATTTTTTCTTCGGCCACGGAATGAACGCACTCACCCTTCGCCGATACTCGGCATAACCCGGTCGCCGCTCGTCCATCTTCTCTTCCATCAGCGCGACACCAGACACCTGCAACAGCAGGAAGGCCATCAGCACCGGCGACAGGATCAGCCACCATTGATGGCTGGCGCCAAAGCCGATGGCGAAATAGCCCCACCACATCAGCGATTCGCCGAAATAGTTGGGATGGCGCGACCAGCCCCACAGGCCCTTGTCCATCACCTTGCCTTTGTTGCCGGAATCGGCGCGGAAGGCGGCCAGTTGGAAGTCGGCCAGGGCTTCGAAGATCAGCGCCAAGGCGGCCACGGCGAATCCCCCATAATCCAGCCACCCCATCGGCATGTGGCTGTAGAGCACCGCCGCCACCAGGGGAGCGGGCACGAACCAAATGAGAACGGCCTGGAGCAGGAAGACCTGGAACAGGCTCAGCCACCACCATTTGGCTCCGAACTTTTGCCGCATGGCGGCATAGCGATGGTCCTCGCCCCCTTGAACGTTGGAGTGGCGGGCCCAGATATGGGCTGCAAGCCTCAAGCCCCAGAGGTTGACCAGGAACAGCACCGCCGAGGTGCGGCTGCCCCCGGCCTGGCCGGCCCATGCGGCGATATCGACCACCCCAGCCACGCCCAGGCCCCAGAAGATATCGACAATGCTGACATCGCGGGTGCGAAGGGAAATCAGCCACAGGATCACCGCCGCTGAGACGGCGAAAACCAGCCCCCAGCTGGTCGGCGCGAGATGCGGAAAATGGGGCATTGTCATGCGGCAAATTGCGTGGAATCAAATGCTTGTTTCGCGTTATTCTCTGTAGCGCAGGCAGGGTTATGCTCAAAGGCGCGTATCATGGCTTTTTCCTACCAGCAGCATTTCGAGGACGCTTTGGCGGCAGTGCGCCGCGAAGGCCGTTATCGGGTTTTTGCTGACCTTAAGCGCATCCGGGGCAAATTCCCCAGGGCGATGTGGGCGGGTCCCCATGGCGAGTGCGAGGTCACCGTCTGGTGCTCCAACGACTATCTGGGCCAGGGCCAGAACCCGGTCGTGCTCGACGCCATGCACAAGGCCATCGACGAGGCCGGCTCCGGCTCGGGCGGCACGCGCAACATCTCCGGCACCACCCATTACCATGTCGAGCTTGAGGCTGAGCTGGCCGACCTCCATGGCAAGGAAGCGGCGCTGCTGTTCACGTCGGGCTATGTCTCCAACGAGGCGACGCTGGAGACGCTCCAGCGCATCCTGCCGGGCCTGATCATCTTCTCCGACGCGCTGAACCATGCCTCCATGATCGCGGGCATCCGCCATGGCGGCTGCCAGAAGCATGTCTTCCGCCACAATGACCTGGAGCACCTCGAATCACTGCTCAAGGCCGCGCCCGCCGGCGCGCCCAAACTGATCGCCTTCGAGAGCGTCTATTCGATGGACGGCGACATCGCCGACCTCAAGGGCCTGGTGCGCCTGGCCCGGGAATACAACTGCATGACCTATCTGGACGAGGTCCATGCGGTGGGTATGTACGGCAAGCGCGGCGGCGGTGTGGCCGAGCGCGACGGCGTGATGGGCGACATCGACATCATCGAAGGCACGCTGGGCAAGGCCTTCGGCGTGATGGGCGGCTATATTACCGGCAGTGCCGTGTTGATCGACGCCATCCGCTCCTATGCCCATGGCTTCATCTTCACCACCTCGCTGCCGCCGGCGCTGACCGCGGGCGCGGTGGCCAGCGTGCGCTGGCTGAAGGAGCATAACGAGATCCGCGAGGCGCATCAGGAACGCGCTGCGACGCTCAAGAGGCGGTTTGCCGATGTCGGCCTGCCGGTGATGCCGTCGGTCAGCCATATCGTGCCGGTTCTGGTGGGCGATCCCGTTCACACCAAGCTGGTGTCCGACATGCTGCTGCAGGATTTCGGCGTCTATGTGCAGCCGATCAACTATCCCACCGTGCCCAAGGGCACCGAGCGCCTGCGCTTCACGCCTACGCCCTTCCATGACGACCGGATGTTCGACCATCTGGTGCGGGCGATGGACCAGCTCTGGGCGCATTGCAACGTCAAGCGCATGGGCGGCGTGGCGGCTTAGATTTCTTTTGTCATTCCCGCGCAAGCGGGAATCCGTCTTTGAGAGCGCGGTGTTTTTGCCATGGATGCCCGCTTGCGCGGGCATGACAATTTGAGCTTGGGGGGCCATGGCAAAAGAAATCTTCGTCGAATTCGTTCAGCTGGGAAACACGGTGAAGGCGACCGCGATCGATCCCGACAGCGGGCTCGAGGCCAGCATCATCGGCCCCGCCAGCGCGCCGCGCGCCACCCTGGCCGAAGCCGCGCGCAAGAAGCTGGAATATGTCCAGAAGAAAAAATGACAGGTTTGGCAGGGCTGGCTAAACTTCCCGAAAACGGGGAAGGGACCCATGGATGATCAGGACCGGCGCACCATGCTGAAACTGACTGGCGCGGCGCTGCTGGCGGCCCAGGCTACGCCTGCTGCCGCGAAGATTTCCGACATCGTGATGATGGATGCCCGCACGCTGGCGGACGCGATCAAGACGCGCAAGCTCTCCTGCGTCGAGGTGATGACCGCCTATCTCGATCACATCGCGGCCTTCAATCCGAAGGTGAACGCCATCGTCGCCCTGCAGGACCGCGACCAGCTTCTGGCTGAGGCGCACGAACGCGATGCGCAGGTGGCGCGGGGTGAGATCATGGGCCCGCTGCACGGCCTGCCGCACGCGGTGAAAGACCTGCAGCCGGTGAAAGGCATCCGCTCGACCCAGGGCTCGCCCATCTTCAAGGATTTTGTGCCGACGGCGGATTCCCTGTCGGTCGCGCGCATGCGGCAGGCCGGCGCCATCTTCATCGGCAAGACCAATGCGCCGGAATTCGGCCTGGGCTCGCACACCTACAATCCGGTCTATGGCGCCACCCACAATGCCTATGACCAGACCCGTTCGGCCGGCGGCTCGACCGGCGGCGGGGCGGTGGCGTTGGCCCTGCGCATGCTGCCGGTGGCCGATGGCAGCGATTTTGGCGGCTCTCTGCGCAACCCCGCCGGCTGGAACAATGTCTTCGGCTTCCGCACCAGCTATGGCGTGGTCCCCACCGGTGGCGAGGAAGTCTGGCTGCCGTCGATGAGCGTCACCGGTCCCATGGCGCGCAATGTGCCCGACCTGGCGCTGCTGCTCTCGGTGCTGGCCGGTTACGATGTGCGTTCGCCACTGTCGGTGGACGGGCCGGGCACACGCTTCCTGGGCGACTTGAAGGCCGACTTCAAAGGCAAGCGGATCGGCTGGCTGGGCGACCTGAATGGCGCGGCACCCTATGAGCCCGGCGTGCTGGATGTCTGCCGCACGGCGCTCAAGACCTTTGAAGGTCTGGGCATGACGGTGGACACGGCGATGCCCGATGCCGCGCCCGAACCCGCCTGGCAGGCTTTCATCAAGCTCCGCTTCTGGCTGCAGGGCGCAAGCCTGCATGGTTTTTATGCCGATCCCGCCAAGCGGGCGCTGCTCAAGGCGGAAGCGATCTATGAGATCGAGGGCGGCATGAAGCTGTCGGGCTTTGATGTGACCACGGCTTCGGTGGCGCGCACCCACTGGTCCAGTGCCTTCGCCCGCCTGTTCGACCATTACGACTTCTTGGTGATGCCCACGGCCCAGCTTTTCGCCTTCGACATCAACGAGCATTGGCCGCATGAGATCGCGGGCCACCAGATGCAGACCTATCACGAATGGATGAAGGCGGTCTGTCTTGTCACCATGTCGGGCTGCCCCTCGCTGGCGGTGCCGGCCGGCTTTGACAGTCGCGGGCTTTCCATGGGGCTTCAGATCATCGGGCCCAACCACCATGAGATGGATTGCCTGAAGCTGGCCCATGCCTACGAACAGGCCGCGGACTGGACCGGCAAGCATCTGCCGCCGTTGCTCAGCGCGTAGCCTTGCGCCTTGCCAAACCGGTTACTTCTTGGCCTTGAACGCCTGGGCGTATGCCGTGCCTGCCGCCGCCGGCTTTGCACTCTTGTCCTGCTTGGGCTTTTTCTTTTCGCGATTGCTTTTCTGTTCTTTGCTCATTTTCAGCTCCCAGGATCACGTCTGCCATAGACCGGCAATTCTCAACCCGTTGAGGTGCAAACCGCCCTAGTCAGCTTTGCCACACAGCTCCGCGAAAGACACAAGCCTTTTGCGGTTCTCGCACCACAAGGTGAGCCGAACGCTGCGCAGGCTTTCCAGGAAGGTCAGCCTGTTGACCTTTTTCAATTCGGGATAATCGTACAGCACCTGCTGCAGGCGGTAATACGGTATCCGGCTGTTCAGATGATGGACGTGATGAATGCCGATATTGGCTGTAAACCAGCGTAACACGCCCGGCAGATCATAGTAGGAACTGCCCGCAAGTGCTCCATCCTGCTGAACCCAATTGTCATTGCGCATCCACATCACGTCTTCGAACTGGTGTTGCACATAAAACAACCAGACCCCCATGGACGCTGCGAGCAGCATGATCGGCAGATGCACCAGCAAGAACGGGCCGGTTCCCACAAGCCAGATCATCGCCGCAACGCCTAGCGCGATCGCGGCATTGGTTGCCATGGTGCTGACCCAGGGACGCCAGCCGGCGCGCATCTGGTAAAATGGCAGCCGGTGCTGCAGGAAAAACATGTAGGCAGCGCCAATTCCGAACATGACAATGGCGTTGCGATAAAGGCGGTAGGAGATGCGTCCGGGCAGGGACCGCGAGCGATATTCCTCCACGGTCAGCATGTCGATATCGCCGATGCCTCTGCGGTCGAGATTGCTCGACGTCGCATGATGCGCGGCATGATTGCGTTTCCAGTAATCATAGGGCGTCAGGGTCAGAACGCCCAGCAGGCGGCCGACCCAATCATTCAACGCCCGGCCGCGGAAAAAGGCGCCATGACCGCAGTCATGCTGGATCATGAACAAACGCACCAGAAATCCCGCCGCCGGTATGGCGAGCAACAGTGTCAGCCAATAGCCGACATCCAGTGATAGCCACATCAGGACCCAAAGCAACACCAGCGACAAAGCCGTGACGCCCAGTTCGAAAAGGGCGCGCCTCTGGTCCGGCTCGCGATACGGCAACAAGGCAAGAAACAGTGTCTTGGGGTCGATCATATTAGCCAACTAGTCTTGCCGAAATCTTCCAGCAGAATGAGCTCAACGGGGCGCGTGCGTGACGCGCGGCCCGTGGGTTGCGGAGATGCCAGAAAATCGCCGCCCGCGCCACACAAGAGCGAACTAATTCTTCTTCCTCTTTCCCTTGCGCCCATCGCCCTTGCCCAGGCCGATCTTCTTGGCGAAGTCGCTGCGCTTCTGGGCATAGTTGGGCGCCACCATCGGATAATCGGCCGGCAGGTTCCAGCGGGCGCGATACTCGTCCGGCGTCATCTTGTAGCGCGCCCGAAGATAGCGCTTCAGCATCTTGAGCTTTTTGCCGTCCTCCAGGCAGACGATGTATTCGTCCTGCACCGACTTCCTGATCGCCACGGCCGGCTGGCGGGGCAGGGGCTTGTCCTCGACGCCATTGAACCCGCCCAGGGTGGCGTGGACGTTCTTGATGATGTCCGGCAGCTCATGGGCGGCGACCGGATTCTTGCTGACATAAGCGGCGACGATTTCTGTCACCAGCTTGAGAATGTCTTCCTCGCTATCCTTACCCATATGCTTTGCTTCCGGTTGGCACCATCCACATAGGATAGTGCGTCAAATAGGGAAATCTCAGCTTTTCCGGCATGTTGCAAGAAGCTCCTCAAAACTTGCGCGAAACGCTAGATTTGGTGCGCCAGAGGGGTTAAACCCGCCATTCCTGCGCGGGGGCGCAACATCCTCCCCCATGCCAGTTCCGGTTGCAAATGAGGCTTTGAGCTATGTCGGCTGTCGCCAATCCCGTTGATTCCCATTCCGGCTTTTTCACCAGGGGGCTCCAGGACGCCGATCCCGACGTCTTCAATTCCATCCAGGACGAACTGAACCGCCAGCGCGACAAGATCGAGCTGATCGCCAGCGAGAACATCGTCTCCCGGGCGGTGCTGGAAGCCCAGGGCTCGGTCCTGACCAACAAGTATGCCGAGGGCTATCCGGGCAAGCGCTATTATGGCGGCTGCGAATATGTCGATGTGGTCGAGGCGCTGGCCATCGAGCGGGCCAAGAAGCTGTTCGGCGCGGCCTTCGTCAATGTCCAGCCCCATTCCGGCGCCAACGCCAACCAGGCCGTATTCTATGCCCTGCTGTCGCCGGGCGATACCTTCATGGGGCTGGATCTGGCCGCCGGCGGCCATCTCACCCACGGCCATCCCGCCAACTATTCCGGCAAATGGTTCAAGCCGGTGCCCTACACCGTGCGCCGCGAAGACCAGCGCATCGATATGGACCAGATGGCGGCGCTGGCGCGCGAGCACAAGCCCAAGCTGATCCTGGCCGGTGGCTCGGCCTATGCCCGCGTCATCGACTTCGCCGCCTTCCGCAAGATCGCCGATGAAGTCGGCGCCTATTTCATGGTCGACATGGCGCACTTTGCCGGCCTGGTGGCGGGCGGTGTGCACCCCAGCCCGCTCCCGCATGCGCATGTGGTGACCACCACCACCCACAAGACCCTGCGCGGTCCGCGCGGCGGCATGATCCTGTCGCGCGACGCCGATATCGGCAAGAAGATCAACTCCGCGGTATTCCCCGGCCTGCAGGGTGGCCCGCTGATGCATGTCATCGCCGCCAAAGCAGTCGCGTTGGGGGAGGCGCTCAAGCCGGAATTCCGGACCTACGCGCGCGCGGTGGTCGAGAACGCGAAGGCGCTGGC
>DASXHL010000075.1:0-301401 GCA_036488555.1 Rhizomicrobium sp.
GTCAGCGTGGCTGCGGATACGTCCAGGCCGTACAGGGTCAGTTTGGGTCCGGCGCTGGCGTAAAAGGGGATGGTCCCGGCCGCCCGGGCCGGTCCGCCCGCCAACGTCGCAACGGAGACGCCCGCCAACAAGGTTGTGACATTTCGCCGGTTCAGCATTTCGACCCCCGATTTTCTTGTTGCCGCCACGATAAGGCGGCCATCCGGTGCCGGCAATCGGGCAGAAAGCGTGCAAAAACGCAGGTTCCCTGCGGCTTTTTGTGGGGGAGCGGGAACCCCTGGGGGTTAAAGCCTTATCCCGCCTTGAAACACCTTATTAGGGGGGCCACTTTACCGTATCCGGAGTCGGCCCGGATACTCCTGAAGGTTCAGGAAGGCGGCTCCTTCGTCGAAGGTTTCGCCCAGTCGGGGAAGCCGAGTTAGGCCGGTAAAGCCGGCAGGAGCATGCCAATGGCGGATGACGCCACCAAGAAAGTCGAAGTTAAAGACGCGACGTCCGCGCCGGTTCTGCCGCTGCGCGACATCGTCGTCTTCCCGCACATGATCGTCCCCCTGTTCGTGGGCCGCGAAAAATCGGTCCGCGCACTCGAGGAAGTGATGAATGACGAGAAGCAGATCCTGCTTCTCACCCAGAAGAACGCCGCCGAGGACGATCCCACGGCCGAGGGCCTGCACACCATCGGGACCTTGGCGACCGTGTTGCAGCTTCTGAAGCTGCCCGACCAGACCGTCCGCGTGCTGGTCGAAGGCAAGGCGCGTGCCCGCGTGACCGGCTTCATGCCGCGCACCGACTTCTTCCAGGCCAGCGTCGAGAAGATCACCGAGGAGCCGGCATCGGCCCAGGAATCCGAGGCCTTGATGCGCACGGTGAAGGCCAATTTCGAGCAGTACATCAAGCTCAACAAGAAGATCCCGTCCGAGACCCTGGCCGCGGTGGCCCAGATCGACGATCCGGCCAAGCTCGCCGACACCGTCGCCTCCCACCTGTCGGTCAAGATCGGCGAGCGTCAGTCGCTGCTCGAGACCTTCGGCACCACCGAGCGGCTGGAGAAGATCCTCTCCCTGATCGAGGGCGAGATCGGCGTGCTGCAGGTCGAGCGCAAGATCCGTTCGCGCGTGAAGCGCCAGATGGAGAAGACCCAGCGCGAATATTACCTGAACGAGCAGTTGAAGGCGATCCAGAAGGAACTCGGCGAAGGCGAAGAAGGCCGCGACGAGATGAACGAGCTGGAAGACCGCATCCGCAAGACCAAGCTCAGCAAGGAAGCGCGCGAAAAGGCACAGGCCGAGGTCAAGAAACTGCGTTCCATGTCGCCGATGTCGGCGGAAGCCACCGTCGTGCGCAATTATCTCGACTGGCTGCTCAGCTTGCCGTGGGGCAAGAAGAGCAAGATCAAGCGCGACATCGTTGCCGCCGAGCATGTGCTCAATGACGACCATTTCGGCCTGGAGAAGGTCAAGGAACGCATCCTTGAGTATCTGGCCGTGCAGCAGCGCGTGGGCAAGCTGAAGGGCCCGATCCTGTGCCTGGTGGGACCTCCGGGTGTGGGCAAGACCTCGCTTGCGCGTTCCATCGCCAAGGCGACGGGCCGCGAATATGTGCGCATGAGCCTGGGCGGCATGCGGGACGAGGCGGAAATCCGCGGTCACCGCAGGACCTATATCGGCTCCATGCCGGGCAAGATCGTTCAATCCATGAAGAAGGCGAAGACGTCCAATCCGCTCTTCCTGCTGGACGAGATCGACAAGCTGGGCGCGGACTATCGCGGCGATCCGTCTTCGGCGCTTCTGGAAGTGCTGGACCCGGAGCAGAACGCCAACTTCAACGACCATTACCTTGAGGTCGATTTCGACCTTTCGGACGTGATGTTCGTCACCACGGCCAACAGCCTGCACATGCCGCAGCCGCTGATGGACCGCATGGAGATCATCCGCATCCCCGGTTACACCGAGGATGAGAAGGTCGAGATCGCCAAGCGTCACCTGATCCCCAAGCAGGTCAAGCAGCACGGGCTGAAGCCGGACGAGTGGAAGATCACCGATGACGGGTTGCGCGACCTGATCCGCTACTACAGCCGCGAGGCTGGTGTGCGCAATCTGGAGCGCGAGATCGCCAATCTGGCCCGCAAGGCGGTGAAGGAGATCGAGACCAAGAAGGCCAAGACCGTCGAAGTCACCCCGGCCAATCTGGGCGACTATGCCGGCGTGCGCCGCCACCGCTTCGGCGAGATGGAGGGCGAGGATCAGGTCGGCGTGGTCACCGGTCTGGCCTGGACGGAAGTGGGCGGCGAGACGCTGACCATCGAATCCGTGATGCTGCCCGGCAAGGGCCGCTTCCAGGCGACTGGCAAGCTCGGTGAGGTGATGAAGGAATCGATCGACGCGGCGCGGTCCTATGTCCGCTCCAAGGCGACCAGCTTCGGCATCAAGCCGCCCTTGTTCGACAAGGTCGACATTCATGTCCATGTGCCCGAAGGCGCCACCCCCAAGGATGGCCCCTCGGCCGGCCTGGCGATGGCGACCTCCATCATCTCGGTCATCACCGGCATCCCGGTGCGCCGCGATGTGGCGATGACGGGCGAGGTCACCTTGCGTGGCCGCGCGCTGCCCATCGGCGGATTGAAGGAGAAACTGCTTGCCGCTCTTCGGGCGGGGATCGCGACCGTGATCATTCCCAAGGAGAATGAGAAGGATCTCGCCGAAGTCCCTGACAATGTGAAGACGGGCCTCAAGATCGTGCCGGTCGCCAGCATGGGTGAGGTGCTTGCGGTGGCGCTGACCCGCCAGCCCGAGCCGATCGACTGGGTTGAGCCGGAAGTGTCCGCCCTGCCGCTGGCGGACGGCGACGCCGATCCGATGGTCACCCACTAGCCAGGGTTGCATAACCATAAAAGGGGCCCGGACTTGTCGTCCGGGCCCCTCTTTTTGGGCGCATTTCCTGCAAAAATCCGCCGAATCCGGGCTTTTTCGCCTTTACGCGGCGGTTTCACCCCCCCTAGACTCCCCCCACAGCGGGAGAATCGTGAAGGGGCGCCGGCTTTAGCCGGGGCAACCAGAGAAAAGGAGCCATCCGTGAACAAAAACGATCTCATCCAGAAGCTTTCAGATACGACCGGCCTGGCCAAGAATGACGCGGCCAAAGCGGTGGATGGGGTGTTCGACATCATCGCCGCCACCCTGAAGGAGGGCGACGAGGTGCGTCTCACCGGTTTCGGTGTTTTCGTGGTGGCAACGCGCGCCGGCGGCAAGGGCCGGAACCCGCAGACCGGCGAGGAAATCACCATCAAGCCATCGCGTCAGCCGCGCTTCCGTGCCGGCAAGCAATTGAAGGACTCCCTGAATTGACGCGCGCGCCCGGCAAGCTCGGCCCGCTGCTGCTTTTGTGGCTGGCCGCGCATGCCGTGCTTCTGTGTCTGTTCCTGGGTGTCAAGTTCCTCACTGCCAAGATGATGGTGTTCCTGCTTCTGGCCGGAACGGCGGCCTGGCTGCTTTTGGGCAAAAGGCGCGCGCCGTCCTTGCCCACGCCGTCGGGCATGATATGAGGCGCGCGCGATCTGGTTTTGTCGCGCAACTTTTTTGGGAAATCGATCCGATTTCCCAAATTGCGCTTGGGGCGGTTAGCTCAGCTGGTAGAGCATATCGTTTACACCGATAGGGTCGGCGGTTCGAACCCGTCACCGCCCACCATTGCTTGGTCGCCGAAGGGCGACCAAGCAATGGTGCCCGGTCCGTAGCGTCAGCGTACGGACGCGCTAGCGACAGCGTAGCGCGCCGCGAGGGCGCGGGGAGGTGGCGGCCGCCCCGCTGTGACGACGGCATCAACGTCGTGCCGTGCGACTTATGCGGGCGAGGCCTCAGAGCCGCGAAAGGCGACCAAGCAATGGTGCCCGGTCCGTAGCGTCAGCGTATGAACGCGCTAGCAATAGGCGAGGGCACACGGAACCTTTCCGCCCCGTCATTCGCCAAAGCGCGATCACATCGCTAAGTTGCCGCAAACACAAGGAATGCCCTTTGCGCCGTCTGCCCCTGATTTTGTTCAGCACCCTGGCGCTCGCCGCCTGCAGCGGTCCGCGCCAGCCGCCGCCCTGGATGCGCTCGGACGAGAAGCCTCGCGACGAGAATTATCATGGCGGCAATGCCGCGATTCTTCTCAAGTTCGATTCCAATCATGATGGCACGTTGACGCGTGAGGAGCTGATCGCCGGGCTGAAAGCGGACTTCGCCGCCCATGACACCCATCACAATGGATGTCTGGATGCCGATCAGGCGCGGATTATCAACCAGGAGCGGGTGGACGAGGACCAGTCCACCGCCACGCCGGTGATGGACTGGAACCAGGATGGCTGCATCGACTACACCGAATATTCGGCCGCGCCCTATTCGCTGTTCGACCAGCTCGATCTGGATCATGACGGCAAGCTGACGCCCAAGGAATTGCAGCGCGCCGGCGCCAAGCCGAAGGATCCCGATGCCCAGCCGGCCGACCAGCCGCCGCCGGACACGGGCGGCCATCGCCGCCGCCGCGGCGGAGGCGGTGGTGGCGGTCCGCCGCCGGGTGGTGGGCCTTCGTCACAATAAGCATCTTCAACTGCTTGACAGGGAAGGGGCGCACCCGTACATCGGCCCCCTTCGCGCGTTGCCCTTCATGGGGAACGGCCCGCGGGGGCGTAGCTCAGTTGGTTAGAGTGTCGGCCTGTCACGCCGAAGGTCGCGGGTTCGAGCCCCGTCGCTCCCGCCATTTCTTTCCGGAAATGGCCTTACTTTTATCCCGTCGGTGCGCTGGCGCTACCGACCGTCGCGGGTGCGTGTCCGGCGCGTCCTGACGCTGTCGCTAGGACGCTTGGACACCCTTCCGCCGTGACGCTGCTGCTAGGCAACCCCAGGAGGCAACCCCAGGTCGCTCCCGCGTTGGCTACGCTGACGCTAGCCAACTCTCCTTGGAAAATGGCTATTTTTGAGAACCATTCGCAGATCGCGAGTGTTTGCGCTGGCATTTTCCATCCCCGCTTGAACCATCCTGTCATGGTCTGTCGCAGGCGGAATTTTCCTGTTTTTCTGCCGCGAATCTTCCTTTAAACCCCATGCGCGCAAGTGCAGCGCCGGCCTATACTGCACCGCGAAATAGCATTGGTCCGGCTATTGGGGGCGTCAGGTCACGCCGGGGCACGGACCAAAGGGTAAGCGTATGGAAAAGCTGCTGCTGGAATATCTGCCGATCCTGATTTTCATCGGGTTGGCGGGCATCATGGGCGGGGCCCTGATTGTGGTGCCGATGGTGATCGCACCCTCCAAGCCCGACCCCGAAAAGCTTTCCGCCTATGAATGCGGGTTCCCGGCTTTCGGCGACGCACGCATGAAATTCGACGTGCGATTCTATCTGGTCGCCATCCTGTTCATCATTTTCGACCTGGAAGTGGCCTTCCTGTTCCCCTGGGCGATCACGCTCGGCGCAACCGGGGTCTTCGCCTTCTGGTCCATGATGGTTTTTTTGGGCGTGCTGACTGTCGGCTTTATTTATGAATGGAAGAAAGGCGCACTGGAATGGGAGTGATCCCCGCGGGAAGCGCCGGGCGCGCAGGTGTTGAGGGGGCGCACCCCTCGATCACCGACAACGATCCCTATTTCAAGGCCATCCAGGCCGAAATGGCCGAGAAGGGCTTTCTCCTGACCAGCGCCGACGCCCTGGTGAACTGGGCACGCACCGGCTCGCTGATGTGGATGACCTTCGGGCTCGCCTGCTGCGCGGTCGAGATGATGCAGGCTTCCATGCCGCGCTATGACCTGGAGCGGTTCGGCATCGCGCCGCGCGCCTCACCGCGCCAGTCGGACGTGATGATCGTCGCCGGCACACTGACCAACAAGATGGCGCCCGCGCTGCGCAAGGTCTATGACCAGATGCCGGAGCCGCGCTATGTGATCTCTATGGGCAGCTGCGCCAATGGCGGCGGCTATTATCACTACAGCTATGCCGTGGTGCGCGGCTGCGATCGCATCGTGCCGGTGGACATCTATGTGCCGGGCTGCCCGCCCACCGCGGAAGCGCTGGTCTACGGCATCCTGTTGCTGCAGCGGAAGATCCGCCGCACCGGAACGCTCGAGCGCTGACATGGCTGACCTGGCGTCCCTGAATGAAACCATCAAGGCCGCGCTTGGCGCGGCCGTGGTCGAAAGCGTGATGGCGCGCGGCGAGCTGACCATCGAGGTCGGCGCGTCCGACATCCTCAAGGTGATGGCGCATCTGCAAGGCGAGGGCGAGTTCAAGATCCTGGTGGATCTCTGCGGGGTGGACTGGCCCCAGCGCGAGAAACGCTTCGATGTCGTCTATCATCTGCTGTCGCTGACGAAGAATGCGCGTCTGCGCGTGAAGGCAAAGGTGGGCGAGGGCGAAAGCATTCCTTCCGTCATCGGCATCTATCCCGCCGCCGGCTGGTTCGAGCGCGAGACCTTCGACATGTATGGCGTGGCCTTCGCGGATCATCCCGACATGCGCCGCATTCTCACTGATTACGGCTTCTCCGGCTATCCGTTGCGCAAGGATTTCCCGCTCACCGGCTATGTCGAACTGCGCTATGACGACGAGCTCAAGCGTGTGGTCTATCAGCCGGTACAATTGGTGCAGGAATTCCGCGACTTCGACTTCATGAGCCCGTGGGAGGGCGCGCCCCATATCCTGCCGGGTGACGAAAAAGCCGCGATGGCGCCGAATGCCACGTCCGGCGATCCGGGGAAGAAGCCATGAGCCCCACTTCAACCATCAAACAGGTCACTCTCGACAACAAGCAGGGTCACGAATCCGACGACCCGCAGATGACCATCAATTTCGGTCCCCAGCATCCGGCCGCGCATGGCGTGTTGCGCCTGATCCTGGACCTGGATGGCGAAATCGTCACCCGCGTTGATCCGCATATCGGGCTGCTCCATCGCGGCACCGAGAAGCTGATCGAACACAAGACCTATCTGCAGGCGATCCCCTATTTCGATCGCCTGGATTACGTCGCGCCGATGAACCAGGAACACGCCTTCTGCCTGGCGATCGAGAAATTGCTCGGCCTCGAAGTGCCCAAGCGCGGCCAGTATATCCGCGTGCTTTATTCCGAGATCGGTCGCATCCTCAACCATCTGCTTAACGTCACCACCCAGGCGATGGACGTTGGCGCGCTGACCCCGCCCTTGTGGGGTTTTGAAGAGCGCGAAAAGCTGATGGTGTTCTATGAGCGGATTTCGGGCAGTCGCATGCATGCCGCATTCTTCCGCGCCGGCGGGGTGCATCAGGACATGCCGCCGGGCCTGGCCGAGGACATTCTCAAATTCTGCGATCACTTCGTCACCGTGCTGGACGATATCGAAGGTCTGTTGACCGAGAACCGCATCTTCAAGCAGCGCAATGTCGATATCGGCGTGGTTTCCCGCGCCGAAGCCGAGATGTGGGGCATGTCGGGGGTGATGTTGCGCTCGACCGGCGTGAAGTGGGACCTGCGCCGCGCCCAGCCCTACGAGTGCTACAACGAACTCGATTTCCAGATCCCGATCGGCAAGAACGGCGACAATTACGACCGTTACATCATGCGCATGGAAGAAATGCGCGAGGCCGCCAAGATCATGCGCCAGTGCATCGAGAAGATGCCGGCGGGCCCGGTGGTCTCTTCCGACAATAAGGTCGTGCCGCCGCGCCGGGGCGAGATGAAGACTTCGATGGAAGCGCTGATCCATCACTTCAAGCTCTACACCGAAGGCTTCCATGTGCCGGCCGGCGAGGCCTATGGCGTGGTGGAGGCGCCCAAGGGCGAATTCGGCGTCTATCTGGTGGCCGACGGCTCCAACAAGCCCTATCGCTGCAAGATTCGCGCGCCGTCTTACGTGCACCTGCAGGCGATGGATTACATGTGCAAGGGTCACATGCTGGCCGACGTTTCGGCGGTGCTGGGCTCGCTCGACATCGTGTTTGGCGAGGTGGACCGGTGAGCGTCGTGACCAATCCCAATATCGACATCGCCCAGAAACAGCTGAACGCCTATAACGCCCAGGACCTGGATGCCTATGTGTCCTTCTTCGCGGAAGATTGCGTGGTGTCGGGCCTGAACGGGGTGCCGACCGAGACCAGCCGCGAGGCGATCAAGGCCCGTTATGCCAAGGCCTTTGCCCAGTTTCCCGAGAACAAGGCTGTCCTGAAGAACCGCATCGCCGTGGGCAACAGTGTGGTGGACCATGAACTGGTCATCCGCGCGCCCGGCGGCGAGCAGTTTGAGATCATCGCCATCTACACCTTCAAAGACGGGCTCATCGCCCGCGTCGATTTCGCAAAGTAGAGATCCATGTCGCTGCGCCGTCTTGCACCGCCCGAGATGCAACCCGCAAGCTTCGCCTTCAGCGCGGAGAATGCGGAGTGGGCACTCCAGACAATCGCAAAATATCCGCAGGGGCGTCAGGCGTCCGCGGTGATCTCGCTGCTCTGGCGCGGGCAGGAGCAGGAGGGCTGGGTCTCCCATCCCATGATCGAAAGTATCGCCAAGATGCTGTCCATGCCGTTCATCCGGGTGCTGGAAGTGGCGACCTTCTACACCATGTTCAATCTGGAGCCGGTGGGCACCTACCTGGTCCAGGTCTGCACCACCACGCCCTGCTGGCTGCAGGGCTCCGACGCCGTGGTCGCGGCCTGCAAGAAGCACATTCATCCCCATCCGCACACCGTCTCCGAAGACGGCAAGTTCAGCTGGATGGAAGTGGAATGTCTGGGCGCCTGCGTGAATGCGCCCATGCTGCAGATCGGCAAGGATTTTTACGAAGACATTGACGGTCCTATTACCGAGCGGATGCTGGAAGACCTGCGCGCGGGCAAGACGATCAAGCCTGGGCCGATGAACGGCCGTCGTGTCTCGTCGGAGCCGGAAGGCGGCGCCACGACCCTGATCGACCCGGCGCTCTATGACGGCTCGGTGATCGGCAAATATCACAAGCAAGTGCCTGAACCCGCCCCCGCCACCACCGACGCGGAAGGCAAGGCGCCGATGCAAGCCGCCAGCGACCGCGAGGCGCCAACCCAGAAACCGCCGGGAGCGGCCACCTGATGCTCGCCGACAAGGACCGTATCTTCACCAATCTCTATGGCTTTCAGGACGTGGGTCTTGAAGGCGCCAGAAAGCGCGGCCAGTGGGACAATACCAAGGCCATCCTGGCGCTGGGCCCCGAAGGCATCGTCGACATCATGAAGAAGTCCGGCCTGCGCGGCCGCGGCGGCGCGGGTTTTCCGACCGGCCTGAAATGGTCCTTCATGCCCAAGGAAGTGAAGGAACGTCCGCACTACCTGGTGGTGAATGCCGACGAATCCGAGCCGGGCACCTGCAAGGACCGCGACATCATGCGCAACGACCCGCACACGCTGGTCGAAGGCTGCCTGGTGGCGAGCTTCGCCATGCGCGCGCATGCCTGTTACATTTATGTGCGCGGCGAATTCATCCGTGAGCGCGAGGCGCTGCAGCGTGCGGTGGACGAGGCCTATGCCGCCAATCTGATTGGCAAGAACAACATCCATGGCTGGGACTTCGATCTCTATGTCCACCATGGCGCCGGCGCCTATATCTGCGGCGAGGAAACCGCGCTGCTGGAAAGCCTGGAAGGCAAGAAGGGTCAGCCCCGTCTGAAGCCGCCGTTCCCGGCCAATGTCGGGCTTTATGGCTGCCCCACCACCGTCAACAATGTGGAATCCATCGCGGTTGCCCCGACCATCATCCGGCGCGGCGCCGACTGGTTCGCCGGCATCGGCCGTCCGAACAACACCGGCACCAAGGTGTTCTGCATCTCCGGCCATGTGAACAAGCCCTGCAATGTCGAAGAGGAAATGGGCATTCCGCTGCGCGAGCTGATCGAGCGGCATTGCGGCGGCGTGCGCGGCGGCTGGGACAATCTTCTGGCGGTGATCCCGGGCGGCGCATCGGTGCCGCTTCTGCCCAAGAGCATCTGCGACGACGTGCTGATGGATTTCGACAGCCTGAAGGCGGTGCAGACCGGCCTTGGCACCGCCGCTGTGATCGTGATGGACAAGTCCACCGACGTGATCAAGGCGATCCAGCGGCTGGCCTATTTCTACAAGCATGAATCCTGCGGCCAGTGCACGCCCTGCCGCGAGGGGACGGGCTGGATGTGGCGGGTGATGACCCGCATGGTCCAGGGCGATGCCAAGGTTGGCGAGATCGACCTGTTGCAGGAAGTGACCAAGGAGATCGAAGGTCACACCATCTGCGCGCTGGGTGATGCCGCCGCCTGGCCGATTCAGGGCCTGATCCGGCATTTCCGTCCCGAGATCGAACGCCGCATCGCCGAATTCACAAAGGTGGCCGCTGAATGATCGCGCTGACCGTCTTCCTGGAATGGTTTGCGTCGGTTAGCGCGCTGGTGGCCGCGATATTGAGCACGACATTGATCGTGTCCAACCGCATCCATTACGCGGCTATGCACTATCTGGGACAGTGTGACGCGGCGATGCGCGAGCCGCGTTTCTCCAATCCGGAACTCGGCAAGCTCGACCTGCGCGACAGGACCTTCGATGGCGAAAAGGAACAGTTCGAGCGCTATGAATGGTATGTGGCGCGGCTGGTCTACGCGCTCGATGCCACCATGCGTCTGGCGCCGTTCCAGCAATGGGGCGCGGTGGCGAAAACCCAGCTTGCCAACCACCGGCATTATTTCGCGTCCGACTATTACGCCAAGCAGGATTACCTCAAGCATTACAGCGGCCGCATGCGCCGGTTGATCCGTGAAGCGAGGGCGGCATGAAGACCCATCTCGCCCAGCTCAATATTGGCAAGTTCCGCGCGCCCAAGGGCGATCCGCGCATGGCGGATTTCTTCGCCAATCTGGACCGCATCAATGCCGCCGCCGAACGCATGCCGGGTTTTGTGTGGCGGCTGAAGGATGACAGCGGCAATGCCACCAATATTGCCTGGGCCGGCGATCCGTCCTTTGCGGTCAATCTCACGGTTTGGGAAAGCGTGGAGACGCTGGAGAAGTTCGTCTTCATGACCGCCCATCGCGGCATTTATGCCCGCAAAGCTGAATTCTTCGAGCCCGCCTCCGAACCTACCTTCGTAATGTGGTATGTTCCGGAAGGCCATATCCCGACCCTGGAAGAGGCGAAGGAGCGGCTTGACCATTATCGGCGGCACGGCGGCGGCGAATTCGCCTTTGGCTGGGCCGACATTCCCTCCGCGAAGCTTTGGCAAGAGAAACGGTGCGCCTGATGCCCACCCGCAAACTGATCGTCGATGGCAAGGAAATCGAGGCGGATGATTCCATCACGCTGCTGCAGGCCTGCGAGCAGGCCGGCGCCGAGATCCCGCGCTTCTGCTACCACGAGCGGCTGTCGGTGGCGGGTAACTGCCGCATGTGCCTGGTGGAGTGGGTGGGGGCGCCCAAGCCGCAGGCCAGCTGCGCCCTTCAGGTGAAGGACATCTTCCCCAACAAGGACGGCACGCCGGCCAAGATCAACACCACGAGCCCTTATGCGCGCAAGGCGCGCGAGGGCGTGATGGAATTCCTGCTGATCAACCATCCGCTGGATTGCCCGATCTGCGACCAGGGTGGGGAATGCGACCTGCAGGACCAGGCGATGGGCTATGGCCGCGCTGCCTTCCACCGCTTTGCCGAAAACAAGCGCGCCGTCGAAGACAAATATATGGGCCCGCTGGTCAAGACGGTCATGACCCGCTGCATCCAGTGCACCCGCTGCGTGCGCTTCGCCACTGAAGTGGCGGGCGTGCCCGACCTGGGCGCGACGGGGCGCGGTGAGGACATGGAGATCACCACCTATCTGGAAAAAGCCTTCGCGTCGGAACTGTCCGGCAATGTGGTGGACCTGTGCCCGGTGGGCGCGCTGACCTCCAAGCCTTACGCCTTCAATGCGCGCCCCTGGGAGCTGCGCAAGACCGAAAGCGTGGACGTGATGGACGCGCAGGGCTGCAACATCCGCGTCGATGCGCGCGGGCCGCAGGTGATGCGCGTGCTTCCGCGCCTGAACGAGGAAGTGAACGAGGAGTGGATTTCCGACAAGGCGCGCCATGCCTGTGACGGGCTGACGCGCCAGCGGCTGGACCGTCCCTATGTGCGGGTGAATGGCAAGCTCAAGCCCGCGAGCTGGAGCGAGGCCTTCGCCGCCATCGCCCAGCGGGTGAAGGCGACCACGCCGGACAAGATGGCCGCGATCGTGGGCGACCTGGCCGCGGCGGAAGAGATCAAGGCGCTGAAGGATCTGATGGCCGCGCTTCGCGTCGTCAATCTGGATTGCCGCCAGGACGGCGCGAAAATCGCTGGCGGCCCGCGCCAGACCTATCTGTTCAACTCCTCCATCATGGGCGTGGAAGCTGCCGATGCGATCCTGCTGGTGGGCGCCAATCCGCGCTGGGACGCGCCGGTGCTCAATGCCCGCATCCGCAAGGCCTGGCTCGCCAGTGGCGTGAAGGTGGCCAATATCGGCCCAGCGGTGGAACTGACCTATCCCGTCCTGCAATTGGGTACCGACATCACGAGCCTGGAGCAGATCGCCAACGGCAGCCATGAATTTGCGAAGGTTCTGACCGATGCCAAGCGGCCGATGATCGTGCTGGGTTCGGGCGCGCTGACCCGCAAGGACGGCGCAGCGGTGCTGAAGCTGGCGGCGAAGATCGCCTCCGACACCGGCATGATCGGCCCAGCCGGCACCCATGCCGAGGGCGGCTGGAACGGCTTCAACATCCTGCACACCGCGGCGTCGCGCGTGGCGGCGCTGGACCTGGGCTTCCTGCCCGGCCCGCATGGTCGCGACGTGGCCGCCATCGTGGACGGGGCGCAGAAGGGCGAGATCGACTTCATCTATCTGCTCGGCGCCGACGAAATCGACGTCGCCCATCTGGGCCGCGCCTTTGTCGTCTATCAGGGTAGCCATGGCGATGTCGGCGCCCATCATGCCGACGTGATCCTGCCGGGCGCCGCTTACACGGAAAAAGACGGCCTCTATGTGAATTTCGAGGGCAGGGTGCAGCGCGGCCGCCGCGCCACCTTCCCACCGGGCGAAGCCAAGGAGGACTGGGCGATCCTGCGCGCGCTCTCCGATGTGCTGGAGGTGAAGCTTCCTTACGATGATCGCGCCGCGCTGGTGGCGGCGCTGGAAAAGGATGCGACCCACTTCGCCACCCTGAACGATGCGCCGGTGCATGCCGACACGTCGGGCGCGACCTGGGGCGCGGTGGGCGAAAGCGGCCCGCTGGACCACGCGCCGGTGACCCATGCGATCACCGATTACTATCTGACCAATCCAATCGCGCGGGCGAGCGAGACCATGGCCAAATGCAGCCAGGAACTGGTGCACGGCACAGCCAAGATGGCGGCGGAGTAGGGCGATGGCGCTGATCCCATTCTGGCAGAACTATGTGGGGCTGCCTTATGGCTGGGCCTGGTTCCTCAGCCAGTCCGTCTTCATCCTGGTCATCTGCCTGATCCTGATGCTGTCGGTCGCCGCCGTCATTCTGGCCGACCGCAAGATCTGGGCGGCGGTGCAGATGCGCCGCGGACCCAATGTGGTGGGCCCTTTCGGCCTGCTGCAGACCATCGCCGATGCGGTCAAGTTCCTGCTCAAGGAAGTGATCGTGCCGGCCGGCGCCAACAAGGTGATCTTCTTCATCGCTCCGCTGGTTAGCGTGATGGTGGCCTTCATCGCCTGGGCGGTAATTCCCTTCAACAATGGCTGGGTGATCGCCGACATCAATGTCGGCATTCTCTACCTGTTCGCGGTGTCGTCGCTGGGCGTCTATGGCACGGTGATGGCGGGCTGGGCGTCCAACTCCAAATACGCCTTCCTGTCGGCGCTGCGCGCAGCGGCCCAGATGGTCTCCTACGAGGTCTCCATCGGCTTTGTGATGATCACGGTGCTGCTGTTCGCCGGTTCGCTGAACATTTCCCAGATCGTGCATGCCCAGGAAAGTACGGGCGTTCTGGGGCTCCTGCACTGGAACGTCTTCTCCATCCTGTTCCCGATGCTGGTGATCTTCTTCGTGTCGTCCCTGGCCGAGACCCAGCGCCCGCCCTTCGATCTTCTGGAAGCGGAAAGCGAGCTGGTGGCGGGTTTCTTTGTGGAATATTCGTCGGGCCCGTTTCTGCTGTTCTTCCTGGCCGAGTACATGAACGTCATCATGCTCTGCGCCATGATGAGCATCCTGTTCCTGGGCGGCTGGCTTTCGCCCATCAATGTCTTTCCGTTCAACATCCCGGCGCTGGGCATCTTCTGGTTCCTGCTCAAGACGGCCTTCTTCTTCTTCATGATGGCGATGGTGAAGGCGATGGTGCCGCGCTACCGCTATGACCAGCTGATGCGGCTGGGCTGGAAAATCTTTCTTCCCACGTCTCTCATCTGGGTGGTCCTGACCGCAGTCTGGGTCGCCTTCATCAGACCGCACCTGTAGAGGCAGCCATGGCTTCGCTCGACCGCACTGCGCGCCAGATCTTCTTCGTGGAGTTCATCAAGAGCTTCCTGCTGACGATGCGCTATTTCTTCGCGCCCAAGGCGACGCTGAACTATCCGTTCGAAAAGGGCCCCTTGTCGCCCCGTTTCCGCGGCGAGCATGCGCTGCGCCGCTACGCCAATGGCGAGGAACGCTGCATCGCCTGCAAGCTGTGCGAGGCGATCTGCCCGGCCCAGGCCATCACCATCGAAGCGGAGCCGCGCGAAGACGGTTCGCGCCGCACCACCCGCTATGATATCGACATGGTGAAGTGCATCTATTGCGGCTTCTGCCAGGAAGCCTGCCCGGTGGACGCGATCGTGGAGGGGCCGAACTTCGAATTCTCCACCGAGACGCGCGAAGAACTCTATTACGACAAGGCCCGGCTGCTTGCGAATGGCGACCGCTGGGAACGTGAAATTGCCCGCAACCTGGAACTGGACGCGCCTTACCGATAAGGGGAGGGGTCGCCAGGCCAACGAGAAACCGATGCTTGCAGCGCTAGCCTTCTATCTCTTCGCCGCGGTCCTGATCGCGTCCGCGGTCATGGTCATTGCCGCCAGGAACCCCGTGCACTCGGTGCTGTTCCTGATCCTGGCCTTCTTCAATGCCGCGGGCCTGTTCGTGCTGGCGGGGGCGGAGTTCCTGGCCATGATCCTGGTCGTGGTCTATGTCGGCGCCGTCGCCGTGCTGTTCCTGTTCGTGGTGATGATGCTCGACATCGACTTTGCCGAGCTCAAGCGCGGCACCCTGCAATATCTGCCCTTCGGTGTGCTTGTTGGGCTGATCCTGGTGGCCGAACTGGTGATGGCGGGCAGCGTGTGGGTGCTGAAGCCCGCCGCCAAAATGGCGCTGGCCAATGCGACGCCGGCCGGTATCACCAACACCGCTGCGCTGGGGCGCATTCTCTATACGGATTATGTCTACTACTTCCAGATCGCGGGCATGGTGCTGCTGGTCGCCATGATCGGCGCCATCGTGCTGACCTTGCGCGCGCGGCCGGGCGTGCGCCGCCAGGTGATCGCCGTGCAGAATGCGCGCACCGCGGCCATGGCGGTGGAGATGGTCGATATCAAGCCGGGGCAGGGAGCATAATGGAAATCGGGCTGACCCACTATCTGACGGTTGCCGCCATCCTTTTCACCGTCGGGGTTCTTGGCATTTTCCTGAACCGCAAGAACATCATCATCATCCTGATGTCGGTGGAACTGATCCTGCTGGCCGTGAACATCAATTTCGTCGCCTTCAGCGCCTATCTGGGCGATCTGGTGGGGCAGGTGTTCGCGCTGTTCATCCTGACGGTCGCCGCCGCCGAGGCCGCGATCGGTCTTGCCATCCTGGTGGTCTATTTCCGCAACCGCGGCACCATCGCGGTTGAAGACGTGAATTTGATGAAGGGTTGAGAATGTACGCCGCGATCGTCTTTCTGCCCATCATCGGTTCGGCCATCGCCGGCCTGTTCGGCCGCGTGATCGGGGCGCGCGCAAGCGAACTGGTCACCACCGGCCTGTTGTTCGTCTCCGCCGCCCTGTCGGTGGTCGCTTTCAATGATGTCGCCATCCAGGGCCATAAATACATCATGCCGATCCTGCCCTGGATCCATTCCGGCGCCTTCGTCGCCGACTGGACGGTCAGGATCGACAGCATCACCGCGGTGATGCTGGTGGTGGTGACGGGCGTCTCTTCGCTCGTGCACCTCTACTCCATCGGCTATATGCGCGAAGACCCGCACCGGCCGCGCTTTTTCTCCTATCTCTCGCTCTTCACCTTCGCCATGTTGATGCTGGTGACGGCCAACAACTTCCTGCAGTTGTTCTTCGGCTGGGAAGGGGTGGGCCTGGCCTCCTATCTCTTGATCGGCTTCTGGTACACGCGGCCCTCGGCTTACGCCGCCGCCATCAAGGCCTTTGTGGTCAACCGCGTGGGTGATTTCGGTTTTGTGTTGGGCATCTTCGGGGTCTGGGCGGTGTTCGGCTCGCTGGATTTCGACACGGTGTTCGCCGCCGCCCCCCAAATGGTGGGCAAGACCATGGTCTTTGCCGGCCACAATGTGGATGTTCTGACCACGCTCTGCCTGCTGCTCTTCGTGGGCGCGATGGGCAAGTCGGCGCAGATCGGTCTGCACACCTGGCTGCCGGACGCGATGGAAGGCCCGACCCCGGTCAGCGCCCTGATCCATGCCGCGACCATGGTGACGGCCGGCGTGTTCCTGGTCTGCCGCTGCTCGCCCATGTTCCAGCTTTCGCCCACGGCGCTGGAATTCGTCACCTTCATCGGCGCCACCACCGCTTTCTTCGCCGCCACGGTCGGCCTGTTCCAGAACGACATCAAGCGGGTGATCGCCTATTCGACCTGCTCGCAGCTGGGTTACATGTTCGCCGCCGCGGGCGTGTCGTCCTACAACGCCGCCATGTTCCACCTCTTCACGCATGCCTTCTTCAAGGCGCTCTTGTTCCTGTCGGCCGGCGCGGTGATCGATTCCATGCATCACGAGCAGGACATGCGGAAGATGGGCGGGCTGAGGAAGGCTATTCCCTTCACTTACGCGATGATGCTGATCGGCAACTTGGCGCTGACCGGCGTAGGGCTGCCTTATCTGGGCGTGGGCCTGGCCGGTTTCTATTCCAAGGACGCCATCATCAATTCGACCTTCCTGGCCCATACGAGCATTGGTACCTACGCCTTCACGCTGTTGATCGTGGCGGCTGGCATGACCAGCTTCTATTCCTGGCGCCAGTTCCTGATGACCTTCCATGGCCGCTATCGCGGGCTGGATCACCAGCATCTGGAACATGCGGACGCCGGGGCCCATGCCCATGATGAGGCGGTCGGCCATGACGAGCATCACGCCCCGAAACTGGAAGAGGTGCACGAATCCCCGCTGGTGATGCTGGTGCCACTGGGTTTGCTGGCGGTGGGCGCGGTGTTCGCCGGCATGGCTTTCACCCATTATTTCCTGGGCGAAGGCGCGCATGCCTTCTGGAATGCCTCGATCTTCCTGCGCCGGGGCGCCGAGGGCGAACTGCCCATGTGGGTGGAGCTGGCGCCTTTGGCCGTCACCATCATCGGCTTCGCCATCGCCTACTATTATTACATCCTCAACCCAGACCTGCCGCGCAAGCTCGCGGCCAGGAAGGGCATGCTCTACTTGTTCCTCTACAACAAGTGGTACTTCGACGAGCTGTATGACTTCCTGTTTGTGCGCCCCGCCATGCGGCTGGGCCGCTTCCTGTGGAAGCGCGGCGACGGCACGGTGATCGACGGGCTGGGCCCCGACGGTATTGCCGCCCGCGTGCTGGATGCCAGCCGCGGCGCGGTGCGCCTGCAGACCGGCTATGTCTACCATTATGCGTTGGCAATGCTGCTGGGTGTGGTCGCGCTCGCCACCTGGTTCATGGTTACGGGAGGTGTGCTGTGAGCCTTCCTCTGCTTTCCCTTTGCACCTTTGTGCCCCTGATCGGTGCGCTGGCGATCCTGCTGATGCCTTCGCCCGGCAGCGCGCGCTGGATCGCGCTCATCACCACCATCGTGACCTTCGTCCTGTCGCTGCTGGTGTGGGCCAACTTCAATCCTGCCAATCCGGGCTTCCAGCTGGTCGAGAAGTACAACTGGCTGGGCGGCGGCATTTCCTACCATATGGGCGTGGACGGCATTTCCATGCTGTTCGTGGTGCTGACCGCAGGGCTCATGCCCTTCTGCATCGCCGCCAGCTGGGAATCGGTCGAGAACCGGGTGGCCGAATATATGGTCGCCTTCCTGGTGCTGGAGACCATGATGATCGGGGTGTTCTGCGCCCTCGACCTGGTTCTCTTTTATGTGCTGTTCGAAGGCGGCCTGATCCCGATGTTCCTGATCATCGGCATCTGGGGCGGCAAGCGGCGCGTCTATGCCAGCTTCAAGTTCTTCCTCTACACCTTTGTCGGCTCGGTCTTGATGCTGCTCGCGATCATGAGCATGTACTGGTATTCGGGCACCAGCGACATCGCCACGCTGCTCTCCAGTGTGCACTTCCCGCGCGCGATGCAAACCTGGCTGTGGCTGGCCTTCTTCGCCAGCTTCGCGGTCAAGATGCCGATGTGGCCGGTCCATACCTGGCTGCCGGACGCCCATGTCGAGGCGCCCACCGCCGGTTCCGTCATTCTGGCGGGCATTCTGCTGAAGATGGGCGGCTACGGCTTCCTGCGCTTCTCGCTGCCCATGTTCCCGGCCGCATCCGAGATGTTTGCGCCGCTGGTCTTCACCATGAGCATTGTCGCCATCATCTACACCTCGCTCGTGGCGCTGGCCCAGGAGGACATGAAGAAGCTGATCGCCTATTCGTCGGTGGCGCATATGGGCTTCGTCACCATGGGCATCTTCACCGTCACCCATCAGGGCGTGGAAGGCGGCATCTTCCAGATGCTCTCCCATGGCGTGGTGTCGGGCGCATTGTTCCTCTGTGTGGGCGTGGTCTATGACCGCATGCACACCCGCGAGATCGCGGCCTATGGCGGGCTGGTCAACCGCATGCCGATCTATGCGGCCTGTTTCATGGTCTTCACGCTGGCCAATGTCGGCCTGCCGGGCACCTCGGGCTTTATCGGCGAGTTTCTCACCATGCTGGGTGCCTTTGTGCACAACAGCTGGATCGCCATCTTCGCCGCCACCGGCGTGATCCTGTCCGCGGCCTATGCGCTTTATCTCTATCGCCGCATCATCTTTGGTGCGCTGGTCAAGCCGTCGCTCCAGGCCATGCAGGACCTGTCGGCGCGCGAGATCGCCATCCTGGCGCCGCTGGTGGTGATCACCATCGCGCTGGGCGTCTATCCCAAGCCGGTGCTGGATGTGACCACGCCCGCAGTGGCCAAGCTGGTGAGTGACAACAAGGCCGCGCTGATGCTGGACCATGTCCACAAGGTGGCTGAACTGAACAAGGGAGCGGGCCGGTGAACCTGCAAGCCGATCTTCTGCTTCTCCTGCCGGAGCTGATCCTGGCCATCGGCGCCATGGCGCTGCTGCTGACGGGTGCCATCAGCGGCGAGAAGAGCGCGCCCATGGTGTCCTTGTTGGCCATCGTGTTGCTGATAGCGGCGGGCGTGGCCACCGTCATGGGCCCTGATGGCGCCACCGCCTTTCACGGCGCCTTCATCGCCGACGGCTTCTCGCGTTTCGCCAAGATCCTGATCCTGACTGGCGCGGCGCTGTCGATCCTGCTGGCGGATGAGTTTTTCGTCTCCGTCCAGCTCTCGCGCTTCGAACTGCCCGTGCTGATGCTGATCGCCACCCTGGGCATGCTGCTGATGGTGTCGTCGGCCAGCTTCCTGTCGCTTTATATGGGCCTGGAGCTGCAGTCGCTGGCGCTTTATGTGCTGGCCGCCTTCAACCGCGATCATCTGCGCTCCACCGAAGCGGGCCTGAAATACTTCGTCCTGGGCGCGCTGTCCTCGGGCATGCTGCTTTATGGCATCTCGCTGATCTACGGCTTTACCGGCACGACCCAATTCTCGGCAATCGCCACCGTCACCCATGCTGGCGTGCCCGGTCTGGGTGTGGTCTTCGGCATCGTCTTCCTGATCGCAGGCCTTGCCTTCAAGGTGTCGGCCGTGCCCTTCCACATGTGGACGCCCGACGTGTACGAGGGCGCCCCCACCCCGGTGACCGCCTATTTCGCCACCGCCGCCAAGGTCGCTGCGCTGTGCCTGTTCCTGCGCGCCATCCTGACGCCGTTCCCGGACCTGCTGCACCAGTGGCGCCAGATCATCGTCTTCATCTCGATCCTGTCGATGGCGCTGGGCGCGATCGCGGCCATCGGCCAGAAGAATATCAAGCGCCTGATGGCCTACAGCTCCATCGGCCATATGGGCTATGCGCTTCTGGGGCTTGCGGCCGGCACCGCGCTGGGTGCGCGCGGCGTGCTGATCTATCTCGCCATCTATGTCTTCACGAATCTCGGCGTGTTCGCCGCCATCCAGGCGATGCGCCGGCGCGGGCAGGCGGTCGAAACCATTTCGGACCTGGCGGGCCTGGCGCGCAACGACATCAAGCTCGCCAGCGTGTTCGCGCTTCTGTTCCTCAGCCTTGCGGGCCTGCCGCCGCTGGCCGGATTCTTTGCCAAATTCTATGTCTTCCTGGCGGCCATTCAGGCCGGTCTGGTGATCCCGGCCGTGATCGGCGTGCTCGCCAGCGCCATAGGCCTGGTCTATTACCTCAGGCTGGTGAAGGTGATGTTCTTCGACGAACCGGCCGAGGCCTTCGATCCGGTCAGCGGCATGGGCACACGCGCCATCCTGGTGATCTCCTCCGTCGTGGCGCTGCTCTTCATCGTCGCCGCCTCGCCGGTGATCACCGCCGCCGACGCCGCCGCCAAGGCACTGATCCCTTGATCCCGTGGCCGCAAGGCTATTCCAGACAGGTTCACGCCGAACTGGATTCCACCAATGAGGAAGCGCGCCGGCTCGCCGAAGCCGGTGTTGCGGGGCCGGTATGGATCATGGCGTTGCGCCAGAGCGCCGGCCGTGGCCGCCGGGGCCGGGCCTGGCAGACAGCGGACGGCAATCTTGCCGCCACGCTGTTGCTTTATCCCGAAGCGTCGCTGGCGGTGACGGGGCAGCTGTCCTTTGCCGCCGCGCTGGCGGTGGCCGATCTTGCCGCCCACTTCGCGCCCGGTGCGGCCATCGCCGTCAAATGGCCCAACGACGTGCTGGCCGAGGGCAAGAAGCTGGCGGGCATCCTGCTCGAAGGGGGACGCGCCAAACCCGACCGCAATTGGCTCGCCATCGGCATCGGCATCAACCTGGCCAGCCATCCCGAAGGCACAGAATTCCCCGCTACGTCACTGGCTGGGCTCGGCATTGCAATCCCGCCGGCCGAAGAGGCGCTGAGCGTCCTCGCCGCCCGCTTCGCCCATTGGTATGATGTGTGGATTGAGGGCGGGTTCGGGAGTTTGCGCATGCACTGGCTGGCACGGGCAAAAGGGATTGGCGCTCCTGTCCGCGCCCGGCTCCCCCAGGAAATCTGCGAAGGCGTGTTCGAAGGCATCGACGAAAGCGGCGCGCTGCTGCTCAATATCGGCGGCCGGGTACGCGCCATCGCCGCCGGCGAGGTGTTCTTCTGATGTTGCTCGCCATCGACGCCGGAAATACCAACATCGTCTTCGCCCTTTATGAGGGCGACAAGATGCGCGCCCAGTGGCGCGCGGTGACCCAGGTCTCGCGCACCGCCGACGAATATGCGGTCTGGCTGTCCCAGCTGCTGGCGCTGGAAGGGCTGGCCTTCGCCGACCTGAAATCCGCCATCATCGCCACTGTGGTGCCGGCGGTATTGTTCGACCTGCGCCAGCTCTGCCGCAAATATCTCAAGACCGAGCCGCTCCTGGTGGGCGATCCCGCGCTCGATATCGGCCCGCGCCCCAATGTCGACCGGCCCGAGACCGTAGGCGCCGACCGGCTGTGCAACACCGTGGCGGCCCATGACCGCTATCCCGGCGCGGTGATTGTGGTCGATTTCGGCACCGCCACCAATTTCGACATCGTGGCGGAGAACGGCGCCTTTGACGGCAGCGTGATCGCGCCGGGCGCCAATCTCTCCATCGAGGCGCTGCACCAGGCGGCGGCCCTGCTGCCGCGTGTCGCCATCCACCGTGCCCAGAAGGTGATCGGCCGCGACACCATCTCCAGCATGCAATCGGGCGTCTATTGGGGCTATGTCGGGCTGATCGGCGGGCTGATCGAGCGCATCAAAAAGGAGTACGGCAAGCCCATGACTGTCGTGGCCACCGGGGGCCTGGCGCACCTGTTCCAGCCCGATCTGCCGGGAATCGACCATGTCGATCCCGATCTCACCATGCGCGGACTGATGCTGATCCACGCGTGCAACCAGAAACACTGATGGCCAAGCCCCCCAAAGGCGACGAGCTGGTCTTCCTGCCGCTGGGCGGGTCGGGCGAGATCGGCATGAATTTCAACGCCTATGGCTTTGGCCCGCCCGACGACCGGCAATGGATCGTCGTGGATTGTGGCGTGCTGTTCGGGCGCGAGGGCCACACGCCGGGCGTGGACCTGATCATGCCCGACATCCGCTATCTGGCCGAGCAGCGCGAGAATGTGCTGGGCATCATCGCCACCCACGCCCATGAGGATCATATCGGCGCTATTGCGCCGCTCTGGCCCAGCCTGCGCTGCCCGATCTATGCCACGCCCTTCACGGCGCGGCTGATCACCGGCAAGCTGGACGAGGCGGGACTGGCGCAGAAGGTGAAGGTGAAAGAGGTGCCCGTCGGCGGCAAGCTGACGCTTGGGCCTTTCACCCTGGACTTCATCTCCATCACCCATTCGATCCTGGAGCCCAATCTTTTGGCCATCCGTACGCCACTGGGCGTGGTGGCCCATACCGGCGACTGGAAGATCGATCCCGATCCGGTCTTGGGCGAGCAGACCGATACGGCGGCGCTGGAGAAGCTTGGCGATGAAGGCGTGCTGGCGCTGGTCTGCGATTCCACCAACGCACTGGTGCCGGGCACGTCCGGCTCGGAAGCATCCGTCCGCGACGCGCTGATCGATCTGGTTGGCACCTTGAAGGGCCGCATCGCCGTGACGGGCTTTGCCTCCAATGTGGCGCGGCTGGATACGGTGGCCCGCGCGGCCAAGGCGCATGGCCGCAAGATCGCGCTGGTCGGCCGCTCGATGCAGAAGATGGTGCAGGCGGCGCGCGAGACCGGATACCTGAAAGACTTTCCGCCGGTGCTGGACGAGGCTGAGGCCGCGGGCCTTCAGCCGCACAAGGTGCTTTACATGTGCACCGGCAGCCAGGGCGAGCCGCGCGCGGCGCTGGCGCGCATTGCCGACAACAGCCATCCCAATGTCGAGTTGGGCGAGGGCGACACGGTGATCTTCTCCAGCCGCGTCATTCCCGGCAACGAGCTTTCCATCTTCGAGATGCAGAACAAGCTGGCGGCGCGCGGCGTGGGGCTGCTGACGGTGGAAGACCATCACGTCCATGTCTCCGGCCATCCCTGCCGCGACGAGCTGGCCCAGATGTATCGCTGGATCAGGCCCAGGCTGGCGTTGCCGGTGCATGGCGAGATCCGCCATCAGGTCGCCCATGCCAAGCTGGCGAAAGAGCTGCAAGTGCCCCAGGCTTTCGTGCCGGAGAACGGCCAGCTGTTTCGCCTGGCGCCGGGCCGGCCGGAACTGATCGACGAAGTGCCCTCGGGGCGCATCTTCATGGACGGCCGCGTGCTGGTGGCGGAAGGCGCTGGCCTGGCCAAGGACCGCCGCGCCATGGCGTTCGCCGGCCTCTTGGTCGTGTCGCTGGTGCTGGACCACAAGGGCCGCGTTGCCGCTCCCCCCACAGTACTGGGCGAAGGCATGCCTGAGCCCGTGGAAGAAGCCGTGCTGAAAGCAGTGGAAGACACGCTGGACGGCAACAAACGCAGCGATCCGGATGATCTCGCAGAGAATGTGCGCCGGGCCGCGCGCCGCGCCGCGCACGATGCTTGGGGCAAAAAGCCCATAACGCGGGTGCTGGTGACGGAGCTATGAAATTCCATGTCCCGCCGCCCTTCGCTTGCGCTCCGGGCGTTCGCCGCTCGAAATGGCTCACTGAACCATTTCGTCCGCTTCGCGGACCGCGCCTCACGGTGAGTGAGCTTTAGGGTGGCGAATTTCCTCCACTATGTCGTGCTGTTCAGCGCCTATGCGGTGCTGTGGTTTCTCTGCCTGTTCTGTTTGTTGCCCGTGGGGCTGGGCGCGGAGCGCGATCCCGACACGGGCGCGCCGCTCAATCCCATGCTGAAGAAGAAGGCGCTGATCGCCAGCGGTATCGCGGCGGTGCTGTGGGTTGCTTTCTTCGCCACCATCCACTTTGGGTGGCTGGAGCTTTGAGCTTTATCCTTCTAGGCTGTTGTCCAACGGGTTGGTTCGCTGAGGGGCCATGGACCAAGAACAAGAAACCGGTCGCACATATAGCGGCAGGGGATGGGGTTTCATTAATTTATCCGGAATAGGGGACGCGCCCGGCTGGTTTGCCGTGCCTCTGACTGTTTTTGGGGCTCTTATTGTTTTCTTTCTAGCTATCGGATTGATAGTGCGAGCTTTTGAATCGCTAATTCAGGGCTCTCCTGATGACGTCTACAAGATACTGCTAGGGCTAGCGGGTGTTTTTGGTGCTCCGTTTGTCATTTGGAGAACTTTCGTTGCTCATCAGCAAACTGTTATTTCGCGGGAAACGCACTATACCGATATCTTCACGACGGCCGTTGAGCAACTAGGAGCAACTCGCGAAGTGGTCGGACCTCCACATCGAACTGAAGCAAATTTAGAGGTCAGGTTGGGAGCAATTTACGCTCTTGAGAGGATTGCAAAAGACTCGGAACGCGATCATTGGCCAATAATGGAAGTTTTATCTGCTTATATTCGAAATGAGCAGAATACCGGAGCAGCGATTGCTGCACCGGAAGAGGCGATGGAAATTTCTGGGTTCACATGGACTATCGATATCAAGCCCATAAGGGTTGATGTCCAAGCAGCCATAAATGTTATTGGACGGCGTCCAAAGTTGCGGATGATGCACGAAAGAGGGAGCGGGCTGAAGCTAGATTTGTCGGGTGCAAATCTGCAAAAAGCTCAATTTTCGGGAGAATTTAGAGGTGCCGATTTTCAATCTTCCAATATGACAAAGGCTAGGTTTTCTGATTGCGATTTGGTTGGTAGTGAGCTCCAGTTCTCGACACTAACCGGAGCTGTTTTTCGAGATTGCAAGATCGAAAAGTTCGATTTGAATTATTTGAATGACCTTGATGGCCTGAGTGCATACGACACGTCGTTTCGCGGCATGGAGTTCTATGGAAAAATGTATGCTTGCATCTTCTACGGATGTGATTTCACGGGCGCTGATCTTTCGTCTGTCGTATTCAATCGCGTCCGTTTTATTCGATGCGATCTTTCGAAGGTAAATTTTGAATCCGCCAATTTTGAACAGGCGTGCACTATGACTAGGTGCAATTTATCTGGTGCCGATTTCTCAGGAGCAAAATTGGAAAATTTGAATACGATCAAAACATCCGATTTGGAAAAGGCCATTGGTGATTCGGAAACGGTATTGGGCAGACGCATAATGCGCCCGAGGAACTGGCCGGCCTTTTTCCAGGATGTCGAGGTTGCCAGCCAAATAATGGTCGATGGAGCTAATGTCCCCGAAGGCGCCGAAAATATGTAGGAAGGCTCCAACGAAGAACCTCGGGATTTACAAACGAAAAGGCCGGAAGCAGGCTTCCGGCCTTGATGCCGTTTTCCGGCAATTTCTCCCCGAACTTGGCCGTTCTAGCGCGGTCACGTTCTTTTATGGGTTGGTTTGATATAGTGCTTCGCGGCCCGAGTCACGAAATATCTGGTCTTATTGCGATGCAGCATCTGCAATTAAATTTCGTGTGGCGGGGAACCAACTGCCTGGCCTTCATAATGGCACTGGCGGTGCTCTCTCCCGCCACTGCAGGTCAACCCGACCCACTTCTGAATGACGGTCCGACGGCGCCCTGTGCGGCCGGTGTGGACTATTCAGGGGGGATCGATGTCAATGGCAATGCCGTGGTGCCCGCTGACGTAGCTCCGCAACACATTCCGGTGCCGGGTCAGGTGCTGGTACCGCTGCATGGTAATGGCAATGGGCAGAACAGCGCCTATGCCGCCATCGATGGCAAGAAGCTCGACGCGCTGGTCAACCCGCCGCCCTGCCACTGAGGCGGGGGACCAACCGGTCTTTCTGTCGCATGCCTGGACGGTCCTGCTGTCAAAATCAGGGCATGGGCGTTTTTCCGGCAACGCCGACCAGGGCACGCTTGCAGACCTCAGCGTACGGACATTCGCGGCCTGATTGCGTCCTTGCGGTCCCGCACGCCTTTCCTTCTGCCCATGCCGGGGCGGCCGTCAGTGCTTCCGTAAAAATCGCGGCAATTTAGAGGCATCCTTAAAGCGCCGGTAACACTTGGCGCCTAGCATTGGAGCAATCGGCACAAAGGGGCTTTGAGCATGCTGGAGGACAGCTGGTGCTTCTATGAAGAGCGTCTTCCCAAGCGGCGCATCTTCCATCCCCGCAAGCGGTCTTTCGCGGGACCGTTCTTCACCATCGCCGCAGCGATCACCGTAATCGTGGTGGCTGTCACCCACCTTTAATAGGCGCGGCCGATCAATACCTCTTCCAACCCGGGGTTGCCCGTGAACAGGCAGGGCGCAAAGCTTTCCGGCTGATCCAGCGGCGCATTGCGGATGGTCAGCTTCAATCCCTTCAGCTTCTGCTCCACCTTTTCCAGTTCGGTGCCGGTCGGCTTTGACCAGGACACGCGCAGCCAGCCTTTGAACTCGTCTTCATTGCCGGCGAAATAGTCTTCGACGCCCGCCCACGCGGTGATGCCAGTCTTGATGTTGGCGTCCAGCCGCGCCTTGGCCTCGGCATACAGGCCAGCCTGGATCTCGGCCAGAAGCTGCACGGCATTCTCCAGGAAATCCTGCTTCGGCTTGGCGATCGACTTGACCTTGTCGCCGTCGCGCAAGCTGTCGCGCCGCATATAGGTGACCTGGCCGCCGGCCGCGTCGCGTGGCCCGACCTCGACGATGATGGGAGCGCCGCGCCTGACCCAGTTCCAGCGCTTCTCGGCCGACTTGATCTTCTTGGTGTCGAGAAAGGCGCGCAGTGGCTGGCCGAACACGCGCTCGCGCGAAAGCTGAGCAACAAGCTCCTCGCAATAGCGCAGCACCTCGGCGTCTTCCGGCTTGTCGCGCAGCATGGGCACAACGACGATCTGGCGCGGCGCGATCGCGGGCGGCAGGCGCAGGCCATCGTCGTCGCCATGGGTCATGATCACCCCACCGATCAGGCGGGTGGAGACGCCCCAGCTGGTGGTGTTGCAGAAGGTGAGGGCGCCGGCATCGTCCTGGAATTTTATGTTTTGCGCTTCGGCGAAATGGGTGCCCAGGAAATGGCTGGTGCCGGCCTGCAACGCCTTGCCGTCCTGCATCATGGCTTCGATGGAATAGGTATTCACCGCGCCGGGGAAGCGTTCATTCTCCGGCTTTTCGCCGGCGATCACCGGCATGGCGAGATAGTCTTCCGCAAAGCTGCGATAGACCTCGAGCATTTTCCTGGTTTCTTCGATCGCCTCGGCCTCGCTGGCATGAGCCGTATGGCCCTCCTGCCAGAGGAATTCGGTGGTGCGCAGGAACAGGCGCGGCCGCATCTCCCAGCGCACCACATTGGCCCACTGATTGATCAGAAGCGGCAGGTCGCGGTGCGAACGCACCCAGCGGGCGAAGGCATCGCCGATGATGGTCTCGGATGTCGGGCGCACCACCAGCGGCTCTTCCAGCTTCGCCTCAGGATCGGGCTGAAGCTTGCCGTCGATGTTCTTGAGGCGATGGTGGGTGACCACCGCCATTTCCTTGGCGAAGCCCTCGACATGCTCGGCCTCCTTGGCGATGAAGGAGAGGGGGATGAACATGGGGAAATAGCAATTCTCATGGCCTGTGGCCTTGATGCGGCGGTCGAGCTCCTGCTGGACCTGTTCCCACACGCCATAGCCCCAGGGCTTGATCACCATGGCACCACGCACGGGTGAGGTCTCGGCCATGTCGGCGTCGCGCACCACCGCCTGGTACCAGTCGGCGAACCGGCTGCGGTCGATGTCGAGGGCGCGCTGCATGGAAAAGCTCCGGAAGGTTTGGCCGTTCTTAGCCGCTGGCGCGGGGCCTGAACAGGAGGTAGGTCGCCACGCCCAGAACCCCGAACGCCGCCATCAATCCGGTCAGCGGCACCGCCGTGGCCGGGGTGGGAAAGGCACCCATCAGGGCGGAAGCGAGCGTGCCGCCGCCATAAAGCAGAATGCCGATCAGGGCCGAGGCCATGCCGGCGGCATGGCCGAAATGCACCATGGCAAGTCCAGAGCCCGTGGCGTTGATCGAGCCGATCATGGCGCAATAGACGAAGGTGAAGGGCAGGATGGTAAACAGGCCGCCCCAGCCCAGCCAGCTAGAGACTACGGCCAGAACCCCGGCGGTGGCGTTGGTGGCGAGGCAGGCGAAGAACAGGGGTTCGCCCGGATGATTCCTCAGCCAGCGCGCCGCGCCCTGGCTGAACACCACCAGCCCGATGCCGTTCAGCACAAAGGTGAAGCCGAAATATTCCGGACGGACCCGGAAGATGTCTTCCACCACATGCGGCCAGCCGGTGAGGAAGGCATAAAGCCCTCCGCCGGTCAGCGTCGCCGGGATGACGAAGCGGAAGAAGCGGCGGTCGCGCGCAATCGCCCAATAGTCCGCCATCACATGCAACGGATGCAGCCTGCGGTCGGAGCCGGGATGGCTTTCCGGCAGCATCTTCCACACCACGCCCCAAGTCAGCGCAGCGGCCGCGCCTTGCAGCCAGAACAGGCTGCGCCAGCCGGTGATGGGCAACAGCCAGCCGCCGACAAAAGGCGCGAACAAAGGCGACACCGACAGGATCATAAGCATCTGGGCGAAGATGCGCGCGGCCTCATGCGGCGGGAACAGGTCGCGCACACAGGCGCGCGCCAACACCGTGCCGGCGCAGCCGCCCACCGCTTCGACAAAGCGCGCCAGGTTCAGGGTGATGGGGCCTTCCGACAGGGCACAGGCGGTGGCGCCGGCAATGTAAAGCAACAGCCCGATCAGGATGGGCCATCGCCGGCCGAAACGGTCGGAAATGGGACCGATCATCGCCTGACCCAGACACAGCCCAAGGAAGAAGGTCGCCAGCGACTGTTCGATGACGGAAATGGGACTTTGGAAATCAGCCGCGATGGTGGGCAGCGCCGGCAGATAGAGATCGATGCCGATGGGTGTGAAGACTGTCAACACACCGAACAGGGCGATCAATTCTATCCGTTGCGCACGGGTGAAGGAATCGCTGGGGGCGGGGGTCATGACAGGGGTATGGGGCCCCCCGTTTCTGGACGCAAGGCTTAGTGATGGACGGGCGCGCAGGGGGGCCTTACGTTGGCCGCATGCCAGAATCGACCCCCAAAAACACGGGCATTTTCGCGCCCTTCGAGTGGATGATCGCCGCCCGCTATCTGCGCGCCAAGCGTCAGGAAAGCTTCATCTCGGTGATCTCGCTGTTCTCGCTGATCGGCATCGCGCTGGGGGTCGCCACCTTGATCATCGTGATGAGCGTGATGAACGGCTTTCGGGTGGAATTGCTCAAATCCATCCTGGGCCTGTCGGGCCATGTCACCATCCAGTCGGATATGGGCAACCTGACCCATTACGACGCGGTCCAGGCCCGCATCCTGAAAGTGCCGGGCGTGGTGCGCGCCACCCCAATCGTGGACGGTCAGGTGATGGCCAGCCAGAACAACGAGAATACCGGCGTGATCGTGCACGGCATCCGCCGCGAGGACCTGGCCAGGGTCGCCGAACTGGCCGGCAAGCTGCGTGCCGGCTCACTGCCTTATTTCCAGGGCGACGATGCGGTGATCGTGGGATCGGGGCTGGCGGCCAAGCTCGGCCTGCATGTCGGCGGCGAAGTGACCCTGATCGCGCCAAAAGGCAATGTCACACCCTTCGGCGTCACGCCCCGGATCAAGACCTATCACATTATCAGTTTCTTCCATGTCGGCAACACGCTCTATGACAGCAATTATGTCTTCATGCCGCTGGACGAGGCGCAGGCCTATTTCAACACGGGCGATACCGTAAGCGGCATCGAGGTGATGCTGACCGATCCGGAAATCGACCTGAAGCTTCTGCCGGCGCTGACCCGGGCGGCGGGTCCGTTCACCCGCGCGGTGCCATGGCAGGACATCAACAGCGCCTTCTTCGAGGCAATCCAGGTCGAAAGCAATGTGATGTTCCTGATCCTGTCGCTGATCATCCTGGTGGCGGCGCTCAACATCATCTCCGGCCTGATCATGCTGGTGAAGGACAAGTCGGCCGACATCGCCATCCTGCGCACCATGGGGGCGAGCAGGGGCGCGGTGATGCGCATCTTCTTCATCGCCGGCGCCTCGATCGGCGTCGTGGGCACGCTGATCGGCTTTCTCATCGGCGTCCTGTTCTGCGCCAATATCGAGAATATCCGCCAGTTCCTGTCCAGGCTGACCGGTACGACCTTGTTTGATCCCACCATCTATTTCCTCTCGCGCATGCCGGCCGAGATGGCGCCGGGCCAGGTCGCGGCGGTGGTGGTGATGGCGCTGGTGCTGACGTTCCTGGCGACGCTCTATCCGTCCTGGCGGGCGGCGCGGCTCGATCCGGTCGAGGCGCTGCGTTATGAGTGAGGTCTTGCGGCTCGAGAACATCACCCGCCGCTATCGCGAGGGCGAGGGGCAGCTGGAAGTGTTCAGCGGCCTCGACCTGTCGCTCAAGGCGGGCGAGATCGTCGCCCTGGTGGGGCAGAGCGGGGCGGGCAAGTCGTCGCTGCTCCACATCGCCGGTCTCTTGGAGGCGCCCACCAGCGGGGAGATCCATGTCGAAGGCGCGGCGACTTCCAAACTGTCAGACACCGACCGCACCCGCATCCGCCGTGGCACCATCGGCTTTGTCTATCAGGCCCACCACCTGTTGCCGGAATTCGACGCGCTGGAGAATGTGGTGCTGCCGCAGATGATCGCGGGCCGCGCCCGTGCCGATGCGGCGAAGGAGGCGACCCGGCTTCTGGAGTTGATGGGTCTTGGCCAGCGGCTGACGCATCGACCCACGCAGCTTTCGGGCGGCGAGCAACAGCGCGTCGCCATTGCCCGCGCGCTGGCCAACCGCCCGCGCATCCTTCTGGCGGACGAGCCCACCGGCAATCTCGACCCGCGCACCGCCGGTGGGGTGTTCGACACCCTGATTGCGGTCACGCGGTCCGAGGGGCTCGCGGCGCTGATCGCCACCCACAATTTTGAGCTGGCCTCACGAATGGACAGGGCCTTGCTGCTCCACCAAGGGCGCCTGATCGACGGCTCGCAGGTCTCGCGCTGACGCGCGAGACCTTTTTGATTGCCGCTCTCACTCGCGCGAACGCGGCATGCGATAGCCATCAGCGTTCGATTTTGCCGGTCATGCAGCGCCCTTGAGATGGATGCCCTTCTGCCGTTCGCCGGTAGTGACGAAGGCTTCCAGCTTGTCGAAACAGCCGGTCCAGCCTTTGTTGTGATTGTTGCGGTCTTCCTCGCTGGTGAAGCCTTCATGGCGGAAATGCATCTCGGTCTTGCCGCCGACATCGCGCAGGAAGATCGTGACCAGCGTGGTGTCCTGGCCATGCTCCCACTTCCAGGTGAAAGCGATGCGTGATGGTTCGTCCAGAACCTGGAATTCGCCACCCGCCGCCAGTTCGGTGCCGTCGGGGCGGTTCATCACGATGCGGTAGCGGCCGCCGACGCGCGGCTCCAGCAGGACGACATCGCCGCGGATGTCGTAGGGGCCGGCCCAGGCGCTCCATTCTTCCTTGCTGGTGAAGCAGGCGAAGACGCGCGATGGCGGAGCATCGAAGGTGCGTGTGATTTCCAGGGCATGGGGCATGGCGGTGTCTCCTGTCACTTCTTTGGGGGGTGAGGGTTGCGTTTGAGGTGTTCGTCCAGACGGTCGAAGGAGCCCACCCAGAAGGCGCGGTAGTGATCCAGCCATTCCTGCGCGGTCTTCAGGCCCTCAGGATTGAGGCGGCAGATCAGTTGCTGGCCGTTGCGGGTGCGGGCGATCAGTTTGGCTTCCTCCAGCACCTTCAAATGCCGCGAGATGGCTGGGCCGGAGATGGAGAAGGGTTCGGCGATTTCTCCGACGGTAGCTTCGCCCAGGGCCAGCCGGGCCAGGATGGCGCGGCGGGTAGGATCGGCGAGGGCGGCGTAGGCAGTATCCAAATTCATAACCAGTAAGTTAAATAACTAATCGGTTAAATACAAGGGGTCAAAGCGGGAAAATTTGATCCTGTTTTGTTCTTGTTTTCTCCTGGGAACGAAGATAGAACATATCCACAAGAGAGGGAGATCGGATCATGTGGATCAAGGATGCAATGGCGGGTGCAGGGCTCATTCTTTTCATGGTGTCGGCCTTTGTGCTGGCCAGCGGCGCCCATGCCGTCCTGAACCCCGCCTGATCTGTGGATAGGGGCAAAGCCGGCCCCCATATGAGGAGCGGGCGCGCGATACTGCCGTCCTGACTCTCTCCCTGGAATTCTGTCATGGCGTCCTTTGTTCATCTGCGCGTCAAGAGCGCCTATTCGCTTCTGGAAGGCGCGGTTCGCCCCAAGGAGATCGCCGGCCTGGCGCGGGATGCCGGAACGCCCGCAGTGGCGATCACCGACACCAACAACCTGTTCGGGGTCTATGAGATCTCGGACACCTTGGCCAAGGCGGGCATCCAGCCGATCGTCGGCACGGTTCTGTCGGTGGAGTTTGCGGCCCGGGGGCCCCACCAGACCGGCTCGCGCAAGAAGCCGCCCCATATCGTGCTGCTGGCGCAGAACGAAGCCGGCTATCTGAATCTGACCAAGCTGCTATCGGCCGCCTATCTGGATGTGGAAGCCGGCGACTGGGCGCATGTGAAGGCGGACAAGCTTTATGCCCATGGCGCAGGCTTGATCGCGCTGACCGGCGGACCGGGCGGGCTGGTCAACCAGCTTCTGTTGGACGGCCAGCGCGACCAGGCGGAAGCGGCGCTGGATCAACTGGCCCAGGCCTTCCCTGATCGCCTCTATGTCGAGCTGCAGCGTCACGATCTGGCGGAAGAGCGTGCCTGCGAGGAGGCGCTGCTCGACATGGCCTATGCCAAGGGTCTGCCGCTGGTCGCCACCAATGACGTGCATTTCGGCGGCGCCCATATGTATGAGGCGCATGACGCGCTGCTCTGCATCGCCGATGGCGCGTTCGTCTCCCAGGACGACCGGCGCCGGCTGACGCGCGAGCACCGCTTCAAGAGCGCGGCCGAAATGCAGGCCAAGTTCGCCGATCTGCCGGAGGCGATAGAAAACACGGTGGAGATCGCGCGCCGCTGTGCCTTCAAGCCGGTCAAGCGTAAGCCGATCCTGCCGGTGTTCGTGCCGGAGTCCGGCCGCACGGCGCTGGACGAACTGAAGGCGCAGGCGGAGGAGGGGCTGGACCGGCGTCTGAAGGGCGCCCCGCTGGCTGCCGAACGCAAGGTCTATGACGAGCGGCTGGAATATGAGCTCGGTATCATCAATCGCATGGGCTTTCCCGGCTACTTCCTGATCGTGTCCGACTTCATGAAGTGGACGCGCGCGCAAGGAATCCCGGTGGGCGTGCGCGGTTCCGGCGCCTCGTCGCTGGTGGCCTGGGCGCTGGACATCACCAACCTCGATCCCTTGCGCTTCGGCCTGTTCTTCGAACGGTTCCTCAATCCGGAACGCCTCTCCATGCCGGACTTCGATATCGACTTCTGCCAGGAGCGGCGCGACGAGGTCGTGCGCTATGTGCGCGACAAATATGGCGCCGACCGGGTGGCCCAGATCATGGCGCTGGGTTCGCTTCAGGCGCGCGCCGCGGTGCGCGATGCCGGCCGCGTGCTGCAGATGCCGCTGGGGCTGGTCGACCGTATCGCCAAGCTGATCCCCAATCCGCCGGGCAAGAGCATTTCGCTGAAAGAGGCGGTGGAAAGCGAACCGCGCCTGCAGCAGATCGCGGAAGCCGAGCCCATCGCCCAACGCCTGTTCGAGATCACCGAAAAGATCGAAGGGCTTTACCGTCACGCCTCGACCCATCCCGCCGGCGTGGTGATCGGCGACCGGCCGCTGGACGAGCTTCTGCCGCTCTACCGCGATCCACGCTCCGACATGCCGGTGACCCAGTTCGACTATGAGGATGCGGAAAAGGCCGGTCTGGTGAAGTTCGACTTTCTGGGCCTCAAGACCCTCACCGTCATCGCCAAGGCGGAGGAGCTGCTGAAGAAGCGCGGCATCACGCTGCGCACCCAGACCATCGATTTCGACGATGTCGGCACGTTCGAAATGCTCTCCCATGGCGACAGCGTGGGCGTGTTCCAGATGGAAGGCGCGGGCATGCGCGATCTGCTGCGCAAGATGAAGCCCAACCACATCAACGACCTGGTGGCGCTTGTGGCGCTTTATCGCCCGGGCCCGATGGATTCGATTCCGACCTATATCGCGCGCAAGAACGGCAAGGAGAAGGTGGAATATCTCCATCCCGCGATGGAGCCGATCCTGAAGGAAACCTATGGCGTGATGACGTATCAGGACGACGTCATGCGCATTGCCCGTGAGCTGGCCGGCTACACGCTGGGCGAGGCCGACATCCTGCGCCGCGCCATGGGCAAGAAGATACCAGCCGAGATGATCCCGCAGCGGGAAAAATTCATGAAGGGCGCGGCCGAGCGCGGCATCGCCAAGGACGTGGCCGAGACCATCTTCGAACAGGCGGAGAAATTCGCGGGCTACGGCTTCAACAAGGGCCATGCCGCAGCTTATGCCCAGGTCGCCTATCAGACCGCGTATCTCAAGGCGAACTATCCGGTCGAATTCCTGGCCGCCTCCATGACGCTGGATATCGGCAATACCGACCGGCTCAACATCTTCCGCCAGGAGGCCCAGCGGCTGGGCGTGAAGGTGGCGCCGCCCGACATCAACCGCAGCGAATCCGTGTTTGCCTGCGACGCCGGGGCCAATACGGTGTTCTATGCGCTGGCGGCGGTGAAGGGCGTGGGCCGCCAGGCGATGGATCATGTGGTCGAAATGCGCGAGGCCGGCGGCAGATTCAAATCCATCTCAGATTTCGCCCGAAGGGTGGACCCGCGGCTGGTCAACAAGCGCGCCTTTGAGAATCTGGTCCGCGCCGGGGCTTTCGACAGCCTCAATCCCAATCGCCGCCAGCTGGTGGAGAATTCCGACCGCATTCTGGGCGGGGCCCAGGCCGCCCAGCGCGAGCGCGAAAGCGGGCAGGTGTCGCTGTTCGGCGGTGGTGGCGGGCCCACGGAAGAATTGCGGTTGAGCGCCATGCCGGACTGGCCGGTGCATGAAAGGCTGGGCGAGGAATTCTCCGCCATGGGCTTTTATCTCTCGGGCCATCCGCTGGATGCCTATGGCCCGGCGCTGAAGCGGCTGGGCGCATCGACCTATGCGGCGCTGCTGGAAGACCGCCGGCGGGGCGGTTTCAAGGCCAAGATCGCCGGCACCCTGATCAAGAAAAGCGAGCGGCGAGGCAGGAGCGAGCAAATGTATGCCTTCGTCTCCTTCTCCGATCCCACCGGCATGTTCGAGATCATGCTGTTTCCCGAAGTGCTGGCGGCCAGCCGCCCGTTGCTGGAAGCGGGCAAGTCGCTTTTGATCAGCGCCAGCGCCGAATGGGACGGCGACGACCTCAAGCTGCGCGCGGCCTCCATCCTTGACCTCGATGAAGCGGCGCAGGCCGCAGGGGAGGGCATGGTGGTGCGGCTTTCGGATGCTTCCTCACTGGGTAAGCTTGCGGCCGAACTGGTCCAGCCCGGCAAGGGACTGGTCAATATCGTGGTGCCGGGCAGCGCGGGCGAGGAGGTCGAGATCGAGCTCAAGAAACGCATCGCCGTGAACGCGACTCTGCGCTCTCGCATCGCGGTGTTGCCGGGCGTGATGAGCGTGGAAGCTGTATAAACGCGCGGTTCTTTTGCGTCCTGAGTTCGTCGCTCGTCGCTCATGGGCGTTTTAGCCCACATCGCTCCTCGCTTCTGCTCAGGCCGCAAAACTCCTCGCGCGCCGATCAGAGGCCTTTAATGGCGCCTTCCAGACGGCCCAGGGCTTCTTCAAGCCGCTTTTCGTCCTGTGCGAAGCAGATGCGGAGATAAGAGGCATCGCGCGGATCGCCCAGGCTGAAGGCCCAGCCGGGCGAGACGCCGACTTTATCGTCCCGCACCATGTTCTGACAGAAGGAAAGACTGTCCGTCAGCCCGTCGATATGCAGGAAGCCGTAGAAGGCGCCGTCTGGCCGCATCCAGCGCACCCGGTTCTGGCGGCCGATCCATCCATCCACCACATCGCGGCCCTTGCGGCAGTAGTCCAGCAGCTCGCCACGGAAGGCGTCGCCTTCCGGCGACAGCGCGGCCAGCGCGCCATACTGGGCAAAGTGCGTGGAGCCGGTGTTGTTGCACTGGGCCATGGCGGCGGCCGCGGGCTCCACGCTCTTGGGATGCACCAGCCAGCCGATGCGCCAGCCGGTCATCGCCCAGGGCTTGGAGAAGCTATTGATGGCGAAGACCGCGTCCTCGTCATCGGCGATGGAAAGGAATGACGGCGCATGGGCTGAGCCATCAAAGACCAGCGTGCCGTAAACCTCGTCCGCCAGGATGGCGATGCCGCGCGCGCGGCAAAATTCCAGAATTGTCTTCTGTTCCTCCGCGGTCAGCATCCAGCCGGTGGGATTGCCGGGCGAGGCGATGAACATCGCTTTTGTGCGTGCGTCACAGGCATCGAACAGCTTGTCGAGATCCAGGTGCCAGCGGCCAGAAGTTGAATTTGGGCCCCAGTCCTCGTCCAGCCGGACCAGACGCGGCTCGGCGCCGACCACCTTGGTGGCCTGGAAGATGTTGGGCCAGATCGGCGAGACGATCACCACATTGTCGCCGGTCTCGCACACCATCTGCAGCGCAGTCACCGCCGCCAGCATCGCCGCGCCCGGGATGGTGACGCGTTCTACGGGCACGTCGGCGCCGGCGGTGCGCTTGTGAAAATCGCAGATCGCCTCGCGCAGGGGCAGGATGCCGCGCGCATTGGTGTAGAAGGTCTTGCCCTCTTCCAGCGCCTTTGCCGCCGCCGCGCGTATAAAGGGCGGCGTCGCCAGATCGGTCTCGCCGAACCACAGTGGCAGGACATCCGGATTGCCCAGTCCCAGCAGGGTGACCTGGGTGATGCCGGAGGGCTGTAGGTCACGAATCGTGGGGCGGATCGGGCTTTTGCGGGCGGGGGGCTGTATGATCATGGCCGGTCTCTAGCATGGCTTTTTCGCCAACGGGTAACCAGGGTTCCCGTATCCGGCATGCAGGCCGGGAAGGCAGGAACGGGGCGTTTTTTGGCCGCAAATCTCCCCGTAGGCGCTTGCGGGGCGGGGCTCGAGGCCCTATAAGCCCCGCCATCTCGCACGCGCGGGTGGCTTTCGGCGGGTGTTCCGCCGTCGCCGTCCGGTGGCTCCTGAGGAAGCGTCGGCCCCGGCGCGCAAAGCGCGCCCATCGATCAGATGGGCGCTTTGTGCCCAAGGCCGGAGCGACCGATATAAGAGCTAACCCGCACGTCTGGCCAACCGGTAAAGGAGACTGAACAATGGCTTTGCCAGAATTTTCCATGCGCCAGCTTCTTGAGTCTGGCGCGCATTTCGGCCACCGCCAGCAGCGCTGGAACCCGAAGATGGCGCCCTTCATCTATGGGCAGCGCAACGACATCCATATCCTCGACCTGACCCAGACCGTGCCCCTGCTGCACCAGGCGCTGGTCAGCTTGCGCGAAGTCGCAGCCGGCGGCGGGCGCATCCTGTTCGTGGGCACCAAGCGCCAGGCGTCCGAGCCGATAGCCGCCGCCGCCAAGCGCTGCGCCCAGTATTACGTCAATCACCGCTGGCTGGGCGGTACGCTCACCAACTGGTCGACCATCTCCCACTCCATCCGCCGCCTGCGCTCCATCGAAGAGACGCTGTCGGGCGCGGAACATTCGGGCCTGACCAAGAAGGAATTGCTGGGCCTCTTGCGCGAGCAGGACAAGCTCGAGCGTTCGCTGGGCGGCATCAAGGAGATGGGCGGCCTGCCAAACATGCTGTTCGTCATCGACACCAACAAGGAATCCATCGCCATCGCAGAAGCCCGCAAGCTGGGCATCCCGGTGACCGCGATCCTGGACTCCAACAGCGATCCGGATGGCATCGCCTTCCCGATCCCCGGCAATGACGACGCCGCCCGCGCCATCGCGCTGTATTGCGACCTGGCGGCCCGCGCCGTGATCGACGGCCTGGGCCAAAGCCAGGCCGCGGCCGGCGTGGACCTGGGTGCTGCGGAAGAGATCGAAGACGCCGCCCCCGCCGAAGCCGAACCCGCCACGGCTTGAAGCTTTACACGATTGCAGCCTGAACGCGCTCTTATGGGGCGCGTAAAGGCATAGATGGAGACTGACATGGCCAACATCACCGCTACCATGGTGAAGGACCTGCGCGACAAGACGGGCGCGGGCATGATGGACTGCAAGACCGCGCTGAACGAGACGGGTGGCGACATGGAAGCTGCCATCGACTGGCTGCGCAAGAAGGGCATTTCCAAGGCCGCCAAGAAATCGGGGCGCACCGCCGCCGAGGGCCTGGTGGGTGTCGCCGTGGATGCGAACACCGGCGTGCTGCTGGAAGTGAATGCCGAAACCGACTTCGTTGCCAGGAACGACGAGTTCAAGGCCTTCGTGAAGGACGCTTCCAGGCTGGCGCTGAAGGAAGGCGGCAATCTGGAGAAGCTGCTGGCGGCGCCGATGGGCTCCGCAACCGTGCAGCACACCCTGACCGAGCTGGTCGCCAAGATCGGCGAAAACATGAGTGTGCGCCGCGCCGCCGCCGTCAGCGTCGATCCGGGCGTGGTCGCGGCCTATGTCCACAACGCCACCTCGCCGGAACTGGGCAAGATTGGCGTCCTGGTCGGCCTCAAGTCCACCGCCGACAAGGAGAAGCTGTCGGCCCTGGCCAAGCAGATCGCCATGCATGTGGCCGCCGCATCCCCGCTCGCCATCTCTCCGGAGCATCTGGCCCCGGACGTGGTGGAGCGCGAGCGCAACGTCCAGGCCGAGATCGCGCGCCAGTCGGGCCGCCCCGAAAACGTCATCGAGAAGATGATGGAAGGCCGCATGCGCAAGTTCTACGAAGAGACGGTGCTGTTGCAGCAGACCTTCGTGATCGATGGCGAAACCCAGGTCGGCAAGGTGATCGAGAAGGCCGCCAAGGATCTGGGCGCGCCCATCACGGTCGAAGGCTTTGTCCGCTTCCAGGTGGGCGAGGGCATCGAGAAAGCCGAAGCCGACTTCGCGGACGAAGTCGCCCAGATGGCGGGCACCCGCTAAACGACAAAGGGAACAGCCCATGCCCACAGCGCCGAAATACCGCCGGATATTGCTCAAAGTCTCCGGCGAGGCGTTGATGGGCAAGGGCCAGTTCGGCGTCGATATCGACGTCGTGGACCGTATCGCCCGCGACGTGAAGGAGGCCCACGACGCCGGCACCGAGATCTGCATGGTGGTGGGCGGCGGCAATATCTTTCGCGGCCTGGCCGGTTCGGCGCAGGGGATAGACCGCTCCACCGCCGATTACATGGGCATGCTGGCGACCGTGATGAACGCACTTGCCCTGCAGGCGGGTCTGGAGCGGGTGGACATCTCCTCGCGCGTCCAGTCGGCCATCGCCATGAACAATGTCTGCGAGCCCTATATCCGCCGCCGCGCCATCCGCCACATGGAAAAGGGGCGGGTGGTGGTGTTTGCCGCCGGCACCGGCAACCCCTTCTTCACCACCGACACAGCCGCGGCACTCAGGGCGGCGGAAATGTCCTGCGACGCCATGCTGAAGGCCACCCAGGTGGATGGGGTCTATTCGGCCGACCCCAAGAAGGTTCCGGACGCCAAGCGTTACGATTCTTTAAGCTACCATGAGGTTTTAGCCCAGAATCTGCAGGTGATGGACGCGGCCGCCATCTCGCTTTCCCGGGAAAATCGCATCCCGATCCTGGTGTTTTCGCTGGCCGAGGCCGGGGAATTGGCCAAGGTTCTGAAGGGCGAGGGCCGGGCAACCATTATCGAAGAAAAGTGAAGCGGAGCCCGGGGTTTAGGGTAATCTGCCTCGGGGACTGGAGCGACCTGTATGTCTGACGCCTATAACAAGGACGAACTGGACCGCCGCATGAACGGCGCGGTTGGCACCCTCAAGAGCGAACTTGCGGGTCTGCGCACCGGTCGGGCCAGTGCCGCCCTGCTCGATCCGGTCAAGGTCGAGGCTTATGGCAACACCGTGCCGATCAACCAGGTTGGCACCATCTCCACGCCCGAAGCCCGCATGATCACGGTGCAGGTGTGGGACAAAAGCATGGCCAAGGCGGTGGACAAGGCGATCCGCGATGCGGGGCTGGGCCTGAACCCCCAGATGGATGGTCAGCTCTTGCGCATCCCCTTGCCCGAACTGAACCAGGAGCGGCGCAAGGAGCTGACCAAGCTCGCCGCAAAATATGCCGAGGCCGCGCGCGTGGCCGTGCGCAACGTGCGCCGCGACGGCATGGACCTGCTCAAGAAGCTCGAGAAGGACGGCAAGATCGGCGAGGACGAGCACCACACCCGTGGGGATGTGCTGCAGAAGATGACGGACACGCACATCAAGGACATCGACTCCGCGCTCCATTCCAAGGAGCAGGAAATCATGCAGGTGTGATGACGCAGGAATTATGACCAAGCCCGCCGCCACCCAAGGTCTTCCCAAGCACGTCGCCATCATCATGGACGGCAATGGCCGCTGGGCGAAGAAGCGGCATCTGCCGCGCGAGGCCGGTCACTATGCCGGAATGAAGGCGGTGCGCGAGACCGTGCGCGCCGGTTGCGACATCGGGCTCGAGAACCTGACGCTGTTTGCCTTTTCGAGCGAGAACTGGAAGCGGCCCAAGACCGAGGTGGGTGCGCTAATGGGCCTGTTCCGCACCTATTTCCGCAGCGACATGAATGAGCTGGTGGAGCGTAACGTCCGTATGCGGATCATTGGCCATCGCGGCCGGGTCGCCTCCGATATCCAGGAGATGATCCAGGATTCCGAGAGCCGCACGGCGAAGAATGACGGCATGAACCTGACCTTCGCCTTCGACTATGGCGGACAGGAAGAGATCACCGCCGCCGCCCAGGAGCTGGCGCGCGCCGCCAAGGATGGCCGGCTCGATCCCGAAACCATCACGCCGGAACTGTTTGCCACAAGGCTTTTCACCAGCGCGCTGCCCGCGCCCGACCTGGTGATCCGCACCAGTGGCGAGCACCGGCTGTCCAACTTCCTGCTCTGGCAGTCGGCCTATGCCGAACTTCTGTTCCTGGACACGCTCTGGCCGGATTTCAACCGCGAGGTCCTGACCGCGGCGATGGAAAAGTTTGCCGGCCGCGAGCGCCGGTTCGGGGCGCTGGATTCCGAGGCCGTGGCGTGAGCATGAGGCGATGACCATGACTCAGGCGCATCCGACCCACGCGCTTCGCTCCGGCAGCGAGGGTTTTCTTCGCGTGCTGTTCGGCCTGTTCCTGGCGGTGATCGCCGTCATACTCGCCTTGGGCGACGCCAAATGGTTCGCTGCAGTCACCGCGCTGATGGCGCTCTTTGCGGCACGCGAATGGCACCGGTTGGTGCGTTCGCCTGCTCAACGCGAGACCGCCGATCATCAGCCCATGCACGTCCAAACCGCCATTACGGTGACGGCCATCGTTTTGGCCATCGCAGCCATATTGCTGAGAATGCCGTTTCTGGCCTTTGCTGTTCTGGCTGCGGGAGCTGTCGGCTCTTTCTCATGGGCGAAGCGCCGCGGCGACTACCCATTCTGGCACGCCGCGGGGGTACTCTATATCGGGATACCGTCCTTGGCGCTGGTAGCGTTGCAGTCGCTTGCACCCAACGGGCACAGCGTCGTATTGGGCCTGTTCTTCATCGTGTGGGCCACCGATACGGGTGCGCTGGTATTCGGCAAGCTGATCGGCGGCAAGAAGCTCGCGCCCAAATTGTCGCCCGGCAAGACCTGGGCCGGCACCATCGGCGGCAGCACCACCGCCGCCCTGATATTTGTGCTGTATCTTTTCATCATTCTCGGGGGCGGTTTCAGCGTCGTGCTCGCCTTGCTGTTTGCTTTCTTGTTCAGTTTCGTTGCCCATGGCGGAGACCTGTTTGAATCCCTGGTCAAGCGCCGCTTCGGCTACAAGGATTCCGGCGGCCTGATTCCGGGTCATGGAGGCGTGCTGGACCGCATGGATTCGATGTTCGCCGCCAGTGTCGTGCTGGCGCTTCTGATTTTCGGGCTGCATCTCAACCCGCTGTTCGGGGGGCACGCATGAAGCCCATCGCCGCCACCCGCATCTTCGACGAATTGCCACCACTGGACGACGTGCTGGCGCGCAAGGTCACCATACTGGGCTCGACCGGCTCCATCGGCGTCAACACGCTGGATGTGATCGCCCATGTCCGCAAGATCCATGGTGAGGATGCGCTGCCCATCACGGCGCTGACCGCGGGCAACAATGTGAAATGCCTGATCGAGCAGGCGCTGGCGATGAAGCCCGCCCTCGCCGTGATCGGCGATGAGGCGCAATTCGCGGAATTGAAAGCGGGCCTGGCGGGCAGCGGCATCGAAGTCGGGTGCGGCCGTCAGGCGGTGATCGATGCGGCCGCGCGTCACTCCGATTTCGTGATGGTGGCGATCATGGGCGCCGCGGCGATCGAACCGGCGCTGGCCGCGATCGATCGCGGCGTGGTGGTGGCTCTGGCCAACAAGGAATGTGTGGTGGCCGCGGGCGAGGTGTTCCGCGCCGCCATGGAGAAGTCGGGCGCCCAGGTGCTGCCTGTCGACAGCGAACACAATGCCATCTTCCAGGTGCTGGGTAGCGGCGATGCCTCGGAGGCCGATCTGGTCACCATCACCGCTTCGGGCGGTCCGTTCCGCGACTGGAGCCTGGAGCGCATGCGCGCCGCCACGGTGGAAGAGGCGGTCGCCCATCCCAACTGGGCGATGGGGCGCAAGATCTCGCTCGATTCCGCCACCCTGATGAACAAGGGGCTGGAGCTGATCGAGGCGCATTTCCTCTTCGCGCTGGCGCCGGAGAAGCTGGGCGTGGTGGTGCATCCCCAGTCCATCGTTCATTGCCTGGTCAGTTACGAGGACGGCACCACCATGGCGCATCTGTCGGCGCCGGACATGCGCACGCCCATCGCCCATGCCCTGGGCTGGCCGCGTCGGATCCCATCGCCCTCGCGGCGGCTTGATCTGGCGGCGCTTGGCCAACTGGTTTTTCAGCCTCCGGCACATGACCGCTTCCCCGCGCTCAACCTTGCCATCGGGTCCATGCGCTCGGGCGGACTTGCTCCCACCGTGCTCAATGCCGCCAACGAGATCGCCGTACAGGCCTTCCTCGACCGGCGCATCGGCTTCCTCGATATTCCCCGCGTGGTCGCAGCCGCCCTGGACCAGGATTTCGGCGCCAACGGCATCGCGAACGATCTTCAAAGCGTCCTTGGCACCGATGCGCGGGCGAGGGCTGCGGCCGAGGAAATCTGTCAACGGGTAGGGACCTGAAGTCATGCTGGAAGCGATACGCGGCCTCATCGCCTGGACCCCGCTGGGTCTGCCCGCCTTTCTGTTCGTCATCACCCTGGTGGTGTTCTTCCATGAGCTGGGCCACTTCCTGTGGCGCGCGCCTTTGGCGTGAAGGTCGATGTTTTCTCCGTCGGCTTCGGCAAGGAAATCGTGGGCTGGACCGACCGGGTCGGCACACGCTGGAAAATCAGCTGGCTGCCCATCGGCGGCTATGTGAAATTCGCTGGCGACGCCGATGCGGCGTCGCGCCCCGACATGGAGGCTGCCAGGCAGATGACGGCGGCGGAGCGGGAAGGGGTTCTGCTTTTCAAGCCCGTCTATCAGCGCGCCCTTGTGGCGGCGAGCGGGCCGATCGCCAATTTCGTGCTGGCGATCGTGCTCCTTACCGGCATCATGCTGTACAGCGGCCACGCCGTGATCGCCCCTGTCGTGGGCGGCGTGACCAAGGGCATGCCCGCGGCCCTGGCCGGCATCAGGACCGGCGACCGGATCACCCGAATCGACCAGACCGTCGTCACCGATTTCCAGCAACTGCCGGAGATCATCGCGGTTTCCAATGGCACGACGCCGCTGGCCATCGGCATCAGCCGCGCCGGCCATGACATGACCGTTTGGGTCACGCCCAAAAGGGCCCGGACGCATGATGTCCTGGGCAATCCCATCAGCCAGATGGCGATCGGGGTCAGCGCCCAGGCCTCCGCCATCCGCAAGCCCTACAGCCCAATGGGCGCGTTTGCCGCAGCTTGTGACGAGACCGGCAACATCATGAAGACCACGGTCGTGACCATCGTTCAGATGGTGACCGGCCATGGCGGCGCCGACCAGCTTTCCGGCCCGGTCGGCATCGCCAAGGTGACACGCCAGGTGGCCGATATCGGCTTTCTGCCGCTCCTCAATCTGGTGGCTATCCTTTCTGTAAGCATTGGCCTGGCCAACCTTTTTCCCATCCCGCTGCTCGACGGGGGGCATCTTCTGTACTATGCATGCGAAGCGGTCTTGGGGCGTCCGCTCGGTGAGCGGGCCCAGGACGTTGGATTTCGGCTTGGGCTGGTTTTGGTCCTGGGGCTTATGCTCCTGACGACCTGGAATGACTTGGTTCGGCTGAATCTTTTCTGAAAACAAGGCGTCCGTACGCGGACCCGCGAGAGAGTTGGCCGAACCCGGGATGCGGACATTGCGCCTTAGAAGCAGGTTGTTGCGCGCGACCTCCGCCGGGATCTGCCTGGCGCTTGCGGCCAGCCCTGCCGGCGCCCAGCTCCGGTCCGGAGCCGCCGACCGCGCCAAACAGCTAAACCAGCAGCAGGGGCAGCCCCAGCCGAACAATGCCGACACCAATGCTACCGCCAATCCGGCGGCGCAGCCGGCCGCCCCCACGGCCCCCGTCCCGCACACTATCCAGCACATTGTGGTGCGCGGCACCCAGCGCGTGGAGCCCGCCACCGTGCTCACCTATGTGGGGCTGCGCGAAGGCGACAATTTCACCCCTGCCGACGCCGACACCGCGCTCAAGGCGTTGACCGCGACGGGGCTGTTTTCCGACGTCAACACCAGCTTCGACGAAGCCACCGGCACGCTGACCATCCGCGTCACCGAAAACCCGATCGTCAACCAGGTGGTGTTCGAGGGCAATTCCAAGGTTTCCGACAAGGACCTGACCAAGGAAGTCCAGATCAAGCCGCGCAGCGTCTTCACCCGCGCCAAGGTCCAGGCCGACGTGCAGCGCATCGTCGAGCTCTATCGCAGAAACGGCAAGTTCGCCGCCCGCGTCGATCCCCAGATCATCCAGCGGCCGCAGAACCGCGTCGACCTGATCTTCTCCATCACCGACGGCCCCACCACCGGGGTCAGCCGCATCAGCTTTGTCGGCAATCACATCTTCGACAGCGACACGCTGAAGGGACAGATCGCCACCGAGGAAAGCCGGTGGTGGAAATTCCTCGCTTCCAACGACAATTACGATCCCGACCGGCTGCAGTTCGACCGCGAATCCCTGCGCCGCTACTACATCAATCGCGGCTATGCCGACTTCAAGGTCTTGAGCGCGGTGGCTCAGCTGACGCCCGACCGCTCGAGCTTCTACCTCACCTTCACGGTGCAGGAGGGGGTTCGCTACAGGTTCGGCAACATCAATGTCGATTCCAAGATCAAGGAGTTGCCCGGCTCCCAGCTGCGTCCGCTGGTGAATGCCCAGACCGGCGACATCTATTCCCAGGACGCGATCCAGAAGGCGATCGACGCCCTGACCAACGCGGCCGGCACCAGGGGCTACGCCTTCGCCGAAGTCCATCCCCGCTTCAAGCGCAATCCGGCCACCCGCACCATCGACCTGGGTTTTGAGATCGTGCAGGGCCCGCGCGTCTATATCGAGAAGATCAACATCGCGGGCAACACCCGCACCCATGACGACATCATCCGCCGCCAGTTCCGTCTGCAGGAGGGCGATGCCTTCAACCGCGTCCTGGTCGACCGCTCGCGCACCCGTATCCGTGCGCTCGGCTTCTTCAAGGATGTCGAGGTCAAGAACGTGCCGGGCAGCCAGCCCGACCGCACCAACCTGACGGTCAATGTCACCGAACAGTCCACCGCCTCGCTGTCGGTGGGCCTGGGCTATTCGTCCACCACCTCGCTGCTCGGCGAAGTGAGCTACACCGACAGCAACTGGTTTGGCCGCGGCCAGAATCTGCGCGTGTCCTTGCAGGCCTCCTACATCACCAAGCAGGCGGTGTTCTCCTTCACCGAGCCCAACTTCATGGGCCGTGACGGCCTGGCGGCGGGCTTCGACATTTATGAAACCCAGACCAATTTCGACCAGGCGGCGTTCCAGAGCAACAGCACCGCACTGGTCGGCCGCATCGGCTATCCGATCTCCGAATTCAGTACGGTGGCGCTGAACTACACCTACAAGATCGAAAATGTGCGGCCCTATGCGGGCGCGCCGCTGAACGTCGAACTGGCGGCAGGTTCGCTGAACGGTTCGCAGATCGGGTTCACCTATGCCTATAACAATCTGGACGATTACCGAAAGCCCACTACCGGCTCGACCTTCGCCTTCTCGCAGCAGTTTTCCGGTTTTGGCGGCAACCTGAAATTCCTCAAGACCAGCGTGACCGCGGCCACCTACACGCCCATGTTCGATGGCGGGATGATCGCCACCCTGCAGGGCCGCGCCAACTACATCACCGGCTATGGCGGCTCCTTCGTGCCGTTCGAGGAGCGCATATTCGACGGCGGCGACACCTTCCGCGGCTTTGCGCTTGCCGGCGTGGGCCCGCGCGACATCGTTGCCCCCAACAATACCGGCGCGCTTGGCGGCACGGTGGACGCCATCGGCACCGCGCAGGTGCGCTTCCCGTCACTGGTGCCGGAAAGCTATGGCGTCAATCTTGGCCTGTTCACCGATTTCGGAACGCTGGGACGGCTCGACAATCTTACGCCTGCCACCCGCGTCTGTACCGGCATTCAATATTCCGGCGTCGGCACCTGCGTGAAGGACAATCTGGCCTTCCGCGCCTCCGCCGGTATCAGTGTCCAGTGGAAGTCGCCCTTTGGCCCGGTCCAGATCGACCTCGGCCTGCCCTATGTCAAAACCTTCTATGACAGACCCCAGATCATCCACTTCAGCACAGCTACGGGATACTAGACGATGAAAAGAACCCTTCTTCTCGCGCTCGCTTTCGCGGGCCTTATGCCAGCGGGTTTGGCCACCTCCGCGTTCGCCGATCCACCGCCCGCCAAGATCGTGGTGCTGGATCGTGCCGGGATCATGCAGTTCTCCAAGGCGGGCCAGGACATCGCCAAGCAGATGCAGACCTATGCCGCCCAGGCAAAGGCCGATCTGCAGTCCCGCGGCCGTGCGCTTGAAACCGAGGAGCGCGGCCTGCAGCAGCAGGTGGCGATCCTGGCGCCCGACCTGAAGGCCAAGCGGATCGCCGCCTTCCAGGCCAAGCAGCAGGCGCTGCAGGCCGATGTGTCCCGGAAGGACGAACAAATGCGCTATGCCCTGGCCCAGGCGCGCCAGCAGATGGAAGCCAAGCTCGGCCCGATCCTGCAGCAGCTCGTCAAGGAACGCGGCGCCAACATGGTGATCGACCGCCAGGCGATGGTATTTGCGCCTCCGGCTTTCGACATCACCACCGACGCGATCAACCGGTTGAACCAGCAGTTGCCGACGGTGAAGGTCAACTTCAACGTGACGCCGCCGGCCGCGCCGAAACAGTAAACCCAAAAGGCAGGTTATGGCCGATCCCCGCTTTTTCAACAATCTTGGGCCGTTCACACTGGCGCGGATTTGCGAAAAGGCGGGGATCGCCGTTCCCAATGGCGCCGAGGCGGGGCGCGAATTCTTCGACCTTGCCGACCTGGCGGGGTCCGACAGCCGGCATCTGACATTCTTCTCCGGCAATTTCTCCCTGCGCGAGGCCTTTGCCGCGAGCCGCGCGGGCGCCTGCCTGGTGCCGGCGAAAGGCAAGCGGCCCGAAGCGCCAAAGGGCATGATCGTGCTGGAAGCGGCTTCTGTGTCTCATGCTTTCGCGGCCGTCGCCGCGATGTTCTATCCCGAACATTCCCAGCCGCTGTGGCCCAGGGATGCGCCCGCTATCTCGCCCCAGGCGCGGATCGGACGCGACGTGACGCTCGCACCCGGTGTCGTGGTGGGCGCTGACGCGGAGATCGGCGAGGGCACCCGCATCGGGCCGGGCACGGTGATCGGACCGGGTGTCGCGATTGGGCGCCATTGCGAGATCGGCGCCAATGTCTCCATCAGCCATGCCTATGTCGGTGACCGGGTGATCATCCTGCCGGGCGCGCAACTGGGCCAGCCCGGTTTCGGCTTTGCCTCTTCGGATGCGGGCCATATCAAGATGCCGCAACTGGGCCGCGTCATCGTGCAGGACGATGTGGAAATCGGCTCCTGCACCACCATCGACCGCGGCGCGCTGCGCGACACGGTGATCGGGGAAGGTACCAAGCTCGATAACCTGATCATGATCGGCCACAACTGCCGGATCGGGCGACACTGCGTGCTGGCGGGCCAGGTGGGCATCGCCGGCAGCTGCGTGGTCGGGGATTTTGTGGTGATGGGCGGCCAGGTGGGGCTGGGCGATCACACCCATGTCGGTTCCCATGCCCGGATGGCGGCGCGCTCGGGCACCGGCTCCGGCATCGTGCTGCCGGGCGGGATCGATTATGGCGGGGCGCCCGCGAAACCTGTAAGAGAATGGGCGCGGGAGATACATGCCGTGGCGCGGCTGGGCAAGCAGCGCAGGCAGAACAAGGATGAGTGACGCGAGCGTCATGACCGGGACAATCATGCTGGATGTGGAGCAGATCAAAAAGCTTCTGCCGCATCGCCCGCCCATGCTGTTCGTGGAGCGGCTGGGCGAGATCGTGCCGGGGGAAAGCGCCACCGGCTACAAGGCGGTGAGCATCAACGAGCCTTTTTTCATGGGCCATTTTCCGGAGCGCGCGGTCATGCCGGGCGTGCTGATCATCGAGGCCATGGCCCAGACCGCGGGCGCGCTGGTGGTGCACAGCCTGGGCGTGGAAGCCGGGCGGGCGGTCTATTTCATGACCATCGACAATGCGCGTTTCAGGAAGCCCGTGGTCCCCGGCCATGTGCTGCGCATGCCGGTCAGGAAGCTCAGGCAGCGCGGCCCGGTGTGGAAATTCGAAGGCAAAGCCTTTGTCGGCGAGGACCTCTGCGCGGAAGCGGAATTCAGCGCCATGATCCATGACGGCACGGCGGGATGAGCGTGCATCCCTCGTCGGTGGTGGAAGACGGTGCAGTGATCGGCGCCGGCGTCGAGATCGGGCCGTTCTGCCATGTGGGGCCGCGCGTGGTGCTGGACGAGGGCGTGCGCCTCAGGTCGCATGTCTCGATCACCGGCGTCACGGAAGTGGGCGCGCGCTGCGATGTCTATCCGGGCGCGGCGCTGGGTGGCGACGGCCAGATCCGCGGTAATGACTTCACCGAGGGAAGGCTGCAGATCGGGGCGGACTGTGTGCTGCGCGAAATGGTCTCCATGCATGTGGGCAGTCGCAAGGGTGGCGGCCTTACCAGCATCGGCGCGAAGGGCTATTTCATGGCCAATTCCCATGTCGGCCATGACTGCCATGTCGGCGACGGCGTGACATTCGCCAATTCGGTGGCGCTGGGCGGGCATGTGGAGATCGGCGACGGCGTGATCTTCGGCGGACTGGCGGCGGTGCAGCAGTTCTGCCGGGTGGGCAGGGGCGCGATGATTGGCGGCCTCACCGGCGTCAACCGCGATGTCATCCCCTATGCGATGGCCTTTGGCGATCATGTCGAGCTTGCGGGACTGAATCTGATCGGGCTGAAGCGCCGCGGGCTTCCGCGCGACACCATCAATGCCATGCGCGCCACCTTCCGCATTGTCTTTCAGGCCGCGGAGGGCGGACTGGTGAGCGAGCGGGCGCGCGCCGCTCGGGCGCGCTTTGCCGGTGTGCCGGAAGTTCGCGAGATGGTGGATTTCATCCTGGCCGACGCCAAACAGGAATTGTGCCTGGCGCGGCGGCGCGGGGATCGCGCGTGACTGCGCTTGGCTTGATCGCCGGCGGCGGCGAGTTGCCACGCGCGGTGGCGGAGGCGGCGCGCTCGGCCGGACGCTCCGTGTTCGTGGTGCCGTTGGTGGGCAGCGTGAATGGGGACTGGGTCAAGGATTTTCCGCATGAATTCCTGTCGCCGGGCGAGCCGGGGCGCATCATCAAGGCGCTGAAGGGGGCGGGCGCGGCGGATGTGCTGCTGGCCGGCCGGGTGGACCGGCCCAAATTCAATGAGATGAAGCTCGACGCCAAGGGCGTGATGCTGTTGCCCAAGGCGATCGCGGCGGCAAAGAAGGGCGATGATGCGCTGCTGCGTTTCATCGTGGGCATCTGCGAGGATGCCGGGCTCAACGCGGTCAGCATTGCCGAAGCCGCGCCAGCGCTGGTGGCGGATGAAGGCGTGTTGGGCGCCGTCCAGCCCAGCGACGAACACAAAGCCGACATCCAACAGGCGTTCAAAATCGTGCATGCGCTGGGTGCGTTGGATGTCGGCCAGGCGGCGGTGGTGTGCGAAGGTTTGGCGCTCAGCGTGGAAGCCGCCGAAGGCACCGACGCCATGCTGGCGCGCATCGGGACCTTGCGGGAGAGCCTGCGCGGCACCACTGGCAGAAATCGCGGCGTGCTGGTCAAGGCGTTGAAGCCGACCCAGGACGCCAAGACTGACATGCCGGTGGTGGGCGTGGAGACGGTGAAGAATGCCGCCGCTGTGCATCTTGCCGGCATTGCGCTGGAAGCGGGTGCGGCCCTTATCCTGGACAAGCGGGCGGTGGCGGCGGAAGCCGACCGGCTGGGCCTGTTCGTCATCGGCGTGAAGCCGTGAAGCAGCTCAATGTGATGATCGTCTGCGGCGAGCCCCGCGCGGACGCGCCCGCGGACGCGCATAAAATAATGCGGGCATGTGCATGCCGGTGAGAAACTTGAACGTCATGATTGTTTGTGGCGAACCCTCGGGTGATGCGCTGGGCGCGCAGCTGATGGTGGGGCTGAAGGCGCTTGCCGGCGACCGCATCCGGTTTTCCGGCGTGGGCGGACTGGCCATGGCGCGGGAGGGTTTTGAAAGCCTTTACCCGCTGGACGCCACCGCGGTGATGGGGCTGCGCGAAGTCGTGCCTGCCATTCCCAAGATCCTGAAGCGCGTGAAGCAGGCGGTGGACTTCGCGCTTCAGACCCGGCCCGATGTGGTGGTGGTGATCGACAGTCCGGATTTCACCCATCGGGTGGCGCAAGGGCTCAAGAAGCGCGATGCTTCGATCCGCACCGTGGATTATGTCGCCCCCCAGGTCTGGGCGTCGCGCGCCTATCGCGCCAGGAAGATGGCGAGTTATTTCGATCTGGTGCTGGCGCTCTTTCCCTTCGAGGTGCCGTTCTTCGAGAAATTCGGCCTGAAGGCCCGCTTTGTCGGCCATCCGGTGATCGAGCGGGCAAAGAAGATCGGCGGCGGCGAGGCGTTGCGTTCCCGCCTGGGCATCGCGTCCGATGCGCCGCTGCTTGCGCTGCTGCCGGGCAGCCGCACCAGCGAAATCCGCTTCATCCTGCCGCAATTCCGCGGCGCGGTGGAAATTCTGGCGAAGACGATTCCCGGCCTGGTGACGGTGCTGCCCACCGTGCCGCATGTGGCGGCGAAGGTGCGCACGGCGACGCAAGACTGGCCGACGCCGCTCCATGTCACCGAAGGCGAGGCCGACAAGTATGCCGCCTTCGACGCCGCCGATGTGGCGCTGGCGGCATCCGGCACCGTGACGGCGGAACTGGCGCTGTCGCACACGCCCATGGTGGTGGGCTATCGCGTGGGCGGGCTGACTTTCTTCCTGTCCAAATTCCTGATGACGGTGACCCACATCACCCTGATCAACATCCTTCTGGGCCGCGAGGCGGTACCCGAATTTCTTCAATCCCAATGCACGCCCGAAAAGCTTGCGGCTGCTGTGGCGCATCTCTTTGCCGATGAAGGCGCGCGCACCGCGCAAGTTGCAGCCATGACCGAATTCGGGCGGTTGTTGGGCGAGGGCGACGAAGCGCCATCCTTGCGCGCCGCCCGTGTGCTGCTCGAATTTCTCGGCGGTTGATCAGTCCGCCGGCATGTGGCCGGCCGGCGGGACGCCGCGATGGAGGCGCGCGCACCAGGTGACCGCGCCGATCAGGGCGGCGATGGCCAATAGCTCGGTCAGCCTGGGCAGGCGCCAGTCCCACAGGAAGCTGTAAATCAGCGCGAAAAGCGTCTCGAAGATCACCATCTGGCCGGTCAGGGTCATGGGCAGTCTTCGGCTGGCGCCATTCCAGAAGGCATTGCCGATGATGGAGGCGGTGACGGCGATGCCGCTGCTGACCAAGGCAAAGCGCGTCCAGTCGCCGTGCTGCACGGGCCCAAACGCGAGAGCGGGAATGGCGAGCAGCAGCGCCTCAGCGCCGGAGACGATGCCCAGCAGGAGCGACCAGTCGTTGGATGACACAAGCGGCAGCCGCGCCATGGCGCGCGCATTGCCGACGGCGAAGACCGCCCAGGATGCCAGGGCGCCGAATGCGCACAGGAGACCCGTCGCCTGAAGACGCCAGTCGGACATGGCGTTCCGCTGCATCGCGGGGGCCGCGATCAATCCCACGCCGATCACGGCCAGGGCGAGGGAGGGCGCGAGCAAGCGCAGCCGCACCGCGCCCTGTTCGCGGCTGCCGATGATGGTGATGACGACCGGCAAGAGGCCGACAATGAAGGATGCCGGGGCCGCGCCTGCCAGACGCACTGCATATGCCAGGAAGATGTAATAGACGATGTTGCCCGCCAGCCCCAGCCAGGCCAGCGCGATCCAGTCGCCGCGATCAAGCTTGCCTGTGACCCTGCGCCAGCGGGGCAGTGCCAGAAGCAGGGCGATGAGCCCATAGGCGAAATAGCGTCCGGCCGACAATTGCAGGGCGGTGAAGCCGGGCGTGAGCTCGGGCGCGATGAACACCATGCCCCACAGGGCGCCTGCAGCGATGCCGCAGGCCACGCCAGTGGCGATCGATCGTTCCATGAGGCGTTATGGAAAAAAACCGGCCCGCGGTAAAGCGGGCCGGGTTTTGCCGAGGTCAGACCTGCTCACGCGCGTTCCGCGCGCCGGTGGCTCACTTGCGCTTGTCCATCGCGATGTAGCTGCGCTCGGTCGGGCCGGTATAGATCTGGCGCGGCCGGCCGATCTTCTGGTGCGGGTCTTCCAGCATCTCCTTCCACTGTGCGATCCAGCCCACGGTGCGGGCCAGCGCGAACAGCGCGGTGAACATGGAGGTGGGAAAGCCCAGCGCCTTCAGCGTGATGCCAGAATAGAAGTCGATGTTGGGATAGAGCTTCTTTTCGATGAAATAGGGATCGCTGAGCGCCACCTTTTCCAGTTCGATCGCCACCTTCAGCAACGGATCGTCATGCAGCCCCAACTCGTCCAGCACGGCATGGGCCTGGATCTGCATCGCCTTGGCGCGCGGATCGTAGTTCTTGTAGACGCGATGGCCAAAGCCCATCAGGCGGAAGCCGCTGCTCTTGTCCTTGGCCTTGGCGACATATTCCGGAATCCGGTCCACCGTGCCGATTTCCTCCAGCATCTTCAGCGCCGCTTCATTGGCGCCGCCATGGGCGGGGCCCCACAGGCAGGCGATGCCGGCGGCGATGCAGGCGAACGGATTGGCGCCGGACGAACCGGCCAGGCGCACCGTCGAGGTCGAGGCGTTCTGTTCGTGATCGGCATGCAGGATGAAGATGGTGTCCAGCGCCTTGGCCAGCACCGGATTGACCACATACTCCTCGGCCGGGACGCTGAAGCACATGCGCAGGAAGTTTTCGGTATAGCCCAGCTTGTTCAGCGGATACACGAAAGGCTGGCCGACATGGTACTTGAACGCCATGGCCGCGATGGTCGGCAGCTTGGCGATCAGGCGGTGGCTGGCGACTTCGCGCTGCTTGGGATCGGTGATGTCGGTGGAGTCGTGATAGAAGGCCGACAGCGCGCCGACCACGCCGCACATGATCGCCATGGGATGGGCGTCGCGGCGGAAGCCCGAGAAGAAGCTCGCCAGCTGTTCATGCACCATGGTGTGGTGGGTGATGGAGTGGGTGAATTGCGCCATCTGCGCTTCGGTCGGCAATTCGCCGTAGAGCAGCAGGTAGCAGCTTTCCAGGAACGTGGAGTGTTCCGCCAGATCGCCGATCGCGTAGCCGCGATACTCCAGCACGCCCTTGTCGCCATCGATGAAGGTGATGTTGGATTCGGTCGATGCGGTGGAGGTAAAGCCGGGATCGTAGGTGAAGATGTCCGCCTGGTCGTAGAGTTTGCGGATGTCCACCACATTGGGACCCTGGGTGCCGGCATAGACCGGGAATTCGTAGTCCTTGCCCTGATAATTCAGCGTGGCTTTGCCATCAGCCTTGATTTTGCTCTCGCGCATTCAACACTCCCCTTAATCCCGATGCATCTTGCGCTGCAATATGACGGGCTTTTGAAGGGCCGTCACGGGGGGAACAGTGGAACCGGAGACTATTTTAGCTGACGGCGTAAGCCCTTAATCGGATAAGGGATTCTTCCCGGCCCAGAAGCGTCAGCATGGCGAAAAGGGGCGGCGAACTGGACTTGCCGGTAAGCGCCGCGCGCAGGGGCTGCGCCACCTGGCCCAGCTTCAATCCGTTTTGTTCGGCAAAGGCGCGGGCCGCGATTTCCAGCGCTTCGGCGCTCCAATCCGTCGCCTCCAGCACGGGCAGCGTTTTGGCAAGCGTGGCGCGCGCATCCGGTGTCAACAATTTCGCGGCAGCTTCATCGAGCGTGCGCGGGCCATCGGTGAACAGGAATTCCGCGCCCTGGATCAGTTCGACCAGGGTCTTGGCGCGCTCCTTCAAGGCGCCCATTGCTGCTTCCAGGCGCTGGCGCGCGGTGACCGACAGGATGCGCGGCGGGATTTCGCGGGCGAGGAAGGCGGTGACTTCCGCCACCAGCACGGCATCGGCGGTCTCGCGGATGTAATGCCCGTTCAGGTTGTCGAGCTTCTTGTAGTCCATCCGCGCCGCGCTTTTGCCGATGGAGTCCAGGTTGAACCATCGAACCGCCTGCTCTGTGGAGATGATCTCGTCATCGCCATGGCTCCAGCCCAGGCGCAGCAGATAGTTGCGCATGGTCTCGGGCAGATAGCCCATGTCGCGATAGGCCTCCACGGCAAGCGCGCCGTGGCGCTTGGACAGCTTGGCGCCGTCGGGCCCGTTGATCAGGGGCAGGTGGCCATAGACCGGCACGGGCCAGCCCAGCGCCTCGATCAATTGCAGTTGACGCGCGGCATTGTTGAGATGGTCGGCGCCGCGGATCACATGGGTCACGCCCATGTCGTGGTCGTCGACCACCACCGCCAGCATATAGGTCGGGGTGCCGTCGCTTCTCAGCATCACCATGTCGTCAAGCTGGCTGTTCTCGAAACGCACGTCGCCCAGCACCGTGTCATGCACGATGGTCTCGCCGTCCTGGCGGGCCTTCAGCCGCACGACAAAGGGCTTGCCTTCCTGTTCGGGGCCGGGCGCACGGTCGCGCCAGCGACCGTCATAGCGCATAGGCTTGCCGGCCGCTTTCTGTTCTTCGCGCATCTGGGTGAGTTCTTCGGCCGTGGCATAGCAGCGATAAGCGCTGCCTTGGGCCAGAAGCTGTTCGGCCACTTCGCGGTGACGGCCGGCGCGGGCAAACTGGTAGACGACATCGCCGTCCCAGTTCAGCCCCATCCAGGTCATGCCATTCAGGATGGCGTTGACCGCTTCCGGCGTGGAACGCTCGCGATCGGTGTCCTCGATGCGCAAAAGAAAGGTGCCGCCGGTGTGGCGGGCATAGAGCCAGTTGAACAGGGCGGTGCGGGCGCCGCCGATATGCAGCATGCCTGTGGGCGAGGGCGCGAAGCGCAGGACGGGTGTGGGTTTTTCCGACATGATCGGAGGGACTTAGAGCAGGGCTGGGGCCTTGGCAATTATCTTTCTGGCAGCGGAGAGAGACCGTTGGCCCTTGTGGCTGCCGGTCTTTCTGGGCCTGGGCTGCGGGCTTTATTTCACCTTGCCGTTCGAGCCAGCGCCCGCCTGGGGCTGGGCCGCGCTGGCGGCTGGCCTGGTCGCCGCGGCTGTCGCCATTTGCGGCCTGATATCGGGTTTGGCGCGCTGGCCCCTTGGACTGGCTGCGGCGTTGTTGCTTGGGTTGGGTGTCGCGAAGCTGAACGAGATGCGGGTGGCGACGCCGGTGCTGGCCGGGCCGGTTGTCACACATATGACAGCGCGGGTGGTGAGCCTGGAGCCGCGCGGAACGAATATGCGCGCGGTTCTGGACCAGGTGCGTTCGGGCGCACTCGATCCTGCGCCGCGCCGCATCCGGGTCAGCTTTCGCGGAGCGGGGGACATGCATCCCGGCGATTGGCTGAGCTTCACCGCGCGGCTGGACACCCCGCCCGCGCCATCCGAACCCGGCGCCAGCGATTCAGGACGCAGCCTGTTCTTTCAGTCCATCGGCGCCGTGGGTTTTGCTTATGGCCGGGCGCATCCCGTCCCGGCGGGGGATGCGCCGGGTTTCGGCGCGCGCGTCGCGGGTCAGGTCGAAGCGCTGCGGCTGAAGATGACGGCGCGCATTCAGAACGTATTGTCCGGCAGCACAGGCGGCATTGCCAGCGCCCTGATCACAGGCGAGCGCGGCGGCATCGCGGAGGAGGACGAGGCCGCCTTGCGCGATGCAGGCCTTGCCCATGTACTGGCGATTGCGGGCCTGCACATGGCGCTGGTGGGCGGTGGCGTGTTCTGGCTTTTGCGCGCGGGCCTTGCCGCGATTCCGGCTCTTGTCTTGCGTTATCCGATCAAAAAATGGGCAGCGTCAGGCGCGCTGGCGGCGTCCAGCTTCTATCTGGTGATCAGCGGCGCTTCGCCATCGGCTGTCCGCGCGTTCGTCATGCTGGCCATGGTGATGACGGCCATTCTGCTCGACCGGCCGGCGCTCTCCATGCGCTCGCTGGCGCTGGCGGCGGCTATCCTGTTGCTGGCGCGGCCGCAGGACATCGTCGAGCCTGGATTCCAGATGTCCTTTGCCGCGGTGGCGGCGCTGATCGCGGTGGCGGAATGGGAGCAGGGGCGCGAAAGATTGAAACCACGCGGCGCGCTTTATCGCTGGCTGCATGGCATTGCGATGACCAGCCTTATCGGCAGCCTGGCGACGCTTCCTTTCGCGCTGTTTCATTTCGGTCGCGCCACCCATTACGCGGTCCTGGGCAACCTGATCGCCATGCCGGTGATGGGGCTGTGGGTGATGCCGGCTGCGGCTCTGTCGGTGGCGGCGATGCCTTTCGGCTTGGAGCAGGTGCCGCTGCATCTGTTGGGGCAGGGCATCACCGTGATGGTGGCGATGGGCCGGTGGGTGGCAGGGCTGCCGGGAGCCGTGACCTTGGCGCCCGCCATGCCAATGGTGGCGCTGCTGCTGATGACGGCTGGCGGATTGTGGCTGGCGATCTGGCGCAAGAGCTGGCGCCGGTGGGGATTGTTGCCGGTGCTGGCGGGCGCGGTCGCCGCGTGGACCGCGCGGCCGCCCGATATGCTGGTGGCGCCGGATGCCCGCACCGTTGCCATAAGGGGCACGGACGGCCTGCTGCATTTTGTGAGGAAGCCAGCCGACAAATACATCGCCCGCGACTGGCTGAGACGCGATGGTGATGCTCGCGACATCGGCGACGCGGTCGGTGTCCCGGGCATGCGCTGCGACGGCGTCGGTTGCGTGCTGCCTGGCAAGGTATTGATCGCCGTGTCGCTGAAGCCGGAATCGCTGGCGGAAGATTGCGCGCGCGCGACGGTCCTGGTCAGCGCGGCGCAAGCGATAAACTGCAAAGGTCCTTCTGTCCTGATCGATCAGAAGGCCGCCGCAGAAGGCGAGGGCTGGCGGATCACGCTATCACCAACGCCAATCGCAGAAAGCGTGCGTGCATATCGCGGCGAGAGGCCGTGGGTTGCAGGCTGGCTTAAGCCGCGATCATCTTGGTGATCTGGCCACCACTCAGGATGTTGTGGAGTTCGGCGGTCTGGCGTTCCATTTCCGCCGCTGCCTGGGTGCGGGCGGTGTGTCCCTCGCTCTGAAGACGCATCACGCCAGAGATTGTGTCCAGCAGGTCCTGGTTGGATTTCGCCAGCACTGTGAGATCCACCACGCCCCGCTGAGACTCCTGTTCTATGCCCAGGGCCTGGACTTTCAGCATTTCCGCGCTGCGGCGGATCATATCATTGGTGGTCTCGGTCACAGCCTTTTGCATGGCAAGCGCCTCGCGCTGATGTTCCAGCCCCAGCATCATGACCATTTTCTGCTTCCAGGCGGGAATGGTGAGGGTGAGCGACGCACCAAGGCTTTCGATCAATGTGGCGTCGCCATTCTGTACGACGCGGATCTGCGGGAGCTGCTGCAGCGCAATCTGGCGGGTTTGCTGCAGAGTGTAGACGCGCTTTTCCAGACGATCCAATGCCATCAAGGCGTCTTGATAGGCTTGGCCATTCAGAACGTCCTGGCTGGGATCGCCGCTTTGCTTCGCGGCCATTGCAGCTAGCTGGGGCAAGTCCTTGGCACGGAACTGTTCAACGAAACTCTTGCCCGCAGCGATATAGCTGTCGAGAATTGCGACGGAGGCGCGAGCCTGTTCGTGCAGGCCATCCAGCATGGCAAGATCGCCGCGCATCCGGTCCAACCGCTTTTGCAATTGCTGGCTGATGCCATCGACCTGTGCCGACACTGTCTGGAAGCGGGCGCGGAAGTTGATCAATTTGCGGCGAACGCCGCCCACCAGCCGTGCGATCGGCCCGGCATTCTGTAATTGGGTAAAGTCGAGGCCCTTGGCGGTGGCCATCAGGTTGGTGAGAAGCTCCGCGGTTTCGCCAAGATCGCGGTTGCGCGTCTGCTGCAGGACCTTGTCTGCGAAGGCCGAGACATCGCGTTGAGCCTCCTCTCCAAATGTGGTGATCTGCGCGGTATCGGAAAGTCGGATTGCGCCAGAAATTTTTTCAGGAGAGATGTTCTGATTATCTGTCATTTGATCCTCCGGATGCGCGCGACTTTAGCTTCGGCGCGCTGAAGAATTGGTTTCCAGCACGGGAACCGGCTTAATGAGCCGCCTGCCAAATTGGTCCGGGGGCGGGGTTGATCTTGCGATAGAAGCGTTAAGCAGTTCTGCCGCCATGGTACGCATGCGCTCCAGGCGCTGCGCGAGGTTGCGACGGAAATGGACGGCCAGAGCCATTGTCACCAGCAACATTCCGCCCAGCGCCGCAAAGGCAGCGGCAATGAAACGTGATACCGCGAAGGGCATGCCGGTAGTAGGGCGATAGGCGTCGATAGGAAGATTGCCGCCTTGCTTCACCAGCCATTCCTGCATGATCCGGAGCCGATAGTCGCAATCCCAGGTCGCGTGGAACTGGGCGGCGGGAATGGCGGAAAGGTGACGCTCGACCGCGGCTTCATCGTCTTCCAGATAACCAATCTGTGCTGCGATGTAATGCAGGGCGGCTGCTTGATTGGCGGGAAATCCTTCCGGATTCTCCGCCAGCGAGCGCAAGCGCATTGCCCGCATCTCCCGGTCCTGCGCTCTTCTTTCGATTTCGGCATGGATTTGATCGGAAGCCACGGCATTGCCAAGCTTGCGGCTGATGTCTGAAAATGTGGGGATGGCATCAGTTGGCGCCAATGGCTGGATGGGAGAATCTGGTACCCGCGCGCCGAGCTGATGGATGCCGAACTGCAGAGGATTGGCGACACTATAGCCGCCATGGGTCATCCAGGAGTCCGAAAGGGAGGCCAGGCCGTACCAGAGGATGGCGCAACCCGCTGCCCAGCGCGGTTGCAGGCGCAGAAGGCTCCCCATGCCGACAATGATCAAGGCCAATTTGATGACAGAGAGGACGCCTTGCACGGCGCCCATGCGCACGCCCATCACCATCCTGTCTTCGAACAGGGACGTTTCGACTCCTTGGCCCCTGAAATATCCCAGCACATCGAGAGGAATTTGAACATTCTGGAAAAGATGTGCGGCGCCGAATGACCCGGGATAGAAAACGTCGGTGGCGGCCAATGTCAGCACGATGCAGGGCACCAGCAGCCAGGCCGCTTGCTGCAGCCATTGCTGCCGCCGGTCCAATTGCGCCAATTCAAGATCGAAATTCATGCCTGTTCCTTGTCGGCGAGCCTGCTGGCGCCCTGACGAAGGAATTCACGGCAAAGCTTATCGCTCTCGGCGCCGAAGGTGCGCACAGTGTCGGCAGCCTGGGACAGACCGGTGAGCGCTGCGTGACGGGCAGCCATGGGTACGGTCACGTCGCGCATCAAGCCGAGGGTGTCGCTGCAAAGATGTTCTCCGCGAGACAATTGCTGCAGCAATATCCGGCAGCGCGCGAGGCTGGCTTCGACATGGGCCAAATGGGCAAGCCGCTGTTCCACCAGCGCCCGGCAAGCGACGACATCCGGGGTTTGGGCGGTGGTGTATTGCTCTTCCAATATCGCTTTCAGTTGGAAAATATCGGCTCGCAGTGCCTCTTCCAGCGTGTCCAAGCGCGTGCGGAAGGAAGATAGCGTCGACAGCCGGTGTTGACTGGCATCTGCCAGCGATTGCGCCTTCGCGCGAGGATATTCTCCGCGGGAAATACGCTCGCGTGCCGCATCCAGGATCGATCTGGCCTCTGTTCCGATCTGCACCCTGGACGCGCTGTCGGCCGTTGCGAGGACATCTGACAATAGGTCTGCAGCGCCGCGCGCCGCGTGTTCGCCAATGTCGACAATAGGCGCAAAGCTGCTCACGCCGCCTTCCCCGCAGGTTCCGGCAACCGGCTTATCTCTGACAGACGGTCCATCAATGCTTTGGCTGCCATGCGCAGCGCGCCCAATGCGGTGTCATCGCGCGGAGACTGGATCAGGGCCATGGCGTGACGTTCCCATAATGGAAACAGTACGGTCTCTACGTCGTTGAAGCGCTCAAGCAATGCCCGATTATGGGCGATCGCGATGGGGATTTGCGCCAGCGTCAGCGCGGTTGAAGCCCGCAGAGATAGCAGATTGGCCCGGCGCCGGTTGAAGCGGTCTTGAAGTTCAAGTTCCTCCGCAGTCTTGGGGGCGGTGAGGCGGCTGGCGATTTCATCGGCTTTGGCAGCGATATCGGCCAGATGCCGTTCGTCTGCCAAAACTCCGGCCCGGGCGTCCTCCAGGACTTGAAGCAGTCCCGCTGTCGCCTTCGCTGCGCGTCTGCTTTCCGACAGGCTGTCGATGGCTTTTTTCCGTGTAACGGCAAAGGCCATGCGTGCCTCGACATCGGCGCCCAAGAATCTGTTTGCGGAAGTTTGGCTTCGCAGGAGCGCATCGACATCGGCATCCCGCACGGCACGCATCACGCTCTGAAGACGTCCCGCGAGATCACCGCCCGCGGCCACATCAAAAAGCTTTTCATTGAAGGATCGGACATGACTGGCTTCGCCCAGCCGCGTCAGCAAATCCTCGGACAGCATCGATGGAGTGGGCTGGCAATCCATGCGCGAACAGTTGCGCGAGAATTGTTAAATTTTCTGTCAGATCGCCGGTAAAATTCATTCCGCGCGACTGTTTACAGTGGCAGCATCAATCCCGCGGCGCTTCCACCAAGATTCTCAATATCGCCTGATCAGCCCGACCAGTTTGCCCTGGACCTTCACGCGGTCGGCGCCATAGAGGCGCGTCTCATAGGCCGGGTTGGCGGCTTCCAGCGCGATGGAGTCGCCGCGGCGGCGCAGGCGCTTCAGCGTGGCTTCCTCATTGTCCACCAGGGCGACAATGATCTCGCCGGTGTTGGCGCTGTCGGATTCCATGATGATCACGGTGTCGCCGTCCAGAATCCCGGCATTGATCATGGAGTCGCCGGTCACTTCCAGCGCGTAATGATTGCCGCGCCCGATCATGCCGCCGGGGACAGGCACATCGCTGACCTTGTTCTGCAGAGCCTCGATCGGCGTGCCGGCGGCGATGCGGCCGACCAGGGGCACATTGACCGCGTTTTCGGCGCCTTCGCCATAGCCACGCCGGGGCTGGGGCGCGCGGGAATCGGCCATGCGGATTTCGGTGCGACCATGACGGTTCAGCGAGCGCTGGACCTGGCTGCGGGTTGTCGCCGGCCTCAGCGTCTCGGCCATATTGTCGGGGAGCTTGAGCACTTCCAGCGCGCGCGCCCGCTTTTCCATGCGACGCAGGAAGCCGCGTTCCTCCAGCGCCGTGATCAGGCGGTGGATGCCGGACTTGGACTTGAGATCCAGCGCCTCCTTCATTTCATCGAAGGAGGGCGGAATGCCGGTTTCCCGCACCCGCTCATGGATGAACATCAGAAGCTCGTACTGCTTGCGGGTCAGCATGCTTTTTCCTCCCCCGGTGAAGCGAACAAAGCCGAAACACCGCGAATCGTTCTACTTTAGTTCCCCCCGCCCGTCAACGCATGGACGTTCCGTCATGAATATGGAACGGAACTTTACAGAGGGCGTTGCTACCCTCTGTGAGGAGCGCAACTCAAATTGTTTCAAGGAGATCATTGATGAAAATCAGAACTGCCCTTCTAGGCGCCCTGGCTGGTGCCGCGGCAGTGGTGGCTTTTGCCGCGCCGGCGTCCGCCTATATCGCCTGCAACCGCGAAGGCGATTGCTGGCATACCGAAAACCGCATGGCCCCGCCGGGCGTGCGTTTCGAATATCACCCGGACGACTGGTACTTCCATCGTCACTGGGATCACGATGAGCACATGCGCTATCGCGACTATCACGAAGGTCGCGGCTATTGGCGCAACGGCGTGTGGATCACCTTCTGATCCGCATCGCGGACTTCCCAAGGCGGCGGAACCCCTGACCGGGTTCCGCCGTTTTTCTTTTCGGGAGGCGGTTTTCCCAAATCCGATGGAGAGACTCGATGAAAATCAGGACGTTTATTCTGGGCACCATCGCCGGCGCGGGCGCGCTGGCCGCCCTGGCAGCGCCGGCTTCGGCCTATGTTGCCTGCAATCGCGCCGGCGATTGCTGGCATACCAATGACCGCGGTTTTCATCGCGGTTGGGGCGTCACCGTGCACGATGATTCCTGGAAGTGGCGCGGTGGCCGCTATCACTGGCGCGAGCATGAAGGCCGCGGCTATTGGCGCAATGGCGTTTGGATCACCTTCTAAATCCAGATCGATCGCTTGAAGGAGAAAGCGGCCCGTTCGCGGGCCGCTTTTTCTTTTTGGTTGCGACCGGCGCAGCCGGACAAATCGGTCCGTCGCTAGCGACAGCGTCGTGCGACGCCGATTTGAGCAGCCAAAGCGCCGAGCACAGGCGAGGCGCACGGCCAAAGTCCAAATCTATCGGAACATGTCTTCCTCAACGCAACCCGCCGCGCGTGCGAGCTTTTCCAGCGACGCGGGCGAGATGGTGCGGGCATGGCCGGTGAGAAAGGCCATGATCTCGCCGGGTGCGATGCCGGCGGCCATCGCCCATTCGCTCGGGCGCAGATGGCGCGCGAGCATGAAGGCGCGGAAGGCATCGCGCTGCTGGCTGATCTGCTCGCCACGTGGGCCCACCACTTCGCCCATCAGCACTTTGGGCTTGACGTAGCGCGAGGTCGAAACGCGCTCGGGCTGTTTGGCTTCGGGCTGCGCCTTGGGTGTGGTGGAGATGGGGCGATGTTCCGGCACGGCATTGCGCGGGCTGCCGCGCATGCCGGCGGAGCGCCGTGGTTTTTGATGGTCGCTCGGGCTCGCGCCCACGCTCCCTGGAGGCTCTTTATCGGAAGCCATTGCCGAGCAGCAATCGCGTGGCGGCGGTGACGTCCTTCTGGCGCATCAGGCTTTCGCCCACCAGCACGGAGGTGACATGGGCGCCCGCCAGGCGCTTCAGGTCGGCCAAGGCCGAGAGCCCGCTTTCCGCCACCACATGCACGCCGCGCGGCATGTGGTGGGCCAGCTTCAGCGTCACGCCCAGATCGGTGACAAAGGTCTTGAGATTGCGATTGTTGACGCCGACCAGCTGCGCGTCCAGCACCAGCGCCCGCGCCAGCTCCGCCTCGTCATGCACTTCCACCAGCGCATCGATCTTCCAGCGCGCGGCTTCGTCCATCAGCGCGCGGGCTTCGTCGTCGGAAACCATCGCCATGATGACCAGGATGCAGTCCGCGCCCCAGCTGCGCGCCTCGGCCACCTGATAGGGCTCGAGCATGAAGTCCTTGCGCAACACGGGCAGGCGCACCATTTCGCGCGCCTGGATGAGATATTCGGGCGCGCCCTGAAAGGAGGGCGTGTCGGTCAGGACCGAAAGGCACGCCGCGCCGCCATCCTCATAGGCCTGGGCCAACGCCGGCGGATCGAAATCGGCGCGGATCAGACCCTTGGACGGCGAGGCTTTCTTGATCTCGGCGATCAGGCCGAATTCGCCGGCATCCTTCTTGGCTTCAAGCGCGTCACGGAAACCGCGCACCAGCGGCGCATCCTTGGCGCGGGCGATAATCTCATTGGGCGGCAGTTTGGCCCTGGCGGCGGCCACTTCTTCCCGCTTGTAGGCGACGATCTGGTCGAGAATGGTGCTCATGACTTATTTAATGGTCTATCGCTTTACTACTTGAGGCCGGTTTAATGGCCTATCGCTTCGCTACTTGAGGCCGGCCGGTTCGATGCGGCGATCAGGGCTTCCAGCTTGGCCCGGGCCGCGCCACCGTCGAGCGCCCGCGCGGCTTTGGCCACACCGTCTTTTATATCCATTGCCGCGCCCGCCACCATCAGCGCGGCGCCCGCATTCAGCAGCACGATGTCGCGGTAGGCGCCCGGTGCATCGCCTTGCAGAAGATGACGCAAGGCGTCGGCATTGTGGGCCGCGTTGCCGCCCGTGATCTCCGCCAGCGGCCAGCGCCCCAGACCCGCATCTTCCGGCGTGATTTCGCGCGTGATGATCGTATCTGCATCCAGAACGGCGATCTCAGTGGGGCCGCTGATGGAAACTTCGTCCAGCCCGTCCCGGCCATGCACGATCCAGGCGCGGTGGCTCCCAAGCCGCCGAAGCGCCTCGGCATAGGCAACAAGCCAGTCCGACGAAAAGACGCCAACAAGCTGATGCGTGACCCGGCCCGGATTCGCCAGCGGGCCCAGCAGATTGAAGATGGTGCGCCGGCCGATCTGCTTCCTGGCATGGCCGACATGCTTCATCGCCGGGTGATAGGTCTGGGCGAAAAGAAAGACCAGGCCAACCTCCGCCAGCACCGATGCGGCGGCCTGCGGATCAAGGTTGATATTGACCCCCAGCGCTTCCAGCACATCGGCGGCGCCGCTGCGCGAGGAGGCGGAACGGTTGCCATGCTTGGCCACCGGTATGCCTGAGGCCGCCACCACAAAGGACACGGCAGTCGAGATATTCAGGGTGCCCAGCCCGTCGCCGCCGGTGCCGCACAGATCCAGCGCATCGGCCGGCGCGGCGATGCTGCGCATATGCTGGCGCATGGAGGTCACGGCGCCCACCAGCTCGTCCACTGTCGGCTTGCGGTCGGCAGTGGTAGCCAGATAGGCGACGATCTCTTCCTCATTCAGGCGGCCGGTGAAGATGGCGTCGAACACCCGCCTGGTGTCAGCCGCGCTGAGCGGCTGGCCGGCCTGGGCTTTGGCCAAGGCCGCGGGAAAATCCACCGACGCGCTGGTCACTTTCATGCCGGCCCCGTCATGCGGGCATGTGCGCGAAGTCGCGCGCGATCTGCAGGAAGTTGGCCAGGATGGCGTGGCCGTTCTCGGACGCAATGCTCTCGGGATGGAACTGCACGCCATGGACGGGATGGGTCTTGTGCATCACGCCCTGGATCACGCCGTCCTCGCTGGTGGCGGTGACTTCGAGGGTCGCGGGCATGGACGGCGGATCGATGGTGAGCGAGTGATAGCGGGTGGCGAGGAAATCATTGTTGAGGCCGCGAAACACCGAGCGGCCGGTGTGATGGACGCGGGAAAGCTTGCCATGCATGGGCTCGGGCGCGCGCACGACATCGCCGCCATAGACCTGGCCGATGGCCTGATGGCCCAGGCATACGCCCAGGATCGGCATGCGGCCTTCGGCCTTCCGGATCACGTCCAGGCAGATGCCGGCCTCGTTGGGCGAGCACGGGCCCGGCGACAGCACGATGCCTTCCGGCTTCATCGCCAGCGCCGCTTCGGCGGTGATCTCGTCGTTGCGGACGACCTTCACCTCGGCGCCCAGCTGCCCCAGGTAATGGAACAGGTTGTAGGTGAAGCTGTCATAGTTATCGATCAGAAGGATCACTCGGCACCTAAGTAATTGATTTCATTAATGTCAAAATAGAACATTCCGAACCGTGGCCCCCTTTGTGGCCCCCTTTTTGGGACGATGGGCAGAACAAAATCGGAATCCGGCGGCCATTCAGTCATCTAATGCGGGTTGCCAGTCATTTTCGCGGAATTGTGACCAGAAGGGAAGGCGCGTCCTGAGCGCGCAACAACCACACTTGGGGTGAGCCCAAGGCCAGAGGTCCGGTCGTCATTGCGCATGAACTGGTAGCGATTAGGCGCGATGGCCTGGCGAGGTGCTGTGGCTCGGGATCAGGGCCAGCAGCGATTCCACGACGATCAGCCGGCGCCGTCCGATCTTGAGCGTCTTCAGGCTTTCTTGGTTGATCAATTCGTACAGCTTCGTCCGGCCCAGCCCGGTCACTCGGAGCGCTTCGGGAACCGTGCAGGTGACCCGTTCCCGGAAGGGGATGTTAGCGATCGAACTGGCCGAGTGCAGCATGGTTTCCAGGTAAAGCGGTGGGATGCGAGGTCTTTTGCCGAAAGATATTGAACCGGGCACAGCAGGGATCAATTCCAAATTACATTGCGCCGTAGTGTAGCGGACCTTCGGTGAAACAAAGGAGGCTCGATCCACCCGCCACAAGAGCCGTATCTTTGGGTCACAGTATCAAGACCGGTCGCGATACAGGCCTCAGAGGCAAAAGCTTTCCAGTTCGAATCCTGATTGGCTGTGGACGCAGTTCCGCTCCAACCTGTCTCGGTGGGGATTCCCTGTTAAACAGGGAAATAACAGGGAAATTCGGGAAATATGGCGGGGATGCAGCGCCAATTGCGCCCCAAAACCTGCCGCTTTCAAGGCGCTAGCTGAAAAGTTCGCAATTTCGAACAGGGAATTCTAAGCGAGCTAACAGGGAAGGCTTTTTCAGAAACAGGGGAGCCATCTCCAGCTTAAACCACCCCTATCTTTCAAGCGTCTCATCCAGGATCGCCAATAGCTCCACCAAACGAGTGCGAGCAATGAGAAGGCCGCGCTTACGCAGGAAGGCGCGCAGCATGCGGTTATCGGGAATATCCGACCAGACGAGACAGCGGGCCGCCGGGAAATAAGCGGGGACCTCAGTCCAACGGCAACCTGTGTAGAGACGGTGCAAATGGGCCGTCGGACTGAAAAGGTGCCCAAAGCGCTCATCCAGAATCTTGAATGTCTCGATCATCAAGGTGTCCTTCTGTCGTGTGTGCTGGTGGCAACACGAAGGCTATTGCAATGCCGTCAGTTTTTCGCATTTGGTGATGCAGTTCGATCGTCCAACGCCGCGCGCAACCCTTGAGTCGCTTTCTTCAATTCGAGCAGGTCCATGCTGGCGAACCCTAGTCGGGCTGCATGGACTGGCCTGGGCATGGTCGTGAAAGCGCTGGCTGGGAGCACAGTGACGCCATGGCGGCCCGCTGCCGCCGCCAGCTGGTCCAGGTCGCAGTCCTTGAAACGTACCCAGAAGGCCAGCCCCCCATCCGGCACAGTAAACTCCACCCGCCCCGCAAAGAGGCTTTTCAACAGTCCGGCGAAAAAATTCCGCCGCTCGCCATATAGTTTCATCACCTTGCGGGTGTGCCGGTGTAGTTCGCCAGAGTCGATTAGTTCGGTGACCGCGCCTTCCGTCGCCGGGTCGCCCTGGCGGTCGATCATCATGATCTCGCTGGCAGCCCGGTCGATGAAGGATTTGGGTCCGACTAGGTAACCCAGGCGCAGGCTGGGGCTGAGAATCTTGGACAGCGAGCCGATATAGACGACCTTGCCCGAGACATCGGCGCTGGCCAGCGGCAGCATCGGCTGGTGCGCAAAGTGGAATTCATGGTCGTAGTCGTCTTCCACGATCGCAAAGCCGAATTGCGCCGCAAGTGAAAGAAGGCGCATCCGCCGGTCGGGCTTCATCAAGACGGTGGTAGGAAACTGATGGTGCGGCGTGATATAGACCGCGCGCACTCTTTTCTTGCGGCAGATCTTTTCCAGTTCGTCAACTTTCATACCCTGCGCGTCCAGCGGCACCGGCATGACTTCGGCGCCGGCGAAGCGGAACGCCTCCCGCGCGGGCGGATAAGAAAGTTCTTCCATCACCACCGTGTCGCCCGGACCGGCTAGGATGCGCGCGGCGAGATAGATAGCCATCTGGCTGCCGCGGGTGATACAGACATTGTCGGCCGTGGTGATCAGGCCGCGATCAATATTGAGCATATTGGAAAGGGACGCGCGCAACTCGGCCCCGCCGCGCGGGTCGCCATAACCCAACCGTCCGCGGCCCACGCGCTGGCCAAGCGCATTGCGATAGGCGCGCGCCAGTATATCCACTGGAATCTGGCGCGTGTCCGGCGCACCATCATCGAACACCAAAACATTCTTGGCAGGAAGGATCAGCGGAATGTTCGGCGCATTGCCGACCAGGCGGAAATCCGGTCGTTCCGGGATTTTTCCGCCGCGCCGCGTCTCTTTGCCACTGATTTCGGGAAGACGGGCCGACACGAATGTGCCACGCGTCTTCTCGCTCGTGACCCAGCCCTGCGCGTCCAGCTCCGCATAGGCCTGAATCACCGTCTTGCGATTGATCTGAAGGCTTTCCGCCAACTCCCGGCTGCCGGGAAGTGCCGTGCCCGGCGCCAGCCGCCCCATTTTGATCTCGTCGATGATCGCATGCGCAATCTGCAGGAACACCGCAGCCTTGGCGCCTTTGCGCAGGACGATTTTCAGATCCCAGGGGCGAAGCATACTGGACCATCTCTCATTTACGAACTGGAGGTTCTGACTGGACCAGTGCGAGCATAGCCTAATCGCAATTGCTGCACAGCGGACCTGGGAGGCACAAGGAACCAACGGCGCAAGAGGACCAACCTTTTCGAAGGAGCGCGCCACCGTGTCTTCGCCACAGCTGAAAGCGAATTGTCTTTCCTTTACTGAACTCCTGGCCCAGGCAGTGGCGCTGATCTCGCCCACCATGACCGCGGCCCTGATCATTCCCGTAATGTATTCCAACACCGGAGACTGGAGCTGGCTGTCCTACGCCCTTGGGACGGTCATGTTGCTGTTCGTGGCCTACAACCTCAACCAGTTCGCCCGGCGTTCCACCATGTCGGGCTCGATGTATGCCTATATCAGTCGCGGCCTGGGACTGACGTCGGGCGCGATCGGCGGTTGGTCGCTAATCTGGGCCTATCTCGGCATTTCGATGGCGGGGGTCACTGGCTTCACCATTTTCGCCGGCAAGCTTCTGGCGATGATGGGAATCAACGCCTCGCCCTATCTTCTCTCCGCCGTCTGTGTCGCGGCCGCCTGGTTTTGCGCCTGGAAGAATGTCCAGCTTTCCGCGATCATGATGCTGATCTGCGAAGGTGCCTCCATGGCACTGATCGGGGTGTTGTGCTTCATCGTGCTAGGCCAGCACCATCTCGCTGTTGATACTGCACAATTCGATGTCGCCAAATTGCCTTGGTCTAGTGTCGGCTTGGGCGTAGTGGTGGCAATCTTCAGCCTGGTCGGATTCGAATGCGCCACGGCTTTCGGTGATGAAGCCAAGAATCCGCTCAAGTCCATTCCCAAGGCGGTGAGTATGAGCCTGATCCTCTCGGGCGTCTTCTTCGTCTTTGTTACCTATGTGATGGTGATGGCCACCCGGGGCTATTCAACGACCCTCGACAAGCTGGACGCGCCGCTGAACACCATGGCGCAGTTGGCGCATGTCGCTTACCTGCAGGTGCCCCTGTCCCTGGGCGCGATGATCAGCTTCTTCGCGCTCTGTCTCAGCTGCCTCAATGCCGGCGCGCGGGTGATCTATGCCATGGGTCGCCACGGCATCTTCCACTCCGCGACAGCAACGGCGCATGCCAAGAACGAGACGCCGCATATCGCGATCACGCTGATGGCCGTGGTTGCCTTCGCCGTCCCGGTGCTGGCCACGCTCAACCATGTCGCCACCCTGGACTTGTTCAACTATGTTGGCACCTGCGCCGCCTTCGGCTTCTTGGTTCCGTATGTGCTGATCACGGTCGCTGCTCCCGCCTATCTCAAGTCGCTGGGCCAACTCAAACCTGTCCATGTGGCCGGTTGCGTCGCCTCTCTGGTGCTGCTCGCCATCCCGGCGGTTGGCTCGGTCTATCCAGTGCCGCCGGCGCCGGTGATGTATTTCCCCTACCTCTACCTCGCTTACCTGGCCGTTGGCATCGTCTGGGTCCTGACCTTCTATCGCCGCCAGCCATCGGCTTCGGTCTCGGTGCGCGAGGATCTGCAGCTGGTCCATGACCGCTTCACCACCGCAACGGCTGCCGAGTAGTCCGTGGCGGAGGTGGAAACCATTGCCCAGCAGGCGTCCGGCGAGCCGTTGCCGGACGCCGTTCCTCAGGGGCCGCGCATCGCGGTCACGTTGTGGGAAGCGGGCCAAGCGCGTGCCATCGAAGCCCATGAAGGTGAAAGCCTGATGGTGGCGCTGAATCGGGCTGGGCTGAGATTGCTCGCCGTCTGCGGTGGAAAGGGCGCCTGCGGGACCTGCCGGGTGGCGTTTGCACCGGAATGGTCGGGACATTTGGCTGAACCGGACAAGCGCGAACTGCGCCTCCTCACCCATCTCAAAGCCCGGCCGGACGAGCGTCTGTCCTGCCGAATTCTGCTCTCGGCCGCGCTTAGCGGCTTGGAAGTGGATGCCTGTGAATAGCCATCAACCAAGGAGAAATGACAATGTCTGCCGTTGCCGAAAAATTTGACGACACCCAGGCCGATCTCGAAAAAACCGGCGCCGCTTTCACCACCGAAAATATGCTGGCGGTGCGCGACATTACGCGCGCGGCGATTCACGAGATCGCATCCCGTTGCAAGCCGGGAATGGTCGAGGAAGACGCGGTGGAAATGGCCAAGGAGATCTTGGCCAGTCATGGCATGGTGCAGGGATGGCATGACGTTTATGTCCGGTTCGGCACCAACACCACCAAGACCTTCGGGGCGCCTTCCGATCCGGGTGTTGTGCTAGGCGCCGACGATCTCTTTCTGATTGACATCGGCCCGGTATTTGAGAAGTGGGAAGGTGATGGTGGCGACACCTTCGTCACCGGCACCAATCCTGCCTATGCGAAGTGCGCGGCCAATGCGCGCTCGCTGTTTCACCTGGTGCGCAAGAAGTGGGAAAAAGAAAAGGCAACCGGCAAGGTGCTTTACGATTATGCCACCGAAGAAGCAGCGAAGTTGGGTTGGGAGCTTAATCTTGACCTGTCAGGACATCGCATTTCGGATTTCCCCCATGCCGCCGTCTATGAGGGACCGATGAACACGGTAGACTTTACGCCATCGCCGCTTCTCTGGGTTCTCGAAATTCACATTCGCAGCCCCGACATGAAATTTGGCGCCTTTTTTGAAGACATGTTGTTGGACGACAGTTACTTTGCATAACGAAGTGACACATGGCGGATGACCGGGCGCACAATGACCAAGACGCTTCTGGCCATCCGCCATGTTGGTTTCGAGGATTTGGGCGGCTTTGATGGGCCGCTGGCGGAAGCCGGTTATGCCATCCGCTATGCCGACATGGGCGTGGATGCTGTCGCCGATTTCGGCGGGCCCGATCTGCTGGCCGTGCTGGGCGGTCCGATCGGGGTTTACGAAGACGACCTCTATCCCTGGCTGAAAGACGAGATCGCCTATATCGCGGCCCGGCTGAAGGCGCAGAAGCCGACATTGGGCATCTGTCTTGGCGCGCAATTGATGGCGCGGGCGCTCGGCGCGCGCGTCTATCCGGGACTGGCCAAGGAAATCGGCTGGAAGCCCCTGAACTTGGCGCAGGGCGCTTCTGGATTGCTGGCGCCGTTGGGAGACCATCCGGTCCTACACTGGCATGGCGATACGTTCGATCTGCCTGAAGGCGCAATTCTTCTCGCCTCGACCGATATCTGCCGGAACCAGGCTTTCGCGCTCGGTCGGCATGGCCTGGCGTTTCAATTTCATCCCGAGGCTAGCGATCAGGGCTTTGAGCGCTGGCTGATTGGTCATGCCTGTGAAATCGCCGCGACGCCTGACGTCACAGTGACGGGCCTGCGGGCCGACACAGCGCGGCTGGCTTCGACTGCGCTTACAAAAGGGCAGCAAGTCTTGCGCGATTGGCTGAAGCAGCTCTGATGGACAGGTTGACCCTGTTCGGTCTTTTTGCCGTCACCGCCATGCTGGTGACCTATGCGCTGGAGAAGCGCAGCCTCTGGTTCATCCTGGCGTTTGCCTTTTGCCTCCTCAATAAGAAAGTTCGGCTTCAACAACCCGATTTTGGCTGACGCCGACAATATCGTGAGAGCGGGGCACGGGCGGCTGGAGGCCGCTAAACTCTGCGGACTGGCCACTGTCCCGGTTATCCGGGCCAGTCACATGTCGGTGGCTGATTTTCGTGCGTATGCTTTAGCGGACAACCGGTTGGCTGAAGAGGCTGGCTGGGACACGGGCGTCTTGGCGATCGAATTTCAGGAGCTACGGCTGTTCCCTCGGGGCTTGAAACTTGGGCGAAGCTTGTGTGACTTGTAAATGCCCACCCAGGGATTGGGGTCGGTCCGGTAATTGGACTAAGGGGATCGGTTTTTGTTTTCGTCTGACCGGGGATCTAGCTGCACATGCTGCAATGCTACATACGTCGAACTGCTTATATGACCCGGAATAAACTCCCAGATAGGAAGAAGCGAGATAAGGGCCGCGTTCCGGCATCGGCATCGGCCTCGGTCGTGGAGGCGCATTGGGATAGGCAGCACTGATGACTGATAAAGCAAAGAGTCTGTTCAATGAGTTCAATCATGGCAGGTCGTCGCGCCGGCAGTTGCTGAAAGCGCTCGGAATCGCCATGGCGATTCGTCCGACGTCCGCATTCGCACAAGGCGTGTGCGGGGGCGCGCATGCGGGCACTCCGGGATGTGATACCGCGCCCGCCAAGCTTCCCTTCGAACCCACCGGATGGAAGACCGTCCATCTGGATATATCTTGCCAGGTGGCGGATTACCCCAAGGAGGCCGCCTTCTATGCCGCGCTGATGAACTGGAAGATCGGGAGCGACGATGGTAATCAGGCGGTGCTCGACATCGACGACCGGTGCCGTCTCATCCTCCGCGGCGGGTATCAGGTGACATCGCCGTCGTCAGCCGGTGGCGCTGCTGCACCCGCTCCGCGTCAGGGGGAGTTCGACGGCTTGTGCTGGGGTATCGAGCCGTGGGACGTCAAGAAAGTCGAAGGGGAACTGCGAAAGCGCGGGCTCATGCCAGTGGCCGACAACCACAAGGACTTTGAGAGCTTCCATGTGAAGGACCCTGACGGGTTCAACCTGCAGATCAGCAATGGTCGTCGTGATAACCGACGGCAGCGACCCGCGAACGGCAAGACGTCTGCAAGCGCGCCGTTCGAATCGACGAATTGGAACACCGTCTGGCTCGATCACATCTCATTCGAGGTCTCAAACTACAAGGAAACCGTGGCGTTCTACACGGCGCTCCTCGGTTGGAAGCCCGGGGTCGACGAGGGCAGTCAAAATCAGTGCGAGATCGGCGACATCGGTGACATCACCATCCGTCGCAGACGTGGCGGGCAGGCCGGAACGATGCCGTCGGCGCCGTTAGATCGCGGCGTGGTTATCAGTCATATTTCGTTCGGCATTTCGCCGTTCGACCCAGATCAGGTCAAGGCGGAGCTCGAGAAACGCGGGCTGATTGCCAAAGAGGACACTGGTGGGAAAGGCGATATCCACACGGCTTTGTACAAGAGCTACCACACAAGGACGCCGAACGGATTCAATCTGCAGATCAGTGCAGCGACGAAAGCGACTCGCATTCTCTCGTCTTTAGACTAACCGCCAGCTTGTACCGCGACGTGCCCGCCAATGCCTACGTTTGCGCGCGCTGTTGAAAGATCGGTCTCCGGCCATTCCGGGCCTCTGTCTCTATTATCCTGGGCATCGCCACGTGCCGCCGGCGTTGCGCGTGTTTATCGATGATTTGCGTGCGGACGACGCCTTGGCACGGTCGGCGTAATGCGGCCCATCTTGCGCGCCAGGGGGCATCACGGTTTGTGCATGGCCTATTGCGCGTTCCGTTGGCTGATCCTGGAAGACCCGCCGTCCTCGAGGAACAAAGACGACGCCTGAACTTATATCACTCAAATTCTGGCTGCGCCGGTTTATCGGCTAGGCCTCGAAACCAGGGAGAACCAGAAGAAGCGGGCGACCCAACCTCGCGTTGCGAAAGGTGACTCTGGCGAAACGCTTCACCGGATCATCCAGGCGCTGGTTTCGCGAGCTGATGCCTTTCTCGAAACCGTGCGCAGCTTCACGCCGCAGACCGGACTGATGTTGGAGTTCGATAGCACGAGCGGCGACTGAGTTCGGCAAAAGACCGTTGGAGTTACGCGGTCTTTCCCACCTGCATCCGCGCCCGGCAAAGCCGACTCGCCGTGGGATATACGTCGAATGCCCCATAGGCCGGAGCGCGCGGCCAAGCCTAACATCCTCTTCTAATGGGCCGCATGCCCGAAACTGGGCTGGGAAGGGAACATCGAGTGAAAACTGCGCTCTACAAGATCACGGCGGTGCTTCTCGCGACCACCATGCTAGCCGGCGCCGCCGAGGCGGATGTGAAGGTCGGCGTGCTGCAATCGCTGAGCGGCACGATGGCGATCAGCGAAGTCACGGTGAAGAATGCCGAGATGATGGCGATCGGCGAGATCAACGCCGCGGGCGGCGTGATGGGCCAGAAGGTCGCGCCGGTGGTGGAAGACGGCGCCTCGGACCCGGCCATCTTCTCCCAGAAGGCGACCAAGCTAGTACAGAGCGATGGCGTCGTCACTGTGTTCGGCGGCTGGACTTCGGCTAGCCGCAAGGCGATGCTGCCGGTGTTCCAGCGGCTTAAGAGCCTGCTCTGGTATCCGGTGCAGTTCGAGGGCAATGAATGCTCGCCCAACATCATGTATTCCGGCGCCCAGCCCAATCAGCAGATCGTGCCTGCCCTGATCTGGGCGGAGGAGAAGGGCTACAAGAGCTATTTCCTCATCGGCTCGGACTATGTGTTTCCGCGCACCGCCAACCTGATTCTTAAAAAGCATATTGCCAAGGACAAGCTTTCGGTGGTGGGCGAGGAATATGTGCCCCTGGGCGGCACCGATTTCAGCGCCGTGATCGCCAAGATCCAGGCCGCCAGGCCCGCGATCATCTTCTCCACCTTGAATGGCGACAGCAATGTCTCCTTCTTCAAGCAGATGGCGGCGGCGGGCCTGCCGCCGATTAAGCTGCCGGTGATGTCGTTCAGCATCGGCGAGCAGGAGGCCCAGGCGATGGGCTCCTCGCTGGTCAAGGACAGCTATGCGGGCTGGAACTATTTCCAGAGCGAGCCGGGCGACGCCAACCAGAAATTCGTCGCCGCCTATCAGGCGAAGTTCGGCAAGGGCGCGGCGGTCACCGATCCCATGGTGCATGGCTATCTGGACGTCTATGCCTGGAAGGCGGCGGTCGAGAAGGCCAAATCCTTCGATGTGGACAAGGTCCGCGCCGCCGCCGTGGGCCTAGCCGTGCCTTCGCCCATGGGGGTAGTGAAATTCGCCGCCAACCAGAGCCTTTACCAGCCTGCGCTGGTCGGCAAGCTCGATGCCAAGGGCCAGTTCGCCATCGAATGGCAGTCGAAGGGGCAGATCGCGCCTGATCCCTATGACCCGGTCGCGTTTCCGGGCAAGGTCTGCAAACTGCATTGATGTCGTATCCGCCGCGCGATCGCGCCGCGCGGCGGAAAATGGAGGAGCGGACCGGCATGGGCGAGTTGCCGCTGATCGCGGGCCAGATATTCAACAGCTTCAGCGTCGCCTCGCTGTTCGTGCTGGCGGCGCTCGGTCTGGCGCTCAGTTTTGGGCTGATGCGCGTCATCAACATGGCGCATGGCGAGATGCTGATGCTGGGCGGCTATCTCGCCTATCTGGTGTTCCTTGTGGTGCCGGGGCCGCTCGCCATCTTCGTCGCCATGCCGGTGGCCTTTATCGGCGCGGCGCTGGTGGGGGCGGTTCTGGAGATGACGGTGATCCGCAGGCTGGCGGCGCGCCCGCTCGACACGCTGTTGGCGACCTGGGGTGTCAGCCTCATCCTGCAACAGGCGGCGCGCAGTATTTTCGGCGCCATCGGCGTGGGCGTCAATGCGCCCGTCTGGCTCAACCACACCATCTCCGTCACCGGCGGGCCACTGGCGGGCCTCATTATTCCGGCGACCCGCATCTTCATCATCGCCGTCGCGGTGGCGGTGCTGGTCGCGCTGAGTCTGCTGCTGGCGCGCACGCGCATCGGCCTTCTGGTGCGCGCGGTCAACCAGGACCGCGAAATGGCCGCCGCCTCGGGCATCAATGTGCGGCGGGTCGATCTGGCCGTGTTCTGCCTGGGGACCGGCATTGCGGGGCTGGCCGGGGTGGTGCTGGCGCTGCTGGGTCCGGTGACGCCCAATGTCGGGCAGAGCTATATCGTGCCCGCCTTCCTGGTCGTCATCCTGGGCGGGCTGGGCAGCCTGGTGGGCACCTTGATCGCCTCGGTGCTGGCCGGGCTGGTCTCGGCGCTGTCGCAGATTTTCTTCGATGTGAGTTTCAGCCAGGTTTTGGTGCTGCTGTTTGTCATCCTGTTTCTCCAGTTCCGGCCGCAAGGCGTCATTGCGGTCAGAAGCCGCGCATTGGACGGTTGAGCCATGAACGCCACGCTGCCGCTGCTGCGTCATGTCTGGGTGGTGTGCTTGCTGCTGGCGGCTGTCGCGCCCTGGATCGTCTCGCCCTATGAATTGAGCCTGCTGGGGCGTTTCCTGGCGCTGTCGATTCTGGCGCTGGGGCTGGTGCTGGTATGGGGAGAGGCGGGCATCCTGACGCTGGGGCAGGGCGTGTTCTTCGGGCTGGGCGGCTATGTGCTGGCCATGCATCTGAAACTGGCCGCGCTGAGTCCGGGGGACATTCCCGATTTCATGACTTGGAGCGGCCGCAGCGATTTGCCTTTGTGGTGGCAGCCTTTCACCAGTCCATGGGTGGCGTTGGTAGCCGTGATTGTGGTGCCGGGCGTGTTCGCGGCACTGTTCGCCTGGGCGGTGTTCCGCCGCCGCGTGGTGGGCGTCTATTTCGCGCTCATCACCCAGGCGCTGGCGTTGTGCTTCGCCACCCTCCTCGTCAGCCAGCAGGAATCGACGGGCGGATTCAACGGGCTGACCGATTTCTCCACGCTGCTCGGTTTCGATCTTGCCGCAAAGAGCACGGTGTGGACGCTTTACTGGATCACGGTGGCGTTCGTCACGCTGTCCTATCTGGGCCTGCGCTGGCTGATGCGCTCGCGCTTCGGCACGCTCCTGCGCGCCACCCGCGACGGCGAGAACCGGGTGCGGTTCCTGGGTCACAATCCCACGCCCTACAAGGTCGTCGCCTTCACCATCAGCGCGGTGCTTGCGGGCATCGGCGGGGCGCTGTTCACACTACATGCGGGGGTAGTGTCGCCCGCGCTGGTCGGAGTGGTGCCCTCGATCGAGATGGTGATCTGGGTGGCGGTGGGCGGGCGCGGCAGCCTGTGGGGGGCGGTCGCCGGCACACTGCTAATCAATTTCGCCAAGGACGAGATTTCCAGCGCGCTGCCGGATGTGTGGCTCTATGCGCTGGGGCTGGTGTTCATCCTGGTGGTGACACTGATGCCGCGCGGCGTGGCGGGTGTCATCGAGGATGCGCTGCGCCGCCTGCGTCCCGTTGCGCCGGGCGGGAAGAAAGCGGCCATCACCTCGCCCGCTGGGGGCACGCCATGACCGCGGTCACGCCCGCTGCCGACCTCAACACGCCGCTGCTGCTGTCGGTGGACGGCGTGACCGTCGATTTCGACGGCTTCAAGGCGCTCAACGGTTTCAGCATGACGCTGGACCGCGGCACGTTGCGAGTGCTGATCGGGCCCAATGGCGCGGGAAAATCCACCCTGTGCGACACCATCATCGGCCGGGTGCGCGCCACCAGCGGCCATGTCTATTTCAAGGGCGAGGACATTACGCATCTGCCCGAATACCAGATCGTGCAGCGCGGCATCTGCCGCAAGTTCCAGACGCCCGGCGTGCTGCCCAGCCTGACGGTGCTGGACAATCTGCTGATCGCGGCCCGCCGCGATCGGCGCTGGTGGCGTTCCCTGACCGCCGCCCCGTTGCCGACCGAGCGCGCGCGGGCCGACGAGGTGCTGGAGAAGGTCGGCCTTGTCGAGCGGCGCGACAGGCTGGCGGGCGAACTGGCGCATGGCGAGAAGCAATGGCTCGAGATCGGCATGGTGGTGGCGACCGATGCCGACCTGCTGCTGCTGGACGAGCCGACCGCCGGCATGGGCCCTGCCGAAACCAGCAGGACGGCGCAACTCATTCATAGCCTTTTGGGGCGGCATGCGGTGCTTGTGATCGACCATGACATGAGCTTCGTCGAACAGCTTGGCGGGCGGGTCACGGTACTGCACCAGGGCCAGTTTCTGAAAGAGGGCAGCGTGGCGCAGATCCGCCAGGATCCGGATGTCGCGGCGGTCTATCTCGGACGGTCGGAGCATTGATGGACACGCTGCTGAAGTTGGAAAGGATTTCCACCGCCTATGGCCAGAGCCAGGTGCTGTGGGACATCGACCTGGATGTACCGCAGGGCGGCGCGCTGGCGCTGATCGGGCGCAACGGCGTGGGCAAGACCACGCTTCTGAAAAGCATCATCGGCGTGCAGCGGCTCACCGCCGGCGCGATCCGTTTCGGCGGCGCGGATGTCACCCATCGTCGGGCGTTCGAGCGCGCCCGCGCCGGCATCGGCTATGTGCCGCAGGGGCGTCATATATTTCCCCATCTGACGGTGGCGGAGAATCTGGAATCGGGGCTTTCGGCGCTGACCGGTCGCGGCGCGGGCGCGATCCGGGCAGGCGTGCCGGATCATATCTATGAACTGTTCCCCAAGCTGAAGCAGATCGCGGGGCGCAAGGGAGGGGTCCTGAGCGGCGGCGAACAACAGCAGCTTGCCATCGGCCGCGCCCTGGCGGGGCAGCCCAAACTGTTGCTGCTGGATGAGCCGACCGAGGGCATCCAGCCTAATGTGGTGCAGCAGATCGAGGCGGCGCTGCGCCGGGTGCGGCGCGAACTGGGGGTGACGGTGATGATCGTTGAACAGTATCTGGATTTCGCCTGGTCCTTCGCCGACCATTATTGCGTCATGCAGCGCGGCCGCATCGTGCGCCAGGGCTCGACCGCCGCCGAAAGCGCCGCCGAGGTGGCGCATCTGGTCAATATTTGACGGTGAAAATCGTGTTCTTCATGCTTCTACAAGCTCAGCATGAGGGCTTGGCTTATTTTCCTCCGTCTGAGCCTTCTCATCCCGAGCCTGTCGCGGGATGAAGTGTGAGGAACACGACCGTGCCTCCGCTCTCGCTTTGGAATGAGAATATTCGTCATCACCGGCACCGCGCTTTTTGCGTAGCGCCGGGTGATCCATTTCTCCACCAAGAAAATTGGATCACCCGCATGCGCGGGCGATGACGAATTCAAGATAAAATGTTCAACCGCATTCGAAATGTCCCTACCTCCGCTCGTTCAGCGCGCGGATCGCCAGGGCCGCGGCGGTGGCGCGGTTCTCGGCTCCCAGCTTCACGAATATCTGTTCCAGATGCTTGTTCACGGTGCGTGGGGCAATGCCCAATATGTCGCTGATGTCGCGGTTCGACTTGCCCGCCGCGATCCAGACCAGCACATCGGCCTCGCGCTCGGTCAGTCCGAAAGTCTCGCGCAGGATTGCCTCGCGCGCGCCGGGCAGTTCCTCGTTTAGACGGTAGAGGAATTCGTCGGGGCCCAGCCGGTTCAGATAGTTGAAGGTGACGCGGCGCAGGCCGAGATCGAAGGCGAAGCCCGCGCCGGAACGCGCATCGCCGCGCAACTGGACTAGTTTCTCGACTAGCCCGGGCTGTGGGGCCTGTCCGCTCTCGCCGGAGGGGAATATCTCGGCCAGCAGCGCCCCGGCCCGTGGTGTGGACCATAACAGGCGGCCCGCCGCGTCAACCGCCAGCAGGCTGCGGCCGGTGGCGTCCAGCGCGGTGCGCGCGCCATGGGTGATGCGCGCATTGGCCAAGTGCACGCGCAGCCGCGCTATTAACTCCTCCAGCACGATGGGCTTGGTGATGTAATCTACCGCCCCCGCGCCCAAGCCGTCGATCACATGCCGCGTCTCGCTGAGGCCGGTCATGATCACCGGCACATGCGAGGTGGCGGCGTTCTGGCGGAGTCGCCGCGTTGCCTCGAAGCCGTCCATCCCAGGCATCAGCGCGTCCATCAGGATGAGGTCGGGCGCGATCTGCTGCACCAGTTCCAGCGCGGCGCCGCCGCTGGTCGCCACCAGCGCGGATATGCCCCCCGCCTCCAGCGCATCGCACAGGAAGCTGAGGGTATCGGGCGAGTCGTTCACCACCAGGACGCGGTCGCGGCGGGTGGGCGCGTCGCTCATGGCGTCTGCGGATTCGCGCAGTGAATGGTTAACGCGCGATATTTCCAGCGACTGGTACGTCACAGCGACACCCCCGCGGCCGGCGGGCAATTTTCCACGAGCCGTCTATTGCATTACACCTCCAACCTCCTCTGTAGCGATCCACCCTTGCGACTTTTTCGGTCATGAAAGCCGGCGCCGCTGTGTAAAAGTAGCTAGCACAAGCACGGGGAGGCGCTACGGAAAAATTCATAACATCTGCAAAGCATCGCGGCATTTTTGTCGCAAACTCGCTCGCGATTTCGAACCGCACGATTTCGTGCAACCTGCTGCCTAAAGAACGAGCGTGTTGACGCGCATACCATCAGAGAAAGGGTTGCGGCGTGCCGGCCTTGTAGCCTGGTCCGTGCACAACACGGCCGGGCAGCCCATTGGTGGGCCTTTTATCGCCCACCGCGGCGTTCCGTGATCAGTACCCAAATGATGTGCCTATCGATATGGCCGTCGCGCGAAGATGCGCCGCTTTGCATGTTCCAGGTTCCCGGCCCCACAGCGATGCCTTGATCGCGGCTGCCGCGCCAGTTCACAATTTGAAACCGGCAACACGAAGCGTCGATGATTTCAAGGAACCTGGGATTAAGGTCATCGATCCTTGGGATTGAGCAACGCGCACCCAAACGATCTTTCAGATCATTGTGTCGACTTGCAATGAGTCAAGGGCCGTCGCCGCGCGAGGTCCGGTCACCGCAACCACGTACACACTCAGGCAATCGACTTTGGGGACATCTCACCAATGAAAGCCGCATGTCCGGATAGGCGCGCGCGATGGTCCTGAGGGACGGCGTCGTCATGCCATCATGACTTTTCAGGGGCGGTGCGACCTGTAGATTGAATCCGTCCGGGTCCTTGACGTGGAAGCTTTTCGAGCCGCCACCCATGTCACTTCGCGGTTCCCGGCCGTGGCGCTTCAGCGGTTGGCGTCAAACGCACCCAATTGTAGCGATGCGGCGTATTTGCGCCGCTCCCTTGTCGAAATGCTCATGACAAGCGGCTTGACGTTCGGGCTTCGCGGCACAACCGAAACGACATCGAAATTTGAATAAGCGGACGGCGTGGCATGGGCGGCACCACATGCGGCCGATGCCAACACCATGATCCCCAATTGCAACAAAACTGTCATTTCGCGGTACTCCCGGCAGCGACTCCGAAAGCTGAAACGCAAAATTCGGGCCGCACCGTGAATCACGGAGGCTTCTGCGCCCGATCGCCGATTTTGCGCCGAATTGGTCACTTTCAGATTCTGTCGAGCAATCGAACCGCCGAATCCAATCTTTGTGCAGGCGATAAATTGATCATGTTTTGGGCATATTGCTGCGCAACTGAGCATTTTTCTTTTTATTACCGTTGTACCGTGATAACGGTCGCGCGCTAGAGATTGTGGGAGATTTGAATGTCCCTGAGGTCTTGTTTTTTGATTACCATCGGCGCGGGCATGCTGTTCGCCGCGACGCCGTCCTTTGCGTCTTTATCCTGGCCGAGCGATGATCTGGTGGCGCAGAGAGCAGCAAAATATTGCGCCGATGCTGCGGCCGCCGCGCAAGCCGACAACAACGCGACGGATGCGGATGTGGCGAAGTGCACAAAGGCCGCCAAGCTCGCCGATTTCGACAGCGACCGGGCCGCGGCGCTCAGCAATCGTAGTCTGCTAAATTTCGAGCGCGCGGACTATAATGCGGCGATAGCCGACAACACGGCGGCGCTGAAGCTCGATGACAGCCTGGCGGAAGCTGTGGTCAATCGCGGCGCGATCTATGCGCAGATGCACCGTCCCAGCGACGCCGCGGCGAGTTTCAGCCGCGCCTTGACACTGGCCCCGGCACGTGCCGAGAACATCAATTTCTACCGGGCGAAGATCCATTTCGACCGGGCGATGGCGCGTGAAGACATGGGCGATTTCAACGGCGCCTATGCCGATTATGCCGAGGCATCGCAGCTGGCCCCGCAATGGGATCAGCCGAAGCAAGAGATGGCTCGTTTCTCGATCGCTCGCCCGAAGCCGATAAGCTAACGCTTCGCCGCTCCCGGCTTTCTGCTTCACGCGTCCCGTGCATCGTGCGCCAGGGATTGACCGCGACCGAGAGTGCCTCGGATGTGGCCCATCAGGTCCACATATAGTCAGCTGCGCTCTGTCAGCGCCCGCACGGCCATGGCCGCGGCCGTGGCCCTATTTTCGACACCGAGCTTCACAAACACCTGCTCCAAGTGCTTGTTCACTGTGCGTGGACTGATGCTGAGAATTTCGCTGATGTCCCGGTTGGACTTTCCAGCGGCGATCCATACCAACACCTCTGCTTCGCGGCTGGTCAACAGAAATTTCTCTCGGAGAATAGCCTCGCGGGCACCCGCCTGTTCCTCTACCAGGCGATATAAAAATTCGTTCGGCCCGACCCGGCTGAGATAAATGAAGGATGCGCGCCGCGCCGCGAAATCGAACACAAACGTATTTGTGCTAGGCTTGAGATCGCTCCTTAACTGCTCCAGCTTTTCAATGAGGGTTGGAGGCAGATCGTTCTGTCGTTTCTCTCCCGTGGCGAAGATTTCTGCCAGCAAGCTTTCCGCTTGCGGTGTCGACCAAAGGACGCGGCCGGTTTCGTCTACCGCGAGCAAGCTTCGGCCCGTCGCATCCAGTGCCGTGCGCGCGCCGTAGGCCAGACGCGCATTCGTCAGATGCACCCGCAGGCGCGCCAGCATGACTTCCAGAACGATAGGTTTCGCGATGTAATCGACGGCCCCGGCGCCGAGACCCTGGACAATATGCTTGGTGTCCGTGAGGCCTGTCATAAAGATCACAGGCAGGTGGGACGTTGCAATATTTTGCCGGAGACGGCGCGTCGTCTCGAAACCGTCCATTCCTGGCATAACGCCATCCATCAATACCAAGTCTGGCACGATTCGCTGCATCAAGTTCAACGCCGCCTCGCCGCTCGTCGCGACCAACGCGGTGACGCCTTCAGCCTCGAGCGCATCGGCAATAAAGCTCAGCGTCTCCGCAGAATCATCCACGACAAGCACGCGGTCTCGCCGCCTGTGTTCGGCTTCGCTCACCCGCAATACGCTTTCAAAAATCTGAAATAGTCGTCAAATTGAAAATGCTGCACATAAAGTCTCGCCTGGCTCGTCAGCGGCTCATAGGCAGCATCTTCCGCGTCCAGTTCCGCGAGCTTGGTGTAGATGCCATGCACGTAGCCAATTTGGCCAAGATGGATAAGCTGTTCAACATGGTAGCGCGTCCCGACCGGCATCGCTGGCGATGGGATCAGCTGTGCCGTTTCATCTGCCTTCCGCGCCGGCGCTTCATAAATCCATTCCCGCCCGCACAGCAGCTGCACGCTCTCAAGCAGGCTCTGGATCGTGAACGGCTTGATCAGAAAAGCATCGTGCACAGAACCTTCCTGGTATACGGCCTGGAAGTCGTGGGCGTTAGCCGAAACCATCATGATTTTCATCTCTGGCCGCAGCAGGCGCAGTTGCGCAGCCACCTCCCAACCTGTCAGTCGCGGCATCGAAATATCCAGCAGTGCGATATGGGGAAGGCTCTCTGTCGCTTTGGCAACGGCTTCCTCGCCATCCTGGGCGACACAGACGGCAAATCCCAAAGGCGTCAGGGCACGGCGCACGAGATCGAGATGCGAAGGATTGTCATCGGCTATCAGAACCGACAATTGCTCCCCAATATAGCCACAGATGGTTCTGCCGAGATTTTCGTCCCGGGGTTCTGGCATCGCGGCGAATAGAAGCATGCGCACCGTAAAGCAACTGCCCTCCGCTGGCGTACTCGTGACGGTGAGCTGGCCCCCCATCGCCAAGGTCAGAAGCCTGGTGATCGTCAGACCGAGGCCCGTTCCGGGAATGGCGCGCGCAGGTGCCATGCCACCGCGTTCGAAGGGCAGGAAGATCTTTTCCATGTCTTCGGGCAGAATACCCATCCCGGAGTCGAATATCTCGAATTCCACAAGGTGATTGCGGCGGCGTACTTCCAGTGCGGCATAACCCTGTTCGGTATATTTTATCGAGTTGGAAAGCAGGTTGATCAGGATCTGCCGCAAGCGCTTGTCGTCCGCAACGACATATTGCGGAATGTTTGGATCGCAGCGGTAGCGGAATTCAATGCCGCGCGCCGAAGCCTGAATCCGGAACATATCTGCCATTTGATCTAGCAGTTCCGGCAAGCAAAACTTGGTCTGGTTGAGGTGCAATGTTCCGGTTTCGACTCGTGAAATATCGAGCAAGCCGTCCACGAGATCGGAGAGGTGTTCCGCGCTGCGCCGTATGACGCGCACCGGATTCTCCCGCGCCATATCCGGCTCGCGTTCGAGCAGCTGCGCGTACCCGAATATCGAATTCAGGGGCGTGCGGAATTCGTGGCTGAGGCCAACAATGTAGCGGCTTTTGGCGAAGTTTGCCGCTTCCGCAGCTTCCTTGGCCCTCTGCAGCGCCGCGTCGGTGCGCTCGTGCGCCGCTATTTCCTGCATCAAAGTCGCTGTCTGACGCTCGGACTCCCGTTCCGCCGCCCGGCGGCTCTCATGTGCCAGCACCAGCAGCCACGCCGCGATTCCCGACAAAACCAGGAATGTCAGAAAAACGATCCGGAGCGTGTCGCCCACCACTAGGCGCAGGGGCGCCGCCATTCCGCCGCCATATTGGAAATAGATCAAAGCAAATAGGCCGCCGGCGACACCAGCGGAAACCACGAAGAGGGCGCTGAACTGGCCCAGCCGCGTCGCAGAGAATGCCGCGAGCCGGCCGGGTAGCAGCTTGTCGAGCACGGAAGACACCTGGTCGGCGACCCGGCTCTTGGTTTTGCACTGATCCCGGCAGCGCGCTTCCAGGGTGCAACACAGCGAACAAATCGGTGTGCCATACGCGCTGCAGAAGGCCATATCGTTTCGTTCGAAAGTGTTCTCGCACACCGAACACCGCGATGCATTGTCGGTCAGCTCGTGAGACTGGCGGGCGATATAGTACTTTCCCTTCGTGGCCCATGCTATCAAAGGCGCAGCGAGAAGGGCGACGGCGAGTCCAAGAAAGGCGCTCAAGGCCTGCCAGACCGGCCCCAACAAGCCCAAAAACGCGCATGTGGAGACAAGGATCGAAATGCCCATCGCCCCCACACCCACGGGATTGATGTCATAGAGGTGGGCGCGTTTAAACTCGATGTGCGGAGGACTAAGGCCCAGTGGCTTGTTGATCATCAAGTCTGCTGTCAGCGCCCCCAGCCAGCCGACCGCGAAGTTGGCATAGAGTCCTAGGATACTTCCGATAGCCCGGAATATGCCGATTTCCATCAGTAGCAGCGCCACCACAACGTTGAAGACCAGCCAAACCACCCGGCCTGGATGGCTATGGGTCAGGCGCGAAAAGAAATTCGACCAGGCGATAGAGCCAGCATAAGCATTTGTGACGTTGATTTTGAGTTGGCAAACGATGACAAAGATCCCGGTGAGCGCCAGCGCCACTGCGGGGGAGTGGAAAAGTTCCAGGAAGGCGAATTGGTACAGTTCGGCAGGCTGGGCTGCACGCTCGCCACTCAATCCGTGCCTGAGAGCCAGATATGTGAGAAACGATCCGGCGAAAAGCTTGAAGCTGCCCATGCCCACCCAACCCGGGCCGGTTGAAATGAGCGCCCACCACCAACCGCGGCTATTTTGCGATGTCCGCACCGGCAAAAAGCGCAAATAGTCCACCTGCTCGCAGACCTGAGGCAGCAGCGACAGCAGAATAGAGGCTGCGGCCCCGAACAGCGGCAGACTGACGGACCCATCCTTGCTGCCCAGCGAGCCAGTAAAATGAGTCCAGTCGGCGAGCTGGGATCCGCCGCGCAGCGCGATATAGGCCAGAGGCGCAATTTGCAGCACCAGCCAGATAGGCTGGGTGGCGAGCTGCATGCGGCTGATATAGCGGATGCCGTAAGCGGCAATGGGAATGACCACCATGGAGCTGAAGATGTGGGCGATGGCCAAGGGGAGGCCAAAGACCATCTGCAAAGCGATCGACATGATACTGGCTTCGATCGCGAAGAGAACGAAGGTGAAGGACGCATAAATTAGCGAGGTGATCGTCGAGCCAAGATAGCCAAAGCCGGCGCCCCGCGTGAGGAGATCGACGTCCACGCCCGCGCGTGCGGCGTGAAATGCAATTGGCAAGCCCAGCAAAAAGCTCAAGACCCCCACAGCCATGATCGCGGCTGCGACATTGGAAAATCCATAGGTCAGCGTAATGGACCCACCGATGGCCTCGCACGCAAGGAAGGAAATCGCGCCCAGCGCAGTATTGGCGATGCGGAAAGACCCCTGACGGGCTTTCGTCGCGGTGAATCGCAGGGCGTAGTCTTCCAGCGTCTGGTTGGCGACCCACTGATTGTAAGCACGTCTTTCCAGAACGATGCGTTGTGGTTGCGCCATGGTGGGACGTCACACTCCTAGAATAAGCCCGATACCCGCGATCGCGATAACCGCGCCAGCGAAGCGCGTAACAAAGTCGAACCGCAACCGCCGCAAGCTGGCTGCGGCCATTACACCCATCATGTGTAGTGTGGCTGTCGCCAGGGTGAAGCCCGCGGCGAAGTCCAGGCCATGGGTGGTATGCGGCATTTCGGTCCCATGGGCATAGCCGTGCGCCAGGCCAAAGACGGCAATCAGCAACCCGCCAAGGACCAGCGGCGCGCGCAGGCTTAATGCCGTTGCCAGACCGAGCACCATAACCGACGCCAGGATGGCCGGCTCGACCGGTATCGTCATCACAGCGGACATTCCGATGGCGCCGCCCGCGACCATGCTGGACACAAAGGTGGCTGGCCACAGCCATTCGCGACGGCCGCCGCAAAGCCCGGCCCACAGCCCCACCGCGATCATCGCGAGTAAATGGTCGATGCCGGACAGCGGGTGCTGGACGCCCGCGGCAAAGCCCGACATCGGCCCGTGACCAGGATGCGCCGCAGCGGGCAGGGCTGCTGCCAGCAGCACCACCAACGTCCAGAATGTGAGGCGCGAAAAGCGCGATCGTATTGCCTTAAACATCATGTCCTTGTCCCTTTCTCAATGAGGCCACCAGCGGTTTCGATGAAGTGCGCCACATGGTCCGCTCCTGTCGATCGAATACAAGTAAAGAGGAACGGTCGATCCCCGCGCATTTTCCGGGCGTCGCGGTCCATAATGTTCAGGTTCGCACCAACATGGGGTGCAAGGTCGGTTTTGTTGATCACCAATAGGTCGGATCGGATAATGCCGGGCCCGCCTTTTCGGGGAATCTTGTCGCCGGCCGAGACGTCGATCACGTAAATTGTCAAATCAGCAAGCTCGGGACTGTAGGTCGCGGCCAGGTTGTCGCCGCCCGATTCGATCAGGACGACATCCAGGTCCGGAAAACGGTGCTGCATCTCCGCGATGGCTGCCAAGTTGAGCGAGGCGTCCTCGCGAATGGCGGTGTGAGGGCATCCGCCGGTCTCCACACCCATGATGCGCTCGGACGGCAGCGACGCCGCGCGGGTCAGAAACTCCGCATCTTCCTTGGTATAGATGTCATTGGTGATCGCTGCGATTTCGTAACGGTCCCGGAAGTTGCGGCAGAGCGCATCCATCAGGGCGGTCTTGCCGGAGCCCACCGGTCCGCCGATGCCCACGCGTAAGGGGCCTTGCGTGTTCATGTTCTAAACAGCCTCGTATATTGGGTTTCGTGTAAGATCGATGCCAGGTCTGCGAGCAGGGATGCGCCGCCGAGTGCGTCGAATGGATCCCCGTCATCCAGCGTCATTGCCCGCGCAACGACGGCCGCAACACACGGGCGCAGTCCCTCGATGATGAGCTGCGCGTCTGTCTGCCCCAGGGGCACAAGGCGTTGGGCTGCCGACACAAGATTGCCGGTGGAGGCGTGAAGGCTGGCCGTCAGGGCGGAAGCGAGGTCTATGCCATGACCTGCCGCCATCGCGGCCACGGCCACCGGGTAGGATATTTCACCGCCGGGTGCCACGAAAAACGCGGGCGCGGCGCCGCTGTCCAGCGCGACACGGCGGAATGCAACCCCTTGCGAAAGCTGTTCCAGCCGTCGTTCGGCCGACGGATGCGCCACAGCGGCCAGCGCGGCAACCGCATCCAGTCTTTCACGGGACTGAGCGGCAGCGGCCCGGTAGGCATGGGTAAACAACACCACATCGCTCCAGCCGCCGCCATGATCAAGCCAGGCTTCCACCCAGCTCTGGGTGGAAGCCCTGTCCGTTACCCATTGCGCCTCAACCGCCCACTCCAGGCCGCTGGAATGACAAAATGCACCGATTGGATAAGCGGGCGAAAGCCAGGTCATCAACCGATAGAGCGCCTCACCCTCCATGCGCATGTCCATCTTCATGCCCATGCGCGTGACCATGATGGTGTCCGGGAGAGCCCGCGTAAGCACCCCCTTCCGGGTCGAAGGGCGCGACCACATGGGTGACCGTCGCGCCGAGCCGCCGTACCATGTCTTCCAGGACATGATCTTCCCGAATGCGCAGCACGGTCCCCAGCAGTTGGGTCGGCAAATGACGATTGCCCAGATGCCAGGCAATGCGGATCAGGGCCGAAATATCCGTGGCTGTGATTTGCAGGAGAGGCTCGTCCAAGGCCTCCACATCAAGGATGGCACCGTCATCCAGCAGGAGTTTGTCGCCGCCGCGCAGGTGAACTGCGGTGGCAAGATCCAGCAGGATGGTTTCGCCCTCTTCTGTTTTCAGTGTTAACCGCCGGCGATGGCGATGGTGGTGATCAAGCCGCAAATGCCCGGCTACCTTTTGATCGCGGTATTCGTCCGGTGTCAGAACATGGGTGGCGCGGCGCATGGTTCGGTCCTAAAAAAGAAAATACCGCTGGGCCAAAGGGAGTTCTTTCGCCGGCTCGCACGTCATGAGTTCACCGTCGGCACGAACTTCGTAGGTTTCGGCGTCGACCTCGATGACGGGAAGCGCGTCATTCAGCTTCATGTCTTTTTTGCCAATACTGCGTGTGCCTTGGACCGGCGCGATCATCCGCCTCAGACCCAGCGTGCCGGGCACATCCGCGCCGATAGCGGCCTGGGGAAGAAATGTGACGCAGCTGGCCGGCATGGCGAGCCCGAAGCTGGCAAACATCGGCCGCTGATGCACGGGTTGTGGTGTGGGAATCGAGGCGTTGGGGTCGCCCATCAAGGCGTGCGCAATGCTGCCTGCCTTGATGACCATATCGGGTTTCACCCCGAAGAACGCCGGCGACCAAAGAACTAGATCCGCGAGTTTGCCTTCCTCTATGGAACCGACGAGATGGCTGATGCCCTGGGCGATCGCGGGATTGATCGTGTATTTCGCGATGTATCGACGGATGCGCAGATTGTCGTTGTCGTCGGCATCGCCGGGCAGCGCGCCGCGCTGCACTTTCATTTTGTGGGCGGTCTGCCAGGTGCGTGTGATGACCTCTCCGACCCGACCCATTGCCTGGCTGTCGGAGGAAATGATGGAGAGCGCGCCCAGATCATGCAGAACGTCTTCCGCGGCGATGGTTTCACGCCGAATGCGGCTTTCCGCAAAGGCGATGTCTTCTGGAATCGTAGGGTCCAGATGATGGCATACCATCAACATGTCCAGATGCTCTTCGATCGTATTTGCCGTGAAGGGCCTGGTCGGGTTGGTGGATGAGGGAATGACGTTGGCCAGCCCCGCCACCTTGATAATGTCGGGTGCATGCCCGCCGCCCGCGCCCTCGGTATGGAAGGCGTGGATGGTGCGTCCCTTGAACGCGGCGATGGTATCTTCGACGAACCCGGACTCGTTGAGCGTGTCGGTGTGGATCATCACCTGGATATCATGGGCGTCCGCCACGCTCAGGCAGCAATCGATTGCCGCGGGCGTGGAGCCCCAATCCTCGTGCAGCTTGAGCGCGCCGGCACCCGCCCGAATTTGTTCGACAAGCGCCTCGGGGCGGCTGCCGTTGCCTTTGCCGGCTAACAGAATGTTCACCGGCAAGCCTTCAGCCGCCTGAAGCATGCGGCCGATGTGCCAGGGGCCTGGTGTACAGGTGGTGGCATTGGTGCCGGTTGCGGGCCCCGTGCCGCCGCCAATCATGGTGGTGATGCCGCTGGCGATGGCTTCTTCGACCTGCTGCGGGCAGATGAAGTGGATATGGGCATCAACCCCACCCGCCGTCAGAATCTTGCCTTCGCCGGCGATGACTTCGGTGCCAGGTCCAATGACGATATCGACGCCGTTCTGAATTTCCGGATTGCCGGCTTTGCCGATTTTCGCTATGCGGCCCCCCTTCAGGCCAACATCGGCTTTGATGATGCCCCAATAATCGATAATCACGGCGTTTGTGATGACGGTGTCGACGGCGCCTTCCGTACGGGATACCTGCGACTGACCCATCCCGTCGCGAATGACCTTGCCGCCACCGAATTTCACTTCCTCGCCATACGCGGCTCGATCCTGCTCGATCTTCAGGAGCAAGGCGGTATCCGCCAGTCGCAGGCGGTCCCCTGTCGTGGGCCCGAACATGTGGGCATAGGCGCTTCGACTCATTCTGGCGCTCATGGCATCTTCTCGATGTCGAGCTGGCCCATGATTGCACCGCGAAAGCCCATCACGCGCCGCTTTCCGCCAAACGGGATCAACACCACTTCGCGGGTCTGACCGGGCTCGAAACGCACGGCACTTCCGGCCGGGATATCCAGCCGCAGCCCCCTTGCCTGGCCGCGATCAAACTTCAGTGCGCTGTTGGTTTCGGCAAAGTGATAGTGACTGCCGACTTGAATGGGCCGGTCCCCCGTATTGGCGACATGCAGTGTTCGTCTTTCCGCGCCTTCGTTCAGAAGGATCTCACCATCGCACGGCAGGAGCTGACCTGGGATCATCCGCATGTCACCGAATGGGTTCATGGATTGTGACCAGCTTCGTTCCGTCAGGGAACGTCGCCTCAACCTGCACGTCGGCAATCATATCGGCGATGCCGTCCATGACCTGTTCGCGGCTCAGAACGCGCGCCCCCGCGTCCATAAGGCTTGCGACGCTTTCGCCATCCCGCGCGCCCTCTGCGACAAAGTCACTGATCAGCGCGACGGCTTCCGGATAGTTCAGCTTCACGCCGCGTTCGAGCCGGCGCCGTGCCACCATCGCTGCCACCGCAATCAACAACTTGTCTTTCTCTCGTGGACTGAGATTCATATCCGGTTTTCACATTTGCCAAACACGGGGAAGGGCAAGGTTGCCACGGATGACACCGAGCGCCCGTGTTACGCCTTGCCGCAGGGTTGCGCTGTCGCGTGCGACAAGGCGCACCGACAGCATTCCGTTCCAGGCGCTAGCGCCCGCAATGCACTCGGTATCCGCCAAAGAGGCACGGACACGCTGTAGTTCCGCCTCGGCGCGTGGACCAACGTGAAGCAGGTTTGCAAATGCAAGCCGGCCTTGCAGGGTTGGCGCACGCGTGAGCAGTTTGCTGACATCGCCGCACAAATTTAAGGCATCGGCGTAGATGAGCCGATCGCCCCGCCAGATGCGCCAGCCGTCGCGCAGCCAGACCTTCTGAACGGTTTCGCCCATTTCCGCGCGACCCAGCACGATACTCTCAAGTCCTGTGAAGGTCGCGCCAATAGCGAGGCGTACTTGCAGGTCTCGCTGCACCATCGCGCGGTCGAATACAATGGTTTCCTGCGGCAGCCATTCCGCGCTGGCGCCTTCGTCCACGTCCAGCTTCGTTCGGACCGTGGCGGTACAGGCGGCCGCGCGATACAGTTTCTCACAGGCCGGTGTCGTCACAGCCGCGTAGGTGGCAGAGCCCCATTGGATGTCGAGCGAAAGCCTGTCACCTCCCACAATCCCGCCCGATGTGTTGAGAAAAACCGCTTCCGCGCAATGGCGGGGTTCAGGCTTGAGCAGGCGCGCTTTCAGACAGCCGGATTGATACAGGCGGTCCAGGACGGTCGCATCTGCGCGCCGCTTGAGCTGGAGCCGCAGAACACCTTCGCCACGCAGGCCGGACGCTCCGGCGGCCGCTGTTCCCTGGCTACCCTCTTCGCGATAGGGACGTGTTTCGGCCAGGGACAACGCTTTTCCACTCCTTGGGACCGATCAAGGTACAGGCTGGTGGAATGAGGGCTCATGGGGCGTTTGACGTATTGTCCGGTTCGGCGCTCCACAACGCAAAAACCCGCCCTGTCGCCAGGGCGGGTTTCGTTGCGAGGGTTGCTTTCGGTATTTTCTTACATATCAAAGCGCACGCCTAGACGGTACACGCGACCGAGAAGGTCGTAATTGTAGAGGGGGGCAGGGATCGACTGCCAGGAGTTGCTGTTTGGACCCACATAGTAGACCGGTGGATTCTTATCAAACAGGTTTTTGACATTGAAGAACATCTGGACGCCGGTGCTGACGGTATAGGCGGCATTTAGGTCGACATACCAAGCGCCAGCGATTGTGTTCATGTCGGTGGTCGTGTTGTTGCCGGTGGAGACCGGGCAACCCGCAGTGCAGGTGATCCAGTTGGTGTTGATCTTGCCCGGGCTGACCCCGCGGAAAGTCAGGCCCAGCACCATAGGGTCCACGCTATAGTTCAAATTTATCTGGTATTTCCAATGCGGCGGCGCGGCGGTGGCATTCTCCCCCGCGACATCTAACGGGATGACACCGGGGGCGCCGGAGTTTTGGACGTCCGACATAGCGTGCGTGATCAGCGTCTGGAAGTTGAGAGCGCCCTTCAAGCTTTTGTCCACCTCTTCCAGTGGCAGCACATAGCTGGTTTCGATATCGAAGCCCGTCGCCTTTTCGGTCGCAAAATTCAACGGGGACGTGACGATCTGAAGATTCGGCAAGCCGTTGCTGGCGGTGCCGATCGTGGAAACGTTGGAGCATGCAGACGCTACGCTTTGGTAGCACAGTGTCAGCAGCTGCTGCGCGGTGAATGAGGTGATCGCCTGGTGGATGTTGATGTTATAATAGTCGAACGAGGTGCTGAAACCCGGCAGCCAGTCTGGCTGGTAGACCACCCCCGCACCTGCCGAGAGGGCGCTTTCCGGCTGCAGGTTGGGGTTACCTTTCGTAACGCCTGTATAATTGACGTTCTGGTTGTTGACGAAGGGATCGGCGATCTGAAAGGTTGAGGTCACGGGGGTGGAATACAGGTCCACCATCGACGGCTCACGCACATCGTGCGAATATGTGCCGCGGAATCGCAGGCCATCGATTGGGGTGGTGTAGTTCAAACCCAGCTTCCAGGTCTCGATTGTGCCGAAGGTCGAGTAGCCGGTGACGCGACCCGCAGCATCAAAGTCGAGACTTTTCGCCCAGGATGCGTTGTCCGCTAGCGGAACGACCGTTTCGAGATAGCCTTCACTGACTGAGAACTGGCCACCAAAAGGCGTGCCGGAGGTGATGAACCATGCGCCGGCCGCTTCCCCGGGATCGGCGCTGGAGTTGGTGGATTCCTTGCGATGCTCGAAGCCGGTCGCGATCGATATCGGGCCGGCCCAATCGCTGAACGGTGCGCCGCTCACGTTGAAGCCTTCGACAACCTGCATCAAGTGATCATGGAAGAAGTGCCCTGTGCTGATTCCGCCTGCCGTGGCGGTGTTACCAGCCTGACCTGGCAGAGACGTGACGTAGTTGACCGCAGCCTGGCTGTTCACGCCGGTGCCGAACAGATTAAACGGCACGCAGCCGTCGTTCGGGTTCACGAGGGTATCGGCGCAGACGATGGCGCCCGTGGTAGGGTTGCGTACCACGTTGATGGCGTTGGCAAATTGCGCGTTTTCGATCGTATCCACCGCGGCGCTGTAGCCCCTGTCGTAGCCATAGGATGCATGCGCGTCCCACTTCCAATCGGTGCCGAAGGCCTGGAAATCGCCATCGGCGCCAACGAGCTCGCGCATGACGTTGCGGTCATAGGTCGGGCTCGTCCCCGGCACGTCTCCGAGTGTCGTGCCCATCTGGAAAGAGGTAATCCCATGCGCTGCCATCGATGCTGCGACCGGGGCCGGGATAAAGGGGTTCTGGTTGCTGACGGTGATCGAGCCGGTGTAGTAATTCGCCACCGAGGTGGAGAGTTCGTGGTTGTGGGCCCACTGTGACGAGGCGTAGACCTCAATATTGTCAGTGATGTTGTAACTAATGCGTGCGTAGGCGTCCTGGCGGGTTGTCCGGGGGTCCAGCGCAACGGCGAGGCCGTCGTCCCGCTGGTTGGTGGCCTGCCAGCTGCCGCCCGACATCAATGGGTCGGAAATGATCGATCCATAGGTGATATTGGAGACCGAGCCGCCGGGGCCGAAGATGGTGCCCTTGAGCGGACCCGAGGTGATCAGGCCGCCAACGGAGGCATTGGAAAAGCCGACCTGGCTTTCGGCGATGTACTGCGGCACGGATGTGCTCTGGCCGGCGCCCGTCCCGTAGGCCGGGTTGTTCATCATCATGTTGCCCTGGCGATCCCAGGCGCGGTGCGTATACTTGTCCGTACCGAGGATGCCCCTATTCTCGTCTGCTTCGCCCGAGACCTCGAAATGGCCGCGGCCGCCTGCGAAGTCGGTGCCGGCAGTGAGACTGGCCTTCCAGTTGCGGTCGTCGCCATAGTTCGTTTCGCCGCCGGAGACCTCGCCCTTGATGCCGCTATAGTTATTGTCGAGGATGATATTTACTACGCCCGTAAGCGCGTCGGAACCATAGGCCGCGCTGGCACCGCCGAACACCGTATCGACGCGTTGGATCAACGCCTGCGGCAGTTCGGACACGTCCACGATGCCGGTATCGATATCGCCGACGACGCGCTGGCCGTTGACCAGCGTCAGGGTTCGATTGGCACCCAAACCGCGAAGACTGAGGCCGTTGATGGATCCCGAGTGGTTATTAATCCCGGGCGCGGTCGACAAAGGGGTCGTGGAACCCGCGAATTGGGGGAGTTCGTTGAGATAGTCCGCGGCCTCGCTGGTTGCGGCGGTCTGCAATTGATCGACGCTGGTGACGGTCACAGGCGTAGGCGCTTGATAGCCATCACGAATGACGCGCGAGCCGGTGACGACAACCTGTTCGGGCGCCGCTGCCTGTCCGGTGTCCGCCGCCGTCTCTACGGTGTTTTGCGGCACCGGCGCGGTTTGCGCGAAGGCAGTGCCCGCGCTGCTGCCCAGGATCGTCAGCATCATTGGCGTCACGCTCAGCATGCCGAGCAAAGTCCGCTTCAACATACGCGCGGAATTGTGTTGAGTGGTAACAACGTTCATTCGAGAAGTCCCCCATTTGAATGATGGCTGCTGCAGGCTTGTCTCGTTTCTGTACCGGGCCATATACGCCGTTTGACGTATTCGGTGCCGCAGTAGGTGTGGCTAGCTTTTGGGCATCGCCAATTAATCTCCACAGCGAAAGGGAGACAAAGAACCATGGGATCTTTTTTACGAGCGCGGCGGGGCCGCAGATCGCCCGCCACCGCCGCAACGTGCATGGCGTTGGCGATTGGCTTGACGATGCAATCCGGCGCGACGCTCGCGCAGCCGACCGGGGAGTTGGTCATTCACAACGGCCTTATCATCAACGACACTGGCAAGATGGCGGCCGATATCCGGATACAGGGCGAGAAGATCGTTGAGATCGCGCCGAAGATCACGGCTGCGCCCGGCGTACGCGAGATCGACGCGTCCGGAAAGTTCCTGATGCCCGGTATCATCGATACGCATACGCATCTCCCTCTGGACGTCAGCGTAGCGCCACCTGCTAAAGGCAATCAGGACAATATCATCACCGGCGGCCGAGCCGCGTTAGTCAGCGGGGTGACGCTGCTGGGTGATTTCATCGGGATCAAGAACGATGAAGATCCCAACGCGTACGCAGATCGCAACATCGCATTGATCCGGAAGAATTCCATCGCTGACGTCTACATTCATGCGAGCGTGAACCCCGTGGACGTCCCGAAGGGGAGCCCTCCGGACCCGCTGACGCAGAAGAAGACCTTCGACGCGCTCGCCGCGCGCGGTATCGTCAGCACCGGCGAGGACTTCATGGCGCGCGAGTCTTATGACAAGAACTCGCTGGCCTGGATCAAGCTGTTCCGGGTGTCGGGCGAAGCCGGCGTGGTCAGCATGGTTCACGCCGAGGACTATTCGATCCTGGCTGATGCGCAGGATCGCTTGGCCACCGAGAACCAGGGCACCGGCCTCACCATCAAGAACTTCGGCCAGAGCGCACCGATCATCGGAGAAGTGCTCGCGGTGGAACGCACCGTGGCAATCGCCGAGGCCACTGGATCGCCGATGTTTGTCCTGCATACGACATCGGGTCGGGCGCTGAAGGTCATTGAGGATGCGAAACGGCGCGGCCTCATGGTCTATGCGGAAACGCGCCCCTGGAATCTGTTCGGGACCGAGAAGGGGTATGCGCAGGAAAATGGCGGCATCTATGTCGGTGGCCCGCCGCTGCGTCCGAAATGGGATCAGGACATGCTGTGGGAAGGCATCCGTAAAGGAACGATCGATACCATCGGCACCGATCACACCGCCTTCTCGAAGGAAGCAAAGCTCGATCCTACCCAGACCATTCTTGACAAGCGCATGGGCCAGAATACCCTTCAAGACTATCCGCCCATGATGTTCTCCGAAGGCGTCATGAAGGACCGCATCACGCCCGAGCAGATGGTGGCGGTAACATCCACCAATGCGGCCAAGATCTTCGGCATGTATCCGCGCAAGGGCGCGATCATGGTCGGCTCCGATGCGGATATCGTGATCTGGGATCCGACGAAGAAGAAGATCCTGAATGACAAGGACCAACTGTCGAAAGCGGGATACTCGACCTATGCGGGCAAGGAAGTCACCGGACTACCGGTCATGGTGATCCGTCGCGGCGAGATCGTTGCCGAAAACGGCAAGGTTCTCGCTCAGCCCGGCTCCGGCAAGTTCATCGCCGGCAGCAAATTCCAGCGGCCGACGCAGCGTCCCCTCAGCGACGACTGAGTGGCGAATCGCGTCGTGATCATGGAGGCGCCGCGGCTTGCCGCGGTGCCTCCACCCGACATGAGACCCGCGGTCGCTTTCGATGAAGAATAGGCCAGACGGGTGATGGGCCACGGAGGCCCTACGGAAAATTGCCAGGCGGCACCGTAAAAATGGCGAAAGCTGACACTTAAAATATTGAAGCGTGCCGGTAAGTCCGTTGGCCATCTCAATTATAAGTCGAAATCACTGTGATTGTGGCGTGCAACTGATCTGGCCCGGGCCGGTATCTTGGATTGAGTGAGTTGGCGACGTGCTTGGCACAACGATATCGACGTGTGATTTGGAAGTGATTGTCGCGGCCACACGGCTGCTGGATAATCGCGCGACATTGGTAGGAAGGCTTCGCCCATCCTATCAGGGCAAATTCAGGGACTGTGTTGACCGCTGGGAAGCCTGGCCACTGATTGATCGCGCCTCTGCCTTCGTTCTCTTGTCGGAACCGGTCAACGGATGCGACATCTTGCGGCCTCGTGACCTTGCTAATTTCGTCAATTACCTAAGTCAGCGAGCTAGTTATTCCCGATTTAATTTCGTTTAGCGTTCGTGGAAATGGTTTGATGAAGCTCTATCCGACGGACGCCGCAGATGCTCGCCGATGTTCATCGTTACATGAGGAATGTCGCGCTCTGGCTCGCCGGCCGCGACCCGTATTAGTTCGTCATATCAGTGAAAGTTTCTGCATGTTGTCGCTGCCGCAGCCTGAGCAAGTAAAGACATACGTGCGTACCCCGTTTTAGCGACCGGGGTGCTTAGAAGCCTCATACGAGAGCCGTGTGAGTCGTTAGGGCACGCGGCCCTGAAATAAGCGCACAACATCCCCACTGCATTGGTCGAAGTGTGCTTTTGTGGCCGCACGATTGCCGCGTATGAGCGGTTCTAACGCACCACGCGGAGCGAACTCTGCCCGTCTCGAAATTACGGAGATTTGCGGCTGTTCTCCACGCAATTCGCGGGCAAAGCCTGCTATTTCGGCTCGACTTCCGAGGGTAATGGAGCGTTGTTATGGGTGTGGCCAAACATGGCCATGAACGGCGCCCCTTGGCTCACGCCAGATCGGGGCCTTTGGCGGTGGCAGCAGATGCTGTCCTACCAAAAGGAGTCCCCATGACTGCCAATTCTTCACAATCCGCCGCCGCAATCACAAAGACCCCGTAAACCGCAAAGAGCACTAAGCAAACCAAGAAGGCGCTTAGGGCTGACGCGCCCAGCGGCAAACTCGGCAAGGTCGTTACCTTGCTCGAGCGTCCGAAGGGCGCAACTATCACCGATCTGATGAAAGCCACCGACTGGCAAGCGCATTCGGTGCGAGGCGCGATCTCAGGCGCGATCAAGAAGAAATTGCAGCTGGCGGTCGTATCGGAGAAGACCGGCTCTGTGCGCACCTATCGCATCAAGGGCTGATCCATGTCCGCGTCAAATACGAGGGAGCGGCGGCGTATACCTGGATTTTATTCCGCTGCCGACAGAACGATATCGCAGGTCCGTTCTACCACATTGCTGTGCGCAAAATGGGCGCTCGCGCGGGCGCAACTCCGCTTCACCGCGTCGGACCCGAGCATCTCGCGCAGTTTCCCCGCGACCGCATCCTGGCGCCATGCCTATGGCGCCAGGGTGGCGCTTACGCCCAGCGCGGCCAGCCGGGCGGCATTGTCGGGCTAGTCGAAGAACGGCGGCGTGACCAGTTGTGGGACATCGGCCTTCAGGCCCTGGGCTATGGTGCCGATACCACCATGATGCACTAGCGCGGCTGGGCGAGTACGCCATATTCGCACAATCGCGGCTATGTCGCACCGCGACATCGAATGAGACTGGACTTCCGCTGCGAATGGAGCGTGGTTCAGGTAGATGCCGAAGCACGCAGCCGCGCTTCAACTTCCCGAAACCCCGCAAGACCTGAAATCTCGTCTTTCCGCCGAAATCTCGCATCTAACCGGGCTCTCCAAAGATCAGCTCAGGACCGCTTGGGCTGCTGAATTTCGAAAACCGCCCCCGAATGGTTTGCCGCGCGATCTACTGCTGCGAACTCTGGCGGGGCGCCTGCAAGAAAAGGCCTTCGGCGGTCATGATGCGGCGACACTGAAGCTGCTCAAAGCCTTCGCCGGCCAGGACGCGGACAAGGTGGTGTTGTTCCGCAAACTCAAGCCCGGCACCACCGTCATCCGCGAATACCAGGGCGTCCGCCATGTCGTTACAAAGCTCGAAACGGGGATGTGCTCTAGCACGACCGACTTGGAAAGCGCGCTTTCTACCAGCCGTCATTGCAATACCCCAATTCGACTAGGGGTAAAATATACGCCGAGTCGGTACCTCGGGTTATCTGCAGAAGAGTTATTCGTAGCTGTCCAGCTATCCCGGTAGAACCTCAATCAGGCCGCGTATACCTAGAAAGGACTCTTGCCACTTAAAAACTCTGGCAGTGTGAGGCAAAGTCGTCATAGGTGTGGCGCCAAAAGAATCATGCCATACGATGCGCCAACCAACATGCCGGTTGCGATCAGGATGGTGAGGACAACAAGCGCTACACGTTCCAGATGAGCCTCCCGCTGCATCCTAACATTTCAATTTCCGCTTTTGTCAAAACTCCAAACCAACTCGCACGCGATGATACGTTGTTGATTTGCCGCCATAGCGAAAGCACTAGATATTATCACCATGTCGCCTCGTGCGTCTGGTCCGGTTGGCCTTCTTCTGTATCCACATGTCGGTACACTATCGGGAAACTCCGGAGTGTCCGCCCACGGCCTCGGCAAGTCTCCAAATCGAAACGGCGCGATATATCCGGCTCGAGGATGTGGTGTTTTCGCGACGTAAGTGGCGTCATGCAGCGGTCGAAGAAACGCCGCGTCGAATATTATACCGAAAAGAACACCAACCGTTCCGGCCAAGACTGTCGCTGCCGTGATCTTGTCAATCATACGTTGGATCCGTCTGCTGTCACGCTCAGACTCATTGCTATTATTTGAGTAACCGCTAGCTCGCGGCACGAGCGCTATAGCAGCGCCGCGACTTACACCAACATATCCGCGGAGCCGGATAGTATGTGTTTAGAAATGTTAAGAGATATTGCGGCGCCGACGGGATCGTATACCCGCTGGCACCAGCGGCGAGATACGCTACAATGGACGGTGAGGGTTATGTGCCGCGAAGTTTAGACGCTCGTCAGCTTGGCGCGAACGAAATACCAGAGGATCGCGTGACCTCCCATACTATGTTGTCTCATATTCTCCTTGTTGAGGACGACCCGGAAATATCGCGCATGCTAGCCGACGTTTTGATGGAAAATGGATTCGCGGCGACATTTGCCGCATCGGCTCAGTCGATGGACCTTCGTTTAGATAAAGGCGGTATCGATCTTGTTGTTCTCGACGTGATGCTTCCGGGAGAAGATGGCTTTAGCATCTGCCGAAGGTTGCGCGCGACATCGAACATTCCGATCATCATGCTAACAGCACTTGGTGAAGAGGTAGATCGCGTCGTCGGTCTTGAGATGGGCGCCGACGACTACATCACCAAGCCGTTTAGCTCGCGTGAACTCATCGCGCGCATTCGCGCTCTTCTTCGGCGAGCGCAAAGCGATCAAACTCAGTCGAAGCGCTTAGCAAACACCTTCCACTTCGCAGGCTGGCGGCTGGAAGCGACATCGCGGCAGCTCTTCAATCCGGACGGCGTTCGCATCAGCTTGACAAGCGCGGAACTTGATCTGCTGGCCGCGTTCTGTCGAAACCCCGGTCGAATACTTACCCGCGATCAGCTTTTGGAGCTAACACATAGCGGCCTCGCCGGTCCGATTGTCCGAAGCATAGACGTTCACGTTAGCCGCATCCGTCAGAAGATCGAACTCAACGCTCAGGACGCCACACTTATCAAGACTGTGCGATTGGGTGGTTATGTCTTCACGCCCAACGTAGAGGCATCGTGATGCGACTGCGTGCAATCGTGCCAGAGACAATAGCCGGCCAAGTCACAGGTTTGATCGTTTTGTCGGTCGCGATGGCTTTCTTACTTAATTTGGTGGCCATCTTCATCATAGCTTCAGATCGAGACAGTCGCCCCCCCCTCTTAGGTCCATTTCAAATAATCACGATTGCGCAACTTGCCAATGCATCCCGATCTGAAGAGGAAATTGCCACTCTGGTGGCAAGCGCACGTCATATTGGTATCGCAGTTAATAGGAGGCAAAGCATTCCGCCCTCCGACAAAATCATGCCCCTCGCGCGGGCAAGAATGCCTTTTTTTGATCGACTGGAAGGTGTTCCCGGATTTGAAATGTTCCAGAAGAACACCACCATTGGGGCTGACAACACCGTTCGCATCCAACTGCAACGCGGCGGCACGCTCATATTTCCAATGCCGCCAGAACTGCACGGAGGATTTCCGGGATTTATTCTATTTCCAGTTCTCTATGTTCTATCGACGATCGCTATAATTTGTGTCGGCCTGTCACTCTATGCCGCCCGCTCGATAATTTCACCGCTTTCAGCATTCGCCGCGGCTGCCCGCGCCGTTGGTCGGACGACCGACGGTAACCAGGCCGTCCCTGAGCGCGGCCCGCAAGAAATTGTTCAAGTAGCGCGGGCCCTGAATGGAATGCGTGATCGGATTCACGCATTGCTCGATGAGCGAACGAGTATGCTCACTGCGATCAGCCATGATCTTAGAACGCCACTCACGCGGATAAAATTGCGCGCTGAGAGGCTTTCTTTAACTCCGGCTCAAAGCGCCATAACAGAAGGCATCTTGTTGGATATAGTTCAGATGGAGCAAATGCTCACGGAGACTTTGAGCTATTTACGAGATGATGCTCAGTCCGAGCCTTCGCTTCGTGCCGATTTACCAAGTATGCTGGAAACAATTTGTATCCAGCCGGCAGATCTTGGGAAGTTAATTGCCTATGACGGTCCAAAAACGCTGGTCTATTGTTGTCAGGCCGGCAGGATGATGCGCGCCATCAACAATCTTGTGGAAAATGCGGTCAGGCACGGCACCAACGTAGCAGTCACCCTGCGCTCTCGGGCCGATGGAGATATTCAGATTGATGTCGATGACGACGGCCCGGGTATCCCATACTCGCTGCACAAACGCGTATTCGAGCCATTCTTTAAGATCGACAGCGCAAGAACCTCAGATCGAACAGAGGGTTTTGGCCTCGGCCTCTCCATCGCGCGCAATGTTGTAGAAGCGCACAAAGGCACAATTGAATTGATCGAATGTGTGCCTCACGGATTGAGAGTGCGAATTGTCCTTCCGGCGGAACAGTAGCAGGCGCCTAAAAGCATACCCCAACAGATCAGCCGAGGCGGATTAACAGAATTGTGAATGCTCGCTTGCTGCGCGCATGCAATATCGAATGATGATTGGCGCATACTAACGATGGTTTTGGTATGTCCAGACTTAACAACAAATAAGAATGAACTATCGCAGAAAGGCAGGAACGTTGCTTGATCGCATGCTTTGTTGGCTGCTCGATCGGGTGCTCAGAGTTACGAAACCATCTGATTTTTTTTAATTCGACTTTGCTTTACTCATGGTGTGAAAAGGATCTGCGGGGAGTTGAGCTAAGGAGTAGCCAAATGCCTGCATATGAGATCCGATATTTTGATGAAGCTGGATTTCTCGCTGATCGCTTTGATACTGAATGTCGAAACGATACCGGCGCAAAGGTAACTGGCCACGCTTTGAAAGCCGCCAGCCACAAAAGTTTTCAAGTGTGGCGAGACGGATACTTGGTGTATTCTCGCCCTTCTAGTCAGCTCGAAGTGCACAAAACCGCAGGCCATTGATACAGATGGCGCCCTACTGGCATTGACGCCGCAAATGCAGAAGCTATCTGCGAGGCTGTCCATAACGAAGAGCTCGGAGACCCGGATAGTGGCTTGGCTCCGGGAACGTGCTTTGAGGACAGGCGCTACACAAGCTACGGCACCAGAATTATGAAAATGCCGCCCAGGGCAGCCAGACTGGCCGCCGTCAAGACCAAGCTGGTGCGCAGCCGGAACTTCATACTGAAGAATAGCACATAGCCCACCAGCGATAGGGTCAGGATCAAGGCTGCGCAAATGTCAATCACTGCCTGCCACGCCGCCCCCGCATTCTTCCCGCGATGCAGATCGTCCAACATGGTGACCATGTCGGCCTTCTTTACGCGCACCTGCGCCAAGCCCGAGGTCAGATCGAGCGTGACATCGGACGTGCCCTTGACGCCTTCGAAGCGCAGCAACGCCTGGCGGCCGTCGATATCGGCGCTTGCATAGGCACCTAACAGCGCCGTATGCCGCGACAAGGTCGCGCCCAGCGCCTTGCCGAAATCAGCGGTGCGCCGTGCGGCCAGGATCTCCCCGGAAGTGATCCGCGTTTGGCCGGTCCGGACGTCCGGGTCGTCCGATGACAACCAGTCGGGATGGTTGAGCAGGATACCCGTGGCCGAGAAGAACATCAGCACCAGAAAGGCGAAGGCGGAAAGATAGCCATGCCAGCGCCGGCACTGCGTGTAAAAGGTGATTTCCCAGCGCGCGCGCTGGCGGCGCTCGGTATTTGCTTTCACGGCGTGTTTCCATAGCTTACCTGGGTCGGGCCGATCTCTTCCTGTCCGGGTGCCTGCACGGAAAAGGGGACAGCGCCCAGCATCAGTTCGATGCGCTGGATGCTGTGGCCGCCATGCTCGCGGGCCGCTTCGACATTCAGCACATATTTCCCCTGCGGCACGGCACGGCCTTTGTCATCGCGCCCATCCCATGTCAGCGTGTAGCGTCCCGGCGGTCGCGTAGGGCGCGTCACCGACTCCACCAAGTCCGGGCGGCTAGCGCCGACGCGTTGCCAGAAAATATAATTTTCATCTTGGTAGCGCCGCTTGCCGGCGAGATACATCAGCACCCGCACCGGTTCGCCCGCCTCATTGCTGATCCAGGCGGTGACATAGGGATTATGCGGTCGCCGGCCGGTGTTGATCGCGGGCACTTCGTAATCGACTTTTAGCATGAAGCCCGCGGGCCAAGGTGCCGTGCCCGCGATTGGCTGTGTGTCCGCGGCCGCGAGCCGCAGTGATGTCGTTGTATCGTCGACGACGAGGGCTTGCCAGCCAGCCGACGTAAAGACACGCCCGTCTGCTGACACGATATGCGCGGCGACGCCCGGCAAACGGTCCGCCAGCGCGACGCTGTCCCACGGCGACATGACGGAAAAGGCGCTGGCTAGCGCGTCAGCGTCAGCCGCGCTGTCCGCTACCGCAGTCGCCATCACCACATTGCGGACCGGCCGGCCAGTTTGCGGTTCGACAATCATGTCGCCCCGACTACCTCGGCCGCTGGTAGCGACGGCTTTGTCGTTCAGAGCAAGTACCATCGCAGGTGCGACATTGTCGGCGACATTGTCCGAACCGACCACGCCAACCCGCCAGCAGGACGTAGACGGGGGCTGTCCCCAACAGCGCAGGTCGCCACCGATGTCGATCATCACGCCCTGTATGCCGGGCGCCGACCGGGCCGTCTCGAGCGCGCGGTCCACGATATAGCCCTTGGCAAGCCCGTCCACAGCGAAGCGAACGGCATCGGGGCGCAGAATTGTTTCGTGCGCGTTATCGAGCGTCACGACTGCACTGTCGATGGCCGCTGCCATACTGCCCAAGTCGTGGGGCGCTACTGCTGCCTCGTTACGCGTGGCCTCCAGCACCGCGCCCAAGCGGGCGCTGAATGCGCCGCCGGTTTCGGCGCGCCAGCGCTCGCAGGCCGCGATGACCTGGAACAGGTCGGTCGACGCAGAAAATTCATATGCCCGGTTCAGGGCGCTGAGTTCGCTGCCGCCTTGCCAGCCGCTGAGCAGGGATTCCAGCCGCTGGATGGTGCTGTTGACGGCATCCGCCGCGGCTTGCGCGAATTGTTCGTTCGTCGCCACCGCGACGATGTCTAGCGAAGTACCGAGGATATGATCGTAATGGAAGCTCCAGCTTTCGCTGGCCAAAGCCGGGGCAGCATGAAACGCGACCGCAGCGCTTCCCAAAAGCGCGGCTGTTAGATTTTTAATTTTCATGACCTAGCCCGCAGACGTTCCATGATTTTTGTAATGGCATCTGTCTGCAAATCGTCGTTGCCGTTTCTCTTTCAACGATACGGTTCGAACGCAAAGTGTCAATTCATAACCTCGCAAGACACGGCAATGTTGGGAAACCGTAAGGTGTGCGAGCGACCGGTAACGCGAGGCAAAATGTAAGCGTCTGAACCGCTGGACCCAACGAAGTCGAACAAGGACGACGCGGGCATTCGAAAAATTGCGCGTGATGATACGAATTCATAACTGCGATGGTCGAACGTATCACAATGCCACAGCTGTGATGGTCGGCATCTCAGCGCCTGTTGGTCTCGCTCACGTCGATACAGGTTTCAATATCGTTTATTGAGCATTTGCAGGATCGCGGAGCGTTCTCTCCAAGCAACTTTCGACCGTTCTCTGGCGACTAACTCTTTGAGCGGAGCCATTACCGCGGCCGCGCCATTGGCTTTAGCCTGGACACCGCTTCCCAACTGATTGCCTTACAGGGGAGCTGGACCGATGCAATGGGTCACTTCTATGAACTCAGCTACTATAACGCCAACATTGGCAATCCGGCTTCAAGTCGCAGAGATCGAAGAGTTGACCAGAAATCCTGGAGGCGCTTGGGCCCGACACCATCGCCGGCCCGTTGAGACACATGCTTGGGCCGTGACCGAAATGTTCGCTTCACGCTGTTGGGATCGCTGAAGAATATTTACCCTCGCTGTTTGGCCGTGAGTGGCGTCGCCGCGATGATGATGTCATTGGCGCGTTGCCAATCGGCTGAGCCTTGTGGCAGCTTGCCCCGTGCGCGCATGGCGAATACCACCGCTTTCTTCATGTCGCCGGCATTGTACCATACCTCCGCGGTGGACAGATCGGCCATGGGCTCGTTCTTGAGCATGCTGTAAGCCTGCGCTGTCTCGTACCAAGTGAAGACGTCATCGTCCTCCACCAGGATTGCCGCCTTGAGATTGGTGAGCGCGGGCTGTGCCAGGTTGGCGTCCTCGGTGGCGAGCTGGGCAGTGGCCAGCGCCAGCCTGAGCTGTGGCGCTTGTGGGCGTAAGGACACCGACTTCTGATAGTCTGGGATGGCCTGCAGCGGCTTGGCCATGCTTAGGTAGATCTGCCCCCGCACTTCATAGAAGTAGGGATTGTTGGGTTCTTCCGCGAGCAGGCTGTTGATGGAGGACAGCGCCTTCTGGAGATTGGGCTGGCGCAGATAGATCATGGCATGGGCATAGCGCGCGGGTTCCGAAGTCTCGGACTCTGGATAGCGGTTCAGGGCCTCTTTCACAGGCAGCACAAAGCCCGCAAGCTTGGCCTGTACCATCTGGAAGGTGTGCAGGCTTTCAGGCGAATCCTGCACTTCGCGATAGGGCGAGGCTTCCACCATGTCGTTCAAGTCGAAGACGCGGTCCTGACCCACGGGATGATTGACCCCAAACTTGTCAACCTTGTAGCCGCTCATCGCTTCTTCGTTCGCGAGGCGCTGGAAGGTGTGGTACATGCCCATCGGCGATTGATGCGTGGCGAGCAGTAGCTTGGTGCCGATCTGGTCAGCGGTGGATTCCTGGACGCGCGTGAAGGCTGCGAACTGGCCTTCAGCATAGGCCTGGCCGACGCGCATGATCGCTTCGCCGGCTGCGCCCGCGCCCGCCATCATCGCAGCCAAACCGGCCACCATGGATAGCAACATAGGGATCATCGCCTTCTTGATGCCATAACTGCCGCGCGACAGATGGCCTGCGGAGATATGGCCCGTCTCGTGTGCCATCACCCCGATCAGTTCATTAGGTGAGTGCAGCCAGAGCAGGATGCCGGAGAAAATGAAAATGTTCTCGCCGCCATCACCATAAGAGGCAAATGCATTGACCTCGTTGTCGCCGATCAGCCATACCTTGGGGACAGGATCGAGCCCTGCAGCCCGCGCCAGCGGCATCTCATAACGCCTCAGCATTTCCTCGGTTTCGGTGTCGCGCAGCAGGCCCATATCGTCTTGGGCCCAGGCGGGCAGGGCATACGCTAGAAGCGCGCAAGCGAAGCCTGCGGCAAAGAGGGTTTTCCGCGTAGCGGAATTCGGCGCATTCAGCGACAAGCCAGCCACTCCCGTTGCCCCGCTTTAACCCCGCCATCCGAGCGTATGGGGAGCAATTGCCGCGGTCAAACGACGACGCATCATGTCCCAAAGCTTGCCGGCGCGGAAAGCTTTTGGGCCGGCCTTTCGCGGAGAGGCAGAGTTTATCTGAAATGAGCCGCCGATAAAACTCTATACCAGAAGTCGAGGTCCTACCTAGAACGGCATACACCGCATCGGCTTCACCGGCCGTACCGCTAGCATTTTCAATCGCGGTTTCCAGCTCCGACTGGGCAATAGAGGATACGACTGGAAAATGGACGTGCGGGACAACACAAACGGCAGTGTCTGTTCAACCGCGCGATTTGCGATGGGGCGCGTGCGGGCCAATTGTGATAGTCCCAAGAATTTGGATGACGCTTGTGTGACGGGGTGCTATGGAGCGCGCCCTTTTGTCTGTCGCGTGAGGTTCGTCCGATGAACAACGCCCCTATTGCACCACAGCACCTGGTCCCCGGCACGGTCGTCACCGTGCAGATGAAGGGGTTGTTCAAGCTGGCCCATCACTTCGCGCCTCTTGCTGGAGGAAATACTTGCCAGCGGCTCCTTCACCGAAATCGCCAAACGAGAAGGTAAAGGCGAGCGGCAGATCCGACTGCTGGCGCTGCTAGCGTTCGTGCCGCCTGCAACGGTGCGGGATCTGATCAACGGGACAGCGCCTGCAGTCACTGTGACTGAGATGGCCAAGAGTGTGCCGTTGGCGTGGCCAGCACAGCGCGTTTGAAAAGAAGAGAAGGCTGCTTTGGGCCGGAAGTGGTATCGTCTGAGTCGCGCCAAAGCGCTGGTCAGCCCCTATCGTTTTGAGCGGTGCCGACCTCAAATTCCGTGATGATATATGAAAGCGAGTAAAAAGCCCATTGAAGTGCCGCTATTGTCTTAATGGGCTAGCGTCGGACCTAGCGCGTGCTCGCGCGGTACACACCGCGAAGCTGCCGAATAACCGCTAAATTTCCGCCGTGAAGACTCTAAACTCTTTCAATTCAGCCTTACCAAAAGCTGTGCTGATAGCTACGTCGGTTGCGTCACGTCCGCGTGCCATGAGGATGCGCCCGATTCGCGGCTCATTGTGACGCGCGTCGAGCGTCCACCATCTACCACTCATGAACACCTCAAACCAGGCACTAAAATCCATTGGGGCCGGGTCCGGCGGCACACCGATATCGCCGAGATAGCCCGTGCAGTATCGAGCCGGAACATTCATGCATCGACATAGCGTAATAGCGAGATGCGTGAAATCTCTGCAGACGCCAACCTGCTCTTGGTGAGCATCGTACGCTGTACGAGTATCACATGCATCGGAATAGCTAAAACGTATTCTGTCGTGAGTGTAGTTTAGAATTGCTTCTACCCGAGGCCAGCCCTCCCAATAGCCGCCGAACAGAGACCAAGCTATGTCAGATAGCTTCTGAGTATCGCAATATCGGCTTCCCAGGAGATAGATTAGTGTTTCGGATGGCAGTTGGGCGACAGGATGTGGGTGGGCGCCGATTGGGAGTGGCTCAGGTTTACCGCTATCGCTTATGACAAATCTACTCCAAAGGGAAAGGTGTCCCGGCGGCGCGACCAGACGAGTGCATTTGTTACCAAAGCTATCTATATAATTCGCATAGGAAATGTTCGGAAAGAGCGTGAAGATCTCCGGTTCAATCAAATCCAATGAACGTTCTGGATGGATATGTACCATTAACGTCATTGGTGTGTAATCAACACTATCGAATGCCAGATTAAATCCACCGCAAATTCTCACCGCGCGATCTCCCGACCTTGGGGTAGGGGCTGGGATTCGACATCTACGTGAACATCCATACCACGATAATCCGCAGCATCTCCTTCCCATGTGCCCGACAGTGTGATGGCTTGATAGGGATCACGAACGACCGCTACACGGATTAGGTCGCGATTGCCCACTAGCCCATTGGTAGGATCGAACTCGATCCATCCTCCTGTAGGAAGGAACACTCGAACCCACGCATGAGTGTTTGCGCCACCCTGCCGATCGGAGCTGTTCGTGTGTTTGGGTATGAAGATGTAGCCCGAGACAAAGCGTGCTGCGAGACCTAGGGCGCGCGCGCCCTCCATAAAAAGCACCGCAAAGTCTCGGCAAGTACCCTCGCGTTGGCACAGTGTCTCTAGCGGCGATTGTGGTGGTCCCCATCGGCGGGACACGTATTTGAAATCCCGATGGACGCCATGGGTCATTGCGGTCAGTACATTGATCGCATCGACCTTCTTTAGATTTTGCAGGAAGGACTTGCTCCACGATGCTATTTGGCCACCGGAGTCGGGATAGAGGCGCATCATGGAACTATGCACGTCGGGTAAGTCAGAATTGGCATATGCAAAGGGATAAGAGTTCAGGCGGCTAGTGCTGGGCTGATCGAGTGATAGTTCGGGCGTGTGTTCTAGCAGCACGGTACTTTCAAAACTCAGTTCCGCCGCTCTCGCACCGAAGCGGGCAACGCCAACGCAGTTGCCGAACACATCGTGGTGGCAGCGCAAGTAGGTAGGTTCAGGCGAGATTCTTAAGTCATTTCTGATCACGTGCTGGTCGAAACTCTCGCGTGGCCGGAACATCATCGTGTGCTCGCCAAACCAGACCGGTTTGGCGTAGCGATACCGCGTGACGTGGCGGATCGTAAGAAGGTTCAACCTTTTGCCTCTCCGCGGATTGTTCAGACGCACAAAACCCGCTGGTCTGTGCCAACGGATCTGCCAATGTGGAAATACCCGCTTAGGATTTGCGTGCGGCGTCGCGAGCGTCACCGACAGCACTTTGGGCTTTACCCTTCGCTTTATCCGAAGCCCCCTCGACTTTTAGCTTGGCGTCGCCCGTAATTTTCCCGGCCGCCTGTTTCACTGCGCCTTTTGGCTTGGTTGCCCGAACCCTTGATGCGATCCTTGTCCATCACGTTCTCCATTTGGATTACAAGGAAAACACAGCCTCAGGAGTGAAGTTCCATTTTTACATCGAGAGCATGCGGATTCATGAGCGCATCTCCTAAAGTGCCCCTCGGAGCTCTAAAGTGACCGCCAATACTGGTTCGAACTGGTTTCGAACGGGCTTCTTGCCGAAAAAACAATCAGGAACCTTCATCTTTGGGTGCCCAGGCTTTGAGATAGCGCCGGCTGGTAGTCGGGCAATGAGACACGCGCGGCAGACCGGCGGATCCGAATTCAGGTTGCGACACTGAATGGCTGCGGATGCGGTGTCGACCGAACCGATCTCCGGCCCAAAATCTCCGATAACAGGGAAAAATATAGGGAAAATCGGGATTTGGGTCTTTTTAAGCGCAGCGAAGCCAGTGATTTTAGGCGTTTGCCCGTTCTCGAGCGCTTGCAATTACCAGGGAAAATAATTGGCAATAACAGGGGGGAAAACCCGAAATTAATAGGGGAAGAACTGGGCGCCGCGCGGGTTTTGCGCCGGTCCCATCTGCGGTGTAATTCTGGCGCGTTTCGGTTGTGTGTATCTTTTAAAGGGCCAAGCATGAAAGCAAACCTTGCCGCTATTGCGGTGTTTTTCATTGCCGGTGGGGCATCGCCCGCCGTCTCCGATCCCAAAGAAGACCTGATGGCGGTCGACCGTGCCTTCGCGCGCATGTCACTGAAGAGAGGTTACGACCAAGCGTATATCGCCAATCTGGCGCTCGACGGGCAGACTTTCACCGGTACTGCGCCGATCAAGAACAAAGCGGATGCGGTCCAGCGTTTCAACGATACCAAGGGTCCGCATAGCGATCCCAAGATCAAAATCACCTGGGTGCCCGATACCGGCGGAGTTTCTGCCGATGGCACATTGGGCTGGACCGAAGGGCACTCCAGCCATATTGGACCAGGCGTCAGCACGACCGGTCATTACATGACCGTCTGGGTCAAGGAGAACGGAACTTGGAAAGTGCGAGCCGATATGGGCAGCATCGATCCCAAGCCGAAACCCTGAGCCAAAGAAAAAGGCGCGGCCGTCAGAGCGCGGTTTTTCCATCCTCAGAGGACGCATTTTTGGCGTGTTGACCGGGCGACAGGGTGAGGTGCCGACTGTCGATCTGATGGCCAAGCAAGCGCGCCTGCAGGGACTTATGGTCGGCGGTAGGCGCCAGCAGCAGGATTATTACCAATTTCGAAGTGTACCGCTCAAAAGTTACTCGCCGCTCAGCCTATGATGCTGACTCACGCCCGGCGGTATCGCGCGTTTCCCAGCCTGTTAGATTGGTTTGAGTTATCGCTGGGAACAACTACTTGGCAAAGCCAGGTGGGAATTAGTTAGTAGCTGGCCAGGCCGACAGTTCAAAGGAGCTAACAGCGAATAAGTCGATACCTGGATGATCCACCACAGTCTGGCTGGGCTGGGGTGATTAGCCATGACTATGCAACTGGATGGCGTACGAACATTCCGCTTAGTAGCTTGTATCAGCAGGAATCTAATTGAGGGTATGCCCCCTATTTCTTCCATATCCGCAAAGGAGAGAATTTCATTCCAGATGATGAAGGGGCAAAATTAGAGGATTTAGCAACCGCTAAAGCGGAAGCCGTCCATAGCTGCCGAGATTTAGCTGTTCAAGATATATGTAACGGCAGGATCGTCACACTCTGCAAAGTGGAAATTTGGGACGAGAGCGGCAACTGTTAGATACGGCCCCTGTGCACGAGATCATTTCGGGTCCACGGAGAAGCGGCATTTCGCATTAGGCCAATGTCGGATGAAGGGGCTCATTTATGAGGGCCGGTGTCGTCCCAAGGGCCGTGGCCCGCGGAAGCACAAACCTCGCAGATTAGTTCGCTTATGTATTGCTCGGCCCTCGGCTCGTCAGGTGAATTGACTGATAGTCGGTCAGTACCAAAAAATAACCCGGCAGGGGACGGGGCTGCCGGGTTAGCTACGCCACGAGAGACTTGGGAATGGCTGGGAAGATGCCTCGCCGTGAGTCCTGATAGTAGGACAAAGGTCGGGTAGTGGATGTGCAATTTAGCTCAGAATTTGCCCGTTAAGTGGGAGACGATCCTTCTGTCGGGGCCGCCCCCCTCTCAGAGAGGAGAGCCGGTAACGCAGGCCGCACGCTCCCATCTCACATGATGGAGACGAGCCCTCCTAGAAAAACCAAAGACCAGATATGAGCGGTTGGGCATCCCAGAAAAATGATGGGGAACTTTCAAGAAATGCTGAACGCACAAACGGAAGACGGCAAATATGAAATCCTCGCTCAACTACTTTCGCGCGAATTGAAGCAATTTAAAAAGGCACCCCGTTCCTAAACCCGACCGCTAACTACCGCCCCAACACCCTCATCCCCCGGCCTATTATAGCCGCAGTCCCTGGGCCTACGGTCCGCCGCTCCCCACCGGGTTTCAAGCCGCAAGGGAGCCGCTTGCTTAATAGAGATGTGCCAGTAGGGCGTCTGTCGCACATGCTGGTTCCGACGCGCCCGACCTGCCGACTTTCAGACTAATAAATTCGAATTTGGCCCACGACACCGCCAGCCCGATCCTGTCGATGGTGGTGCTCGTTGTGATGCGTTTCACAATTTCCCCACCAAAACTCACGCTCACGACGCCATCGGGAGTCCAAGCAAAGTCGATCTGTAATGGGCTGCTCAGGTCAGCTGGAGCGTAGCCTGGTCCATCGTTTCCGGACGCCGTATCCTTTTCCAGCCATACCAAAGCATTCAACTTATAGGTATCGGTCGGCGCTTTGACGACTGCGGCGATCCATTGCTCTGGGATGCTCTCTGTTTTCACCGAATGGAGCCAGACCTTTGCTACCGGCCATTCTTTTGGACCGAGATATGCCCTGTCGAACTTCAAGGTAACTGTCGCGCGGTTCGTGCCGCACGGTAAGGTCTTCTCCCACGTAAAACCCTTTCCCTGGGGATCGTCGAAGATCACCGAGGTGGGAGCGAAGGTCTGAACTGGCTCAAAGGCTCCCATGTCCGCCACTGCCGGCGCGGGCTGCGAGATGGCCAGCAACGACATTGCTATCGTGAACGCGGTTCGCGGCATCACCGGTGCGTCTCATTTTATAGTTCTCAAGATGCAACTGCAGCGGAGGGATTCCAGTTCCGGTTCCGAGCTTCCGTCCTCCCCATATTGGGCAAATGTGGTCCAAGAGGGTGAACTAAGGCGCGTGCGCGCATGGCCTTAGTGGGTGCTTGTTGTTGCACTTGTGTGGAACTTCGCTACACGGCAGTACGATGCGCCTTCGTTGGCAAACTCCGATTGGTCGCTGCACTCGAGCGGAGCGTTCACATTCGGAACGCCTTCAGGTTTCCGACGTTGTACCATTTATGCTTCCGAAGAACTGGCTGATCATGTCGCGGCGTCTATGCCCGGCCTGCGGCGAGAGAATGCAATACAATTCGACCCGACTGACATGGTTGACGGGACGGTATCGCCGCATTTGCACGAAGTGCGCCTATGCGGAGCCTGATACCGTAAAGATCCATGTTAATGCTATTGGGTCGTAGCGCATTGCACAGGTGCGGTTGCGCTTCCGCGAATCCGACCGCTTTCAGCATCCTGCTCGACAAGGTCTGGTCCTGGCCGGTCAGCCCGGATCTGGAAACTGGCGCTACAGCCATAACGCCGTTGCCTTGTTCGAGGCTGTGGCACTGCCAGTCGGTGAGACCTTACTGGAGTTTTTTGCCGATAAGATCGCGAGCGCGGGTGACGCCGAGCTAACCTGGATCGCTGCAATGCTGGCCCACACCGACAACAGGTTCGTCTTCAGGCACACCGACTTCGTGATCGGGTTCCTCGTCGCCTGCGATCGCGTCGGCCGCACGGTGCGCCGCCGCGCTGCCATGAGCTGTTCCGTCCCTGGCTATCGGGGGTGCGCTCCAGCGTCCCGGGCAAACCCACGCCCGATGATGTTTCTGCCGTCGAGCAGACCGAACCGCTCTTGGTACGACTAACGCCGGGGACCGGCGAGCATGAGCTTTACCGCATGATCCGCGAGCAGGCCGAACGGGGGATCAAGGATGCTGAGTGGGATAAGGAAGTGTTCCGCGACTAAGAAAACTGAGTCCGCGCCATTCGCTCCGCCCGGGTCCGTCAGCACCCGAGTGCGTTTCCGCTCGTTCTGGCGGGTCATCGAGTTCGAGGATGCAGGCATGATCGCGGTGCAGGGACGCCTCTTTCTTGGTGTTGTTCTTGTGGGCTGGTTGGTCTTGCGCCACTGATATTTCCCAGCACGCTTTGATCAAGGATGGCAGTCTCGACTGGCGATCGTATCGATGGGGAATACCGAGAACTTATGAGCCCATTGATACGCTTGCCAGCGGTCGCACTCCATAACGGATACAATCTGCAGTTTCGGCGGGTCGCACATTCCGGAGACCCGCGACAGTACCGGCAAATTTATTGAATCCTCAGCATGTAAGGTCTGAAAGTTAGCAAGTGAGCGGATTTTGATATGCCCCCGAGCACAATTGATTTTGCGGCACTTCGATATTTTTTAGTTGCTGCGGAGGCTGGAAAACTCAGCCGAGCTGCTCGCGCTCTGGGAATCGAGACGGCCTCTCTCAGTCGGAGGCTGCATCGAATGGAAGATGAACTCGGGCTGACGCTATTTGAACGGGGGCATGATGGGATACGTCTGACGGACGGGGGCCAAGCCGTCATGATTCACGCTCGACGAGTCTTGGCCGATCTGGGAGCGCTGTTGACGACTGGAAATGAAAGGGCCGGTGGTACTGTCGGTCAAATCCATCTAGGGATGCGATTGCCGTCGGTTGGCGAGCCGATCCAAAGCCTCCTTGCAGGATGGCATGATCGCTACCCCAATGTGAACGTGATTGTCCACGAAATGAACGAACGGGATATTCTCGCGGCGATTGAGGAACGTCGGATCGACTTAGCTTTTATGACGAAGCACTCGTTATGGCCACGGGCAGTCGGCACGCCGATTTATCGTGAGAGACTTTTAGCAGCGTTGCCAAAATGGCATTGTCTTGCAAGTCGGAAGCGACTTAGCTGGAGAGATCTGCGCGAGGAAGTATTTTTGGTACAGGGTTGGGAGGACAGCCAGACGGCCCGTGAATACTATGCATCGGTTATGGGGAGCGGAGTCCGATTCGCCACTCACTCCGCGAGTAAGCAGTCGGTACTCGGGCTCGTTGGTGCCGGATTTGGAGTAACTCTTGTGACTCAGTCCCAGGCGCATGTGCGGATACCGGGCGTAGTGTTCCGGCATATTCTTGAGGATAACGCAGAGGTCGAGGTTCAGCTCGCATGGGTGCCGGAGAATGAGGAAGCCGCGGCCGGCCGCTTCGTGTCATTCATGCGCGAGATGTCGGCCTCAAGACGCCTTCTGTGAGTCCTGGACGGGTGTCTGCTTGCGAAACTTGGCAAAGCCGCGATCCGTTGCCATGAAATGCTCCAGCATCGCCGGTATGATCTTATCCAGTTTCAGTGGCGCTTGCTTTGTCGCTGTCGCGAGCGCCTCGGCATAGGCGAGGAGGTTCCGATATATCGGTGCGGGCAGCCTGATGCTGATGCGCACGGGTTTGTCGGTCTCCACCGGGCCGAGTTTGAGTTTGGCCATTGGGTCTCCTTATCCGTGGTAAGGTTCAAGGACGAGGTCGTGCGTCACCAGCACCCTGACCGGAAATCCGGGCCGAATAGTGATGGTCGGCTGGACGTTCAGGGATCGTCCCACGACCTGTTGGCCGACTTGGTTGAAGCTTTGCGAGGCTCCTTGGCGGATGGCCTGGGCAAGGTTGTTCTCGCTGTTGCTGGTCCCAGCCTCGGCGCCCACGCTGAGAAGGGTGGAAAGTGTCGCGGCCTCGAACAGCGAGCCCCAGTGCTCGTCCACTTGGTCCTCCAGGCCCGCATAGCCTTCGGTGTCGATGCCGGGCTGACGTTCCAGCACGATGGAGCGGCCGTTTGGCAGGATGAGACGGTTCCAGACCAGCAAAGCCCGCGATTGGCCGAAGGTAATTTGGGCATCATATTGGCCGATTAGATGGGCGCCCTGGGGGATAAGCAGGATTTTGCCTGTGGCGCTGTCAAAGACATCTTCGGTCACTTGGGCCGTGACCTGGCCCGGAAGATCGGAGCGAAGTCCGGTGATGAGCGCGGCCGGAATCACGGCACCAGCCTGGAGCACATAGGGGCTCGGTGCGGCCCGGAGCCGGTCGGGGCTCTCCGGCTGATGATCGGCCGTGCCGTTCAAGAAGGCGAGCTTAGGGTTTTGGTCCGTCGAGCCACCCGGCGACGTGGCAGCCTGGGCTGCGGATGGGGCTGGTGCTGTCGGGAGCGACGCGACGGGTTGGGAAACATTGCTGGTCGCAAAAAGGTGGCTCGTGCGGGCGGCATCCTGTTCCTGGGCGACGCGCTGTTGCTCGGGTGTAGGGGGGGAAGGCATTCCAGGTGCCGTCACCCCAGCCTTCAGCATCGGCTTGCCGAGATCGCCCGGCAGCGGTGGCCCAAGCTTCGGCACCTTGGCGATCGCAGCATAATCGTTCGGCAGGTTCGCCATGTCTTCGGGAAGAATATTGGTTCCCGTGCTCACCGCTCGTGGCGCCGACGTCTGCCGATGCGGCCACAGCGCGAAAGCGAGCGCAATGCAAATGCCTCCGCAAGTGACGACACTGGTACCTACCAGAACACGACGCGAAAGGCGGGTTACGCCGGGGCGTTCCGTACGCAGGCGCATTTCGTGAGGGTGTGAAAGTATTTCCTTGGGCGGTGGCGCATGTGATTCTATCTCCGGTTTGGGCTCCTCCGGCCGCTCGGTTGGCGTATGCGGTTCTGCCGTCATGATTGCTTCTTTCCGTCGGTGCGGACGATGCGCACGACCTGTTGCGGATCGCCGCCCAGGCGCAGTTCGGCGGCGGCAAATAGCCGATCCACGATCATGTAGGCGCCACGCACGCGGTAATTGACGAGCTGGCCTTCTCCCTGTGCACCGATAACCCAGAGCGGCGGCAGCTCGCCCTGGGCGATGCCCGACGGAAACTCGATGAAAACCTGTTTGCCGTCATCGAAGGCGCGCAAAGGCCGCCATGACGGATTGTCGCCATCCAGCCGATAGCGGAAGGCGAGCGCGTTGACATCGACGCCGGATGCGAGCGGCGTGGCTTTCTCGGCCGCGCTGTTCTGGGCCCGAAGGGCGATGAGCTGGTCCTGCGGATAGGCAAAGGAGACCGAGGCCATATAGGTCTTGTCCACCGAACGCAGTTCCAGGTGATAGGTGCGACGGTCGGTGTTGATGACCAGATTGGTGGTAAGGTTAGGCTGGGTCGGCTTGAGCAGGATGTGGATGCGCTTCGTCGTCCCGCTGCCGCTTTCGGTGTCGCCGATCACCCAGCGAACGGTGTCTCCGGCCGCGACCGGGCCGGTGCTGACAAGCTGTTCGCCGGCTTCCAGTTCGACGTCCGTCACCTCGCCAGGCGCCGCATAGACCTGATAGAGCGCGCCATCAGAGAAGGGGTAGATCTGGACGGCGTTGATATAGTCGGCCCGGGTCGGCTCGATGCGGGCGGCTTTGTTGGCATGCTCGACGCGAACGCGCGGATCGTGCGGTTCGGCCACAGGCGCAGTCGGGACCGGCAACGGTTTGAGCTGATCGGGGAGGGGCAGCAGCTTGGGGATTTCGACGATCTTGACCGGTTTGGGCGGCTCCGGTGCGATGACCGCCTGCTCGGGCTTGTTGTCGTACGGGACCGCAGGCGGCTTCCATGTGGCGCAGCCAGACAGGATGGTGGACGTGAGAAAAAGCACTGAGGGAACGTGTTTGCGCATCAGCCTAGCTCCTTGGACCAATTGATAGCGTCGATGTAGATGCCGAGGGGATTGAGATTGAGATTGGTTTTGTCGCGGGGGGGCTGGACGACGACCGTGAGAATCGCGCTCCAGCGTTCGGTCGCGGCGAGTGCGCCGTCGACAAAGTGGCGCTCGATCCACTCGACCCGAAAGCTGCTATCGGACGCGCGGATCACGCTGGTCACTTCGACCGCGACTTGTTCCTTGCCGATTTCGGAAAAGGGATCGTTGTGCCGCGCATAATCGTTGAGGGAGAGCTTTCCCTTGTCGGTTAGATATTTGTAGGCGTCGAGCCAGTCCTGCCGCACGACGGAGCTGTCGCTCGAGATGTTTCGAACATTCTTGATGAAGTTGGCGAGATCTCGCGCGATTATCGGGTCGGTCGGCTGAAAGTCGGCCGTGGCGGGCCCGACCGCTTGCACATTGCCGAGCTTATCCACCTGGACGACCCAGGGGACGATGATGCCGCGGGCCGATTGCCAGAACCAGCCACCCGCCATGCCGCCGCAGAGCACGAGGGTGGCGAAGAAGGCCAGACGCCAATTCTGCGCCTGAACGACAGCGGAGCCGATGCGGCCGTCCCAGACTTGGCGGGCCGCCATGTAGGGTGTCTCGGCCGGGGGGGTGTTGCCGTAGCGCACGGTGGGTCGCCGGAACATCTTCATTCTCCTTCGGTCAGATCAATGGAATGGCCGCCGCCACCTTGGTCACCGGAGCGCAGGGCGTTACCGGCGGCAGTCACGCCCTGGCCGATCGCCTGGCTGCGGCGCATCTGGCGCGCCCACGACGGCATTTGCCCGCCGTTCGAAGAGCTGGAGGGTCCACCGCCCGGTTGGGGTCTTTGGGTGGCGGTTTCGGCACCGGTCGAATAGCTCTGGGCTAAGCCGGACGCCGCCCGGCGAAGTGGACTGGCAGCGGCTGAAACCCCTGCCTTTGCCAGGCCTGCGAGCCCTCCGGCCTGATAGGCGGCGGTGGCAACGCCCGCGGTACTGGCCGCTGCGTGAGCCGTTCCCGCAATGGCACCGCTAAAGGCGCGGCCACCGGCCATCGAGGTCGCGACCCCCGCGGCGCCCAGACCGAATGCGGCCAAACTAGATCCGGCTGCGGCTCCCGCTCCGAGTTGAGGTCCGCCAGCGACTAAGCCGTTGGCGACGCCTGGGCCGAAGATTGAAAGCCCAAGCAGCGAAAGGCTAGCCAGGATCAGGGTGAGAGCGTCGTTGATGGTGGGTGGGTTGTTAAAGCCGCTGGTGAACTGGCTGAAAATGGTTGAGCCGATGCCGATGATGACAGCCAGTACCAGAACCTTGATCCCAGACGAGACCACATTGCCCAGTACCTTTTCAGCGAGAAAGGCGGTACGGCCGAACAGGCCAAACGGCACCAGGAGGAAGCCGGCCAAGGTCGTGAGTTTGAACTCAATCAGCGTCACGAAGAGCTGAATCGCCATGACGAAAAAGCTCAGGATGACGATGAGCCAGGCAATGAAGAGGACGGCGATCTGGACGAAGTTGGAAAAGAAACCGGTGAAGCCCATCATGCCGGAGATGGCGGTGAGGATCGGCTTGCCGGCATTGATGCCGATCTGGGCCAAGTTGCCGGGTTGAAGAAGTTGCGCCTGAGTTAGGGTTCCACCTCCGGCTTCAAGGCCCAGCCCGGCGAAGGAATTGAACACGACCTGGGCGAGGGAATTGAAGTTCCCGATGATGAAGGCGAACAGCCCTATATATAAGGTCTTGCGGATAAGCCGGGCGATCACGTCCTCGTCCGGCGCCAGGGCCCAAAATAGACCTGCCAAGGTGATGTCGATGGCGATGAGGATACCGGCCAGCCAGTGAACGTCGCCCTGAACCAGTCCGAAGCCGGAATCGATATATTGGGTGAACGTCCCCAGAAAGTTGTCTATGACGCCGGTGCCGTTCACGGGGATTTCCTATTGTGATGCGTGACGGGACATTTAGTGGAACATCTGGGCGGAGCCGGGCTGATAACCGGTGCCATAATTGAGAAAGTTGTTGGTCTGGGTTTGTGCTTGTTCCTCGCTCTCCACACTGCGTGCGCCCTCCAAACTCTGGGCCCGCGCGATGGCCGCCATCACGGCGGTCAAATCTGCGAGTTGGGTAGTTTCAAGGCCAATGAGTTGATTGCCGGACTGGGCTGCTTGCAGCGCGCCGGTTGCAGACTGGCTGGCACTGATCAGGGCGTCGATCTGGGTGTGGGTGTTGTTGAGGTTTTGGACTGCAGTCGCCTGAACGTTCATCGCGTCCTGAAACCCCGCCAGCGAATTCTGCCAGCGTGTTTGCGCGTCGGCCATCAACTGCTGCGAAGAGGTCGATGCCGGATAGGAAGCGGGATAGGTCTGGCTGAAGGCCTGGTTGATAGTCGAGACATTATAGGCGACGCGTTGCGCCTGAGTGAGGAGCTGCTCAGTCTGGACAATCGATTGGTCGAGTGCGGGCAGGGAAGAGTAAGGCAAGCTGGTGAGGTTGCGGGCTTGGTTGACAAGCGAGGTGGCCTGGTTTTCGAGGCTTTGCAGTTCGTTGTTGATCTGCTGCAGCTCGCGCGCCGCGGTCAGTACGTTCTGTGAATAGTTGGTCGGATCGAAAACGATACCGTCGAACCCGAACTGTGCCTGGGCAGGCACCGCGAGCAGGGCAATCAAAGCAAGGCCGGCCACACCGGCGCGAAAGATCTGTTTCATGGAGAAGCGTCCTTGTTGAGGTTGGGGATCATGTCGGCCGCCCAATCCAGGCCTTTGTGACGTAACCAGCGTTCCGCGAACTTCTCGGGGCCTTCGCTGGCAAAGATGGCGGCAATGGCGGCTTGGTCGGATTTGGAGGAAGCAGCGGTGAACGCGAGCGCCACTTCCGATAGGCCAAGTTCAAAGAGACGATTGCCCCGGCGTGACTGGCAGTAATAGTCCCGTTTGGGTGTGGCGCGCCCCAGCATCTCGATCTGCCGATCATTGAGACCAAACCGGCGATAGACGGATGCAATGTGGGGCTCGAGCGCACGCTCGTTGGGCAGAAAGATGCGGGTGGGACAGCTTTCGATGATGACGGGTGCGATAGGGCTTTCCGAAATATCGGTAAGGCCCTGAGCGGCGAAGATGACGCTGGCGTTCTTCTTTCTGAGCGTCTTCAGCCACTCGCGCAGTTGTCCCGCAAAGCCGGGGTCATCGAGAGCCAGCCAGCCTTCGTCGATGATGATGAGGGTAGGCCTTCCGTCGAGACGCCCGCCGATCCGGTGAAACAAATAGGACAAGACCGCAGGGGCGGCACTGGTCCCATAAAGGCCTTCGGTCTCGAAGGCTTGGATGTCGGATTCGCCCAAGCGTTCGGCTTCGGCATCCAGCAATCGGCCCCAGGGTCCGGCGACGGTATAGGGCTGGAGCGCTTGCTTGAGGCCGGCCGACTGGAGAAGCACCGACAGCCCGGTAAGCGTGCGCTCCTGGAGAGGCGCCGAGGCGAGCGAAGTGAGGGCGGTCCATAGATGCTCCTTTAGTTCGGGGGTGATGGTGAGGCCTTCGCGGGCAAGAAGGGCTGCAATCCATTCGGCCGCCCAGGCGCGCTCGCCGGCTTCGTCGATGTGGCCCAAGGGTTGGAGCGCAACGGGTTCGGCGACTTTCTCGGCGAGCGCGCCCCCCAGATCGTGCCAGTCGCCGCCCATGGCGAGGGTCGCGGCACGAACGGAGCCGCCAAAATCGAACACGAATATCTGAGGCTGCTGATAGCGACGGAATTGAAGCGCCATCAGCGCGAGCAGGACGCTTTTGCCGGCGCCGGTCGGGCCAATGATGAGGCTATGGCCGACATCGCCAACATGAAGTGAGAAGCGAAAGGGCGTCGAGCCCTCGGTACGGGCAAAGAACAGCGGCGGAGCATTAAAATGCTCGTCTTTCTCGGGTCCGGCCCAGACCGCAGAGAACGGCATCATATGGGCGAGATTGAGGGTTGAGATGGGCGGCTGGCGGACGTTGGCATAGACATGGCCCGGAAGACTGCCGAGCCATGCCTCCACCGCATTGACGGTTTCCCGAATGCAGGTGAAGTCGTGGCCCTGGATCGTCTTCTCGACTTGGCGCAAACGCTCTTCGGCGACGCGTGGGTCTTTATCCCACACCGTCACGGTAGCGGTGACATAGGCTTGGCCGACAAAGTCAGAGCCTAGCTCCTGCAGGGCAAGGTCGGCATCTTGGGCCTTGTTGGCTGCGTCGGAGTCCATCAGGGCGGAGGTCTCGTTGGTCATCACCTCCTTGACCACTGACATCACGGATTTGCGTTTGGCGAACCATTGGCGGCGGATGCGGGTCAGCACTTTGGTCGCGTCGCTCTTGTCGAGGCAGATTGCCCGCGTGGTCCAGCGATAGGGAAATGCGAGCCGATTCAGATCGTCGAGCAGGCCCGGCCAGGTCCGGGTCGGAAAGCCCATGATGGTGAGCGTGCGTAAGTGGGACGAACCAAGCCTCGGTTCGAGACCACCCGCGAGATCCTGATCAGCGAGGATGCCGTCGAGATACATCGGGGTTTCGGGGACGCGCACCGTCTGACGCTTGGTCGAGACGCATGAATGCAGGTAGGTAAGTGTCTCACCATCATCCAGCCATTGGGCTTCCGGCATGAAGCCTTCGACCAAGGCCAGCACCCGATCGGTGCGGTCCTTGAAGCTTTTGAGCACAGCCTCCCAGTCGGCATCCTGACGCGGGCGACCCTCATACAGCCAGCTCTCGGCGCGGGCGGCGTCGTCAGGCGGAGGCAGCCACAGCAGCGTCAGGAAATACCGGCTCTCGAAATGCGTGCCTTCTTCCTCGAACTGGGCCTTACGCTCGGCATCGACAATGCGGGAGACGGGATCGGGGAAGTCGCTTTTGGGATAACGATTGGCAGGTTCGCGCTGAGCCTCGATGAAGAGGGCCCAGCTGGAGCCGAGGCGGCGCAGTGCATTGTTAAGACGCGAGGTGATCGCCACCAGTTCGGTTTGTGTCGCGCTATCGAGGTCCGGTCCCCGGAAGCGCGCGGTGCGTTGGAAAGAGCCGTCTTTGTTGAGGATGATGCCTTTGGCGACCAGGGCTGCCCAGGGCAGATAATCCGCGAGCAGCTTTGATTTACGGCGATATTCGGCGAGGTTCATCATGACGCCACCAGATGGGTCGGATAGCGCAGATGACGGCGCACCACATCCACGAAGGCGGCGTCGCGCCTGGTCGCCCAAACGGCGGCGATTTGGCAGACGAACCAAAGGACCGCGCCCACCAGCCAGAGCCGCAAGCCGAGTCCGATTGCAGCGGCCAGCGTGCCGTTGAGGATGGCCACCGAGCGAGGTGTGCCGGCCAGAAGGATTGGCTCGGTCAGCGAGCGCCGGACGGGCGCGTAGAAACCGGCAACGGGTTCGTCTTCGGGCATCAGACCAGGGCTCCGCCGCCGAACTGGAAGAAGGTGAGAAAGAAGCTTGACGCCGCGAATGCGATGGAGAGCCCGAACACGATCTGGATGAGACGACGAAAGCCGCCGCTGCTCTCGCCGAAAGCTAATGCGAGACCCGTGAGAATAATCACGATCACTGACATCACTTTGGCGACGGGGCCTTGGATCGAATCCAGGATTTGGTTGAGAGGCTGCTCCCAGGGCATGTTGGTGCCTGCGGCGTAAGCCGGCGCGGTCAGGATCACGCAGACGGCTATCGCCACCCCGATATTGATCCGGTCATTGAACGAGAGCGCCTGCGCCCTCAAGGCTGGAAGGCGCATTAGAAGTCTCCTGCTGGGGTGAGGACATAGTCGCCATTGGTATCGAGGCCCTCGATGCGGGCGAGTTCGGCAAGGCGGCGTGCTGCTCCGCGCCCGGATAGCACCGCGATGACGTCGATGGTCTCGGCGATTAGCGCGCGCGGAACGGTGACCACAGCTTCCTGGATGAGTTGTTCCAGACGGCGCATCGCACCGATGGCCGAGCCGGCGTGGAGGGTGCCGACGCCACCGGGATGTCCGGTACCCCAGGCCTTCAGGAGGTCAAGAGCCTCTGCACCGCGCACCTCGCCGATCGGGATGCGGTCAGGACGCAACCGCAACGAAGATCGAACGAGGTCGGACAGAGAGGCCGCACCGTCTTTGGTGCGTAGCGCTACCAGGTTGGGGGCCGCGCATTGGAGTTCGCGGGTGTCCTCTATGAGAACGATACGGTCGTCGGTCTTGGCCACTTCGGCCAGAAGCGCATTGACTAGGGTGGTCTTGCCGGTGGAGGTGCCACCGGCAACCAAGATGTTTTTCCGGTCCCGGACGGCAACGCGGAGAAACTCGGCCTGTTGGCCCGTCACGATGGCGGCCTTCACATAGTCCTCGAGCGTGAAGACGGCCACGGCGGGACGGCGGATTGCGAAACAGGGTGCAGCCACGATGGGAGGCACAAGGCCCTCGAAGCGCTCACCGCTTTCGGGCAATTCGGCGGAAACGCGCGGCGCGCCTGAATGCACCTCGATACCGACATGATGGGCCACCAGGCGAACGATACGTTCGGCGTCGGCGGGTGTGACGCGGCAGCCCGTGTCTTCCAGCCCACCGGACAGACGGTCGATCCAAAGCCGCCCATCGGGGTTGAGCATCACTTCGACGATGCTCGCATCTTCAAGGAAGGCGGCAATAGCGGGACCGAGTGCTGTACGCAGCATCCGCGCGCCCCGCGCGAAAGCTTCGGAGTGAAGCGGTGGAGAATTCAAAACAGACCCCTAGGTTTGCCGCAAACGCGGCGTTCATCGGGGTTGAGTAGAAAGAGCGGGATTTGGCTCAATGCAACAAGGGACGCACGCCCGTCGTGCCGTAGCGTGCAAAAACAGGGCGACGGCGAAGAGCGTTCGATAGACTGCTTTTTAGACACGGTCGCTGGCAGCCCGATTGCGACACTTATGGGTGCCAATCTGGACGACTTAGACCTGCGGGAGCGTACCGCCATTCTCAAGGCGGCGGGGGATCAGATCCAGGCCGATGCCGAACGCGCTCAGGCCACCCGTAAGGCTCTAGGCGTTTATTCTAGGTGTGACAGAGGCGTCTTGTCTTAGTCGGAACGGATCGCCCCAACATCATGGGCGAGTTCATCGGCGAGGACAGTTCCGCGTGCAAGACGCCGGCCTAGCGCCTCGATGAAGCCGTCATAGCGTTCGTTGCCTTTGGCCTGTGCTGCCGGTGATGCCGTATCTGGCAGGGGAGGTGTATGGGTCAACCAGAAGCGCACAAACAGGGCGAGGGCTTCATTGCCGATGGCGGCGTGGCGCTCCAGCCTTTCCATATGGCGCCCGAGACGATCAAGCCTGCGCCCTAGAGCTGCTTCCAGGCGGTCGGCGCCGTCCGGTGACAAGAATGAGGCAAGGGCGGTTTCGACAACAATGGCCTTAGAGATGCGCTTGCGCGCCGCGTAATCGTCCAGTTGGCCAGCAAGATCGGCAGGAAGTCTGAAAGTGTGCTTGATGCGCATCACACGCCCATATCGTCGCCCAAATCGAGCGAAGCCTGCCGAGCCGTGTCGATGAAGCGGCGCTGCAGGTTGCGCCGTGCGGTGCTTCGTGACGGGCGCTCCGGTGCCTCGAATTCCTGTGCCGCTTTGCTGGGCGGAGCAATCTCCTCATGTGTTGGGAGTTCGGGCTCGCGCCTAAGGCCAGCGTTGGCTAAATCGCTCGGTGACGTGACCGCTTCTGCTGCTTCTGCCGCCGGTTGGACGGTATCAATCCACTGGGCGGCGGTCGGTGGCGCTAGAACCTGAGGTGCTCTAGTGGCCGGAGGCGCTAAGATCCGCGCTCTCAGTTCACGATCCTCGAAATAACGCACCTTTTTGCCACGTATCGGTGCGGTTCCGGATACAAGGACGAGCTCGTCCAAGGGCGGCAACTGCATGATTTCACCCGCTGTGAGTAGGGGGCGCGAGGTTTCCTGACGGGAGACCATGAGATGGCCTAACCAGGGACTGAGTCGGTGTCCGGCATAGTTCTTCATGGCGCGCAATTCGGTGGCTGTGCCGAGCGCATGCGGAACATCATGCTTTCGGCCACCAGTCCCGGGCCGAGGGACATGGCGCAGCCGCGCTGGCCGGCGTTCCAGACATTTTGATTTGGGCCACCCATACGAATGGGCTCGAAGGATTGCGGCCGAACTTTTATGGCAGCGACGTGTGCCGGAAAAGTCCGGGGGGACAGAGGAGCAGGCGGCCGCCGCGACCGTCACGGTCGAGGGTTCTCTCTGGCGGCATCGGACTGCCATCCCCCACCCAGCGACAGAAAAACGTCGACTTGCCTGTCGATCAGTGCGGCGCGCGAAGGCATTCTTGAAGATGGCGACCAAAGCCGACTGCAACCGGCCTGGCTAACGCGTCGCGGGCAATGACTGCGCACGACGCTGTATCAAGCTTGTCCCATCCCCAGATACGAGACTAGACGAGGGCGCTCCCTGCGGACGATACGAGCACTCCCTCTACTGTGGGGCCGGCTGCAGTGGAGGTGTGAGAACAGCTCTCAGTTTAATATCAATTCATCATTAGGAAAGGTCGCAATCGGAAACGGTCCGACTTCAGATGCAGCAACGACAGATATTGCGAGAGGTGTTTTTTCGACTCGTCTTGCCCGCTTCATGCCTGGAGTCTCTCCTGCAATTTCGCGGCAAGATCCGCGCTCATGATTTGCAGAAGTCTGGCGCGGAGATCTGGCCTTTTGGCGGTGAACTCTCTAATTTGCTCCATATCCCATATGGCGATTTTGGTGGGCGATCGCGCCACCACATCCATCGGACAGACGAGGCCGCTATACGCGCTTACATTTCCGATGAGTTGCCCCGGGCGGTATGGCAAGGCGGGCTGGCCATCGAGAACCGCTTCGGTTTCGCCGGAAATGAGGACAATCGCCTCCGATATGTGATGGCCTTTCTTGACGATCGTCTCGCCGGGCGAGACGTCGAGCCATCGGGCGAGGCTCGCAATTTTTAGAAAATCCCGCTTGTCGATAGACCCAAATGCCACGTGGTACAGTTCCTGTTCCCGGTTGCTCAGAATTACAGGGCGCCGGTCCAAGGCCAGGATCACGATTTGAATACAGTTGACGATGATGAACGCTACGCCCCAGAAGACCGGCGGCCAGAGCGGTTCGTGCTGAAAATAGTAATAGGGCAATACCAGGACATCGGACGCGAGCGATAGAATGCGCAACCAGAGGACATTGCGCACGGAGAGTGCCAATAGAAATGCAAGATTCGCAAGATTGACCAGGCCGTTCAGACCGAAGATCTGATCGGTTAGGAAGTTCCTCAATAGTGCTTCCATGATTATCTTTCCAAATGGGCGATGAGCCCGGCCGCAGATCGGACTTTCGAGCCCGTTTCCCGATCATCGATTCTCCAACAGATGCGGGTAAGTTGCCTAGTGCCAAGCTTACGGCGCAGGGTCTTACGCAAAATCCTTTCCAACTCTCGTAACTTCATGGTGGTTGTAAATCGCTCCACCGCATCCCCGCGCGCCCTGCGCTGCAAGGTGCCCCGACGACAGCCGTCGCTGGTGGTTCAGTTGCGGATCGATGCACGGCACAATACGACTTTCCATGACGGGTTGTCTGGCATTGTAATGACGTGAATAGGACGAACCAGACATAACGATCTTTTGCTGTAATTGTCCGGAAGACGTTCGTGGTGTTGCCACGTTGGATTCTCGACATGGAAAGACGCCGGCAGAAGATCGCACGCTTTTTCAAGTCAGTAGAGTTCTCTCAAATACGCCTCATATCTCTCGACTTAAGGTCGTCATAATCCCAGATCCCGTTTGGCCGACATGGGAGAGGCACCGCCATGAAACTATATTACTCCGCCGGCACTTGCTCGCTCGCGGTCCATATCGTCGCCCGCGAGGCAGGTATTGTACTTGAGCTGGAGCGAGTGGACATTCGTAGGACGCTGCATATGACGGCCAGCGGCGTGGACTATGTTCAGATCAATCCCACGGGTTATGTTCCTGTCCTACAGCTCGATGACGGTTCGCTGTTGAGTGAGAGCGCGGTCATTGTCCAGTATCTTGCCGATCTTAAGCCGCAGTCTGGCATGATGCCGCCCGCCGGATTGCTCGAGCGATATCGCCTTCAATCATGGCTCAATTTCATCGCCACGGAACTGCACAAGATGTATAGCCCCTGGTTATTTCATCCCGAATTTGGCGCCGATGTACAGAAAATCGTTCGGAGCAAAATCACCGGCCGTCTTACCTTGGTGGAGAATTATCTGGCGGATGATGGGCCCTACCTGACAGGTGAGAAATTTACGGCTGCCGATGCCTATCTGTTCGTAATTGTAGGCTGGTCGGCATACGCGAAGGTCGATCTCACGCCCTTTCCATATCTGCGTGCATTTATGGACAGTGTAAAAAGTAGGCCGAAGGTGCGCGAGGCTCTGGAAGCCGAACGTGTGAAGGTGGCTGCATGAATTCATATCGTGCGAAAGGTTTATAATTTGCCTGTACGACGGGCTTGCGCGTCGCAAGCTCGAGGCGGCAGAACATCATAGGCTTCTTCAAGTCGCACGATTTCCGTTAAATACCCTGCGGTCCCTTTGGCATAGAGTCATTTCAACCCCAGATGCCGTTCGATCGACGTATGGACATTTGCATAACCCAAGTTGGAGAGACCGAAATGGCGCATCCGGTGACGCCTAGCCCGATGACCAAACAATCAAAACCACTGCCTCTACCCAATAGCGATTTCTACGAGTTTGCGGAGAAGCTTAATTCAGATGATCTCATACTTCTGAAGCAAGTTCGCGCATTCATGGAGGACAAGGTCGCTCCGGTTATTGACAAATACTGGGCGGATGATGCGTTTCCTTTTGAATTGCTGCCAGCATTCAAAAACCTCAATATTGGCGGCCTTGGCCTCGATGGCTATGGCTGTCGCGGCGGCTCCCAGGAGTTGTTTGGGCTCATTACAATGGAGTTGGCACGCACCGATGCTTCTTTCTGCACGTTTTTTGGCGTGCATGACGGTCTCGCCATGGGCTCTATCTATTTGGCCGGTTCGGAGGAACAGAAGCAAAAATGGCTGCCTCCTATGGCGCGGCTGGAGAAAATTGGATGCTTCGGACTGACCGAACCGGAGGTTGGCTCCGGGGCGGCGGGAGGCTTGACGACCACCGCCGAACGTAAAGGTGACGCCTGGATTCTGAACGGTCAAAAGAAATGGATCGGCAACTCAACTTGGTGTGACGTTTCGATCATCTGGGCAAGGGACATCGCGGACAATCAGGTCAAGGGATTTATCGTTGAGAATAAGACCACGCCTGGTTTTAGCGTCGAAAAGATCGAGCACAAAATCTCGCTGAAGGTCGTTCAGAACGGGCTGATCACACTCAAGGATTGTCCCGTGGCGGAGGAAAATCGTCTTCAGGGCGGAAATTCGTTCCGAGATACCGCGCGTGTCCTGCGCATGACGCGTTACATGGTGGGTTGGGCATCGACTGGCTGCCAGATGGGCGCCTATGAGGCGGCCTTGCGTTATGCCCAGAAACGCATTCAGTTCGGCCGGCCGATCGGGTCGTTTCAGCTGGTGCAGGATCTTCTGGCTCGCATGCTTGCCAACGTGACGGCCTGCCAGTGCATGATGATGCGGCTCGCGCAGATGGATGATGAAGGCAAGCTCTTTGACCATCATGCTTCGCTCGCAAAAGCGTTCTGTACCGCCAGGATGCGCGAAACCGTGTCGTGGGCGCGCGAGCTTATGGGTGCGAACGGCATTGTCGTTGATCACAAGGCCGCACGGTTTTTCGCGGACGCGGAAGCGCTCTATTCTTACGAGGGCACCTACCAGATGCAGAACCTGATCGTGGGCAAGGCCATTACAGGGTTCAGCGCATTCGTCTGACGCGTGCGTGGTTCGGGAAGCCATGCTTGATCGGCGTTGCCAATTGGAGTGTGTAATGGATGCCGCTGTTCCTGTGACGCTGACCCTCGAAAATGTGATGTATGAAAGGAAAGGGGGCGTCGCGTATGTGACGCTCAACAGGCCGAAGGTTCTCAATGCCTTGAACACGTGCACTTGGCGTGATTTGCGAACGGCATTTGAATGTGCGCGTGACGATCTATCGATCCGCGGTGTCATCCTTACTGGCGCCGGCGACAAAGCTTTTATCGCCGGGGCGGATATCACCGAGCTCGCGCATTTCACCGCGGTTGAAGCCGAACGATCAAGCCGTTTCGGACAGGAAGTTCTCGATCTCATAGAGGGGCTTGGTAAGCCGGTAATCGCGGCTGTTAACGGATTCGCCCTCGGTGGTGGCTGCGAGACCGCAATGGCTTGCACGATCAGAATTGCGGTCGAAAACGCGAAATTTGGGCAACCGGAAGTCAAGCTTGGGCTTCCGCCTGGCGGGGGTGGAACGCAGCGACTGCCGCGCCTGGTGGGAAAGGGTCACGCAATGCATCTGATCCTTTCCGGAGACATGATTGATGCCCAGGAGGCATATCGCATCGGCCTCATCAACGAAATCGTGCCTGCCGATCGTCTTGTTGTCCGTGCTGAAGCGATTCTCAAAATCATCGCGGCCAATGCGCCAATAGCAGTGAAGTTCGCGCTTGATGCGGTGAACAAGGGCTTGGATACCAGTCAAAGCGAGGGCCTTTTGCTCGAGGCAGCCTATTTTGGCGTCTGCGCCGCCACAGAAGACAAAAAAGAAGGCGTGGCGGCTTTTCTTGAGAAGCGCGTCCCGAAATTCTCAGGTCGATAAGCTCATTCTCGCCGTTCAGGAGATCATTGTGGTGGAGAAAAATATCTTTTCTGGACTCAAAGTGGTGGACTTATCGAGCTTTATCGCCGGTCCGAGCGCCGCCGTGATTCTGTCCGATTTCGGGGCGGATGTAATCAAGGTGGAACCTCCAACAGGCGACCTTTGGAGACACGGGCATCAAATTCCTCCGCAGCCGCAGGCGCATGATCCCTATCCATGGCATTTGGCAAACCGCAACAAACGCGGCATGGCGCTCGATCTTAAATCGCCCGGTGCCCAAAAGATTCTCGAAAAGCTCGTTCGATGGGCAGATGTCCTGATCGTCAACACTCCGCACCCTGCAAGGAAGCGTTTGAAGCTTGAATATGACGATGTCATGCAATGGAATCCGCGGCTGATCTATGCCGACGTGACCGGCTTCGGTCAAAAGGGGCCGGATGCCGATCTTCCCGGTTTCGACATCACATCATACTGGGCCCGCAGCGGGCTGCTGTCGATGACGCGAGATGCGGGGCTTCCTCCAACTTGGCCTGTGGCCGGTAGCGGCGACAACGCGACTGCCATGGGGCTTTATTCTGCAATTGTTACGGCGCTCTATCGTCGCGAGCGCACGGGGGAGGGAGCATACGTCACGACCTCGCTGCTCGCCCAGGGCGTATGGTCTGCCAGCGTTTCGATTCAGGCGGCACTATGTGGCGCAAAGTTCTTTGAGCCTCATGATCGCAAGAATCCGGCCAATGCCGCCCTGAATGTGTACAAAGCTTCTGATGGCACCTGGTTCGTTCTTATTGTTACGCCAGACAAAATCGCGGCGGTGGCCGAGGCTATCGGCCGGCCGGACCTTCCATCAGATCCGCGGTTCTCTGATCCTGCAAACTTAAAAACTAACATGCCGCAGCTCACCGCCATTCTCGATGAGGTGTTCGGTGCACAACCGATGTCTCATTGGTACGAGGTATTCAATGGTGTGCATGTGACTTTCGGCGCGGTCCGGGGGCCACAAGAGGTAATTGACGACCCTCAGTTGCGCGCCAATGAGGTTATCGTTCCCCTTGATGGGGCGGGAGACAAACTGACCTCAACAATTAGCAGCCCAATCCAGGTGCAGGGGGTAACCAAAGTTCCCGCAAGGCGTGCGCCCGAAGTCGGAGAGCACAACGAAGATATTCTGCGGCAATTGGGTTTCGACGCGGGCGAAATCGAAAGCTTACGCGCCGGCGGAGCGATTACGCGAGCGAAACAGCGTGCCGCGCAATAGCGAAAACGTGCCCAACCACGTTCCCGCGAGTTCAACCATGAAAGAGACAGGTAAAAGACTAACGAGGCGAGTATTTCGTGGTGAGATCAAGGCTGCGGTGAGAGTGCCGAATGAAGAGTTTCGTACATCGGCGCAAACAGAAGACACATGGCCAGTATCTATGGCGTTCCTGCAAAGGCGTCCGGCTCATGTCGCTGGAGCATAAAGGCCACAAATGGATTACCGCGTCGAAAAAAGGAGAAGAATTGTGACTACTGGCTTTGCCAACAAATTGGAAGTTGTCCCTCGGAAAGAAGCCAGAATTGCGAAGCTATTTTATCTTGAGGTAAGCGCTGGCCATATCTATTCGATGAATACTGACGGGTTGGACCGCAAGCTTATCGTTGAGAATTGCCGAATCCCGGACGGGGCCGCGGTAGATGTTGAGAAGGGCCACATCTACTGGACAAATATGGGTGTGCCAAGTCTTGATGATGGTTCAATTGAACGCGTCGATATCGATGGCAGGAATCGTGTGACAATCATTCCTGCCGGTGTGACCCATACCCCCAAGCAACTGCATCTCGATGGGGCCAACTGCAAACTTTACTGGTGTGATCGGGAGGGAATGCGTGTGATGCGTTCCAACCTGGATGGTTCCAAGGTCGAGACGCTGGTTCAAACCGGTTCTGGGACGGCTGACAGCCAGGATCAAACCCGTTGGTGCGTGGGCGTTACCTTGGATCAAAAATACGGTCACATGTACTGGACGCAGAAAGGTCCGGACAATGCCGGGCTCGGGCGGATCTGCCGGGCAGGCATCGAAATGCCGGCGGGAGCAAACGCCACTGACAGGCGGGACGTGGAAGTGTGGCTCGACAAGCTGCCCGAGCCGATCGACCTTGAACTTGATGTCGAAAACCGAATGCTCTACTGGACCGATCGGGGTGATCCGCCCCGGGGCAATACGGTAAATCGCGCGGCGATCGACGCCAAGCCTGAGGACCGCGCCCCTGAGATCGTCATTACACATCTCATGGAAGGGATAGGCATCGCACTCGACGTTCCGGGCAACACCATGTTCATGACTGACCTTGGTGGGAACGTTTATTCTGCCCACCTCGATGGAACAGGCAAACGAGTACTGCAATTCGCCCAGGGCAATGTCACCGGCATTGCCTTCGGCGAATTTCCGTCAAAGGAGAACTAAGCATGACCATGAACAGACCTGTCCAGCAAGTTGCTATTATCGGCACAGGCGTAATCGGCGCGAGTTGGGCGTCTTTCTTTCTCGCAAAAGGTCTGCAGGTCGTCGCTACCGATGTAGCGCCGAAAGCTGAAGAAGCTCTGCGAAAGTTTGTGCAAGCAGCCTGGCCAGCGCTGGAACGCCTAGGTCTTTCAGATATCGCATGCCAAGAAAATCTGAGGTTCGTGTCAGATCTCGCGACCGCAGTTAAGGAAGTTGATTGGGTTCAGGAGAATGGGCCCGAGAAAATCGATTTCAAGAAGACGCTCTACAAGCAGCTGGACGAACTACTCCCGCCCGACGTGATCATTGCATCGAGCTCTTCCGGCCTCACAATGAGCGAAATCCAGTCTAGTTGCGCTAATCATCCCGAACGCTGCGTCATAGCGCACCCATTCAACCCCCCGCACCTGATCCCGTTGGTTGAAATCGTTGGGGGGGGCAAAACCTCTGAAGATACGATTCGCAGTGCGGTAGACTTTTACACGGCGTTGGGAAAACGAACCGTAAGGCTGCTTAAAGAAGTACCAGGTCATGTCGCGAACCGCCTGCAGGCAGCGTTGGCTCGCGAAGTGTATTACCTCGTTGCCGAGGGAGTCGTGAACGCGAGCGATGTAGATACTGCTTTGTGTTGGGGGCCGGGCTTGCGATGGGGCCTAATGGGCCAACTGATGCTGAACCATCTTGGAGGCGGCCAAGGCGGGATCGAGCATTTCTTCCAGCAATTCACCAGTCCAATGACAGCTTGGTGGAAGGTTCTCGGTCAGCCGGAACTGACTCCGGAAGTTCAGAAAAAATTGATCGACGGTGTTCATGCCGAAGTCGGCTCCCGCTCGATTGCTGAGCTCGAAGCGGAGCGCGACCAAATGCTCTTGGGCTTGCTACAACTGCGCGCGAAACATGCTAGACCACTGCCACCAATGGCTCAGCGGTGACCAATGAACGGCCACAGGTGGTCATTGTAGGCGCGGGATTCGCAGGCCTGGTGGCGGCGAAGGCAATCGCTCGCACTGCTGCCAATGTCACCCTGATCGACCGCCGCAATCATCACTTGTTTCAGCCGTTACTCTAACCGCCGCATCCTTCTGGGCCGTCCGAATCCATGCGATCTATGGGCCGGGCGTTTCCATCGCCATTGTCACGCTGGCGATTGCGCAGATGGGGATTCATTTGGTGTTTTTCCTGCATATAACCACAGGTCCAGACAACACGAACAATGTACTAGCTCTGGCATTCGGTCTTCTTATCGTTTCTTACTTATCTTTGGCTCGCTCTGGATCATGGCGAACCTCAATCACAACATGATTCCGATGAAAACGCTGATGGATATGCAGCGATAGCAGAACGCTTCCATCACAGTGGGCGAATCCGAGACTGCACGCCAGCAGGAATCTCAATTCGAACACGGGCTGGACATCGAAGGGGTGTGATAGCTGCTAAAAACGTCGCGATCAAAGTGGTATCCCTGGCGTCAGCACGAAACCTGAGACCTGTGACAGAACTACGTCTCGGCCCGAAACATTCTGGCGCAAAATCGTTCAAAGGATGAGTCAATCAGACAATCCTTGCTCGGAAGAAACAGATCTATTGGTCCCTGTTGAACGTTGAAGATGCCGAGCCGAGCGAGAATCTTTCAGAGGGGAGCCGCCTGCACCTCTCGCCACAACGATCCCACGATAAGGAGAGTGAAATATGTCAAAAGTCGAGATGCTTACCCCCCAAAACAGCGCGATCGCCCTGATCGACTATCAACCCGCAATGTACCAAGGTGTGCAATCGCACGACCGTCTGTCAGTGTTCAACAACATCCAGATACTGGCCAAGGCTGCCAAACTGTTCAATATCCCAACGGTGATATCGACTGTTGCGAAGGACACGTTCTCTGGTCCTTTCATGCCTGAAGTGACCGAACTATTCCCGGAGCACGAAATCATCGACCGGACCTCCATGAACTCATGGCTGGATGCGAATTTTCGCAAAGCGGTCGCCGCTACCGGGAAGAAAAGGTTCGTCATTGCCGGGCTGTGGACCGAGGCCTGCGTGATGTTTCCAAGTCTCGACATGCTGAGAGAGGGATACGAAATATTTGTTCCCGCTGATGCATGTGGCGATCTTTCGATCGAAGCACACAACAGGTCGATGGATCGGCTGGTTCAAGCTGGCGCCGTGCCGATCACGTCCTGCCAATACCTTTTTGAACTGCAGCAGGACTGGGCACGCTCGGAAACTTACAATGGCGTGATGGACATACTCCGCGCCCATTCTCCTTATGGCATCCAGGTGCGCTTCTCCAAGTGGGCGCTTGGAGAACATGCATCGGAGGCCGGCAACAAGGCAGCCTAGGAAAGCTGGAGGAGAGCCCGCCATGAAGGTCTATCTATTATCTCTGGGCGCGGGGCTTCTGGTGGGTGTGATCTACAGCTTGCTGCAAGTTCGCTCGCCAGCACCCCCGCTCATCGCGCTTGTCGGGCTTCTGGGCATCTTAATGGGTGAGCAGATTCTGCCATTGGGCAAGCACTTGATGCGTGGCATCAGCATCGAAAGGGCCTGGAAGCAGGCCGAATGTGCGCCGCATCTGTTTGGCATGCTGCCAGGCGGATCGGACAAGTCTCGGACTTCCAAAGGTGACGCATGACTGCCCCTGATCTCATCCTCTACAGAGGCCTTTTCACAACCCTGGATCGGGGCAATCCCGGTGCCAATGCGGTTGCGATCAGGGATGGTGCCTTTGTTGCCGTAGGCCGGGAGGAGGATGTGCTGCCTCTTGCCGGCCCCAAAACGAACAAGGTCGACCTGAAAGGGCGCCGGGTTCTTCCCGGCCTGATCGACAATCACCTGCACATCATACGGGGTGGCCTCAACTTTAATATGGAGTTGCGCTGGGACGGTGTGCCGTCGTTGGCGGACGCGATGGCAATGCTAAAAAAGCAGGTCGCTATCACGCCGCCGCCGCAATGGGTGCGGGTGGTGGGTGGATTCACGGAGTATCAGTTCCGGGAAAAGCGCCTGCCAACTATTGGCGAACTGAACGCGGCGGCTCCTGATACTCCCGTATTCATACTGCATCTCTACGACCGGGCGCTGCTGAACGGTGCGGCCCTGCGGGCGGTCGGCTATACAAAAGACACACCGAATCCGCCCGGCGGTGAGATCATTCGCGACGGTGCCGGCAATCCCACCGGCCTTCTTCTGGCCAAGCCCAATGCGGCCATCTTGTATGCCACTCTCGCAAAAGGGCCAAAACTGCCATTCGAATATCAGCTGAATTCCACGCGACATTTCATGCGCGAGCTGAATCGGCTCGGGATCACAGGCGCAATCGACGCGGGGGGCGGTTCCCAGAACTATCCTGAGGATTATGCGGTGGTCGACAAACTGGCCCAAGACGGTCAGCTTACGGTCCGCCTGGCCTACAATCTCTTCACGCAGAAGCCAAAGGCTGAGAAGCAGGATTTTCTGAACTGGACAAAAACCTCCAAGTACAAGCAAGGAAATGACTATTTTCGCCACAATGGCGCGGGTGAGATGCTTGTCTTTTCTGCGGCAGACTTCGAAGACTTCCGCCAGCCCCGTCCCGATATGCCCCCTGAAATGGAGGGCGATCTCGAAGATGTCGTCCGCATATTGGCAGAGAATCGCTGGCCTTGGCGAATGCACGCAACCTATGACGAGACAATCTCGCGAGCCTTGGACGTGTTCGAGCGGGTCAATCAAGACACCCCGCTCAATGGCCTGCATTGGTTTTTCGACCATGCCGAGACCATCAGCGATGCGTCGATCGACCGGATCGCGGCCTTGGGCGGTGGCGTGGCCGTACAGCACCGCATGGCCTACCAGGGCGAGTATTTCGTCGGGCGTTATGGTCTTGGGGCGGCGGAATCCACACCGCCCTTTGCCCGCATGCTAGAGAAGGGGTTGCCCGTCTCGGCGGGAACCGACGCGACCCGCGTCGCCTCTTACAATCCGTGGGTCTCGCTTGCCTGGCTCGTTACCGGACGCACGGTCGGCGGGCTTCGCATCTATCCGCAACGCAACTGCCTGGACCGCGAGACCGCGCTGCGCATGTGGAGCGAAAAGGTCACCTGGTTCTCCAACGAAGAAGGCCGCAAAGGCCGTATTGCGGTCGGCCAACTTGCCGATCTCATGGTGCCTTCCAGGGATTATTTCGCCTGTTCGGAAGATGAAATCGCAGGCCTTACCTCCGATCTGACAATGGTTGGCGGCCGGATTGTGTATGGCGCGGGCGACTTTTCCAGCCTCGATCAAACCGCGCTGCCGCCGCCGATGCCGGACTGGTCGCCTGTCAGGACTTACGGTGGCTATGCTGCCTGGGGTGCCCAGGCGACAATTTCGAACAGCGCCTCGGTCAGCTGCGCATGTGCCGCAACCTGCAATGTGCATGGACATGACCATGCGCGCGCATGGTCAGCGCAGTTGCCGGCGTCCGACCTGAAATCCTTCTGGGGGGCGCTTGGTTGTGCCTGCTGGGCCGTGTGATGAGCGATCCGTCCTGGGTGGATGCGATATTGGAGTGGCGTTGGACCTGGCTCCTCGCACGCTTGGGACTGACGAGTGCCTATTTGCTAGGTGGAATAGTCAAGCTCACTCATTTCTCCGCGGCAATCGCTGAGCAGGAGCATTTCGGCTTCCATCCTGGTTGGGTATGGGCGGTCGCCGCTATCGCAGTCGAATTGATCGGTTCGCTGCTCATGATCACCGGACGGCTGTTCTGGCTTGGGGCGGGGGCATTGGGCGTTCTCACTGCCGTCGCTACTTTCGCCGCGAGTCCGTTCTGGACAATGCAGGGGCAAGAGCGTTTTGTTGCCACCAACACCTTCTTTGAGCATCTTGGCCTGATTGCTGGCCTCATAGTGGCGGCAATTCTGGCCGAGCGCGATGCGCGGCGGCGCCTTGACCCATCTTATTAGGAGAACCTCGATGCGCGTCATTCGACCGACCATCCTCGTCGCAATTCTGGCGTGCGGTTTCAGCAACTTGGCCAGTGCCGCAACCTGGGCTGTTGGGCCGCAATATGATACGACCCACGTCTATGTGGCCGCGGCCGATTTCGATCGCTTTGTCGCCAGTTTCACCGCGACCTTCGGAGGCACGACCTCCAAACAAGGGGTGTTTCAGGTTACGCCAACACCCAGCCAGACCATGTCACAGCTGGCTTTGACGCCCGCCGGCACGACCTCGGTTTTCGGATTCAAGACACCCATTCCCGCGCCGTTCGGTACCGAGCGGACCGGATATCTAGTCACAAATCTCGATGCGGCCACCAAGGCGGCGCAATCGGCCGGCGCTTCCGTGATCGTCGCTCCTTTTCCCGATCCAATAGGCCGTGATGCAGTGATCCAATGGCCGGGTGGCGTGAACATGCAGCTTTACTGGCACACGACACCGCCGAACTATGCACCGCTGGGCACCATTCCCGAGAACCGCATCTACATTGCACCAGATCGGGCGGATGCCTTCATCCATGACTTTCTCGCGTTTGCCACCGGCCGTGTCATATCGGACGACAAGGCTGCTGCGGGAGTGGAGATAGGAAAGCCTGCTGAGACTTATCGCCGTGTTCGGCTGGAGACGCCTTTCGGCAAACTGATGCTTCTTGCTACCGATGGCCACCTGCCATTCCCCTATGGCCGCGAACTGACTGGCTATGCGGTGCCGGATTTGGACAGCACCATCGCCAAAGCCAAGGCCGCAGGCGTCGAAATACTTATCCAACCCGAGGTCGTTGGCGACCGGCGGACCGCCATGGTGCAATTCCCGGGTGGCTACATCGCCGAGATTCATGCCGCCCAAAAATGAGAGGCCCATGTACCTGCCTTTTGGTACTGATTGCCTCGACATTGACAGCCGCGGCGGACACGGATGCGCCCGCCCGTCCCCAAATCCTGTTCAATCGATGGCAGGAAGATTGGTCGGTACTGGCAAACTCGGCGGTGCCGCGCGAGCCACTGGATAATCTCAAATACGTACCCCTGGCGTCCGACGCCTATCTCTCGCTTGGGGCCGATTTGCGTGAGCGTTTTGAGGCCAATGATGCTGTGAATTTTGGCGTCAATGGCGCCAGACCACAGGAGTATGTCATCAGCCGGTTGGAGACCCATGTCGATGTGCGCTGGGATGAATTGCAGGCGTTTGTGCAGGTCCAAAGCGATTTTGCCCCCGGCAAATCAACATTGACGCCAGTGGATCAGGATCGTTTGGACCTGGAACAGGCTTTTCTCGCCTACACGACAAAGATTGGCGATGGCGTCCTACGGCTGCGGGCCGGCCGTCAGCAGATCGGCTTTGACCTACAGCGCTTCATCTCGGTTCGCGACGGCCCAAATATTCGCCAATCTTACGATGCCTTATGGGCGGACTATGAGACCGGTGACTGGAGATTCATCTCCTTCTATAGCCATCCTGTCCAGAACCGCGATTTGCGCGCGTTCGATGACTATAGTAGCAACCACCTCACCTACGGAGGTATACGCGCGGAATACAAAATCTCAGACGATTCCGACATAAGCGCGATTCTATCGCAATATAAGCAGGACCATGCGCACTTTCTGTCTGTCGGTGGTACCGAGCTGAGAAACATTCTGGACCTTCGCTATGCCGGCCACGCCTATGGCTTTGACTGGGACGCCGAATGGATGGGGCAGTCAGGCCATATTGCCAATGAGTCCATCCGTGCATGGGCTGTGGGATCGCGGGCCGGCTACACCCTTTCTGAGGTGTACTGGACCCCACGATTGGGGCTTCAGATCGATGCGGCTTCGGGCAACAGCAATAACAAAACTCTCGGAACCTTCAATCCGCTCTTCCCGAACGGCTATTACGAGACGCTATCGGGCTATACCGGCTATACTAACTTTATTCACGTTAAACCGTCTCTGACCGTAAAGCCGGAGCCAAATGTGACCGCCATGCTGGCTGTCGCGGCACAATGGCGTGAGACAACATCGGATGCCGTTTATACCCAGCCCGATATTCCCGTACTGGGTACGGCAGGTCGAGGGGGAAGTTACACGGGGACATATGTTCAGGGGCGAGTTGATTGGCAGATTACGCCGCATTTCGCTGCAGCTATCGAGGCTGTCCGGTTTCAAGTCGCCCACTCCATTCTCCAGGCGGGCGGCCATGACGGCAACTATTTAGGTGTTGAAGGTAAAGTTGGATGGTGACCGAGCTCCAACCCAACCCTGGCCTGCCTCTGCTGCTGAGCCTGAACGCTGGTTACGTTGACACGATTGGTTTCCTCGCTCTACACGGCCTTTTTACGGCCCATGTGACTGGCAACCTTGTTACTCTCGGAGCATCGCTGGCTCTGGGAGTTTCAGGACTGGTTGCCAAGCTTTTGGCGCTTCCCGTCTTCTGCAGCACCGTCATTGTTACCCGCCTTCTTTCTTTCCGGCTGGCAGCAATGAGGCTGCCGGGATTGCGGATCATGCTGACGACCAAGGTTGTGTTGCTCGCTGGGGGAGCCGCCATGGCTTTGTGCCACGGTCCTTTTTCAAGTGGCGACGGTATCGAAGCGATCGCCACGGGAATGATGTTGGTAGCCGCCATGGCGATCCAGAATGCGGCGCACCGCATCTACTTTTCACAAACGCCCCCAACCACGGTGATGACAGGAACCACGACCCAAATCATGCTTGATGTAGCCGACTTTTGGCAGGGCCTTGCGCCCGAGGCATCGGCCCTGACCGCGGCAAGACTGCGGCGCATGAGCACCACTGTCATCGCATTTGCTGCCGGATGCAGTGGAGCGGCTCTTCTTTATATTACGACCGACCATTGGTGCTTCCTTGTGCCGCCGGCCCTGGGTCTTTGGATGCTGCTTTCAGACCTTGACTGAGCGGCTGGGCACAGGTCTCGGCGGGCGAATTAGTATCGATAGGACAAGGTTTCGCCGTATGTCGCGGGCAGGCCAGTATAGCGGACGACCGGGTCGAACTCGTAGAAGGCCGTATTCCAATAGTAGGTGTTGGTCACGTTCTTGCCCCAAATCTCGATGCGCCAGTGATCATTTTGACTTTCGACACCTGCTGCCAGGTTGAGCAGGCCGTGGGCCCCGTTGTTCAATGAAGGGCCCTCAACATGAGCAGCCGTATCCCCGAAGGCCGACGAGGTCCGTGTCTGATAACTGCCATCCAGGCTCACATAGGCGGAAAGTGTCTGGGACACCGGCCAGTCATAGCGGGCGCCATAGTTCAGGGACCACCTCGGGGTGAAGGGGAAGGCCTCACCCTTGTAGTTGACGGTGTCCGTCTCAATGAGAACGTACGGGCCATAGTTAAAGAAGTCACTGTCGACACGGCTGTCAAGATAAGTCACCGCGGCGCTGAGGGTGAGGCCGCCGATAGGTCGCCATGTAGCGGCGGCTTCGAAGCCATCCTCTTTCGACTTCGGGACATTCACCAGCGCCTGCAAATCGCCAAAAATCGGGTCCAGGAATCGACCGAGCACTTGCTTATTGTTGTAGTCGTAGTGGAAGTAGTCGGCGGTGAAGATCAGCGTCTTTTGCCACAGTGAAGATTTCAGTCCGACCTCATAGGACCGCAGTGCTTCCTGCCGAACCGGCGTCAGTTGTTGGTAGGTTTCCGCACCAAGGTTGGGGCTCGTTCCGGCTTTGTAACCCTTGCTGACCGCCACATAGAGCATGCTGTTTGGCGCGAACTTCCAATCTAATCCAATGTGCCAGGGGACATTGCTCTGATTTAGGTTGGTGAAGTATTCGCCGCGCCCGCCATCGGGGAGGGCTGTGGCACACTGACCAGCCGGGACGCCCAGAAAACCGCTCAGCGGATCGCCGGCATAGGCGCAGCCGCCAAAACCCTGATCTGATTGTGTATAGCGTATCCCCGCATGGCCGACGATCTGAGGTGTGAATTTATAATCTAGATTGGTGAAGACCGCCTTTGTCTCAGCTTCGACATGAGTTGGGTTGCCAACGACCGTGTATGGCGCGATCTGAAACAGTGAAAAGGGCGAACCGCCGGTCAAAAAGGACCCCGAGGTGAAGAAGTCATCGGTAAATGCATTCTCTTTGCTCAAATCGTGCTCGTAATTGAAGCCGAAAAGCCAATCGAGCCGGTGATCAATCAGGTCACCGTGCGCCCTTATTTCCTGGTAGACCGAGCTGACGTTGCCATTGATTATGAATGTATCCGTCGGTACCGCCTCGCCGGCAGCGTCGTTTCGGTCATGCTGCGTGTAACGCTCGTAACTGGTGATCGATGTCAGGACGAAAGCGTCCAACACCGAATAGTCCGTCCGCAGAGATCCTTGGTAGTAGGTCTCGTCGAACCGCGGATGCGTGCCCGCGATCCAGTCAGCCTGCCGATCGTTGGACGGATTCATCGGTTCAGCGAGCTGGGCTAGGATATGCTCCGGATAGGTCGCCAAGTAAGCCGTGTTGGGATCGTAGCCGGCCGGGGTCGAGAGCTGAGCGGGTGACACCGGCGAGATAAACTGTGGCGCTGTAAAGTGGTAGCCAAAGAGCTGCCCCGCCTGGGCATCCGACCGGTCGCGAAAGCCGTTCAGGTTGATGCTGGCTTTGAACTTGTTGTTTGGCTGCCAATCGAGAATTAGCCGCGCGATCTTTAGATCTTTATTCCCCAAGGTGTCATTTCTGGTCTCGCTCTTTTGCCAAGCTCCGCCTGCGTCGAGGCCCAGTGCAAGGCGGATCGACAGGGCCTCGGTTATTGGACCACTCAAAAAACCGTCGATATGAGTTGCGTCGAAACTGCCATAACTGGCGTTCAGACCCACAGCAAAGTTCGGGGTTGGATGGGCCACGTCGAAGTTGATGGCCCCGCCGGTGGCGTTCTGGCCGAACAGGATGCCCTGCGGACCCTTGAGGATTTCCGCGTGGTCGAGATCGAGCAGAGCGCCTTTGGCTAGCACCGGATAGAGATAAGGCACCTCGTCCTGGTAGATGCTTACGGCCGGGGTGGCCGCTAGCGATGACTCGAAATACCCGACGCCTCGGATCGTGTAGATCGGCGTGCCGGTGGGTGAAGGGGAAAACTGCATGCTCGGCTCGATCCGGGTCAGGTCAGCCGCGCTGGTAATGCCCTTCTCGATGAGTTCGGTCTGGGGCGCGGCCGTGATCGACATGCCCACATTGGAAATGGGTTCGGACCGTTTCTGCGCGGTGACGATGATCTCCTCGACGGATAGCGGTTCAGCTGCGTTAACGGTCTGCGGCGATGGCGCAACGTTGGCTTGTTGGGTGTGTGCAGGTGTGGCGGCCATGGCGAACATGGTCGAAGCTACACCAACGCGGACGCAAGGCAGCCACTTGATCGGAGCTACCCGGTACTTGCTAGACAGCGCCATTGGTCACCCCTTAAGGGGGTCTTGGGTAAATGTTAGTTCAGGCGCATTGTTGACGCCATGATAGGGACGACTTCGAATTCTTGCGGTCAGAGCAGGTTAGGGCCTGCTGTTTTCGCGTTTGACCAGACCTATGACAGAGCAACCACCACGTCTGGCATCCCTAAATACTTGGAAAATAAAGATTTTGTCGAAACACAGTTGCGAGAATAGAGAAGCGGAGTTCCCATTACGACAGCCTGGTCGCGGTGGCTCTTAAAATAAGAAATGTGAGGTATAAAAGGGAAGCTCTGGGCAACGTTCTTCCAAATTGGTTCTGGTTCATCAAGAAAGCGCGTGAAGACACAAGCTATTTTTTATGGTTCACGATGTTGGAGGCGCTGTGTCAGAAGAGGCCGAGCTTGAAAATGATCGGGGCCAATCCTGGCGGGAAGGTCCTGGCGATACCGGTCGTTCCCATCGGTACAGTATTTTTGAGCACGAGGCATTGTCATTTGACCAATTGCAAAGCGCCCTTGACGCGATCCCTGCGTATGCGTGGTACGCCATGCCTTCCGGCGCTCTTACCTTCGTCAACAGATACAAGGCAGACTATCTGGGCCTGCCAAAAGATCATCCTCTTCGGCGTGGGATCGATACGGGTGCGGCCTGGGATTCCTATATCGCTCTGGTACATCCGGAAGACCATGATGAGTCACGCAGAGCTTGGGCAAACTGCCTCAGAACGGGGGCTGCGGGAGAGCTGACCTTCCGGCTACGTAACGCTCAAGGTGGATATCGCTGGTTTGTCGGCCGCGCCGAACCCCTACGCGCGGAGGATGGAACACTCCTATGTTGGATTGGTGTCAGCTTCGATATTGAAAGGCGCAAGCAGGCTGAATTTTACCTCCTAGAGGCACAGCGACTGGCGCGCACCGGCGGCTGGGCTCTGAACGATGCTGGTTTCGAATATTGGTCCGCGCAGTTGTTCGAGATTTACGGCCTCAAGCCCGGGAAGCCCCCGAGCATTCCGGAATATATGGAGCTTGTGCATCCGGAGGATCGGGGTCTTGTCGCAGAAGAAATCCGTATGGCGATGTCGGAGCGTCATGATTTCGACTTCACAAAGCGCATCGTACGGCCCGATGGGGATATCCGTTATGTGCGGTGTGTTGGCGTTGCAACCTGCGACGGGATTCTGGGAACGGGGATAGATGTAACTGAGCAGGAGCAATCGACGAGGGCGCTGCGCAAAAGCCAGGACGTGCTTCGGCAGATCCTCGACGTCACACCTCAAGTTGTGGCTGTTTTCGGACCGGCGCGCGAGCGTTTTTATGCCAACCAAACCGCACTTGATTATATCGGTCTCTCTCTGGAGGAGTGGCTCAAGGGACCGACCGGCCACGCCACAATTCATCCTGATGATTTTGAGCGACTTCAGTCCCGATGGGACTGCGCATCGTTGGATGGCTCAGCTTTCGAAATGGAGGTTCGGGTACGTAGGCACGACGGAATCTATCGTTGGTTTTTAGCCCGTTATAATCCCGTCTATGAGGATGAAGGAAAAATACTGCGCTGGTACAGCGCATGCACCGACATCGAAGACCGCAAACGGGACGAGGAAAGGCTTCAGCGGGAAAACATCGTTCTGCGCGAACAAATCAGCCAGGCAGCGATGTTCGAGGACATTGTTGGAACGTCAGCGCCATTGCAAAAGGTCCTGAGCCAGGTAAGCAAGGTGGCGCTCTCGGATTCGACTGTTCTTGTTCTGGGTGAAACCGGCACGGGCAAGGAGCTGATCGCGCGCGCCATCCACGAGCGGTCCAGGCGGGCGGCCCGCGCATTTATCGGCGTGAATTGTGCTGCTATTCCGGCTTCTCTTATCGCTTCCGAACTCTTCGGACATGAAAAGGGAGCGTTTACAGGTGCCGCGCAACGCCGCTTGGGCCGCTTCGAAGCCGCGCATGGCGGTACTATTTTCCTTGATGAAGTCGGCGATCTGCCAATGGATACCCAGATCACCTTGCTGCGCGTGCTCCAGGAGCGCGAAATCGAACGTATTGGGCGCGACAAGCCGATACCCGTGGACGTCCGAGTGATCGCCGCAACACATCGGGATCTTAATCGGCTGGTAAGCGAGGGTAAATTCCGGCAAGACCTGTTCTATAGGCTGAATGTCGTACCGATCACGATGCCGACATTGCGTGAACGGAGAGCTGATATTCCTCTCTTGGTCGAGTATTTCATCGCCAGATTTGGAAGGAAAGTTGGAAAGAAATTCAGGAATGTCGATAAGAGTACCCTGGAAGCCCTAAAGGCTTACGAATGGCCAGGCAATGTTCGTGAGCTCCAAAATGTAATTGAACGTGCAGTAACGCTGAGCGATTCGGATATCTTCATCGTGGACGACGCATGGCTCAAGCGGGAGCCATCCGAAACGTCACAACCCAGCACGGCCCTCGCCGACGAGATCCTGGCACACGAAAAGGAAGCTATCGAAGCAGCGCTCGCCCAGAGCCAGGGACGGGTGGGCGGGCCAACGGGCGCCGCAGCGACGCTGTGTCTTCCCACATCTACGCTGGATTCAAAAATCAAGCGTCTGGGGATCGACAAGTATCGATTTAGGTCAAAGCCAGGCTAGTTGCCCTACAACGTATAGGCCCACAATTCTCCGGATAATTTCGCCGATTTTTCGGGGAAACCCGAAAGTTCGAGTCCTGAGCCGCACTAACCCGCTGTATAGCAAAGGGTTTTTTTTGGCCCGTTTTTTGCCTCTTGCATACCGAAAGCACGATCAGGGGTAGCGATCCGTCGGCGCATGCTGCGGTTCCAAGACGAAGTCGATGTTAGATAGCGTTACAAATACTAGCTGGGTCATTTCATTCGGACCTTTCCGCGTCACTTGCGCGCGCAGATTGGTGGAGCGAAACGGTGAAACCGTTCGCCTCGGAAGCCGCGCATTCGATGTCCTTGTCTATCTGCTGGAACATGCCGGGCAGGTCGTCAGCCGTCGCGCATTGTTGGAAGCCGGTTGGCCTGACAGCGGTGTGGAAGAAAGCAACCTCCGCTTTCAGGTGGCTGCCCTGCGCAAGGCGTTAGGCAGCGGAGAAGCCAGTTATATTATCAACGTGCCGGGGCGCGGATATTGTTTCACGGCGCCGATCTCGAAACAGGACGAAGTCGAATATTCCACACCTCTTGGAAGCGATGAAATCATTCAGCCAGGTTGTCCGGCGACACCACCAGCCAAGGAAAACCTGTCGGCATTCAACATATTACCCTATCCAGGGTCGCAGCCGTTGACAGAGAAAGTCCGCGGGACAGTAAACGCTGTATCTCCAGACAGGGAAGTAAAAACGGTTGCGGAGATCTGCGCCAAGCTTGATAAGCTTGCGTTGGCAGTTGAACTAATGACTTCCCAATTGAAGATGTTTGGCGTGGATATCCCGCTCCCAGCGCGACTCAAAAAAATGGGCAGTTGAGTGGCTTTTTAACATGACGCTTCAAAAGCTGACATGCGGCAACGGTTTTCGCTCCCGTTCAGTGTGATTTTTGAGGGGCGATTACGTTAGCGTTTATCGCCCGCCCGACAGACAGTCGCCTGTCGCGCTTTGCGTTGTTCCGAGCTGGGCTTCAATACGCTCCAGGACGTAGGCGCGATCAGGCATGATCTCTACTTGGCAGAGTGTTTAAAAAAATGCCGAGGGGCAGGCGATAGATACATCGCGCTGGCAAATTCGCGTCTGGAAGAAATTAACAGTCAAAGCGTTGTTGCCTGAGGCAGAATTTTCCAAATTGCCGCACTCTGCTTCAAGCGAGAATGAAAAAAAATAGGCAATTTGAGTAGCGTTTCCGACATGGCGCTTCAGAGGCCGGTATGCTGCAAGGGTTTTCTCTTCCGCTTTCGCAACTCGGAAAGGCAAATGTTGTTGGAGCCCCGCCCTGGCACTATTCCGGAGACGTCATCGCACTGGAATTTTGGACGGAACCGCGCGCTGCCGCGGCGACATTACCACCAGGACTGACACCCGATTCGGATAGCAATGGACACGCAATCGCACTCTTTGTTGATTGGCAATATACCGGCGCCAATGACGAATTGCTTGAACCGGCGCGCTATCAAAACCGCGAGTTTTACATGCTGCTTGACGCATGCTGGAAGGATACGCCTGTCTATTGGACGCCCTACGTGTATGTAGACAACGATTCCTCCATGGCGCGGGGATGGATCCAAGGCTATCCCAAGCGCCTTGGCAGCATATTTCAGACCCGGACATTTGCTGCTCCCGGTCCGGCTGCCGCCCCTATCGCGCCCGGTACAAAATTCGGCGCAAGCCTGTCCGTCCATGGCCAACGGCTTGCCAATGGCCGGCTTACACTGCGACAGGAACAAGCGGACGTTTCTGGCGCGCTGGGACGCCCGGCCATCAACCGCCGATATTTCCCGAGCCTAGGTAGCGGTCAGCGCAATGGGCCGGTCGTCGACGAACTCGTTTTGGCGATGAACGACGATCTCACCATCATTGATATATGGTCTGGCGATGCCGAGCTTGAGCTCCCGAAGGCAATCGGCGAGGAGCTTCATGAACTCTCGCCGGTCAAAATGGGAACTGGGTATCGCTTCTCCATGTCATGCTCGATCAGCGGCCTGAAGGTGCTTCAGGATTTTACGAAATAGAACATTGACTTCGCAATGGAGGCAAAATCTGTCCAATTCCAAACTGCCAACCGCTATTCCAGCCAGCCTCTACGCGGACCTGGAACGGCGTTAAGGCCAACTCATCGACCTGACCAGAGCCAACCGTCAGCAGACTGAACCCCGAAGCGCTGAGGATGCTGGCTGTGCCGGCCGGGATCCCTTTCCGGCCGGTCAATCTTTGACCGCGCGGGCGGTCATCCGGGCATCCACGAATTACAACGCAAGCATACAAGTATAAACGCCATGAAACGACCGGTATCGCCCATGATATGGCCCGGGCCGGGGACACCCGCCCGCAAAAGCATAGGCGGTCACATGCAATGTCAGGCAACCACCAAGAATAACACCACTGCTCCCGTCGACTCGGACATTTTGCCGAGCCTTGTCAAGCTTTTGGAAAGCGTGCGCAAAGAATTTGATGCCGACCGCGAGGCCGCCAAAGCGCTTCTGGTTCGCGCCGCGTCACTTCTGAGAGTAGAGATCGATCGTCAGGCGACCGACACAGATCCCCAGAATAAAACCGGTGGCTTGGCGGCTTGGCAGATACGCCGGCTCAACGTTTTCATCGAAGCGCGACTGGATCAGCCCATTCGCCTGAGCGAACTCAGCGCAATTTCGAAGCTTAGCACGGCTTATTTTAGTAGGGCATTCAAACTGACGTTTCGGGAAACGCCGCACGCCTACATCGTGCACTGCCGCCTCAAAAGGGCTGAGACCCTCATGCTGACGACAGATATTCTGTTAAGCGAGATCGCCGCTCGCTGTGGATTTTCCGATCAGGCGCATCTCTGCAGGCTGTTTCGCCAGAAATATTCCAAGAGTCCGGCTGCGTGGCGCCGCGAGCGCACTGATATCCGCAGTCATGGAGCCGATCGAGATACGCGGGCGGCTGCTATCGTCGGGGCCGATGATGCGGACCTGTGGTGAGAGGTTCACTTATTGCATCGCCGGTGTGACAGCCGTCCTAGCTGCTTTCCTCACGCTTTTCGGTCTGTCTGGGCGGTGTGTTGGGCAATCGGAAATAATATGGCGTAGAGCATTGCCGGTCGTGCTTTTAGCTTTCGCGCTGGAAGGATGCGGCGCAGCTCCATCGTTTTCCGTCGTTGGCGCTTATTTCCCGGTTTGGCTGGCCAGCGCGGTGATTGGCGGGCTGGCCGCTCTTATTGCGCGGTTGGTCTTCGTAGCGACCGGGCTTTCGACCGAGTTGCCATTCCAGCTCTTTGTCTGTGCCGCGATCGGGATTCTTGTGGGCATCCTGGTCTGGCTATTGTGGGTCGGGGGCTAGGAATGGTGGCAGGCGGGCAGCACAAGCCGGACCGGCGCGGATTTTTAATTTCGGCAGCCATCATCGCGTTGGCGACCCTGGCAATAGGGGCAGTCGCGCTGTTCAGCCGGCCGGCGACCGATGACGCCACCATCGATGCCGATGTAGTCCATGTCGCGCCTGCTGTCGGAGGACGCATCATCACGCTCGCGGCGCGGGAAAATGCGCTGGTGCACAAGGGCGACCTTCTGTTTCAAATCGACCCTGTACCCTATCGGCTGGCGCTGGAGCAGGCAGCCGCGAACCTGGATGTAGCCCAGGCCACCCTGGAAACACAGCGCCGGTTTGTTGCCACCCAGCGGTCCAATGCCCAGATCGCCGGTGACCAAACGGGCCGGGCGCGGACCAACTATGATCTTGCGACACGGACGGCGGGGCGCCTGCGGCCGCTCACCGACAAGGGCTATGTGCCGCAGCAGCAGTTCGACCAGGCGGAGGTCGCAGCACGTGATGCCGCGACCTCGCTTACGCAGGCCCGTGAGCAGGCCGCCGCTGCCACACGCGCGATTGACACTGTTGCGGCCTCGGAAGCATCCGTGCGTGCCGCGACCGCGGCGCTGGCACTGGCGCGCCGCGCCCTGGACGATACCACGGTGCGCGCGTCCCATGATGGCCGAATCGTGGGTCTCACTGTTTCCACGGGCGAGATGGTGATTCCGTCCCAGGCCCTGTTCACCTTGGTCAACAAGGAGGAGTGGTTCGCAGTTGCCAATTTCCGGGAGACCGACTTGGGCGATATCGCGGTGGGGGATTGCGCCACGGTATTTTCCATGGTCGATCGCAGGCAGCCGATCAAGGGCGTGGTCGATGGCATCGGCACGGGCGTGTTGTCCGAGGACCGCATCAATCTGCCGCGCTCGGTGCCATATGTAGAGCCACAGCTCAACTGGGTGCGGGTGTCGCATCGCTTTCCTGTGCGCGTGAAATTGGATAGCCCGCGGGATGTTTTAGTCCGGCTGGGCGCAAGCGCGATCGTCGAGGTCCGGCATGGAGCCGCTTGCCATTGAACGCCGATACGGGCTCGTCCGTATCGGTGATTTGCTTGCGCCTAAGCCGGGCCGTCTGGCTTTCGCTGCCCGGCTGGCATTTCTCTGCGCCATCACCGTCTTGGTGGCAGAAACCTACACGACACTAGATGTTGCACTGACAGCCTATGTTGTCTTCTTCCTGAATAAGCCGGATCGGATGAGCAGCCTCATCCTGCCAGTAGTCATGACCATCGTGATCACGGTGCTGATTGGGCTGGTGTTTTTAATGGCCCAGGTCGTGCTGGACGATCCCGGGCTGCGGGTCTTGAGCATGGCGCTGGTGTCCTTCGGTTTTATGTTCCTGGTCTCGAGCAGCAAGCTCAGGCCGCTCGGACAGATCTTCGCGCTGATCGTGGCCTATGCACTCGACCTTTTGGGCTCGGTCCCCGGCGAGCTGGCGACGCGGGGCCTACTTTTTGTTTGGCTGTGCGTGGGCATTCCGGCGGGCGTCTCCATCCTTTTCAATCTGCTGGGGGCGACGCCGCCGCGCCGCCTGGTGCAGGCTACACTGGCCCGGCGGCTCCGGCTCGCTGCACGGCTGCTGCGCGCCGAGGACTCGCAGGCGTGCCGCGAACTCGCAGAAGCACTGCGGGAAGCAAATGGGGAGATCGACGAATGGCTGGGCCGCGCCGCGGTCGAAAAATCCTCGCCCCCAGGAGATATCGGCGCCCTTCGCCAGGCCGCGCGCGCCAGCATCGCGCTTCTTCTAACCCTGGATTTCGTGGAACGCACGCCCGACGCCGTCCTGCCCGAACCGTTAGCCCAGGCGCTGGGCCGCACCCTGGAGGACATGGCGGCAATCCTGGAGCAGGGCGGTTATCCGCTTGGTGTGACCGTGCCGCAACCGCCACCCCTGCCGCCGCTCGCCCAGGCAGCTTATGGCGAAATCGCCGATTGTCTGGAACGCTTTGCCGAGAAGCCGGACGCTGAACCGCCGGCGCCGAAAAAGACCGGCTTCTTCTTGGCTGACGCCTTCACCAATCCGCAGCATGTGCGCTATGCGCTCAAGGCCACGACGGCGGCAATGATCTGCTATTTTACCTATTCCCTACTGGATTGGCCGAGCATCCATACCTGCCTGATCACCTGCTATATCGTCTCGTTCTCCACCGTGGCGGAAAGCGTCGAAAAGCTGGTGCTGCGCATCGCTGGCTGCCTGATCGGCGCGGCTCTGGGACTCTTTGTACTGATCTTCGTGATTCCGTTCTATGATTCCGTCATGCCACTGCTGGCGACGATTTTCCTGGGCACCTTCGCAGCAGCGTGGGTGGCGGCGGGGAGTCCGCGTATCGCCTATGTCGGCCTCCAGTTTGCTTTCGCCTTTTTTCTTTGCGTGCTCCAGGGCTCTGGACCCGCCTTCGACATGGTGGTGGCGCGCGACCGCGTGATCGGCATCTTGTTCGGCAATCTTGTTGTCTATCTGGTCTTCACCCAGGTTTGGCCGGTGAGTCTGAAGGACCATATCGAGGGCGGAGTGACGAACCTGCTGCGACGGCTGACCGTGTTGAAAAGGGCGACGGATCGTTCGTCGCGTCGAGCCGCCGCCGTCCAGCTTCTGGCGGCGCGGGCGGCGGTTGAAGACGATCTTGATGTTGTCCGCTATGAGCCCGCGGAAATCCGGCCGCCCGCCGGCTGGCTTTCCCTGCGTCGGGAACTGCTGGATCGCACCGCGGCCCTGCAAGCACCACTTGTCTTGATCGGCGAGCAGCCGGCATTGCGAAATGTCGTGTCGGGGCAAGTCGCAGAAGTGGAGCGGGTGTTGGCCCGAATGGGAGAGGCTCATGCGACGTTGTAAGACCATTCTGTCTGCGTTTTTGCTGCTGGTCCTGGCGGGCTGTGCTACGTCCGCTCTAAAGCTGGCGCCAGCCCATCCCAACCAACCCTGGAAGCCCGTTACCGATGCGGCTGGCGAGATCCAGCCCGGTGAGCCGGCGTCAGAAAGCGGCGACGCTTATGTCTTACCGTCCAACGCAGCGTTGTCGGCGGTGCCGCCTTCGCCGCCCACACTCAGCAGTGACCATCCCTACAGCCTGGCGGAATTGATCGATGTCGCCGAAAGCAACAACCCTGATACCCGGATCGCCTGGGATAGTGCCCGCAATGCCGCGCTGGCTGCCGGCATTGCCGAAAGCGCCTATCTACCCCATGTTACCGCCAGCGTGGTGGCGGGCTACCAAGTCAGTGACGGCCGGAATTCCGCCTTGGGATTCAGCGCGAGCGGCAGCCATTCGTCGAGCGGAACGATTTCGGCGCTTTCGGCGGAATGGCTACTGTATGATTTTGGTCAGCGTGATGCTGTTGTCGAGGCAGCCCAGCAGGTATCAATCGGAGCTAACATCGCTTTTACTGCTGCGCACCAGCAGGTCATTTACAATGTGAGCGTGGCCTATTTCGCCGACGCCGCGGCGCAGTTCCGTGTTGGGATCGCGGCCCGGTCGCTGAAGAACGCCGAAACCGTTGAGGCGGCAGCCCAAGAGCGTTTCAAGCACGGTATCGGCACGGTGATCGAAACCGCACAGGCCCGTCAGGCCACCGCACAGGCCCGCCTGGCCCAGGTGCAGGCCGAAGGCGCGGCCCAGAACAGTCATGTGGCCCTGCTCGCATCGATGGGCATCTCACCGCTCGTATCGCTCAAGGCCGCACCGTTAGCCCGTCAGGTCCTGGTACCGTCGGCCGTCGGCTCGGTGGACAAGATCGTCTCTGACGCCCTGGCGCGACGGCCTGACATGCTTGCGGCCTATGCGACGCAGAAAGCCAGCGCTGCCAATATCCGGGCCGCGGAGGCCGACTTTTTGCCTAAGGTCTTCATCACCACCACCGGCAGCTACAGCAGCGCGGGCTTTGGCCTCACCGCGTTGCCGTCCGTCGGGCAGCAGCCGCCAACCTTCAATCTCTCCGGCAGCCAATTGGGCGCAACGGTGATTGCCGGCATCACCATTCCCATCTACGACGGCGGTGTGCGCGATGCGGTATTGGGACAAGCGCGGGCCACTGCCGACAAGGCCGACGCCCTGCTGATACAGACCCGCAACCAAGCAATACGTCAAATCGTAGCTGCGCAGAATGCTCTTAAATCCAGCGTCTCAGCATATGAAGCTGCTACCGCGCTGGAAAAAGCATCGCAGACGAGTTTCGACGCGGCCTTGGCGGCCTATCGCAGCGGTGTCGGCTCGATCACCGACGTGACGGCAGCCGAAACACAGTTACTGCAGGCCGGCAATGCAGCCACTGATTCCTATACCGGTGCACGTTCCGCGGCCGTTACAGTCGCCTTCTTTGCGGGAGGCTTGGGTTCGGCGTCCGAATGACTGACATACACGATTTTCCCGCCAGAATCCGAACTCTCAGAATGCGGAGCTAACCGTGTCTAGTAAGACAGGAGCGATGACGGCAGCGGCCTCTCGCGCTGACATATATATGGCACGGGCGAAAATGGCGGAGGATTGGTCTGCCGAAACTGCCGATGTCGAACTACGTCAAGGCTGGCTCAGAATTGCGGAAGAGTATCGGTTGTTGGCTCGGACACTCTCGATCAATCGGTCAAATCCAAAAAGGTGACGGTTCGGGCAGATCGAGAAAAGGACGTTACTACGCTTTTCGTGGGCTTCAATAGGGAGTTGGCCAAAATGCCGATTAGTCATAATCCTCGATCCTAGTCCGCATTGGAGATGGTCACGCAGAACACGGTTCTGAATGCTTTCTTGCTTGTTTACGCGGCACTGTTTCCGATCGTCAATCCAACGCTGACGCACCACTGTTTCTTGGACTGACGCAATTCTGCTCCGACGCCCAGAGAAATCTTCTTGCTCGGCGTGTGGCAGTCAACAGCTTCTTCCTGCTGGTCGGCTCTCTATTTATTGCCTCCCATGTGTTGGGGTTCTTTGGCTTCGGCCTGCCAGTGGTGCGGGTCGCTGGGGGATTGATCGTCACCGCCTTCGGCTGGAAGCTGCTGAATGTCGAGCTGGAGCCCACGACGGCAGATGGCGCGCCGGTCAAGACGCTACCCGATCCGTTCTGTCCCTTGACGATGCCGCTTACGGTTGAATCGGGATCAATTTTCGTCGCAATTACACCGGGAAGCCAGCGTCTCAAAACAGTCGGCCTGGAGCAATTTGCGGTGCTTGCAGCAGGCGGACACAATGGCATTGGACCTGACGGTCTATCTCTTGTGCCGGTTTGCCCAACGACTCGCTAAACTTCTAGGCCCCGACGGCATCCAGGTCGTGGTCCGGCTTTCCGCCTTCATTCTGCTGGGCATCGGCGTTCAGATCCTTTGCAGCGGTGTAAGCGAGCTGGCGGCACTGTTGCACTAAGGTACAGTGAGTGCGCACGAGATAGATTGACTGAAACCAACGAGGCCATCTAGCCCGAAATCTCTCAAATATATTTCCGAGTGAGATGATAGACGTGCTGGCCGCCATCATGTTCCACCCAAGCCCAGCAGTTATGGGGACAACATCGGTACGGCGTTTTTCTGAAGAGCAAGATCTTGCCATCTCGCGATCAGCCATATTGGCCGCCATTTCGAGAAATAAGGCTGAAACACCCAATAGGATCTCTGCGCGTTGCGTGTCTGGTTCTGCCAAGGCAAGTGCGCGGTAATATCCAGCCCTGGCCGCAAATTGTCGAGAATATTGCAAAAAGGGCGCATTCATTGCGTGGGCAGTTGCTTTCAGTGAATACTGGGCCTAGTCATAACGTAATTCCCGCCTTGAGGCCGAGCACACCCACATCGTGGGCACTCTTGATGCCGCCTGGATTGTGGATCAGCTGGAAATTGGGCCGCATCTCAATCCAGTCGAAGGGATGCAGGCTGAAATATACCTCTCCGGCATATTCAGCGTCCGGAAGCGACAGGGCGCCCGCCAGATTGTCGCCATAAGCGACCAGCGAATTGACATGGGTGCGGGCGACGCCGATGCCGAGCACATCGTCGGGCAGGGAGGGTATGATGGCTTTCCACCAGAAACCCGCAGCCAGCTGATCGTCAATCGGCGAGGTGCGATGGTCGGTGACGGTTGCATTAAAAAAGATGGCACCGCCGGAAAGAAACTTTCCGTTTGCGGCTTCGCCAAAGATCTGCTGCTGCATGCTGAACCAGAAGCCATAGCGATCATGCCGCTGCAGCGCCGGCGCGCCGGTCAGAATGCGGGGCTTGCCGTCGATCCCCAGCAACAGGTCGTCGCCCGGTGCATTGCTGTACCAGCCGCCGATCTTGTAGATGCCGATGCCGCCGGTTGCGGTGGGATCGGGATCCCATCCGATTTCGACTGGAACCAGTACCCCCGTCGCGCCGCTGAAATGGCCAAAGGAAAAGCTGTTCTCCAGATTTCGGGGATTGGTCTCGTATACTGCGCCTTCGACATACTGATTGTCGTTATTGTAGCGCAGGCGTCCGGCCCATTGGCTGACCGGCCAGTTATACCAGTAAGAACCCGCAAGATTGCCCGGCACCGATCCACAAAGGCTGAGGTTCATGAAATAGCAGGGGAAGTTGTCGAAATCCTCGCCCACGGTGGAGCGGCCCAGCTTCAGCGCCCATGTGTCCTGATCGAACTTCTGCTCGTACCAGAGCTGTGTCACCCGTTCGGTCTGGCCCCGGCCATAGACTTCCTGAACCTGCTGCAACACGCCAAGATTGGCGGCAGCCCCCAGGTCTTCGCCGCGCCGGTCGGTGACAGTGAATTGCATCGTGCCGCCGTCCAGGCCGGCCAGCGCCGACATGTTGGCCGTCAAAGCGAGCACGAACTGGCCGGTTTCCCGCGTGATCTGGCGGGATCCGCCTTCGTAATTTCCGGCCGTCTCGGAGACATAGCTGGCGGCCGCATCAACGCCGTCGTCATGCAATTGGGTGCGCATGCCGCTCCAATCACCCGTCAGGCCGGTAGGTGGTGGCGTTGCCTGGCTATCAACCTTCTCTATCCCGGTGCCTCTGTTTGCCGCAATGGCCGCGCTCTGGGCGATGGCGGTCGTGCTTAGCAGGAACGTGCTGATCACGGCCATGACAGATGGAAACATCGCCAGCGAAACACGGCCAATGCTGCTCAGCCCTGTTTTTTGGGCCATGTCAGTTCCCGGTACCGTTCGGCAGCGCATAGGCAATCACATAATCGCCGATCTTGGTGCCAAACGAGCCATGGCCACCTGCCGCGGTGACGACATATTGCTTGCCGTCAATCGCGTAACTCATGGGTGTGGACTGCCCGCCCGCGGGCAGCCGATCCTCCCACAGCTGCTTTCCCGTGGTAACGTCATAAGCGCGGATGAAATAGTCGGCCGTCGAAGTCAGGAATGACACGCCGCCTGCCGTCGTCAACGGACCGCCGAGCATGGGGACGCCCATCCTGATCGGGATCGGTACCGGTGCGCTGTCCCGGACGGTGCCATTCGGATGCATCCAGACAACCTTTTTGGTCTTCAGATCTATTCCCGCGATATAGCCCCAAGGCGGGCGGAAGCAGGGCAGGCCGATGGGCGACAGGAAGGGATGCAGCACCACGCCATAAGGCGTGCCGTACATCGGCTGCACGCCGATTTCGCTGCCCGAAGGATGCGCACCGTTGGGCGCTGTTGGGTTATCCGGGCCGCGCGGCAGAAGCTTGGAGACGAACGGCACCGCCATCGGATTGGCGACTGCGATCTGTCGGACTGGGTCTACGGCGATGCCGCCCCATTCGAACATTCCCAGATTGCCCGGAAAGACTAGGGTCCCCTGCAAAGAGGGTGGCGTAAACGTGCCCTCGTATCGCATCTGATGGAACAGGATGCGGCAGGCCAGTTGATCGAAAATCGTGGCGCCCCACATGTCCGCGCCGGTCAGCTTCGCCTCGGGGCGAAACGTCAGTTCGGAGAAAGGTTGTGTCGGCGCGACACGGTCGCCCGGTGCTGCGCCCTGCGGCACAGGGCGTTCGGGTGCCGGCACGATCAGCTTGCCGGTGCGGCGATCAAGCACGAACAGATTGCCGGTCTTGGCCGGCTGCAAAATCGCTGGAACGACGCCGTCCGCGGTCGGTATATCCGCCAGCGTAGGCTGGGAAGGCAAATCCATGTCCCACAGATCGTGATGGACGGTCTGATAGGACCAGACACGTTTTCCGGTGTTGATATCCAATGCCACAAGCGCAGTCGAATACCGTTCTGATAAGGCGTCGCGGTTACCTCCCCAAATGTCGGGGGTCGGGTTGCCCATGGGCAGATAACCCAGCCCGAGTTTGGCGTCATACGACGCGGTCATCCAGGAGTTTACCGAGTTGTTCGTATAAGTGTGTGTAGCGGACGGCAGCGCGTTCTCATCGGCGGCGCCGGGGTCCCAAGCCCAGATCAGCTTGCCAGTATGAATATCGAAACCGCGCACGACACCTGAGGGCTCGGCGGTCGAGTAGTTGTCTATGACGGAGCCCCCGATGACCAGAATTTTTGCGCTAACAATCGGCGGCGACGTCGGTTCATAGAAGCCGGCGGTCTTCACCCCCATACCTTCCAGCAGATCGAGGGTGCCGTGTTCAGCAAAGCTTTCGCATTCCTTGCCGGTATCGGCGTTGACGGCGATCATCCGGCCATCGTTCACCGGCAGGAAGATGGTACGCGGGCAATCGACAGGTGCAGGTGTGCCGTCGGCATTCGTGTCGCCGACCGCTGTCTCGTGATAGGAAACCCCGCGGCAGGTCAGGTGCTGAAAGGTCGGGTTGTCCTGCACCTTCGGATCGTAGGACCAGCGGAGCGTGCCGGTCTTCGCGTCAACCGCAAACAGCCGCTGATGCGGCGAACAGAGATAGACGGTATCGCGCACCTTAATGGGAGTGACTTCGAAGGTGGTCTCTCCCGGGTCATTTTTTCCGGGCAGGTCTCCGGTGCGGAAGGTCCAGGCGACCTTCAGATTCCCGACATTGGCCGGGGTGATCTGGTTCAACGGCGAATAACGTTGCCCGAATTGGGTGCGGCCATAGGCTTGCCAGTCGTCGGCGGGCTGGCCGCCAGTATCCGGTTGCACGAGCTGCGGGTTGACCGCGGCGACTACGCCGTCGATATCATGGTAGCTGGAGGCGAGGCCGATCACGAGGACGACCGCTCCCGCACCAACAGCGCTCCAGAGTGGTAGCGTGCCCTTGGTACTTGAAGTGTCACTGCTGAGGTTGCGTGTTATCCAGGGCGTCAGCAACCAAAGGCCGAGCGGAAAAATAATGTCGCCGCGCGCGGCGAGCGGCCACCAGTCGAAGCCGATCTCGCTGACCGCCCAGATTAGGGTGCCAGCCAATACTGCCGCATAAACCCACAATGCTGACCGGTGCCCGGCGACAAGCAGCGCGCCGGTCATCAGAACGCCAAGGCCACCGAAGAGATAATAGGCCGACCCGCCGAGCATCACGAGCCAGATTCCGCCTCCAGCGAGTATGATACCCAACAGGGCATATAGAATGCCGGTGATGACCACGACCGCCCGAGCGGGGGAATGGGACGCCATCGCAAAATCCTTTCCTATTCTCGTAACTGCGCGCCGCGGCCAGAATTTTACTTGCCGTCGCATTCCTTCGAGCTTGGCTCTGGGAAAGTGTCTTTCATCAAAGTTCTCCCTCCAGCCCTTGTCGGGGAAACGACCACGGATCGATGTCGCCAGATTATGATTATCATGAGAGGTTGTCTGGTATGGTCATGACGTACATAGAACAAACCGCACCGCTCCGGTATCAAAGATGGCCGATCGAGTTGCTCAGCGATTGAAGAATTTACCGTTGATGCACATTGACACGCGTCCTTAAAATCCACCGGTAACAATCAAATCGCATCTGTTTCTTTCAAGACACAATGCAGAAAACCTCTAGTGTGATGTGCGCTGGTGACCGCTTGACGGCGTAGCCGCTGGTGTAGTGACCGGTAGTTCATTCCCGAAAGGAAAAGTGTGTTGCGCAATAAAGCACTGAAATATTATCTGACCGCAGCGGTGATGGTTATGCTGGGCACTGCGCCCATGGCATCGGCGCAAGATGCGGCCGCCAATGGGACGCTGACCTTTTCAGGCGGAAGCGTCGCGGCAGGCATTGGCTATACCTGGGGACACGGTGTCCTGACATACAACAACCAGGAATACCCGTTCACGGTTGAGGGGCTGAGCGCCGTGGACGTCGGAGCGGCAAATATCGAGGGCTCAGGCGAGGTTTACAACTTGAAAACCCCCGCAGCTTTCTCGGGCAATTATGTTTCAGCGGGTGCCGGTGCGACGCTCGCTGGCGGTGGCTCCGTTGCGGCCCTTGAAAACCAGAATGGGGTGATCATCCATTTCCATTCAACAACAGAGGGTCTGAAGCTCAATCTATCTCCGAGTGGAGTAGCAGTCAGGCTGAAGCAGTAAAGCCAGGAAGTAGCGATATGCTGGATTGGGATTCCTTCTTCGACCCGATCCACGACTTGTAGAGGACACGAGAGCACCGTCGGGTAATCACGAATGGAGATCGCCCCCAACGCCCACCAAGAGTGATTAGCGCAGGCGCAGGAGCCGGTGGCAAAGGGCCGCCGGCTCCTTATTTCGCAGAGTGCCATAACCAAGTACGGATCGAGGGACCTTGATTTGACGACCGAGGCTTTCGACGAATCAAACGGAGTTCCTTCAGCGCGCGAACAGGGCCTGGGGGACAAATTGATAGAATGCCCTCACTGCGGGCTGCTGCAGGTGTTGCCACCACCAATTTCTGGATATCGCCGCCTTTGCAATCGATGCGGCAGCTCCTTTGGGGGGTGGGGCCCGGGTGGTGATATCGCATTGGCACTAGCCGCAACGGCGCTCGTCCTGTTCTCGCTTGCCTATTTTTCGCCAATGATGGCGATTGACATCGATGGCCGCGGGCAGAGCGTCCGTGTCGGGTCCGGTATCACAGGTTTGCTCAATCACGGACTTGCCCCGCTGGCTCTCTTGGTGCTCTTCATTTCGGTTGTGGCGCCCCTTGGGCGTGTCACGACGCTGGCATATGTGGTGTTTCGCGCGCGCCAGCTCAAGTTCATTCCTCATCTTCCATTTGTTTTGCGAGTTGCCGAGCTCTTTCGTCCTTGGTCTATGCTGGATGTGTTTCTCGTCGGTTCCCTGGTAGCCCTGACAAAGTTGCATGACTTGGCCCAGACCACCGTCGGTATGGGCCTTTGGGCGCTAGGCCTTTTGGTTGCCACGCTTGCGACATTGGAGATCGCGATCGACCGGCAGATGTTATGGGATTCGCTTATCTGGGTGCGGAGCGGCTGGGAGATACCGTTATCGAGATCATATTCCGGGTGTCGGGAGTGCGGCCTGGTTCAATCTTCTCAAGCTCGATGCCTGCGGTGCGGTGCCTATCTTCACCGCCGAAAGCCGAATAGCCTTCAGAATGCGACTGCGCTGGTTGCCACAGGCTTCATCTTGTATCTACCCGCCAATCTCTATCCGGTTATCACCGTCGTCTCGTTCGGCCATCGTACCACCGCGACCATCATGGGTGGTGTTATGCAGCTGTTAGATGGCAGTGACTGGCCCTTGGCTCTGATTGTTTTTGCCGCCAGCGTAGCGGTGCCACTGTTAAAGCTCCTCGGTTTGAGCGCGCTTCTGATCTCTACTGGATTCGGATATCGGGCACGCTTGGTCGACCGCACGCGGTTATATCGGCTGATAGAGTTCGTGGGTCGCTGGTCGACCGTTGACATTTTTGTTGCCGCCCTTCTTACGGCCCTAGTCACGCTTGGTAACATAGCAACCATAGAACCCGGCATCGGTGCCCTCGCTTTTGGTGCGGTTGTGGTCGTCACCATGCTGGCGACCGCTTGTTTTGATCCGAGACTGATGTGGGATGCCGCCGGGGCGGACCATGTCTGAAGGAGACCTACCAGCTGCATCCCGAGAACGTCATCGTATCTCCTATGTCTGGCTGGTTCCAATTATTGCGATAGTCGCCGGCAGTTGGCTGGGATACCGAGCCCTAGCCGAACGCGGGACATTGATCGAAATTACGCTACAGAGCGCAGAGGGTCTTGAAGCCGGCAAGACCAAGATGAAGCACCGCGACATTGAGTTGGGTACGGTCGAGGCGATTACACCAAGTCCCGATCTGTCCTCTGTCACGGTCAAGGCACGCATGAATGGTTATGCGAAGCCACATCTGGTTGCTGGAACCCATTTTTGGGTCGTGCGTCCGCGCTTATCGCTGGAAGGTGTGTCTGGTCTGAATGCGCTGATTTCGGGCTCATATATCGAAATGGATCCGGGAGTGGGCAAGCCCGCTCGGCATTTTGTGGGATTTGAAGACCCTCCAGTCATAAGTGCGGATGTTCCGGGAACAAGCTTTGCCTTGCACACACGCCGTCTTGGCTCGATTGGTGCGGGCGCACCTGTTTCCTATCATGGCATTAAGGTCGGGGAAGTTCTTGGATACCAGCTATCCGATTCGGATGGCGGCGCCACTGTCCGCGTTTTTGTTCGCGCGCCGCACGATAGGCTTGTACATGATGGAACCAGATTTTGGAATTCGTCGGGGATCTCTGTCGCGGTTGGCAGTGAGGGAGTCAAAATTCAAACGGAATCGATTGAGGCGATCCTAGCCGGGGGCGTCTCCTTCGATGTACCGCTAGGCGGCGACGCCGGACCGACAGCCAAACCGCTTTCAGATTTCACGCTCTATGACGACGAAAACGATGCGCGGAACGCGATTTTTACGCGAAAAGTTCCATTTTTGTTGCACCTGGCGGGGAGCGCCAAAGGCATCTCGCCGGGCGCCACCGTCCGAATGCATGGCATTTATGTCGGCGAAGTCATGGATGTTCATATGGAATATGATGCCGCTACTAAGCACATGACGGTTCCTGTGACGTTCGAAGTGGAACCGCAGCGCGTCACGATCCTTCACTCCGATCCATCACGGGCAGGGTTTGAAGATCGATCGTATGCCGCCTTCAGGGAATTTGTTGCTCGTGGGCTGCGTGCCAGACTTACTACCGGCAATATTTTGACCGGACAAAAAATAGTCTCGCTCGACTTTGTTCCGGGCGCCCCAAAGGCCGATATGATTGAGGGCGGAATTTTCCCCGAAATTCCGGTCGTCGACTCGGCAGATTTTGACTCCTTAATGGAATCAACACAGGGCCTACTTAGTAGTTTACGGGATACAACGAGCTCTCTTAATCAAATCGTTAAGTCGCCAGAAGTCAGGCGGTCTCTCGCTTCGCTAGATCGTTCTCTCGCAAACATAGACAAATTGACTCATGACGCAAGTATTCAAACCGGTCCCCTGTTGGCAAACTTGCGCATCGCTTCAAAATCTGCTGACGAAACTTTGCGGCAGGCCACTTCTACGCTTGCTATTACAGCGGATGCATTCAGCAACGATCCGAGAAGCGGCGGCGATTTGGCAGGAACGCTCAATGAATTGAAGCAGGCTGCTCGCTCGTTGCGTGTCTTGACGGACTATCTGGAAAGCCATCCTGAATCTTTGATTCAAGGGAAAAGCGCGGGAGCTGGACGATGACGCGATATAGCTGGATTGCTGTGGCGCTTGTTCTGCTAGCCGGGTGCGCCGGTAGTCCGCCGAACAGATACTATACCCTGTCGGTCGATAGTCCCTGTCCTTCAATCTCGCCACCAGCCCATATGAACAATCTGGCTACCGCGACCATCCGCTTGCCTGGTGTGCTTGATCGTCCGCAGCTGGTTGTTCGTACCGGGCCTCAAACCGTGGACATCCAGGAATTTGATCGATGGGCCGAACCGTTGGATCAAATGGCAGCTCGGGTGTTGGCTGATGATATCGCACGGTGTCAAAGCACCTCGGGCCCTGAAGAGCCGACGTATTTGCTTTCAGTGTCTGTGGATGAATTCATGGCGGACAGATCTGGCGTGGCTCATCTGACCGGCCGCTGGTGGACGCTTAAGAAGGGGGAGGAAAAACCCGTCCAGCTAAGCCATTCGTTCTCGTTGAGTGAAAGGGTCGAACAGGCCCATGGTGCAGAAGGCGTCGCCGCGATGAGCGCGCTGTTGGGTAGATTGGCGGGCGAAATCGTTGGCTCGGTTTCGCACTCGGAAGATCTCGTGCCTGCGAGGCCCTCGACGTAATTTATACTGGCGCCACTAGGGCGTTCGAACCGCGTGTCTGTACAAGGCTAGCTGATTTCATAAAAGCGTACCATTCACGATAGCGATATATAGGTAAGGAGTTTTTTGGGTGAAGTGTGAGCCAAATCGAGCCTTCGCTCTTTCGCGATCTCGGCCACAACATGATTCAGCAGTTGCTCAGTCTTGTTACGCTTGCATCTGTGTGTATAGCGGCTATCGCCACGTACATAACGGTCCGCCATAATTCCCAACAATTGGGCGCTCAAGTTTTTCTCGCCTATTCCGATCGTGTTCGTGAGCTACGGCAAGCGAATGCTCGAGAGGTTCGTGACATCGAAGTGACCCTCAGTGCGACATTTTTGATATTTGAGCTCTACGAATTGAGGCGTCGAGGTTATGTCTCAAGTGCAATTTGGAGCATTTGGGATCGAGATATCGTTGATCTTCTGCGTACAGATGAGTTCCGAATACAGTGGGATACGCTTAGAATACGCCTGCGAAATCACGTGCACTTCATAAAATGGGTCGATGATCAACTGGAGGACATACAATCTCCAACCACGTGGTAGTACCACCCTGTTAGAGATATATGCCACTATGGTCAGCCTCCAATCATTTGGGGGCCAGGAAGAAGCTGGATGAGCGCGCTGCGGGTGGGAGGCCATGTCGCACCGCGACATCGAATCCGACTGGGCTCTTGATGCGAATGGAGCGTCGTTCGGGGTATGCGAAACGCCCCGAAGAAAAGTGCTCAGACCGTCTCACCAGAATCCATAGCCGCTAAAATCTCCCGCCTTTCCGGCCTGCTACTGAGGGCACTGAAGGCCCTAGTCTGCGGAATTCCGCCGCGGCGCACCCAAAGGCATGTGGCGGGATCCATGCTGAGAACGCTGGCCTGGCGGCTTTAGGAAAAGGCGTATGGCGGCCACGTCCGGGCGACAGTGAAACTTCTGGAGGAAGTGGGGCAGAAAAGGGCCGGCGACCAGCGCTGCCAACGCCTGAAGACCGGTACGGTGCTCATTCGGACTTTGAGGGCATCCGGCATACGGAGAACATCGTGCCGGGTCGCTTTGTCTGGCAGAAGAAGATCTATGCCAGCCTGTCGGCCATCGCCCGAATTATCACCGGTACAAACTGGAACGGTCCAACGTTCTTTGGTCCGAGAGGGGCGGGACCAGAAGGATGTTCGGCCACAGGACATGGCGGCATGAAAGGGATGAAGATCAGCCGGTGTACGATTTACACTCGCAAGTCCACCGAACATAGCCTGAACCTTGAGTTTAATTCCCTTCATGCTTAGCGGGAGGCCTTCGAGGCTTATGTCAAAAGCCAGATGCATGAAGGCTAGCAGCTCATCCCCGACAGTTATAAGGATGGCGGGATCTCAGAGGAACGTGAAGGGTGAGGCATTAGGCGAAAAAGCCCTTTACTGTTCAATGGTGCTTTTAAGTGCCTCACCGCGAGCTAACAGATTGAAAATACTGGATTATGAGACGCTTCCACCGCATCCAATACAGAGCGTCCGCCCGGATGCACCGCCCACAGCTCAATATCATTGGCGCCGTTCAGTATCTCGTCGGGCGATACGGTCAACGCATTGCGGATCGCGCCGGGCACCCTCCCGACAGCACCATGTCGAAGCCCTGGCGGCCGATATGCCAGCGGATCAGCTCGCGCGTGCCGGGCACCAGCGCGGCATGGAAGGAGGAAATCTCCACGCCCTTGGGTTCGCGGTGACAAGCGCGGCGGCACAGCCATCGGCGAAAAGGAGGAAGGACAGGATCTCCTCCAGATTGTCGGTCTCGTGCAGATGCAGGGTACAAAGCTCCAGATTGACCGCCAGAACCCGCGCCCGGGGTTCTGAGCGCACGATATGGCGCGCCAGTTTCAACCCGTTGATCGCGGCATAACAACCCATGAAGCCGACCATGGTGCGCTCGACCGAGGGCTTGAGGCCCAGACGTTCGATCAGTGCCAGGTCGACACCCGGCGCGGAGAAGCCGGTGCAGCAGGTGACAATGATATGGGTGATGCGGGAACGGTCCTCATCCGCCAAAAGCCTTTCCACCGCCTGAACCGCCAGATCGGGCGCGAAAGCCTCGAACTTCTTCATGCGCGCCGCCGTGTCGGGAAAAGCGCCCGACCGGTAGAAACCGTCCGTATCCACTGCCGCGACATCAGGCGCAGGCTCGAAGAAGGAATAGCGGTGGGCGATGCCGCTGCGTTCGGCCATGCGGTCCAACAGGGCAAGCCGCCGCCTGTCATGCTGCAGCATCACCCGGCCGAAGGCGAGAAATGTACCGTGTACATCATGCGGCGGCGCGGCCGTGGCGATGCGATTGATGAAGGCTTTAGGCATGGAACTTCCCTTGTGGCGCGCGGTCACTGACAGCTGAAAAAATGTAACGGCGCGTTTGCCAAACTCGTTCCATCCGCGGAACGAGTTGGCAGCTCAGGGCTTGCATGTTCATGGCTTCGATGACACGCATAATCAAAATTCATCGCCGTATAGACAGGTGCTTGGTGACCGAAGGCGAAAACCCGAATGACGGTCCGTTGGGCGTATATGGCAGTTTCAGTCAGGCCGCTGGCCCTGCCGTTCGGGAGGCGACCGCGCTAAGCCGTTCGTTGCCGGGTCGTAATTTCGGTGCAACAGTCGCGCGGGCGGCAGCAGCAAGAGCAGATGGTGAATCCTCCGGCGAGTATCAGGAGAAGCCGCCGGCCGTTCGGCAGTCCCCGATTGGTGCAAGCGTAGCTTTGGACACCTAGTGAACGAGCCTGAGCGGGACGACCACTATCACGAACGAGGATGCAAGCACTTCGACATGCGGCAATGCGCCGACGCGGATAGCACGTACGCCGATAAATTTTGCGACTGCCACCACTTCACCGAGCCCGTAATTTTGCGCAATGGGACGGACGTCGCGTGGCCGGCTGGCTGGACTAGCGACCAGGTCGCGGCATGGCGGCAAGCACACAGCCTGGTTCGGCCTGTAAATTCGCAAGTGCATAACACATGTTAATGTGTTGAGCCGGGCGGCGAGCGGAATAGCCGGTACCCAAGCCCGGACCGGCGCGGATACATGCCGAAGTTCAACTCAACGACTTTGCCGCGATCAACTCGGCGCGAAGAATAGCGAAAGGCGCGGCATTCGAGGGGTGGCCGGATCGGAACGGATTTACCTGGCGCCTGTCGGCAAAGATTGATGGATCAAGAACCTGACACCGCTTTCCTGTGACGCGCCGTGCGGACGATCGCGGGAAAGCAGAAACCGCGACCCAGATGGATCAGCGAGTTGCTGCGGTCCGAGCCGAACGTGCTAGGCTATCCTGAGGTCGGCCGCCAAAGACCGCGGACCCACACACCCAGGAAAGGCCCCACGCTGAGCATACGCCGGGCCGTCCTTTATTTGCCGAGTGCTCCATAGATCAGGGAACATCGAGATTGCAAACCTATCTGACGCAGGCAAAAGCCGCCGAAGAAAAGGCCGCCAAGGTAACGGACCCGCAGACGAAGAGGGCGTGGCTGGATATTGCGCAAGGCTACCGTGATCTGGCTCGGGGGAAGACAGAACCGCCCCCCACGAGCCTCCCTGGCCGTCATAACCTCAATTCGGTTGGTCCGCTTGGATTTTTCGAACAACCCAACTGAATTTACCGCCCATTTTACCTGACAAATAGGCGCCCGTGTTCACGCCGCCGGCGAGGCCTACCATGCCCGCAATCGCGCGGAGACGGGGAGACAGCTTCAATCGGATAAGCGCTCCCCTATGCGTTGCACTAGTCAAAAGTTGAAAATTTGTATGTCGTGGGTCGCCGCCGCGCTAGCTGGAGCGGCCGGGCGAATTGGGTCACCCCCGAAGCGAGGCGTCAAAGCCCCAGGCCGCGTTTGCGCTCGAAGCTCCATTCGATGCCATGCTCGCGAACGCGCCCGTGCAATTCCTCGCCCAGATGTTGCTCCAGCGCCGGCCGCCAGGGCACGAGTTGAAAGCCCAGGCCGTCATCGATCATGGCAAAGCGGCCGGACGCAAGCGTGAGGCGCTGGCGGTAGGTGCCGGCGACGGGATCGCCCTCGGCGGACGGTTGGTGCGTAAGTCCGGTCTGTTCTGCTATACGCGCGGTTATGTCTTCCAGCTCCCACTTGCGCAAATTGGCGAGGAGATCGCGGGCGAAGACGATGCCCTGACCCCGCCGCCGTGCCAGACCCTCCGATACCAGAAATTCGGCGCGCTTCTCCATTGCCGCGCTGACCTCGGCCCCGAAGCCGTTGTTGGCGGTGATGGCTTGCGAATCCAGCAGACGGCGGTCGAGCCAGGTTGCGCCGCGGGCGGTCGCCTGCTGTTCAATGGAAAGGTCGGAGCGCACCGCGAGGGATAATTGTTTGCGGCCGCGCGCATCGTCGTACACTCGGCTTTCGACAATAGCGCCGGGAGAAGCATCGCCCGTGATATCGAGATTGGCGAAGGTGAGATGATGTGTCCGCCCGTCCACCCCCTCGATCACCACATAGGCGCTGCCCTTGAGTTCGTCCTGGAGTCCGCGTTCGACCAACCGACCCAAAACCGGATCGGCAGGCGCCTGCGCATGGAGCGCAAAATTGGCGACATCGGGTTGGGCGCCTGCACCGGTCATGGCGCGGTGCATGGTCTTGATGATATCGCCACGAATCGCGAGATCGCGAAGCGTGGCTTCTATCCCCGGCTTGAGTGCCCATTGGCCGGGCGCGACTTGGTCCGCCAGTCCCAAGCGTTCAAGCTTGGCGGCGCGGCCCACCATCAAGCGGCGTAGCTCGCCATCTTCGCCACTGGTCTCTGGCCTTAAATCGACCAAGCCGGCCCTCACATCGCTGGCCGCCTGCAGCGCGCGATCGAGCCCCGTCCAGCGTTCGGCTTCCACCTCTTTTTCGAGCGCCGTCCGGATTTCCTGGGGCGTGCGCGATCCCAGCTCCAGGGTGAGGCGCGCGCTCGCCCGGGCGCGCAGACCGTTGCTGATATAATCGCGGCTGATTACCAGATCCTGGTCGTTGTCGGTGCGCCCGCGCACCAAGACATGGATGTGAGGGTTATCCGTGTTCCAGTGATCGACTGCGATCCAGTCGAGCTTGGTACCGAGGTCGCGCTCGGCATCCTTCATCAATTCCCGCGTGAAGGCACGCAGGTCGGCCATTGCCGGGGCATCCTCCGGCGAGACGATAAAACGAAAGTGATGGCGGTCGTCGGCGCAGCGGTCCGCAAAGCCTTTGGCGTCGGCGGCCTCAGAGGTGGCGTCGAACATCTCGGCCCTGGCGCCGTCGCGAGTGACCCCCTCGCGCCTGAGATACGAAATATGGTTGGCAAGCGAGGCGGAGCGGAACCGCATTCCCTGATGGCGCACCACCCGCGCCTTGACCACCACGCGTCGCGCATTCGAGCGCAAGGAGAGCGCGGCTGCCGCACGTCGTCCGCGTCCGAAGGTCGAAGCGCCGCTGCGGTTTCCGCCGCCGCCAAATCGCTTGCCGTTGTGACCGGCTTTCTTCGCGGCGCGCATCACCTGGCCGACAAAGGATTTGTCGCGGATGCGCCCTGGCCGGACGCGGAGATCGTCGCCGCGTTTGCTCATCGCGCGTGCTCCACAGGTGGCTGTCGGCGCTCGAAGCATTGATTTTCTTGGGCAATTTGGATGGGGAGCCGACAGGCCAGACCCCTGTGCGGGCAAAATATCCCCATGAAAACAACCACATGCGCCAAACCGACGGCGCATCTTTTATCTCGCTTTGGCCCCGTGACCTCTTCGGAAAACCCCGGACCGATCCAAACACACGCCAGACTACGATAAAGGTCGATTGCGCAAATCATGGCGCTACCGCAGCTATGAGCGCAGCAAACAGACCAGTGGCGCTCGGTGTGAGATGCTGTGGTGTTGCACTGGAACGACTGTTTGAAGCAGCCCCCGCCGACGGAACGGCGGCGGCAAGGTTGCCGGGCCGCGCGGCGGCCCAATCATGGGCTCTGGCAGCTCGCCAGCTTGCGGCAAACAGTGGTGCGCTGCGCCAGTCGTGCCGCAGGACGGGCAGGATTCCCGAGCTACCAATCTGGAGTTCGGGAAGCAGTGGCTCGAGCTTGGCGAGGTAGAGCTGGGTTTCGACCTTAAGTGGCTGGCCGTGTGTCAGGAAGGCCAGATATCGCGATGGCCCCGCATTGTAGGCGGCCAGGAAACCGCTGGCGCCGAAGCGGTCATATAGCTCACGCAACAGCGCGGTGCCGCCCAGGATATTGTCATGGGCGTCATAAGGATCGTCGCCCAGATGGTAGCGTCGCCGCAAAACGTCCCAGGTGGCCGGCATGATCTGCATGAGGCCGATGGCGCCTTTGGACGACAGCGCACGCGCATTGCCGCTGCTTTCTACCTGCATCACGGCGCGTATCCAGGCCTGCGGAATGGCGAACCGGCCGGAGGCGTCCGCGATGGCCGGTTCGATCCCCGTGCCGCCCCCGACAGCCGGCGCGGGGGCGGTCGGAGCGGCGTGCGCCGCACCGACGCCAAGCGCCAGCAGCACCGTAGCTGTGCCGTAGCGGAGGATGGCGAACGACGTCATTGTGCGTTCTCGGTCCACAGCGGCACGGCGCGTGCTGTGACAGTGTCGCGCGGCAGAACCCCAAAATAACGACCGTCGAACGAGTCCGGCACGGTGGGATTGAGAAGGAAGATTTCGCCGGGCTTCAGTAGACGACAGCCCTGCCAGACCGGCAGGGGGCGGAGGGCATGATCGCGCGGGAGTGCCGTCGTGACGTGCAAGCCATCGACTGAGACAAACAGCCTCTGTCTGCAGACGGTCTGTCCTGGCAGTGCGCCGACATATTTGAGCAGCGGCACGTCCAGCGGCAGATAGCGGCGTGCCGCCATGAAGCGCGCGAGCGATGGCGGTGGCCGGTCGGCGACAAGATCGCCGACCCGGAGTTGGTTAGCCGGATGAAGGCTGTAGAGGCCAACCGGGGTGCTGGCGCTTGCGTTCCACAACAGGCGCGGAATGTGGGGGAAGAGCGAGAAGACGCCGATGGCAAGTGTCATCAAATAGGTCGTGATGAAATAGCCGAAACGGGTCACGGCATCAGCCTCCGGCGGAGTTTCCAAGCCATGTGACGCGTCCGCGTATAGGATCTCGGCTGCTGGCCGGCGGCGATGCGGTTGCCGACATGAAGCCAATAATCGGGTGCGGCATCCGCAGGGTCGATCTGGGCCGCCCGCACCGTGTCGATGACCCGGATGACGCGTTGCACGTCGGTCCAACCGGAGGCGCGCAACAGGACTTCCGCACCGGGGCGCACGAAAGGGGTCACGGTGAACGCGCTTCCGGGGCGAACGCCGCGAAGAACTTCGATGCGGGCCACCGTGGTGCCGTAGTCGGTGCTGGCCCAGCGGATGACGGCGAAGATGCTGCCCGGGGCAAAGGAAAGAACGCGATGGCGTTCGTCGACAATTCGTTCACGGACGGGATGGCCGAACTCGACGCGATGTTCGATCCTGCCCGCGATCCAGGTCAGTTCGACCTCGGTTGTCTGGGGCGGCGATGGCAGGCTGGATGGTGATCTCGGATCACTCATGACGTGGTTCCTTTGTGATTTTGAAGAATGGAAAGTGCGTGCGTAGATTGCTGTTCACAGGCGAGAGGCGTGCCTGCTGCACTGAGCGCGCTCTAGCGGCCGCGAGGGCTGCCCGTAGTCGGGCACGAGCCGTGCGGCCGCGCCGGCGGTGGGTCATTCTCGCGCCGCTTGGCGGGATGGATCGTGTCGGAACCCGGATCGGTGGTAGAGTGCCTTACCCCGCGGTCAGCCCAGTTTTTGAGATCGTCGAGCGCATAGACGATGCGACCGCCGAGTTTTCGATATGTTGGGCCGGTGCCGTAGGTGCGATGCTTTTCGAGGGTTCGTGGCGACAGGCCGAGAAAGCGCGCTGCTTCCGGCGTGCGCAAATAGCGGCTGAAGGAATCGTTGGCGGGCATGAGAAAGCTCCATGATCGAGTTGCGCGCCGCGTCGTGGTTGCGGCGGATGTCGATCACGGTGGCGGAGGAACCTCGCGATGGGGGTTTGCGATCTCACGACATGGCGAGATCGCCACCCCTGATGGGCGGGAGCTTGATGTTGCGGCGATAGGGATGGAGCAGCAGGCGACGATAGTCTCCGTCCATTAACGCCTCGCCGAGCCGCACCGTGCGGATGATGCGGTCGCGCAGACTGTGGGTCTTCCAGCTGCTACTGGTGATGGACTTTCGCTTGAACAGCACGTCGGCAAGCTCGCGATAGCTGGCGCCTTCCTGGCGGCCGTCGAGCGCGCGTAACGCGTCCAGCAGGCGAACTTGACGCTGTTGGGACAGCGCGGCCGGATCGGCGCCGGGGTCGAGGCTGCTCAGAACGCGCCACAGCCGGACGGCGGTCCGGGCGCGGATTTCAAAGAGATTGTCGAGTGGCAACACCACGGCAGGAGCGCCCCCGCCCAAAGCATCAACCAAAACGCGGTAGGGTCTGCCGCGATGTTCCAGCACCTGCTCGCCCTGTGCCCGTGCCCAGGCGGCGAGGAGGGCATAGTTGGCGGAAAATCGTGCGTCAGCGAAGTCTGCCGCACAGGTCGTCAGGATCGTCGTCGTTGGCAGAGCGGAGAGGGTCCATCGCACGCTCTTGCTGTCGGCCGTTTCGCTGAGCCCAGCAACATCGTACCCCCCAACGGAGCGCAAATAGCTCCTGTTCGACCTGGGTGAGTTTGCGCCGACGTGCGATCCGGCGCAGCAATCGAAGCTCTCGAACGAACAAGGGATTCCGTCTCAGGAATTCCCACGCATATCCGGCCGCATCAAGAGAGCCCACCCCTCCATATGCGCCCGCGTCTCGCCAGTCGGGCTGGCTCATGGGGCGTCTCCATTGGTCTTCTGCAATGGTTGGGCTGAAGAATGCGGGTAGCGGTAACGCAACGGGAGCCACCCACAATGCAATGATCGTTAGCTTCGCGGCGGCGCTCGCGAGTCAATCCGAGCTGGCGCCGCGCCAGAGCTGACGGTATCCATTCTTGGTCAGCCAGTGAGCGCGCGCCAGATGGGATTCCCACGCCCGATGGGCGCGCTTCCTGTCCTGATCTGGGTCTAGGTGGAGCACGATTTTGGCCACTTCCTCCCAACCGGCTCCGGCCGCTTCGGCGTCGATTAGCCTGAGATAGGTGATAAAATGCTGCTGATCGTATTTGGTGATGACAGCCGCATCGGGTGCGGTGTCGGCGATTGGCGGATCAAGCGGGGGGCTCGCCATGTTACGCTCCGAGCTGTGGCCTTGCGACCATCATACGGACGCAACGCGACAGATACACTTACTGAACGGTTACAATAATCCCCAGTTTCTGGCTCAAAGTACAGCTATCTGAATGCTAACGCCCATTATAGTGCGTGGCAATAAAATAGGCGAAACGCTCCATCTATGGGATGGACATACGCAAGGTCTTCGGCCTCAACATGCGGCGTGTGCGCCTGGCGGCGGGTCTGAGTCAGGAGGCGGCGGCCGAAATCATCGGCGTTGGCCGGGGCCATGCAAGTTCGATGGAGCGCGGCCAGCAGAACGTTACCCTTCTCATCCTATGGCAGGTGGCGCAGGCCTTCGGATGCCGGGCCGCGGACCTGCTCGATGAAGCCGCAGCGCGGGCCTTCGCCGCTTCGCTAACCGGTACCAAGGCGCCGCGAAGGCGCCGCCGCGTCAGTCGCTAGGCAAAACGAAAAGCCCCGCCCGGCGAACCGGGCGGGGCTGTCCGCATCACTCGAACACGGGCTTTTTGCTGCGGGACCAGTAAGCGCTGTAGCCGTCGCCTTCCAGATCCTTGATGAGGATGGCGTAGACGGGTGCGACCAGACCCGGGAAGTCGAAGGTGAGCGAGAGATAATCGCGATCATCGTCGGTCGTCTTGGGCCAGCCGGAGCCGATCTCCGAACGGCCGACATAGATGCGATGCGTCGGCGCCTTCTTGTTGCCGCTGGGGTTGTCCAGCTTAACGACGCGGACGCCCTTGGTGGTGAGGGGCGGCATGAAAACTTCGCCTTCAAAACCGTTGCTGATTTCCTTGAACGTGCCGATGTGAGCCATGTCAGTTCTCCTGTTGGTTTCGAGCCCGCGACCATCGCGGCCTCGATGGCGATCGACCGGCCAGGGACGAACGACGCCGCACCCGCTTGCGGGCCGGAGCGCCAGCGGAGGACGCCGGAGGTGACTTTCTTGGTATCCGCGAGGAATGGGCGAACCGGGGTCCCCACGGGTCCTTCACCCGCGGGGTGGCAAGCCCAGGGGAAGAAAGTCTAGCCGACGGCGTTGCGGCTCAGGCGTTCGAGGCGAAGCCGGTCACTGGCTTGGATCTAGCCAATCAGAGGCACTGCGTGTCGCCCGCGCTGAACAACAAGGCGAGAGAACCAAGGCTTGCATCGTTGCCGGCATTCAAGTGCGCGACGGTCCAGAGCGAAGAATAAGAAAGCCTCTCGTATGCAAAGGCCGGTCGGAATCCGCCAGGGCAAGCCACAAGTGCCGCCGTTGCACCAACCTCCGCACCTGTTGGTGACAAGGTCGCCGCTGGGGTCAAACGACACAACGCGCGCGGCACTTGCGCCCGCGACGGAACCGGGACCGCGCTACGGCGGCCGTCCCGTCAAGGTTGGTGAGGCTAAAGAGCGCTATGCCCTGCGGCGGGAGCCGCGTTCGTGTGCGACGTAAACCCCGCCACGCCGGGCGCGGTGAAGACTACCATGCGCGCGAAGGCGGTGCCGCCCGTGAGGATCGCGCCGATTAGAGCAATCGCGCTGCACCAGGCGGTAGACGCGACGCCCAGATGGACAAGCCCGAATGTCGCCTCATAGCCAGCGACGGTAGCGGGTGCCGCGAATACGAGCGCGATGAGGGCGCGGATGGGCGTCGAAGGCAGAAGCGCAAAGGCGAGCTGGCCGAGGGCGAGCGTGGCCGCGCCGGCCAGGACGGCCATGAGGAACGTGCCCACAAGGCCCGCGTCATGGTGATAGGCGGCGAGGCCCGCTGTGACGGCGACGAACAGCGGCAGGGCGTAGACCGCCAGCGTGAACAGAAGCCAGCAGATGAAGCCAATAGCAAAAACAGAAAGGATGAGGCCTAAAATAAGCATGGCGGATCGCTCCGTGAAACGGTTACGGGAACGCGCCTCCACCATCCACCACGGCGCATGGGGATGTTATCCCACCCGGCGCGCTGTGACCATTGTCACATGCCCAAGAAAATCGCTCCAAAGTGGCACGGAAAAACTTTGCCCATTTCTGGAAAACAATTTCCGGGCCTGACCCCATAGGCTGCGGCTTTCCCCGGACGCTATGAACGGCGGCGCAGCCTGAGCAGGTGTGCTGCGCACTTTGCCGTGAATAGGCCCTCAGTATTCCTCAGCCAACATGACGGTGAGGACGCGGCGGCACAGTTCGATGCTGCTGGGCAGTGGCGCGAGGGTGTCGTGGTCGGGATGAAAGTAATCGATCTTGAAAAAGAGCCGCTGATCGAAGAGGTCGAAGGCTCCGAAATCATGCTCGCCATAAGGATCGTTGTCCTCATTCCAATTGGAGAAGGTGGCGATGGCGGCGCGTAGCGCCGCAACGCGCGCGGGCGCGGGAAGGACCGCGTCGTCGCGGTCGTTATCGCCAGCCAGCAAATGCAGAACGCCTTGTGTCATCACCCAGGTCGCGTTGACGATTTCGGGTTGGGTGCGAGCCATGTCATTGAGGCGGCGGATATGGAAGGTTTGGTCGGTCATGGGTATATCCGGGTTTGGGAAAGACATCGCCGCGCCCGCTTTCCGGGCGCGGCGATGACGGTCAAAGGCCCTTGGCCGGGAAGCGCATCCAGCCGGGGCACCATGCTGGTGCGTTGCTGGCGGCATCGGCGAGCGCAACCCGCTGATCTTTCAGCTTGGCGGACACCGTTTTGTCGGCGGTCTTTTTCCCGGCGACATCGGCCATCATGGTGTTCACCGAGGCGCGATCCTTCATCAGGTCGAAGAACACCGCATCGGGTGTCCAGTGCTGGCGCGTCTCGATCTTGGCGAATGCGCCGAAGAAATCGGTGACGGCGCTGCCCGACGCCAGGGTTTCGGCCATCACGAACGCACCAATCCGGCCCACCTCGGCATTCTTGAGTTTCAGGAGACGCTGGAAGATAGCGATGGTGATCTCGCTATCGCCGTGGCCACGCCCCGCGATCCCGCCATCTTCTTCATCGTCCGCCCTAGCGGATTTGAAGGCGGGTGCCAGAAGGGCGCGCATCGCTTTAGCTTCTGTATCGAACGCCGCTTGGGCCGGGCTGGCCTGGACGCTCTCGCCCACCGCGTCGGCGCGGGCGCTCTGCCTATCAGGCCGAACACTCCAATTGCCGCTGGCTGCGACGGCATGGGCGATCAGGAGCCGCAACGCATCAGCGGGCCGCGCCAGCACGGCCAGGCGCACGACGGCGTGACGGTGCAGATCGAGATAACTTTGCATGGTCTGTGTGATGGGCGAGCGCGCTGGGGCGTCCTGTTCGCCTGTGCCCTTGTCCTTCGCCTCGGCCTTGCGGGCTTGTTTCTGAGCCTTGCGAAACTCGCTCTGGCCGACATAGCCCTCGTGAAAGCGAACCTCGCCGGTATGGGTCGGTTCGATATAGACACGCCCGCCGTCCTTCTTGGACGCCTTCACGAAATCCCACTGCGGGAATTGTTTGCCGCGCTCCAGAATAACGACGTCGGACCATTTGGCGGCGAGATAGGCGTCGCGCCGGGCGGCGATGGCCTCGTCCTGGGCCGCCCAGAACTCGGTCGCGTCAGTGAAAAAACTGTCCTCGCTGAACAGGTCGCCGGTGATCTTCTTGGTGTAGGGGGCCAGATCGAACAGCGCGAACTTGGTGCGGATGGCCGCGCCGCCAAACAGCCAGCCCTTGAGGTCTTGGCCGGTCGGCGCGTCGTTGTCGTTCCATAGCTTGAACCAGGGGGCGGTCGGCATGGCGGAATAACTGGTTTTTCTCCTAGATGTTCTCCGTTCGTTCTTTTTGGGGGTGAGAGTCAATGCCTGGGTTTACGGTTGGGGGCCGAAGTCCCTGGAATCCCTGAAGAGTCGGCCCGAATTTATTAGGAGCGGCGGTATCCCACCCAATGTCCGTCTCGAAACGACGGTGAACCAGCTCGCTGGCCAGCCATCTGCCAAAGAATGTCCAACTGCTCTTGGACAGCAGATGCGACCGGCTCGGAAATGTCGGAGACGGTCACGGAGGGCAGCACGAAATCCTGCCGCCCAAACTTTCGCCGCCCTGACGCGGCTCAACATCTTCCATGCCTTCGAACGCGATGGAGATGACCGCGCCACCCTCGAAACCGAGATCGCCGGCCAAACGCAGCATACGATCAAGAGTGCGAATGATCGTGTCTTCCAGTTCCAAGCCATCCACTACGATCTGGGGATCGTTGTCGATCCGCTTTCCGATGTTGCACTGGAATTCAAAATTGCCTGGCCGCACAAGTCTCATACGCCATTCGGTTTCCGGGTTGACGTTTGCCCTGTGGGTCGGACGTGCGCATGTCCACCATTGTCCGCCGTCAGTCTCTTCCTTGACGGGCTGATCCTCGGTGAGGCGAAACTTCTGCTGGACGGCGGTGGCGGCGCGCGGATCAATGCGGCGTTCTGCCAGAGCACCGAAAGGGGCCAATCGCAAACTCAAGCGCGGATAGGGAACGATTTCTGAATAGCCACCCTTGATGCCATCCATGGCCAGCTGGTGTAGCCAAGCGTGTGCCTTCTTGACCAGCTCCTCGTCGGGAACCTCTTGGTGAGGCAATTCCCCGAGGACCCCGTTCTGGAGGCTGCCCAGCGGGCCGACTCGACTTACGAGGCCGGGGACATGTTCAATTTCAGGCTGTGGACCCGGATAGCGACAGTCGTGGGCGAGCTTTTGCGGACGCGGCCAGCAGACGCGCCGTTGAACTAAGCCAGTGCTGCTATGTACCCTGAGCGGATTCGCAGGGTTTGGCAGGAGCGGGCAGGGTGAGACGGATAGACGGTACATGGGTGCGCTTGGCGCGCGCCTTAAGGTTAGTGGCCGTACCTCTCTTGGCCCTTCCAGCGGCGGCCCAGCCCGAGCAGCCCATGCCCACAAGCTCGACGCCGGTGGCGGTCTCCCTGTCCCTGGCGCCGCATTGCGACATCTCCAACGTGTTGATCACGGCGCGGCTCGGGACGACCGACGGGACCAAAGGCTTCTATAGGGGCACCCGTTTTGACCAAGCGGGCCAGGTCTTCAGCCTGATGCTGAATGGGCGGCAATTCTACGGCCCTTGGTTCGATGCGACCGCGCCCGATGTGATGGACTATACATACGACGCGAATGGTCAGGTGGTAGCTGGGCCCGACAGCGCGGCGATCGGCCCGGTGGAAGAATTCGCACCCGTCGATTTCACGCCGGTAGCTGGCAGCCATTTCGTCAAGATCGGAGTCGGCGTTCTTTATCAACCTGACACCGCGCCCTACGACCATTACCGCCATTACAAGCTCCTGGATGGTGGTCAGCGCGCCACCCGCATCACCCCGGGCGGCTCGACCTATATCCAGACGGTTGATGATGCCGACATCGCCTATGTCTATGAAAAGACTTTGGCGCTGGCCCCGGGCAAGAACGAGCTCGATATTATCCATGTCTTGAAGAACACCGGAAAGACCGCGATCCACACCACGGTCTATGACCACAACTTCTTGCGCATGGTGCCCGGACAGAATGGACTGCGGGTCAGTTTTCCCTTCATCGTATCAGCCGCCAATCCGCCCGGTCCAGGCCTGATGCGGATCCAGGGCAACACGCTGACCTATCTCAGGGCCATGCGTCCGAAAGAACGCATCTCATTCCCCATCACTGGTTTCGGCGCGGGCGGGAAGCAGGATTACGACTTCCGCGTCACCGATACTTCTACGGGCGCCGGCGTGCGGGTACAGGGCGACCAACCGCTGACCCGCATCAACATCTTTTCCATCGACAAGGTGGAGGCAGTCGAGCCCTACATCGCCATCGATCTGGCGCCGGGTGCGCAAAAGCGCTGGACCTATCGCTACACCTATACCGCGCCTTTAAAATCAGACTAGCGCCTCGTTTTGGGTGATGACCTCCGAGTCGCTTCCCGCTGAGCCAATTCGACGAATACCTCATTATGCCGGTCCATGATTTGGATTCCGGCGTCGATTTGCTGTTCCGCAGCCTGATTTACTGCTGTTAACGAATATCCGACGCAAGTTTCGACAGCGAATATCGACTGGCCAGCCTTAACACCGAGATGCGCAAGCATCTCTTTTGGTAAAACCAGTCCGATGGAGTTCCCGATTTTCCTAAGTTTGAGCGCGAACGTAGTCGCCTCCAGTCGCGTGCGGATTAAACAGACTGTATAGTCTGTGCCGCTGCCGGACAACCGATGGGCGAGGGCATTTGACGACCGCAAGGAGGTCAGATGCGCAGGCGAAAACTTAACCGATTTGCTGTCGCGCTCGATATTTGTATGGCAGCTTCGGGCCACAGTGCTTCGTCTCTGCTCGCCGCGGTTCAAAAGGAGCCGAACTACAAAACTATTTATGCAATGCAATGCTGGCGCAGGAGCAAAACGCGCCCTCGCGTAAACAAGCACCTCGATGTGGTCGATCGGATCGAGAAGTATTTTGATTTGCCAGAAGGCCGGCTCGCTTATCTGGTCGGACTTAGAAGCACAAAGCAGTATCGAAAGGTAAAGGACGCACACTCCCCGTCACTTCAAATAGTTCGATGGCACCTTCCAGACGACTATGACCAACGCTCAGAAGCCGAACGTCGGGAAATACTGAGCTGGATTTCCCGCAATGTGCTTCCTGGCTCTACAGATTTTGGCAAGTATCAAAGCGAGAACAGCGGAGATAAGTTTTCCATTGTCTTTCCTACATTGCCGCGTCGGTGGGGCGGACATAAATGGATGGGTGAGATTTGGCACAAGTTCCGAGAAAACAACTCGGGATGCACCGTGGTTGCTCCTGCCGAACTGGTACATGAAATGCGCGATATCCTCGCGCTGAAGACGGCTTTGCTGCCGCCGAAAGGCTTTAGGCGTTCCGGGCGTTGGGCGGATACAACCGCTCAAACACACGTAAAGCGATATGGCACCATCTTTGGGCTTCTAGCAGCAGACCCGGACGGCGCTATCGGTGGTTTGGGTATACCGGTTTCGAACCTTACTTTTGGCCTATTTCTGTTTCCCGATATCTGGGATTGGTACCTCAGCTGGTATGAAAAGAAGAGGGGCTTCTTCTCATGCAGTGATTTAACAGCCCTATACGAGCTTAAGGGGTTTGTCCGGAAGCGGACGGGGTGGATACGGCAACACCCCGAGCTGGGACGCAAGCTCAGACCAGTCAAAGGGTTCATAACGCCGGCGGATATAGAGCGCGTACGATCCAACTGGGACGAAGTCTGCGATGAGGTTTTCGAATATGCCATAAGCCGAGTCCAGGAAATCGCGCCTCTTCAGCGGATCCATCGCGATCCCTTTATACCGATAATGCCTGTTCTCACTGCAAATAGCCCCTTACGCGAATACAAAAAGATTGGCGATGAATTGCTTCGACGTTTGCCCAATGAGCGCAAGCATCCTATGCAAGCTGCGACGGCAGTCAGGGCTTACCTCATGTTCCGTCTTGCCATTCATTTGGGAAGTCGCCAGCGAAATTTGCGTGAACTACTAGTCTGCCTGCCCGGTCATAAACCGCGTGAGACGCGCGAGCTCGAACTGCTAAGGAGAGGCGAGTTGCGCTGGCTGCCCGAGCCCAAGGCCTGGCACGTATTTATCCCCGCCATAGCTATAAAAAACGGGCATTCGGCGTTTTTTAGAGGGCGGCCTTTCGAGATGACGCTACCTGATATCGGGCAGCTTTATCAGTGGATTGATCGTTACCTGACGAAGCACCGGCCGCGGCTGCTAAATGGGGTCAAAGATCCTGGCACGTTTTTTGTGAGAACGCTCTGGGATACGAGTTTCGACCCCGAACACAATATGAATACCTACCATCAGTGTTGGCGCGAAATGATCCTGCGATACGGCATCTTCAACCCGTACACCAATAGAGGGGCAATCAAGGGCTTACTTCCTCATGGGCCTCATGCCGTTCGGGACGTGCTGGCCACTCATCTACTCAAAACGACGGGGTCATATGAACTCGCTAGTTTTGCTATCCAGGACAGCCTGGAGGCCGTGATGAAACACTATGCGCGGTTTTTACCACACGAAAAGATCGCCCGGGCTGCAGAGGAAGTGAATAAGGTTTGGCGCCGGGGCGGTTCACGAAAGCTTATATATCGTGGTGATCCGGCAGGTCTACGCCGGCCGAAAAGAATTCTTGTGCCGTCTGCAAGCAGGCTTGTGTTTCTATAAAAGCTCTGGCAGAATAAAACCATGGTGAGGGAGTAGGCCTCATCTGCGACGCCTTTGAGGCGCACAACTCCCAAATGTGCCGGAAAGCTTGCGCGGGGCGGGCAGCCGGCTTTTGTTTCTAGCGAGGGAACATGACCTGGCGAGAGATTCTGCTCGTCCTGATCCGCTGTGAGCTCAAGGCAAAATACAGCTATTTAGGTGGTTGGCAGCTTTCAGCAAAAGGTGCGTTGCCAATCATCGTGGTATCTATCGTAGTTATGGCAATATGGTTTCATCGCTGAATCTCGCTCCGAGAGCTTGGATTCACTGGCCATTGTGGGTTTCCCGGTCGCCGGCCTTGTCCGCCTCTTTTTGGCATACATAAGCACCGTGCTTAGTCGCGCCGTACCAACGCATCCCCCGCATATGGTATATCCCCGATGGGATATTTAACCAGACAACGGTATCGCTCGGACAATGCTGCCGGGCCTGACGTTCTGTGTCAAACATCGGCTGCGCCGAAGCTTGCACCGAGCCCCAAAACATCAAAAGCAGGACTAAAAATGCGCCTTTCATGCATGCCTCCCGGTTTCTTGTAGCCAGCTCATATATAGAGCGGCCGAGGGCAGGGCTGAAATAGCTCCAATGTTGGCCGCAGCATCTGGTCAGGAGGTTGAGGACTTTCTAAAGTCCCTCCTGGATGATCTATCTACGATGTCACAACGCCGCCAACCAGGGTATCTAGGATGGCGGATCGAATAGGAGAGGGACCCAATGACTAAGATGGTTATTCTGATTGCTGCATGTAGCTTCGTCTTTTCAGCTGCAGCCTTGGCCGATGTCTACAAGCTCGATACCAAGGGCAAGTGTCATGACGATCACGGAAAGTTCGCTAAACAGGCGTTGTGCGAGCAACACATGTATAAGCTGGATTCAAAGGGCAAGTGCCGGGATGAGCACGGTAAGTTCGCCGAGGGAAAGCTCTGTCACGCCTAGTTTAAGCACGTCAGCCTTTGAACCCGCCAGAACTTCCGCCGACCATCACTTTTGTGCCTTGGGCCAATGCCTTCACGGCCGAAGAGTTGGACCATATCGAACGCTTGGGCGATACTCTGCCGCTCGCCCAGGCCGCCCTGATGAGCGACATCGCGGCCGACACACGCGACTTGATCCGCGTCACCCGCACCGCCTGGCTCGACAGCACGGCCGAAAACAAGTGGATCTACGACCGCATCCAGCAGATCACCATGATGATCAACGCCATGGCCTACCGCTTCGATTTGACCGGGTTTTCCGAGCGAATTCAGTATTCGGTCTATCACGGCACGGAGGGTGGCCATTACGACTGGCATGTCGACCAAGGCCCACTTGTCACCCGCCGCAAGCTCTCGCTTTCCCTTCAACTCACGGACCCGTCGCAGTACCAAGGCGGTGACCTGCAATTCCTGGCTGGCAGCCGGACGGAAACCGCGCCGCGCGAACGCGGCATGCTGATTGCCTTTCCGTCCTATGGTGTGCACCGCGTTGCCCCGGTCACCTCTGGCACCCGCAAATCGCTGGTTATCTGGATCACCGGCCCCCAGTTCCGCTGAAGCGTCTTACTTATTTAACTTTGCCGGGGCGCCGGCCAGGCCTAGCCTTCACCCATGTCGCGTCCACTCTTGATCCTAGCTCTGCTTGCCCTAGTGACCGAAACCGCCTGGTCTCAGACCTTGGCACCGGGAAAACCGGCCGGTACCCAGGCTGCCCAGCACATTTCCTATCGCACTGGCTTTATCGGCATATCCATCATTGCCGTGGCGCTGGCGTTCGCCGTCCCAGGCTCATCGACGAGCAGCACTGCCACATCCGCTGCGACCACGAGCTAGTCGCTATCGAGAGCGCGCTGGCAACTCCCTTCAACATTGGGGGCAATCGCGCCATCAAGCTTGCAATACACAATTGCAAGCTGCCTTGAGCCACGCATAGGGCCGCCTGGGCGAGCCGCCCGTGGTCAGCGCGGCACTTGCCTCTGTCGTCCAAACATGTATCCCCTAATGCGGACTACACCCACTCAAAATAGCATGCCCGACGCGCAGATGAGCAGTCTGCGGTAGGGTAAGTGGCCAGATCCAAATAGTCATTAGGCGTCTAATGACTGCTTCCGACACCAGGCGGACGTACTGAACTTGCACTTTAGATCTTTCGACTATCATATGCCCAGTGTAAGAGGGCTTGGCGCTGGCGGGGGCGGCAGTGTAGATCGCCGCGCTCGCAATGCTTTTTCACCTGCGCGATGTGCCGGCGGATTGCCTTCCAGCGATTTATTTGACGCGCGTCATCATCAGTGCGCCTGCCCATATAGTAGCGGCAGTACCACTGGAACCAACCTCTTGGATCCTGAGGATGAATCCATCCTTTCTTCTTCCATGCTGCGAGCGACTGGCTTGCATTAACTCCAAAATAATTGAACTTACGATTTCGGCCTTCCGAAGAAAACCTGGCGCCTTCAAACCAGCTCTTTGGAAATTCGCGCTTACAATCCGTCATGTACTTGCCGCCAAAAACTCCAAGCGCGAGCATTTGCTTTGGAGTCAATTCTGGCTGAAATTCTGGATCGAAATTGCGACCGATCGGTGCTACCAGTTCATAGCAGTAATTCTGCTGCATTTTGTCGTTGACGGTAACTGACTTTTTTCGCACAGCATTCTCACGGCTTCACCGACCAATTGTTATCGGCAGGCCGTATGGACGGTCAAGAACACTCGAATCCAATACGGGTTGGCCGCTTCTCACCCAAAGGGACATCCCCGAAAAGGCGAGCACGTTCGCTTTAGAATTTCTCAAAATCCTGTAGTGGCTCCTCCTTTGCCATAATCCACGATCACCAGGAACATCGTAGCATGGTCGATGCGGCGCAGGAATCGAGGGGCGATCCCGACCGCGGTCTGCGCACCGGGATTCGCGGCGGAGCTGATCACGAAAAGGTCGGTCGATATTCGAACTGCGTTCCGCAATAAGGACATACGACCCGATCACGTTTTCCGATTTTTAGAGCAACGTGAGGGTGGTCATCGGGCGGTGATTGCCCAGTACAGACAACGGCGCGGACATTGACGCGAATCTCGCGATACCCATTATCATTTTGAATCGCGGGAGTGTCTCGTGGTGCGAGCGATTCAACGTTGCCGTCGCGGCCGAAAAGCCGATATCGCGCCGTGTGGCTGCAGCGAACTTCCGCTCGGTGCGCTCGCTGAAGACAACCGCCACCATTAGGGGCAAAACCAAGAGCATCCCTCATGCTACTGCCTTGGACAGTTGCCGCGCTCCAGGACGTTTGGCCGGAGCGGGTGGTAGCGGCCAATCGTCATCGTTTGAGCCAACAAGACGATCAAGCCGAAGCCGCGCATTCATGATCGAAGAAAAAGTGACCGGAAAGGGTGTCCCCGGCAGATGTCGCAGGACTGGGAAGGACTCCACCACATGCTCATCGGACGCCCAACTGGCCAAGATAGCGCGTTTTTCGTCAAGGCCCAGATTCGGGTCGCTGACGACCTGGTGCGGATAACTGAAGCTCCAGAACAGACGCCCCAAATTGGCGGCACCCTGTCCGATCGAAACTACGTTGTTGCTGTTTTCCATGATGCATACTCCACTTGGCTCTGGCGGTTCTCCATCGCCGCCGGCGCCATCCTGGACGCACGCCGCTGCTGCCACTCGTCATAGACCAGACGGGTGAGTGTGAAACCGAAGCCCAGGATCTGAATGCCGCCGAGAAGGACGAGCCAGGCCATCATTGCCTCCGCTGACGCGGGAGCCCGGCCCGGATCGACCGGGCTCCTATTTCGACGTCAGAAGTCCATATCGCCGCCGGCAGTAGGCATGGCAGGCGCCTTCTCCCGCTTGGGCTTCTCGGCGATCAGCGCCTCGGTGGTGATCAGCAGTGACGCCACAGAGGCTGCGTCCTGTAGCGCCGTGCGTACCACCTTGGCGGGATCGATGATGCCGGCTTTGACCAGGTCCTGATACTCGCCGGTGGCAGCATTGTAACCCCAGTTGTAGTCGGCCTTTTCCAGCAGCTTGCCGACCACAACCGAGCCGTCATCGCCGGAGTTCTGAGCGATCTGGCGGGCAGGAGCCTGAATCGCGCGGCGCACGATCTCCACGCCGGCTTTCTGGTCCGCATTGGCGGGCTGGACCTGGTCCAGCGCCTTCAGCGCACGCAATAGCGCGATGCCGCCACCGGGCAGCACGCCTTCCTCCACTGCGGCACGGGTAGCATGGAGCGCGTCATCAACACGATCCTTGCGCTCTTTGACCTCGACCTCGGTCGACCCACCCACGCGGATGACGGCGACACCGCCCGCGAGCTTTGCGAGCCGCTCCTGCAGCTTCTCACGGTCATAGTCGCTGGTGGTTTCCTCGATCTGCTGGCGAATCTGGCCGGCGCGGGCCTGAATGTCGCTCTTCTTGCCAGAGCCATCGACGATGGTGGTGTTGTCCTTGTCGATCGAGACCTTCTTGGCCCGGCCCAGCATGGCGAGCGTGACATTCTCCAGCTTAGTGCCCAGCTCTTCAGAGATGACATTGCCGCCCGTGAGTATGGCGATATCCTCCAGCATGGCCTTGCGGCGATCACCGAAGCCTGGTGCCTTGACGGCGGCTATCTTGAGCCCACCGCGCAGCTTGTTGACCACCAGAGTGGCCAGGGCTTCGCCTTCGACTTCCTCGGCAATGACCAGCAGCGGCTTGCCCGACTGCACGACGGCTTCCAGCACCGGCAGCAATGGCTGCAAGTTGGAGAGTTTCTTTTCGTGGATCAGGATGTAGGGGTCTTCCAGCTCCACCCGCATCTTCTCGGCATTGGTCACGAAATACGGTGAGACAAAGCCGCGGTCGAACTGCATGCCTTCGACCACTTCCAACTCGCTATCGAGGCTCTTGGCTTCTTCGACAGTAATCACGCCTTCATTGCCCACCTTGGCCATGGCATCGGCCAAGAAGCGGCCGATCTCTTGGTCGCCATTGGCGCTAATGGTGCCGATCTGTGCGATCTCGTCGTTGTTGGCGACTTTCTTGGCGTGGCTCTTGAGGTCCGCCACAACGGCTTCCACCGCCAGGTCGATACCGCGCTTGAGGTCCATCGGATTCATGCCCGCGGCCACACTCTTGGCGCCCTCCTTGACGATGGCCTGAGCCAGCAGCGTCGCGGTGGTGGTGCCGTCGCCGGCAGCATCATTCGTCTTGCTGGCGACCTCGCGCACCATTTGGGCGCCCATATTCTCGAACTTGTCTTCCAGTTCGATTTCCTTGGCGACGGTGACGCCGTCCTTGGTGATGCGGGGTGCGCCGAACGACTTGTCAATCACGACATTGCGGCCCTTGGGACCGAGTGTGACCTTGACGGCGTTGGCGAGAACGTCAACGCCCCGCAACATCTTCTCGCGGGCGTCGGACGAAAACTTGACTTCCTTAGCAGCCATTTCAATCTCCTCTCGATGGCTCGGTTGCGATGTGAAAGCGCCTCAGGCCGCTTTCTTGAGCGTGCTGGTCTTCTCGATCACGCCCATGACGTCGGATTCCTTCATGATGAGAAGGTCCTCGCCGTCGATTTTGACCTCAGTGCCCGACCATTTGCCGAACAGCACCCGGTCGCCGGCTTTCAGCTCGGTCGGGACCAGTTCGCCGCGGTCGTTGCGCGCGCCAGGACCAACCGAGACGACTTCGCCTTCTTGCGGCTTCTCCTGGGCGGTGTCGGGAATGATGATGCCGCCGGCGGTCTTCTGGTCGGCATCGATGCGGCGCACGACCACGCGGTCGTGCAGGGGGCGGAAGTGCATGCAAATCCTCCTTGTGCAGATCAACGGTGTCAAAGGCCCGGCTCCCCGCCGGACGAAAATGACGTAGTTTAGCCCTTGGCAGCTTCAAGGGGCGAATGCCAAAAATTTTTGTAATCCCATACCGCCTTGAAAAAATTAGAATTTTTAGGGGGCCCTCTGCGGATCCGAGCGCCAAAAAATTTCTTTGCCGGAAGCGGGCCGCGGACCTTAGCGTTGCAGCAGGACTGGGTGCTTCGCACGAGGTGCATGTTGGTCAGCAAGGACTTCCTGATTCGCCTGAAGGGCTATGGCCTCACAACCGCGGAAATCCATTACCGCATTCCAGACCACCCCAAGCTCCTGCAGCTCTATGTATGGCAGGAGTACGATCTGGCACCGCTTTTTCCCGGCCTCAAGGCCTTCCTGGAATATTGGCAACACGAGCTGGAGGGCGCACTTCATTCGGTGCGCGTTGCGCACAACCAACTGGTCAAGCCCTCCGAGTGGAAAGCCGTGGATGACGTTTTCCGATTGAACTAAGCTAGGCGGCCCTGCCAGCTAGCTGCTCGGGGCGCGCGCGGCGCACGCACACGATATCCCGCCGGACCTCGAACGGCCGGCCATTAGCAATGCGTACCGCCGACCGGATGGCATCATCGTCATCGGCTTGTCGGGTTTCGATAAAGGCCGCCGGATTGGCGTCTTTGTCCAGGATCAGAACTTCATATTCGGGCATGGATTCCTCCAGACCAAATGCGATGGTGATTCAAAGCCAGTTTCGGCTTGTGAGTCCAGCCACAAGGTTTTGAGGATTTCGAAACCGCCGCCTCAAAAAATTGATCTCGCGCACTTCCGTTTGAAACTTCCACTGTGGAATTTGGAGATTTTGCGCCCGCAAAATGGGAAACTTTCCATCACAAAAGCGTTGCAGAAAAATATTGGACTCTTTCGCGTGTCGCGTCAAAATATGGTCCTCGTTCAGCAGGAGGAGCACGATGCCGAACTATGAAATTCGTCTCCGCAAGCAACATGGCGAGACATGTGCCTACCGGGCGAATCGTGTGAGCGACTTCGCCGCCATCTGCACCGCCCGTTCAATCGCTGCTGACGGAGATGCGGTTGAGGTTTGGAAGGATATGGATTGCATTTACAGCAGCCAAGGCGCTTCCAACTTCACGTACGCCAGCCCGCTTGCGGGAATGTTCATTCCGGCCAGAATGAACGCCTAGCGGGCTTGGATGGACGATGGACCTGAAGGATAGACTTTACCGTCCCGGGTGACGGTAAGGCTGTAAGTCTCACCCTGCTTCTGGCCGTTGAGGAAGAAATTGCCATCCTGAACCATTGTAATCTCTAGGTTGTCAAAACCTGCGCTGCGCGCTGCCGCCTCGGCGCGCTGGGACTCAGCAGCAGTATAGTCGTTCACGGTCGGTCCCGGATGGGCAAGCGGCAGAGCGCCATAGGTGCCCCCGGTTAGAGTGGCAAAGATGCCCCATGCAGCAACAGGGGCAGCGATGATTGATTTCATCGTGTTGCTCCTTTCCAATTTCGCGTGAGAAACGCGACATGGCTACCCAGGTTTCCCGCCAGCAGTGACGATCCTTATACGAACAAATCTTCTGCGATTAAAAGTTGGAAAACTTCATTTCGTCCCCCTTGGCAGAATGGGAGTGGCTCCTAGATTTTTCAGTCGGGTCCGCCAAGGAACCGCGAACGGCTCCGCAGCGGATCGCTGAAACACCTTATGGGAGCTTGAGAATGTTGAGACTGAAGAAGTCCATTCTTGGTGCGGCCCTTCTTGCAGGCCTGGCGGCCACGGCGGTTGCGATGCCCACGCAATCGGCGAATGCACGCCCGGTATGGGGGCCGCATGGTCATTGGGTTCATAGCTGGCACGACGGCCGCTTCGGCTGGTGGTGGGCCGGACCTGACTATTGGTACTGGTATCCTGCGCCGGTTTATTACGACTATCCGGCGCGGCCGGACTATGGGGCGCCCGCGGGCTCTGCGCCGCAGCCGACTTGGTATTATTGCGACAGCGCCAAGGGCTATTATCCCTATGTGCGCAGCTGTGCCAGCGGATGGCGCGCCGTTCCGGCCTCGCCTAGCAACCAGAGCGCAAATGCGCAGCCCCCGGCGCCCCCGCCGCTATCCGGTTCAAGAAAGCTGTGAGCGGAGGTGTGTCATGGGGAATCGCAAATTCATTGCGGTGCTTGGCGCGGCTTTGCTGACCGCGGGCTGCGCCACAACACCCACCGGTCCCATGGTCCGCGTCATGCCGGCGCCGAATAAGCCTTTCGAGGTCTTCGCGCAGGAGCAAACCGACTGTGAGCATTACGCCAGCGATCAGGTCGCCGGCGGCGCCCAGGCGGCCAACGATCGGGCGCTCGGAGCAACCGCCCTGGGCGCGGTGCTGGGTCTCGGCGTTGGCGCTGCGACCGGAAGCGGCAGGGCAGCGACGGTTGGCGCGGCAACGGGCGGCGCCATTGGTGCTGCGGTGGGCGCCAATCAATCCGGCTATGCCGGGTACAGCCTGCAGCGGCGTTACGACATCGCTTATTCGCAATGCATGTATGCCAAGGGCAATTATGTGCCCGGCATGATGGCGGCCGCGCCGCCTCCACCTCCGCCACTGCGGAGTTGAGGATAGCGGGAGGCGCTGTAAGCGCTTCCCGCTCCTCTTGGATCAAATCAATTTGGGAGCGACGGAACATCCGCCGATACACTATGCTGCGTTTTTATTCTTGCTTCTTTGGCGCATTAGCGACGGCTGTGCCGCTTGCGTCGGCTACCGGTGAGGAATTGGCGAAAGCCGATCGTGCACCTGTCTTCACGGCTCAGGCGACCCAGACAGGCACTGCCGCCTCTCCGCAAGACCTCTACATGGTCTGCGCCTTCTATCCCAAACCCGGAACTTGCGAGGACGTGTATCGACGGGCAATGCGGGACAAAAGCGTCTCGGCCGAAGCCGTTCGGGCGGAGTATACCGGTTATGCGCGCTATCTCAGTGGCGCGGCAACGCTCAGCGAAGCCGACCGCCAATTCCTCAAAGACAACGGCATCCGCGTGCCACAGGATCTCAGCCCTGCAAACCAGGCCGGCCTTCATAATGTCATCAACGACGCATCGCTGAGCGATGACGCCAAGCGCGCCGCCGTCAACAACTTCCTCAGCCGTGCTGTCGAAGCCGAGATTTATTGTGGGCTCAACGGTTGTGATGCGCCGGCCCGGGCGGAGGTTGACGCAAACAATCCCAATGGAGGATGAGATGAAAGGCAAAATCCTGATTTCTGCTTTGGGGCTTACAATGGCCCTTGCTAGCGCCGCATCGGCCGCGACTGTTTCCGGTCGCATCACTTATCTAGATCTCGATGCCCATAGGCTTATGCTGGACAACAGTGATATGTACGCGGTGGCGCCTGACATAGCTCGTCAAGGGCTTGAGGTGGGACGCCTTGTTACTTTGGATGTAACAAGCCGAGGCGCTGAAAAGGTCATCACGAAGGTTGAGAAATACACTTAGGAGATTGACAGCCACTGGTCCTATCACAAACCTCGGGAACGTCGTCTATCTGGTGCGATTCCAGATGGGCCTACGGGGGGTTGTTGATCTCGCTGATCACCGGCGAGAATTCACCACTCGCCACCTGCTCTTCCACCAGCAGCTCGATCTGCTTGCGATAGTCATCAAAAGCTTGCAGCAGCTCTTGCTCGGTTGGCACCGGGTTAGTCGTGAGCCGCTTTAACGCGGAGCGCTTCACACGGCATGGAATGAACCGAAGACCCATGTAGGCGATGAACATTACATCGCCGGTCCTACCGTCCATATGGGGCTTACCGCGGAAGCTCAACGTCAGCGACTGATGAATGCCAACCATATATTTGCGACCATCTTAGTGGCACATCACAAGCCCGCTTGCCGCAGCCCATCGAAAACAAACTGCACCGCCAAAGCGGCGAGCAGCACGCCGGATACGCGTCCCACCACGTCTGTGCCGGTCTCACCCAGCCACCGCTCCAGCCGATCCGAAGCCAGCATGGCGGCGAAGGTCAGAGCCAGGCAGAGAAGAAGCAGCAAGACAATGGGAATCGCGTGCGCGAGGCCACCTACTCGACCCATGAGCAGGACTACGGCCGAAAGGCTTCCCGGTCCCGCGATCAAGGGGAACGCTAACGGGAACACCGCAATGTCGCCTGGCCGCTCTGCTTCCCGATGTTCGCCTTCGCTGATCGAGGACATGCCCGACTTGGAAAAAGAAAGCGTCAGCGCCTGCAGAAACAGCAGAATTCCGCCGGCGACCTGAAAGGCTGGCAGGGAGACGCCCAGAAGCATCAGTAGGAGATTGCCGGCCACGGCAAAGACCAGAAGCACGGCTCCCGCTGCCATGACGGCGCGGGCGGCAAGACTTCTGCGGTTGGCGTGGTGGACGCCTTTGGTCAAGCTGGTAAACACCGCTGCCGTGTCCACCGGGCCGATGGTCACAAGCAGCGTCACAAACGCGGACCAAAATTCCAATGGCAATTTCATGATTGAATCGGCCCCCACGGACGGCAAGGCGCATGCCTTGCCGTCCTGGCGGCTACCCTAATGTGCCCGAATTTAAAGCGCCGTCCGCGAGACGGAGGTCGCTGGGATCGCGTTATGTAGCGCGGTCGTTCTTGCGCTTGACGGGTTGGGTGCCGTCAATGCGCCAGTCGGGCTGGCATCACAATTGCCGGAGGTCCGCGACACGACCTTGGGCTTGCCGCCATCGGGGGAACTGGTGATCTCGGTCATGCGGGCGCAGACGTTATTGCCGAACGATTCCGACACGAACGAGTAAGTCGAGCCGCCCGGTATCAACTGCGGCAGCGCGGCCTCAGTCAGGTTGCTGTCTGGGGACCAGCGCGCCATCGTCTGCGCCTGGCGCCAGAAAGCATCCATCTGTCGATCCATCTGGGCCGCAATTCGATCGAAGGCCGCAAAGGACGGTTCAAACCCAAAGGACATCGGCGCCGCCCAGATAACGCCGAGGGGCGCCTCAGCAAATGTCACCTTCGGAGCGACATGGCCGGTGTAGCGGATGGTCTCGGTGCCGCCGCCGGGAAGCTGGAGGGTGATTTCGTAGGTGGCCGGATCTTTGCCCGCGGCGGGGAGCGCAAATGCGCCCAGGCCTAGCACGGCGGCGCCGACCAACAGAGAAGCATGTATCAGTCGCATAGCCTGTCTCCTCAGGAGGTTGAAGACGCCGAAAAATTTAGAAAACCGCCCTGGAGTTTCAAGAGTCTTCTGTTCGGCCAGGATGAATTTTTTGTCGGTTTTTGTCGGGACCCTGGCCGACCTTCTTGCCCCAAAATTTTCACAATTTGGACCGCTTGAAACGGCCGGGTTGCAATCTAAATTTTGGGTTGGTCGGGTGCTTTGGGCCCGCCGGCCTGACGCCCGTACTCGTACCCGTGTTGCTCGAAAGGAGGATATGGCTATGAGAAACACGATCGATTTGGCGCCGTTTGCGCGCTCAACCATTGGTTTCGACCGTCTTTTGGACCAGCTCGAAACCCTCGCCGAGCCCGAGACCGGCGACAACTACCCCCCGTACAACATCGAGAGACTGGGCGAGGATCGCTACCGGGTCGTGCTCGCGGTGGCCGGCTTTACCGACAACGAATTGTCGATCACGGTCGAAGCCAACCAGCTGACCGTATCTGGCAAGAAGGCGGATGTGGACGACAAGGCGATTCTTTATCGCGGGATTGCCCATAGGCCGTTCATCCGGCGCTTCAGCCTGGCCGACTATGTGGTGGTAGAGGACGCCAAGCTCACCAATGGTCTTCTGACCATCGAGCTGGAGCGGCAACTGCCGGAGGCGATGAAGCCCAGGCGGATCGCCATCAACGGCCACACGCCGCCGGCGGGCACCAAGCACGCGGCGTAGTCCCAAAATCTCAACCTCCCGCGAGACCGCGCGCTGCTCATTCTCAGTTTGAGAGCACACGATTTCGCGGGTGTCATGGAGGTCACAATGGATGTGAAAAGCCTTGTTCCTTGGCGGCGTGGCCGCGAGGACAATTTGCCCCAAACCGCCGGCCTGGAGGGGCCTGGCGCCTTTCTAGGCCTGCATCGTTCGGTCAACCGGCTGTTCGACGATTTCTTGCGGGACTTCGAAAGTCCCTTGCTACGCCCGGGCTTGGCGTCCGGCTGGCCGGCGCTGGAAGTTTCCGACGATGACAAAGAAATCCATGTCGTAGCCGAGCTTCCCGGTCTGGAAGAAAAGGACATCGACCTTTCGCTCCGCGATGGCGTTCTAACCATCAAGGGCGAGAAGAGCCGCAAGACGGATGGAGCGGTTTATAGCGAACGCTGGCACGGCCATTTCACACGCTCCGTCGAGCTGGGATCCGATATCGACCCGGACAAGATCAAAGCGTCCTTCGATAAAGGCGTCCTGACGGTCACGGTCGAAAGACAGCCCAACCCCAGAACCGACGTGAAAAAAATCACGATCAACAAGAGCTGAACGTAACCCCAGCCACATCGGGTCAATTGGCCTCACGGCCACCAAAGAAGGAGTGAAGTCATGAACAGTAAAACCGTCAAACAAGCTCTCCTGGCCACCGCGGTCGCCATCGCCGGCTTGGCCAGCACCGCCGGCGGCGCTTCCGCCTATGTTGCCTGCAATCGCTTTGGCGACTGCTGGCACACCGATACCCGGGTGCATTTCCCTGGCGTCCGTTTGACCTTCCACTCGGAAAACTGGTGGGATCACCACAAAACGAACTCCCGTTATACCTGGCACGACCCCGATACCGGTCACGACTGGCATCACGGTTATTGGGAACATGGTACGTGGCATTCGGGTTGACCTTGCCGAAGGGGCGGCAATAAGCGCCGCCCCTTCGGTCTAGCTCGAATAGACAATTCATGAATTCCCTGACTGGGGGCTTTGGCGCTTGATCGGCGAAGGCTGATGCGTCCGGGATACAGTGGACTTCGCCAAATGTGCCGCCCTAACACGGTCGAATCTGCAACGCAGCGGCAGAGTGCCGACAACCGCAGGGGATGTCCTAGCCTTTCCTCTTGCTGGAGAGCTTAGTTTGGCAACCTGTTTTCCCGGATGCTGAGGACCGCTGCTTGCGGCGCTTTTGCCAAACGGCGTACCCTGAGTTCCGCGACTGCGGGGGTCGGGGCCGGCATATAATACGCTTCTGGCTCACTTCGCTCACTCCGGCGAATGGTAACGATGAACACTGAATTGTTAGCGCTGGAATTGGTGACGGCCGGCTGTGGCATTGGCTTTCCTCCTTCCCTTTCGCAAATACGCAAAGGACCCATCAATTGTTCCATCTTATACGGCACATGTCCGGCAGCTTGTAGGGCATGCCGGACGATCTTTTTCGGTGAGCATACCCATCGTCAGCGGCCGGCTCTCCAAGACAGGATTTTTCAATATCGCGGGTTCAGGAGACCGGTGCGGCTACCTGGTGTCGTTGCCGGTACCGTCGAGGAGCGGTTCGACGCATTTCCACCGATTCCAAAAAACTCAGAAGGGCATCGTCTGGTTTATAGCGGCCAGGTCGCGTCCGCGCGGCAGCCACCCGCGCCAAAGCTTTTTCCTTTAGTCGCATGTCGGCGTGGATATAGATCTGAGTGGTTTCGACGGATTCGTGGCCGAGCCAAAGCGCGATCACGGTCCGGCCAATGCCATTGTGCAGCAGGTCCATGGCCGTGGAGTGGCGCAAGGTATGGGGGCTCACACGCTTGCCTCGCAGGGACGCGCCCAATTTGGCCATGCGAAGCGCAATGACGCGCTGCGCCTCGAAATTGGCCAGGAGGACGTCCGAAGATAGCTTCATCAAGGCGGTGAACATGGTTTATGGCACGTCACGAATGAACGGCTCACGATCCCAGATGCGGCCAGCGGCGGCAGCCGTCACGAAGTCATGGGCCGTGCTGCCAGCCAGCGAGATCATGCCCGCATCGTTGTCCGGATTGGCTTCCGGCATCCCGGCCTTGACCAAAAGGGGAGCCGCGGTCGGAGTATAGGCGATGACCTTGAGATGACCGAAGGCATCTCGCAGAAAGTTCACCGCCTCGGCCTGGGTAGCCAACTTCGCCCCGCCTTCCCGGGAAGGGATGATCGCGACGGCGTCGAACAGGATGGAAGGGCCGCCTTCCACCTTATGGTCGGCTGGCACGAGTGTGCCGCCGGCGGTAGTGATGCCACCGATCTTGGGGGCAATGACCTCGAAAGTTGCGCCTGCGCCTTCTACAGCCTTCCTCAGGCCATTTAAGAGATCATCGTCCGTGCCGTCGGTCACCAGACAGCCGACCTTGCGGCCCTGCAGATTGGGGACTGCTTTGGCCAAAAGGCTGAGAGCGGGTGACGGCTTCATATCTTGCCGTTCGACGGCGACCTCAGCCGGTGTAATTTCTTCGATGCCGAGCCCAGCCGCGACCCGCATAGCCATTTCCTCATCGATGTGGATCAGGCGGGCGAGCACAGCTTTGCGGACGCGTGGCACAAGGCATTTGCTCAACTCGAAGACCAGAGCGGAAATGATATGGTTCTGCTCGGGCTCGGTCTGGCTGATGAAGAAAAGTCGGGCTTGGCTGTAATGATCTGCGAAACTCTCGGGCCGAATACGCAGCTGCTCTCCTTCTTCTGGCGCAGCGAAGCTGGTAAAGCCGCGTTCCTGGCTTTCACGCTTGATGTCTGGGCCCAAGCTGGACGGCTCATAATTGACCTGTCCCGGCGGCACACCCATTTGCATATGACCGTCTCGCTGGAGATTGTGGAACGGGCATTTGGGCTGATTGATCGGGATCTGGTGAAAGTTGGGTCCGCCCAGTCGCTTTAGCTGGGTGTCCTGATAGGAGAAGAGCCGGCCCTGGAGCAGGGGATCGTTGGTGAAATCGATGCCCGGCACCACGTTGGCCGCGCAAAAGGCGACTTGTTCGGTCTCAGCAAAGAAATTGGTGGGATTGCGATCCAAGACCATGCGGCCGACGACGCGCAGTGGGATCATCTCCTCCGGGACCAGTTTGGTGGCATCCAGCACGTCAAATCCGAATTTGTCGGCCTGACGCTGGCTGAAGGTCTGCAGACAGAGTTCGAATTCCGGGAAGTCCCCCCTGTCGATGGCATTCCAAAGGTCGCGGCGATGGAAATCGGGATCGGCGCCATTGATCTTGACGGCTTCGTCCCAAACCACTGACTGGGCTCCCAGCTTGGGGCGCCAATGGAATTTGACGAAGGTCGACTGACCCCTGGCATTGACCAGGCGGAAGGTGTGAACGCCAAAGCCTTCCATCATGCGAAAACTGCGCGGAATGGCACGGTCCGACATGATCCACATGATCATGTGCATGCTCTCGGGCGTCAGGGAAATGAAGTCCCAGAAGGTATCGTGAGCAGTCTGGGCTTGAGGGAATTCCCTGTCCGGGTCCTGCTTGGCGGCATGGATCAAGTCGGGAAATTTGATCGCGTCCTGGATGAAAAAGACCGGGATATTATTGCCGACGAGGTCGAAATTGCCTTCCTGGGTGTAAAATTTGACGGCAAAGCCGCGCACATCTCGCGCCAAGTCAGACGATCCCTTATTGCCGGCGACTGTGGAAAAGCGGGTGAAGACCGGAATGCGCTCTCCCTTCTTCTGCAGAAATGCCGCGCGCGTGATATCGCTCACTGGCTCAAGGCATTCGAAAAAACCGTGCGCGGCAGAACCGCGGGCGTGCACCACCCGCTCGGGAATGCGCTCATGGTCGAAATGGGTAATCTTCTCGCGCAGGATGAAATCTTGCAGCAGCACGGGCCCGCGGGCGCCTGCCTTCAGGGAATTCTGGTTATCGCCAACCGGGACACCCTGATTGGTGGTTAGCAGCGTCTCGTCACTGGAAGCCTGCTGGTGAATCTCGCCGCCGGAGCCGATCGCTATCGGCGCTTCATCCATCTCGCCAGTCGATTTATTGGACTTCTTCATGGTTTTACAGCCTTTCGAGCTTTGAGCGATTTGAGGTCGGATGAGGCGAACGCGGCTTTGGCGAGCAGCGCCATCAGCTCTGTCTTGCGTTCGGCCATCTCTTCACCCAGAGCCTGAAGGTCCAGATCGGTTTCCCGCACTTTTGGAAACAGATCGTTTTCCTCTTCCTGGACGTGGTGGTGGATCTGTTCGCCCAGAACCGTCACTTTGGCGTCGTAGAGCGGCATGCCAGGCTGCATTGCCTCTATTTCGGCGACCAGAACCTTAGCGCCGGCATGCTCCACGGTTGCCACATCCAGCAAATGACTGTCTTTGGTCGCGGCGCGGGCGGCGGGATAGAAGAGTTCCTCTTCTATTTGCGCATGGACACGCAAAGCGGCGCAGATTTTGTTGGCGAGCAGCTTTTTATCGCTCTTTTCCGCGCCTTTATAATCACCGAAATAGCCCTCCACCTCGCGGTGATCAGCTTCCAGAAGTGCAACGGCGTCGGATTGTGCGGTATTGGACATTTTGGCCGCGGCACGCGCAGCCTTCTTTTTGGTTTTGGCTGCCATGGGATATCGCCCTGTGGGATGTTATACGCAAACACCCAGGTCAGGTCGATGTTCCTGCATTTGTCCGCTCGAGTATAAAAGATAAATTAGCCGCTGGATGAGTGCGCAGTGACGGGCTTTTCGGCGGATTTCGCATCATCCACTAGGGTACCCCTGCCGACTGGAAATACCGCCTTGAGGCGCGCAGCTGAAAGGTGGGGGCAGCCGTCGCCGCCCCAGTTCTAATGATTTGGCATTCCTGCCTGAGAACCAGCACTATTGGCTCCGCCGGCTGCTGAGCCATTCGTTGTCGAGCTGGACGTCGAATGGCGATGATGCGCAGGCTTGGTGCCGGTGTTTGCCATTGATCCATTGGCGGTGCCGTTGGCTTGGTTCGACATGGCACCGTTCGACATAGCTCCGCCCTGGGCGTTCGACATGCCGGCGCCGCCACCTGGCGAGCCGGCCGCCGCTCCCGTTGAAGCGCCGCCACTTGCACCCGCAGTCTGGGCCAGAACGGGCCCAGATGCGATTAGAAGCGTGATCGTCGTTATAGCGATTAGCTTTTTCATGTGCTCTTATTGCTTTCCACCGCTGTGCTGCTGCGCGTGCTTCTTGCTGGCCTGCGTCGATTCTTCACTAGCAAGTGACGAATGACCTTGCGCCGCCTGAGCGTGGTGAGCGCCTGTCTCATGCTTTCCTTCTTCGTAGGATTTGGCGGCGTCCCGGTGACTGCGCGCGGCATTCTCGTGATGCGATGCGGCCTTGTTGTGATGTTCAGTAGATGGATGGGGCATTTGATACTCCCTGAGGTTATCGAAACGCCACGAAGCCCAATGCACCCTAGTTCGATCACCACCCACTTGAAAGTTATTTTTCCTACTTCGTCGTTACCCTATGCTTGTTTATTTTCTCGTCACGTCGAGGCTTATTGAGCCCTCACGATTCACGAATGCGCGCAGTTCCATTGCGCAATATAGTACCGTACTGGTTCAGCAGTGCTTACTTCTGCTGCACGGGATTTCGATTTTCGGATGGAAAGGAATGTCGGTTCCCTCGGCCGTCGTTGAAATTTTTGCGATCACGCGACGGCTATAATCGTGCTCGTTTGTCGGTCGATGAAGTCTGCCCCCCATTGCAGTATAACGCGGCGGTGTTTCAAATAGAGTGCGACGTGGTAAGTGCCTCGAACCTTATTCTGATCGATATGAGCGAGCTGCAGCTCAATCCAGTCAGGTTCGAAATGACCTGCTTCATTCAGGATTGTTGAGGCGCAACGACGTAGGCCGTGCGTCGTTTGCAGCGAATGATATTCCATTCGATATGGTGCATATCCATGATGATGTTCTCCTGTGGTGATGCGGACGAGCTGGTCCTCCGGAGCGTCTGCGTTCCTCAGAGGAAGCGGATCAGCTGGCGCTTTCGGGAGCCGGATTGCGGCTGAGGCCGGTTATGCCGCCTTCTCCGCATCGGTCGAGTCGGTGAAGGCCAGCAGGAAGTCGCAGGCCTTGGAGGCGTGAGACGCCGCGCTGACGATGGCGCGGCTGTCGTTCTTCAAGACCTCAAGCCAGTTGCCGATATAGTCGGCGTGGCGGACGGTCGGCACGATACCAAGCGAGGCGCACAGGAAGGCGCTACCCATTTCTGCAACCAGTTCCTCGCGGGCGTAGGCTGTCGATCCGAAGCGTCCGCTAAAATCGCGGTTCAGCCGGTGCTTGGCCCCCGTCCAGTGCGTAAGTTCATGCAGCGCGGTACGATAGAAATTGATCGGCTCGAAAAAGCTCTCTTGCGGCGGAACGTGAATGCTGTCGCTGCCGGTGTGGTAATAGGCTTTGGTATCGTCGCGCTGGAACTGCGCCCCGCTGGCGGCGATCAAAGCCTCGGCGGCGGGCATGGGAAGGCACTGCGAAATCTGCTTGGGCTGGACGGTGTAGTCGAAGGGCAGGCCATCGCATTGGGCGACATTGAACACCGTGAAGCGCTTGAGAAACGGAACGCGCCGCCCGCTGTCCTCGCCTTCCGGTGCGCTGCCGCCATCCGTCTTTGGCGTGAAGGTATCGGCATAAACAACGGTGGTGCCGCGTTCGCCTTTGCGGACATTGCCACCAAATGACAGAGCCTGCTTGAAGGTCAGCCAGCGATTCACGACGAAGCCGCGTTCAAACAGCGCATCCCACAACAGCAGGATATTCACGCCACTGTAGGCGCGGTTGGTGGTGGCATTGCGGGGGATAGATAAGGCTTGATCGGCGGCCCACGGCTGCACCCAAGGAATAGTGCCTGCCTCGATCTGGCTGATAATCTTGTCGGTGATCTCCTGATAAAGTCCGGTCTTGGATGCCGGGCGTTGCTCTTTGCTGCTCTCGCTCATGGCTGGTGCCTCGCTCAAAATCGCGCGGCCTGCCCCGGAATAGGGGTGGGCGGCGACTTGCGATCCGTGGCGGCTGTCGGCGGACCAGAACCCGAGGGCCTGCGTGTGACAGGCCCGAGGGCTGAAGCGGGAGCGGAAGACCAGAAGCCGGGGGAGGGGGATCACCCGGCCTGCACGGAGCAAAGCGAAGGAAGGGCGGGGACACCGCCGGCGGAGGGTTTCGTATGGCCGGCGCAGCCGCCTACACGGGAGCGCCGCCCACCCCGCCGTCCGGGGGGCCCTAAAAACGAAGCGGCCCGCTTTCGCGGGCCTGCTATATTTCTTTCCTTGCGCGAGGATCGTTACCGGCAGGCCAAGACCCGGGTCCGCGCACAGCGGACATGGGGCATGGGGCGCCAATGGCGCCTAGAGCCGGGCCCGAAAGGGGCGCGCCCGTCCGTCGGCCTTTTGTCATCAGTTCAAGGGCCTTCGGGCAAATGATCCGCGTAAGAGGAGAGGCGTAGAAATCGGTCTACTGCTCCCGGGTCGGACGCCTTAAATCCGGACATTGATTTCGCGAAGGATGCTCATGACCGCCGCTGCCGCGGGAACGGAAATGGTGGCGCGAGCCGCAGCCTGCTTCCTTCGGGAAGGCTTTCTTTTGTTGCTGTACTTGCATATGGGGCGCAGAGCGCCCATATCGGGGTGACCAGAGGAACGACTCCCTGGTGTGCCTGATGCAAGACCATCAGGCTGCCGGCCAAAAGGCCCCAACCCTATCCGCTGCTGTCACGCGTCCGAGAATGGACCCAGAGCACGGACTTACGAAATGCCCAAAATGAAACCCCAAGCCGATACCAGCGGTCGCAACCGTCCGCGCCCGAATGCCGATCGCAATATGCGACGCCCAAATCCGGGTCAGCAGACGCTCCCCAACACCCAAAGCCACTGGCAAAGACAATACGACCATTATTGCAATCTCGCGCAAGCGTCCAACGGTGATGACGCCGTGACGCGGGAGCGGCACTGGCAACACGCTGAACATTATCTGCGCATGATGAACGGTTCTGCCAGCTAGCGATAACCCGCACGCGGCCTGCGCCATTATCCGGCGAATTCGCCCGCCCGCCGGCGACCAGAAGCCAAAGATCGACACTGGCGAGGGCCGCGGAGAGCGGCTTCGCCACCGCCACGATCATCGAGCTGATGGCGAGATAGAAAATCACCCTCAAGCGCCCGAGGCGGCGCGGAAATGTCAGTTTCAAGACCGCGCCACCGTCGCGCACGACCAGATGGCTGCGAGCAATACGGTTCCGGTGCTAGAAGCGAGGCGGTTGGCCGCGAACGGTGTGTAGGTCGCCGCGATCATGAGAAAAATCGCGGCATGGTCTATGCGACGCAGCACTTCCTTGGCCGGCGCCGGGGGGCTGAATGGGTACGCCGCCGAGGCTAAATTCAGGCGGTGGCGGGTCGTTCCAAAACATACAATTCGTTACCAGTAGCTTCCGGCGCAATGGCGTTATTCTGGGCCATTAAGGTGATGGGGCCGATTCCTTTGGCCACCGCACGGAACTCTTTGGAATCCCACATGTTCAGTGAGGACCGCAACCGAGGAATCCATGCGCGCTCTTGAGATCATCGTCGCTTTGATCGTCGCGGCAGTCGCCTTTGTCACAGTTAAGCTGCTGGGACTGGTCATCCATATCGCCCTGATCGCCGCAGTGCTGGGTCTTATCATGGGCTTTGTGATCGCCCGCGCCCTCCGGAGGACATGATGAACGCGCAAACCCAAAAGCCGGAGCCGTGCAAGCCAGGCTATGAACGCACCTATCACATCGACAGAAACGCCAAACTCGACCGCTGGGATGTCATCGACGATGACGGCAGGGTTTATGGCCACGCTCATGATGTGCGTCACGCGACCGATCTGGCCGTCCAACAAGCCCATAACGATCACGCTGGAGGTCACGATGTGATCGTTTGTGTGGAACAAGAAGACGGCACTTACACGATGGCGTGGTCATCGCGTTAGGCGCGCCAGCCAAGGAGGCCCTATGCCAGATGCAGACAATATCGCGATCGACGATAGCCCGGCTTCGTTCAGGAACGTGACGGAATAGAGGCGGGAGTTGCCATTACGGCCGGATTACCGCGAGAAATCCGCAAACAATAACCCCGCATGTTTCCGGCCGGGACAGCCGCTAACGCTAAACCGCCAAGCCGAGTTGAGCTGGTCCAATGCGCTCAAAATTGGAAACCGAGACGCCGACCAGGCGGACTCCCTTTTTCGCGGGGAGTACGCTTCGAACAAGCGCAAGACTCATTTCATGCAACATGGCTTGTGACGAAACCGGCGCCGTCAGGCTGCGGCTGCGCGTGGCCTGCTGGAAGTCCGCGAACTTGATCTTCACGGTGACTGTGCGGCCAAACGCATTCGCCTTCTGACACCAAGCCCAAACTTCATCGGCCTGATCGATCACCTCGCGTTCAATGGCGGCTGCGTCAGTCAAGTCTTCAGCGAAGGTGGTTTCGGAGCCGGAAGATTTGCGTTCCCGGTCTGGCCGCACCGGCCGATCATCTTCCCCGCGCGAGATCGCATGATACCAGGGGCCGGACTTGCCGAAATGCTGCGTGAGAAATTCAACGGACTTGCTGCGCAAGTCGGCACCGGCATGGATGCCCAGCCGGTTCATCTTCTCCGCCGTTACCGGACCAATGCCGTGAAATTTGCCCACGGCCAGGTTCTCGACAAAGGCCGCACCTTTGTCCGGCGTGATCACGAACTGCCCGTTGGGTTTGCGGTAGTCCGAGGCCAGCTTGGCAAGAAACTTGTTATAGGAAATGCCCGCGGAAGCAGTGAGGCCGGTCATCTCGAAAATGCGCTGGCGGATTTCCCGGGCGGTCGCGACCGCGGTGGGAATCCCGCGCAGATTGTCGGTGACGTCGAGATAGGCTTCGTCCAGCGACAAGGGCTCGATCAGTGGCGTGTAGTCCGCGAAGATCTCTCGGATTTGCAATGACACCGCGCGATACACATCAAAGCGGGGCGCCACGAATATCAGCGCAGGACATTGGCGTTGCGCAGTGATCGAAGGCATGGCGCTACGAATCCCAAATTTGCGAGCCTCATAATTGGCGGCCGCGACCACGCCTCGTTTTGCCGCGTGGCCGACCGCGAGCGGCTTCCCACGGAGTTCGGGGTTATCGCGCTGCTCAACGGACGCGTAGAACGCGTCCATATCAATATGGATGATCTTCCGCATGCGTTCCTGCTTCGCCGGCAACCTTATACCAGCAAGAACAGAAGGGGAACATCTAGCGCTTCGTCTTGGCCTTAGGCAGCTTACTGACCGATGCCGGGCCTGCGCTTTTCTTGGGAGCGGGCCGCCTCCCACCGCCGGCCACGCTTTTTTTCAGAGCCGCCATGAGATCCACGACATTCGTTGTGTCTTCCGGCTCTTCAACGCGGGTGATCTCGTGGCCGCGCTTCTTCTCGTCAATCAGGGCCCTCAACGCATCCTCGTATCGATCCGTAAATTGCCCGGGGTCGAACTCCCCTTCTTTTTGTTCTATAATCTTTTGCGCGATGACGATCATCTCTTTGTCCGGCTTGCCACGCGGGATGTCTTCGAGTGCGGCCTCGACATTCACTACCTCATCGCGAGTACGCAAAGTCGTGGCCAGCAGACCGGCGCCGCGTGGCTCGATGGCCATTAGCCGCTCACGCGTGTGCATGACGACGCGGCCAAGAGCAATCTGATTGGCCTGCACCATTGCCTGTTGGATAACCGCATAGGCCTGGGCAGAGCCTTCGTCCTGCGGCACGAGAACATACGGTGTGTCCCAATAAAGCCGGTCGATAGTATCGGCATTCACGAAACGCTCGATCTCGAGTGTTTTGGTCGTTTCCAATTTGACGGATTCAAAGTCCTCTTCGCTGAAAAGGACGTAATTGTTTTTCTCGACGGCATAGCCCTTAACCAGCGTCGAGCGGTCCACCGGCCCGGTGTCTGGATCCGTGGTGACCATTTTGATGCGGTTGCCGGTTTCGGGATTGATCAGATTGAAGGAAATATCACCGGCCACCGTCGTCGCCTTGTAGAGGCCGACCGCGCAGCTCACCAACGACAGCCGTAAATGGCCCTGCCACGCTGGCCGCGACGACAGTCCAGGGAGGGCGATCGGCTTGGATTTCGGGGTTGAGGTGGGCTTCCGTCGGGGAGCGGCCATGTCTTCACCATTCTGGGTATCCCGACTCAACCCGTCGGGAACCCTAAGGTTCCGGTCGGCGAGGGCTCACTTCACGCTACGGATATGGAATTTCTTCTGCAGCGACTGTCGGCGTTCTCGCAATTGAGCCTCTTCGCGCTCAATCTCAGCCAACTCATCCTGGGCCTTCTTTTCCGCAGCCCGCCTGGCTCGCTTTTTTGCCGAGCCGAGAGCTTGGGCATGGGCACGGCGTCCGGTTCCACCTTGTACGGTCCTACCTGTCCGTGGGGCCGCTTCAGGACTACGCCGGGGTGGGCAAGAGCGGCCTGAATCGCGTCGACGTCCTGGGTCACCGCAGCAAAACCCTGCGAGAAGACTGTGGGCCTTGAACCCCATGCCGCGGCCGCCGCCTTTATGGAAGGCGAAGCTACGATCAGGTCGTAGAAGCCAATATGGGTTTTGAAGACCTTCAGTGGACGCGGCACGGAACAGCGCTCATTTAGGAATGCGCCGTAGCGTACCATTACGATGTCCGTTAGCGGCGCCTTTTCTGTTCGGCGCCTGTTGAATATCCCGTGTAAGGCTCTTGGGCCTTTATCATAATCTTTTGGGGCTATGATTTGGCACGGGGTGACCGGTCGACCATCTGATTTGCGAGGTGCATGGAGGAGACGATCCGCACGATCTCTATGGCCGCCTTCGCGGAACCAGAAGCGCCAGACCTTTGAGTAAAAACCTCTGTACCGCGTCGCCTCCATTGGGAACTCTATACGCTAGGGCTGCGTTCCTTCCGATGACTGGGGGCGTCCGTGCAATACTCTAAATCTTCTATGGGCATTTCGGCGTTCGTCTTGCTCTTCGCGGTTTCCGCGACGGCCCAAGCGCAATCGACACCGGAGACCAACGCACCGGATAGTGAAAAGGGCTCTTTCAGTGTACTTTTTGAAAACGACATCTTCGACAATACCGACCACGATTATACCAACGGGGTAGAACTAGGGTACACTACCGCGCCGGATGATACACCGCACTGGGCAGTCGACGCCGCGCGCAGCCTTCCTTTCTTCGCCCAAACGGGCGATGTACGTACCCGTTATGCTATCGGCCAAGCTATCTTCACACCCACCAACCTCTCCCTCGCCAATCCACCTTTGACGGACCGACCCTATGCTGGCTTTCTTTATGGCTCCATGGGTCTGATAGCTGATGATGGTGTACATCTCGATCAGCTGCAGGTGACGCTGGGTGTGATAGGGCCGGATTCCCTGGCGGAAGAGTCGCAGAATTTCGTTCACAGTATCATCAACGACAAACAAGCGATGGGCTGGAACACTCAGTTGCACAATGAGCCGGGGCTGGTCATCAGTTATGAGCGAGCGGTCAAGGTCATTGCGCCCCAGAGTCTTTTAGGCGGCGTGTTCGACATCGAGCCGCATTTCGGGGGTGCCATCGGCAACGTCTATGACTATGCCAACGCAGGGGTCATGGCCCGCTTCGGCTTCAATCTGCCCAAGGACTATGGCCCGCTGCGCATCCAGCCCAGCCTACCGGGATCGGACTATTTCGAGCCCACCGCTGGATTTGGCGCTTACGTCTTTGCTGGCGTGGATGGCCGCGCCATCGCCCGCAACCTGTTCCTGGACGGCAATTCCTTTGAGGCCAGCCGCAGCGTGAGCAAGAAAGATCTGGTAGGTGACTTGGCGTTGGGTGGCGCACTTACCTTCGATTCCTTCCGGCTTGCTTTTACCCATGTGATCCGGACTCGGGAATATGCCACCCAGAGCACACCCGATCGCTTCGGCGCGGTCGATCTCACCGTGCGGTTCTAACTCGTCCGTGAAAAGTATGTCTGTAGGGACGATGGACGAGGGGTAATGCAACCTTACTAATCCCGCGCCGTTCGCATTGTGACCGCTGGCAATTTCCGCGGGCAAGCGGGGGATCAACTGCCATCCATTCGCCAAAGGCTCCGCAAAGCTGCCCTGTTCGAACAACTCGGACCAGGCCTCGTCACGGGTGCCGCGGATGACGACCCTAGCGGTATAGCGACCTATTCCCAGGCCGGCGCCGAGTTTGGCTCAGGCCTTCTGTGGACCCTCGTTCTGACCTATCCGCTCATGACAGCTATTCAGCTAGTTAGCGCCCAAATTGGCCGCGTCACAGGAGCGGGGCTCGCCAAAAACATGGGTGAGGTTCTCCCGCGCTGGGTTGTGACGGTGCTGGTGGCGTTACTTTTCTTGGCGAACACGATCAATATCGGGGCTGACGTCGCGGCGATGGGCGAGGCCGCCAAACTTGCCGTCGGCTGGGGCGCCCATACTTTCACGATCATCTTTGTAGCCATATCATTGCTGCTACAGATGTTCGTTCCCTACACTCGCTACGCCCAATACCTCAAATGGCTGACGCTAGTTTTGTTTTCTTACGTCGCTGTTCTCTTTACGGTCCATGTGAATTGGATTGCGACGGCGCGCGGTTTGGTCTGGCCGCAACCGACCTTCAATGCCGCCATGGCGACGACTGTGGTAGCGATATTCGGTACGACAATTAGTCCCTACCTCTTCTTCTGGCAAAGCTCACAGGAAGTTGAGGAAGTGGACCAAAACCCGAAGGCAATGCCGCTGACAGTCGCGCCTCGTCAAGCGTCCAGAGCGTTCTTTCGAATTCGGCTGGATACCTCCTTCGGGATGGCAATTTCCAACCTAATCGCTTTGGCGATCATGATCAGCACCGCCGCAACACTACACGCCACTGGCAAGACCGATATCCAGACGGCTTCCGACGCTGCGAAGGCTCTAGAACCTCTGGCAGGAAAATTTGCCTTTCTTCTTTTCACCCTGGGCATTATCGGCACCGGATTGCTCGCAATACCGGTCTTAGCAGGCTCAACCGCCTATGCAATCGGGGAATCTCGGGGCTGGAAATGCGGCTTAGACAATAAACCGTGGGAGGCGGTGGGTTTCTATTCAGTGATCGGAGCTGCCACGGTCCTTGGTCTGGGGATCGACTATTCTGGCTTCGACCCCATCAAAGCACTGTTCTGGAGCGCCGTAATAAATGGCGTCATAGCGGTCCCGATTATGGCTGCAATGATGTACGTCGTTCGACACCCCAAGAAAATGGGAAAATTCACGGCCGGCCCAACCTTGTCCGCGTTAGGATGGATTTCGACGGGTGTCATGGCGATCGCAACGGTACTTATGATAGCAACAAGCATTTGACGCGGTCGTTCTGCATGTCTGGGAAGCTGTTTTCAAGCCCAACATAAATCAAGTAGACCGCACTTGGCGTACCCTTTGCCTATAAATCTCAGCCCCGTTGGCTGACCTGCCAGTCACATCGCGTAGCCAACTGGCTGGACTGAAATGGGGCGAGGGGCTGGCGGCAAGCACATAACCTCATGCGAGCGGGATCCATAGGGGCACTGCAGCGCAGGAAAAAGACCCATATGGGCGGAAGTCATTCAGGATGGGCTTTCCAAGCGAAGAGTATTGGGCTGAAAATCTTGACGAACCGAACGTAGTGAGAAAGAGAAGCGTCAGCATAGCGGTGTGGAAAGTCATCCAGATCTGTCGCCCCATAGCAGCGGGCCCATCGCGGCTAAGCGATGGGCCTCAAGCGTTTAAACGGAAGCAGGGCTACTTCCTCGACGGATCGCTCTGGCTGCCACCCTTTTGATTGTCCTTGTCAGCCTGGGTTCCCTGCTGGCCGCCTTGGCTGCCCGGCTGGGAGCCTTGCTTCTGCTGCTGACCGCTCTGCTGCCCGGGCTTCTGCTGATCCTGCTGGCCGGAGCCCTCTTGGCCTTGGTTACGATTTTGGTCGTTTGTCATTGTCTATTCCTTTCACGGGAACAGATTCAACCCGTGAGGCGCGCCGGGGGTTGCTGCGCAATCCGCATTTAATGGGTACGAAATAGCACGGGACAATGTCAAAGCAAGCCATCCGGTGCGAAGACCGGTTGGGCTGGCTCGGTCATAGATGCACGATCCGCGGACATGCGGTAATGTCGCGCGCGACAGACGGGGCTATCCAAAGGCAACTACAACGTGGTCAGTCCGGACGGGCGGAGCCACATCCGATACCTGGGCGCCAAGACACGATCGCAACCAAAAGAGCCTCGCGCGGAACTCACTCATTGTTCCCATGGAAACTGGAATGAAATCGAGGCGGCGCGTTTGCCCGTCCCTAGAAGTGCGCCCGAAACAAAGGAGCAAGTGGCATCGCATTTTGGCAATGCATGGACTAAAATGAACACGGCTGAGGGCATAAACAGCAACAAGGAAACTTCCCCATGAAGCTCAGCTTAATCTGCCTTACGTCCATCCTTCTTCTCGGGTCGGCCGGCATTGGCATGGCCCAGACGCCCGACAACGCCCAAGCAAACCCTGGCATGTCATCGGGGGCCGCCCCAGCTGGTGGTGGGCGCATGGCGGCGTGCCGTGACGATGCCACAAAGTATTGCTCCGGTAAGACCGGCGCTGATCGGCGCGCGTGCCTTACCACCAATATGAGCAGCCTATCGGACGGCTGCAAGACCGCCTTGTCGGCTGCGTCGGGCGGCGGGATGAACGCACCTCCCGGTAATCGATAGTACCTATGCTTTGATGGTGAAGTGAGGCGCCAAGTGCGCCGCCACTTTCGCTTTGGAACGGCGAGAAACTCTCGCGCTGGCCGAATGATGAAAATCGTATGCAGCACTATTTGCTTTATAGCTTGGACCGTACCGGGCGCGTCTGTCTGGCGTGTGATTTTGAGGCGGTGAGCGATTTGGCGGCGCTTGAAGAAGCAAGGTTGGCCCGGACCACGGACGAAGTTGAAGTTTGGCAGCGCGATCGGCTTGCCGCGGGAATAAAAAAGAACGATGCGGACTGGGAGCCATAGCACTGAGCGAATGAGGGCTATCCGTGCGAGGCCCTCATACCGGGATTGCTGAGACTCTGTTGGTGAGTTTAGCTCTCTAAGCCAAAGCGATTAGTTATGGAGCAACTCCCTCATGTCGGGGTTCCTGACGAGATAAAGTTTGAAAGCCCGATCATGTCGACGGAAACGAGACGCGAGGGTGATCAAGGATCATCACGACAACCGCATCTTCGGTGCAGAGTGGGTATTGCTTCATGTCTCGAAAGCGCCAGAGCCGTTCTGGATGCCTGCTCGTTTCAATTAAATTTGCTTGTACAGCGGGCATTGTGAGGATCGCAGCTAGCGGCCGGGCTCACACGCGAAGCGTCCGGGAGGCACCCCGGACCAGATTAGAGGTGGAGCAACGGAAATGGCCGGAGGCGGGAAGAGGGATCTGAAGTTCATAGCGTTCGCTACACTTGTTTTGATCGTTTTAGGGGCGGTGTTGCTCTATTCGCTCGTCAGGCCTTGAAATCGATGTCCTCCGTTCGCTCCAGGTAAGGAGGATACCAGACCGCTGACCGACAGCTTCGGAACTGGCTGATAAAGGGAGACGCAGCCGATGTTCATCGTCCAGACCTATGTGGCGGCCAGTGGCATTCATGGCAATGGTGTCTTTGCCGGGGAAGAATTGTACGAAGGTCAGCAGATCTGGCGTTTCGCGCCCGGTCTCGACCTTGTTGTGCCGTTCGATGTGATTGCCGCAGCGCCCAAGGCATTCCAGGATTATATGGAAATGTACGCCTATATCTCGCCGCAGGTGGACGGCGGGATGGTGCTGTCCTGCGACCATGCCAAATTCCTAAATCACAGCGACGATCCCAACACCTTGATAGACGGCCCAATCACCCTGGCACGCCGCGCCATCCGCAAGGGGGAAGAGATCACCTGTGACTACCGCATCTGTGTTGCGGACTTTCCAGGCCAGTTCTGAAAAGGCTTACGGCCAATAGCCCCATTGCTGCATCAGCGTCCGGTCCCGTGTCAGAAAGCGTAGTCCGATATCGTTTCTGTAGCGCAGGCCAGGTACGACAATGTTGCTGCAGCGTTGATAAGCGGCGTCCCGCGCCTGTTCCACCGTATCGCCAACACCGGTGACGGCCATCAGCGAGCCTAGGCCGCCGGTGGTTACTAGGCCAGAGCCAGATTTCTCTACTTCTGACAATTGCAGGTGCCGCCATTCTTCCTCAGTCGGCGCCTTCCGGAACAGAACCGGCAGTCCTTTGGACTGTTCGCTATAGTCTTCCGCCACCGGAAAGGGCGGCACGGTCAGAACCACGCCTACGGCAAATCCGACGCAAGTGGGAAAATCCAGCCGGTCGCGATCGATCATGCGGCGAAAAAGGACACCCCAATCTTGCCGGTGCAGGCTGGAACAGATCGCGGCGCCCGGATAGCCGAAACGACAGGTGAACTCCAAAGGCCAGATGCCGTCGCCATTCACGATGGTGTTGATGTTGATGTACCCGATATAGCCGCCTGCTCGCAGCTGCTCAGCCATTTTCGCTAGGGTCTGGCGGAACAGGCCGTTACAGCCGCGATAGGTCAGCAACGTGCCCATCTCGCCAGTCAATTCGCCCAAATCACCTGGGAACAGGCGCTTATGCTCCCAGTCCATTACCACCGGTTCTAGGAATGCTTCCCCGTTGAAGTAGGCGCCCACACCGACTTCGACGCCACTGACATGGTCCATCAGAATGAAGTCGGGTGTGGCCCGGCGCGCTTTGTGAAGGCGCAGAAGTGCAGCGATATCCTCGCCGCTGTCCATGTCGCCTACCGCATTAGCGCTGGAGGCGTGATTGGAACCATTTAGCTTCAGGACATAGCGGCGTGGCCGGCGTACTATGAAGTCCAGGGCTGTGTCAAAATCGGTGAAGGGATGGTTCTCACTCGTCGTCATGCCGGCCTGGCGCATGCAGGCTTGCCCGAAGCTGCGGTCGTTTTCCATGCGGTCGCCAAAGGCACTCCCGCCGATCACATTGTATCCGTCGCGGCGCAGTTCGTCTTGTAACTCGCCTTGGTCGGCCCGCTCGAAGATTACGATGCCATCGCGCCCAAGCCACTTCAGCTCTCGCTTCCAGTCATCGGTGGGATGAATGAAGCCACGCAGGATGCCGCGCCATAGCGGATCCTCGATATAAGTGCGCACCTCATGGCCGGCGCGAAGCAAGGCGAGGTACATATCGCCAAGACTGCCATCCTTGCCGATTCCCAGGAAGCGCATCAGAGGTCAGGGATCAATGCACCGCCCCCTCGGCGAGATTCCAAAATGCCTGCGATAGCGGTCGAAGCACCGCTTGCCGCACCACAGCCGCAGCATCGCGCCCTCCGCAATTGCCGGAGCGCGGCGGGCGTCTTCGCGCACGAGCGGCGCCAACACCTCCGCATTCCAGGCGCCCGAATGCTTCACATCAAGCACAGCATGCAGCGCAAAATAGTGGCTCTGCTTCCGAGGCACGCCAAGCCGGTTCAACCCTTGGCTGACACGGGCAGCGCGGCCGGGTGCGGTGAGTTCGATTACCCCCAACGCACCGATGGAATGAAAGGCAAAGGCACGATTGGCAGCCAGGGCCACCATCATGTTCCCCAGCGCCAGCGCTTCCGGCACCGTGGTCTCGATAGTCGGTGTTACCTCAAAATGTGCGGCCAGTTGTGCCAGCATAGGACCATGCATGGCCTTAGGCTCACCGCGGCCCATCTCATCCCAGTAATTGCGTGCCATCTCCAGCTTGGCGCGCACCGGCATCTTGACTTGGGTCATCGCCACTAGATCGTCGAAACCGGCCTCGCCGGCCACTTCTTGCGTTAGAAACCAGCGCATCTCTTCTAGCGTGGCATGTTCGGCCAGCCAAGGAAACAGAGGATCATTTTGGCCGGGCCCCGTATGTTGCAGCCGTTCGAACCAGGTTACGAACGCCTCGGCATTACGAGGGACATCATTCAGCAACGGCGCGATCGCGGCGCGTGCCGCGGTCAGGAAACGGCGTTCATATTCGAGGCCCAGCTGCTGCGCTGCGAGCGTCTTCGGATCGGGCTCCTCGCCCAGTCCGGGCGCAAGTCGGTCGCGGTTGAAGTGGCTCAACGACCGCTGCATGTCGTCTTCGCCCCGGATGAGGTCTCGAGTCGGCCCTAGAGGATTGTCGATGCGCGAGGCCTGAAGCATACGGGTTTACCGTTTGAGATCTGAACCTCTAACGTGCAACATCACGGTTGCGATCCGATCTGCTTGATCATACGGCCACTTATCTAGCTCTTCGCCAAACACATCGGGGTCAATCTCGTCATAGCGGTACCGAACCGTACGCTCCAGAACCGGCCGCGCCGTTTCCAGGAATTTATCCTGCCCTTCGACGATCGCCGTGCCGGTGTAGAGCAATAGATGCCCGGCGGGGCTCAGATGCGACAACGCCTGCTCCAGGATGCGAACCGACAACGAAGCCCCCCAGTCTCCGCCGCCATGGCGATACGCCCTGAACTCTGAATCGACCAGATAGGGCGGATTGGCCACGATCAGGTCGGCGTGTCCGGACCAGGCCGAGAGGATGTCGCTGTGCTGCGCCGCAGTAAAAGGAATTGCGTTCAGCGCGATATTCGCCGCCGCGAATTCCACCGCGCGCTGGTTAATGTCGAGCAACGCGATCTCCCTCAGGCTTGGAAAAAGCTTCGCGCACAACAGTCCACCCGCCCCAGTACCGGCGCCGATATCCACACAGGTCGCGGGCGCAAATGTCTGTTGACGGTCGTGAAAAGCCTTGATGGCGTGAGCAAACCGATAGGTATCGGGACCAAAGAAAACTGCATCCGCTTCCAGCGTGGGATAACCAGAATGGGCAAGCAGCAGAGGGCCTAGACTGCTGAATCTGACCTTGGCGCGATAGCGGTCCCCGTCAGGCTTGAAAAGATCGGGGTCATCCAAAAAGCCGCGATATCGCAGGGGTATTTGGTCGGCGGCAAAGATCCTGTTCCAGCCAAAAACATCGCGCAGGGTGACCGGGCCGAAATGTCCGCGCGATAAGATACGCGCATGGCTCAATGGGGTAGGGCTACAAAATGAATAGCCATCCTGTTTCAGAAGGTTGCCTAGGACTTGTAGTTGGCTGGCTAGTGGCAATCGCTTTCCTTGACCGCGCTTCGATCTCAAAGCGGTTTGGCCAGATTGGTTCCCAAAAATCCGCTTATCGCGATCACCTCTTGCCGCCCAGATGGGAGGTTCTGCCGAATGCCGGGCCTTGGGAGTGGCGAAGCCTGGCAGATCGAGGATGCGCCTGGGTTAGGGTGCTCAGGTACTGGTTTCACTCGATTGCGACGGACTCGATCCCACCGTCTGGCCAGTGGTGAATATGCCGACGCCTGGCGGGCTGACCTATTCGGATCTGATCGAGCTGCTGACAGGCGTAGCGGCCAAGGCGCGGATTGCCGGCCGGGCCATCATGGAACTGGTGCCTGAGCGCGAGGACCCCAAAACCTTTCGGTCCTGACTGCTGCCCGGCTGGTGGCGGTAGCGATGGGGTAATGCGCAGCCAAAGGTAGGAACTCCGAGCGGAGCGCTCCGTTTCCATAGGGGAGATGGTCAATGCGCGCTCGGTTTTTGGGACAGAACATCACCCTACTAGGCAACGGCATTGCCAAGCTGCAGACACCGCTACTGGCGTATGAAGTGCGCGAGCCCGACAAAAAGCCAAAGAAAGACAAGCGCCCCCCAAAAAAAGCCGGCGCGCCGCGCGACCGAAATAAGTCGGATATTAAATGTCCGTGAACGTACAATCCGAGCGCGTGTCTCGCTGTGGAGGTCGGTTCCGGACCTCCCGGGGGCACTTCCGTCGAAGACAGTCGGCATGCCGACGTTCAAGACAGTCTGCATGCCGACTTGGTCGGAATAGGTGGCGCTATGGCGAGGCTTTGCGTTGCCTGCAATGCGATGCTGAAGGGCCGTCACGTCACGGAAGCGGCTAAAACGCTCTTGGCAAGCCGCCCGATGGCGCCCGCCGAAGGGATGGACATGAAAGAGTTCGAGAAGATCATCGGCATCGAAGACGGGCAGGACATCGAAAACCGCTTCCAGCCAAAAGAGAGCCCATTGAGCCTCCTCGTTCATCAGGTAACCGACTAGAGCTGTTATGAAAGAAGACCTCAAAAAAGTATTTGAACGTCTAACCTGGATCGCCTGCCCTCGCCCGAAGGACATCGCCCTTCATGCGCGTAAGCCTCGGATATTCAAGTTCGAGGATGACGGCGAGACGCCCAACAACATGCGTTGTCCATTGATCGTCTATAAATCGGCGGTGAAACTCGCAAAGTCCTACGATCGAGCTGCGATCTTCGAGGCAGTATTTGGTTCACACGGCTGGAAAGATAGCTGGCGTGACGGGATGTACGATTTCAACCACTTTCACACCAAAACGCATGAAGTTCTGGGCGTGGCCCGTGGCAGTCTCACAGCATTGTTTGGCGGCACGCACGGCCGCAAGATCGAATTGAAGGCCGGTGACGTGGTTGCGATCCCAGCAGGCACTGGTCATAGGTGCCTACGCAAATCAAATGACCTTCTGATCGTTGGGTCATATCCTTCCAATGGCGGCAAATACGACGAGCCAAAGCCGGAAGATGCTCCAGGCGACGCTCGCAAAAGCATCCAAAAAGTTCGCGCTCCGCTATCCGATCCTGTTTATGGAAGAGCAGGAGCACTTCCGCGCCTGTGGCGCAAATAGCGTGCGACGTGGAACGCTTCGCCGCGCTGCTACGAGCTTAGCGCAAGATTTCGGCGATCAGCTTGGAAGGTCGGGCCTCACGCTGCATTTGATCGCAACAACATTGATCCGGCGTCTTATCCGGACGCCAACGAATAAAACGAGTACCGTGCCGAAACCGGCCGCCAGTCACCTGGTCATATTCTACTTCTACGACCAATTTGAGCTTAAGTGGTACCCATTTGGCGTTTCGTTCGGTGGACCAACGACTGGGTCCGCCGGGCGCATTACCCGTGAAACCAGTACCCCCTCGCAGTTTCTCCAGCTTTTTGGTGAACGCTGAGCGATCCGCATTCGAAATGCCCGATGTGAACCCGACATGATTGAGCTTGCCCTCTCCATCATAGAGACCAAGAAGCATCGAGCCGACTTTCTTGCTGCCGGTGGCGTACCGAAAACCACCGACAACGCAATCGGCGGTGCGCAAGGGCTTGACCTTGAGCATGGCGCGTTCCCCCGGTTGATAGGGCTCATCAAGCGGCTTTGCCATGACGCCATCCAGCGCCCCGGCACCGGCGCGGGCTAGCCATTTGCGAGCATCGCTTACTTTCCGACTAAAAGGCGAAAGCCGCAGTCGATTAATCTTGCCCAACCGGTCGACCTGCGCTTCTAAGGCTGCGCGCCGTTCTAGCAGCGGCTTGTCTAAGTAGGTCCGACCTTTATCGTCCGCAAGAATATCGAAGGCCATGAATAAGGCGGGAGTTTCTATCGACAATTTGTTGATACGGCTTTGCGCGGGATGAAGTCGCATCTGTAAGGCGTCGAATGACAGAGTTTCTCCGACCGGAGTCAGAAGTTCGCCATCCAAAATGAAGTGCCTGGATTTGACGCTGGCGAAGTCGACGACGATCTCCGGGAAATACCTGCTGAGTAGTTTGCCGGACTTGGCAGCCAGTTCGACTTTATCGCCGTCTCGAAAGACCAAGCAACGAAACCCGTCCCACTTGGGCTCGAACTGCCAGATGCCATCTTCCGGAAGCGCATCAACGAGTTTTGCTTCCATTGGACGGAGGCGCTGCCAAGAGAGGTTGGCAGCCTTCGATTTGACAACCCTACTGCGGGTGACCATCAACTTCCTTTGTGGCAATGAATACCGCGCCTGCCAGGAGCGGGATCCTCAGCCGGAGCGCCTTTGGTAGTTCCCTCTGGCATTTTTGGGGACGCAGAACTGGGGACACGCGGTTGGGGGCTTCCGTGCACATGGAAGAGGAACGCCGCACGGCCGTAAAGGTCTTGAATCCGAATGGGTGGCATTCAAGACGAAATGGTTAGGCCGTTGGTCAGTGACTTAACAGTCTGTTTTGGTACCGAGAGCGAGGCAGGCGAATTCAGGGGGCTAAACCGTTGATCGGGCGTTTCAGTCTGGCAATTTGCGTGTGAATCACCACAAACATGGCCGCTATCGTCCTTATCGTTGAAGATGAGCCGTTTCTGCGGTTCCAGGCGGCCGATATCGCGCATGAAGCCGGTTACGAGGTTCTTGAGGCTTCCAACGCAGATGAGGCGATCGCAATCTTGGAATCCCGAGCTGACGTCCGGATCGTTTTTACCGATATTCAGATGCCGGGATCGATGGATGGGGTTAAGCTTGCCCATGCCATCCGCAATCGTTGGCCTCCGGTGGCTATCATCGTGACCTCGGGGCAGGTGTGCCCAGCCGGGTATATGCTGCCCGCGAATGTTCCTTTCCTAGGCAAGCCCTATGACTCTGAAGGTCTCACGCAGTTGCTCAAGCTCGCCGCCTAGACAAAGAAGTCTGGTCATGGAGCGCCAAAATCCTTCGTACTGTACGAAAACGTCCGCTCGTCCTGGGCGAACCCACTCGAACCAAGATCTATTCCGCAGTAGGGTATGGAACTCCCGGCGCGAGCTTTCCTAAATTGAACTCTGATGGAATTGGTCCCAAAACTCGAGCATTCCGCGCCGGAGCGACCCAATTGAACCCGACGCGTCGGCTCGAACTGTTAAACCAAGTGGGAGCGGCTATTGCGAGCAATTCGGATCTCCAATCTATCCTCCAGATTGTGACCGACGTTGCAACGGAAATCACGGGCGCTCGGTTCGGATCATTTTTTTACAATGTCCTAGACGAGAAAGGCGAAAGCTATCTGCTCTATACCCTATCCGGCGCGCCGCGTTCGGCGTTCGAGAAGTTTGGAATGCCGCGCAATACCGCCGTGTTCGACCATACCTTTCGCGGCCTCGGCGTTGTCCGTTCGGACGATATCAAGCTCGACCCGCGCTATGGCCGCCTTGCGCCGCATCATGGGATGCCCAAAGGGCATTTGCCCGTCACCAGCTATCTCGCTGTCCCGGTCGCCTCTCGGACAGGCGAGATTTTAGGTGGTCTGTTTTTTGGTCACCAAGAGCCTGGCGTCTTCACAGAAGCTGACGAATATGTTGTGGTGGATATTGCTGCGCGAGCAGCGGTAGCAATCGACAATAGCCGTCTTCTGGATGCTGCGCAGCGTTTGGCTTCGATTGTGGAGGCGTCGGACGACGCTATTGTAAGCAAAGATTTGGAGGGTACGATCCGAAGCTGGAACGGCGGCGCTGAGCGCGTTTTTGGATACTCGGCAAAAGAAATTGTGGGCCAGCCGATCACTACTTTGATACCTGAAGAGTTGCAGCACGAAGAGAGGGAAATCATTGCACGAATAATGGCGGGCGAACGGGTCGACCATTTCGAGACCATCCGCCAACGCAAGGATGGAAGTCGATTTCATGTTTTGGTGACCATCTCTCCCATCCGAGACCGCTCGGGAAAAATCATTGGTGCGTCCAAGATTGCCCGTGACATAGACCTCACAAAGAGGGCGCAGGAGACGCAGGCGCTTCTTTTGCGCGAGATGAATCATCGGGTAAAAAATCTATTCGCCGTCGCAAGCGGTGTCGTCGCTCTAAGCGCGCGGTCGCCACGCTCCGATCAAGAGTTGGCCCTTGTGATCCAGTCCAGGCTTGCCGCCCTCGCACGAGCCCATGATCTCACACTCTTGCCGGAGGGGGCGACGGCGGCTTCGCAGGCCCATCTTAAGGAACTCGTTCGAACGATCCTTTCCCCTTATGATACGGGCGAAGGGCATATCTCAATCGAAGGTCCAGATGCGGTCTGCGGCCCCGCCGTTTCGACGTCCTTTGCTTTACTTCTCCACGAGCTTGCCACTAATTCTATCAAACATGGGTCGTTGTCTCAGCCCACTGGCAAGGTCACGGTCGCTTGGTCGCTCTCCGATCGCCTAGACCTGACCTGGACGGAAACGGGCGGTCCATCCGTCAAGGGACCGGTCGAGCAACAAGGCTTCGGCAGCGTGCTGATGAAGGCGACCGTCAAAGCCATGAATGGGTCGATAGAGCATAGTTGGCGGCCTGAAGGGGTCCAGATCCGGTTAGTCGTTCCCGGATCCCAACTGGCGGGATGAGGCTTCGGGTCTGGTGAGCCGAACCTAACGACGCCTGATTGGCAGCATGAAAGCTTGCAGCGCTTGGCACTTCCTTGGTCCTTTTGCGTTGAAAGGCCATGGAACTTAGACCCAACGCCGCCAAGGTCGTCGATCTAGCAACCACCCTGGATTCTGTACCGGAACACACCGTGCTCGGGCCGATCCTTTGGGCGAGCATTCGCATCGAATATACGCTGGCTGGGCTCGCGCCTACCGTCGACATCCGCGTACCGGTGCCGTTTGAGCCGTCGGAGACGGAGGCCGAGCGTCATGCACATGCGCTGCGCAGGGCCAGGCTCCTGATCGATCATGCTTGCCGGGCGGCCGGCATCGTGCCGGATGAGCCCGCTCTCCTTTTGTGGCAAATATGATCGAAGGGATCATTCCGCAGGCCATGCAAGGCGTAATCCAGGAATTGGGAATCCCACAACCGACCACCCAGCTGAAATGTAAAAGGCTCTAGACCGCCAAATCCAACTGTGCAGGGGCGCCCCGCTCGAAATCGACAGCGACCAGACGGAAATAGGGGTGTCTTAGAGACTAGCGTGCAGGCAACGCATGTTTTTGCGGTTCCGAATCGACGACCCGTACGCGCCTCAGACGCATTACATTTGTCACTCGTTCGGTGGTTTGCTATCGGCCCGTTGCAATTCGCAGTTGATCTCCGCTCCGAGAAGTACAATTACCAGCGAGAGCCATACCCAGGTCAGAAATCCGACTGCGGCGCCGAGATCGCCATAGACTCGATTGTAACTGCCAAATTGTTGGACATACCAGGTGAAGAGTTGGGTACCAAGCATCCAGAATAGAGAAGCAATCGAACTACCCCAAGTGAGCCACCGCCATCTTGGATGCGGCTTGTCTGGCCCGAAGCGATAGATGATTGCGAGGACAAAGGTGCAGCCCGCGAAAAGCAGAGGCCAGGCCAGGATCGGCGCCAGTTCCTGCACGATTTGCGAGGACCGGTCAAAGCGCGACGATAGTAGTCCGAGCTCAATCACAGTCGCTGCAATAAGTATGCCCGCAGCGGTGGAAATCAGTGCGAGGATTGTTTGCCGAATAAAGCTGCGCGTCTCTTGGACTTCAAAAGCGACGTTCAAGCCTTCAACAAGAGCTTTGAAACCGCCACTGGCGCTCCACAGCGCGATAACGAAACTGACAACAAAAGCGATGTTGAGGTCGGCCGGTTTCTGGCTCGTCAGACGATGCAACTCGGCGCGCAGTATGGCGACGGCACCGCCAGGTAGGAAGCCAGAAACCAAGTCGACATCGTGCGTAATATCTGCAGGCTGCGCGAATATCCCATAAAGAGATACCGTCGCCGCTATTGCGGGGAAGATCGCCAGCAAAGCAAAGAAGGTGATGCCGCCGGCAACGGTCGGGATACGATCCTCTGAGAACTCACGGTAAACGCGCTTAGTCAGAGGCCATATGCGCCCCGCGGGCTGGGGCGTACCCGGGTGTGAAATCGATGGGTTTGGCGAGGTGACGGTCATGCGTCCCGAAGCCTCTATAAAAACCCGAAAGCCGCCGCTCTAACGGTAGAAGACGGGAACGCACCAGAGAATTCTTGGTTCTCAGGGGATGGCCGAGCGGGGCAAAACACTTCCATGACGCGCGCTAGCGCTGCAGCAGCCGACGCCGTATCCGAAGAGGTCGCAGGCGCCCCTGTAAAGCCGCGCCTCAAAAGCGGGGCCGATGCTTTTCTACATTACGCCACCGGGGCGATTGCGGGCGGGATATACGGGGTGGTGAGCGGAATGGTTCCTAGTCTTATGGCCGGACGGGGCCTTCTCTATGGAGCCCTCCTTTGGATGGTCGCGGATGAGGGATTGGTACCTGTCTTGGGTCTTGCACCGCCGTCAAATCAAGTGAAACTGGCCGACCGCGGGTTGGGGCTCTCGGCCCATCTGGTCTTTGGTCTCGCGCTTGATTTCAGCCGCCGCCAACTTAACCGTCTCATCTCGGCGCCTTAGGCTGTTTTCTGCTGGAGGCCGAAAGTACCTTCAGAGGCGCTTCGAGGAATATTGCGCGGGGTAGGAGGTAGGGCCTTTGGGTCGATGGGGGAGCCGGGCAGGCGCATGCGATCCTAACGACTGTCAGGCTCGCCGGCGGCCAGACCACTCCCAAAAATGATACTCTCCCTTTTCGCGGTCTTTGCCGCCTTCGGTTGCCGCGAACCATGCGACCACGGCCCCGACGAATAGCGCGGCTGCCACAAAGAATGTCTGAAGCACGGCCGCAACTCGGGCGCGGTGCAGGGCGTCGGTCGAAGCGGTGATTGCCTGGTTGACCCGTTCTTGCGCCTCGGCTTCTGGTATTCCTGCAACCACACCAGTGATGAACGTCAGGTAGCGGCGATCCGTATCGGGCACGCCATTATGGCTGGAGGATTTCAGCAGGATTCTCGTCGCTTCCGCCCTGCGGTAAGTAAGGTCACCTACGGCCCTGCCGGTACGAAATAGATCGTCCAGTTCGGTCGCAATGATGGTTTCTCCCGCAACGGACTGAGCCGGAGTTCCACCAGAACGACCGGCAACGGACGTTGCCGCTGCTGCCGCGCCGAGTGTTAGAGCCGCTGCCAAAACGACTGTCGCGCCCCAAGTGATGAGACCGTGCATTCCATCCCGGAACTCAGTTTCTGCAGGGTCAAGATTCAGAGGCGCCCGCATCCGCCCAGCGACATAACCACCGACAGAAAAGGAAATGACGGCCACGAAAAGAAGGAACACACCGGCGAGAAACCAATATACTGCCGATGAATCGCGCCACGTGGGCGCACTGGAAACTACCGAAAGACCGATGCCGGCTCCAAACGCATTGAGCGTCAGCGAGGTCCCTACCGCAACCGCCGTCCCTCCCAAAATCGCGGACCATTGAAAATGAGAATGTACGGTTGGAGCTACCCGTTCGCCGATCGCGCTCACGTCAATGAATTCCGATGAAGGACAGGATGGCCATGACAACGACCACTAAGCCGACAAGATAGATGATCCCGTTCATGGGAGGCTCCGTTCGACTGGGAAAAAGTGAGTTGGTTGAACAACGTCCACATCGAACGCTTCATATGCGCCGCGGTTCCAATCGTGCAGTCCGAGGAACACGGGCCGACCGCTGATTCGTTCCGAGGTTCCAACTAGGCCCGGTCGATTAAGAAGATGCGGCATGCAATTATGCGTTATGGCGAATTGGACCCGACTCGCGGTCGGCTTCGATTTCAAACGTTTGGAGGCACATTTGGGACGCGAAAAGACGATGATGGAGATTATCGGCGAGATATTCACGGGCCCTCCCAAAGCGAAACCAAATGAACCTGTCCGGAAGCCCAAAAAGGCTCCGGCCAAGAAGTTGCAAGGCAAAAAGATTAAGAAGTCGAAGAAAAGCAAGAAAGCAACGAAGACCAAGAAGAAGCGTCGCTAACCGCTCTAGAACGTGTCCGATCTCGGACAACAACTCACTTACCAAATGACGGGAATATTCATCAGCAAGGGCATGCAAATCAACGTGCCCCCTGGCGGACTAACCCTCGGGGTAGATGGCCGAGCGAAGCTCGACCTGCACTTACGCTATGATGTGGTACCGACTTGGCTTGGCATAGCGATCGCCCACGCACAGAAGGCACAAAAGTGCCACGCTCACGGGCATCCGCGATCGCATCATTGGGCAGGAGCCAGTTCTTTTTGATGTCGGAGGGCGCGCCTGACAGGGCCGCGATCTTGGTGTCGCTGTCGAACTACATCTCGCGCAGATAGGTTTCCAGATACAGGTCGTTCAATGTGGCGGGACGGTCCGGAAGTTCGGGATTTTCGTGCTTCTGGCGTGTCTTCTCCCGAAGCTGGGCGAAATATTCCAGGCCTGGCCCAGAATCGTCGCGGATGAAATGGGTGTGAAGGTCCACGATGAACTGGCCGGAAAGCACGGCCGCGCGGTGATCCGCGAACCCTGGTTCGGCCGCTTCTGCCTCAACGACGCCAAAGACCGGGCCATATACTTGGCTCATGATGGCGAAGCCCGCGGCCATCCCGGCGGCGGAGGCAAGAAAGGCGCGGCGCCCGAGCCTGTGGCGGGGCGCCAGCCCCTCGGCAGCCTGTTTGATGCGGGCTTCCACCTCTGCCTGCTGGCCGTTTTGGCGTGCAGGAAAGAACTCGCCGTTGGAAACCATGCGGGTGGGGACCGGGAGGCGAAGGCCCGGGACGCGAGTTCCAGATGTTGGAGATCGTCTTCGGTCAGGACTCGCTCATGGAAGCCAGCAGGTTGTTAGCGGGGAACGTAAGGCGGGCAGCATGGTTCTCCGCGCCGTTGCGTTTTGATTTTTTGGGACAGGGTTCCTTGGGCTGTTCGGAGACTGAGGGAACCCGTCCATATCGCCAGGGTTTTCTAACCGGGCTTTCCCGCAGGAAAAATCTCATGAAAGACAAAAATCTGGACGACAAGCTTGATCCCAAGGCCAAGGGCGAGAAAACCGCGACATCGGATTTCGACCGCAACCGCGATGGCCTGTATGGCGGTTTGCCCAAGGCGCGAGATACCAGCGCGCCCGGACCCGCCCCCAAGAATCCGCACCCAGATCGCTGAACCGCGCATGTCAAAGACGGTTGGGGATTTCGTGCTTGAACGCCTTGTGGTTTGGGGTGTCGACCGCGTTTTTGGTTATCCCGGCGACGGCATTAACGGGATCACTGCGGCATTGGGCCGCCAAGACAAAGTCAACTTCATCCAGGTCCGGCACGAGGAAGAAGCGGCCTTTATGGCCTCGGGCCATGCCAAACTGACTGGCGAGGTCGGCGTCTGCCTCGCCACCAGCGGGCCGGGCGCCATCCATCTACTCAACGGTCTTTACGACGCCAAACTCGATCGCAAATCGGTGGTGGCCATTGTCGGCCAATCCGCGCGCATGGCGCTGGGCGGCCATTTTCAGCAGGAAATCGATCTGCCGTCCCTGTTCAAGGATGTTGCCGGCGACTTCGTGCAGGTTTGCACGACGCCGGAACAGGCGCGCCATTTGATCGACCGTGCTTTCCGCATCGCCAAGGCGCAGCGCACTGTGACGGTGGTAATCTTTCCCAACGACGTGCAGGAACTGAAGGCGGCCGAGCCTACAGCCGGCCATGGCAGCATCCATACTGGCGCCGATTTCCGCGAGCCGGTGGTGGTGCCGCGTGACTACGACCTGCAGCGCGCCGCTGATATCCTCAACAAGGGCGAAAAGGTCGCTCTGCTGATCGGCGCTGGCTGCTGGAATGCGCCAGATGAAGTCTTGGCGGTGGCGGAAAAACTGCAGGCCGGTTTTGCCAAAGCGCTGCTGGGCAAGGCGGTGTTGCCCGATGATATCGCCTTTTCTACTGGCCAGATCGGTCTTCTGGGCACCAAGCCGTCCTGGGAACTGATGAAAGGCTGCGACACCTTGTTAATGGTCGGCTCGACCTTTCCCTATTCGGAATTCCTGCCCAAGGAGGGCCAAGCCAAGTGCGTGCAGATCGATATCGATCCCACCATGCTGTCGTTGCGCTATCCCGCCGATGTGGCACTGGTCGGCGATGCCGGCGCGACCCTCAAAACGCTTCTGCCGCTGATCGATCAGAAGCAGCGCGGCCCCTGGCGGGAAAGTGTCGAAAAGAACGTCGCGGCGATGTGGGACGAGGAGGGCCGCAAGGCTCATATCGACGGAAAACCGCTCAATCCCGAACTGTTCTTCTGGGAATTAAGCGAAAGACTGCCGGCCAATGCCATGGTCGCCGCCGATACCGGCATGTCCACGACTTTCTTTGCGCGTGCCGTCAAAATGAAGCGCGGCATGAAGACCGCCATCAGCGGCACCCTGGCCACCATGGGCCCAGCGGTCAGCTATGCGCTCGCGGCCAAGTTCGCCTTCCCGGACCGCCCGGCGATCGCCTTTGTCGGTGACGGCGCGATGCAGATGCTAGGCATGAACGGACTGATCACGGCGGCGAAATATTACCGCCGCTGGTCCGACCCGCGGCTGATCATTGCCGTGCTTAACAACAAGGATCTCAACATGGTGTCCTGGGAGCTACGGGCGCTCGGCGGATCGCCTAAGGTTGCTGAGACCCAGGACCTACCCGACATCGATTATGCTGCCCAAGGCGAACTGCTGGGATTGAAAGGGCTCACCGTCGCGCAAGCCAGCGATGTGACGCGGATCTGGGATGAGGCGCTGGCGGCGGACCGGCCCGTGGTGATCGATGTGAAAGCCGATCCCAATGTGATCGCGCTTCCACCCCACGCCAGTTTCGAGCAGACCAAAAATCTCTTTCTGGCGCTGGCGCGGGGCGATAGCGATCGAGGCGCCATTCTCGACCAGTTGATCAAACAGCTCGCGGCTTAGGAGACAAAAATGGACAAAAACGAAGATGCATTCGCCCCTGAGCATGAGGGTCTGGTTGATCCGCGGGAGAAATATCCCAAGCCGCCCTTCAAGAAGCAGAAGCAGCCCTGGCCGGGGCTGGCTTGTAAGATGGAACCGCCGCCGGATCACGGCGAGGAAAGCTATAAGGGTTCGGGCCGTCTCTTGGGCCGCAAGGCAATGATCACCGGCGGCGACAGCGGCATGGGCCGTGCCGCTGCCGTCGCTTTTGCCCGGGAGGGAGCCGACGTCGTGATCAATCACCTGCCGGCCGAACAGGAAGATGCCGACCAAGTGCTGGCGCTGATCAAGGATTGTGGTCGCAAAGGGTTTTCCATTCCCGGCGACATTCGGGAGGAAAGTTTCTGTCGGGAACTGGTCGCGCAAACGATCGCGAAATTGGAAGGCCTGGACATTGTCGTCAGTAATGCGGCGCGCCAGCAAAGCTGTCAGTTCTTCGCCGACATCTCGTCCGAGGAATTCGACGCCACGATGAAGACCAACATCTATGCCCCGTTCTGGATTCTGAAAGCGGCTATGCCGCATCTGAAACCGGGTGCAGCGATCATCGCAACTGCGTCGGAGCAGGCTTATGACCCGTCGGCTGAACTCTATGACTATGCCCAGACCAAGGCCGCGACCATGAATTTCGTAAAGTCCCTAGCCAAACAGCTTGGCAAGAAGGGCATCCGCGTCAACGGCGTGGCGCCGGGACCGATCTGGACGCCGCTGCAGGTGTCTGGCGGCGCCAGCATGGAGAAGCTGGAAAAGTTCGGCGGCCAAACGCCGTTGGGCCGGCCCGGCCAGCCCGCCGAGCTTGCTTCGATCTATGTCCAGCTCGCCGCTAGCGATGCGAGTTTTGCCAATGGCCAGATCTATGGATCTTCGGGCGGCGATGGCCAGCCCTAATCAGGCGTTCAAAAATATATCGTAATACGATCCAAAGAATCTCGCGCGGCAAATCATTGTGCCTGAAGCGTTGTTCGGCCGGATCGAAAACGGTTTCGGTGCGTTTCCCAAAAGTTCCGCTGCGTTGCGCCAGCATGCCGAAAAATTTCTGAAGTATGCCAAGCAGTCGATCGAGGAATAGCATCGCGTGCGCGGGGAGGAATGGACGTGCAAATCAAACTGGTAAGCAAGCCTGGCGAAACGCGGATGTGGATTGCGGTGCTGAAGGAAGGCGATGAAGCCAAACAGGCGCTTCTAGAAATCGCCAAGAAGGAAAAAATCGAAGATGCTTCATTCGTGGCGCTGGGTGCCTTCGGCAAAGCGACCGTGGCGTATTTCGACTGGGAGAAGAAGAAATATCATGACATCCCCATCGACGAGCAGGTCGAGGTCATCACTCTGGTCGGCGACATTGTGCCGGACGAAAGGGGCAAGGCCAGCCTGCACGCCCATACCGTGCTGGGCCGCAGCGACGGTTCGACCTGTGGCGGCCATCTGCAAGAAGGTCATGTGCGCCCGACGCTGGAGATCACCATCACCGAGACGCCTGCACATCTGACACGACGCAAGCATTCGGAACTGGGGCTAGCGCTAATAGAAATGCGTTGAACACGGTGTGGCTCCATCGGAATAAAGGCCAGACTGCGCCGAACACCCCCCGTTTGGAAACTACTCCCGCGCAGCATAACACCACCGCGTAAAAGCCTCGGACGACCGTTGGGCTTGACACATGAACCGGAGATGAGCGTCCAAAAGCCAGAAAGCTCCCAGCGAGCTCACTCGAGCGCTGCGTTATGATTATGGACAGATGGCACCGTTAATTACCCAATCATCCACATTCCGTAGAAACTGCCCATATGGCATTGGAACAGGGGTGCGCCCGTCGCCCGGATGAAACCCCCAAGCCACGAGAGGGGTGTGCATGTGCTGGGCGATCTGTCGGATTGTGCGGTGTCCGTTCTGCAATGGGTCTTTCAGCAGTTTGCATAGCGCTCGGTCTGAGAGGTCCTGCCAGATCATTGGCGTGGCGGGAGGCGGAAGGGCCCAGTCCGGGGCGCCTGGCGGCATGTGGAAACCCACCAAATTGTGATCCTGATGGCAAGTAGCGCATTGCACGGCATTTTCGCCATGACCATCGGCCCCACGCTTCACGTCCATGATGTGGGGATGGCTATCGTCGCCCTGGCGGGGATAATCGCCTTTCGAGTGGCAATTCATGCAGCGGGGGTGACGCAGAACCGGTACAATCGATTCGAAGGCAGCCGTTACGATGGCGTCCTTGTCACGCGGTGCCGCTGGCTGAGCTGCCGCATGAGCCAAAAGGGATAGATCCAGAGCCATAGCGCCCAGGACCACAATCAGGCGTCTTGGGGCAGGGGCGATCATGCTGGCCGTCTGGTGATATCGGCCTGCCGTAGCGCGATGCGGACACGGTCTGCAGTGAAAGGTACATCCCTCAGGCGGATGCCGGCGGCATCGAAGATGGCATTGCCTATTGCCGCGGGAGTGACGGTAACAGCTGTCTCACCGGCGCCCGCGGCCGGCACATTGTCGGGTTCCACGAAGACGCACTCCACCGTCGGAACCTCATAGTCGAGGCGGAGACTCGTATAGCTTTCCCAGTCAGTGGAAGTGACCCGTCTTTCATCCCACGACACTTCTTCGACAAGGGCGCGGCTCATGCCCTGAAGAAGCCCGCCCTCGACCTGATTGCGCGCGCCATCAGGATTGGAAACGGGGCCGCAATCAAGCGCCAGGAAGAACCGCCTAGGATGCACAATCCCGTTGTCGAGATTGATTTCGACATCTGCCACCAGCGCGGCATATCCGTTTTGCCCTTCATAGCCGACACAGGCGATACCGCGCCCTCTCGCGATACCGGTTCGGGAAAACTCCGCAGTTGCCGGAAACGAGCGTGGTTTCCAGCCACTTGCAGCGGCCACAGCTTTCAGCACGCCGGCCAGCCGGGCGTCGGTCAAATGCTTGAGGCGGAAAGCCAGGGGATCGTCTTTGGCTTCCGCGCAAAGCTCATCCATGAAACATTCATTGGCAAAAGTGTTCTGGATCCGCAGCGGGGACCGCAACGGGCCGGTGAAGAAAGGAGAGCGAACCGTATGGGTAAGGACGCGTTCATGCCTTATGGTGCCCGCGCCGCCACATGTTCCGTCGATGCAGCCGGCAAGATAGGCAGGCACCGTATTGCTGCCGTTGTTCAGTTTACCCTTGGGCTTGTTCGCGGTCTGGAGCTCCAAGGGTTCCGGCATGTAACCAAGCAGAAGACCGCTGATGACGTTACCGGGTCGGTCATAGCCGGGCCTGTTGCCCAGCGAGGCAACCCAGTTTTCGCGGTCCCATGCCACAATACGTCCGTCGGGCGATAGGCCGGCGCGGTGCTCAATGACGCAGGCTGACCCGAAATTTTCCCACATCATCTCGTCTTGGCGCGAAAACTGCAGCCGTACCGGCCGACCAACGGCTTGCGATAGGACGGCCGCATCGAACGATACGGCGTCTGCGCCATTGAGCCCGTAGCATCCTGAGCCCCGGATATATATGACCCGGACGCTATCTGGGGGCAGATCCAGCAACTTGGCCAAGACACTGCGGGTCGGATAGGCAGATTGGGTGGCAGACCATACTGTGGCGCCATCTTTGTGCACGTCGGCCACGGCACAGGAAGTGCCCACAGAGCCGTGCATCTGGTAAGGATAGGTATAGCGAGCGCGTCTGACGCGAGTGGCGCCGGAAAGCGCGGTGTCCACGTCTCCCGAATCCACCGAGAGCGTGGCATGCGAAGGCTGTCGCTGCATCTGGCTCAAGAAAGATTGCTGCGGCGGCAGGGGAGGAAAGACTCCATCCCAGCGTACCGAGAGGCGGCGCGCCGCATTCACGGCCTGATGTTGCGTTTCGGCGACCACTCCCACAAAATCCTTGCGGACGACGACCTTGACCAGTCCCGGGAGCCCGCGCACCGAACTTTCGTCCACTTCCGCCACCTTGGCGGCCATCTGGGGCGGGCGTACCACACGCCCATGCAACATCCCCGGCACCTGCACATTATGGACGAAGGTGAATCGGCCGGTCATCAGGGCTGTCCGGTCAAGCGCGGGGGCGGCCTTACCCAACACGCGCCTTCGTTCCTTCGATATCCGCTGCGCCGTGCGGCTTAACGGAATATCAAAATGCCGGCCGCCGATCAGTTCTCCAAAACCGACGCTCCCGCGCGCGCCAATGACCACGCCGTCGCTGACGGTCAGCTGATCCGCCGGCTGTCCGAGATTATTTGCGGCCATGGCCAGAAGCGCCTCCCGGGCCGTTGCCGCGGCAAGGGCCAGGTTGGCCGAATTGAAATTGACAGGCGTTGATTGACTTCCCGAGGTCGTGCCCTGGTCGGGGCAAATCGCTGTATCGCACTCGATTAGCGTTACCCGATCGAGCGGCACACACAGTTCTTCTGCGATGAGCTGGACTTGGACGGTGTGAATTCCCTGGCCAAAGTCGCATTTTCCTGTATAGGCCGTGATGGTGCCGTCGGCATTCACCGCAAGCCAGGAATCCAGCTTTAACGGATCGATATGCGAAGAATGGGTGGTAAACGCCCCTTGCGCCGCCGCAGACGAATGAAGTGCCGCGCTCGCGCCAAAGCCCACCACGAGGGCACCGCCCATCTGAAGAAAGCCGCGGCGTGAGGCAGTCACCGTCTTCGCGCCTCCGCATATCTGCGGATCGCGCGCATCATGCGCAGATGCGCAAAACACCGACAGAGGATTCCTCCCAGGGCAACGCGCATTTCCTGGTCGGTGGCATCAGGATTGGCATCAAGTGCTGCTTTAGCGGTCAGGATCACGCCGCTGAGGCAGAAACCACATTGGGTGGCACCTTCGTCAATGAAGGCTTGTTGGATGGGGTGGGGCTTTTCCGGCGTACCCAGGCCCTCAAGGGTGATGACCTCATCTGTACCAACCGCCTTCAACGGCATCACGCAGGAACGTGCGGTCCGGCCGCGCAAAATGACCGTACAGGCGCCGCACTGCGCCATGCCGCAGCCGAACTTCGGTGCCTTCAGGCCCAAGTTATCGGTGAGCACGAACAACAACGGTGTTTCTGGATCGGCCGTCACTTCGTGTGCGCTGCCGTTCACTGTAAGGGTGATTTTGCTCATCAATATGCCAAATGCGTACGGCACAGTAAGTATAGCATGCGGTCCCCAGCAAATCTGGCTTCGAAATGGGTTCCCGGGAAGACACTATTCAGGTATTTTTCCGTTGAACCAGGGACGTCCAACTATGTAAGACTAGTAAAAACTTTGGTCCCGCGTTCCTCCGCAGCAAGATTGGGCTATGAGCCGGAAGAGCGGATATATCAGTATTCCCATTCCTTGCCGACCGGAATCACTTTTCAATTCGATTTCATTAGGGGTGCCCCGATCTTGGCCGTGGCATATTCCCTCTGGCTTGACCCGAATCCCCGACAGGTCTCCAGCTCGTCACCATGATCGCGACGCTGCAGTTCAGGAACCCGGACTATATGCTGCTGTTCCGGGGTCAGCGGGAGGATCACAGGGACTGTGTGCCGCCGTCCTTGATCCTTATTGACCAATTCAAAATCCTTGAAAAGGCCGAGCGCAGTTTATCGACGCAGCCGATCCTAATTCTTCCGGTAGGTCCACACGTGGGCTGGTGGAAGGTTCGACCAGACGATCTTCTTGGTGATCGCCAAGCCGCATTGGGCCGGAACGGGCGGCTGCCAGCCATAAGAAAGCTGGATGAAAAGACCGCCCGGGCCCCCGCGGGCGAGGGACTCGTGGATCAGCTGCTCTCTGACCGACATTGAAAAATGCAATAGAGGCAGGCCGGAAACCACCGCCGCAACCCGTACGGAAGGCGCAAGGTGCTGTGCAAAGCGCAGCGCGTCGCCGCGGCGCACATCCAGCCCAGGATACAGTCGTTCCAACACCAGGACGAATTGCGCTTCCGCTTCGACCAGAAGAAGGCGTTCGGCAGAAATGCCGCGCGCCAAAAGCGCGGCCGTTACCGCGCCGGTGCCCGGACCCAGTTCAATCACCAGACCTTCCCGGCCAATATCGACCTCACCGGCGATGGCGCGCGCCAGGCTGGGGCTCGACGGAGTCAACGCCGAAACCCCTTTGGGATTTTTGATTGCGCCCAGGAAAAAGTCTCCGAAGGCGGCTGCTTCGTGTTCCATGGTGGATCTCGCGTTTGACAATGCGGTGGCGCAACCCATGGTTCCATCGACCGCCCTCGCGCAAGGAAATAGGTCTCCGCCGGCGAGCGGCCGGCTGGCCTTCCCAAAGATCGGTCCATGACACCTAGTGGGCGTGTCTGCGTTATGGAACCACTGCGCCGAGTTACGCGAAGCTAGCCACTTTCCCCAAACCGCTTACTGCCTGAGATGCTCGAAATACCCTCTGTCTTGGCGAAAGACGCTTGTGAAGCGGCCCAAACGGCGGGACTGCGATATGTCATCGATGACACGCGCGGCATAGCGAGACTGGGTGCCCCGCGACGATTTCGCTACCGGAATGCACAAGGAAAGCCGGTACATGACAAGAAAACGCTGGACCGTATTCGCAAGCTTGCCATTCCGCCGGCCTGGCGCGACGTGTGGATCGCCACACCCGCCAAGGCGCATCTCCAGGCTACGGGGGGGATGAAAAAGGGCGAAAACAGTATCGTTATCACCCGGAATTCATCGCCATTCGCGACAGCGCCAAATTTCCTCATCTGGTGGAATTTGCCGAGGCCTTGCCGGCGTTGCGCAAGCGCCTCAGGAATGATCTTCGCCGGCGGGGCCTGCCTAGGCAAAAAGTCATGGCCGTCATTGTCACGCTTTTGGAAGAAACGCTGATTCGAGTGGGCAATGAGGACTACGTTCGAGCTAATGCCAGTTTTGGCTTGACGACATTGCGCAATCGGCATGTCCACGTGCGAGGCGAGGCGTTGACTTTTCAGTTCAAGGGCAAGAGCGGTAAAATCTGGGGTCCGTCCATCCATGACCGCAGGGTCGCGAAGGTCGTTGCCTCGTGCCAGGAATTGCCGGGCCAGCACCTGTTTAAATATCGCGACTGGAACCTCATCATTATGGGGGAAAAGGCTGAAAGGGATATGGTTGCGGAAATGGCGGGAAAGAGTGCCAATAGCACAAAAAAAGTAACACCGGCTGCCAGTGTCGGGATGCGATCCTCCGCAAATTCATAATAGATCCGCTTCTACAGGGACCAAAAGCTTCGAGGTGGTTGGCGGCCCGAAATACCCAATCCGTCCATTAGCGGACCATACGCAATGCTATGGCGAGCAGGACAATTGCGATCGCAGCATAGGATAGGCCGAGAACAAAGTCGGCTCTCGCCATGCCTATCGTCGGTACCAAAGCGTGCCAGAGCGAGGATGCGAAATAGGCCAGGCCCACGATCACGCACGCGACTCCCGCTGCGGCGAGACACCCCGCGATCAAAAGTCGATTCAGCTGGTTTTTAACTGCTGCTAGCGCGGGTTCCGTGAGACGAACCGCCATCGGCTTCAGGAATGCGAGTAGATGGGCCCTCATCGAGCGCTGCCTGGGATCGCAATTCGCAACGCCCTGAAGCAAAGTCGGTTCCGATTTCGTTCAGTGGCCGGCCTTCTGCCGGTCTAAGCGAGTCAATCGTCCAAGTCGTTCGGCGTGAGAGCCGGCATTGGCATGTGAGGGTCTGCGCTAAACAAAAGTCTCGTCGCATCTAAGCGGCGGGGCTTGGTCGCTGCTGCGTGAAGGGGCGGAGATTACGCCGGAATCCCAAGAAAACGTTGTGTTTGGAAAACCGTTCCGATGGAACGCGTCACCCAATCGGCAATTGTAACCATATGGCAATTGCCCGCGTAATTCATGTTTTTGCGCGAAGCGACGACGTTCAGCGGGATGCCGCATGCTCAGGCGCAAACCTTGTCCTGCAAGGGGATAAAATAGTTGATGATTGAGCCTGAAAAGGATGACTGGCTTCACGAGCGAGGCTGTCTCGAGTTCAATCGTGGCGGTGTATTTGCCGTAGCAGCAAGCAGTCACGTGGATTTGTTTTGTGACTGTCACCACTTCACCGAGCCCAAAATCCTGGATAATGGGACCGATATTGCGTGGCCGGCGGGATGGACCGAAGAGCAAGCCAGGGAATGGCGGGGGAGGCACAATCTTACTAGACCTGAAGCCCAGTCAGCGGTGTGAACGATGGGCAATTGGCGCCCCTGGCGGCCCAATCATTCACTTGGTGTAGAAACAGTTGGTACGGAATGGGAAGGGACGTACCTCCCTCTCCGGATGAAAACCCCACGCGACCAGGGGGCGCATGCATATGCGCCACGATCTGTGAGGCGGTGCGATTTCCAGTGCGCAACGGATCTTTTAGCAATTGCAAAGCTGTGAATCCGAGAGTTCCTCCCAGATCATCGCCATAGAAGGAGGGGGCCAACCCGGGTCACTTGGCGGTCCATGTGGACCGGCCAAATTGTGGTTCTGGTGACAGATTGCGCATTTGGCTCCATCATTCGGAAAGCGGAAAATTGAATGGTATTGGATTCGTCGGGACACTGCGGGGAATGATGTCGTTTAGCAGGAGAGGTTAAATCCAGGAGCGCATAGATGACAGAGCTTCCGCAAGCGCATGCCGAGGCAAATCCAGAGCAACCAGAACCGGTGGCAGCGGCGGGGCCGCGCCGTCAGGAAAACCTGGAGTTTTTGGATGAGAACAGGAACAGCCCCCTATTGCCGGAACAACAATGCATGAGCTTGAATAAGGAATGGCAGGCTATTCAAGTCAAATTCGTTGATTCTCCTCGCAGCTCTGTTGAGGAGGCCGATGCGCTGGTTAGAAAAACAATCGAAACACTAGCCAACTCATTTGGAGAAATGCGCGCCTCTCTCGACAAGGCCTGGGAAACGGACAGGGAAGTCTCGACGGAAGAGCTGCGCTTGGCATTCCAAAACTATAGGTCGTTCTTTCAGAGACTCTTGTCGATTTAGGTCAGGAGGGGAGATTGCTGTTCCTCCGTGGCGTAGATTTGCGCCGGTCCACCTGCGGTGCAATTCTGTCGCGTTTCGGTTGTTGGTTTCTTTTGAGGGGCCGAGCATGTCGTGTTTTTCATTTCTGGTGGGGCATCGCCCGCGTCTCCGATCCCAAAGAAGATCTGATGGCGGTCGACCGCGCCTTCGCCAGCGTGTCGTTGGGGAGAGTTTACGACCAAGCGTATATCCCCAATCTGGCGTTCGGTAGGTAGACTTTCACCGGTACTGCGCCAATCAAGAATAAAGCAGATGCGGTCCAGCGTCTCAACGATCCCAAAGGTCCGCATAGCGATCCCAAAACCAAAACACCTGGGTGTCCGATACCGGTGAAGTTTCTGGCGATGGCACGTTGGGCTGGACCGAAGGGCACTCCAGCCATATTGGACCAGGCGTCAGCACGACCGGTGGTTATATCCCCGGAACTCCCCCGGGCAATGCCGATGGAGCAAAGGCCACGGCCAGCCATTACTCCGTAGATTGGTGTCGACGGAGCTAACTGGGGGGCATTCTTGCGGTAAGTTGCACATCGGCAGGTTCGGGATTGAGTTCTTCCAGGCTCTTGCCTTTGGTTTCCGGCAACATGGCGATGGTGATGCCGATGCCCAGAAGGCTGACCAGGGCGGCAACCGACTCCGCACCCAAAAGGCCTTTCCAGCTCATCAGAATGGGAAACAGGAAGACGCCGACAAAGCCACCCAGCTTGCCGGCCGACGCAGCGATGCCGTGCCCCGTGGTGCGGCCCATCACCGGGAAAAGCTCGGCCGGATAGACGAAGGTGGTCGCGTTGGGCCCAAATTCGGTGAAGAAGTAGCTGATGCCGTAGAGGATCAGGAATGGCACCACCAGCTTCTCCACATTGGGAATGAAGGCCAGCGCCGCGAAAGTCACCGCCATCATGGCAAAGCCCAGAATCTGGATGGACTTGCGCCCCATGCGGTCGATCATGGCGGCCGCCAGGAAATAGCCGGGTGCGGCGGCGACCGCAAAGACGGCAAGCTGCATCAGGGTCTTGTTGATCAGGCTGGCCTTGGGTGCGATCGCCGACAGCACCAGCGGGCTGCACACCGTGTTGCCGTAATAAGCAAAATCCATCACGAACCAGGCGGCGGAAGCGCCGATCAGCCGGATAAGGAAGCGGTGGTTCTGGACCAGAAGCTGGAAACCTTGCCAAAAGCCGCTGCCTCCATTGGAGGGCGCATTTTCTTGCGCGACGTGAGCCGGGCTTTTTCCCAACACGCCGGAGGCGGAGTTGTGAAACTGGTCACACTGTCCACTCGCCAGAAGATAGCGTGGCGTTTCCGCCATATGGCGGCGCATCTGGAACACGGCGAGCGCCGGGATCGCGCCGAAGGCGAGCAACAAGCGCCAAATCAGATCGTGCGACAGCTCTGTCATCAGCAGCAGCGAGGCCATCAGCGGGCCGAAGATCAGGCCGGCCGCCTGCATCGCGAACACCAGGGTAACCATCATGCCGCGGTTCCGCTTGCCGGCGTATTCCGACATGATGGTCGAGCTGACCGGATAGTCGCCGCCGATGCCGACGCCCAAAATGGCGCGAAAGCCAATCAGCCACCAAATGTTCGGCGCAAAGGCCGAGGCGATGGCGCCGGCCGCCAGGAACAGAATCTCATAACCATAGATGCGCTTCCTGCCCAGCATGTCGGCCACGCGCCCGAACAGAACGGCGCCAATGGCAGACGCAAGCAGGGCGGTGGAATTGACCAAGCCTTCCTCGACCGAGGAGACATGCCATTGTTCCTTGAGTAGAGACATCACCACGCCGATGATGAAAAGATCATAGGCGTCGGTGAAAAACCCCATGCCCGAGATGAACAGGATCTTCCAGTGGTGCCGGGTGATGGGCGCCTCATCGAGACGCTTGAGCATTTCGCCGTCGGCGGCGCTGGTATCGGTCATTTCGTAATCCAGGTTTGGTTAGGCAACGCCGGAGTCGCGGCCATGTTCGCGGGTGTCAAAGAAAATTCACAAATGACCAAGACTCGGACCGGAACCTTGATAGCGCCCGATACTATCGCTGCGACGACCTTTCAAAGGCACCCATGGCCTCTCGCGATATCGGTCCCATCCTGAAGTCCCTGCGCGGCATAACCACGGATGTTGAGCAGGAAGCCGATCGTCTGATGAAGGCGTGGCGTCCTCATATTGACCGGGACGCGTTTCGTCCCAGTGCCCAGAACCTGGCGCGTTATGTGGCGTTACGCCATCACGATCTTCGTCCGCTGCAGAGAAAGTTGGCCCGCTTCGGCCTTTCCTCGCTGGGGCGCTTGGAAAGCCGCGTCGCACCCACCCTTGCCGCCGTTACCGCGTCGCTTGCCGTTCTTGGCGAAGTAGCCCGGAAAGAGCGCCATCCACCCGCAAGCGCATTCTTCGCCGGCGAGCGGAGGCTGGCTGCCGAGGCGCGGGCGATTTTCGGGCCCGTCGATCATGAAGCCAATGTTGCCCTGTTGGTGACCTGTCCCGCCGTGGCGGCGGCTGATCCGGACTTTATGATGGAGCTAGCGAAGCGTCGTATCGAAGCCGTGCGCATCAACTGCGCCCATGACGACGCTGACACCTGGGCCCGGATGGTGGCGCATCTGCGCGCCGCCTGCGCCTCGACCGGGCATAGTATTAAGGTCTTCATGGATTTGGCCGGTCCAAAAATCCGCACCGGCAAAGTGCAGTCGCACAAGCACGAGAAAGCGCACAAAGGCGATCTGCTGGTTATGACCGCGGTGGGCGGTTTTGGCGCGATCAAATGCGACAAGCACCACATCGCCGTGGAGTGCACGCTTGCCGAGGTGCTTTTGGCCGCCACGCCCGGCGACCGGGTCTTTGTCGATGACGGCAAGCTAGGCGCGGAAATCGAGGCCCGCAAACCATGGGGTCTGGTTGCCCGTGTGACGCTGGCTAAGGAAACCGGTGTTCATCTGAAATCGGAGAAGGCGTTAAACTTTCCGGATACCGCCCTCGACATTCCTGCCCTGACCGATGCGGACCGCGAGGCTCTACCTTTTGTCGCCGAGCATGCGGACGGAATAGAATTCTCGTTCGTGCAGTCGGCGGACGATGTCCGCCAGCTCCAGGAGGCGCTTTGCGAACTCAGGCCCGATAACTGGCGAGAAAAGATCCTGGTGCTCAAGATCGAAACCGCGCAGGGCGTCGTCAATCTTCCCGACATTTTGGTTCAGGCTGCCGGACGACAGCCAACCGCAATCATGATCGCTCGCGGCGATCTTTCGGTCGAGATCGGTTTTGCCCGCACGGCGGAAGTCCAGGAGGAACTGCTTTGGCTGGCCGAGGCGGCATCTGTCCCCTCTATTTGGGCGACACAGGTCTTGGAGAAGCTGGTCAAATCAGGCACGCCGTCTCGCGGCGAAATGACGGATGCGGCCATGGCGGCCAGGGCGGAATGCGTCATGCTCAACAAGGGGCCGCATCTGCTGGAAGCGATAGATCAGCTCAGACTTCTGTTCGGCCGGATGGAGGATCATCAGCACAAGAAATTCGCCAAACTCCGCCGGCTGCATAGCTGGTAAATCCCCGACGCACTGGGGCATGATAAAAGATGCAGGCCGCGCTACGGTTCGATGTCTGTTATGTCTACACCTGACCCAACCGGTTTGTCTGCTGACGGAAGCTCAGCACAAGGCTTGGACGCCGGGGGAAGTAGAGGATGCTCTCATTGCAGAGATCCAGTAAGGATGGAGCTTTGGAGATGGTCGCTAAAGGAGCCTGACAGACACCTCGGCGCATCAGCTAAGATGAAGCCCACATTCTACACCTGTTCGTTCAGGCGCACGGTTTGTTCTGGGCCCCGAACATCTACGATGGTGCTTAAGATCACGTCGAATTGTCGATTTTCCGAGCTTTCGAGAAGGTCGGAAGTCGGGCCTGCTCGTTATGGCGCGCGCCCCATCGTCAATCCGTCCCGATCCACCGCGCCGCAGCCTCCGCAGTATCCTCGGGACGGGTGTTGAATGCGATAGCGGCTTTGGGAGCGCCCTCGTGAATGGCGTTCACGACCCTCTCGAAGAACGGTAGGCTCTTGGGCGGAAGGCGCAGGCCGCCCCCGATCACGACGCAGTCGTAGGTCGCTTCCGCCAACTGCGCAGCTAGCATCGCTATGCCGCTGTTGTCGGGTGCGATCATGCAGAGGTCGCCGTCCCAGCCGCGCTCGGTCATCGTCGTCATCGCGATATCGATGCCCGCCTGGATTTTTTCGGCATTGAACCCTGGCGGTAGGGACGGGTCGGAAAAGTCGACGGTTTCGGGCTTCTGCCCGACAAACAATACGCGTGTCATGATCAAACTCCTTTGGGTGCGTGGAGGGAAACTAAGCCAAGTTCAAGCTGCCCGCGCCGAGCGCAAGTGCGCCAGAGCTGGAGGGCAACGGAATGAATCAACGCCGGTTTCGTTGCAGATTAAAAAATATACGTAGCGGCATAGAGATCCGAGTCCAGGAAATTGGGATGATGCACGACTTGCTGCGAGCGGCTGGACTGCGGCGATAACAGCAGGAATGGCATGAGCTGGAACTAAGCGGCGAACGCTAGCAATAGTATCCGAAGGCGCCGCTCCGCTTAGAAATTGAAGTCGATTAAGCCGATAATTTGCATCGGCGAAGCTCCGTCATTCGGGCAGCGCCGGTATGCGAAAGTATAAGTTATATAGTGCATGCGCCCTAGCGCAAACCCGGTGCGCCGTCCGAGCGCGGCGGATCTGGCGCACGACAGCTATCGGCAAACCGATGGCGAGAAGACCTGCAAACATCAATGCCCAGACCGGCGGCTCCGAGACGGCACTGTTGACCGTATTGACCGTCAGTGAAAAGGGTTGACCGAGCGCGTCTGGGCCGACAACGACCAATTAGGGGAGGCTCACAATAACCAAGACGCTTGTTCTGATTGCTGCTCTTAGCTTCTCTTTGTCAGGCGTATCTCGCTTGCTAAGTCCATGAAAAGGAGAGGGTGGTTTCGCCGCTGCTGTCTCCAGCTGGTGTGAAGCGGCGCTCCACGATCAGGCCGTTACCAAGATCATCGACAGCAACGACCATGCTGCACCGCGTCCCATAAATCGGGTTCTTAATGAAAATGGGAGAGGAGGGCGGTTCCTGGGGAACGTCCGATGGGGCCGCGGATCGTTCTCCTAGCTCCGGGAGCGTTTCGCTCCGCAAGCCATCGAGCAGAACCACAGGTCGCTGCGCACCGGCTCCCATCCAATCGAACAGGATGTTCTTGAGTTGGACGGTCTTTGGCCAAGGTTCATCGAGCGCGCCATTTGAGAGGCCATAGACAGCCGGCGCGAGCACTTGCCGCGTTGAAGATGGGCGATTGGACAAGAACGTGGCCTCGCCGTTGTCAACCGTGATCAAGTTCAATGGATTGAAGCCCATTAGATCGGTGTCGGAAGGCTCGGCATATGGTCCCTCACCCGACAGCAGGTCTCTCAAGAGGAGACCACGCGACGGCCGCCCGGTCAGCGGAGCGCCGAAGCCTCTAAGGTTAGTGACGACGCCAAATCGGCCTCTTTCGGAGATCCCTACCCATGTACCACCCGATTGCAGATCCTGGCCCGCGAGGAGACCGTCGGGAGTGTCCCATCGCGCCAGTGGCAGTGCAGGACGGGCGTGCAGTTCGTCGCGATTGCCGGCCATGACCAGCCTCCAGCGGGGATGCGCACGCCATGCGAGGGCCAAAACACACATTTTTATCTCCGTTCGGCAATACGATCAGATGGGCATGGACGAGACCACGATGAAATGGCTCATGGCAACGCTGGCCGGGAAAAAGCCGGACATCGATCGCGCGCGCCTCTGCTATGTGCTCTTGGGTGAGACGAGACTGGGGCAGGGCGTAACGCCGGCAAAAGCCCTGCCGAGGTCAAAGAGTTGTTCTATGTCGGCCCGCCTATCATGATCGTGCTTCGGATGCAGCCAAGGATGCGATCCGAGGTATTAATCAGCATCCCTCCAATAATCAGCCCTATAAAACGCTTCTCAGTTCGGCAGATGTGGCGACACCAATCTGAGTCGTTCCTGTGCGGAAGGGGCGAGAGGATCAAGGAAGAGCCAGCGAAATAGGGTCTGGCTGCACCGCCGCGCAATTCGCACGTGCGACCCAAAGAGCGATCAGGCAAAATTGGTTCATTACCGGTACGTCCTTCGGCCGCGTTTAGACAGAGGTGGCGCTCGCCCGGAGTTCCGGTAAGGGGATGCGGAACCAAGTTTTGGCCGGTACGTTTGAGGTTCGGGATAGTAGGCTATAGCGCCACTTTTCCTTCCCGCGATGATGGTGGCTCACATGCGCTTTTTGATCAACGGGCAAAGCCACGAGCTAAACCCCGATGTCCGTACGTCCCTATTAGATCTGCTGCGCGAGCACCTCCACCTCACAGGCACCAAAAAGGGCTGCGACCAGGGCGCCTGCGGCGCCTGTACGGTGCTGGTGGATGGCCTGAGAATCAATTCCTGCCTGGCGCTGGCGGTACAGTATGAAGGGTACGGTATTACCACCATCGAAGGCTTCAGCGGCGACGATCTGCTGCAGCGAGCATTCATCGAGCATGACGGTTTTCAGTGCGGCTATTGCACGCCGGGGCAGATCTGTTCCGCCAAGGGGATGTTGGACGAGTTGGCGCAAGGCATCCCCAGCGCTGTCACATCTGATCTCAATGCGGATGTCATCGATGGGAATTGGGACGAATTGCGGGAGCGCATGAGTGGCAACCTCTGCCGTTGCGGCGCGCACAACGGTATCATGGATTCCATCGAATCCGTGCTTCTGAGCGAGGTGCAGCGATGATCGAACCTGCCTACGCCCGCGCCGCCAATGTACCCGATGCCGTAAGGCTTGCGGGCCGTCAGCCGCAAGCCCGTTATTTGGGCGGCGGTACCAATCTGGTCGATCTGATGCGCGAAGGCGCCGAGCGGCCAGAACTTCTGGTCGATGTCGCGCGACTTTCGGGGGAGATCGCGCTCCAGGACGATGGCACCCTGGTGATCGGTGCCGGTGTCAAGAACACCGCCGTCGCCGCCGACTTGCGTGTGCGCGCGAAATTTCCGCTGCTGGCGCGGGCGATTCTGGCCGGCGCCTCGGGCCAGATCCGCAACATGGCCACGGTGGGCGGCAACATCATGCAGCGGACGCGCTGCTATTATTTCTGTGATAAGGCCGCGCGCTGCAACAAGCGCAATCCCGGTTCGGGCTGTGACGCGATCGAAGGCTTCAACCGCATCCACGCCATCCTGGGCGCGTCCCCATCCTGCGTCGCCACCCATCCCTCCGACATGTGCGTGGCGCTGGCGGCGATGGATGCGGTAGTGCATCTCGAAGGGCCGGACGGGAAGCGCGCGATCAAACTCACCGATCTGCACCGGCTGCCCGTCGACACGCCGGAGCGGGAAACCGAACTGAAGACGGGGGAACTCATCACCGCCGTCGAACTGCCGCCGATGCCGTTCGCCATCAACAGCGCCTATCGCAAGGTGCGCGATCGGGCGAGTTACGCTTTCGCGCTGGTATCGCTTGCGGCGGCGCTGGAGGTGGAGGATGGCAAAGTGAAGAATATCCGTCTGGCGCTGGGCGGGGTGGCGCACAAGCCTTGGCGTGCTTTAAGGGCCGAAGCGGTTCTGCAAAGTGCGCCCGCGACGGCAGAAAGCTTCGCGCGCGCCGCCGATGCGGAACTCGAAGGGGCGGTGGGTCTCAAGCACAACGCTTTCAAGATCGAACTAGCGCGGCGCGTGATGGTGCATGGCTTGCAGGGCCTGAGTGGGGCCGGCGCATGAGCATCTTGGAAGACGCCGTGAAACTGGTGGTGCGCCATTTGCCGGACGCCAAACCCGATTCTCTGATCGGCGCCAGCCGAGTGCTGGGCCAGCCCATGTCGCGGGTTGATGGGCCGCTGAAGGTGATGGGGCGAGCCCGCTTCGCTGCCGAAGTACCGTTTGAGAACATCTCCTATGCCGCGCTGGTCCATAGCAGCATCGCGCGGGGGGCCGTCCGCGCCCTCGACACAAGCGCCGCCAAGGCCGCCCCCGGCGTGCTCTTGGTGATGACGCATGAAAACGCGCCCAAATTGCCGCCGCAGCCCCTGATGATGGCTGATCCCAAGGGCGCCGCCGGCTCAAGCCTGCCGGTGATGCAGGACGCTTCGATTCACTGGAACGGCGAAACATTAGCTTTGGTGGTGGCCGAGACACAGGAGCAGGCCGATTACGCCGCGAGCTTGGTCAGTGTCACCTACGACGCCCAGCCTGCCGCCACCGTCTTCGAGGTCGAGAAGGCGCATGCCAAGGAGCCCGACAAGATTCTGGGGGAATCCACCACCGTCAGGATCGGCGATGCCGAGGTGGCGCTGGCGGAGGCGGCGTTCAAAATCGACCGCATCTACCGCACGCCCCGGCACAATCACGCCGCCATCGAACTGCATGCCGTGACGGTCGCTTGGGAAGGGGGCACGCTCACGGTGCATGACACCACCCAGATGGTGAACCTCACCCAGTCCACCTTCGCCAAAATGTTCGACATCAAGGAAAGCCAGGTGCGCATCTTGTCGCCATTTGTAGGCGGCGGTTTCGGCAACAAGGGCGTGTGGACACATCATGTTCTGGCAATCGCGGCGGCGCGAATGATCGGACGTCCAGTGCGGTTGGTTTTGACCCGGGAAGGTGTGTTCCGCGCCACCGGCGGCCGCACCTTAACAGAGCAGCGCGTCGCGCTCGGTGCCACATCGGAGGGCCCGCTTACGGCGCTTATCCATACCGGCGTGGCTGGCATGACCAGCCACAACAATTGTCCGGAGCAGTTCAGTTTTCCCGCCCGTCATCTCTACGCGGCGGAGAATATTCTGGTCAGTCAGAAGATCGTCGAGCTCGACATGGTGGCGAACACCTTCATGCGCGCGCCGGGCGAGTCCGTTGGCACCTTCGCGCTCGAATGCGCGATAGACGAGCTGGCTGAGCAGCTCAAACTCGACCCCATAGAATTGCGGGCGCGGTTGGAGCCACAGAAGGATCCCACTTCGGGCTTGGAATTTTCCTCCCGCCATATCGTCGAAGCCTATCGTCGGGGGGCGGAAAAGTTCGGCTGGTTCAAGCGTAGTCCCACCCCGCGCGCCAATTGCGACGGCGACTGGCTGATCGGGCAGGGCGTGGCGACGGCCACGTATCCTTATTATCGCATGCCGGGTGGATCGGCCCGCGTCCGGTTGACGGCGGACGGTCGCGCGCTGGTGTCGATGGCTAGCCATGAGATGGGCATGGGAACGGCGACGGCGCAGGCGCAGACCGCGGCAGAGCGTCTGGGACTGCCGCTCGATCAGGTGATTTTCGAATATGGCGACAGCGATTTTCCGCACGGCACCATGGCGGGCGGCTCGTCGCAAAGCGTCTCGATTATTGCAGCCGTCAATGCCGCGTTCGAGAAGCTGGTGAAGGAATTGATTCACACAGTGGGCAACGATTCCCCGCTCACCGGGCTGGGTGCGGATGAGGTGGTGGCGCGCGATGGCGGCCTTGCGGCCCGGGACGATACCACGCGGTTCGAAACCTATGTTTCTATCCTCAGTCGGGCCGGCCGCGACATGGTGGAATGCGAGGCCGCCGCGCCGCCGCCGCTGGAGGTGCAGCAATATTCGATGCATTCCTATGGCGCACAATTCTGCGAAGTGCGGGTGAATGCAATTACGGGCGAAGTCCGGGTTTCGCGCTTCCTGGGCTCGTTCGATACGGGGCGCATCATCAATCCCAAGACGGCGGCGAGCCAGTTCCGCGGCGGCATCATCATGGGGCTGGGTCTGGCGCTTACCGAAGAAACGCTGTTCGACGAACGTAGCGGCCGCATCATGAATCCGTCACTGGCGGAATATCATGTGCCGGTGCATCTGGATGTGCCCAAGATCGACGTGATCTGGAACGATATTTCCGATCCCCATGCGCCGATGGGCGTCCATGGCATCGGCGAAATCGGGATCACCGGCGTCGGCGCGGCGGTGGCCAATGCGGTTCACAACGCTACCGGCCACCGTATCCGCGATCTGCCCATCACCTTGGATAAACTGCTTTAGGTCTTCCTGCGTCGGTATTAGTGTTGGTATTGACAATACCTCCGCCAGTCCATCGAAAAATAGGACATAATATGAGGGACGTTGGTTCTGCCGCTCGCTTGGCGGTGCCTGAAACATCAAAGTACTGTCCCAGGCACCGTACCACTTCGAGCCAAATATCCGCATGCGCCAAAAAATGGCCACGTCGTCGCTGTGACCCGCAAAAGCGCCCAATTTTGTGCTTCCAACAGCGCGTCTGTATGCAGCTAATCCCTTAGCATGCGTACTCGCCATCCACGAAACGCTTACGGTGATTGGTATGTGGACACGACCTGCACCAATTGCGGGGCGGCCCAAGCCGTAGCGCCGGGTATGATCGTTGAACGTGACGGGCAATCGGTCTTCCTCCACCAACCCGAAACCGAAGACGAGCTAAGGCAGGCGTGGCGCGCTCGCATTCTCTGCCCGTCCGCCTCGGTCCGCACTGAGAGACACACGAAGCTCGCGCATCCAGTATTTCCTGAAGAAATGACCGAGTGTGTCTATCGTCTCGGCTATAACGCCGCTGCCTCCTTCGGTGCGCATTCATTCGCGCTCCGTCATGATACTGGCATGTTCATCATTGACACGCCGCGCTGGACGCAAGCCGTTGTCGACCAGCTTTCCGCATGGGGCGGGCTTGCGGGCATTCTGCTCTCGCATGAAGACGATGTAGGCGATGCTCAACGTTATGCCGATCACTTTCATGCACCGGTATGGATTCATGAAAAGGATCGTGCAGCGGCTCCTTTCGCCGACAGAATTATCACAGGAGATGAGCCCGTCACCATCGCCGACGGGCTGCTCGCAATTCCCGTGCCGGGTCATTCGCGCGGCAGCGTCTGCTATCTTTGGAATCAGTGTCTATTCAGCGGCGATACTTTGGCATGGGATTTCGAAAGCAACGATCTTCTTGCGTATCGGGCTTATTGTTGGTCATGGGATAGACTACGTAAGTCGCTCATCCGCTTATCCGCGCACGACTTCGAATGGGTCTTCGCAGGCCATGGGGGTAGTTATCACCTTCCGGCCGGCGAGATGCGAGAACTGCTTACTGCACTTATTGGGCGGATGAAGGATCAGTAACCGATGATTTGTGAAGCCCAAAAGTCGGTTGGCACTAGCGCATAGCGGATGAGGATGAACGGAAGAGATGGGGCTGTCTATATGCCGGCCAACGACGATCGCCCGCGGGTAAGCGGTGCCAAGACAGTCAAAGTCATGATCCTGGCTTTGCGCTTCCTTGGATCGGGGAGAAATTCGGTGCGCGGGTTTCCCTGATCAACTTTTCCTGCTGCTTTATATTGGCTGCGTTGGTCCCGCGCGCTTGGATTGGCGTGCGGGGTGGGATTCATTCGCCAGTGCGGTGGCGACATCATTTTGAAGTCCGTTCGGGATGTTGGCACAACGGTGACTATGTACCTGCCGTTGGCGATGCCTAGCAGCTGACGAGGCGTTTCACTGCAAAGGCCTGCGAGGGTCATCCTCGTCTTTTTAGCAGGACAAAGGGCATCCCTATGCTAGAAGCCGTGGATGGAACAGATTCCCTGGTATTCGGACGCCGTGTTGTCCGGCAATGGTCACCTTCACCGCGCCGGCACCCTTGTTCAATGTGTAAGAAAATGGAGGCTCCTGCCTGAGGCTGAAAGGCCAATGGCACAGTTAAAAATGACCTTCGAGTTGGATGGCCGCCGCAGGCTCGATGGCGACCAGATCGCCGAGTTGGTGATACGGCCAGGATTTGTGGAAGCTTGACCCCGTGCAATGGCCGCGATATCGCGCTCAACTAGGCTTGTGAGATAGGGTCCTCATAAAAGGAAGTACCTTGGTCTTTGGGTTCTGCATTTCATCGACCATGTCGGCCCAAACTTGCATCATGATCTTCCGGTCGTCCAGGTATGAGGCGTGGTTGTAACTCGCCCGGACTTTGTTTCGGTCCTGGTGCGCAAGCTGACGCTCAATTACATCGGAATTAAAGCCGCCTTCGTTAAGCATCGTCGATGCCGTCGCGCGAAAGCCGTGAGCCGCAAAGCCGATGGTACCTTCGCCGAGAAATTTCATGCGTTCAAGCGCGCGGTTGAGCGTCGTCGAGGTCATGTAGGCTTGCGGATTGCGCCTATTGGGAAATAGGAATTGGCTATGGCCGGTGATGTCGTGCAGCCCCTCTAAAAGGGTTATGACCTGCCGTGATAGGGGAACGATATGCTCCTCGCGCATTTTCATACGCGCCGCCGGTATCCGCCATTCGGCCTTTTCGATGTTGAATTCGGTCCAGAGGGCTGCCCGTAGCTCAATCGTCCTTACGAACGTTAGAAGCATAATGTGGAATCCGAATATAGTGGCGGGATCGCCTTTGTAAGTCTCCAGCCGCTTGAGAAATGCTGTGAGTTCCTCGCGCGAGAGAGCCTTGCTATGGCGGACTTTGTTTCGAACGATGGCGCCCCGGAGTGGCGCGGCGGGATCGGTTTGGGTGCGCTGTGTCACAATGGCGTATCTGAAAATGGCGGACACCCATTGCCGGATCAGGTGAGCGAATGTGTGGGCGCCGCGTCGTTCGACCTTAAAAAGGATCTGCAGGATGTCGCTCGCGGTAATGCTGGCGATCGGGCGCGATCCGATGGCCGTGTACACGTCGGTTTTTAATACGTGCCTGATCTGAGCGGCGTAGCCCTTGGACCAGTTCTTCTCCTTCCGCTCAATCCATTCCTCAGCAATCGACTTAAAGGTCGTTTTGTTCTCAGTGACTTGCCTGATGATCGCCTGTTGGCGGTCATGGAAGGGATGAATGCCCTTCCGGACCAGGGCGCGCGCTTCGTCGCGCGCGCGTCGGGCGCCTTCGAGCGAAAGATGTCCGACACGGTTCTTGTCGGGAAAGAACTTGCCGAGGGTGAATTTATTTTCCCTCCCGGCGATGCGGTAGCGGTAGCGCCACAGTTTGGCGCCGCTTGGTCGGACTTCGAGATACAAGCCGTTGGTGTCGGTCAGCTTGTAGGCCTTGTCAGCGGGCTGCGCTGCTTGAATGGCGGCGTTGGACAGGGGCATGGGAGTGAACCGAGTGACGAATATTGTGGCCCTCAAATTTGGCAGAACGTCCGAAACGGTGCCAGCCGAATTTGCCGATAAATGGCTTGAATCCAGCGTTATTTTATTAGTTCGGACAAACACGAATAAAGATGAATGATTATTATTTTCGAAGTCGCAGCGTGTCGTGTATTAGCGTGCAGATAGTCGACCTTCAACTTCCGCAAGACAGGTGAAATCCCAAACGCCGATAATTTGATGGCGGCAATGTCTTCGACGGTGTTCTTCGGGAGTAAGCCTGCGCCGCGAAGGTCCGCTGATGGGGGAGCGGGGCGTCACCTGCCGACCGGGGAAATCGGCGGAAAAGACCGGATTTATCTATCGAGGGTTGTGCGCCTAATGCGTATTATGAATTTGACGATCGGAAATTTGAGTCCCCTTCGTGGCCCTCTTTTTGGGGGAATCGCCGCGAACAGAGACGAACGGGGACGAGGGACAGGTCACAGGAATTTCGACTTTTAGGCCACATCAGTGAATGGCCGCGAACAGTTACACCTCGATGTCCCTAGTATCGATCAGGAGTATCATTTTTCACTTAACCCATTGAAGTAATTATACGATATCCGGCGCTTCACGCTTGTTATACACCTGCTTATACACCTTTGAGATAGATGCCTCTGGATGCCCGTGGATTTAGTCCATTCCGCAGGGGTTGTCTTTCGACCTTCCCAGCTTGGCGCGGACAATATCGGCGAGACCGAATGAACACGCCCAGGACGCCCGCATGGCAGGCCCGTTGCAGGGCTAAGCCCGGTAGATTTCAATGTGTATAATGTATACAAACTTGGCTTAACTGCCCGTAACCCGAACCGGGTGCGGGCAATAAAAAAGAAACCGACACCCAAACCGGGTGCGGGCCACAAAGGGGGAAACCAATGGAGAAGTCGCGCAATCTGCGCTTGCTTACGCTTGCCTCTGTCAGTCTCATGGCAATGTCAGCCGGGGCGTTGGCCCAGGAAGGTGGTGCGCCCGCCGAATCGACGGAGCAGGTGACGGTAACCGGCTCGCGCGTCATTTCCGACATCGCCAATTCGCCGACGCCGATCACCGCGGTCAGCACGGAGCAGTTGCTGACCTCCACCCCCAGCAACCTCTCGGACGCTTTGAACAAGCTGCCGGTTTTCATAGGCAACTCGACCCAGCGCAACGCGGGCAGCGCCGCGGCCAACGCCGGTGGCGACTTCCTCAATCTGCGCAATTTCGGGCAACAGCGCACCCTGGTGCTGCTGGATGGCATGCGCCTTCCGGCCGGCAACCAGAACGGCAGCGTCGATATCAGCACCTTGCCGCAGGAACTGATGTCCCGCGTCGACGTCGTCACCGGCGGCGCTTCGTCGGTCTACGGTTCCGACGCAATCACCGGCGTGGTCAACTTCATCCTCGACAAGAATTTCTCGGGCATCAAATACGACCTGAATTCCGGTATTTCGACGTATCAGGATGGCTGGCAATACAAGGTGGATCTGGCCGCCGGCACCGACGTGTTCGGCGGCAGGGGCCATATCGAAGGCGCCATCGGATATCAAAATCAGGACGGTGTGCGGAAGGAAGCCCGCCCGTCGGGCTCGGAAAATCTGGGCTCTTTCAATACCGGCAGCAACGCGACCGCCCCGGTCACCAATATCACGCAGGCCGGCCAGACGGTCTCGACCGCCAGCGGCAAGATCACCTGCTCCAGTTGCTCGGTCAACGGCTATGAGTTTGGCCAGCCTGGCATACCCACGCCGATTTTCTATGGCGTGATACCCCAGACGCCTGGCACAACGGTGCCCAACACCGCGATCGCCCAAGGCTGCGGCGACTGCGCCCATGTGAACAATACTTCGATCTTTGGCGCCACCAGGAATGCCACGGCGTTCGGCCGCTTCAGCTATGACCTGTTCAAGGACACCACAGTCTTTACCCAGCTCTCGCTCGCCCAGGCTAATGTCTTCAACTACTTCTTCCCGGAACAGCAAGAGGCCAGCCGCCAGACCGTCACCTATTTCAAGAACAATGCCTTCCTCCCGGCTGCCACCCGGGCATTGCTGGGCGATGACAGCGCCACGGACCCCAATTGGGCGACCGACGGCACCAATACCTTCACGGTGTCGGAATGGTACAACGACCCCAATCGCGTCCGAGCAACCAACAGCGTCACACGCAACATCGTCTCGACCACCGGTATAAACGGCGTGCTGTTCAAGGATTTTGCCTGGGACGCGCATTACACCCATGGCGAAACCCGTCTCTCGACCAGCGGCATCCACAACGGCAACAACCAGTTCCACGACGCGGCGCAGGACGCGGTGATCGATCCCGCCACCAACAGCATCGTCTGCTGGAATGACACGGCGGCGGCGATCGCCCAATTCGGCAATCTCTATCCCGGTTGCGTGCCGATCAACACCTTCGGCAACAACGTGACGACGAACGCGCAAAACGATTACTGGGGCAGAACCACCCATTTCGCCGAGACCAACATCATGGACGATGTCGCCGCCGACATTTCGGGCGATATCTTCCAGTTGCCGGCTGGTCCCGTCCGGGTGGCGATCGCGGGCGAAGCGCGCTGGCTCGACTATACGATCGATTCCAACGCCTCGCCGACCGCAGTGGTCAATTGCACCGGCCTGCGCCTTTGCCCCGCGCTGGGCGTCGTCAACGGCAAACCGGCCCAGCTCCCTGGAAACGGCTTCATCAGCGCCGCCAATCAGCAATACGTTACCCAGACCCTGTGGGACAACAACACCGTGCCGTCCGTCCACGCCTCGGAGAATGTGTGGGAATTCTCGGGCGAAGTGGCCATCCCGATCCTCAAGGATCTGCCGTTGGTGGAGAATTTCGACGCCGACCTCGCGGGCCGCTACACCAACTACAGCGTCTCCGGCGCGGTCGAGACCTGGAAGGTCGGTCTGGACTATCATGTGGACAACAGCATCCGCTTCCGCGGCACGACGTCAGTCGACATCCGTGCCCCCACACTGAACGACCTGTATTCACCTGCGGTCTCCAGCAGCGGGCCGTTCCTGGATCCCCTCACCAACTTCAATCCGGGCGGCATCCAGACCATAACCCAGGGCAATCCGAACCTGGTGCCGGAATCCTCGCGCACCTATACCGGTGGCGTGGTGCTGACGCCGAGCTTCATTCCCGGTCTGACCATTTCGGCCGACTACTACAACATCAAGGTCAAGAACGCGATCGGCACCGTCAGCGGCAGCAATCTGGCGATTGCAAATCTCTGCATCGCATCCGGGGGCACATCGCCGTTCTGCTCTCTGTATGTGCGGCCGTTCCCCTACACCAACACCACGCCGGCCAACTATCCCACGGTGCTGCTGAGCCAGAATCTCAACGTCGCCTTTGCCTCGACCGAGGGTGAGGATTACGAGATCGACTATAATTTCAACATGGCCGATATCGACGACAGCCTGCCGGGCGTCGTCAATCTGCGCGGCTTCGCGAATGTGGCACCCGTGCTCAACTCCGCCACGTTCCAGGGCGCTCCGATCCAGCACGGGTTTGGCGTCGGTACCACAACCCCCAGCCAGAAGGGCCATGCCACGATCATTGGCGATTACACGCTCGGCAACTGGAGTGTGGACGTCGCGTGGCACTGGTTCAGCGGTCTGACCAAGAACGGCATTTACGGGTCCGGGCAGACTTACTATGCCCAGAACTATGTCGGCAGCTTCAGCACCATGGACTTCACCCTCACCAGGCAGATCACCTTCGACAACGGCTCGGCCATGTCTGCATATTTCAACGTGCAGAATGCCTTCAATGCCATCCCGCCGGATGTCATCGGATCGAGCGGAAACCCTGGTGGCATCAACACCCCGATTGGCGAAGACCTGATGGGTCGCTATTTCATCCTCGGCTTGCGCGGCAACCTGTAAGCCGATCACGCTTGAGTTCATGTATCTGGGCCGCAGCGCGTTGCTGCGGTCCTTTTTTTGGGGAGGCAAGAGCGGCCCCGATCCTTTGGTCTAAGGCCACTCTCATACCGTTTTTCTTCCGACACACATGATTTCTCCGTCCCGGCCGGCAAAGGCCGGCTTTTGTCACGGGCGTCCTTCCCGGGGCGGGCTGCGCAGAATGCTCACCAGACCTGCGGCGGCGCTCAGCAGGGCGCCGATCGCCATCCCCAGCCTCGGCGCCGCGCCGGCGGAAACAAGCGTGAAAAGCAGGGTCATCAGCACCGCGCCCAGGGTCTGGCCGCTCAGCCGCGCCGTCCCTTGCATGCCGCCGGCGGCGCCGCTGCGTTCGGGCGGCGCGGCCAGATACATGTTGCGGTTGTTGGGCACCTGGAACAGGCCAAAGCCCAGGCCGCACAGCATGATCATCGGCACCAGCACGAAGGGCTTACCGTTGAGCGGCCATGCCGCGGCGAAGGCCAGGCCGGCCGCCAGCAAAACGCCGCCGGCGGCGCAAAGCCATGCGCCTGGCAGCCGGTCGGCGAGGCGGCCCGAGACGGGCGCCGTTAGCGCGACCGTCAACGGCCAGGGCATGATGATCAGCCCGGTCATCAGCGCGCTCTGATGCAGGCCATGCTCCAGATAGAAAGGCAGCGCCACCAGGCCCGCAGTCTGTCCGACGAAGCAGCAGACCGAAGCGATCACCGACACGCGGAAGGACGCGGAACGCAGCAGATCGATAGGGATGAGCGGCGCTTTCTGGGGCCTCTCCCGCCGTATCAGCGCCCAGAGCCCCATGCCCGCCGCCGCAAGCAGGCCCGCTGCCAAGGCCGGTCGCGTCGGCAGGAATTCCACACCGGTGACGAAGGCGCCGAAAATGCCGGCGTTCAGCGCCATGCTGATCGCGTCCAGCTTGCGCGCGCTGCCGGGCGTGTGGGGCAGGGCGCGGCCCGCGGCAAGCGCCATCGCGCCCAGGGGCAGGTTCACCGCGAACAGCCAGGGCCAGGACAGGACCGACAGGATAAAGGCGCCGATGGCGGGCCCTGCCGCGGAGGCCAGCGCGACGGTCAGCGCATTCCAGCCGATGGCGGTGCCCAGCCGCGCACGTGGCACCACCAGGCGCATCAGTGCGATGCCCAGTGACATGATCGCGGCCCCACCCAATCCTTGCAGGAAACGCGCGGCCACCAGGAAGGGCAGCGACGGCGACAGGGCGCACAGAACCGAAGCCGCCGTGAACAGCGCCACGCCCAGCGTATAGGTTTTCCGATAGCCCAGGCTTTCGCCCAACGCCGCGGTCGGCAACAGGGTCATCACCAGCGCTAGCTGATAGGCGGTGACGACCAGCACCGAGAGCGCGGGGCGCACATGCAGGGCGTGCCCGATGCTGGGCAGCGCGATATTGGCGATGGCCGAATCCACCACCACCAGCGCCAGGGCCGACAATATGGCGACGATCGCGATGGTGCGTTGGGGTTGGGGCAGGCCGCCGGCATCCTGCGGCTGCGCGGCCTGCATCCGGGTGGTGAGGCTGCTCATCGTGCGCCCGGCATTTCCTGGCAGGTCCCGACCATGGCCGTCTCCGTGTTTGCGATCCGGAACCTAAGGAGCGGGATGGCATGGCGGAAGACGCAGCATTTGCACTTTATGCGTGCGTTTGGCGCCATATCAGGAAAAGCCTGTGCTAGGCTCTCCGCCATGACCGCCGATCTCAATCTTCTGGTGACCCTCGACGTGCTCCTGGCCGAAGGCAGCGTGGCGCGCGCCGCCCGGCGGCTTGCGCTCAGTCCCTCCGCCATGAGCCGGGCGCTGGCGCGGCTCAGGCAGGCGACAGGCGATCCGCTGCTGGTCCGCGCCGGGCGCGGTCTGGTCGCCACGCCACGCGCGCTGGAATTGCGGGAGCGGGTGAGTGGGCTGGTGCAGGATGCGCAAGTGGTGCTGCGGCCGGCGGAAAAGCTCGATCTCAGGAAGCTGTCGCGCATCTTTACGCTGCGCACCAGCGACGGTTTTGTCGAAACCTTCGGTCCCTATCTTCTTGCACGCGCCGCCAGGGAAGCGCCCGGCGTGAGTTTGCGCTTTGTGCAGAAGGTGGACCGGGAAAGCGTTGGCCTGCGCGACGGCAGCGTGGATCTGGAAACCGGCGTCGTCGGCCAGACCACCAGTCCCGAAGTGCGCACCCAGGCGCTGTTCCGCGACCGCTTTGTCGGTGTGGTGCGCAAGGGCCATTCCCTGGCCAAGGGAAAGGTCACGCCGGCGCGCTATGCGGCCGCCCGGCATGTGGCGCGGCAAAGCTCGCTCCTGGGGCAGGCGGATGAAGCCCTGCAAAAGCTCGGACTTGAGAGACGGGTGGCGACCACCGTGGGCGGCTTCGTCACCGCACTGGCGCTGGCGCGCGCCACCGATCTGGTCGCGACCGTTCCCGACCGGTACACGGGCACGCTGCGCTCCGGCATGGTCAGCTTTCCGCTGCCCTTCACCATGCCGGAAATCCTCATCTCCATGCTGTGGCATCCCCGACAGGATGCCGACCCGGCGCATCGCTGGCTGCGCGACTGTGTCCGCGATGCCTGCGCTACGAGGGCGGCGGGGCAGTGCAATAGGACGTGTGCCGGGATCGCCCGGCAAGGGCGAATGCAGGTGATGTGCCACGCTATGGCGAAGCGCCGCCCTGACCGGATTTCAATCCGGCGTCAATGACGAGCTTGGGCACCAGAAGACCGATAATCATCGCCAGGATGACGGTCGCGGCTGTGACACCATCGGTAATCGTATCGGACAAGAGTGCCGCTCCGGCTCCGGCCGTTGCGATCTGTGCGAGGCCACTTGCCATGCGGAACAGAAAGACGCCGGGCATCATGGACACGACCGCGGCGAAACCGGCGGCGGCGAATGGAACATGCAGGCGGTTTGCAACTATCGCCATGACAAAACCAACCGCCGCGCATGCGGTGAAGGCTGCGCCGGCCGGACTGAAGCCAAAGCCGGCGATGACCAGCCACCGCAATGCGTGCGCCATGGCGCCAATGGCGACCGGCCAGGGCAGCATCCTGGCCGGCATGTTGAAGAACACACCATAGGCCGCTACCGCAACCCCGGCTGCCGCTACATCCGCCCAGAGCGGCACGGTGTGGCCCACGGGATCGACGGGAAGATCAACACCAAGGATGGCAAGACCCAGGATCAACCCGCATGCGATCGCCATTGTCACGAGGGTGGCAAAGACAAGCCGGGCCGCGCCCAAGGGAACGCGGCCCTGCAGCAGATCAAGGCCGCCATTCAGGACATGGGGACCTGGCACCAGGATCATGCAGGGACAGACAGCGATCAGCCGCAGAGACGAACTGAGCTGGAGACGTTCGGCCACGGCGCCGATGACACCGGCCAGAAGGGCCGCGGCGAAAGGCTGGAGATAGGGATTGGTGCTGACCTGTGCCAGCCATCGGCGGAGCAGGACACCAGCGCCCGCGCTCAGCACAATGAGCATTACGGCGGCGGGATGTTCGACGCCGAAGATCACGCTTAGCGCCGCCGCGCCGCCTGCTGCGGCGAGGGTGAACAGCCAGACGGGCGCCGGCGGCGTTCGCGCCGCCACCGCGATGGCGGCATGCGCCTGAGGCCCGGCGAGACGCCCCTCCATTATCTGCCCGGCGATGTGCGACAGGCCGGCGACCCGGGTCATGTCGACGCCCGAAGGGGTTGCTTCCGCGATCCATATCCGCTGTTCGTCGCCGGTTTCAATGCGCAGACTCAAGTCGCCCCAGCGCGGGAACAGGTGGGCTTTCAGTCCACACCGGCTTGCCAGCCGCTCGGTCCTCGCCACGACGCGCGCACTGGACTGGCCATTGACGAACAGCCCTTTCGCCATCGCAAGCACAAGATCGGCGCCCTCCCCAAGTAAGGGGCCAATCTCCAAGTCCGGCGAGCAGTCCCGCCCGCAGGTGGGCGCATCGCCCGGAGGTGAGGTCACGACGGCGCCGCGGACGCTGTTGCACCGGCGACGTATGGGTGCACCATCTTTTTCGGATCGACCACCTTGTCGAACTCTGCCTCGGTGACAAAGCCGAGCTGGAGGGCCGCTTCCTTCAGCGTCAGGTCGTTGTCCATGGCGTGATGGGCGATCTTCGAGGCCTTGTCATAACCGATGACCGGCGACAGCGCGGTCACCAGCATCAGTGAGCGTTCGACATATTCGTTGATCTTCTTCAGGTTCGGCTTGGTTCCTTCGACCAGGAAGCGCCGGAAGTTCACGCATCCGTCCGTCAGGATGGTGATCGAATGGGTGATGTTGAAGATCATCAGGGGCTTGTAGACATTCATCTCCAGATAGCCGCCCGCGCCGCCAAACCCCACCGCGACATCGTTGGCCATGACCTGGACGGCGATCATCGTCAGGGCTTCGCACTGGGTGGGATTGACCTTGCCCGGCATGATCGAGGAGCCGGGCTCGTTCTCGGGGATCGACAGTTCCGCGAAGCCCGCGCGCGGGCCGCAGGACATCAGCCTTATGTCATTGGCGATCTTGTAGAGCGATACGGCCAGACAGCGCAGCGTGCTGGACAGGAAGACCAGGGCATCGTGCGCGCCCTGGACAACGAACTTGTTGGGCGCGGTGATGAAGGCAAGACCGGTCAGCGTGGCGATCTCTTTGGCGGCGGCCTCCGCGAAGCCGGGCGCCGAATTGATGCCGGTGCCGACGGCCGTGCCACCCAGCGCCAGCGCATAGACGCCGTCCAGTGCTCTCTCGATGCGCCCAAGATCATCGTCCAGCATGCCGGCATAGCCGGACCATTCCTGGCCAAGCGTGAGCGGCGTCGCATCCTGCATATGGGTGCGGCCGATCTTGACGATGTCCGCCCAGTCTTTGGCCTTGGCATCGAACGCATCGCGCAAATCCCTGACGGTCGGAACCAGGCGCGCCGTCGTGTTCACCGCGGCTGCAATGTTCATGGCCGAAGGAAAGGAGTCGTTGGAGGATTGCGCCATGTTGACATGGTCGTTGGGATGAACGGGGGTCTTGCTGCCCAGCGGGGTTCCGGCAATCTGGCTGCAGCGGTTCGAAATCACCTCATTGACGTTCATGTTGAACTGCGTGCCGCTGCCGGTCATCCACACATGCAAGGGAAACATGTCATGATGCTGGCCGGCGAGGATCTCGTCGCACACTTGCATGATCAGCCGATAAGGTTCGTCGGCCAGCCGGCCACCCTTGTGATTGGCAATGGCCGCGGCTTTTTTCAAAGTGGCGTAGGCCGTGATCATCTCCCGGGGGATCAGGTCCTGCCCGATGCTGAAGTGTTCCAGCGAGCGTTGGGTCTGCGCGCCCCAAAGCCGGTCGGCGGGGACATCGACTTCGCCCAGGCTGTCATACTCTTTGCGGATGTCTGTCATCGGAGCGTTCCTCGAAAGGTTCGAGTGCGGCCGCCGGCGCGACAGGGATTTGCGCCGGCGAAATTCCCAGATGGTCTGCTCAATCGGAGCGGCGATCTATTGCAAAGAAACGTACAATAATTGAATATGCGGACAGCACCAAGACATCCAGTCGCAAGCTTATTTGCTTTTCATGACGTGGACCCGGGCGCGCATTTCGCCGCGCGGGAGCAATCGGGTTTTGCTTCTCGGCGGTGCAGGCGGCTTTCCGCCGTGGCGGAACGCCTGATGCCCTGATGCTGGCTCACAAGCGACAGGGGCGCAAGACATGATCCGTTGTGTTCGCATCTGGACCGGTGACGATGGTGACTCCCGTTTTGAGGAGGGGACCATCGCGCTGCATGATGGCGCGCGCGGTGATCTCCTCAGCGGGGCGGTTGGCGCGGTCAACCTGTCCTTCCAGGAAACGAAGTCAGGCGGTTCCTTCGAATGGCACAAGGACCCGATCCCCAGATTTGTCATCACCCTCAGCGGCACGCTTGAGTTCGAGACGCACCGCGGGGAAACCTTCGTCATCCGCCCCGGAGACATTCTGCTGGCGCAAGACAATACCGGCACGGGCCATCGCTGGAAGCTGATGAACGAGGAACCCTGGCGCCGCGTCTATGTGGTGTTTCAGCCCGGTGCGGTGCTGCCTTTCACGGCCCTGGACGGCACCGGTCACTAACGGAGGGAACCGATATGACCGAGACGCGTCCCGACATTGTGCTGATCGGCGCCGGCATCATGAGTGCGACCCTGGGCGTCGTCTTGAAGACGCTCGACCCGTCGCTGACGATCACGGTGTTCGAGCGCCTGGAAGACTGCGGGCTCGAAAGTTCGGATTCCTGGGACAATGCCGGAACAGGACATGCCGCCAATTGCGAGCTGAATTACACGCCGCAGCGCGCGGACGGCAGCATCGACATTTCCGAGGCGCTGAAGGTCAACACCGAATTCGACCTCTCGCGGCAGCTCTGGGCATTTCTTGTATCCAGTGGCGCCATCGCCGATCCGGGCGCCTTCATCCACGCCACGCCCCATATGAGCTTTGTCTGGGGCCGAGAGAATGTGGATTTTCTCCGGGCGCGCTACCAGGCCATGTCGGCGCATCATTGCTATCACGGCATGGAATACAGCGAAGACCGCGGTGTCATCGCCGGTTGGGCGCCGCTGATCATGGAAGGGCGGGGGCCCGATGAGCCAGTCGCGGCGACGCGGATGATCACCGGCGCGGATGTAGACTACGGCGCCCTGACCCGGCTGTTGTTCGGGCATCTGAGGACACAGGCGGGCGTCGATATCCGTTTCAAGCACGACGTCCGCGGACTGACGCGCGAAAGCGACGGCCGCTGGCGCATCCTGGCCGACGACGTGGAGGCCAACCATCCGGTCGATGTCTCCGCTGGCCTGGTCTTCATCGGCGCCGGCGGCGGCTCCCTGGAGTTGCTGCAGAAATCCGGCATTCCGCAGGGGCACGGCTATGGCGGTTTCCCGGTCAGCGGCATCTGGCTCCGGTGTGATGTCGATGCCGTGAGCGTACGTCACCACGCCAAGGTCTATGGCAAGGCGCCGCACGGTTCGCCGCCCATGTCCGTGCCGCACCTGGATACGCGCATCGTCGGCGGCAAGCGCTCGCTGCTGTTCGGCCCCTATGCCGGTTTCACCACCAGGTTCCTGAAGCAGGGTTCGCTCACCGACCTGTTTCGCTCCGTCCGACTGGACAACATCCTGCCCATGTTGGAAGTGGCAAAGGATAATGTGCCACTGTCGGAATATCTGATCAGCCAGGTGCTGCAGAGCGCCGGCGCGCAGTTCGAGATGCTGAGAAGCTTCTTCCCCATGGCGCGCCGGCACGACTGGAAGGAGGCGGTGGCCGGCGAGCGGGTGCAGATCATCAAGCCGGACCCTCAAAGGGTCGGTTATCTCGAATTCGGGACCGAACTCATCTCGAATGATGATCGCAATCTCGTCGCTCTCCTTGGCGCCTCGCCCGGCGCCTCGACGGCGGCCTTCATCGCCCAGGAAGTCCTGCAGAGATGCTTCGCGTCACGCCTGACCGAAAATGACTGGCTGCCGAAGCTCAGGCGCATGATCCCGACCTGGGGTATCGATCTGAGGCAAGACGCCGGAGCGACCCGGCGCAGCCGCGCGGAGACTGCCGCGGTCCTGAAGCTGGAGAATGTCTGAGCCGGCCTGAAGGCGGCGCGTCATCCGCGTTTCGCCGCCCGCGGGCTGCGATAGATGAAGGCCGTCTCTCCGCCTGCGTCCGCGACCGCGAGGGAGACGAGACGTTCGTGATCTTCTGACAGGGCGCAGGCCGGATCGGTGCGCGCCGCATCGCCGGTGATGGCGAAGGCCTGGCAACGGCATCCGCCCCAATCGATCTCCTTGCGGTCGCAGGAACGGCAGGGCTCCGGCATCCAGTCCGTGCCGCGAAAGACGCGGAATGCGTCCGAATGCTGCCAGATCTCGGCAAGCGGGCGCTGGCGCACATTGTCGAAGTTGAGGCCGGTGATCGATTCCGCCGCGTGGCAGGGCAGCACCTTGCCGGAGGGCGAGATGTTGAGGAAACGCCGGCCCCATCCGCCCATGCAGGATTTGGGGCGCCGGGCATAATAATCCGGCACCACGAAATCGATGGTCAGGATGCCGGCGAAACGGGTGCGCGCCACCTCAACCTTTTCGACCATCGCATTAAGCTGCTCGCGCGTGGGCATCAGCGCGGCGCGGTTCTTCAGCGCCCAGCCGTAATATTGGACATTGGCGATCTCCACCCGTCGTGCGCCGATGTCGGCGGCCATCGCGATCATGTCGTCCAGATGATGCAGGTTCTGGCGATGGACGACGAAGTTTGCAGTCAAGGGCAGGCCCGCCTCTTTCACCATCTTTGCGAAGGCCAGCTTCTTCTCATGACCGCCGGCATATCCGCCGATGCGGTCGCCGATCTCCGCCGTGGAATCCTGGAAGCTTAACTGCACATGCTCCAGACCGGCGGCGGCCAGCCGTTCCAGCCGGGCGCGGTCGCACAACACGCCCGAGGTGATGAGATTGGTGTAGAGACCCGCCGCCGCCGCTTCTGCCACCAGCGTTTCCAGATCGGGCCGCACCGTGGGCTCGCCGCCTGAGAAGTGAATCTGCATGCAGCCCAGCGCCGCCGCCTCGCGGATGGCGCGGCACCATTCCTGCGTCGTCATCTCCCGGTTGGCGCGCTCCAGCTCCAGCGGATTGGAACAATAGGGGCATTGCAGCGGACAGCGATGGGTCAGTTCTGCCAGGATGGCCAGAGGCGGTTCCGGACTCATGCCGCCACCACGCCCTTGTCGGCCAGATTCTGGAGCAGGGCGGTGACATCCCTGGCGATGACTTCGCGCGGCGCGTCGGCAAATGTCGCGCACAATCCGTCGATGATGGCGGAAAGGCTGGCCTGGCCGTCGCAGCGCGCGAGCACCATATGGGCGATATCATCGATCAGGAAGCTGCGCTCGGGCGCCTGCACGGTCCACACGTTGCGCGCCGGATCGCGGCGCAGGCGCATGTGCGGTGACAGTCTTGGCAGACAATAGGGCGTGAGCAACAGCCTCTGGTTCATGTCATGGGTGCTCATGGTGCGGGCCGGAACGCGCCCGGCGGGATCAGTCCGGGCGTCACATAGGCGTGGTTGAGGGCATCGAGCTGGGACCACAGCACCTCGGTCTTGAAGGTGAGGGCGGCCAGGCACTGTTCCTGCTGTTCGCGCGTGGCCGCCCTGTCCAGCACATAGGCGAGGCCGAACGCCACATCCTGCGGCGCCTGGGTCAGCCGGGTGCGGAAATAGGACAGCGTCGCTTCATTGGCGAAGGGATAATGCTCCAGCAGCGCGGCGATGCGGGTCTTGTGCAGGTCGGGGGCGAACAGTTCGGTGAGCGAGGAAGCGACCGCTTCCAGCGTGCTCTTCTCGCGCACGAAGCGGATATAGGCTTCGCAGGCAAAACGGGTGGCGGGCAGAATGCCGGTGCAGCCGGCAACATAGTCGCGATCGAGCCCCACACCCTCCGCCAGCACCAGCCAGCGGTGGATGCCGCCCTCGCCGGGCGCGGTGCCGTCATGATCGGTGATGCGGCCGATCCATTCGCGCCGAAGATCGATGTCGTCGGCACGGCCGATCAGGCTGGCATCCTTCAGCGGGATGGAACGCTGGTAATAGAAGCGGTTGAGCACCCACGCCTGGACCTGGCCCTGATCGAGCGCGCCGTCATGCAGGGCGACGTGAAAGGGATGCTTGTCGTGATAGCGCTCCGCGCCAATGGCGCGCAGCCGCCGCTCAAATTCCGGCTTGGGCCAGGGCGCGTTCAGGTCTGTGTTCAAGCGTGATCTCCATTCCGTCATGGGCCACTTCCCAGCCGGAGGCGAGCGCCTGGTGGCGCTCGGGCGAATTGCCGATCAGGAGCGGGTTGGTGTTGTTGATGTGAATGAACAGCTTGCGCTTCACGTTCAGGTCGCGGAAGGCGGCGATGGTGTCGATACAGCTCATATGGCCCATGCGCTGGCCGGTTTTCGTGCCCACACCGGCTGTGATCATCTCATGGTTGCGCCACAAGGTGCCGTCGAAGAAGACGAGCCCTGCGCCGCAAAGGCGCGCGGCCAGATCCGGCGTCATGGCGGCGCAAGCCGGGATGTAGAAGAAGGAGCGGCCGTTGCTGAAGATCTCCAGCCCCAGCGTGTCGCCGTCCGCGGTGCCAAGGCCCGGCGCGCTGGCATCTTCCAGCCACAGCGCCACCTTGCCCGGCACGGCGAAGGCCCGCACCACGATGCCAAGATCTCGCCCCTCGCGATCGCGAATGGTTTCCCACGTCTCCGGCGTCAGCGGACGCTGCGCCACAAAGGCCGGGTTCAGCACCTGGAAGATGCTGTTGCGGGCCAGCACATCCAGCACCCGGGCATGGCCGTAAAGGGCCAGCGGCTGGCTTTCGCGCAGATTCAGAAGGCCCGCCACATGATCCACATCCGCATTGGTCAGCACCACGGCTGAAAGCGGGCTGGCGCGCAGACTGTCACTGCGGCGCGGCTGCAAGGCGGCATTGTCGTTGATCTGCTGGCGCAGGTCGGGCGAGGCATTGAACAGCACCCAGCGGTGGCCATCGGCGCTGACGGCGATGGAGGACTGTGTCTGCGGCCGCAAGAAGGGATCGCCTGAGCGCGCGCGCTGGGCGGTTGCATCATTGGAATTCCATTGCGGAAAGCCGCCGCCTGCTGCGGCGCCCAGAACGAGAATCTTCACGATAGGTCTTCCCGAAAAAACGGGACCGCCGGCCTTGTGCCGGCGATCCCGTGGATCGCGTCAGATATCGGCGCAGGCGTAGCAGTTGATTTCCATGCCAACGGCGATTTCGATCACGCGCGGGGTTGTCCAGGTCATGTTCGTCTCCTTAGTGGTTGACGCGAAAACTTTAATGGGACGCGCAGCGATGCGGAAAGTGACAACCGCGCACAAGTGTCGGTTCGGGAAGAATTCCTCGCGTCACACCATGCGTCGCGTCATGTTTGCGGGAAAAAGTCCCGCGAACATGTCAGGCGCGATAGATGATGGATGAGAGTGTGGTGATTACGCGGGCCGGCCCCAGGTCACGACGGGACGCTTGAAACCCATCGCGATCCAGGCGCCCAACAGCTTGCGCAGGAATTTTCCCGAGTGGCCGCCATAGTTGGGCACATCGGTGGCAAGCGTGACGCCGGCGGGCCGCTCGTTGGTCATGACCCGCATTTCAAGCTTGGGCGCGGTCGCGCCGAACCGGTTGCGGTAGAGCGCCAGCCAATGCCCCTTGGTGAAGTCCAGGAACATCGGCGATCCGCAACAGGCGGCAAGGACGCGCCGCGTCGGAGAATCCGGCTTCAGGCGGCGTTCCTCCAGATGCTCCAGTCCCGCCGCGCAGGCCACGCGATCTTTTCGATACAGCACGACGCCTGTCCCGCCATCGGCATCCAGCACGGACGGCGTCGAAGCATGCGCCGCGAATTGCCGGCCTGCCTCCTGACAGCTTTTGCAGAAGCATGACGCGGTGAGGATGGGGGCGCCGCTCGCTTCCAGTCTCACCTTGCCGCATTGGCACGCTATCATGTCATGTCCCCAACCTTGACAGGCTTCACACGCGATCGGCGAGGCCGCGGCTCACGGCAATGCGGATCAGTTCCGAGGTTTGGCCCACGCCCAGCTTTTCCTTGATGCGGGAGAGCGTGTTGGCCACCGTCTTGTAAGCGATGCCGAGCTTGTCGGCGATTTCCGAAAGGCTGTCGCCAGCCGACAACAGGCGCAGGATCTCCAGATCGCGCTCCGTCAGCGGCTTGAGATAAGCGTCTTCCGCCAGGTCGTGCAGCGCCATTTCGGCCGCCACATCCTTTTCGATGGCTGTGCCGCCACCCAGAATGGTTTCCACCGCCTCCAGCAGTTCCTCCGGACTGGCATTCTTGCTGACAAAGCCGCGTGCGCCGGTCTCCAGCGCGCGCGTCGCATAGATCGCCTCGGTATGCTGGGAGAAGACCAGCACCGGCATGCCCGGCGCCTGGCGGATGATGCGCCTGAGCAGCTCCAGCCCAGCAAGCCCCGGCAGGTTGAGGTCGAGAATGATCAGCGCGAAGCCGCGACCGGCGATGGCCTCAAGCGCGGCTTCCCCGGTCGAGACTTCCTGCACCTCGACATCGCCGCGCTCGTCCAAGAGGCGCCGGATGCCGGCGCGGACGATGGCGTGGTCCTCGATCACCAGAACCGGTTTCATGCCACGATACGCTCCTGTGCGATGGGCAGGATGCCCGTCACGCGCACGCCGCCGTTCGATTGATGCACGATGAAGCGGCCGTTCAGCGCCTGGATGCGCTCGCGCATGCCGGCCAGGCCCGCATGGCCGGGACCGGTTTTGGCGTCGGGGCCCAGCTTGATGCCGCCGCCATCATCCGCGACGGCGATGACCAGTTCGTTGTCCTGGGCCTCGATCTCGATACGGATGATTTTGGGGGCGCCATGGCGGATGGCATTGCTCAAGGCCTCCTGCACGATGCGATAGGCGGCTTCCTCATAGCGACGATCGGCCAAAGGCGGCAGGGCGATCTTCTGCTCGAAGGCGATATCGGGATGACGCCTGGCCCAGAAGGCGACGAGGTCGCTGACCGCGCTTTCCAGTCCGAACTCCAGCTGCGAAACCGGTTTGAGCTGGCGCAGGATGTTTTTCACCTGGTTCTGGATATGGGCGACGGACTCGCGGATGGCGTTGCTGAGCCGCGACGCTTCCGGCGTGCCGATCTTGCCCACGGCTTTCGCGTCCACCTGGATGGCGAAGAGATAGGCGCCGACCTCGTCATGCAGGTCCCGCGCGATGCCGGCGCGTTCCTCCTCCTGCACGTTCTGCAATTGGGCATAGAGCTGGCGATTGCTTTTCGACAGTGCCGAAAGCTGGTCGGCCATGTGGTTGAAGCCGTTGGCGAGGGCGGCGAATTCCGGCACGCCACTGGCGGGCAGCCGCGCCTCATAGCTGCCATGGGCGATGGCGAGCAGGCCGTCCTGGACGCGGCGGAAAAAGCGCAGCGCGTAGGTGATGGCCAGCGACATCGCCGCCAGGGTCGCGAGGCAGAACAGCGCCATGATAATGAAGGCATCGCGCACATGGCCCCAGACGCCGGCAATCTCATTGGTGGGATCGCTGGTCAGGACCACGGTGCAGGGGTATTTCGGCAGCGCGATGGGGATCGTCGCCGAGAGCGGGGCGGGGGCCATCATCGCGCGGAACCAGGCCGGCGCCGGATCGCCATGGTGGCTGACCTGGGACTGGACGATGACCTTGCCCGCCTCGTTCACCAGGGCTGCGCGCACATGGCGCTGGCCCTCGAAGCTCGCCACCACCTGGCGCAGCGTGACGGTGTGCTCGACGTCAGACTTCAGCGTGTTGCTGACCGAATGGCGGGCGCCCTCAAAGGCGGTGCGGACTTCCAGATCGATCACCGATCTGGCGTGCACCGACAGAAGGCCCGCGCCCGCCGCCAGCGAAAGCAGCAGAAGCAGAGTGACCGTTCCGATCAGCCTGAGTTGAAGAGACATGTGCCTCAACCGGAAAAACGAGCCCTTATACTCCGGGATGGGATCGCGCGGGCCAGTCAAATGCGGGAAATTTTCCCGATTTGCCCGGCCGGCCGCGCTCAACCACGCGCTTTTTTGCGCGTCCTGGCGGGCGTTTCGCCATTCTGGTGACTTTTGACGTGATCGATGAAGGCGCGCAGCTTGGGCAGCATCTGGCGGCGGCCGGGATAATAGAGGAACACGCCCGGCGCCATGGGCGCGAAAGGTTCCAGCACGGCCACCAGCTTTCCGGCTGCCACCTGTTTGGCGGCGACGGGTGCGGGCAGTTGTGTCAGGCCCAGGCCCTGGACGGCCGCGCCCAGGAGCGTGGGAAAGTCATTGGCGATCAAGGGGCCGGAAACGACCGCTTCAATCCGCTTGTTGCCGCTGGCAAAGGTCCAGGACGCGATGGCGCCACCCGAGCGCCGCATGCAAAGGCAGGCGTGATCGCGCAGGTCTTCGATCCGTTCGGGGTAGCCGCGCCGCTTGAGATAATCGGGACTGCCCACGACCGTCAGCGGGAAGGGCGGCGACAGCCGGGTGGCAACCATGTCGGCGGCAATGAACTGGCCCATCCGGATGCCGGCATCGAAACCTTCGGCCGCCAGATCGACCAGTTCCGCGCTGGCATCGATCTCAAGCCGGATATCGGGATAGGCCTGGGCGAAGGAGGCGAGCAGGGGCTCGAGCAGGATCGGCACCACCGCACGCGGCACGGTCAGGCGCAGCAGTCCGGCCGGCCTCTCGCCTAGGTCGTGCGCGGCGCGGGCGGCAGCGGTCAGTTCCTCAAAGGCGGGCTTGGCGCGTGCGAGAAAGCGCTCGCCCGCCTCGCTCAGCCCCACGCTGCGGGTGGTGCGGATGAAAAGTGCGGTGCCGATGCGGATTTCCAGCATGCGCACCGCCTGGCTGACTGCCGATGGCGTCACGCCCAGCTCCGCCGCCGCGCGGCGGAAATTCCTGTGCTGGGCCACGCTGAAAAAGGCTTCGACGCCGTCCAGCGCGCCCTGCCTGACTGTGAAGTTCTGCTTCATGGTCCATCGACATTATCGCGGATAGCCACAAGCGGAAAGCGCGCCTATATCGGGTGGGCAATCATCCGGAGTGTCACCAATGGCTGTTGCCGATGTAGTGGATGACGTGCGCGACCATTATCGCGCGACGGGCCTGACAGAGCGGTTAAAGACGGCGCTTGCCGTGTTCGGGTCCGAGGACCGGACGCTCACGCTGGAACAGCTGGGCGCGCTCGATCAGTTCCACACCCGCGGGCTGGCGGCGACCGCCGAACTGGCGGAGATGGCGGGTCTTGCCGCCGGCATGTCGGTTCTGGATGTCGGCTCTGGCGTCGGCGGCCCGGCGCGCTTTCTGGCGGCGCGTCATGATTGCCGGGTGGCGGGCATTGATCTCAGCGAGCCGTTCGTAGAGGCCGCACGCTACCTGACAGCACGCACGGGCCAAGGCGATCATGTGTCGTTCGAAACCGCCAGTGCACTCGCGCTTCCCTTCGGCGATGGCCGCTTCGATGCCGTGTTTCTGCAGCATGTGGCGATGAATATTTCCGACCGCGCGCGGCTCTATGGTGAGATAAGGCGGGTGTTGAAGCCGGGTGGCCGGTTTGCGACTTTCGATATCGTGTTGAACAGCGGCACGCCGCACTATCCGCTGCCCTGGGCGCGTACCCCTGTCACAAGCTTTCTGCTGACGGCGGAGGAAACGCGCAAGGCGATCGAAGAAGCCGGCTTGCGCACCCTGACATGGCGGGACGACACCGAGGCCGCGAAAAACTGGTTCGCCCAGTTACGCGCGTCGGGTGCGCCGCCTTCGCCCAATCTTGGCGTGGTAATGGGGCCGGATTTCCCCGAACTGGCCGCCAATCTGGGACGCAGCCTCATGGAGGGCCGCGTCGGTGTTCTGAGCGCGGTGTTCGAAGCCGCGCCGGTCGGGAGGTGAGGCATGTCGCCCGAAACAATTTTCCGCGTCCATCTGGTTCTGGGTTACGTAGCATCGTTGTTCTGCTTCGCCACGTTCGTCTGGCCCTGGCTGAAAGCGATGGACCGTTTCCAGGCACAGCGCGCCATCGCCACCCTGCACAGTTTCCGCTTTTTCGGGCTGGTGTTCCTTTTGCCGGGCGTTATCGGCCCTGATCTGCCGGCGAGCTTCGGCGCCTTCGCGGCCTGGGGCGATTTCGCCACCGGCATGCTGGCGCTGCTGGCGCTTGCCACCGCGCGCATCCGTCCACTGTTCTGGCTGTTCGTCGCGGCCTTCAATGTCGTGGGGGCGGCCGACATCCTGATCGACTATTACCACGCCACTTTGATCGACCTTCCCGCGATGGCGGGCCAGCTGGGCGCGACCTATGCGATCCCGATCCTTTATGTGCCGCTCTTGATGATCACCCACGCCGTATCGCTTTATTGGCTGGTGCGGCCGCAAGCCAGGATGGCCGTGGCCCAGGCGTGATTGCGCGGGATGCGCGGCCTGGCGCTTCTGTCGAAATATCTGAAGGCGCTGCTATTCGAACTTCAGCTCCATGCGGGAGTGACCGCTGTCGGCGCTTTCCGTCGCGTCCGCGGACATGAAGACGCGGGCCGGATCGACCGAACCATCAGCCAGAAGCGCGGTCCTGACCGCATTGGCGCGCGCCGTGCCCAGCGCGGCGAGTTCCGCATTGCTGGGCGTGAAGCTCTTGCGCAGTTCGGTGCGCAGCCACTGGGATTCCAGCAGGGTGCGGCGGTCGTCGTCGCTGGCGTCCGGCTTGGCGCCCGGCGCGGTCTTGAGCGCGTCGGCGGGAAAATCGGGAAGGGCCGGCTTCTTGCCCAGTTTGGCGCGGTAGAGATCCACCAGCCGGTCATGCTGGTCGTCGGCGTCCAGCGCGGCCACGCTCGCCACCTTGCCTGCATCCTTGGCCAGCAACGCCTTGTCGATGGCCGCATCGGCCACGGCGGTCGCGTCTTCGCGGATGCCCGGACCTGCGGGAATGTCGAGCTTGAGTTGTGGCCGCTGGTTCAGCGCCTTGGCCAACGCTCCCAGCGCCTCAGCCGAACCTTGCGGCAAGACGGCCGAGCCCGGTGTGAAATCGATGTATTGGGCCTTGTCGGCGCCCGCGAACAGCGAGCCGATCAGGCGGAAGGGCGCGGTCACCGCCTTCTCGATCACATTGCCGACGACCTGCCAGACGATGGGCCAGATGCTGAATTTGGGATCGTCCAGCGATCCCGTCACCGGCAGGTCCAGATCGATCACGCCCTTGCTGTCCTTGAGCAGGGCCGTCGCAAACCGGATCGGCAGCGGCACCGCTTCCTTGCTGTCGGTGGCCTGACCCCATTCCAGCTGGTCGATGATCACATGATGGTCGGCCTTCAGCGCGCGGTTGTCGATCTTGTAGGACAGTTCGGTGGTGAGCTTGCCCTTGGCAATGGCATAGCCGGCATAACGGCCGGAATAGGGATTGAACACTGGCAGTTCGATGTTGTGGAAGGCGAGCTGCATGTCGGTATGGCGGTCATAGGCCAAAAGGTCCATCGAGCCCTTGATGGTGACGGGCGAGAACTGGTCGATCACCTGGCCGCTCAAATCTATTGCCGCGCTCTGGCCCGCCGCATTGGTGATGTTGCCGATGGTGCCCCTCAGTTCGTCGATGCGGGCCGAGAAGTTGGGCTGGATGGACATGTCGGCGAAGTTCATCGAGCCGCCGCTGATGTTGAGTTTCTTGACCTGGATGGTCCAGGCCGGTTTTGCCGAAGCGGCCTGGATCGGCACGGTGGCGGACGCTGGCGCCGGTTGTACTGGCGCAGCCGCCGTGGCGCCGGCTTTTGGCGGCACCAGCGGCGTGAAATTGAAGCTGCGGTCGGCCAGCACCACGACCTGGCCCAGCGGCCGGGCCAGGCTTGCCTGGTTGATGGTGATGTGGTTCTTGCCCACATCGATGCCCTTCAGCGCAAAAGCGCGCCAGGCGAACAGCGGGCTGTTGGTGGTGGTTTCCAGCATGCTGAAATTGGCGACTGCGGCATTGCCCTTGAAGATGAGGGCAGCGATGTCCGCGCCCTTGAAATTTACCGTGCCCGAAGCGGATGCCTCGCCGGAGCGCAACTCCAGCGACTTGAGTGGCGGCAGATAACCGGCAAAGGGGCGCAGCGCCAGGCCGGTGAGATTGAATTTGAGACTGCCCGCCAGGCTTTCGGGCACCACTGTCGCATCGCCTGTCGCATGGCCCTTGCCATTGATGCCGGTGTCGAAATGCAGGCTTACCGGCTGGGTGAGGTCGCTGCCCGCACCTGTCGCGCTGGCGGTGAGCGGCGAAAGGCTGATGCGCGCGGGATGTGCCAGTGTGCGGTCCTCGAAATCGACGCGCGCATTGTTGAGCGCGAACTGGCCGAGCGCGATCTGCCAGGGCTGCGCCGCAGGCGCGTTGGGAGGCGCTTCGGCTGGCGCGGCGGATTTCGGCGGCAGCAGCGCCATCAGGCTGATCTGTCCGCCGTGTTGGCGGGCGACCGAAAGATTGGCGCCGTTCAGCACCAGACTGCCCAGCTGAATCTTGCGGGCGCTGAAATCCAGTTGCGTGCCGGTCAGCGCGGCATCGGCAAGCTGAATCTCCGGTTCGGCCGCACCCGCTGTGGCCACGCCCACACCCTGCAGCGCGATTTTCGGCACCACGGCTGTCAGCCGCGAAAGACCATGCGCGTTCGCTGCCACCAATACCGGACCGACGCGGGCATCGAGTCCGGCAACGGTCACTTTTCCGTGCAGAATGCTCTTGTCGCCCTCGAGCGCGAGACCCGCCGCGGTGACCTGGGGCAACGACAGATTCAATGTCAGGTTGCCGGCGTCATAAGCAAAATCATAGTTGGCGGTGAAGCCGGCATGGCCGCCCGTGAGCGCCACCGGCAGGCGGCGGCCCAGGAATTCCTGGACGGTGCTGCTTTGCAGGCCGGCGACGGTCAGCCGTCCGCGCGAGGAAATGGGGGAAATCGACAGCGTGCCGCTCCAGGCGAAGGCTTCGCCGCGCTCGCTTTTGGCATTGAGGGCGAAGTCGCCGCCCTCCGCCACATTGGTCTGGAAGTCCTTGAGGGTGAAAGCGATCGGGATGAGGGTCGCTTCCGGTACAGGCGTCTGGCTCTGGTCGGCATAGACGACATGGCCGTCATGGACGGAGAGGACATCGATCTTGACCGCCGGGTTTGGCCCTTGCGAATGCGTGCGGGGCTTCAGTTCGATCAGGTTCAGCGAACCGTCGGGCCGGATGACGGCATTGACGAACGGCTGATCCAGGGTGACCTGGTTGAAGCGATAGGCCTTTTGGAACAGCGACAGGATGGAAAAGCCGACTCGCACATGACCCACCGCCACCATCGGGGCGCGTGTGTCGGGCAGCGCGATTTCGTCCACGTCGAGCGTGAAGGTGAGGGGATTGAATTTGATCTCACCCAGCGCGATGGGCTTGTCGAGATTGGTCCTGACCCAATTGGTGGCCGTGGAGCGGACCAGGCCGGGCACCAGATAAAAGCCTGCCAGCAGGTAAGCCGCGAACAGGACCGCCAGACCCAGGCTCGCCCAGAGCCATTTGCCCGCGAACAGGCCGTGCGTGGCACGCCCGGGGACTTCATCCTGAACGGGGTTTGCTTCCTTGAACATCGGCGCTCGATTGTAATGATGCGTATATTTTCATGACAGACGACTGACAGCCGCCACCCGGCTGCAGCGTACAACTGTGCTGCCCGGTTTTGTATCGGCAGCCGCCCAAAATTGCTGCAATTGCACAAGGGTTGGGGGCGCGCTTTTGTCATGCTAAGAGTTGCGGAATAACGACAAAAACAGAACGGGGATGGCTTTGCGGCTGGGTGATGTGTGCGCGTTGGCGCTGGTTCTGGCGGCGGGTCCCGCCGTAGCGGCCGAGCAATTCGAGACAAGGCTTTCGCCGTCGCCGCTGACTGACGGTACGCGCGTCAACATTACGGGCGAGGGCCGGGCCCATGCCGAACTTGACGGCAATAAGCTCACCGTCAGCGCCGATTTCCGCGGACTTTCCAGCCCCGCCACCACGGCGGAACTTTATGACGGGCCGGGCATCGCCATTCCCGGGCCCAAGGCCTTCGACCTGACGGTGACAGCGGGAACATCCGGCACGGTGTCGGGAAGTGTGGTCTTGTCGTCCAAACAGATCGCCGCCGTGCGTCACGGACACTTCTATGTCCAGATCGACAGCCAGAAGGCGCCCACCGGCAATCTCACCGGCTGGCTTCTGCCGCCCCATGCCGATCCCGGCCAGGATGTGCCGGTTGTGGGCCCGGGCTTCCTGCCGCAATTCGACGTGCCGGCGAAGTGAGGGCGACAATGAAAAAGCTTCTTGGCACATCGGTTCTTGCTGCCGCCCTTATCAGTGTCAGCGCGCTGGCGCTGGACAATGGTCCCTTCACCGCCGACCAGGCGCGTCAGGGCCGCGCGCTCTATGCCACCAACTGCGCCCAGTGCCACGGCGCGCGCCTGCAGGGCGCGGGCGAGGCGCCGGCGCTGACGGGGGCGACCTTCATCGCCGCCTGGGGCAATCGTTCCAGCGACGAACTGTATAATCTGGTGAAGGCGTCGATGCCGTACGGCAATGGCAACAGCCTGGATGCCGACACCTATCGCCGCATCGTGTCGTTCGTGCTGGCGGCCAATGGCGCGAAAGCCGGCGCGACCGCTTTCACTGGCGCCGAGAAGATCAAGATCAACACGGTTGCCGACGGCAAGATGCCGGCCGAGATGGCGGAGGCTGCACCTGCCGCGGGTGGCGGTGGCGCGGCGCGTCCGGCGACTTCTTATCCGCCCGGGCGCTTTGGCGTGACGGTGGCGGGCTCGCTCAAGAGCTATGATCCCGTCACCGACCAGATGCTGGCCCATCCGAAAGATGCCGACTGGCTGATGTACCGGCGCAACTATCAGGGCTGGAGCCATTCGCCGCTGGCGCAGGTCAATACGTCCAATGTGAAGAACATCCAGCTCGCCTGGTCCTGGGCGATGAATGAGGGTGGGGCGAGCGAAGTCACCCCCATCATCCATGACGGGGTGATGTTCCTGTCGAACACCGCCAACACGGTGCAGGCGCTGAATGCGGCGACCGGCGAGCTGATCTGGGAGAACCGCATCGGCCCGGCGCCGACCCGTGCTTATGGCGCGACGCGCAGCCTCGCGCTCTACGGCGACAAGGTGTTCGTGCCCACCACCGACGCCAAGCTGTATGCGCTGGATGCGAAGACCGGAAAGATCGTCTGGCAGTCGGTGATCGAGGACGCCAAGGAAGGTTATTCCAATACCGGCGGCACCATCGCTATTCACGGCAAGATCCTCGTCGGTCTCACCTATTGCAACCGTTACGAGACAAAGCACTGTTTCATCAGCGCCTACGACTCCGAGACCGGCAAGGTGGCCTGGCGCTTCAAGACCATCGCGCTCAAGGGCGAGCCGGGGGGCGAGACCTGGAACAGCCTGCCGGATGAATTCCGCCAGGGGGCGGAGACCTGGATCGCGGGCACTTACGATCCGGAGCTGAACACGACATATTGGGGCACGGCGCAAGCCAAGCCCTGGACGCGCGCCAGCCGCAACTCCGCTGGCGGCGCCACGCTATATGCCAACGCGACGCTCGCGCTCGATCCCGATAACGGCACGCTCAAATGGTTCTACAGCCACGCGCCGGGCGAGAATTTCGACCTGGACGAAGTGTTCGAGCGCGTGCTGGTGGATCACGGTCCGTCGAAGGATGTGCTCACCATCGGCAAGGTGGGCATTCTGTGGAAGCTCAACCGCGTCACCGGCAAATATGAAGACAGCGCCCAGACCGTCTTCCAGAATGTGTTCGATCACATAGATCCCAAGACCGGCGTGCCGACCTATCGCAAAGATGTGCAGAACGCCAAGGTCGGCGACTGGATATCGTCCTGTCCCGGCCCGGCAGGCGGGCATGACTGGCCGGCCACCAGTTACGATCCCAAGACCGATCTGATGATCATTCCGCTGCATCAGTCCTGTGTCCTGATGCGCGCCGAGCCGATGGAAAAGAAAATCGGCGTGGGCGGCGATGCGGGCTCGCAGCAGCTCTTCGAGATGCCGGGCACCGATGGCAATCTGGGCAAGATTGCCGCCTACAACACCACCACCATGAAGGCGCTCTGGAGCTTCCAGCAAAAGGCGCCGTTCCTGACCGGTGTGCTCACCACCGATGGCGGGGTGGGCTTTGTCGGCGATTTCGACCGCCGCTTCCGCGCCTTCGAAGCGGCGACGGGCAAGACCTTGTGGCAGACGCGGCTTCCCACCAGCGTGCAGGGCCATGTGGTGAGCTATGCGGTCGATGGCAAGCAGTATGTCGCGGTGGAGACCGGTCTTGGCGGGGGAAGCCCGGTGGGCAAGCCCACCACCCTGATGCCCGGGGTGCATCATCCCAACAACGGCGCGGCGGTCTTCGTCTTTGCGCTTCCGGATAATTGACCATAGGAGATTGTCGATGAAATTTCTGAGCTCCGTCGCCGTGGGGGCCGCGGTCGCCGCGCTGATGTTGGCGTCCGCCAATGCGGCCTTCGCGGCTCGCGCCTATATCGGCACCTATACCAGCGACCCGGCCGATCCCAAGGCGGCGGCCAACGGCCATGGCGAGGGCATCTATCTGGTGGATGTGGATGCCGCGACGGGCGCGCCGTCCAATCCGCGCGTCGTGGCCAAGACCGCCTCGCCGTCCTGGATCGTGCTCTCGGCCGATCACAAGTTTCTTTATGCGGTGAACGAGGTCGCGACCTTCGGCGCCAACAAGAGCGGTTCGGTCACCGCCTTTGCGGTTGATCAGTCAACCGGCGTGCTCAAGCAGCTGAATGTGCTGGATTCCGGCGGCTCGATCCCGTGCTTCATCAGCATCGATCCTTCCGGCAAGTATCTCCTGGTCGCCGACTATACCGGCGGCGCTTATGAAGTGATCCGGTTGAAGGGTGATGGCAGCCTTGGCGAGGTCACCGATGTGGTGAAGCCGAACGGCCCGATGAGCACCTACACCGCCGCCGACAAGCCGGTGGCGATGTTCGGCGACACCAGGCCGCATGGTTCGCGCGGTCACATGATCCTGCCCGATCCCACCGGCCAGTATGTCGTGGGCGCCGATGCCGGCCGCGACCAGATATTTGTCTGGAAGCTCGACACCGCCAGCGGCAAGCTCAATCAGGTTTCCGTCACCAAGTCGGTGCCGGGTGCGGGCCCCCGCCATTTCGTTTTCAGTCATGACGGCAAGACGCTTTATCAGCAGCAGGAACAGGACTCGCGCCTGACGACCTATGCCTTGGCCGACGGCAAGCTGACCCAGAAGGGGCCGTCGATCTCCTCGCTGCCAGATGGCTATCAGGGCACCAACACCACCTCGGAGCTGTTGATCGACAAGGCGGGCAAGCATCTCTATGGCGCCAACCGCACCGAGGATTCGATTGTCACCTATACCGTCGGCGCCGATGGCGTGGTGAGCCGTACCGCCAATACATGGACTGAGGCTGACAATCCGCGCAGCCTGACGATCGATCCGTCGGGCAAGTTCCTCTATTCGCTGAACCAGAGCGGCAACAATGTCGTCACCTTCCGGCTGGGCGCCGATGGCGTGCCGAAATTCACCGGCAAGTTCCTGGGCCTGGGTTCGCCCGCTGTCATGGTGTTTTTGGACAAGTGAGGCGCATGCTCGCAAACGCTCGCATAGGGCAAGCTTTTCTAATTCGCTGTGCTCATAAGAAAAGCTAAGCCAACGCCGGAGCGAAAGCGACGGGCTGGGCAACAGACTAGGGGTTTAGGGAGGCAGATATGGACAAGCGGCAATTTCTGACCGGTGCGGCGCTAGTCGCGGCGGCTCCGGCGCTGGCGCAGGCACAAAAGCAAAAGCCCGGCACCGATGAGCTGGGCCGCACGCTGGGCAGCATGCAGGCCAAGGCCATTCCGCGCAGAAAGGCGAAGACCACCGAACTGTTCCTGACGCCGCCCTCCTGGCCTAATGCCATCACCGCCGACCCGCGGGGGCGCGGCTTCTGGATCCAGCAGCAGCGTCATGACAAGGGGCCGGAAACCGCCTGGCTGCTCGACAGGAAGGGCAAGGTGCTGCACAGCGTCGTCACCCAATGCGTGGACTGCAGCGGCATGGCGGTGGGCAACGGATTTGTGTGGAGCGGCGCCAATGGCGCCTCGGTTCACAATCCGCCGGACCCGCCGGTGGAAGGCGTGTTCCAGACCGACATGAACGGCAAGACCGTCAGCCATCGCCAGATTCCCTTCGGGCCCGCGAGCAACGGCGGCTCTTGCCATGGCCTGGCCTGGGAGAATGCCGAGGGCGGGCGGCTTTGGATCCAGTCCAACCGGCTGGAGGCGCTGGTCAGGATGGATCCCGTCACCTGGGAATGCGACTTCATGTTTCCGGCGGCGCGCGTCGACCGGCTGCATGGCATCGAAGTCGATGGCAACTTCATCTGGCAGGTCTATGGCACCCAGGACCCCAAGACGCCAGGATATGCGGGCTATACGCCCGGCCTGGTCAAATACGACATCAAGAAGGGCGAGCCGGTGGAGTTCGTGGATTTCGTTCCCGGCTCCTGCGACATGCATGACGTCTGCGTGCTGGACGGCCAGCTTTATGGCGTGGATGCGGGCGAGCATCCGGGCTGGCCGATCGACGACAAATATGCGCGGCCCGGCTTTCCGCCGCTCAACAGCCCCAGTGGCGGTTATGTGTTCAAAATCGACATTATCTAGTTATTGCAGCGCATAAGCGGTGTGAGGGGGTTGCTGAAATCGGCAACCCCGGCATACTCGCCTGCAAAAATTCAGCGAGGGGCATGGCATGGCGGCGTTCGAGGCACTGAAGGGTTGGACGCCCACGGCCAAACATACGGTGATGGCGAGCTATCTCGCCTGGACGTTTGATGCCTATGATTTTTTCCTTCTGACTTTCGTCTTTCCCGACATCGCCAAGCAGTTTGGTGTCTCCATCACCGTGGTCACGGTGGCGGTTACGCTGACCCTGGCCTGTCGGCCGATCGGCGCCTTCATCTTCGGCCGTCTGGCCGATCATTTCGGCCGCCGGCCCATCCTGATGCTGGATATTGCGTGCTATTCGGCGCTCAATTTCCTGATCGCCTTTACGCCCAATATATGGGCTTTCTATATCGCCTGCGCCGCCTTCGGCGTGGCCATGGGCGGGGTGTGGGGCATCTGCGCCTCGCTGTCGATGGAGACCATCAAGCCACAAGCGCGCGGCTTCGTCTCGGGCCTGCTGCAGTCGGGTTATCCCAGCGGCTTTCTGATCTCCTCGCTGGCCTTCGGATTTCTTTATCCCAGCATAGGCTGGCGCGGCATGTTCATGGCCGGCGTCATCCCGGCGGCGCTCTTGATCCTCTACATTTATATATGTGTGCCGGAATCGCGCTTCTTCAGCCGCGAAAGCGCCAAGCAGAAGCAGGCCGGTACGTTCGAGATCCTGCGCCAGCATGGCAAGGTCGCCTTGTTCGCCATCCTCCTGATGACCGGCTTCAACTTCTTCAGCCATGGCACCCAGGACATTTATGCGACGTTTCTGCGCCTCCAGCACCATTACACCCCCGCGATGGTGAAGAACGTGGCCGTGATTGCCAATCTCGGCGCCATCGTGGGCGGGCTCTTCATGGGCTCCTTCAGCCAGAGTTTCGGCCGGCGCAGGACCATCATACTGATGGCTCTGCTGGCGCTACCCGTGAGCTATCTGTGGGCCTATTCGGAAACCGCCGTCACCTTGGCGTTCGGTGCGTTCCTGATGCAGGTTTGCGTGCAGGGCGCCTGGGGTGTGGTTCCCGTTCACCTCAACGAACTTGCGCCCGCCAGTGCGCGCGGTACCTTCGCGGGAACGGTCTATCAGCTGGGCAATCTCATTGCCGCGGTCAATCTGCCGCTGCAATCCCACATCGCCGACACGGCGGGCGGCGATTACCGGATCGCGATGATCGCGGTGGCGTGCTGCGCGGCGCTTCTGATCGCCACACTGGCGTGGCTGGGACCGGAAGCGCAGAATGTTGACATGGGGGCGCAGGCCTCCGCTTCAAAATAACCAGGGGAGACAGATATGCGTAAACTCATGATGGCCGCGGTGATGCTGGCGCTGGCCACGCCCGCGATGGCGCAAAGCGCGACGACCTTGCGGGTGATCACCCCGGCAGTCACCGCCAATTCGGGCCTGCGCGATTTCGCGATGGGCTTTGAGAAGGAGATGGGCGTCAAGGTCGACATCGTCACCCTCAACATGGCCAAGATGCAGGATGAGCTGAAGGGCGGCAATCCGGCGGCCGATATCGTCTTCCTGCCCTATGCCCTGATGGACCAGGCCGCGACCGACAAGAATGTGGTGCCCGCCAGCCGCATCAATATCGGCCGGGTCCGCATCGGCCTTGCCGTGCACAAGGGTGACGGCATTCCCGACATCTCCACGGTGGAGAAGCTGGCGGCGGTGCTGAAGGCGGCCGACAGCGTGATGTATTCCGACCCGACCAGCGGCAGCATGGAAGCGCGCATCATTGACGGCATGCTGAACGCCCATCCGGAGTTCGCGGGCGTGAAGCGCAAGATCAGCCACAATGGCGAGGGCGGCCAGGCGGTGGCGCGTGGCGAGGGCCAGATGGCGCTGCAGCTGATCTGCGAGATCATCAACCACCCCGACGCGCTGTCTAACGCTGGGCCGGTGCCCGATTCACTGGGCGCCTATATCGACAGCGCCGCGGCGGTGACGGCCAAGGCGCCGCATCCCAAGGAAGCCGCGGCCTTCATGAAATACATCACCCAGCCGGGCACCTATTCGCTGTGGCTGGGCCATGGCCTGGAACGGGTCAAGCAATAGCGGGAGACGGGTGATGATGCAGCGTCGCGACTTTCTCACCGGAGCCGCGGCCGCGGCGCTATCGGCCAGCATTGCGGAAGCAGCCGCTCCGCTGGCCGATATTCCCATCATCGACACTCACGTCCACCTCTTCGACTCCCGCCGGCCGCAGGGCGTGCCCTATGCCGGCTCGCCGGAATGGGCCAAGGAGAAGAACGGGGTGGCGCTGCCTTCCACCTATCGCAGCTATGCGGTGCCCTTGGGCATCGTCGGCGCCATCGAGCTGGAGGCCAGCCCCTGGATCGAGGACAATCTCTGGGTGCTGGAGCAGGAGCATACCGATCCGCTCTTTGTCGGCACGGTGGGCGACCTGGAGCCGGAAAAGCCGGACTTCGCGGACGAATTCAACCGCTTCCGCAAGGATCCGCTGTTCCTGGGCATCCGCTGCGGCAACATCTGGAACCGCGATGTTTCCAAGCAGGTGGATGATCCCAAATTCATCGACGGGCTGAAGCGCGTGGCCGATGCCGACATGGTCATGGATAGCGCCAATCCCACCGTCGGGTTGTTGCAGACCATGGTGAAGATCAACGACAAGGTGCCGAACCTTCGCATCGTGATCGACCATCTGCCGCAGCTTGATCCCAAACCGGAAGAGCAGGCGGGCTATGACGCGGTGCTGAAGGAAATCCACGGCCGCCCCAAGATCAATGCGAAATTGTCCGAGATCGACCACCGCTCGATGAAGACGCGCGGGCTTGCCGCGCACAAGGCGCGGCTCGACCAGTTGATGGAGACCTTTGGTCCCGACCGGGTGGTGTTCGGCAGCGACTGGCCCAACAGTTGGGGCACCGCCACGCCGGCGGAGATCGTCGCCATCGCGCGCGCCTATTTCGCCACCCGTTCGCGCGAGGAGGCCGAGAAGTATTTCTGGAAGAACTCGCTTTCCATCTACAAATGGAAGAAGCGGGCGAAGAACCAGCCACAGCTGTGAACGCCCGGTCCCTTCGCGATCTGGAAGCGCTCCAGGGTCGGTGGGTGCAGGTATCGCTGGAAGTCGATGGCGTCGAGAAGTCGTCCGACGATCTCAGTCCGTCGGGTGGGATGACAGCGTTCGCTGGCAGCCAGTTCACCGTCTATACTGCTGATGGCGCGCTGTTGCTGGAGGGCAGTTTCACCCTTGATGCATCTACCGATCCGAAACGGGTGAACTGGTTGGATTCAATCGGTCCTGATGCGGGAAAGGTACTTGCGGCCATCTATCAATTGGACGGTGATCGTTTTGTCTTTGTCGCGGCCGACGCCGGCGCGCCAAGGCCAACGGAATTTCGCACCGGTCCCGGACAGACCATGCGAACTTTTATTCGTCGGCTCTGACTGTCATCCCCGGCGAGCGCGAACGATAGTGAGCGCGAGGGAGTTTGTAGCGGCAGCCTGCGAACGACCCAGGTGGTTACCACCGATAGGTATCTGACACCTGGATTCCCTTCCCCTCGCGAAGCTGGCGCTTCGCTCGGCCGGGAATGACAAATGTGTTTAAGCGGCAGCCAACTCCGCTGCCAACACCTTGACCAACTCGGCGGCAGGCATCGGCCGTGACAGCGGCGCACCCTGGCCGGCCCATTGGGCGCCGAAGCCGAACTCGCCCTTGGCTTTGCCGGCAGCGTGCAGCGCCTTGCCCAGGTCGTAGGTGATCGGATAGCTAGGCACATCGCTATCGGGAATGGTTTCTGCCAGCCCGGTGAACCGGTTGGCGAGGCAGCGGGCAGGACGCCCGGAAATCACCCGCGTCATCATGGTGTGATTGGCGGCATTACTCGCCAGCGCCTTGCGGTAGCCTTCATCAGCGGACGATTCCGGGCAGCCGACAAAGGCCGTGCCCAACTGCGCCGCAGCCGCGCCCAGCTTCAGTGCCGCCGCGATGCCCGCGCCATCCATGATGCCGCCCGCCGCGATCACCGGAAGATTGACGCGGCGCGCCAGAAGATGGACCAGAGTAAAGGTGCCCAGCCGGTCGTCGGGCGCGTTCTCGTCGAAGGTGCCGCGATGGCCGCCCGCTTCGTACCCTTGCGCGACAATGGCATCCAGGCCGGCATCGACCAGCGCGTGGGCTTCCGTCAGACTGGTGGCGGAGCCGAACAGGATAACGCCCGCCTGTTTCAGCGCCCGGATCTGGCTTTCTTCCGGCAGGCCGAAATGAAAGCTGACGATGGCGGGCCGCGTCTCCAAGAGCAGCGCCGTCATCGCGTCATTGCCACGGAAAGTCTGATAGATCTCACGCAACGCCTGCGGCGGCTCCGCGCCCAGGGCCGTGAACTCAGACCTGAAGCGTTCGATCCAGGCCGCTTCTACCGCTGCATTCGCGGTCGCGGGCCTGTGGCAAAACACATTCACATTGAAGGCGCGATTGGTCAGTGCTTGCGTGGCGCGGATCATCTTCCCCGCGCCCTCAACCGTTTCCGCCGCAACCCCGATCGCGCCCAGCGCGCCCGCGTTCGACACCGCCGCCGCCATGGCCGGCGTGGAGGTGCCGGCCATGGGCGCCTGGAAGATCGGCAGGTCTATGCCGATCCGGGCGAGAAGCGGGTTGACCGCCATCAGCCGGGCTGGCTGGTGGTGCGCAGGTAGGGCTTCACCGTCTTGAAGCCGGGGAACAGTTCGGCCGCGTCGTCATTGGACACCGCGCCGGTGATGATCACGTCGCCGCCCTGTTTCCAGTCGGCAGGCGTTGCCACCTTGTGCTTGGCCGTCAGCTGCATGGAGTCGATGACGCGGATAATCTCCTGGAAATTGCGGCCCGTCGTCATCGGATAGACCAGCACCAGCTTGATCTTCTTGTCGGGGCCGATGATGAAGACATTGCGCACCGTGGCGTTGTCGGCGGGGGTGCGGCCTTCGGAGGTGCCTGCGCTATCTGCCGGCAGCATGCCGTAGAGCTTGGAGACCGCAAGATCGGTGTCGCCGATCATGGGATAGTTGGGGGCAGCACCCTGCGTCTCGGCGATGTCGGCGGCCCATTTCTGGTGGTTGTCGACCGGATCGACCGAAAGGCCCAACACCTTGACGCCGCGCTTGTCGAATTCCGGTTTCAGTTTCGCGACCGCGCCCAGCTCGGTGGTGCAGACCGGCGTGAAGTCCTTGGGATGGGAGAAGAACAGCACCCAGCTGTCGCCGGCCCAGTCGTAGAAATGCAATTTGCCCTCTGTGGAGTCGGCGGTGAAATCGGGGGCGGTGTCGTTGATACCGAGCGGCATTATATGTCTCCTTTTGTTTATCTGAAGTCTATCTGGTTATCCCAAGCCCTGGTGTCGCGGTTTCGAAGTTCGCCCTACATCGATATCGGGCCTGAAGCGAACTTCGAAACCAAGGCGACACCAGAATTCAATAAATAGCTAGTGTCCTTCGATCCCGAAATTCGTAGGAACCCGATATGGATACCAGGCGAATTTCGGAATCGGGACACTAGCGCACTGGGTTTTACCCTGTAAGCCACACCTGTCATGTGCGGTAGGAACTTGACGGGCGGGTGACAGCATCCCATAAGCCGCATCAGGTGCAAGGTGTAGGGAACGCGGGTAAGGCGTAAGGCGCGAGCCGGACCGCCTTCAAAAGAGACCGTGGCTGCCCCCGCAACTGTCGCCGGTGAGTTTTTACCCTGAGGCGTTAGGTGTGGCCCATAGCGACAGCGTATGGGCGACCGCCTCAAAAAATAAGTCACTGGGATCGCAAGGTCTTGGGAAGACGGGTGAAAGCGCTGATCCGGCTAGCCAGGAAACCTGCCTCGCACTGTCGTCTTGTGGCCTGCCGGGGTGTGCGGGGCATAAGCGGGTAGAACCCGCGAATGGCGACAAGTCGAGGCCGTTTGCGCGGGGTCAGGCCTCCTGTCGCCGCGTGGCGCCTCCTAGCCAGGAGACGTTTGATGAAGTCCTTTTTCCTTTCTTCCGCCGCCCTTCTTTCCTCGGGTGTCTTGGTCGCGTTTGCCACCCCGGCATTCGCCCAGGCCAACTTCAATCTGGGCAGTGTGCCCGACGAAAGCATCGTGGTCAGCGCCACGCGCCTGGCCACGCCCGCGGCCGATGTCGGCAGCAGCGTCACGGTGATCACTGCCGCCGATATCGAGGCCAGGCAGGAACGCAGCCTGCCCGATGCGCTGGAAACAGTGCCCGGCCTGTTCGTGGAACAGACCGGCGGCATTGGCGGCCAGACCTCGATCTTCATGCGCGGCGCCAATTCCAACCAGACCAAGGTGCTCCTGGACGGCATCGATATCGCCGATCCCTCCACGCCCAATGACGCCGCCGATATCGGCAAGCTTCTGACCGGCGACATCGCGCGCATCGAAGTGCTGCGCGGACCGCAATCGGGGCTTTACGGGTCCGACGCCATTGGCGGGGTGATTAATATTATCACCAAAAGCGGCGAGGGGCCGCTGAAGCTCACCGGTCAGGCCGAAGGCGGCAGCTTCGACACGTTCAACCAGCGCGCTTCGGCCTCGGGTTCGGAAGGCGCGTTCCATTACACGGTCACGGTCGATCATGTGCATGCCGGTGCCACGCCGGTGACGCCGACGGCGCTGCTGCTGCCCGGTGAAAGGCGCAATGACGACTTCTATGACGGCGTCCAGGCCTCGACCAAGCTGGGCTATGACGTCATGGACAATTTCGATCTGGGCTTTGTCGGCCATTATGGCACCAGCCTGGGCAAGATCACCGGCGATGCATTTGATCCGGTGACGTTTGTGGGTTTCCCGTCGCCGACCCAGACCCGCATCGCCACGCTTCAGTATGACAGCCGCGCCACCGCGCATCTGGTCTTGTGGGATGGAAGGCTGGACCAGACCGTGGGCTTCGGCTTCACCGATGCCATCACCTCCAGCGCCGATCCCAACAATGGCTACGGTCTGTCCAAGGGCCAGCGCACCAAGTTCGATTATCAGGGCAATGTCGGGCTTGTGCAGGGCGAGACCCTGGTCCTGGGCGCGGAGACGGCGAGGGATTCCAGCCGCCCCGGTTATTCCTTTGGCTTCCCCAGCGGGCCCGCGACCGGCATCACCACCAATGCCGGCTATGCGGAGCTCGATTCCGATCTGGGCCAGGGTATCCATGATGATGCCGCCATCCGCTATGACGACAACAGCCGCTTCGGCAACAAGGTCACCTATCACATCGCCCCGGCCTGGGTGATCGACACGACCGGCACCAAACTGAAGGCGAGCTTCGGCACCGGCTTCAAGGCGCCTGCGCTGCAGGAGCTGTTCGGCGGCTTCGGCGCCAATCCGAACCTGAAGCCGGAGACCAGCACCGGCTATGACGCGGGCTTCGAGCAGTCGCTGTGGGGCGATGTCAGCGGCGGCGCCACCTGGTTCCACAACGACGTCAAGAATCTGATCGTCAATGGCCCGGCGCCGGACTTCATCTTTGGCAATATCGGCCGCGCCCGCACCCAGGGGGTTGAGACCTTCATCGCCTGGAAGCCGCTCGATACGCTGTCGCTGCGCGCCGACTATACCTATACCGATGCGATCGACGCCTCGACCAAGCTGCAACTGGCGCGGCGCCCGCGCAACCGGGCGAGCCTGACCGGCGACTGGCAGGCGACGCCGGACCTGAGCCTGGACGCGACCCTGCTGGTCACCGGGCCGCAATCCGACATTGGCCGCGAGAGCGGGCTTCCTGAGAAGATCGGCGGCTATACGGTGCTGAACCTGGCGGCCAGCTATAAGCTGACCGACACCTGGTCGCTGTTCGGCCGGATTGAGAACGCCACCGACACCGACTATCAAAGCCCAGACGGCTTCCTGCGTCCGGGCATCGGCGCCTATGGCGGGATCAAGGTGAACTTGTAAGCATGAGAGTTGAGGCTTTCGCGGTTGCCGTTCTGCTCTGTGTGACAGGGCAGGCGGCGGCCGCGCCTCAACGGATCATGTCCCTGAAAGTTTGCACCGACGAGCTGCTGCTCGATCTGGTGCCGCGCCCACTTCCTAATCAAAAAAGTCGCATTGCTTCGGTGACATTCCTCTCTCGGGAAAAAGCATCGCTGCGGCGGTGGCCACAGGCCGCGCACATTCCAGTCAATCACAACACGGCCGAAGAGATCCTGGCCACCCATCCCGACCTGATCCTCACCGATCCTTTCATCGCGCCATCTCTGCGGCCGCTGCTGGCGAAAACCGGCGCGAAGGTGGTCGAGGTGCCGCCAGCGGAGAATTTCGAACAGATCCGCGCCAGCGTCCGGCTGGTGGCGAAAGCCGTGGGTGAAGAGGCGAGGGGCGAAGCCCTGATCGCGCATATGGACGCCAGCCTGCGGGATCTGGCGGCGCATCGCCCGGCGAAAGTGCTGACGGTGGCGGAATGGGGTGGCGGCGGCTTTGTGCCGGGCAAGGGCGGCATGTTCGATGCGCTGCTGACAGCGGCAGGCGCCCGCAATGTCGAACAGGGCAGTTTCGGCTATTACGATGTCGAGAGCCTGATTGCCGCCAATCCCGATGCGCTGGTCTATGGCGACACCTATGACGGTACCGCCAGCCTGCGCGCCGATCAGGATCTGCATCCGGCGCTGCTGCGGCGTTACGCGGGCAAGCGCATTTCCTATTCTCCGCTTTTATGCGGCGTCCCCGAAAGCGCCGATGTCGCGAAACAGCTGCAGGATGGGCTGCGGAAGGTTCCGTGATGAAGCTGAATCTGTCCTTGTTCGCCCTGATCGTGCTGGCCTTCGCCGCCTCGCTGCTGGCGGGCCGGGTGTGGTTGCCGCCAGTGTCGCTGCTGGCGCCTCATGACTCGCTGGCTGGTCTCATCATCTATGACGTGCGGCTGCCGCGCACCGTTCTGGCGCTGATTGTCGGCGCGGTGCTGGGCCTGTCGGGCGCGGTGTTGCAGGGCTTTACCCGCAATCCACTGGCCGAGCCGGCGCTTTTGGGTGTGTCCAGTGGCGCCGCACTGGGCGCGGTGATCGCGATCTATTTCGGCCTGGCGGCGCTGTCGCCCGTCACCGGCCCCCTGATGGGCATGGTCGGCGCGCTGTCGGCCTGTGCGCTGACCTTCGCCTTGGGACGCAATGGCACCGTGGCCCTGGTGCTGGCGGGTGCGGCAGTGTCCAGCCTGACCGCAGCGGGCATCGCACTGGCGCTGAACTTCGCGCCCAGCCCCTATGCGGCCTATGAAATCATGTCCTGGCTTCTGGGCTCCTTGGCCGACAAAAGCTGGACCCAAGTCTGGCTAGTCCTGCCTTTCGCCGTGATCGGCGCCGCACTTCTGGCCATGACGGGCCGGGCGCTCGATGCGCTGTCTCTGGGCGAGGCGCAGGCGCAAAGCCTGGGCGTCCATCTCACCCGTCTGGCGGCGCTGGTGGTGGGCGGCGTCGCGCTGAGCGTGGGGGCTATCACCTCGGTCACCGGCGCGATCGGCTTTATCGGTCTGGTGGCGCCGCATCTGGTGCGCCCGTTCGTCGGTTACTCGCCACGCCGGGTGTTGTTGCCCGCAACCCTGGCTGGCGCGCTGTTGCTGCTGTGTGCCGATATTGCTGCCCGGCTGGTGCATACCAATCCCGAACTCAGGCTGGGCGTCTTCACCAGCCTGCTTGGCACGCCATTCTTTTTCTGGCTGGTGGTGCGTATCCGCAAGGTGGCGCCATGACCTTATTGGCGGCCGAACACATCGCGGTCCAGAAGGCTGGGCGTTCGATCCTGCGTGACGTCTCGCTCCAGGCCCATGCCGGCGAATTCATCGCCGTGCTGGGCCCCAACGGCGCGGGCAAGTCCACGCTTCTCTCTGTGCTGGCCGGCTTGCTCAGGCCCGATGCCGGCCAGGTGATGTTGGACAGCAAGCGGCTGTCGCAGCTCTCCGCCCTGCAACTGGCCCGGCGTCGGGCCTATCTGCCGCAGAACCCGCGCCTGGAATGGCCGCTGTCGGTGGAGCGGCTGGTGGCGCTGGGGCTGACGCCAAAGCTGCCCGCAACCGGTGGCCTGCCGGAAAGTCATGGGACCGCCATCAGCCGCGCGCTGACGTTATGTGATCTCACCGACAGGCGCGACCAGGTGGCGACGACCCTGTCCGGCGGCGAATTCGCCCGCGCCATGCTGGCCCGTGCCATCGTGGGCGAACCGCAGGTCCTGATCGTGGATGAGCCCATCACCGGGCTTGATCCCGCACATGCCATGCAATGCATGACGCTGCTGAAAGATTTTGCCGGGAACGGCACGCTGGTGATTGCGGCGCTCCACGATCTGACGCTCGCCGCCCGCTATGCCAGCCGGGTGATCGTAGTTGTGGATGGGCAGGTGGCGGGGGACACTGATTCGCTCACAGAAGAGCTTATCCACAGGGCCTTCGGCGTGCGCGCCATCGCCATGGGCGCGGGGGAAACCCGTTCATTCACACTTCTGTCCACAAGCGAAAAAACCAGTCTGTGAGCAGAAAAGTGCGCTTGACCGGCCAGGCAAATCACTACCAGATATAGGCGCTGGGGCTTCTCAGCACCGTCACATTTAGGGGTTAAGGAACCGTTCCGGGTGAGTCCTTCCAAAGAGGATTCAGCCGATGGGTTCTGTCCCCCAAAAGGGATTCTTAAGGGGGGACTGCATGTCAGCACTCGGTAAACACGTCCTCGATGGCGATTTTGACGAAAGCGGTCAGATCGTCGTGCAGTCGCCTGCCGAACGGGTGCTCGAACGTTCTGTCGTCGTGACGCGCACCGTCACCGAAGTGTCGCGGAGCGCCGGCGATAGCCGGAGCGACCAAAAAATGCCTGTGGCGAAGCCGGCGCCGGAGGCCGTGCAAGACCATGCCCGTCACAGCGCCCAGCCACCTCTCCCATATCCGCTGGCGCCCAAGCCCAAGCCATCCGACCTCAAGCTTGACCATTCGCGCGACGCGCTGCTGACCGCCTTCGGCAAGGCCACGCTCAGTGACCGCTATCTGATGCCGGGCGAAAGCTTCCAGGACATGTTTGCCCGCGTCTCCTGCGCCTATGCCGACGATGTGGCCCATGCCCAGCGGCTTTACGATTACATGAGCCGGCTGTGGTTCATGCCGGCCACGCCCATCCTGTCGAATGGCGGCACGACCCGCGGCCTGCCCATCTCCTGCTTCCTCAATGACGTGTCGGACTCACTCACCGGCATCGTCGGCACCTGGAACGAGAATGTCTGGCTGGCGTCGAATGGCGGCGGCATCGGCACCTATTGGGGCAAGGTCCGCTCCATCGGCGAGAAGGTGAAGACCGGCAAGACCTCGGGCATCATTCCCTTCATCCATGTGATGGACGGACTGACGCTTGCGATCAGCCAGGGGTCGCTGCGCCGCGGGTCCGCGGCCGTCTATCTCGACATCTCCCATCCGGAGATCGAGGAGTTTCTGGAGATCCGCAAGGCCAGCGGCGACTTCAACCGCAAGGGCCTCAATCTCCATCACGGCATTAACATTACCGATGAATTCATGCTGTGCGTGAAGGAGAACCGTCCCTTCGGCCTGAAGTCGCCCAAGGACGGTAAGGTTCTGCGCGAAATCAACGCCCGCGAATTGTGGCAGCGCATTCTGGAGACCCGGCTGCAGACCGGCGAGCCCTACATCCTCAACATCGACGCGGTGAACCGCGCGCTGCCCAAGCACCAGCGCGAGCTGGGCCTGCGGGTCAACACCTCCAACCTGTGCAGCGAGATCACGCTCCCCACCGGTACCGACCATGACGGCAAGGAACGCACCGCGGTCTGCTGCCTGTCGTCGCTCAATATCGAGACCTGGGACCAGTGGGCCGAGGAAGAGGGCTTTGTCGAGGACGTGCTGCGCATGCTCGACAATGTGCTGACCAGCTTCATCGAGACCGCGCCCGCCGGCATGGAACGCGCCAAATATTCGGCGCTGCGTGAGCGTTCGGTCGGTTTGGGGGTGATGGGCTTTCATTCCTTCCTGCAGATGAAGAACATCCCGCTTGAAAGCGCGATGGCCAAATCCTGGAATCTTCGCATTTTCAGGAAGATACGCCGGGAAGCTGATGCGGCGTCTTATATCCTGGCGGAAGAGCGCGGGGCCTGCCCCGACGCCGCCGAGAAGGGCATGAAGGCGCGCTTCAGCCACAAGCTGGCGATCGCACCGACCGCTTCCATCTCCATCATCTGCGGCGGCGCGTCGGCTTGCGTCGAGCCAATTCCCGCCAATGTGTACACCCACAAGACGCTGTCGGGCTCTTTCTCGGTGCGCAATCCCTATCTGCAGGAGCTGCTGGAATCCAAGGGTCAGAATAGCGACGCGGTGTGGCAGTCGATCGTCGAGCAGGAAGGCTCGGTCCAGCATCTGGACTGCCTCAGCGAGGAGGAAAAGGCCGTCTATCGCACCGCCTTTGAGATCGACCAGCGCTGGATCATCGAACTGGCCGCCGATCGCACGCCCTATATCTGCCAGAGCCAGTCGCTGAACCTGTTCCTGCCAGCCGACATCGACAAGTGGGACCTGCACATGCTGCACTGGACCGCGTGGGAGAAGGGCATCAAGAGCCTCTATTACTGCCGCTCCAAGTCGATCAGCCGCGCCGGCTTCGCCGGCCAGCTGGAGAAGAGGGAGAAGGGCGCTGTCGTTGCTGCGCCGCGCACCGACTATGAGGAATGCCTCGCATGCCAGTGATGGATCTCGGTTCGGTTGACCCTCGGTCGCTGATCGGAAAAGGCACCATCGGTTTGCTGAACTCGACGGGGACGTATGACGTCACCCGTTATCCCTGGGCCTATGACTGCTGGAAGCGCCAGCAGCAGACCCACTGGATGGGCGAGGAAGTGCCGCTGGGCTCCGACATCCGCGACTGGCAGTCGGGCCATCTGTCGCCGGCCGAGAAGGGGCTGCTCACCCAGATCTTCCGCTTCTTCACCCAGTCGGACGTGGAGGTGGGCGACAATTATCTCAAGCGCTACATCCCCATCTTCCAGCCGCTGGAAGTGCAGATGATGATGGCCGCCTTCACCAATATGGAGACGGTGCATATCGACGCCTATGCCCTGATCCTCAAGACGCTCGGCATGCCCCAGGCTGAGTTCGAGGCTTTCCGCGATTACAGTGAGATGCGGGCCAAGGCCGACTATATGCACACTTTCGGCGTGGGCACCTGCGCCGACGTGGCCCGCACCTTGGCCATGTTCGGGGCCTTCACCGAGGGCATGTCGTTGTTCGCCAGCTTCGCCATGCTGATGAACTTCCCCCGCTTCAACAAGATGAACGGCATGGGCCAGATCGTCAGCTGGTCGGTGCGCGACGAAAGCCTGCATTGCGAAGGCATCACCAAGCTCTATCATGCCTGGAACGACGAGACCGGCTGTGTCACCAAATCGGTGCGCGACGACATTCGCGACGTGGCCCACAACATGGTCAGGCTGGAAGAGGGTTTTGTCGATTTGGCCTTCAGCCTGGGTGAAGTCGAGGGCATGACGGCCGGCGAGATCAAGTCTTATGTCCGCTACATCGCCGACTGGCGGCTGACCCAGCTGAAGCTGGAGCCGGTGTTCGGCAATTTCGAGGCGACCGAGACCGGCTACAAGCAGCTCAAGGCCCATCCGCTGCCCTGGCTGGTGGAGATCCTCAACGGGGTCGAGCACGCCAACTTCTTCGAGCAGCGCGCCACCGAATATTCCAAGGGCGCGACCCGCGGCAGCTGGGATGGCGACAGCGGCGTGTGGGCGAATTTCGACAAGAGAAATCAGATAGCTGCGGAATAAATAGCGGCTTACCGTCGAGCCGGGCGCCGGAGTATTCGTTTCGGACAGAAGCTCAACCGCAAGATGATGCGATTGCGGTTCCGCCGTCCAGGCAGCCCCGGCCAATGCTGTGATAAAAGCGGCGAGAACAATTGGCCGGACGAGAGACCAAACGCTTATTTGCTCACCCGTACCGACGAAATCGCGGTCGCAAATTTCGCCGGATCTCCTTCGACCAGTTTGGCGAGGTGTCCTTGGGTATCGATGAGCGCGACCGCGGGGAAGCGTTTCACGCCGAATGTGCGGAACGCGGCCCCGGACGAGTCAACCGCTAGTGGAAGGCTAGGCTTCATCTTGGACACGTATTTGGCCAAGGCTTTGGGTGTCGTCCACATATGGCTCATCACGCCAAACCACTCTATGCGCTGGTTTGAAGCCAACTTATCGATTTGTTCGCGACCATTTTTGCACTTCTCCGCCTCACTCGGTTGAGTGCTCTTCATGTAGCTTTCGCACCAGGTGGCGGAGAAGTATATCGCGCGAAGGCGAGAGCTGGAGCCGTGCGGCAAGGCGATGTTTTTTCCATCCGAAGACTGAAGCTCGATTGACGGAATTACATCGCCGATCCTCAGGGTAGCCAGATCGGCAAGCCTGGTGGTTGCTGCGCCAGCCGGCGACGCCTCGCTCGCCAATGCCTGCTTGATTGCGGCGTCCAACATCGGGCCGTCCTGGTGGCCCGCAAAAACCACTCGCCCATCACGCCCGATTACCAGGTGAACGGGAGTTGCGCGCATGCCGATCCACGCACCCAGGCGGCCATCATCGACGGTAACCGGCATATGCAGATCAAAATCTTGAACAAACTCTTTCACTTTCCCGATATCGTCGCCTATTCCGGCATTCACTGCGATGATCGTCATCTGATCACCGGTGGAAGCGAATATCTTCCTCAGGCCAGGCATTTGAACTCGGCAGGGAATGCAGTACGTCGCCCAAAGCTTCAGGTAGACCGGCCGTTTTCCGTAAAAATCTTTGAGATCGATCGACTTTCCGTCGATGGATTTCAGCGTAAGTGCCGGCGCCGGTTTGCCGATCAGCTTTGCCAATATCGGATCTTCCTCAATATAGCCCGGATCTTTCGGTGAGAGAGCTGCGCCAGTCAGTTTGGCTTCGGGAGCGGGAGCTGCTTGTGGCTGCGCGCCGTACACGCAGCAGGACATCAGAAGGAGCGATACCCGAGCTAGGCGACGCATAATTGCAGTTCCTTGGTTGACGTTATTTGACGGGGGTCAGCATCGCTTTGTGATTGGTGTCAACGACAAATACCACGAGCATCTTCGCCGGCTCGGTTTTGCTCGCGTTGCGGCAGATGGAGTGGATCGCGCCCGGCGGTTCGGTAAAGCTCTCGCCCGCATGATAGATGCGGGTTTCGCCGTCATTCACTTTTGACTCGATCGCGCCCGATATCACATAGGCGTAGATGAAAGCCGAAGCGTCGTGCGTGTGGGCCGCAGTAGCCTCGCCCGGTCCATAGTTGACTTCATTGGCGATCAAGGACTTGCCAGGGATATTGGGGATCGCCCCCGCGAAGTTCGGCGCAGCGTAGGCCGGCGCCGCTATCGAGAACGCGAGGGCTGCCCAAGTAGCTGCGATAATGCGAAATTTCATTTCATTCCTCCAGGCGTTTTTACCCGGCCGCGCGCGCGGCTGGGCGCACCGTTGCCGGCGCCCTTGCGCAGATTTATTAGCTGTCGTAAACTTTACTACAGATGTAACGTGAGTCAAGCATGACACAGCTGCGGCTATCGCGCCTCGAATTGCAGATAATGGAGACGATGTGGCAGCACGGGCGGCTGGCGATCCGCGAAATCCAGGAGCACCTGCCCAAGGGCAAAAGTCTCGCTTATTCGACGGTGCAGACCATGGTCTACCGTCTGGAAGCCAAGGGCGCGGTACGGCGAACCCGCAAGATCAGCAACGCCCATATGTTTGAAGCTGTGGTTTCCCGCCAGTCGGTACAACGGCGCCTGGCCGATGAATTCCTTGCCATCTTTGGCGGCGCCCGGCCGGTCATGGCGCATCTGATTGAAACCGGTCAGCTCACCATGGATGACATACAGGACGCCGAACGGTTGTTGCGCGAATCCGGAAAGGATAAGCCGTGACGGCGCTGCTGGATCATCTCTGGCAATCTACGCTGTTCGCATTGCTGCTGGGTGGGTTGACCCTGTGGCTGCGTCGTCACGCAGCGGCCGTGCGTTTCTGGCTGTGGTTTGCTGCATCGGTCAAATTCCTGGTACCGTTTTCGGTGCTGATGGCCATGGGCGCGGCAGTGACATTACCTGTGGCCCCCATGCTGCCCGATGGGCCAACGCTGGAGGTGCTGCAGGACACGGCCGCGCCTTTCGCCAACGCGCCGGCCGCAAGCGTCGTACCGGATGGGACTACGAGCTGGCTATTGTTGCTGATCGCGGCATGGGCGGCGGGCACATTTCTGGCGCTGCGGATCTGGGGTATGCGCTGGCTTAGACTTCGCGCGCTGGTTCGGGCCGCACGTCCGCTGGCGATATCGGCACCGTTGCCGGTACTGACTTCATCTACGCCCGTCGAACCCGGCCTGATCGGCATCTTCCGGCCAGTCCTGATGTTGCCGGATGGCATCCAGGCGCGGCTTAAGACGCAAGAAATGGACGCCATCCTGGCTCACGAACTTTGCCACTTCCGGCGGCGCGACAATCTCACCGCCGCCGTCCACATGCTGGTGGAAAGTTTGTTCTGGTTTCATCCGCTTGTATGGTGGTTGGGACGCAGGTTGATGAACGAACGCGAGCTCGCCTGCGACGAAGCGGTGCTGGCCGCCGGCAACGATCCGCGGGTTTTTGCCGAAGGCATCCTGAATGTATGCCGTTTCTATGTACAGGCGCCGCAGGCCTTCGCCGCCTCCATCTCTGGCGCCGATTTGCGCAAACGTATCGAAACCATTCTGGCCAACCGGCGGGTGCAGCGGCTAGGTCGCGCGCACAAATATGGCTTGGCCGCGTTGGTCATACTGAGTCTGGCAGCGCCGATACTGGCCGGCCGAACCCAGGCGATGATGGACATGCCGGACAGAGCGCAGATTGCCCAAAACATTGCGGAACAACGGCGCCCGCGCGTGGCCGTGGCTTTCAATCCCGGGGATTTCGATCAATTCGCCGGAGTCTACCAGGGCGACACGATCATCACCCTCAGCCGCGAGGGCCGGCGCTTTTATGCCCGGCGCGATCTGGGCGCCCCCAGCATCCACATGATGCGGCATGGCCGGCTGGAAATTTTTCCGGAAAGCCAAAACAAATTTTTCGCCAGAGGTGTAGCAGTCCAATACAGCTTCTCGCGCAACGCCATGGGGCAGATTGACGGGCTTGTGTTTCATCAGAACGGCCTCGAACGTTGGTTCAAGCGCGTTGATGCAAGTGCAGCCAGAGCTATTGCCGATTCAGTGGCAGCGCGCGTACGAGCTGGAAAGCCCAGCCCCGGTACAGAAGCCGCACTCGCCAACTATATTAGCGAGATTCAGCAAGACACAGGAGCAGCCGCCGTCTCGACGGGCATCAAGGCGATGATCGAACGACAAAAAGGGGGGCAAGCCCGGCAGGGTCAAGTCCGGCAGATCAAGAATTTCGGTCGTTTGCAGTCGCTCAGCTTCCAGGGCGTCGCCCCGGACGGCATGGACTTATTTGATGCCACCTTCACTAAGGGTCATTTGCAATGGTGGATCGCACCTTTGACCGCCGATGGCCGCATCGTCTGGGTGGGGTTTAGGCGTGTGCATGCGCAAGGCGGGTCCGATACCAGAGGTTTCTAGCCAGTTGTCGGGATTCATCCGCGTCAGTGCCGATAGTTTCGAGCAGGCGCGAACATTGATCGCCGGCAATCAATGGTTCATCGCATCCTGCATCGCGGACGCAAGCCGGGAAGAAGTCGTGCGACGCGCATTAAAGATGCGAGATGGACAGCCGGCAAGCGGCGCGCATAATTTCAGTCACCAATTTTCTTCAATCGGTGTGTGCGTATAAGGCCCAACAAACTCTGCGCGTTTGGATCACATTTAGATACGTTCTCACGGGTGACGTGGCCCACCAAAATCGGCCTTTAAACGATCTTTTTAGTTCAGAGGCACCGTCAAGTCGGTGTTGTTGCCCTTTGCCCCCCGCATTTGCGGGCCACGACAATTATCTTGTAACGCCAATTTAAAGCGTCGTCATTGGCAGGCCGCTTTCGCGCCAGGCCTTGATGCCGCCGTCCAGCGCTGCCGCCTTGGTGTAACCCAGCTCGCGCAAGGTCGCCGCGGCGAGCGTCGAGATACGCCCGAACTCGCACGCCACCAGGATGCGCTGGGTGGGATCGGGCAGCTCGCTGTTGACCCGCAGCTCCAGTTGCCCGCGCGGCAGATGGCGCGCGCCGGGAATGTGGCCTTCCGCGAACGCCTCCTTCTCCCGCACGTCCAGCAAAACCAAACCAAGATCATTGCGGGTCACCCGTTCCGCCAGTTCGGCCATCGACACAAAGGGCACGCGGGCGCTCGCCTCCGACAGAAGCTGCTCCACTGTCTTGCCGCCGCTCATATTGGTGCGCAGCGCCTCCGTCAGATGGGTGGGTGCGGCCAGGTTCAGCTCCTTCATCATGGCGATGAATTCGGCGCGGTCGCGCTTTTGCAGCCGCGGATTGGCAGCGATCTCATCGCCAATGGTGGAATGGGTGCGGCCTTTATAATCATGCGCCGGATAGACCAGCAGCGCCGGGTCCAGCTTCAGCACCCGGCCGAACAGGCTGTCATAAAGCTGGTCGGGATCGCCGGTGGGAAGATCGGTGCGTCCGGTGGCCCCGATCAGCAGCGTGTCGCCGGTGAAGATGCGGTCCCCCGCCAGCACGCATATGGAGTCGCGTGTGTGTCCCGGCGTGTGCAGCGCGTGGAGGCGCATATTGCCCACCCGCAGGATCTCGCCGTCATCCAGCCGGAAGTCGGCATAGGGGGCGGGCGACAGCTTGCTCGCCACCACCGGCACGCCCAACTGCCTGCCCAGCTCCTTCGCCGCCGAGAAGTGATCGGCATGGGTGTGGGTGTCCAGTACGTAGCGGATGCGCAGACCGTCTTTCGCGGCCAGACCCAGATAGCGGTCGATCTGGTTCAGATGCGGATCGATCAGGATGGCGGAATGGCTGTCGCCGCAGCCCATCAGATAGGACTGGCAGCCGCCCGTGGCGATCTGTTCGAAAATCATCGCATGGCCCCCATTGCCGTGGGGGCAGTCTGCACCAAACCGCGCGCCCCGTCAGGGGGCAGTTTTGCGGGGCGGACTGGCGCCGGTTTCCATCAGCAGGCGCGTGATCAGATAGAGCCGGGGCTCAAGGCTGGTCAGATCGATCCATTCATGGTCGGTGTGGAAGTCGCCGCCCACCAGCCCCAGCCCGTCCAGCGCCGGCGTGCCCACCGACTGCGCCACCGCCGATTCCGACGCCCCGCCATTGCCGGAGCGGGCAATGGTCTTGCCCAGCTCGGCATAGATTTTTCCGGCGCGCGCCGCCAAGCCATCCACATCCGGCGTCTCGATCAGCGGCGGATAGCCGGGATCGGCGGTCACGCTGACCTGCGTGTCGGGGGTCGGCTCCATCGCGGCCTTCAGCTTCGCCAATATTTCGTCGCGTTGTTCGGGCTGGCGCATGCGCAGACTGAACTGCGCCTCAGCCTCGTCGGGAATGATGTTGCTGCGTTCGCCCGACTTCAGCACTGTCAGGTTCAAGGTCGGCCCGTCGCCTGAAAGCGGCACGATGCCGGAAATGCGGTCGATCTGGTGGATCAGTCCCGTCGCGGCGTTGCGTCCGTCCTGCGGCGCCACACCGGCATGGGCGGCACGGCCCTTCACACGGATGTGGATGACACTGGAGCCCTTGCGCCACACCGTCAGCGCGTCGGGCGGATCGCCGGGCTCCATGTTGAATTCCACATCATGCTGGGTGGCCAGCGCGCGGATCAGTCTGGTGGTGCCGCTCGAGCCGCGCTCCTCGCTGGTCTCGACCAGCAGCGTGATGGTGGCGAAATTCCTGAAGCCCAGATCGTGCAGGATCGTCAGCGCCATCACCGCATTGACCAGGCCTGCCTTCTCGTCGCCCACGCCGGGACCATGGGCGCGATCGCCGTCGATGCTGAACGGGCGCTGGGCAACGGTGCCCGGCCCGAACACCGTATCGCAATGTGCGATGATCAGGATTTTGCCTTTGCCATTGCCGTGGAAGGTGGCGACCAGATTGTCGGGCAGGCCCGGCGCTTCGGCGGCTTCATAACGGGTCTCTGCGCCCAGCGTCTTCAATCGTTCGGCGAGCAGGGCGGTGATCTTCGCGCCGCCCGCCACATCGCCGGTGCCGGAATCGATATTGACGATCTGGCCAAGGAGATCGAGGAAGCCGGCGCGACTGGCCAGGGCAGCGGCATAGACCTTGTCGTTGCGCGTGGCCGCCAGTGCGGGCGTGACGAGCAGTGCTGCACACAAGGTCGCGACTAAGTGCTTTTTCATGTGTCGCACGCTAGCAGATCATTCCCCCAATCGACCACGAAGAGCTGCGCGGAATTTCCTGTCGCTTTTCAACACAAATTCCCGGCGCATGGCCGCCTTGCGGGTACGATATTTTTCCGCATAGACCAGCGACCAGATGCGCCCGCGGGTGGTCTTTGCTCCCGCCCGCTTTCCATTGTGCTCGACCAGGCGGCGCTCAAGATCAAGCGTCCACCCCACATAAGTGATTGTGCGGCCATCCGGATTTCTGGCCGTCAGAACATAGACAAAGGCGGGCATGTCACATTTCGTTCGCCGCTATCGTCTTATTCTGTGAGACGATTTGCGCACCGTCCGCAAGCTGGAAAAAGCGGACCCCGCCGTCATATCGCACTTGCGAATACCCGGATGGGGGTCTATGTGCTTGCCGAAGCAAGTATTGCTCTGACAAATATTTCTGGCCGAGGCTTTTTGATGCGCCCCTACTACAAGCCCAGCAATTACATGATGCGTAATTCGGTGGGCTATCTGATGCGCGTCGGCACCAACCGGCTGATGCCGCAGATAGAGGCGTTATTCGAAGACCAGGAGCTGACTTTCTCGCAATGGTCCGCGCTGGTGGCGCTTCACAGCGGGGTGACCACCGCGGGCGATCTGGCCCACACCATCTGCCATGACGCGGGTTCGCTGACCCGGCTGGTCGACGAAATGGTCAAGCGCGGCCTTGTCGTCCGAAGCCGCAGCGATAGCGACCGGCGGGTGGTCACCCTGGCCCTGACCGACCACGGGGAAGAGCTGGTGGAGGCACTGGCCCCCCGGATGATGAATTTCTGGAACGACCTGCTGGCTGGCTTCAGCCATGCCGAAGTCGATACACTGATCGATCTTCTTACCCGCCTGCTGCTGGTGGCCGAAGGCCAGCCGCGCCGCAACAAGATACTCACTTCCGATATCCCCATTTCCAAATCCGTCAAAGCAAAGAAAGCGTCATGAGAAAGCCTCTCACTTCGCCCCTGGCCCTGGTCTCGGCGCTGATGCTGTCGGCCCCCATTTTGAGTGGATGCGTGGACGCCCCGCCCACCACGCCGCAACTGAAAGAGGTCGCGCAATCCGATCTCGGCCTGGATGGCGCCGCCGCTCCGCACTATCCGCGCGAATGGTGGAAGGCGTTCAAGGACCCGCAGGTCGACCGCCTGGCTCCCATGGTGATCGCCAACAATCCCACGCTGCTGGGCGCGCTGGCGCGGCTGCGCGCCGCCCAGGCTGAGCTTGCCGTCAACCGCGCCAACGACCGGCCGCAGGTGACGCTCGACGGCAGCGAACAGCGCATCCTGTTCAGCAACGACTACATCATCCCGCCGCCCTTTGGCGGGTCCTATCGCTGGTACGGTTCGCTGACCGCCGACATGAGCTGGGACCTGGACTTCTGGGGCAAGCAGGCGGACCTCATCGCCAAGGCGCGCGATACCGCCGTGGCCAATGCGCTCGATGCCGAAGCCGCCCATCTGGCGCTATCGGGCGCCTTCGCCCAGGCCTATGTGGACCTTCTGCTCAATTACCAGAATGGCGACATTGCCGACGAGACCGTCGCCGAGCGCACCGAGATCCTTTCGATCACCCAGGGCCGTTTCGATGCAGGCCTGGAGAATGCCAGCGCCGTGGAACAGGCCAAGTCGCTGCTCTCCATCGCTGAGGCCGACCAGCTTCGCTATGCCGCCGCCCGCGAGGTGGATCTTCATGCCATCGCCGCGCTGGCGGGGCAGGGTGCGGCGCTCTATGGCACCATCAGCCGGCCCACACCGGAGGTGGATGCGGCGGTGCCGCTGCCCGACAAGCTGCCGGCCGATCTTCTGTCGCGCCGCCCCGACATTCTGGCGGCGAAAGCGCGGATCGAGGCCGCGGTGCAGAACCGCGAGGCCGCCCATGCCGACTTCTATCCCAACATCAATCTGGAAGCGCTGATCGGCTTTCAGTCGATCGGCCTGTCCAACATGTTCACGGGCAGCGCCTTCACCATGGGCGTGGGACCGGCGCTGCATCTGCCGATCTTCGATGCGGGCAAGCTTCGGGCCCAATATGCCCATGCCACCGCTGACCTAGATTCCTCGGTCGCCGACTATAACGGCGCGGTGGTGGGCGCCATCAAGCAGACCGCCGACGCCATGACCGAGGTGAAAAGCCTGGCCGCCCAGCGCGTGCACCAGGAAGACGCGGTCAAGAGCGCCCAGCGCGCCTACGAGATCGCGCGCGAACGCTATCGCAGCGGGTTGGCGACCCAGCTTCCCATGCTGACGGCGGAAGCGACCTTGCTGCAGGCCCGCCAGCAGCTGTCGGGCGTAGTAGCCGAAGGCCTCAAGCAGCGCATCACACTTCTTCTCACCGTGGGCGGCGGCTTCGAGCCTCCCGTCGATTTTGACGCCAAAATTGCCAAGCAGGACGTTTCCCATGACTGATACCGCCCAAGCCCGATCCAATCCGAAGCGTCGTTTCTGGTTCCTCATCCTGGGCGTGATCGTCCTGATCGCGGCCATCGCCTATGGCGTCTATTGGCTGCTTTATGCCCGCTTTTTCGAATCCACCGACGACGCCTATGTCGGCGGCAATATCGTGACGATAACCTCCAAGGAAAATGCGACGGTGCTGGCGCTGCATGCCGACAATACCCAGACGGTCCATCAGGGTCAGCTTCTGATCGACATGGACCCGACGGTGCCTGCGGTGAACCTTCAGGCGGCCGAGGCCAATCTGGCGCGCACGGTGAGGAACGTGCGGGCGCAATTCTCCAAGTCGGATGCCGGCTCCGCCCAGGTGAACCAGGCGCGCGTCGCCCTGGCCCAGGCCCAGGACGACTATGCCCGCCGCCAGCAGGCCTTCTCCACCCAGTCGGTCTCGGGCGAGGAACTGGCCCATGCCCGCGATGCGGTGGCCAGCGCCCAGGCCGCGCTCAACACCGCTTCGGGCAGCCTCGACCAGACCAAGGCCACCATCGAAGGCGCCGACGTCGCCCACAATCCCGATGTGCTGGCGGCCGAAGCCCAGCTGCGCCAGGCGGCCATCGTCTATGGTCACATGCGCATCATCGCGCCGCTGGACGGCGTGATCGCCCAGCGTACCGTGCAGGCCGGCCAGCAGGTCTCGGCCGGCACGCCGCTGATGGCGGTGGTGCCGCTGGCCGATGTCTGGGTCGATGCCAACTTCAAGGAAGTGCAGCTCGCCCGCATGCGGGTCGGCCAGCCGGTGACGATAACGGCCGACATCTATGGCGGCAGCGTCACCTATCATGGCCATGTCGAGGGGCTGGGCGCCGGTTCCGGCTCGGCCTTCGCGCTCTTGCCGCCGCAGAACGCCTCCGGAAACTGGATCAAGATCGTCCAGCGTGTGCCGGTGAGGATCGCGCTGGATCATCAGGAACTGGCGGCGCATCCGTTGCGTGTGGGGCTGAGCGTGACCGCTGACGTCGATGTGCGCGACGAATCCGGTCCACTGATCACCACGTCGGTCGGCCCCGGGGTCACCCGCGCCGACACCGGCGAGGAAAGCGGTCCCGTCGCCGATGCGCTGATCGCCAAAATCCTCAAGGAGAATGGCGCGAATGTCCGCTAAGGACACATCTTCCGGAGGCTTCGGGCGGCCGCCGGAAACCGGAGAGGGGGGCGCCCAGGCTGCGGAGGCGCCACCGGCAGCCACCAAGACGCTGGCCGCGGATACGCCGCTCACCGGCACCCAGCTCGGCATCACCGCGCTGGCGCTGGCGCTGGGCACCTTCATGCAGGTGCTGGATTCCACCATCGCCAACGTCTCGCTGCCCACCATCTCCGGCAATCTGGGCGTTTCCTCCGACCAGGGCACCTGGGTGATCACCGCCTTCGCCGTGGCCAACGGCATCGGCGTGCCGCTGACCGGCTGGCTGATGGGCCGCTATGGCGTGGTGCGCACCTTCTGTGTCTCGGTGCTGGCCTTTACCGCCGCCTCCTTCCTTTGCGGCGTGGCCTGGAGCCTGCCGTCGCTGATCTTCTTCCGCGTGCTGCAGGGCGGGGTTTCCGGCCCCATGATCCCGGGCTCGCAGGCGCTGCTGATCTCGATATTCCCGCCCAACAAGCGCGGCACCGCGCTCGGCATCTGGTCGATCACCACGCTGGTCGCGCCGATCTGCGGCCCCATCCTGGGCGGCTATATCTCCGACAATTATCACTGGGGCTGGATATTCCTGATCAATGTGCCGGTCGGCATTCTCGTCACCGTGCTGGCCTGGGTGAATCTCAAGGACCGCGAGACGCCCACCCGCAAGCTGCCCATCGACACCGTGGGGCTGGTGCTCCTGATCGTCTGGGTGGGTTCGCTGCAAGTGATGCTGGATCAGGGCAAGGACCTGGACTGGTTCTCCTCTAACGAGATCGTCATCCTGACGATCGTCACGGCGCTGGGTTTTGTCTCCTTCCTGATCTGGGAGCTGACGGAAAAGAACCCGATCGTGGACCTGTCGCTGTTCAAACGGCGCAATTTCGCGCTGGGCACGCTGGCCTTCTGCCTGGGCTATGCGCTGTTCTTCGCCGGCAATCTCCTGATGCCGCTGTGGCTGCAGACCCAAGTCGGCTATACCGCCACCTGGGCGGGCCTGGTGGCGGCGCCCGCCGGCCTGATCGCGGTGCTTCTGACACCCACCGCGGCCAAGATGTTGAGCAGGATCGACGCCCGCATCGTCGCCACCGTGGCCTTCTTCGCTTTTGGCATCTCCTTTCTGATGCGCACCAACTTCACCGCGGATGCAAGTTTCCTGGATTTCACCCTGCCGCTTCTGGTGCAGGGCGTCGGCCTGGCGACTTTCTTCCTGGCGATGATTACCATCCTGCTCGACGGCATCCCGCCGGAGAAGATCCCGCTGGCGTCGGGCCTGTCGAACTTCACCCGCATCACCGCGGGCGGTTTCGCCGCCTCCATCGTCACCACCATATGGGATCGGCGCGAGGCGCTGCACCAGTCGCGCATCACCGACCAGACCACCATCTTCACGCCGGGTCTGTCCCAGACGGTGACCAGCCTGCATCATTTTGGGCTGTCGGCGCTCTCGGCCGATGCCGCGGTGGCCCGCACCGTGACCAGCCAGGCCTATCTGATGGCGGCCAACGACATCTTCTGGGCGTCGGGCTGGATCTACCTGGTGCTGGTCGGCATTGTGTGGCTGTGCAAGCGCGCCTATTCGAGTGGTGCCGCGCATGCGGCGGCGGATTGATAGATCGGCCGCCCCCTGCACTCCAGATAGGTGGAGGCGTCCCGCAATGGTACGCCAGCATTATTAGGTCTTTCATGTCCGCAAGCTAGATTCGCTCGGCAAAGCCGGAGATACCGGACATGAAAAAAGCAATTCTGCTGGCAATAGCGGTTATTGTCTCTTTCGCTGACCACGCAATTGCATCACCGGTATGCGACTTCCTAGCGCACAACCCCATAGTGCAGGGCCCCCATGGTTTTATATTTCCCAAGGGCTATGTCCTGATTGGCTTTACCCCGGTGCATTTGGACATCGATGGCGATGGCAAGCCTGACAAGGTGGTGAAAGGTCCGGGTGGGACCGCAATGGAA
>DASXHL010000076.1:0-16691 GCA_036488555.1 Rhizomicrobium sp.
CGGCCTCCAGATGCTGACCGCAAATCGCCTGCGTGACGGCGATGTTCTGTACCGCAAGGGCGGTGGCTGGGTCCTGACCTTGGCTGAGGGCGATGTCTATCCCGACCAGGCCAGTGCGGATGCGGCGCTCGCCGCCGCCAGTGCGGAACTGGCGCGCAATGAGTTCGTTGCTCCCTATCTGTTCGAGGTGCGCGAAGAAGCAGGCCAGATCCGGCCGGTGAAGGAGCGGGAGATCATCCGCGCCGCCGGCCCCACGGTGCACCCCCATACCGGCAAACAGGCGGGCCAGTTCCATGCTTGATACTCTTGTCAAAACCGTCGCCCCCAACATGTATCGCTATGACGAATTCGACGCGCAATTCGTCAGCGAGAGGGTCGAACAATTCGCCGGCCAGGTGGCGCGCCGCCTTTCGGGTGAGCTGACCGAAGACCAGTTCAAGCCCTTGCGCCTGATGAATGGCCTTTATCTGCAGCTGCATGCCTACATGCTGCGCATCGCGGTGCCCTATGGCACGCTTTCCTCCAAGCAGATGCGCAAGCTGGCCCATATCGCGCGCACCTATGACAAGAATTTCGGCCATTTCACCACTCGCACCAACCTGCAGCTCAACTGGATCCGGCTGGTGGATGTGCCCCAGATCCTGCGCGAGCTGGCGAGCGTGGAGATGCACTGCATCCAGACATCCGGCAACTGCGTGCGCAATGTCACCGCCGACCAGTTCGCCGGCGCCACCGACGAAGAGATCGAAGACCCGCGCCCGCTGGCCGAGATCATCCGCCAGTGGTCGAGCCTGCATCCCGAATTCGTTTTCCTGGCGCGCAAGTTCAAGATCGCGGTCGGCGCCTGCGCGCACGACCGCGCCGCCATGCAGTATCACGACATGGCCGTGCAGATCGTGAAGAACGATGAGGGCCGCATCGGTTACAAGGTGATGGCCGGTGGCGGCATGGGCCGCACGCCCTATATCGCCCATGTGATGAGAGAATTCGTGGAACGCGAGGACATCCTCGCCTATCTGGAAGCGGTGTTGCGCGTCTACAACCAGGACAGCCGCCGCGACAACATTCACAAGCAGCGCATCAAGATCCTGATTAACACCATCGGACCGGAGGAAATGCGCCGGCGCGTGGCCCGGGAGTTCGAGGAACTCAAGCAAATGGGCACCCTGCAGCTGCCGCAGGAGGAGCTTGACCGCATCACCGCCTATTTCGCGCCGCCCAAATTCGAGACCGGCCTCCCCGACACGCTCCCGCAAGCGGGTGCGGATTTCGCCAACTGGGTGAAGACCAACGTCCACAAGCACAAGGCGCCGGGCTATGCCATCGCCACCATCACGCTCAAGACGCCGGGCCAGGTGCCGGGCGACGCCACCGCCGAGCAGATGGAAGTTATCGCCGAGCTGATGGACGAATTCAGCGTAGGCGAAGTGCGCGTGACCCATGAGCAGAATCTGGTCCTGCCGCATGTCCGCAAGAAGGACCTGCCGGCGATCTACGCGAAACTGAAGGAATTGGACTTCGCGGCGCCCAATGCCGGCCTGATCACCGACATCATTGCCTGCCCCGGTCTGGATTACTGCGATCTGGCCAATGCCCGCTCCATTCCGATCGCGCAGAAGATCGCACGGAAATTCGAAAATCTCGACCGCCAGCACGAAATCGGCGAGCTCAAGATCAAGATCTCCGGCTGCATCAATGCCTGCGGCCACCATCATGCCGGCCATATCGGCATCCTGGGCGTGGACAAGAAGGGCGTGGAATTCTACCAGCTCGTCCTGGGCGGGTCGGGCGCCGAAGACGCCTCCATCGGCGAGATCATGGGCCCCGGCTTCGGCGAACACGAGATCGCCGATGCGGTGGAGCGCGTGGTCGATGTCTATCTGAGGGAGCGCAAATCCGGCGAGCGGTTCCTGGAGACCTATCGCCGCCTGGGCATGGCGCCCTTCAAGGACGCGGCCTACGGGAAAGTTGCAGCGTGAGCAGGCTAATCAAAAGCGGCGCCTATGCCGAAGACGTTTATGCGCGCGTCGCCGATGACGCGCCACTGCCCGAGGGCGCCGTGATTGTTTCCCTTGCGCGCTTCCAGAAGGAGCGCGAGGCGCTTCTGGCCCGCAACACGCCCATCGGTTTGCAGCTGCAAAGTCACGAAAATCCGGAACTCCTGGGCGACGATGTGGGTCACTTCTCGCTGATCGTGCTGGAATTCCCCAAGTTCCGCGATGGCCGGGCATTTTCCTGGGCCCGGATGCTGCGCACCCGGCTGGGCTTCACCGGCGAGATCCGGGCGGTGGGCGATTTTCTCTATGACCAGGTGAACTACCAGTATCGCGTCGGCTTCGACGCCTGGGAGGTTCCCGACCATTTCACCCTTGAGATGTTCCAGCGGGCGCTGACGGAAATGACCAACGTTTACCAGCCCTCAACCGACGGCAAAAAGACCATCCGCGAGCTGAGAGCGTCGCGCTAGGCCTGGGCCGCCGCCCGCGACTTGCGCCGCCGATCGTTGAAACCCGCCAGGCTCATCACCGCCAGGCCTGCCAATGCGGTCGCGGCCGCAGTCGCGAAAATAATTTCATTTGCGCGCCCCGACGCGGCAAAAACCGCAATCCCATCAAGAACATGTTTGATGGTCAGCACCAGCACCAGAAAAAGAAAGTGAAAAAGCAGGATATAAAGCGGAGCGAAGCTGGCGTTTCTTTTGGCGTCAGGATCGGGATTGGCTTTGCGTTGCGCGGCGCGCGCGGCGAATGCAGGATCGATTCTGGTCTTATATTTGGCCCACACAATCAGCGGCACGATGACAACCAAACCGACGATCAGAGCATCGTACAGAATAGCCGGTTCGTGGAAAATGCGTGAAGCATAGGCCAGGCCCAGCGCTAGAAAAATCAGGTACACGACCACACCGCCGGCCAGCCTCTTACGCCAGCTCGTCCCTTCAACAAACATGTCCCCTCCCCTTGAAAGTAGGCCAGTCTGGACACGTCAGGCTGAGAATCCGGTTAAAGACTGTCGCTAATGGCTGCGGAAACATTGGATTTTTCCGATGGGTACCAAACCAAAGCCTCGGCTGAGCCCACGTTCAGACAATGCTGACTCTGCCCGTTCATCGCCGGTTCATATAGATTACGCCTTATTCAGTGCTGCCCGGGCGTAGGGACCGGTAGGCTCCGCCCGTTTTTTAGTCCGATTTGAACGAGGGATTTCTTATGCGTAAAGCCCTTCTCCCCATGATCGCATCCCTGGCGCTGTGCGGTGCGGCGACGGTGGCGCTGATCGCCACCAATGCGCATGCCGAGCAGACCGGCCGCAAGCCGGTGATGCTGTCCCTGCTGGGACAGGATGCCCAGGCGGGAGGTGATACCGCGGCGCCCGCCCAGGAAGGCGGCCCGGCCCCGGACATGATGAGGGATCATGCCGAGCGTCGCGCCCAGTTCTGCAAGGACATGTATGCCCACAAGGTCGGCGAGATGGCCTTCCTGGAAGCCAGACTGTCGCTTACCGCCAGCCAGCAGCCGTTGTTCGATCATTGGAAACAGGCGAGCCTGGATATCGCCAAGCAGCGCGAGGGCGATTGCTCCAATCGCGAGCCGCACAGGCCCGGCGAGCGTCCCAGTCTGGTGGACCGGTTGAACCGGGAAGAGACGATGCTGAAAAAGCGTCTGGCCAACATCGACATGGAGAAGCCGTCGCTGACCGCCTTCTACGATTCCCTGTCCGCCCAGCAGAAGCAGGAGTTCGGCCGCGCCGCCATGCATCGCATGGAGGGCCGCATGCGCATGATGATGGGCATGATGGGCCGTCCGCATCCGGGCATGGGCGGGCCGATGGGTCATGGCCCCGGCCCCATGGGTGGCATGCCAGGTTCAATGGGGCCCGGCCCCATGGGCGACGCGCCACCGCCGCCGCCGGCCCAGTAATCGAAATCGCCACGGAACTGTCATCAAGGGGTGAGGTCGGCAGCCAAGCCGACCGAACGCCGAGCTGGCCGTAGGCCAGCGAAGGCCGGGGCTCTCACCGGGCGCCCTTTTTGCTTGCACCCATCACGGCAAAGCCGCAAAAGGCCGTCCATGAACGCTCCCGTCCGCCTGGAAAACCTGCCGCGTTTCGCCACCCCGCTGAAGGCGATCGAAAGCCTGAAGCCGTCGGAGCCGCTCTATCTGGTTCATCCCGACAAGTTCGCCGCCGCCGCGCGCCAGTTCCTCGACGGTTTTCCCGGCGACGTGCTTTATGCGGTGAAGGCCAATCCGCATCCGATCGCGCTGACCAATCTGTGGAATTCCGGCATCCGCCATTTCGATACCGCCAGCCTTGGCGAGATCGAAATCGTCAAGGGCCTGTTTCCTGACGCCATCTGTCACTTCATGGCGCCGGTGCGTCTTGCCGGCCAGGCCAAGGCGGCGTTCGAAAAGCATGGCGTCACCGATTTCGTGGTGGACAGCGATTCAGAGTTGGACAAGCTGCTGGCCGAAACCGGTAATCCCAAAAAGCTGCGCGTCTTTGTGCGGCTGGTGGCGCAACTGGGCGGCGCGCTTCTGGAAATGTCGAGCAAATATGGCTGCCGGCCCGAGGAAGCTGCCAAGCTTCTGAAGCGGGTACGGATGGCGGGAGCGCAGCCCTGCCTGACCTTCCACGTCGGCTCGCAGTGTCTTTCGCCCTTTTCGTACGCCCAGGCGATCGAGATCGCCCAGCGCACCATCACCATGGCGGGTGTGGAGATCGCGGCGCTGGACATCGGCGGCGGCTTCCCAGCCGCCTATTCCGGCCAGGAGCCTCCGCCCTATCATTGGTATTTCGACATGATCAAGGAGGCGCTCAATTCGCTCGGCCGCCCGCAGATCAATGTCATGTGCGAGCCCGGCCGCGCCCTCTGTGCGCCCGGCATTTCGCTGGTGGCGCAGGTGGTCCTGCGCCGCGGCGAGCGGCTTTACATGAATGACGGCATCTATGGCAGCTTCGATGAGCAGCGCTTCGCCAGCTTCGACGAAGACTATCCGCCGACCGCAATCACCGTGGACGGCAAGGGCAAAGCCAAGGCGCTGAGCGGCGAGAAGCGGCCCTTCCGGGCTTTCGGCCCGACCTGCGATTCCGCCGACAAGCTGCCGCGCCCGCTGCTTCTGCCCGACAGCATCGCGGGCGGCGATTACATCCTGTTCGACGCGATGGGCGCCTATACGGTGTCGTCGCGCTCGCCGTTCAACGGATATTATCCGGATATGTGGGCTGTCACAGGCTGACACCTATCTGGCGCCCGCAGCCAATAGAATCTATACGATATCCTTGTGACCCCTGTCGCCCGCAGAAGCAGCGCCCGACAACGGTCATATCGCGAGGCTAGGGTCGGTATTTCTACATTGCGTTAAGGTCGTGGCGATGCATTGCGGACCTCCTCGCGACACGTGCCGGGCGGCACTTCGCGCGATCGCAGCACCGGAATTTACGTTCCGTTAAGTCTGTTACCCAGATTTCTGCAATTTCTTATCGCCAACGAAACATTAAGCGGTTTGCGCGAGCATTTGTCGCGTCAAGGGACACGCGCCATGGCCGCCTCGCAAAAACTCGCCCATCTGTTGCAGCTCGCCGACCAGGGGCCCGCCTTGCGAGCGGCGCTGGCGGAAGAAGTCGCGGAACTCTTGACCAACTGGCCGGCCGATTATCCCGAAAGCATGCGCCATGCCTGCGAGGCGCTTCTGGCCAAGGCGGCGCATGACGTGGATGCCGCCACCCGCGCACGTCTCAGGGTGCAGCTTTATTCCAATCCGGAACTGGCGAGCCGCATGCTGCCGCGCGAATCCACCACGCAGGGATTGATCGAGACCGCGCGCCGGGGCGGCGATATCGTGCCGACGCTGGCCGAACGGCTGGACGTGGACGCCAAGATGGCGGCACAAATTTTGGACGATGAAACCGGCGCCACATTGGCCTCGGCCTGCAAGGGCGCAAATCTCGACCGTGCCGCGTTCTCGGCGCTGGCGATCCTCGCACGGCCGGGCCGCGATCGCGCGCATGCCTACGCCGTACTGGATGCCTTCGACAATGTGCCCATCGGCGAAGCCAACCGCGTGCTGCGCGGCTGGCGAGACGGCAAAGCTGCGGCTTAGCCCTCTGCGTGGACTTCGTGGCGTTCTCTGGTCTTGAGCAGCTTCACGTTCGGAAAGCGATCCGCGACATAGCCAATCTCCCAGGCACTCTTGGCCAGGAATACCGGCGCGCCGTCGCGGTCGGTCGCCATGCCGCCGCGATTGGCAGCTGAAAACTTCTCGATCTCGGCATCGGTGCCCTGCAACCAGCGGGCGCTGTCATAGGGCGAGGTTTCCAGATCGGCGTCCAGGTCATATTCGGCCACCAGCCGCGACTTGAGCACATCGAGCTGCAGCGCGCCCACCACGCCCACGATCCACTGGCTGCCAATGGCCGGCTTGAACACCTGGGTGACGCCCTCTTCCGCCAGGCTTTCCAGCGCGCGCGCAAGGTGCTTCTGCTTCATCGGGTCGGCCAGCCGCACCCGGCGCAGGATTTCCGGCGCAAAATTGGGAATGCCGGTGAAGACCACGCTGCCTGTTTCCGACAGCGTGTCGCCCACGCGCAAGGTCCCGTGATTGGGAATGCCGATGATATCGCCGGGCCACGCCTCGTCCACCGTCTCGCGTTCGGAGGCGAAGAACAGGATCGGATTGTGCACGCCGATGGTCTTGCCGGTGCCCGACTGTTTCAGCTTCATGTTGCGCTTGAACTCGCCCGAGGCCAGCCTCAGGAACGCGACCCGGTCACGGTGATTGGGGTCCATGTTGGCCTGCACCTTGAAGACGAAGCCGGTGACTTCCTTGTCGCCCGGCTGGGCGTCGCGACCGACCGCTGCCTGGGTGCGCGGACTGGGCGCGTTCTGGGCCAATGACTTCAAAAGCTCCGCCACACCGAAATTCTTGAGCGCCGAGCCGAAATAGACCGGCGAGAGATGGCCTTCGCGATAGGTGGCCAGATCGAAGCTGGGCAAACCTTCCTTCGCCAGCATCACATCTTCGCTGAGCTTGTCGTTCAGCTCCGGCCCCAGCCAGGCGGCGACGGCATTATGCCCCATCCGGTCGGCGCCGCCGAAGGGCACGAATTCGTCGCTTGCCAGATCCAGCACGCCCTTGAAGTTCAGCCCCATGCCCACCGGCCACATCATGGGCGCGGTCTCGATCTGCAGCTGGTCGGAAATCTCGTCCAGCAACTCGAAGGGATCGCGCGCTTCCCGGTCCATCTTGTTGATGAAGGTCATGATCGGTATATCGCGCAGCCGGCAGACCTCGAACAGCTTGCGGGTCTGAGCTTCGATGCCCTTGGCGGCATCGATCACCATCACCGCGGAATCCGCCGCCGTCAGGGTGCGGTAAGTGTCTTCGGAAAAGTCTTCATGGCCCGGCGTGTCCAGCAGGTTGAACACCGCGTCCTGATACTCGAAGGTCATCACCGCCGAGGTGACGGAGATGCCGCGTTCCTGCTCGATCTTCATCCAGTCGGACTTGGCGCGGCGCGCCTCGCCGCGCGCCTTGACCCGGCCGGCGGCATGGATCGCCCCGCCCAGGAGCAAAAGATGCTCGGTGAGCGTGGTCTTGCCGGCGTCGGGGTGGGAGATGATGGCGAAGGTGCGGCGGCGCGCCGCTTCGCTGGCGGGGGTACGGGTCATGGGCGCGGGGCGTAGCAGGCCAGACCGTTTATCGCAAGTTCTGTGCTAGCATCATCCAAATGCGAAAAACATGGAGAATCCTGCTGATTGGCTGTGGCAGCCTGTTGGTGCTGGCCGCTGTCGGCGGGGCATCGCTGTCATGGACGTTTCGCCCGCAACCGCCAGAATCAGAGTTGCCCGGTATCGTGCGCGGCCTTCCCAGCGAATATCAAAAAGCCCAACTGACGTTCCAACAGCGAGTTCAGACTCGCTTTGTCCCGGGGACCAATTCCCCGGCAATGCTGACCGCACTTCAACAGGAAGGCTTTGTCATCCATGACAAAGGCGGCGTGGAACTCGCCACCGTGGAACAGCGAGGCTTCCCTTGTGTGCGGGATTGGACGATAGCCTGGCGCGGGGACGAGGCGGGCAAAATCAGGGACATTCGGTCTAGCTACTATTTGGGATGCCTTTGACTCTCATCAGACTGGATTTGCGGCCGCCATCACCCGCTTGGCCCTGAGATACATTTCCACGCTGCGCAAGGTGAACAGCAGCGCGGTGAAGACGATGGAGGCATCGGAAATCAGCAGCACGTTGAGATGCCAGGCTTTCGCTTCCGCCGTCAGGCCCGCGCGCAGACCCAGCCGAAAAAGGATCAGAACCACCAGCACCATCATGGCCGCCTGGCCGCCCTTCACCATCAGGGTGCCGTCCTCGGGATGAACTTCGATGGCCATGGTGCGGCCCCATTGCCAGCCTGCTGCGGCGCCCAGCCCACCAGCAATGACCAGCCAGGCCCAGTCCAGCGCCGCCAGCACCCGCTCCGGATGATGGGGCGGGGGTGGGGCCAGCAGCGCCAGCGCGGTAATCGCCAGGAAAATGGCAGGTCGTATCCACATCCGGTCCAGCTTGAGCGGCTGGGCGCGCGCCATCCGGCGCATGCGGAAATAGAGAACCGGCACGATGATCAGGATGGGCAGGAATATCTGGAGGAGCTGCTGCTGGGTCATGTGCGCTCTTGGCCGCCGGCACAGTGATTGGATGCAGGAGAACCTTACACGATAGCCTCGTCCACGAAAGCGCGGCCCTCGCGGTCCTCGATCTCCACGATCCAGACATCGGGATCGAATTTCACCTGTTTGTCACACCATTCGCCGGCGCGCTTCTCATCGACCCAGCCGCCCAGGGGCTGTGCCCAGATCAGTTCACCTCTGGCGTTGCGGGCCTGGTTCAGCACCAGCATGGAGCCGTCCAGTTTGGCGACCCGAAGGATGATGCTGCCGGCTTCTTCCGCGCCGCTGCGGATCACGAATGCCGAAGCACCCACCACCTGAACCCGCCGGATCAGGGCACGCACAAAGATGCCGGCTTTGAGACGGGGGGTGGCTTCCATGTTTTCAATAAAGCAAATTCCGGTGCCCTAGCGCGAGGGATTTTGCGACCTGAGCAGGAGCGCAATACGCTACCGCCCTCGCTCGCGTACCGCGAGCTCGAAGCGGGGCCAGCTTTTCTAGGTTCGCTTTGCTCACCAAGAAAAGCTAGGCCAAAGACCCGCGCTAGGCAGCGCGGAAGGGCAGCACCTTGGCGGTCGAAAGCCGCTCGCCTTTCGCATCCACCGCCGCGTGAGGCAGGCGCACCGTCACCGTCGTGCCTTCGCCCAGCGCCGATTCCAGCACCGCTTCACCGCCATGCATCTGGGCCAGCGACTTGACCAGCGCCAGGCCAAGGCCGGTGCCTTCCTTGGCGCGGACCTCCGAGCTTTCCACCTGCTCGAAGGGCTTGCCCAGTCGCTCCAGATCGGCCCTGGAAATGCCGGTGCCGGTGTCGCGCACCTGGATTTCGATACCGCGACCAGCGCGGGCGGAGACGCATACTTCGCCGCCGGGCGGGGTGTATTTCACGCCGTTGGAGAGAAGGTTGACCAGGATCTGCTTGATGGCGCGGCGGTCGGCGAACACCAGCCGGGCTTCCGGCGCAATATCGAGCCTGAGCGCGACACCCGTCTTCTCCGCCGGAATCTTGAGGAAGCGCACCGCGCTCTGCGACACATCTTCGAGCTCGAACAGTTCCTCGCTCAACTCGAACTTTCCGGCCTCGATCTTGGACATATCGAGCACGCTGTTGATCAGGTCGAGCAGATGGGCGCCCGATTCATGGATCAGCCGGGCATAATCCTGGTAGCGCGGACCCACCGGCCCGAACATCTCGCGCATGGTGATTTCGGAAAAGCCGATGATGGCATTGAGCGGCGTGCGCAGCTCATGGCTCATATTGGCGAGGAAGCGGCTTTTGGCGCGCGAGGCGGCCAGCGCTTCGTCACGCGCGTCCACCAGCGCCAGTTCCTGTTCCTTGGCCCTGGAGATGTCGCGTGTCACCGCCACGATGTCGGCGGGCTCGCCCTGGCCGACATGGGCGGGGCGGCAGCGGATTTCCGTCCAGACATAATGGCCGTCCTTGTGCTTGAGCCGGGCTTCCGCGGTGCCGGCGCGGCCATAGTAACTCGCCTCCATCAGCGCGGCCTGCACCGCGTTCACCTGGTCGGGATGGGCGAGCGAGACGAGCGCCTGGCCGTTGATTTCTTCCGGCAGCCGCCCAATCAGGGCCAGCGAGGCAGGACTGGCGAAGCGGATACAGCCATCGGGGGAATGGCGCGTGATCAGGTCCATCGCATTATCTGCCAGGAAACGGTACATGGCCGCGCCTTCGGCGGCGGCGGCATCGGCGGCGCGCTGGCGATCCTGGGCTGCGGCCGCGACCAGCACCGCCTGGACCAGCGCCGCCAATACCGAGCAGACATATATCTCCCAAACAGGAAGAGTCAGCCGTGACTGGGGCAAGAGGCCCAACGCCTCGACGGCCGCCACCGCCAGGAGCGCCACTGCCGCAGCAATGCCGGCGCGCATCACTGCGGGGCGCCCGCCGATCAGGGCGGCTTCCGCCGGAACCAATGCGAACCACACGACCAGCGGCGATGTCACCCCGCCGGTCAGGAAGGCGAGATAGCCGATCAGGAGCGCAAAACCGGCAAGCCCGATCTGCTCCAGAACCGGAAGCTGGATCCTGGTGAAGCCCAGCAGTGCCAGTGCGCCCGGCATCAGAAGCCCGGCCATGGCAATCATCTCGAGCGGGTCGGGCCGGCCAATCATGCCAAAAAAAGCCAGGCCCAATGCCCCGCCCACCAGAGCCTTGGACGCCTGGATCAGCATGAACGCCCGGCGCTGCATGCCGGTCCCCCGCATCACCGGGGCGGAACTGGTCATCGACATATTAAGGATATCCACGCCGAACTTGTGGCCAGTCTCATCCGTCAAGCTTAACGAAATCTGAAGGGAGGCCCAAGCCGTTCAGCTCTCGGCAAGGTGTGTGACGGGTTAATTCGCGGGTACAGGCGCCAGGTGGAAAACGGCTGCCATTTATCGATCCGTACACTATCGCCCTAACCATTAGGCAACGCACTGCCGGCATTATCCCAACAAGTACAGGCACAAAAGCGGAGAAGGCCGTGTTCCGTCAGGCCGTCAAATCGCGTGTTGAGGATGGCGAGGACGCTGCGGAGCTTTTGGCCGCGTTCGATTCGCTGCGTTCGGCCGTCACCATTTTCGATCCGGATGGTCGGCTCATCTATGCAAATGCCCATCTCAACTATCTTTTCCGCTCGTTTCCGCCGCGCGAGAACCTGATCGGCAAGAGCTATCAAGAGCTGATCCGGCTGGAGATCGAGGGTGGCGAGATTGCGCCCGAGGCCTTGGCAGGCGGGGTCAAAAGCTTCATCGTGCAGCGCCTGGCCCAACTCCAGCCGGAGCATTTCGCCCCCCGCGATGTGGCGCTCACCGGCCGCCGCGTGGTCGAAATCAAATCGCGTCGTACCGGGGATGGCCGCACCCTGCTGCTGTGGACCGATGTCACGGCCGCGCGTGCCCAAATGGCGCGGCTTCAGGAAGCGGTGGCGCTGTCGGCGGAAGTCTTCGCCTTCTTCGACGCCAGCGACCGGCTGATCCTGGCCAATGAGCTTTACGCCCAGTTCTGTGGGGTCAAGACCGTCGATGCGTTGATCGGGAAGACCTTTCCCGAGATCGCCGCCGAGGGGGCCTATAGCGGGCGCATCCTCCTGGATGAACCACCCGAACAATGGCTGGAACGGTGCTTGAAAGGGCACCGCGCGCCCATCGGCGCGATGACCATCCGCACCAATACCGGCGAGGCTTATCTGGTGCGCGACCGCGCCACTCCCGATGGCGGACGCGTCATGGTCTTTACCGACATCACGGACAAATTCCGCGCCGAAACCGCGCTGGCCGAGCAGCAGCATGCGCTGGCCGACGCCCATGCGCGCGCCGAACAGCAGAAAACCTATCTCGCCAACCTGGCTTCGCGGCTGGACGCGGCCAGCGCCAGTGTCGCCAGCGCCAAGACAACCCTCTTGCGCACCATGGGCCATGAACTCAAGACGCCGCTGAACGCCATTCTGGGCTTTTCCGACCTGATGATGAGCTTGGCCGACAGCATAAACCCGGGGCAGATCCGCGAATATGCCGGGCTGGTACATCAGGGCGGCAGCAACCTGCTCAAGATCATCAACCAGATCATGGACCTGACCAAGATCTCGGCCGGCCGCTACGACCTGCGCCGCACGGCGGTCGATGCCGGCAGCGTCTTGTGGCTGGCGCGTGACGCCTTTCTGGGACGCGCGACTGCGCGAGGAATCCTGATCGATGCCGGCCGCTGCCCCATCGGCCTGATGGCCGATGCCGACGAAGCGGTGTTCACCAGCCTGGTGCACAGCCTGCTGGATAATGCCGTCACCTTCACCACCGGCAGCCGCATTGTCTTATCGGCCATAGCCAGCGAGGCGGGCATCGCCGTGACGGTGGAAGACGATGGTGACGGGGTTGCGGCGGAGGATCTGGCGCGCATCCAGGAGCCCTTCGAACATGGCGGCCGCGCAGAAGCCGCCCAGCATTCCAAGGGCGCGGGCCTCGGCCTGACCCTGGTGAAAGCTTTTGCCGAACTGCATGGCGGTTGGCTGGAACTGGACAGCAGCCCGGGCGAAGGCTTCCGCGCCACCATCACCCTGCCGCAGGCGCAGCGCCCCGCAACCACCTGAATCCTTGCACATTGGCATTTTGGCAGCCAGATGCATCGCGGCCTCGCGCCGTCAGGCGGCATTTGCTGAAAATTTTAATGACAGGCGATTCAATTACGTCGCGTTTTTGAATCAAAGTGGAGTGCTGCCGTCAGCATCCGGGTGATGTTGCCCTTGGGAAGATGAAACTAGTTTCAAATTTAAAGAAAGTGCTAAGCGCCCAACAATAGAGCCCACCCCATGCTTGTCCGCGTGGAAGCACAGATGGGCATGCCATGATTTTCCGGGCTGTGTTCTGGGTCGGTCTTGTGTCGCTCCTGGCGCCACATGAGCCGGATCTCGGCCTGGGACACCCGGGCGCCGGCACATCGCAAATCTCTCCCGCCATGATCCGGTCCGCCGCTGTTGGTCTCTCGCGGTCCGGTCCGGATTGTGGCTCTGCATGTGCCGGTGGCCTCGGCATGCTCCGTGTCTTCCATATCGACAGCGATACCAGCGTCGCCGCGGGTCTGGCCGATGTGAAATCCCAGATCGAAGCGGATCAGCGGGCGCGCGCCATGCGCGCGCATACCATCTAGACGTCCCCGAAGGCTTGGTGAGCGGGCCGGGCACGGGGTGCCAGCATGACTTGGTTCCAGCGCCAGCACACGATGCGCCGAGAATTCCGGCCGCTCCACGAAACCGCCTTCTCCCCGCCCGCGAAAAACTGCGCATAGCCGCTTAAACCGGGGTAAAAGGGCTCGGTTAACGGTCCAGGGTTCTCATGCGCCAGATTATTGTCTTTTTGCTGATGCTGTTGCCGCTTTCGGCGTGCGGACTTTTTCTCAGTAAACAGGAGCGCGCGCTGCGCCGCTCGCCGGATTACAAGGTCGGCTATCAGGATGGCTGCAGCAGCGCCTGGTCGCCCGATGCCAACAAGCGCCACGACGACACCATCGTGCGCGATGACCAGATGTACAGCGGTAACAAGGCCTATCGCGCGGGCTGGAATATGGGGCTGAACGCCTGCCGCACTTCGACCTACAACAATGGCAGCGCCATGCCGGGCAACCCGCAAAGCGGCCCCATCCCGGACCAGAATCCCGGCAATGGGGGCGGCCCACGCGGGCTCTAGGAACCGCAAGCCTCGGCGGCCTGCAGCGTTTCCCGAGTGTGCTGATCCAGCTGTGAGAAGCGGCTGCAGAGCGGCGCCGCGATGTTCCTGGCCTCTTCGCCGCGATGCTGGAAATGGACCGAGAAGGCCAGAAGTGCCAGATTCCAGTCATGGAATTCCGGGCTCATGACCTGGCTTGCATCCTTCATCCCCACGACATCGCGGAAATAGGGCTCGGCACCGGCCACATCGTGCTGCTCCAGGAGATAGAGGCCGCGAAACAGATGGGCCCGCGGGTCCTTGGGATATTTGTCCACCAGTGTCATGCTGGTGGCTTCCAGGGCGCTGAAATTCTTCGGAATTTCGCCGGGCGGGATCAGATCCAGGCCTGGCCGGGCATATTGGACGAAGGTGTTGCCGGACGCCGCGAAAGCCCAGGCCGTCACCACCACCCAGAAGCCGGCGATGATGGCGGCAATGGAGCGCCCGGGCGGCGTTTCCACCTCGTCATTCCAGGCAATCAGCATCAGGAAGGCGATGGCCGCACCCGCCAGGCACCCGCCCAAATGGGCATTGATGTCGACGACGGCGCCGCTCCTGGTCACGGTCGGGATCAGGGCAGGAAACAGCGAACCCGCCGACATTCGCCGCATCAGGCCGGGCCGGCTGGCGCCGGCATGGAAGCTGAGGGTGAAGAGCGCCGCCAAGGTTGCCATGATCGCGCCGGAAGCGCCCACCGACAGCATGTCGGGCCCACTGAGCAGAGTGGATAGCACCGCTCCTGCAAAGCCGCCGGTCAGGTAGATGGCCGCAAACCAGCCAATACCAATCATGGGCTCAAGCAGGATGCCCACCATCAGGAAGGTGACGAGATTGCCGATCAGGTGTTCGGCCGAGCCATGCAGCATGGTGGCGGTGAACAGCCGCCACCACTCGCCATGATCCAGGACCTGGGTGCGGTCGGACGCGCCCATGGCGAGCAGGCTGAAATGGCCGGGCGCATCCGGCGCAACCAAGTCGGTGGCGCCGTGCAGTTCGAGCGTGAAGCGGATGGCCAGAACGGCGCTAAGGACCAGCGTAAACCAGGGCACCCGGGCCAACAGGCGGCCAGCAAAGCCGGGCGTGCCAACGGATTCGACAGCGGTGATGGCCGCCGGGCGCGGCTGCGCCACAAGGGCGGCCTGCGGCTGCGGCGCCACGCGCTTTCCAAATGTCCTGCTGACGGCCAAGAAAAATCCCCACGGCCCGGATCGGGCCGTGAGGATAGGGTTTCCAGACTTTCCGCCCGGTAAAAATTTAACGGTGTTGAGAGCGCAGCCTTATTCAGCGGCTGCGCGAACCGCGCGATCTTCCTTGGTCAGGTTCTCGGCCGCGAATTCCCAGTTGAGGATCTTGGCCAGCACCGCTTCCAGATATTTGGGGCGCGCATTCTGATAGTCGAGATAATAGGCGTGTTCCCATACGTCCACGGTGAGCAGGCAGTTCACGCCCTTGGCCATCGGGGTCTCGGCATTGGGCGTCTTCTCGATCGAGAGCTTGCCCTCCTTGCTGACCAGCCAGGCCCAGCCAGAGCCAAACTGGGTCTTGCCGGCTTCCGCCAGTTGGGCAATCAAATCTTCCTTGCTGCCGAAGGCGACGGCAATGGCGCTGTCCAGCTTGCCATCAGGCTCGGTCTTGGAGGGGGTAAGGCTGCGCCAGTAGAAATCGTGATTCCATACCTGGCCCGCATTGTTGAAGATCAGCTTCTCCTTGGCATCGCTTGCGCCATGGGTCTTTTGCACGACCTCTTCCAGCTTCAGGTCGGCATAGTTGGTGCCTTCGACCAGCTTATTGAGCGTGTCCACATAGGTCTGGTGGTGCTTGTGGTAGTGGAACGCAATGGTGTTGGACGAGATGGTCGGGGCGAGGGCATCTTCATCCCAGGGCAATGGCGCAAGTTTGAAGGGGGCGGACATGGCAACTCCTTTAATAAATAAATGGCCGGGAGCGGTTTCCCGTTAACGCATATGACACGGAAAAGCTCCGCACCAAGAGGTGCTGAGAAATATTCCACTCATGTCCATTTTGCGACCGCACAAACGAAAGCCCTCGGAATATTCGTGACATCTGTAACCCAAATGTCATTCGACATTCGTGGACCCGTCGCGCAAAAAGGGAACAAGCGGGGTAGTTTTGAACTGGATGGTTCGGAGGCGTTCATGCCCGCATACGAAATCTGCTATCTCGACGAGACTGGCGGCCTGACTTACAAATTCTCCGCCAATTGCGACGACGACCAGCGCGCCAAGATTCTGGCGCATGCCATGAAGCTGCCCAGCGCCAAGAAGCTGGAAGTGTGGAGTGGCGAGACGCTGATCTATACCCGCCCCAGCCTTGTGCTGGAGCGTCAGATGTTGCGCGCCTCCTGACGCAGGGGGCGCCTAGAAAAGGCCTTCCGCCCTCACCCAGTCCAGGGTCTTGTTCAGGCCGCGGGTGAAGCGGTCGAACATCTCGTCGATCTCGCTTTCCTGGATCACCAGCGGCGGACACAGCGCGATGCGGTCCGACAGCAGCGCGCGCACGATGAGGCCTTCTTCCTGGCAGAACTGGTTGCACCTGGCGGCCACGCCCTTCGCTCCCTCGAAATTGCGCCGGGTCTTCTTGTCGGCGGAAAGCTCGACCGATCCGATCAGGCCCACGCCATCGGCCTCGCCCACCAGAGGATGATCGCGTAAGCCGCCAAGCCGCTTGAGGAAATGCGGCGCGACTTTGCGCACATGGCCGAAGGTGTCGCGGCGCTCGTAAAGCTCCAGCGTCTTGAGCGCGACGGCGGCGGAAACCGGATGGGCGCTGTAGGTGAAGGCATGCCACAGCCCGCCGATGCG